>CAJMQJ010000001.1 GCA_905215525.1 uncultured bacterium
TCCATCCTCGCAGTATCCGGTTCTCAAGGTGCACGCCTGGCGGCTGATCCGGTCCCACCGGGCCGCGCGGCAAGGAGATATATTGCCAGACCGGAGGGCCCCCGTGGGCGGGAATCGCGCACTCCATATTTTGTTCACAAATGAATAGGTCCCCCAGTCGCATCACTGAGGTTAAAACTGAAGCATTGGCTTCTGATATTGGCGATGACCAGCTGGTTTATAGGTGTTAAGGCATCGGTCATCTCTGGAGCGCCACTTTACTCCAAAAGCATCAGCTATTTGTTTCCCGTCGGTAAAAGGCAGGTTTTGTTCGCCAAGCGTTCTTATATATAGAGAAGTTCGGGTTCGAACCCGCGTCGCGGCAACAAAAAAGCGGCCGGCATCCGCCAGTCGCTTTTCTTTTCTTTGGGTGGGCCGTCAGGGGTTCGAACCCTGGACCTTGGGATTAAAAGTCCCCTGCTCTGCCAGCTGAGCTAACGGCCCGCGGGTGGCATTGTACCACGGTCTGGGACTATTCCCAACTCCATTGGCCGTTCTGGAAAATCACAACTTCACGTCCATCAGGCGTAATGCCCGTAATATCGATGTCGTCCGTGCCGATCATAAAATCGACGTGCGTGCTCGAGACGTTAACGCCATGCTCCAGGAGCTCCTCCTTGGACATGTCATACCCACCCTCGATGCATTCGGGGAAACCGACACCCAGCGCGAGATGGCAGCTGGCGTTCTCATCATAGAGCGTGTCATAGAATAGAACGCCACTTTCACGGATCGGCGTGTTCTTGGAGATAAGCGCGACCTCACCCAGATGAGCGGCACCTTCATCGGTGTCAATAATGCTCGCAAGCGTCGCCCTACCCACGCGGGCATCGTAGTCCACTACGCGGCCCGCCTCGAACTTAATCCAAAAATCGTCAACCTTGTTACCGTGGTGAATGAGCGGCATAGCCGAATACACGATACCGTCGGCACGCATACGATCAGGCGAGGTGAAGACTTCCTCGGTGGGAATGTTGGGGAAGAAGGGGTGCCCATCGGGCGTCTTGCCCTTGCCGCCGGCCCACTCGTGACCTTTCGTCATGCCAATCGTCAGATCGGTTCCATTTGCCGAGGTGTAATGCAGGTAGTCGAAACGATTGTCGTTCAGGAAACGCAGGTTCTTTTCGAATGCGGCGTCATGGAGTTCCCAGTCGCTCTCCGGGTCCTGGCCATCGGCGCGAGCGGTGTGCAGAATCGCATTCCACAGCTTATAGATTGCAACCTCATCGGCGTCTCCCGGGAACACCTCGCGCGCCCAGGCAACGACCGGCACGCCGGCGATGCACCACGGGTTGATGTTGTAGTCCAGTCCGCGGCGGAAGACCTTGCACTGCGTGTTCCTTGCCTTAGAAGCTGCAGCAGGCTTAGCGGGATCGATGCCCTTAAGGGCGGCAGGGTCCGCACCCTCGATAAAGATAAAGCAGGCACCATCCTGGGCCAGGGAATCAAGCTGCAGGCGCTTCCACTCGGGCGTCTGCTCAAAATAGCTTTTCTCGACATGCTCGTACGTGAGCCTCGTCACGGCATCATCGGCCCAAATAACCGTCACGTGACCGGCACCGGCGGCATAAGCCTCCGCAACCACCACGCGCGCAAATGATGCGCACTCGACGGGGGACTGAACGACAACCTCCTGGCCGGGCTTGACGTTTACGCCCTTGCGGACAACCAAGCGCGCATAGTTTTTAATCTTGGGCTCCAGGGTCTTCATGCCCTCCAGAGCCTCTTCGACCGTCAGGGCAGCTCGAATCATGTGCCACTCCATCTATCTATAGAACAGTAAAAAGGCGCGCCGCAAAAACGACGTGCCTTATATCTTAGCGATAAGTATGCATGCAAACGCTACTTCTTCTTGGAGTCCTTCTTGTCCTCCTCGGCAGCCGAGCGCTCGATAAGGGCGTTGAGCTTGTTCTCGGACATGCCCTCGGCCTGCGTGCGGTACATATTGCGCAGGGGACGAATACGAACGAAGTCGTAGATAAAGTCACCCAAAATGACGACGTAGGACAAAACGATGCCGACCATCTGGACGGGGCTGGACACCATGCCAGCGGGAGCGAAGTACAGCGAAGCCCAAATGGCCACGACGAGCACCATGCCGATAGTGAGCACGGCCCACCAGATGCGGCGGCGCTTGGTGTAGTCCTCATCCTGCTTGAGAAGGATATTCGACACCGTGTAGATGCGATCCTCCTTGGCGCGCTGCTTAGCCTTGCGGGCGCGCTTCTCCTCTTTAGAGAGGCCCTCGAGGTTCTCGCCCTTCTCGAGCTCTTTGCGGCGTGCCTTAGACGAAGCCGGCACGACGCGGACAGAGCTCGCTGCCTGACGGGCGGGCTTGGCGGATGCGGCGGACTTGCGCGCAACCCCGGTAACCTCGTGGGATTGCGTGCGCTTGTTCGTGGCGCTACGGGTACTCACTTATGCGTTCTCCTTCATGCTTGTGAACTGGGAGCCCGTAATGATCTGGAAGGCCTCGCGATAGCGCTCGGACGTGCCATCGATGACCTCGGCGGGCAGGTGCGGGGTCTCCCCCGTCATATCCCAGTTGGCTTTGAGCCAATTGCGGACGAATTGCTTGTCGTAGCTGGGCTGAATCTTGCCCTCCTCGTAGCTGGCAGCAGGCCAGAAACGGCTGGAGTCAGGCGTGAGGCACTCGTCGATCAGCGTGACCTTGCCATCGATGACACCAAACTCGAACTTGGTGTCGGCAATGATGATGCCACGGGTCGCTGCATACTCGGCGGCAGCCTTGTAGATCTTGAGGGACAGGTCGCGAATCTGCGTGGCAATGTCCTCGCCCACGATCTCGCAGCAACGCTCGAACGAGATGTTCTCGTCGTGGTCACCGATCTCGGCCTTCGTGGACGGCGTGAACAGCGGCTCGGGAAGCTTGGAAGCCTCGGTCAGGCCCTCAGGCAGTTGGATGCCGCAGACGGTGCCGTTCTCGTCGTAGGTCTTCTTGCCCGAACCGGTCAGATAGCCGCGGACGATGCACTCGATAGGAATCGTCTGGGCCTTCTTGACCAGCATGGCGCGGCCAGCGAGGTAGTCACGATACTCAGCAAACTCCTCGGGGAAATCCGCCGGATCGATGGAAACGAGGTGGTTGGGAACGATGTCGGCAAACTTATCGAACCAGAATGCCGAGATGCGGTTGAGCACCTCTCCCTTAAACGGAATCTCGTCGGGAAGAATGAAGTCGAACGCAGAAATGCGGTCGGTGGCGACCATCAGCAGGTTTTCACCGGCATCATAGATATCACGAACCTTGCCACGGGAATCCGGACGACGCTCCATCGTTGTCACGTGAGTCACTCCTTACCAAAATACGACAGTAATGCGGGTTCTTTCCCGCATGTTTTCGCAAACTCGGAGCGGCAGGGACGAAACCCCTCCTTCACCGAATAGCGAAAAGCTAGTGCTCCATTGTAGTAGATGCCGCGTCCGCCGTGTGCTCGCGAGGCAGATGAATCGTAAAAGTCGTACCCTTTCCAAGCTCCGACTCCACGGATATGTAGCCGTGATGACGCTCGACAATCTGCTTGGTCACGGCGAGGCCCACGCCCAGACCGCCCGCCTCACGGGCACGGCTGGCATCGGCGCGCCAAAAACGGCCGAAGATGCGCGACAAGTCATCCTTGGCAATACCGATGCCGGTATCAGAAACGGCGATGCTGACGTGTTTGCGGTCACTGAGCACCGACACCACGACCCAACCGCCCTCGGGGGTGTAGCGCATGGCGTTGCTCATGAGATTGATGACGCATTGTGTGATCATGTCGGGATCGGCTTCGACGACATCGTCGTGACCTTGGGTCTCGTCAGCAAAGCGCAAGCGCAGATCGCGGTCGACAAACAGGCGCTCCTGGGCATTGACGATGGAACGCACGAAAGGAACCATGTCCACCGGCTCAAGGTTGAGCGGAGCCGTGCTGTTTTCCATGCGCGACAGGTCGAGCATCTGCTGCACCAGACGAGCCAGGCGACGCGTCTCGGAAGCAACGGTCTCCAAATGCTCATCGTCGGTGGGATACACGCCATCCTGCATGGCCTCGACCGTTGCGAGCATGGCCATAAGCGGCGTGCGAAGCTCGTGTGCAACGTCTGAGGTCAGGCGCTTCTCGTGTTTCATATCCTTCTCGAGCGAAGTGGCCATCTCATCGAAGGTCTCACCCAGCTGATCAATCTCGTCATCACCGCGCAAACCAGTACGAGCGGACAGATCGCCATCGCGAATTTGCTTGGCCGTGCTCGTAATACGATGAATCGGCTTGGTGAGCATGCGCGACACGAGCGATCCGATAACGACCGAAATGCAGATTGCAACAACCGCGGCGAGGGCCATGGCGTTAAAGGTCTTCTCCCTAAATGCAGAATCCGCCTTGGTGAGCAAGGCATCGGAGCCGATGGCCCATAGCTTTACCTGTCCGACATGCTCGCCCGAAGACGTTATGATTTCGACGTTGGCAACGCTATCGGAGTCGGTTGGAGCAGACGAGACCGGGCTATGCGATGCCCTCTTGCCGCTCGTGTCGTCGGTCGTAGCCTGGTTTTCGCGTACATCGGCGGTGGCGCTTGCCGAGGGCCAGGAATCGTCATAAACGATCACGCCCTTTTTATTGACGACCTGCATACCCAGATCGTCGGAAACCAAACTCGACGTTGCGACCGTGCGCAGTTCTCCCGCGGTCCAAGAGCCGTTTTCCTCATATGAGGTTGCCAACTTCTCGGCGGCGGAATTTGCGATTTCGACGATATTGGAGCGTGTGTAATCCGAAAAGACCGTGCCCCACACAACAGAGACAACGCCCACCAGCACCAATACCGTCATGAGCGATGTCAAAGCAAAAGCAAGTGCCATGCGCGAGGGATAGCTCATCGTTGGCCGTGAATCGGAACGAGGCGTGTTCCAACTAGCCTTGGAACCCGCCTCGCTCTCCTGCTTGTGCTTTTGTCCGATTTCAAAGCGCGCAGGTGTCATATGTGATTTCCCTATTTCTCGTCCGACTTATCGGTCTTGGCCGGAGCCTCGAAGCGATAGCCGACACCGTGGACGGTGTAGAGCCACTTGGGCTTCTTGGGATCATCGCCCAGCTTGGCGCGAAGGTTCTTCACGTGGCTATCGATGGTGCGCTCATAGCCCTCAAAGTCGTACCCAAGCACCTTCTCGACCAGCTCCATACGGTTGTAGACACGGCCGGGATGACGAGCAAGCGTGGTGAGCAGCTTGAACTCGGAAGCCGTCAGATCGACTTCTTTGCCTTCGACCAAGATCTTGTGGCCCGAGATATCGATGACCAGATCGCCGAAGTCGAGTACCTCGACGGCGGGCTCGTCGGCCTGGTGGGCACGACGGAACAGGGCGCGTACGCGGGCGACAAGCTCGCGCGGCGAGAACGGCTTAATCAGGTAGTCGTCGGCGCCGAGCTCAAGACCGATAATACGGTCCTCGATCTCGCCCTTGGCAGTCAGCATGATGATGGGAACATCCGAGGTATCGCGAATGGTGCGGCAAACGCGCTCGCCGGGGATCTTGGGGAGCATAAGATCGAGCACGACCAGGTCGAACTGATGCTTCTCGAACTCCTCGATCGCGGACTGACCGTCGCCGACGCCCACAACCCAGTAGCCTTCGCGCTCGAGATAGGCAGCGACGGCGTCACGGATTGCCTTCTCATCCTCGACCAGCAGAATCTTTTTTGCATCTGAAGCCATAACACGGCCCCCCTGTCTCAATTAGCTAAGAACAAGCTCATTTTAACGCACCTGAGCCCACCGGATGCCGCTATGACGTGGCAGCTCGGCGGGCGGCACTCACAATTACAACGCGTTTATTCCCCTGTTGGCGCCTTTTTAACCCCTCTAAGCTTAAAGAGAGAATAGGCGTGCGGTGACCGTCTCTGGTATACCTTGGCTGTTGCGCACCGTGGCGTACGTAAGGAATGAGTCCGATTTTCCCGCCGTAGCTGGATAATCGCCATACTCCAAAGCGCGGTCGGGCGACAGCAGCGAACCATAGGTCTTGGCAGAGGTGTCGATCAGGAAATGCGATGCCTGTACCTTAACAAGGTATTTATTCTTCTTGCCAGCCGCACATGCGAGAGGCTCGCGGGACAGGAAGAGGTACGGCCCTCCCTCATTACCGATATACGTGCCCATGTTGCCCAGGCTGCCCACACCACTATAGGTCGCCTCGATAGAAAACACGAAGGTATCGCCCATATATACGGCCTCGAAAGGCGAGACTGACGAGGGAAGGACTAGCTGGGCACGTTTGGTGTTGTTGCCATCGGTCAGATCGATTGCCGTTATGCCGTAGTAGACGCCCTCGTCGTTGCGGACACGCGGCGAGATGGTCAAAATGCCGTCGCTCGCGCGTGGGGCCGACGCAAAGCGGCCCGTCGATTTCCAAATTGTCTCGGCCTTAGATTCATCAAGCGAGCGACGATAGCAAAACGAATCGTTACTCGTTTTATTGCCGCCTGCCGAAGGCATTTTATACCAGATGACTGATGACCCGAACGCCGTAAACAGTGGCGGATCGTAGTCCTTGCCACCTCGATCGAGCTCAACCACGTCGCCAGAGAGCGAAGCGCCCGACAGATTTTGAGCGTAGAGCTTCCACGATGAATTGGCAAAGTTCATCTCAACCCACGCAAACACGCCATCGCCGGCACGGACATCGTAAAAAGCATATCCCGTGCCCTCGATAGGATCCTCAATTAATGTGGTAAGTGAGCCATCGCCCAGGTTGAGCACACCGAGTGTGTTGGCGTGCAGCGCCGATGCGGGCGCCATCATTGCCGCAGCATAGTCACCCTCGCAGTAGTACAGCAATGTGCCCAGCGGCAGCGTCCACGATGCCGCCGGCTCAAGATCGATGTCGACTGCCTCGTACTCATCCGTAATCGAGATGATCTTGGAATCGTCCTTGATAACCTGCGGCTCGCCAGCGGCATCATCACTGGTGCCTGTTTTTTTCGAACATCCGGCAAGCACCGTGGCAGCGCCCGCGGCAGCTCCACCGAGTACAAAGCCGCGGCGCGATATTCCGTTCTTGATGTGGTCGACGATACCCATTAGGCGATCTCGGCGCGGGCGGCCTCGATAGCGCGCGTAAGCTGATCGGCGCAAGAGGTCTTCTTCATGCCGCAGGTATTGCCGGCAAGAACCTCGATCACACGGTCGGCAGGAGCGCCCTCGACCAGTTTGGAGATGGCCTTGAGGTTGCCGTCGCAGCCGCCGGTAAACTCGACGCCCAGTACCTTGCTGCCGTCGTCGGAAAGATTGAGATGGATATTGCGAGAGCACACGCCCTGAGGCTTGTAGTCAAAGCTAATCATTGAGATCCCCTCTCATAGAGAAATTTCAGATGTCTATTATCCCCGCCCGGGCCGATATAGTATCGCGGGCACCGATTCAACATCCTACGATGCACAAACCGGTGACTGCAATACTAACGATTCGCGTCCTGAGCGTGAACTTCACGCTTCTCTTGATACATGTTATGGTCGGCAACGCGGTATATCTCGGCTAGCGTACAGCCGGGTGCCTCTACCGTCGCGATGCCAAATGACGCGCTGACGGCCAGCGCATCATCGCTCGCCGCAGCAAGACCGCGGCGAAGATCTTGCACCAATTGACGCGCGGACTCGCGATCAGTGTAGGGGCATATCAACAAAAACTCATCTCCACCAACGCGCATGGGCACAAACTTCTCGCCTGCCACCTGCCTCAATACAGACGCCGTACGCCGCAGCAACTCATCGCCCATTTCGTGACCGTAAAGATCGTTGGTGCGCTTGAGGTGGTTGCAGTCCATCATGATCACACTCACGGGCAGGGATTTGTTCACCGAGTCGTCGCCAAGGGACTCAAGGTAATTTCTATTGCGAAGCCCCGTCAGTTTGTCCTGAAAAGAAAGCTCTTCGGCGCGCTTTGCCATCGAGATGTTATGCGTCGCCACGACGACCGATTCCAGTCGGCCCCGCTCATCGCGACGCTGCGGAACAACCTGCAGCGAATACCAAGCACCTCGGCAATCTCGCACCTCGGCATCCAAGTGCGGCACGCCCTCCATACGGTCCCGAAGCGTACTTGTATCTATAAGCTCCATGACCACTTCGCGGCTTTCGGGACTCACAACGTCTCGACAAACCGTGTCCAAAAAGTCATATGCCTCGGTATGCTCAGCAAATATTTTCGCTATCGCCGGCGACATATTGATCCCCTCGATCTCGAGGGTGTCGAGATGCAAAAGAAAGGTCGAATCGTAGATGGCGCTTATGGCATTGATAATGCCGAGCTGTTTATCCTTTTCGACCAAATTGCGGTGGTCAACGATATTTCGAGCCAACAGCACCACAACCCAAAACGCAAGACACACCAAGACGCCGACGGCGACAAATGAAATCCTGTCAGACATGACCTCAGATTTGGGATATAGCGCAAACAGGCGGTAGTCCTTATATGCCGCACGCACGGCATACCATTCGTCTCCTCGATATTCGATGCGCGTCAGGCCGTCGTCTTTCCACTCAACTCCTACGCTGGTGAGGAGTCGGGCGAGCGACACGTCAGCATCGGCACTGTTGGATGAGACAATCTCCGCATCCTCCATAACAAGCACCGTGGGACCCTGGTGGAAGGTACTGTTCGAAAGCACGTCGGCTATGGCATATGAATAGTCGTCCGCCGTATCGGAAACAAGTGAGCGGTATGCCAGGGCAACGCCGTCGCCATACGGAACAGCACAGACGGCAAAAACGACACCACGGCGCTCATCGACAGTTGAGTAGGTCACTTTGGAACCTTGATACATCGATGCGACCGGCGAACAGGCCAACTCATCTCGCCACAACATGAGCGGATCGCGACCATCGATGTCGTAGTGGGCAGCCATATGGCCATCGGAGTCCATGACCATCAGCCCCGAAAGGTTCTCGGCATGGACAAATTGCTCGATAAGATCGTCGTTAACCTCAACGCGATCAGAGGACAGGAACGTCACAAACGATTCGACCGCGGCGAGCAAATCGTGCGTCGCCTCGGTTTTTCTCCCCTGTTCGTAGCGGTCATATTTTTCGCAAGCGTTCTCCAAAAACACCATGGTTTCTTGGCCAAACCCAAGCGTTTTTTCGAGGCAGCGATGGGTTCCAACCGTATACAACAGGCCTAACAAGACGGCGCTGATAAAAACGCTGGCAGCTATGACGTTCAGAGTCTTTCGACTCAAGCGGTGCTCATCAGTTGTCATGAATTTCCTCCTTGCCCGCCCGTCGTCGCTCCTGTCTTGTAATTGCCCACAATACGGTCAATCGTGCCATCTCGATCCATGTCGAACAGCGCGGTATTGAGATCCTTTACGACCGATCCTTCATAGCTGTCATCAAACGCGACGCCCAGGTCAACCGTCATAACATTGTCGGCAAACACACGGTAAACGCCGGGATACTGAGCAACGAGTCGGTCAAGCGACTGGACATCCGCCATCCAGCAGTCAACGTACCCTTTGACTAGAGCGGCTTTGCAGAGTTCGGCAGAGCCATATGATTTGATTTGAACGTCCGACGAGACCCCCAGATCCCCCGCAAGCAATCGGCGTTCACTCACCGAACCCGCAATCACCGCAATGGTCTTGCTTCCATCGAGAGACGTCAAACCCTTAATACCACTCGTTTTCTTGGCGGCGACCGAGACTGTCACGGTCAGATACGGCTCAGTCCAGTAATAATCGTCTTCGCGATAATTGGGCGAATAGTCGCACCACAGACAATCGATATCACCATTTTTGAGCAGGCGATCGCGATCATTCCAAGATATGTCAACAAATTGCGGTTTGATTCCAGCACGCTTGCAGGCCTCGCGGGCGATATCGATATCGATACCGGCGTAATCGCCTGTGGTATCGACATACACATAGGGGTCATTATCCGTAACGCCAATCTTGAGCACCGGGAGATCTTTATCGGCTTCATTCGAGGAGGAAGGACTGCGTCGAACGGTATACGTCAGGGCGCCCGCACAGACGGCAACAAAGAGTATGAGCACAAACGAGACGATAGCGCCTCGTTTAATACATCTGGGCACGTGCCTCCTTTCATCAAAACGGCAGCCGAATTTTCATTCTATTACCGGAGCCTGCGGCAGCAACGAAAAAAAGCGCCTCGCCCAAGACGGGCAAGGCGCCAATGGTTGAAATGTATCCGCAAGCGGTCGAATAAAGCCAGCCTACTCGAAGCTCAGCTGCTCCAGACGATCAAAGACCGTGTCGATACGGGTGACGAGCGGGGTACCCTAACGCTCGAAACGTTTACGCATAAGAGCGAAAGCGATCAGCGCAACGCCTGCGACAGTAGCAATAAAGGCAACCGCAAGGGCCTGGTCGCCCGTATTGGCGAGCGCGCCCTTAGTAGCCTTAACAGACTTTTTGGTCACCTTGGTCGTCGTCTGCTGACTAGGCTGGGACGGCGTCACGGGCTGCGTAGGCTGAACCGGCTCACCATTGGCCTCCTCGCCCGTCACCACGTACGTCGAGAAGTGGCTCGTGCGGAAGCAAAGGTAGTCGCCCTCGGTCCACGTATCCATAGCCTGAGTGGAACCATCCTCGGCAACGTAGAGCACCTTGAGATTGGTGAGCGCCTTCATGGCTGCGGTCATCTTGACACGAACGATGAAGGACATGCCATCGAAGTCCTCGATAACCTCGCCATTCTTGAGAAGCTTGATATCGAGCTTCTCGGCAACCTTGGTAGCCCCCTGCTCAAGGCCGGAAATCGTAGCATTGGCGGCGTCGGTAAGATTTGTCGGTTCCTCGACCACAAGAGAGATGCTGTTGTTCTGGGCAATGCCGGCAGCGGCATTGTTCTCGGCGCTTACGCTAACGTCCGTTCCGTCGCTACCTGCAACGCCCGCAATGGCCCTCGCCGCTACAGTAACGGTACAGGTCATTGTTTTGTCACCACAGGTGACGGTGATCGTGGCGTTACCGGCCTTAAGCGGCGTCACGACGCCGTCTTTGACCGTAGCGATCGACGAGTCGCTGGAGGTCCAGCTCACCGTCGTATCGTCTGCATCGGCAGGACTCACCGTTGCGGAGAGCTTTGCGGAGGCATCACCGACGGTAAAGGACAGGCTCGTCTTGTCGAGCTCGACTTTCTGGACGGGGTTGGTCACGGTCACCGAGACGGTTTGGGAGAGCGACTCTGCAGTGATGACAAATGAGCCAGAACCGGTCTTGAGGGCGGTAACGGTGTAGGAGCCATCGCCGTTGTCGACAACCTTAAACGCCTTCGAAGCGCCCGTGTCATCCAGAGCAAGCTTGGTCTCGTCGACCTCACCCGCAAGGGCTCCAACAAGAGAAATCTTCACGGTGCCCTCTTCGCCCTTCTTAAGGTTAAGAGCGGTCTGGTCGACCGTAAGGTTCGTTGCGGGATTAGAGACGGTCACCGCGCAATCCTGAGAATAGACGCCGTCTTCAGTCGAAACGGTGATGGTTGCGGCGCCCTTGGAGACAGCCGTCACCTTTCCGGTTTGATCGACCGTAGCGACGCTCTCATTGCTGGACTTCCAAACAACTGTCTGGTTAGCCTCCGCGGGAACGACCGCCGCCTTAAGCTGCTCGGCTGCAGCGCCCGCAAGCGCGACCTTCTGCTTATCGAGCGTGATGCCCGTAGCAGGCTGAATAACGGTCACCTTGCACGTGGCGCTATACTCGCCGTCCTCAGTGGTAACGGTGATCGTGGCAGCACCGGCCTTGACCGGGGTCACGACGCCGTCCGCAACCGTGGCGACCTCCGGGTCGCTCGAAGACCAGGACACATTCTTATTCGTTGCATTGTTGGGCTCAACCGCTGCGGTCAACGTCGAGGGCTCACCGCCCACAGCAAGCTTAAGATTCGACGCGCTGAGGCTGACGCCCGAGACCTTTACGACCGGAGTGGTTACCGTAATTGTATCCGTGGTTGCAGAGACCCCATCAACCGTTGCCGTGATCGTGGCATCACCGTCACCGACAGCGGTAACAAGACCGTTGCCATCGACGGTAAGGACGCTCTCGTTAGAAGAGGACCAGACAACCTTACTGGCCTTATCGTCAGGGGAAACCTTTGCCTTCAACTGCTGAGTCGTGCCCTTGTCCATAGATGTTGAGTAACCATCCGCAATGGAAACCGTCGTTTTTGCAGGTTCCTCGCCAGGCTTGACGACATGAACGGTCATCGTGTCACAGAGAAGGCCCCCATTATCGGGGTCACCGAGATAGACGCCTATCTTTGCAGTGCCGTAGCCATTCGGATGCGCGAAATATCCTGCTGTACTTGAGCTCACAGCGTACATCTCGATGCTAACGATGCTAGGGTCTGATGACACGAATCGATATTCAGAATATGGATATTTATCGAGAAGCTCTACAGCCTCCTTCGTCAACACAGTTCCAAAGTAATCGCGATATCTGTTCGCATCAAGCAGATAATCGTCCGTGCCGGTGCGGTCTGGAGCTAATTCGCTTTCAATTGAGATTTCGCTCTCCTTCAAGAATGCAATCGAAGGTTTAACGGATGGGTAGGGAATCACATCTATGGTGCCGACATGTTTGCCGCCGAACGAATCCGTCGCCTCAATAGTTGCAGTCCCCACCTTGATTGCGGTGACCCGATCTCCCTCTATCGAAACAATGTCTTGTCCTTTTATAACTGAATAGGATAATTTCCACGTTTGAGACTGGTAGTCACGCGATGAATCTCTGCAAGCTTGCCCGGTTGAATTCAGTTCAACATCAATCAAATCACTCGAATCGATCCATGCGTTAGAGCCGATAGCCATTTTTCCGCTCATGTTTTTCTCAACAAAAGCGGGACCCTGTTCCTTCATCACCACGTCGCAGAGTCGTTTCTTCTGATAAATATCTTGCGCGTAGTCACTCACGCCTATCCGGAGTTCACTAGCGCTGCTGCTGTGCGGATTAATATAAACAGGAGCCTGCAGCTGATAATCGGCAGAATTGCTACACTCCGTTATCTGATCACTGCTTAGCTGCGTATAAAGCCCCGACCCATCGTCATAAGAGCTATTTCCATAGATATCAAACGCCGTCGGCTCCTCATCGGGCCGCTCAAATGCGAGCAGCACTTTCCCTTTCTCAGAGCCATAGTGTTGTTTTCCGCAAACAGGACACTTCTCGATATATAACAACGTCAGAGAAGACACAGGCTTTGCCTTGTCCGAATTGTTTGCATACTTTATTTCTTTTATTTTGTTTTGAGACTTAGCAAGGCTTATTTCAAGATAACCCTCCGCTTTGTAACCCTCATAATTGAACTCAGCAGTTATCCGAAGCTTGCCGTCTCCAACAGACACTGGGGACAACGTATATTCCCATTGTCCATAGATGTTTGAAAGCGAGATATTCTCTGCATCATCACTCGAAATCGTTAGCGTGTAATTCTCGGGGTTTTGCGCCGCTTGAGCTATCTCCTGGGACGGAGCTCCCGGAAGCGAAAAGCGGACACTTCCATTCAGTCTTTGCCCGACCGCAACAGAACAATATTTCAAAACACTGTCCTGTGAAACAGAAACGAGAACCTCTCCTCCCTTAGTTTCCGATGCGACCGCTATTGATGGCGTAGCGACTGAAACTGCCGTTACGGCAGCCAAAACGGCACAAAATGCGGCGGCTATCCTCCAAAATCCTTTTCTCATTCCCCTAAGTCCAATCTCTCGTGAGAAAACGCAGTATTCTCCCGCACCTTAAAATTGGCTTAAGGATACCCCCCCCCCCGACGGTCACTTACAAGCTAATGTTTGCCAGAAGGGACAAATTAACGGCAAACGACATTTCTGCAATATACCATCATCCGCTAAAGTGCGACTTTCCCGGCGCCCCCCCCACGCAAAAGCCCCGTTGGTAAACGAGTTACCAACGGGGCTTGAGCTGGAAAGCTGTACCTCAAAGGAGCTCAAAAGCAAACTGATAGGTTTAACATCGTCCCTAATCGATCAATTAGAACTCGAGCTGCTCCAGGCGATCGAAGACCGTGTCGATGCGGGTGAGGAAGTCCCACGGATCGAAGATCTCGTCGAGCTTCTCCTGGCTGACGGTGCAGCGCGGATCGGCCTCGAGACGCTCCTTAAAGGTGGGGCCAGAGACACAATCCTGCACCTCGTGCCAGGTGGCCATGGCGTTCTCCTGCACAATGGAGTACGCATCCTCGCGGGTGATACCCGTATCGACGAGGGCAAGCAGGACCTTGGAGGAGAAGATGAGGCCGCGGGTCTTGTTGAGATTGGCCATCATGCGGGCCGGATACAGCTGCAGGCCGTCGATAACGCGAATGAGGCACTGGAACATATGGTCAAGCGCGATGAAGCTATCGGCCTGGGCGACACGCTCGGCGGAAGAGTGCGAAATGTCGCGCTCGTGCCACAGGGCGACGTTGTCGAAGGCGACCTGGGCGTTGGACTTCACGACGCGCGACAGACCGCAGACCTTCTCCATGGTGATGGGGTTGCGCTTGTGCGGCATGGCGGAGCTGCCCTTTTGGCCCTTGCGGAAGGGCTCCTCGGCCTCGAGTGTATCGGTCTTCTGCAGGTTGCGGACCTCGGTCGCGATGCGCTCGCAGGTGGCCGCTGTAGTGGCAAGCACGCCGGCAAGATAGGCGTGGTGATCGCGGCTGATGACCTGCGTGGACAGCGGGTCGTGAACCAGACCCAGGTGCTCACAGACGTACTCCTCGACGAACGGCTCGATGGAGCTGTAGGTGCCGACGGCACCGGAGATGGCACCGAAGGCAACGTTCTTGCGAGCATCCTCAAGACGATCAAGGTCGCGCTTGAGTTCCCATGCCCAAGAGCCAAACTTCATGCCGAAGGTCATCGGCTCAGCATGGATGCCATGGGTGCGTCCGGCGCAGAGCGTATTGCGCTCCTCGAAGGCGCGGCGCTTGCAGATCACGCCGAGCTTCTTGACGTCCTCGATAATCAGGTCACACGCCTGAGTAAGCTGATAGCACAGAGCAGTATCACCCAGGTCGGAGCTGGTCATACCGTAGTGAACCCAGCGACTAGGCTTGGGCTCGCCCTCGGGAACATCGGCGTCGATATATTCCTTCATGTTGGTCAGGAAGGCGATGACATCGTGGCGCGTGACCTCCTCGATCTCATCGACCTTCGCCTTCTCAAAGTTGGCATGGTCGCGGATCCACTGGGCTTCGTCTTTAGAAATGCCGATCTTGCCGAGCTCCGCCTGGGCCTCGCAGGCCAGAACCTCGATCTCCTGCCAAATGGCATACTTGTTCTCGAGGGAGAAGATATGTCCCATCTCCGGGCGGGTATAGCGATCGATCATAGCGGCTCCTTTTTGGTTATTGGCACGTTGGTCGTAACTCAACCATTGTACCGTGCGCGGGTGCGAGTATGGGCAGCAGGCATTAACCTAACATTTTGGAATTGGAGCGAGCAACGGGACGTCCGCGTATTTGCTTCGCAAATCCGCACCGGCTGCGGTCGATCTCCCCGGATTCACGGAGACGATGGGGAAGACTTTGTTGAATTGGCCGTCCCAAGGTCTCCCGCGCTCGATGGAGCGGGCAACGGGACGTCCGCGTATTTGCTTCGCAAATCCGCACCGGCTGCGGTCGCCTATCGGCGACCTTGCCTGCTCGCTATAAACGCTTCGCGTTTATTTAACGCTCGCACCCTGTCGGGTTCGAGTCCCGGCACTTTATTGAAAAGGGCACAGTAACGAAACGTTACCGTGCCTGAAATTCGAATGGAGCGGGCAACGGGACTCGAACCCGCGAGTGTCAGCTTGGGAAGCTGATGCCTTACCACTTGGCGATGCCCGCTTGTGTGTTGGCTAGTATAACGCGGTTGTCTTGTTCGATACAAGGGTGGCGATGCTTGTTTTAGCTGTGGAGATTCGTTTGAAAATCGCATCAATTGTGGAGATGAGGACCTTTGGCCTCCTGTTCTCCTTATCTTCTACCTGCGCTTTTGCCTGATTGTTGTATTTGAGCTCAATTTGTCAGGAATTGGGCAAGCTTTTGGTCAGGCTCCGGTACTTACCCGCATGAACCTCGGGGGTAGCCTCATCCTACGCGTCGCAACCTCCCCATGCGGCGCACGAGGGATAAGGAGCAGCCATGTCCAACGCACCCACGCACTCTGTCCACAGCGCAATCGCAACAGGTCCGCTGCTCCTGCTCCTCTTCCTGCTGTTCGGCTGCCTGGCACCGGGAGCCGCATTTGCCGTCGATGGCTACGACCAGCTCGGCTTCCGTACTATTAGCGATGATTGTGGGCCCTTCTTCATCGGCAAGTATGAAGCTCAAGACGCCTCGATTGCCTACTGCATGAACCAGGAACGCCCCGGGCCCACCAAGCCGGGCGGTCCATGGCTCAACTTTGATCAAGGCTGGGTGTGGCTCGACGACGAGTTCGCGGCAATCGTTTGTCACGGATATCCTACCGCCACGTCGTTTGGCGGTTACCATCTTTCACCCGATCGCGCCCGCGCCGCCACCCAGCTTGCCGTATGGATGCTCAACGGCACTACCCATGTCGACGGCACCTACTCCTACACGACCGCTCAGGGCAAAACCAAGAGTGGGCACTTTACCGCCGACAATGAAGTCGTGGCGGCTGCGCGGTGGCTCCACGACAGCGCAAAATCAGGAAGCATCAAAGCCGCTCCGCACCGCGCGCGGCGCTATCTAGGAACCGTATCGGACGGCAGCAGACGTCAAGACATGCTCTATGTACTGCCGGCGGTCTCTGTTTCCTTCCAAAAGCAGTCTGCAAACGCTGCCATTACCAGCGGAAACAATACTTATCAGTTTGACGGGGCAACATTCGATGTTTTTGAGAGCGCCAGCGGCGCGCGTGTCGGCACCGTCCAGATGGACAGCAACGGTCGAGCGCAGGCAACACTCCTACCCAACACGGCATACTACCTAGTTGAGACAACAGCGCCAGCTGGTTATATCCCCCGGCACGATCACATTGCCTTTACCACGACGGATAACGGCGGATACGTCACCATTGATGAACAACCCGGCACCATTACCTTGCGCATTGTAAAGCTCGACGCCGCAACGAATGCAGGCCCCCAAGTTGGGGCTTCGCTCGCAGGAGCAGAATTCGTGTGCGTATCGCAATCAACCCCTGGATGGACACAAACTCTCAGGACCGATGAAAGCGGTCGAGCTACCCTCACCGATGTCCCCCTGGGAACTTTTACCATCTATGAGTCAAAAGCCCCCGAGGGCTACCTGCCAACCAACGACAGCTGGTCCTATACCGTTGGAGCCGACCAGCTCGGTGATTCAGGCGTGGTCGAGATCGAATCGCGCGTTTCCGATATCCCCATTGCGTTTGACCTTGAGATTTCAAAATTCAAGGACTACGGCAATAGCGATCGATCCGGCCTGGAGCAGCCGGCAGGAGATGTTGTCTTTGAGGTTGTCAGTAACAGCTCTCAGCAGGTTGTTGGCACACTGACCACAAACATCTATGGCTTTGCCTCCACCAAAGATCAGCCCGAAGCATGGTTTGGCGCAGGCAAGCGACCCGCCGGTGTCCACGGAGCCATCCCATACGACCGCGCCGGCTACACCGTTCGTGAGGTTCCGGAAACCGTCCCAGAGGGTTTTAAACGTGCAGGGGAATGGACCGTCGAGGCCAATCAGATTTCCAACGGCGCCGAGCTTCAATATATCGTGGACAACCACGCTCTGTCGACGCATCTCCAGATTGTAAAACGCGATGCCCAAACAGGCGCTTCTGTTCCCCTAGCCGGATTCACCTTCCAACTCCTCGACAGCAATCACAAACCTGTCTCACAAACTTGCTGGCATCCAGCACATAACGTAATGGACACCTTTACGACTGACGCGACCGGGACCGTCACACTGCCCGAATCGCTCGTGCCGGGCACCTATTATGTACGCGAAACCTCGGCCAAAGAGCCCTATCTTGTCGGCAAAGAGATCGAGGTAAACATACCCGCCGACATGAACCTAACGCCCGTTGCAATCGCCTCGTATTATGACCACGCCGCGACCGGAAACATCAGGATCGTTAAAACCGATGTCGTAGACGGCAGCAGCCTCGCGGGCGCCATCTTTGAGATCCGTGCCTCGGGTGATATCGTGCGCCCCGACGGTAGCATTGCCGCGCTCGACGGTGAGACTGTCGCTACCGTCACAACGGATGAAACTGGAGAAGCACGCGCGGACGACCTCCCGCTGGGATCTGGCACCGCACGCTACGAGGTTGTCGAGACTCAAGCGCCGGCAGGCTTCTTACTCGACCGGACGCCCCATATCGTAGACCTCGCTTATGCCGACCAGAAAACACCCGTTGTAGAAGCACGGCTTAACGTATCCGACAATTACACCAAGGTTGATATCTCCAAGGTCGATGCAAGCGGAGAGCAGGAAGTGAAAGGCGCACAACTCACCTTATATGGTCCCGATAAAACCGAAATAGACTCCTGGACCTCATCCGACAAGCCGCACCGCGTCGAACATCTTGCACCCGGCACCTACTCGTTGCGCGAAATGATGTCTCCGCGGACCTATGACCTTGCCGAGGAGATAACGTTTGAAATAAAGGATACGGGAGAAGTCCAATCCGTCGCGATGAAGGATGCGCCCATCGAGATCAAAGGACAGGTCGACAAGCGTCAGGAGCTTGTCCAACCTATCGGGAAGGGTCTGCTGGCCAACGGCGATGGTAAAAATCGCGCCGCAACGCAAACCAATACGGACGGTCTTTTCTCCTATACCATCGACGCTCGAAACGATTCAGCTACCTGGGTTGATGAGTTCACAATTACCGATGATCTTGAGTGTGCCGAGGACGATACGGCGAGATTCGTCTCAATCGAAACCCCCGTCGCCATCGGCGACCTCAACGGTCTGTGCAACGTGTGGTATCGCACGACGCCGTTGGACTCGACAGACGTCGATGAGCCGGCAAACGCGACGCTTGACGATGGGCACGAAAATCCTTGGCTTGAGTCCGACGAAGTAAAAGAGAGTCTGGGTGAAGATTGCCGCCTCGTCGATTACGACGGCTGGCACCTCTGGAAGGCGGATGTCTCGACCACGGAATCCGCCACACTCGAGGCGAAAGAACTCGACCTTGCATCCAATACCGTCGTAACGGGCATTCGCATTGAATACGGTGCGGTAGCCGCCGACTTTACGACTCGAAGCGATACGGATTCTTGGACCCGCGATGATCTCAAAGATGAGCACGACGACCTTGACGATGCCAAAGCAATCCTTGGCACAGATGCTCGGGGCGCAGTCGTGCACATGCAGGCAACGTCGGCTTACACACCCCAAACTGCACTCACCAACAGCGCACGCGTCGATCTTTGCCGCAACGGCGGCGGCGATAAACTTGAGTCACATGACGAGGACCATGTCATTCAACGCTGTACCCTACCGCAGGACCTACCGGCAACAGGATCAGCTCCCATCGCCGCTTGCATCACCGCGCTCCTGACCTCGGGTGCCGCAGCCCTATGGTTCGCTCGCCTTAGGTCAATCCCAAAGAAGCGCTAGCGCGATGAAAAAGCGGGCGAGCCAGTCCCCCGGCTCGCCCGCTTTCAATCATTTAAATCGCTGTATCTACTCTGCAGACGAAGATCCACCATCAACGATTGCTTGCTCGGACTCAGGAATCCCATCGGCACCCGTGCTCTGTTCTTGCTCCACCTCTTCGCTGATTGCGGAGGCGGGGGTCGAGCCCTTCGCGCCCACGATATAGGCGGCTCCAAACCCCAATGCAATGGCAATCAAGGTCAAAATCACGTAGACAGGCCAATGGCGCTTAATATACGAAAACACGTTGACTCCTTAGAGCTCCGTCTACGAACGGCGGATAACCTCGGTCACGACCTCGGATACCGTGGCAATGTTCGTCGGGTTGACATTGTGGGGCAGGTCGTCCTCGGTACGAGCACAAGCCAGGCGCGTGCCGTCCACGCCGGCGATGGTGAGGGCTCGGCGGCTCGCCTCGAGCGCGGCATAGGCATCGGTCTTGGCATAGGGCATCTCGAGCGCGCCACAATCGACATGGAACGACTTGCACACCTTGCTGACCAGGTTCATGATGCGGCGATCGCCCTTGAGCAGCTGCTGTTCGCCCTCAACCGTCACCACCGAAAGCCTACCGGCGCCGACGGATTCAAGATTGATGAAGAATACGCCGCGGAGCTTATCGCGATGCGAAGCCAAGAAGGCCTTCATACCGGCGCCATCACAATCCGAGGCGCCCGTTGCCACAAACCAGATATCGTGACCGAGCAGCTCATCGTCACCCATAGAGGCAACAGCCGAGAGCATATCTTCGGAAGAAGCGCCGTCGGAAGACGTAGCGCCGCCCTTCCAGCCATCGTTATCGTCCTCGAAATTATCCCACGAACCGATGCCGCGACCGGACTTCTTGGCATCGTAATCGTCTTCGACGCCCAGCCAGTCACTCATGCTGTCCTGTTCGTTTTTCTTTTTACGACCGAACAGGCCGCCCAGGCCGCGCTTGCGAGACTTGGGTGCCGCCGGGGCGGGAGCCGAAATGGTCTCGATCGGCTGTGCGCCCGACGCAACGGGCCTAGGAGGCGCAACGGGTGCCGATGTGGGTTCGGGACCCTGAGCGGTAGCAAAGGGGTCGTTGACCTGTGCGGAGGGGTCGGGAAGGTCGAACAGCGACGTGCGAGACGCAACGTTTGCCTGCTTCATCGACGGCAGCGACGGATCGGGGACCGAAGCTAGCGGAGACGAGGAAGGTGCAGGCGACGGAGCCGACGCCGGATCGGGAACATTCATCTGCGGACGTGGTGATGCCTGGGAGGAAATCTGGGCCATAAGGGAATCGATCGTTTCGTCCTGGGTGGGAGCAACATCGGCAACCGTGGCACCGGAACCACTCGGGGCCGGCATGGTGAAAATCTGCGTGGAGTAAGGCCTCGACTCATCTGTCTCGGGAGCCTCGGAAACCGCAGGCACTTCCTCCTGCTCGACCTCGGTCGAATCATCTTGCTCGGCTGCCGCGTATTGCTCTTCGTCACAGTTGGCCTCGACGGGCTCGTCCTCGGCGGCATCTTGGATTTCGGCAGCATCAATAGGCTCGTCATCGTCTGCCGCGTCGCCCTGCTCATCGGAAACAGGAAGGGGCTCGGCAATCGCGGTGCCTTGCTTTTCAAACGTTATCGTGGAATCGAACTGCGCGGCATCAAACGACATGGTGCTATCGACGTGCTGCTGAGCCTCGAAAGACGTCGTCGCCTCAACAACATCCGCGGACGCCGGTTGCTGGGACTCAAAGGACGTTGTAGCTTCGGCAGCGTCGACGGGCACGGACTGCATAGCCTCGTTCTGCTCGAACTCTTGCGCCGCGAGCTCACGTGCCGCCTCAGCTGCCTGCTGCTGAGCGATAGCCTCCTGCTCGGCAGCCTCGCGTGCAGCAGCGCGCTTCTCTTCGAAATCGTCGACAAATTTCTTGCCCTTTGCAAGCGCGCCCTTAAAGAAGTTGGAAGCGCTGGCGCCAATCGAAGAGAACGCGGATGCAATATCGGCATGGGGCGTTGCCGCGGGAATCTCGGCCGAGAAATCAGTATCGCTCTCGTAAGACACGCGCCTCGGCTGTTCAACGTAATCGTCGTCAGACTCATCCGCAACGTCTTGCGCCGGCGCGGCGGGAGCCAAAATGTCCAGTCCTGCCGCGGGATCGATCGCGGACACCGCCTCGGACTCGGCAACGGCAGCGGTAACCGCGGCAGACTCATCATCCACGGTCACGACGGGGGCAGGCTCGGGCTCAAACGTCGGCTCCTCGCCTTCCTCGTAATCGAGCGTGCAGGACTCGGGAAGCATTCCGAGCGCACGGATGGCATCCGAACCAAAGCGGATGTTGCCGGCGGCATTGCGATAGAGCCTGGGCTCGGGCTCGGCCGCGACAGGCTCCTCCGCCGGCTCGGCAGTGGGAACCTCGTCATTGAACTCTTCGGCCTGGACAGCCTGATTCTGATCCTCGGGCACGATGGCGCCAATCAGCGTCTCGTCGGCAGACGCACCCTCAAAGCCCTCGATCTGCTCGTCGAAAGCCTCGCCCTGTTCGGGCTCGGTCTGAGCGTCGGGAGCAATCGGCTGACCGAACTCGTCCTCGGCGTAGGTAGGCTCTTCATACTCGATGGTGTTGCCGTAGTCGTTTTGCTGTTGGGCCGCGGCATACTCCGCTGCTGCGCGCGCCATCTCCTCGGCACGACGCTTCTGCTCCCCAAAATAGGTATCGAACGGAACATCGTCGGGAAACTCGTTTTCGCCCTGGAAGGGAGCAACGTTGTCCATAACGCCGAGCATAGCGGCGACAGAAGACTTGTTGCACACTGCGCCGGACGTATAGGGAAGCACAAAACGGTTAGAAATGATGTTTGCCGCGTTGGCGAGCGCAACGAGGGAAGCGAGGATCGCGACAATCCACAGCAGAACCTTGAGCGCGCCGGGGAGCGGCAGGATACGCAAGATGGCAACGGCAGCAGGGGCAACCGTGGCAACGGGCAACAGCTTGGCGATGAGCGCACGATACGAAGCATAGGGCTCGCGGGCGAGCAGCTCAGCACGGGGAGAGTCGTAGTGTGCGACAACGACCACCGGGCGGTTGCGCGGAGACGCGAGCGGGCCCGAGGCCTTGTGGTAGGCGATGACATTTTGGCTCACGCCCGTCTTGCCCAGGCGCGAAACCACGGGGTGGCCCGTGCGCTCGAGCACGTAAAGAACGGCACCGACAATGGCCAGCAAGGTGCCGACCAAGCCGATGCCGCCGCCGATGCCCATCAGCAGGGCGCCGGCAAACGCAAGAATACCGGTAACGGCAAATGCCAATCTACTGGGCGCCGGGGCATTGAACTCCTGAACCTCGGGATCAAAGCCGTGGTTGCGGAAGATCTGAGCGATATCCTCGGCAGCCAAGCGCTCTTCTTCGCTGCATGCCGGCGTAATGCCGGTGTTCTGCAGCAGGTGGTTAATATAGTTCTGGGTGTTCGCCATGTGCGCTCCACATCCATAATCCGACAAATAGGCCCAATGCTTGCACATTAGAACCGTATATAGTCGAAAGTATACCCCGAGCGAGCGCAAACGACCGAATTCGGGCCATCTTAACGCCCCGAGCGGACAAGGATATAGCCTAATCTCCATATCGGACTAAAATCATGGCAGCAAACCACCTTCTCATGCGAGGACCCTATGACGGCAAGCGACGCGACCGCGACAATTAAAAAGGGAAATTCAGAGCCAAGTTTCGATAAAACGGCTCAGCGTATCCTCAATCTTTTCTTTGTGCTCAACAGCTCCCCCGAACCGCTGACGACCGAGCAGATCGTCTTGGATTCTGACCTGGGATATGGCTCGGGCAACATTGACTCGGATAAGCGCAAGTTTCGGCGCGATCGTGACAAACTGCTCGAGCGCGGCATCTTAATCAAGGAGGTTCGCCCCGCCGGTGCGCAGGAGACCGAGGAAAGCTCGTGGACAATCGACCGCGAGCACACGTTTGCTGCAGGCGGCCTCATCACCGCAGACGACGCCGACATCCTACTCAACGCCATCGACCAGACGCTAGCGGCCGGCTCTTCCACCTTTGCCGCACCGCTTGCCGATATTCGCTCCAAGATTGCCTACCTCACCGGCATGTCGGCGGTGGACGAAGCACCGATCCGCCGCTCTCCCACCGTCGATGCGGTATGGAGCGCCTTTGCCGAGCGATGCGCGCTGCGATTTTTATATCAGAACGGACGCGGCGAGCAGAAAGAGCGTACCGTCTGCGTCTACGGCATGTTCGAGCGCGAGGGCGTGGCGTACTTCTGCGGCCTCGACAATGTCACCGACGACATCAGGACATTCCGCTGCGACCGTATCGTTCGCGCTTGGCGCCCCTCAAAGGCCTACGCCATCCCTGCAGACTTCAATCTCAACGACTATCTGTTCTTTGAATTCGATTTTGCCGACCGACCGCCCGTTGCAGCTACGTTCTCGTTCGCCCCTCAGACGCAGATCGATATGATCAACGGCCTCACGCGCGGGCGAGGCGAGCTCGCACACACCGATGCAGGATGGACCTGGACCGTTGACGTGCGCGACCTTGAAGCCGCCGCCTCATTTTGCATGGCCCACGCCATGGACGGCATGAGGCCCGTGGCCCCCAAATCGCTCAAACAGGCGTGGAACCACCTCATTGAAAGGACGGTGCATGAGCATGCCCGTGCGTAAACTCACCAGCGAGCAGAGGCTCTCGCGCGCCATCGACATCATGGAGGCCCTCTACGCCGCCGGCGAGAGCGGCATGACACGAACCGAGATTTGCAGTCGCTTTGACATCACGGGGGTGTCGCTCGACGAGATTCTCGAGATCGTCTCGACGCTCGCGGACCGAGAATCGGGTGCGCGCATCATCTGCGAATGCCACGGCGAGCGTGTGGTCCTCACCGGTGACGCCGGGCGTGTGCTACCGCTGCGCCTGAGTGCCGCCGAGGGCGCTGTGCTCAACCACGAACTTGAATCGTTGGGGATCGAGCCCCAGGCGGCAGCTCGGATTCGACATGCTCTTCTACCCGAAGAGCTCGGCTATAACCAGCGCGTCTTTGACACCGTCAACCACGGGTCGCACTGGCAGCAGCTGAGCTGCGCCATTCAGGACGGTGTTCGCTGTCGCATCTCGTATCGCTCGATGGACGATGCGCGGCCACGCGAGCGTCTGGTCGACCCCTTGCGCATTACGGCAAACGGCGACCAAACATATCTGATTGCCTGGGACATCGCGGTCGATGAGCAGCGCACCTATCGCATGGATAAAATCGAGGGACTCACCCTGACGGAAGACTCCGTCGTGCCTCACGCACCGGACGTTGCATCCCTCCACGATTCCCTTGCCCGGACGCAGCGTAGCGCAAAGCTCTTGATGCCATTCGATATGGCGGAGCATCTGGACTGGGCCGGCATCACCCTCATCGAGCGCGGCGGTGCAGACATGGCAACGGTAACCGTGCATTACGGCTCCGAGCGTTGGCTATTGAGCCAGATAATCGCAGCGGGCGGAGCCATCCGCATCTTGGATGACCCCGCCCTGTCAAAGCGTCTGTGCGATATGGCAAAAACCCTCGTCTGTCCGCTTTAGCGCCGTCGCTCGTGGCGTGCGCGCCACAGTTGCAGATAGTGACCGATCTGCGCCGATTCGATGCGCTGATAAGAGCTCGTGGGCAGCGACGTTAAGAACTTCTTCCCGTAGCCCTTCGTCACCAGGCGCGGGTCGGCCAGAATCAGCACGCCGCAATCGGTCGACGAGCGGATAAGGCGGCCGGCCGCCTGCTTGACCTCGAGCACCGCCTCGGGCAGCGAATAGCGTGCCCAAGCGCGGTCTTCGCGCAGGTTACGCTCGCACGAGAGCGGGTCCGTGGGGCTCGAGAACGGCAGCTTGGGAATGATGACGCAACGCAGCGTCTCGCCGCTGGCGTCAAACCCCTCCCAGAAGGCCTTAAGCGCAAAAAGCGACGAGGTCGGCTCGTTGATAAACCGGTCGCGCAGGCGACGAGGAGATGAGTTGCGCTGCTGGCAGTTGAGCTCCAGACCCGCACGGGCCATCTTGGGCTCAACGCGGGCGTACAGGTCTTCCATGTCGCGCCGATTGGTGAACAACGTGAGCACCGATCCGCCCATGGCAAGATGGGCGTCGACCAGTACGCGCTCGAGCGCCGTAAGATAGCTCTCACGATCGCGCGGATCGGGGATATCGCCCGCAACGACTACAGCCATGTTCGAATCGAAGTCGTAGCTCGAATCCAAGTGCAGCGATGACGACGTTGAAGCACCGATGCGATCAAGGCCGACCGCATGGTTAAAGTGCTCAAAGCTTTTGGACACCGTCATGGTCGCCGAGGCAAAGATAGCCGTGTGAACCTCGGGCAGCCACTCGGTTGCCAAGGCCTCGCCAATGTCGATGCGCTCTGCGGTCATTGACTCTCCGCCGGCACGCAGCCTGCGATTGACCTGCAGCGAATACACATAGTGTTCATCGGTACCATCAATGATGAGTTTTAGGTTCTCGGCCAGCTCGTGCAGGCGGCGCGAGATATCACCCAGGTCGACAACAACCTCTGGCTTGTCGGCGGCGACGGCTTGCACCAGCGCGTCGACGCTCTTGTCAGCTTGTTCCAATGCGTCGATGCCAGTGTAGGCCGACTGTAAGAAATCATGCCAGTCGTCAGATTCGCGCAGCTCGGGGCCAATCCATAGATTGGCATTGTCATAGCCCCCACGGGCACGGCGACCGAGCTCGCGAACGCCATCGAACACGCCGGCGATCGCCATGCTCGCGCGCGCAACCGTCGACGTCGCCTTGGCGGTAAGGCCCAGATAGAGCGTAGAGCCCTCGGAGGTTGCCAAATCACGGGAAACCTGGCTTAGCGCGCCGGTGCTCGAGCCACCCAGACGCTCAAACAGAACGCGTGATTCGTCCGCCGACACCACGCGCGCCCATTGACGGCGTGCCTCGCGCTCGATGGAATGGGCCTCGTCGATTACCCAATGACGAATCGGGGGCAAGATTCTGCCCTCGGCCGCAACATTGCGGAACAGCAGGGAATGGTTGGTGACCACCACATCGGCATGCGCCGCGCGACGGCGGGCGCCGTGGACTAGGCATTTATCGGGGAAAAACGGGCATAGGCGACGGGCGCACTCGCGCGACGCCGTCGTAAAGTCGGGACGGTTGACGCTGCGCCAGCGAATGCCGAGCGAGTCGAGGTCGCCATCGGCCGACTGACACACGTACGCCATGATGACCGCGACTGCCGTAAGCGTGTCGGCAGGATCACGCTTAGTCGTAATTTCGACTTGGCCGCGGCTCATGCGCTCAAGCTTGCGCAAGCATGGATAGTGGTCATAGCCCTTGAGAGCGCAAAACGATAGGCCTCCGTCCAGCTGCTCAGCAAGTTTGGGCAGCTCGTGATACATGAGCTGGTCGGCAAGATTATTCGATTTAGTCGCGATACCCACCGTGATGTTGTTGCGGCGCGCGGCCTCGGCAAAAGGCACCAGGTAAGCCATCGATTTGCCGACGCCCGTCCCCGCCTCAATCACGCGATGCGTTCCCGTAACGAGCGCGTCACGGACCTCGAGCGCCATCGCGATCTGCTCATCGCGCGGCTCGTAGGTGGGATACATGCGATTGACCAGGCCGCCCGGGGCATAGTCCGCCTCGATTTCCTCGCGGCTCGGCATCTTAAGGACCGGTAGCTCGTCCGCATCAACGCGATCATCGGCCCGATCGGCCTTGAGAACGTCGGCGCGGGCGGCGCTGAGAGAGAAGATGGAACCGGGGTTCTGTCCCGCCAAGAAGGAGAAGATGGGACGATAGGACCAGGGTACGTCGGGGTACATGTCGGCCAGGCGCGCCATCAAGCCCTGAGGCAAGTCGGTGAGCGCCACGAGTAACACGCGCCACACACCACACAAGGCGTCGACATCGGCGTTGGCGCGATGCGACACCGAGTCGCAGCCAAACAGGTCGGCCATGAAAGACAGCTTATGCGAGGCCAGGCGCGGAAGCGCGATGCGCGACAGTGCCAACGAATCGATCCAGATGTCACTGACGTTGACGCCGCCCTTGACCGACTCGATAAACGAGCGGTCGAAGGTGGCGTTATGTGCGATCACCGGGCAGCCGCCGACAAAATCGGCGAGAGCGGCGACAGCCTCAACGGCCGACGGGGCATCTGCCACATCGGCGTTTGTAATGCTCGTGAGCTCGGTAATCTCGGCGGGAATCAGCTGCTTGGGATGCACGAAGGTATCGAAGCGATCGACAACCTCGCGGCCCGAAAGGCGAGCCGCCGATATCTCGATAAGCTCGTTGTCCTGCACCGAAAGACCCGTGGTCTCGGTATCGAGGACGATAACATCTTCCTCGATGAGACCAAACGCTTGGGTTTTGGCGCGCTCGGCAAGCGTGGCATAGGAATCGATGACAAACTGCGGCGTTCCCGACGAAACAGCGTCCTCGATTAGCATGCAACGCCCGCTCGACGAAGTCCCATGCGAATCAGGCTGTCACAGACCTGCGGGAACGTCATGTCATCGGTGTGGCGAATCTCATCCGGATACAGCGACGTATCGGTCATGCCGGGAATCGTGTTGGTCTCGAGGATAACGGGGCCGTCCTCGCTCACAATAAAGTCGCTGCGCGAGATACCCAGGCAACCGAGGGCCTTGTGAGCGGCACAGGCAAGTTCCTGAGCGCGAGCGTAATTCTCGGGTGAAATCTGCGCCGGAATGCGATGGATATCCGTAGGGTCGACATACTTCACGTCCAGATCGTAGAACTCGCAGTCCTCGGGCTTACGAATCTCGACAATCGGCAGGGCGCGTACGTCATCTTCGCCGTATACGCCGACGGTGATCTCGGTACCCTCGATGCACTTCTCGACCAGCACTTTGTCGCCGTACTCAAACGCCTTGGCGATTGCCGCGGGCAGCTCGGAGGGCTCGTGGACCAGGGAAATGCCATAGCTGGAACCGTTGACGGCCGGTTTCACAAAGCAACGCTCGCCACAGACCTCGACAACGTGATCGATATCGACTTCATCGCCCACTTCGAGCGCAAGGCCGGGGGCAATGGGAATGCCCGCCTTGGCGTACAGGAGCTTCGAGACCTCCTTGTCGGCACCGCAGGCGCTGGCAAGTACGCCCGAGGCCGTGTAGGGGATACCCAGGGTCTCCATGGCACCCTGCATGGCGCCATCCTCACCGCCGGCGCCGTGCATGGCGATAAATGCCACATCGAATCCGCCGGTCGCCATGGTTACCATAAAGTCATCAGCGGCCGTGTCAAGCAGCTCCACCGAGGTGTAGCCGGCTTCCTTCAGTGCCACCACAACGTTCTTTCCCGAATCGAGCGAGATCTCGCGCTCGGCGGAATGACCGCCCGCCAAGACCGCTACGTGCATGTTCTCTAGGCTTTTACCCGGCATGGGCAGACTCCTCCTCTATAATTTCTGCAGCTGATACCATATTGTAGCGATACCCTCTACGTTTCCCCAAAATCGAAAGGCTTCCATGAATCCCAGGACTAAATCTCAGGACATTCGCGACTTGAGCCAAAACGATATTCGCGAGCTCGTGGCCGAACTTGGCCAGCCCGCCTTCCGCGCGAAGCAGCTCATCGAATGGGTCTTTGAGAAGAACGTTTGTTCGTTTGACGATATGACCAACCTTCCCAAGGCTTTCCGCGAGCAGCTTAAAGAGGCTTTTGCCTTTGATACGCCGACTGAACTCACCAAGCAGGTTTCCAAAGATGGCTCGCGCAAGTATCTGCTCGAGTACCGCGATGGCATTTCCGTCGAGACTGTCGGCATGCCCCGTCGTAACAAGCTTTCCGTCTGCGTTTCCACCCAGGCAGGCTGCGGCATGGGCTGCGCCTTTTGCGCCACCGGTCTCAACGGCCTCAAGCGCTCTCTGACCGCTCAAGAGATCGTCGACCAGGTGCTTCATGTATCCAACGACTTTGGCGAGCGTGCCACAAGTGTTGTCTTCATGGGCCAGGGCGAGCCGTTTGCCAACTACGACGAGGTTCTCAAGGCACTGCGTATCCTCAACGACCCCGATGGCATCGGTATCGGCGCTCGTCACCTCACCGTCTCTACCAGCGGCGTTATTCCCGGTATTCGCAAATTTGCCGATATCCCCGAGCAGTTCACTCTTGCCGTTTCCCTGCATTCCGCCATCCAGTCGACGCGCAATAAGCTCATGCCCGGTGTTAAGAAGTACACGCTGCTTCGCCTTCACGAAGCGCTTCAGTTCTACACCGAGAAGACTGGCCGCCGCCCGACCTATGAGTATGCCATGATCGAAGGCGTCAACGACACGAATCCCGAGATGCAGGCACTCTGCGACTTCTGCGAGGGAACGCTGTGCCACGTTAACCTGATTCAACTTAACGACATCGAGGGCAGCCCGCTCAAGCCGTCGCCGATTCATAAGGTTGAGGATCTTCAGCGTCGTCTTGAGTCCCGTGGCATCGAGACCACGATTCGTAACTCCCGTGGTAACGATATTGACGCCGCTTGCGGACAGCTGAAACAGCGCTTCAAAGTTCAGAAGAACGCATAGGGGAGTCGCACTCCAAAACGTTTCATGTGAAACATCGAACGGCCCCGGTTGCAGGATATGCAACCGGGGCCGTTTCATTTATTGACCTCAATTTTGAATCAGTTGCTTCCTGTCCCATTTTTTACGGCCAAAATAAGGGGCCCTTGTCTCATGAATCAGACAAGGGCCCCTTAGAATATGCTGAGTAATTGTTAGGTACCTAATAGCCTACATTTTCCCATTGGTTGCTAACCCAACCTTGATTAATCTTAGGATTTTTCGTTACCTGAGCAGTGCGCATGGCAACATCTTCTGTCATAACATCCATTTTCTTCTTGGACGTATCAACGATATCTTGCGCGCCACGAAGCAAACGACCTCGAAGTTCATCGTCTGTCGCGATCTTATATCCAGCAAAGGCACCAGCCGCGACAGTCGTCGCCAATGCAATTGCAGTTAGAATCTTATTCCTCATCTTGGCCTCCTTGATCAAACTGAATCATTTCACCAAGAATACGAGAGAGCTCTTCTTCGTCTTTAAACTCAATCTCAATCTTATTCTTTCCACGCGAGCTCTTCACACGCACGTTGGTATTAAACACCTGACGAAGTACACGCGCGGCCTTTTTAAAAGACTGAGGCGTTGCAGGCCGCGGCGCCTTAGGTGTCTCTCCGGCAGAAAACAATGGAGCAAGATTTTCTGTCGCTCTTACGGAAAGGCCCTCCGCAATAACCTTCTCTGCAAGTCGAATTCGAGCATCCTCATAGGGAACTGCAAGAATCGCACGTGCGTGACCAGCAGTAAGTTTACCCTCAAAAATCATCTGCTGAACAACTTCAGGGAGATCGAGAAGGCGCAGCGAGTTTGTAATTGCAGAGCGTGACTTACTTACAGCCTTCGACAATGCCTCCTGGGTCATACCGCTGGCATCGATGAGCTGGCGATATCCCTTAGCCTCTTCAACGGGATTCAGATCAGAACGCTGAAGGTTCTCGATAAGAGCAAGAGCCAGCATCTCTTCATCATTAACATCTTTAATGATGACAGGCAGCTCCTCAAGACCAGCAAGCTTTGACGCCTGGTAACGACGCTCTCCAGCGATGATCTCATAGCCGTTTCCATTCTTGCGAACCAAAAGCGGCTGCAAAACGCCATGTTCTTGGATTGACTCGCTCAACTCACGAAGTTCAGTTTCGTTAAAGTGAATTCGCGGCTGATTAGGGTTAGGAACGATATCTTCAATAGGTAGTTTTGTTTCAGATGCAGCATTTGAAGCAGGTGCAGACGAACTACCGGTCTCATACTCGGCCTCAGAGACCAAAGCATTGAGTCCACGCCCCAATCCGCCACGTTTCTTTACACTAGGCACGCTTGATCACCTCTTTTGCAAGGTTCATATACGCTTTTGCACCCTTATTTTGAGGTGCATAGGTAATTACTGGCTCTCCAAAAGACGGAGCTTCGGAGATTTTAACCGTACGGGGGATCAGCGTCTTAAACGCCTTGTCCCCAAAGTACGATTGAACCTCCTCAACAACCTGATTCGATAGAGAAGTACGCGAGTCATACATGGTCATAAGCACACCATAGGTGTCTAAACTCTTGTTCAGACGTGATTTGACCATCTTCATTGACTCAAGCAGCTTCGTAACGCCCTCGAGTGCGTAATACTCGCACTGGATTGGAATCAAAACACTGTCTGCTGCGGTCAAGGCGTTGATGGTAAGTAAGCCGAGCGAAGGAGGACAGTCAATGAAAATAAAATCGAACTCGTCCTGAATCGGCTCAAGCAAATCTTTGAGGCGGGTTTCACGAGCAATTGCGCTTACGAGCTCAATTTCGGCGCCTGCAAGCTGAATTGTAGCCGGAATTACAAATACCTTTTTGCAATTTGTATCAAGAACAAGCGATTCTGCGGGCACATCATTCAGCAATGCATCATAGATGCATTGATCAAGGTCTTCTTTTTCAATTCCAAATCCACTGGTGCTGTTTCCCTGCGGATCAAAATCGACAATCAGTGTCTTACGACCCTGCTCACCCAGTGCTGCTGCAAGGTTTACAGCCGTTGTTGACTTACCGACGCCGCCTTTTTGATTGATGATTGCAATGATACGCGTGTCTTTTGCGTTCTTAGAACGCTTAACGTCGCGAAATCCCACGGTCCCTCCTGGTGTGTATTAAAGCTGTCAAACGGAGGATGTTTCACGTGAAACATTCCGATTCGATATCAACTGCCATGTTTCACGTGAAACACTGCAAGTTGTTAGTATCCATTATGTTTCACGTGAAACATCTAGGCAAGCGGATTCTTCTTTGCCATGCCATTTGCACGAGGCAATGAAACAGATGCTGGATGACTCTTCTTAAGAACAATGAACTCCCTGTGGCCCAAGCCCTCAGGCAAATCGATTGCGTCATTCAGAAGCAAAGTGAAGCCACAAATCTTAGCTGCTGACATGCCAGAAACAAGCTCCTCATCCGAAGGATTGCCCTTGGTGATAACAAATAGCCCTCCATCCTTGAGGAACGGAGCTGCATACTCAACAAGAATCGGTAGAGGAGCCAGTGCGCGGGCAGTTACGACAGAGAACTGCTTCTTATGGCTTCGAGCATATTCTTCAAGACGATCATGGACTGCATGAGCATGTTTCAACCCAAGAGCATGAACAAAAGAATTGACGGCATCAACCTTCTTACCAACAGAGTCAATATAAGTAGCTTTACGATGCGTGGTTATGGTTAACGGAATACCAGGGAAGCCCGCACCTGTCCCCATATCGAGCAAAGCTCCCTCAGGAGCCTTATTGATATAGGGGAGCAAAACAAGTGAGTCGAGGATATGAAGTACCGCAGCATCTTCAACGTTAAGAATACGGGTGAGATTAGTTGTCTTATTTGTTTCCAGAACCAAATCCAAATGCTGAATACAATTCCTCATCTCAATATCAGATACGCTCAAGGAATACTCTTTGCAATAGGAAGTTAGACGAGTCAACATCTCGTCAGCTTGCTGATCAGTAAGTACTAACAACGAAAGCTCCTTTCTGACAAAAATCAGTGTATCGAGAACTTTTGACAAAAAAAAGGGGACGTGGAAACCACGTCCCCTTAGCATAAGCTCGAGTAGATTATCGAGCAACAATCACCACATGGCGATCGGGGTCAGAACCCTCAGAATGAGTATCGACGGCGTCATTGCCACGAAGTGCAATGTGAACCAGTCGGCGCTCGTAGGCATTCATGGGCGGAAGCGAAACACTCTTATGAGTGCGGATGGCACGCTCGGCTGCAGACTGAGCCATGGAGGCAACCTTGTCCTGACGGCGGCTCTTGTATCCCTCGACGTCCACTACAACCGGATACCTAAAGCCAAGCTTGCGGCTCACTAGCAAAGAGAACATAACCTGAAGGGCATCAAGGGTGCGACCATGACGGCCAATGAGAACAGCAAGGTCGGGAGCCGTTACATCCAGAATCAGCTCACCCTCGTCGCCCTCATACTCATCGATAGGAGAGTTGGCGGCATCGAAGTGCGAAAGGATGGAACGCAGGATGGAAATCGCGACATCGGCAATGGTGTCGAGCTCCTCGTCGGTCAGCTCTTCACCGGCCTTGTAGCGCTGTGCAATCTCGGGATAATCGCCCGCGACCTGCGGGGCAACCTCCTCAAGCATATCCTCGATGATCTCTTCAGACATAACGTACTCCAAAAGTTAGGTACCTAAATAAGATTGATATCCCGCTACTTCTTCTTGTGCGGGCGCGGCTTCTTCTCGCGACGAGTGACCTCAACCTGCAGCGGCGCGTTCTTAAGGCGCTCCTCCTCATCGGCCTTCGCCTTGTCGATGACCTTCTGCGTCACAAAAATCTGCTGGATAACCTGCCAAGCAGACGAGACGTCGTAGTACAGCAGAACACCAACGGGAAGGCTCCAGCCCATCCAAAGCATCATGACCGTCATGACAACGGCCATCATACGCATGCTCTGAGCCTGCTGGCCGGTCTGGTTGCGCGACATATAGAGCTGCGGAATCAGGGTCAGGACAGCGAACAGGATCAGGCAGACCAGCGCAGGCAGCGCGACCATAAAGCCATCGGCAAAGGAGGCACTCGGCGTGGTGGTCAGGTCGGGCAGAATATTAAAGAACGAGAACGCGCCGTCGTTAAAGTAGTCCGGCAGGTTACGCAGCAGCGTAAATAGGGCGAACAGGACAGGCATCTGAATCAACAGCGGCAGACAACCAGCCATCGGGTTGAACTTGTTCTCGCTGTAGAACTTCTGCATTTCCTCGGCCTGACGCTGGGGATCGTCGGCATAGCGCTCCTGGATCTCGAGCATCTTGGGCTGCAGCACCTGCATGCGTGCCGTCGACTTAGTCGACTTGAGCATAAGCGGCGTCAGTAGCAGACGGATGATGACCACCAGGATGATGATGGACAGGCCCCAGTCGACCGCAAAGGTCTGGATGAGCTTGAGCAGCTCGAAAAGGATGTTAACGATCCAATCCCACATGTAAGTTTTCCTCCGATAGCGAGTGCCCGCTAGGGCACAGGGTCATAACCGCCGACGTGCAGGGGATTGCAGCGAGCGATGCGCCTCACGGCAAGCCAGCAGCCTCTCAAAACACCGTACTTCTCAATCGCCTGGACGGCGTATTGCGAGCACGTTGGGTAATAAATGCAGGCGTCAGGCAATAAGGGCGAAATAACCTGTTGATATATGCGAATAGGAGCGATGGCAACACGTCGCAAAACGTGATTGCTCATCGCTCCTCCCCGGCAACGCCGGCGCGTTTCATAAGCGAACGCAATGCATTGTCCATCTCCTGAGGCGAAGAAACCCTCGTCTTGGGAGTTGCGAACAAGATGATGTCATAACCCGCAACGGGAAATCCACAGCTGCGGGCGGCCTCGCGCATCACACGCTTAGAACGGTTGCGCACGACAGCACAACCGAGCCGTTTAGCACCAACGAAGGCGACCCTTCCGGAGTCGCCTTCGCCAACCGATTCACATATGGTCATTCGAATCAGAGGGTGATTGAAACGACGCCCCTGACTGAACACATGCTCGAAATCTTGCCGAGACTTAATAGTCTTCATGCGAGATGTGTGTATCGCTGCTAGACAGTGAGACGCTTGCGGCCCTTGGCGCGACGACGGGCGAGCACGGCACGACCACCCTTAGTGGCCATACGGGCACGGAAGCCATGGGTCTTGGCACGCTTACGCTTATTAGGCTGATACGTACGCTTCATCTTAAGTTCCTCCTGCTGCATTTCGAGTGTCCGCGGGGGCGCGGACGCAGATATAGACACGTGAGCTTGAAGATTGTAGGGAAATCAATGTTCAAATGTCAAGAAATCAAAGGTAAAAGGTTGCGCAGTTCACACGGTTCCCCCATAAGCCGAGCTCGATTTAGCGGTGCATGGCAACTTTTCACGATATTTCATCGAGTTTTCAACAGGTCATGTTGGCAATGTTGAGAACTTTTCGTCCGTTTTCCAAAGTTTTCAACAGGTTTTGAAAAGTTGTCGAAAGATGAGAAACATTGCACGGTGAGCTACTATTTGTTCGAAACCTTTTGAAAGATTGCGAGCGGCATGTCTGACGACTTTTACACCATGGTCGATTCCGGAGACCCGGCACCCGACAACGAGCACATCACCGGCGTGCGCGAAGAGCGTGAGGAAGGCGAGCAGACGACCACGCAGGCGCCAAAAGTCATGTACGCCGCGCGCATCGCCGTCTATGACGACATGCTGTCGACACCGCGTGTGATCGTCATTGATCCGCAAGATGTCCGCACGTATTTGGAAGAGACGACCAACACCGTCTACCAGTGCATGAAAGAACAAGGTGGCCATATCTCGCTCATGGTCATCCGCGAGATTGTCGAAAACTTTATCCACGCGCACTTTGCCGAGCCCATCATCTCGATTCTGGACGGCGGAGACACCATCCGCTTTGCTGATCAAGGACCCGGCATCGACGACAAGGAGCGCGCTTTCGACTTTGGCGTTACCAGCGCAAACAGCAAGATGAAGCGCTATATCCGTGGAACCGGAGCAGGGTTTCCCATGGTGCAGGAGTATTTGGAAAACGCCGGCGGGGCCGTGTCCATCGAGGACAACATGGGCAACGGCACCGTGGTTACGGTAAGCCTGGATCCTAAACGCGTGCAGGAAATCGAACGCGCCGGCGGGCGCGGTGCTGCCGTGCGGCCCGAGACGGAGCAGCCCGCATATCCCCTGCCGGGAGCTTTTGCGCAGCAGCCCATGGCAACGCAACAGATGCAGCCCCGCGTGGGACAGATGCAGCAGCCCGGAATGCTTCCTACACAAGAGTCCCAGGCGGCGTCGATGTCGATGCCGCCAAACGTGCCAGAGGCCATGCCGCTGGCGGATCAGGATGCAGCAGCAATGCAGCAGGCGACGGGGGCACCGGGTGGCCAGCAAATGGGATATCAGCCGTACCAACAGGGATATCCATATCAGCAGATGCCGCCACTGGGGTATGGCCAGCAGTTCCCACAGCAGTACCAGCAGGGATATCAGCAGCCGTACCAGCAGATGCCGCAGCAGCAGTACAACCCCTGGGCCCAGCAGATGACTCCGCAGCCTTACCAACAGTGGCCTCAAAGTTTTCAACAGCAAATGCCGCCGATGCAGAGTTCTCAACAATCAGCAGCTCAAATGATGTATCCTAATGCAGCAAATCAGTATGCGCAGCCACAGCCGGACGTGTTCGTAAGCGATCGCGGCAACGCCGCGCTGGGCTATCTGGCGCAAAATCAAGCGTGCGGTGCAACCGATCTGGCGAGGGCGTTTGGAAACTCGGCCCCCACTTGGTCACGCACGCTCAATGACTTGGCGCAGGCCGGCTTGGTCATCAAGCATGGCCAGAAATACCATCTGACCGAACTCGGCGCCGCTCGCGTGCGAGCTCAGAGCTAAAGAACGGGAGAGACAGTGGACGAGGAAGCAAGCATCATCCTGGGGGATGCCATCGCCTTTTGCCAGCGCGACGGCCAAGATGCACGCCTCATCAACATGCTGGGGCAATCGCGCGCCATAAGCCTGACCGAAGATACGCTCACGATCGAGGCCCCCTCGCGCTTTGCCATCGCGCAGCTCAAAAAGCATCAGCCGACCATTGAGGCCTATCTGGAAGAAATCGCCTTTGCACCGATTGCGCTCGACATCGTGGCACCGCAAGGCGCCGCGACGGAATCCGCTGCCGCGACGGCGCCCGCCACGGCCCCCGCTGCTTCCCCGGCGGCGCCGGCCTCCGCAGGCGACGTGCCGACAATCGGGCACCAGCACAGCGATGTTTCCCGTGAAACCATGGCAACGTTGCCGACCGCGGCGGCGACGTCAACGAACGCACCCGTCACGCACATGCCCATCGCTCACGACGCAACGACGGGCGCGGATTCGGGCATTGCAATCAAGAACACGCTCTCGGCCGATGATTTTCGTCGCATGATGAACCAGATGAAGGGCGGAGCGCCAACTAAATCCACGCAAGCTGCGACCCCCGCTTCACCCATGCCAGCACCGACCGCGCCGGCCGAACAGAATACGGATGGAGCCCCGCTCGCCGCGAACTCAAAATTTACCTTTGAGAACTTTGTCTACGGCCCCGAGAACAGCCATGCCTATCGCTCGGCACTCAAGTTTGCCGCCCTCGCGGACGAGCGGGGCACGTGCACATCACTGTTCATCTACGGCAAATCGGGCCTGGGCAAGACGCACCTGCTGCTTGCCATCAAAAACGAGCTCGCCGAAAAGTCGCCCGAGATCAAGGTCAAGTATGCCAACTCCCAGGCATATCTGGACGACCTGATGACCGAGTTCGACCGCCAAAAGAAGAGCAACGCCCCCATCATGCAGGCGTACCACGGCGTGGACGTGCTCATCATCGACGACATCCAAAACATCATCGGCAAGCGCGCGAGCGTGGACTACTTTTTCCAGCTCATGGACGAGTTCATCCGCAACAACAAGAAGGTCGTCATCGCGGCAGACCGCGCCCCCAAGGACCTGAGCATGGACGAGCGTCTGACCAGCCGCTTCAACGCCGGCATGCTCTGCCTGGTCGCAGAGCCCAGCTACGAGATGAAATACAAGATCTTGCAGCGCTATTACGAGAACACCATCGTCGCCGCTCCCGAGGCAGGCGACGACTCGCTGCTGGCGGCCTATGGGGGCGACAGCGGGCACCTGACCGACGAGCACTTTAAACACATGGCCGAGGTCTCGGGCACCAACATCCGCGAACTCGAGAGCTTTTGCGAGCGCTGCGCCGGCGAGGCGGGCGACCGCGAGCGCGAGGGCGGGGAGCTCACCTTTGACGATATCGACGCCATCGCCAGCCAGTACTTCGACACATCGGCCAAAAAGATCAACGTCCAGACGGTTCAGTCCGTCATCGAAGAGCAGTACGGCGTGACGCACGAGGAGCTCATCGGCCCGCGTCGCAACGCCAATATCGCCAAAGCACGCCATATTGCCATCTATCTGGCCATCGAGATGTGCGAGATGACGACCACGGCGGTGGGCGCCGAATTTGGCAACCGCAACCACTCGACCGTCAGCACGAGCTACAAAAAGGTCCAGAAGATGATCCAGGAAGACCGCACCGTCACCGAAGACCTCAAGTCGCTGCGCGATAAAATTACACTGCGCTCGTAGGGAAATAGAGACACCTGTTGAAAACTTGTCGAAACCACGGGCATAAGGTGTCTAAAACCCAACCCGCGGTGATGAAAAGTTTTGCGCAGGTTTTGAACGTGGAAAACCACCCCTGTTGCACACAGGTTGCTGTCGATTCTCTTTCTGGGTCTGACCTGCGTCTTTGGGAGTAATCAACAGTTTCGTCAGTGCTATTACTATTATTAAGATATTTATATCTATAGAAAGGTATTAAAAGATGAAGTTCACCGTCAGCCAGAGCTCGCTTACACAAGCCATCGGCGTCGTTATGAAGGGTGTCGCTTCGGCATCCACCCTCCCCATCCTGTCGGGCGTGCTCGTTAAGGCCCAAGACGGCATCTTGGAATTCCAGACCTCTAACTACACCATCTCGATCCGTCATCGCATCGCGGCGCATGTCGAAGAAGAGGGCGAGATGGTTATTCCCTGTAAGATGCTCTCCAATATCACCAAGACCCTCCCCGATGCCCCGGTCACCTTTGAGCTGTCCGAGCGCCAGGTGCTGATTGGTTGCGAGAAGAGCTCTTTCCGCCTGAACACGCTCGATGCCAATGACTTCCCCGAGTTTCCGGCCTATGCCATCGAGAGTGCCGTGGAGCTGCCGACCGATGTCTTGTCCGAAATGGTCGGCCGCGTGTGGCGCGTCACCTCGACCGACAAGGCTCGCCCCATCCTGGGCGGCGTGCACATGAAGGTCGAGAACAACACCGTACGCCTGGTGGCGACCGATTCCTTCCGCTTGGCCGTGTGCGACACGCAGGTCGAGACCTCGACCCTCGAGGGCTCCTTTGAGCTCAACGTTCCGGCTGACGCCTTTAACGACGCGCTGAACATCATGGCCAGCCAAGCGACCATCATGATCGGGGCTACCGACACCCAGGTCGTCTTCGAGGCCGGCAACACCACCTACGTGTCGCGTCGCATCGAGGGCGTGTACCCCAACTACAAGCAGCTCATCCCCGATTCGTGCGTGACGAGCGTCAAGATCGACGTCGCCGCCTTTAACGCCGCCCTCAAGCGCGTGGCCGTTATCGCGAGCGCCAACCCCGCCGTCAAGTTCGAGATCGATGTCGAGAACGGGCAGATGGGCCTGTCCTCCATTTCCAATGACCAGGACCTTGCGCAGGAGACGATCGATGTCGAGGCCGAGGGCGAGTCGGGTACCATCGCCTTCAACTACCACTACATCTTCGGCTGCCTCAATGCCCTGGCCAAGGAGAAGGAGATCACGCTGGAGCTCAAGAGCTACTCGCAGGCGGGCATCTTTAAGTCCTACGACAAGATCAACTACCTGTACCTGGTCATGCCGGTCCGCATCTAGCGCTGCGCCATGACCATGTTCGCCCGCGATCTTTCCGTCGCGCACTACCGCAGCTTCGATAGCTATCGCCTTGCCCTGGGCGAGGGCGTGACGATACTTGCGGGACCCAACGCGGCGGGAAAGACCAATCTCATAGAGGCGCTGCAGCTGCTGACGAGCGGCGCCTCGTTTAGGCATCCGACCGCAGCCGAGCTCGTCCATGACGGCGTGGGCTCGTGCAAGATCGAGCTGAGGCTCGAGGGCGACGGCCGCGTGCTTGATATGGGATTGAGCGCGGAGGACGGTAAGCGCTCGTTTAGCCGCAACGGCAAGAGATGCTCTGCCGCCGGTGTGCGCGGGGTTCTTCCGAGCGTGCTGTTTTGCCCCGACCATCTGGACATGGTTAAGCGTGGCGCCAGTGTGCGCCGCGCCGCCCTCGATGACTTTGGCATGCAACTGAGCGCACGCTATGCCGATCTTGCGAGCACCTATGGGCGCTGCGTGACCCAGCGTAACGCCTTGCTCAAGGAGACCTGGTGCTGCCGCGAGATGCTCGGCGCGTGGAACGATTCGATTGCCCGCGCGGGCTCGGCCCTGCTCGTGCACCGGTTGGCTCTGCTCGACCGGCTGGCGGGCCATGTGCACACTGCCTACGGGCAAGTAGCGTCAGGTGAGGCCGCCAACGTGACCTATGCGTCCACGCTGGGGGCTTTGCCCCAGGTCGAGGATCGCGAAGAGCTGAAGGGTTGGGCGTACGAGCGCATGCTGGCCGCCCTTGACGAGCATGCCGACGAGGAAATTCGCCGCGGCGTGACGTTGGTGGGACCGCATCGCGACGAGATTGAGTTTACCGTGGCGGGTCGCTCCGCCCGTTCATTTGCCAGCCAAGGACAGCAGCGCACGCTGGTGCTGTCCTGGAAGGTGGCCGAGGTTGCCGTGGCTCGCGATGTCCTGGGCACCGCCCCACTGCTGCTTTTGGACGACGTGATGAGCGAGCTCGACGGCGAGCGTCGCGGCGCTTTCCTGCGGCTGATTGGCGATGATATCCAGACGGTCATAACTACGACCAACCTGGGGTACTTTACCGATGACCTGCTTGATCGAGCCAAGGTGGTGAGCATGGGTGAGACGTGCTAATTACGAGCGCGAGAGCGAGACAGTCGCCTTCAGCGGGTTTTTGAACGCAGAGCGCCAGCGCATCCTGGCGGCTGCAACGCCTAAGCGCCGTGCGCAGATGGAGGCCGCCGAGGAGTCGCGCACGGTCTATCGCGCATGGAACGCGGTGTGCTCGGGCACGCGCGAGGGGCGGCATGTGACGGGACTGCGCTACCTGCCCGAGTCCAATGAGCTGCTGGTGTATCTCGACTCGCCCTCGTGGACGCAGGAAATGACGCTGTTGCGCGAGATCATCCGCGCGCGCATGGAGCGCGCCGGTGCGCATGTGGACGGCCTGGTGTTCAAAACCACCGCGCCCGGTCACACGCCGCCCGCCGCCAAGGAGCGCCTGCGCCCGGCGACGACCGAGCGCCCGCCGGCCCCGCACGCCGACCTAAGTGAGGCCGAGTGCACCGAGATCGAGCGCCAGGTGGCGCCCATCGAAGACCAAAAACTGCGCGAGGCCCTCGAGAATGCCATGAGAGCCAGTGCCGAGTGGGCCAAGGGCGTGCAAAGCAAAAAAGAGCCTTAAATCGCATCTGGTGGCCTTGTAGAGCCAAATACCCTCGGTCCCGAGGGTATTTTTTTACGATAAACTAGTAAGGCTGTACACATTTTCTTGACTGAAGGAGGACGTGTGGCAAACGAAAACGATTACGATGGCGGCGAGATTAAGATTCTCGAAGGTCTCGAGGCCGTTCGTAAGCGCCCGGGCATGTATATCGGCTCGACGAGCGCCAGCGGTCTGCATCACCTGGTGTGGGAGATCGTTGACAACTCCGTCGACGAGGCCATGGCCGGTTTCTGCACCGAGATCCAGGTGACGGTCCACGCCGACAACTCCATCACGGTCGTCGACAACGGGCGCGGCATCCCCGTCGACGAGCACCCTGTTAAAAAGATCCCGACGCTCGAGGTCGTTATGACGATCTTGCACGCCGGCGGTAAGTTCGATAACTCGGCCTATAAGGTCTCGGGCGGCCTGCACGGCGTAGGCATCTCCGTCGTCAACGCACTGTCCAAGCGCGTGGTCGTTCAGGTTCGTCGCGATGGCAACACCTACGAGATGGAGTTCTCGCGCGGCAAGACCGTCAAGAAGATGGAGGTCGTGGGCACCTCGGATTCGACGGGTACCACCGTCACCTTCTGGCCCGACGACGAGATCTTCGAGACCTGCATCTACGATTTCGATACGCTGCACAACCGTCTGCAGGAGACGGCGTTCCTCAATAAGAACCTCAAAATCGTGCTGACCGACGAGCGCGAGGAGACTCCCCACGTGGAGGAGTTTTGCTACGAGGGCGGCATCATCGACTTCGTCAAGTTCCTCAACGAGGGCAAGGACGTCCCTGAGGCCTTTAAGGAGCCCATCTACATCGAGGGCAAATCGGACCCGGACGCGCCTGTGGCCAAGATGGGCGAGGTCGAGGTTTCCCTGCAGTGGAATAGCGGCTACGGCGAGAACGTCATGTCGTTTGCCAACGACATCTACACTCCCGAGGGCGGCATGCACCTTGAGGGCTTCCGCACCGCGCTCACCCGCGTGATCAACGACTACGCGCGCAAACAGAACCTGCTCAAGGAAAAAGACGCCAACCTGACCGGCGACGATGTGCGCGAGGGCCTTTCGGCCGTTATCTCGGTCAAGCTGCCCGATCCGCAGTTTGAGGGCCAGACCAAGGCCAAGCTCGGTAGCTCCTATATGCGCGCGCTGACGCTCAAGATCGTGACCGACGGCCTCGCCGATTACTTGGAGGAGCATCCCAAGCCCGCCCGCGAGATCGTCAAGAAGGCGCAACAGGCCTGCAAGGCGCGCAACGCCGCCCGCAAGGCGCGCGAGGCGACCCGCCGCAAGAGCCTGCTCGAGACGGCGTCCCTGCCCGGTAAGCTCGCTGACTGCTCGGTGCGCGATGCCGAGCTGACCGAGCTCTTCATCGTAGAGGGCGACTCGGCAGGCGGTTCGGCCAAGGACGGCCGTCGCCGAGACATCCAGGCGATTCTGCCCCTGCGCGGCAAGATTCTGAACGTCGAACGCGTTGGTGACCATCGCGCATTCTCGAGTGACACCATCCAGTCGCTGATTACCGCGATCGGCTGCGGCGTCACGACGAGTGCCGGCGCCGGTGGCGACTTCGATATCACCAAGGCGCGCTACCACAAGATCATCATCATGACCGATGCAGACGTCGACGGTGCGCACATCCGCATCCTGCTGCTGACGTTCTTCTACAAGTACATGCGTCCGCTGATCGATGCCGGCTACGTCTATGTTGCCTGCCCGCCCATCTTTGGCATTAAGGTGCGCAACAAGATCCACTACGTGTATCCCAACGGCCGCCAGCCCGAAGACGAGATCCTGCGCGACACCATCCAGAGTCTGGGCCTGAACCCCGACGACAACGACGAGGACGGCAAGGCCAAGGACGGCAAGATCACCAAGAAGCGCAAGGGCTATACCGTCCAGCGCTACAAGGGTCTGGGCGAGATGGATCCCAAGCAGCTTGCCTCAACGACGATGGACCCCAAGACCCGCATCCTGCAGCGCGTGTCGATCGAGGATGCCGTGGTGGCAGACCGCGCCGTGCGCGAGCTGATGGGTTCCGAGGTCGGCTATCGCCGCGAGTACATCGAGAAGCATGCACATGATGCACGATTCTTAGACGCCTAACCTGTTCGGCTTTCCCAGCCACCGCACCTTCGCCCTCAATCGTCGGTCGCGTACCCAAGTACGCTTCCCTCCTCTTTCGAGCGAATCTGCGGCACCTGGAAAAGCCGTCTCCGTGGCAGGATGATTAATGGACCACGCAAACCATGAGGAGGTAACGTGGCAGACGATATCAACAATAACGAGGGTATGGGCGAGGCCGGCGATGCCGGCATGCCCGACGATCTGAAGCGCCTGCTTGCCCGCGCTGAGCAGGGCGAGGACGGCGATCCTGACGCCTATAACCCCGATGCCGATAATGACGAGGAAGAGGACGACGACGGTGAGCTCGAGGAGAGCTTTGGCGAAGTCGATCGTGGCGCCTCGGCCGGCGAGGATATCAACGGCGGCCAGCTCCAGATTTCGGAGTTTGGCCGCGAGATGAAGCAGTCGTTTATCGAGTATTCGATGTCGGTCATCACGGCGCGCGCCCTGCCGGACGTGCGCGACGGCTTAAAGCCGGTGCACCGCCGCATCCTGTACGCGATGAACGAGAGCGGCATCTACCCCAACCGCCCGCACAAGAAGTCGGCCTGGACGGTCGGCGAAGTTATCGGTAAGTACCACCCGCATGGCGACTTCGCGGTCTATGAGGCCATGGTCCGCCTGGCGCAGTGGTTCTCCATGCGCACGCCGCTCATCGACGGTCACGGCAACTTCGGCAACATCGACGGCGACGGCGCGGCAGCCATGCGTTACACCGAGAGCCGCCTGGCCAAGCCCGCCATGGAACTGCTGCGTGACCTGCAGAAGGATACCGTCGACTGGCAGCCCAACTACGACGAATCGCTCGCCGAGCCCGTGGCGCTGCCCGCGCGCTTCCCCAACCTGCTGGTCAACGGCAGCCAGGGCATCGCCGTCGGCATGGCCACCAATATCGCCCCGCATAACCTCACCGAGGCGATCGAGGCAACCTGCTACCTGATCGACAACCCCGACGCCACCGTCGACGAGCTCATGCAGATCATGCCCGGTCCGGACTTCCCCACCGGCGCCATCATCATGGGCAGCGCCGGCATTAAGCAGAGCTACGAGACCGGCCGCGGCTCCATTACCGTGCGCGCCAAGGCCCACGTGGAATCCACCAAGACCGGCCGCAACCGCCTGGTCTTTACCGAGATTCCCTACATGGTCAACAAGGGCACCCTGCAGGAGAAGATCGCCCAGCTCGTCAACGACAAGCGCATCGAGGGCATCTCGGACATGCGCGATGAGTCCAACCAGAAGGGCATCCGTCTGGTCATCGAGCTCAAGAAGGGCGTCATTCCGCAGGTCGTGCTCAACAACCTGTATAAGTACACCTCGCTGCAGACGACCTTTGGCGCCAACAACCTGGCGCTCGTCAACGGCGTTCCCAAATGCCTGAGCCTGCGCGAGATGCTGCAGCACTACATCGATCACCAGGTCGACGTCGTCACCCGCCGCACCCGCTTCGACCTTAAGAAGGCCCAGGCCCGCGCGCATATCCTCGAGGGCTACCTGATGGCTCTCGACCATATTGACGAGGTCATCAGCATCATCCGTTCCTCGCAGACCGATTCCGAGGCCAGCAGCCGCCTGATCGAGCGCTTTGGCTTTACGCCCGAGCAGACCACAGCCATCCTCGAGATGAAGCTGCGCCGCCTGACCGGCCTGGAGCGCGACAAGATTCAGGAAGAGCTGGACGGCCTGCGCCGCGCCATCGCCTACTACGAGGACCTGCTGGCGCACGAGGAGAAGATCCTGGGCGTCATTAAGGAGGAGATGCGCGAGATCTCCAAGAAGTTCGGCGATAAGCGCCGCACCGAGATCAGCCAGGTCGAGAAGGACCTGGACGTCGAGGACCTCATTGCCGACGAGGACATGGTCGTGACCATCACCCACACCGGCTATGTCAAGCGCATCCCGGTGGCCGCCTACCGCGCCCAGAAGCGCGGCGGCAAGGGCGTGTCGGGCGTCAACCTCAAAGAGGACGATGTCATCGACGAGATGTTCATCGCGTCCACGCACGAGTATGTGCTGTTCTTCTCGAGCAAGGGCAAGGTCTATCGCCTGAAGGTGCACGAGCTGCCGGTGGGTACGCGCCAGGCGCGCGGTACCGCGATCGTCAACCTGCTGCCCTTCGAGGAGGGCGAGAAGATCGCGAGCGTCATCAGCTGCCGCGAGTTCCCTGCCGACGAGTATCTGATGTTTGCCACCAAGAGCGGCATGGTCAAGAAGACCGTGATGAGCGCATACGACCGCAGCCGCCGCGACGGCCTGATCGCTATCAACCTGCGTGACGACGACGCGCTGCTGAACGTGCGCCGCGTGCGCGAGGGCGACAAGATTATCCTAGCCACCACCGCGGGCAAGGCAATCATGTTCTCCGAGGAGCAGGTGCGCGCCACCGGCCGCGACACCAGCGGCGTTCGCGGTATCGGCATGAAGGACGGCGTGAGCGTTCTGGGCATGGAAGTCACTAACGGCAACGGCGATCTGTTCGTCATCACCGAGCGCGGCTACGGCAAACGCACGCCGGTCGCGGACTACCCGGAGCAGAATCGCGGCGGCCAGGGCGTCTACACCATCCAAATGACCGAGCGTAAGGGTAACCTCGCGGCCATGAAGACGGTGGGCCCGCAGCACGAGCTGTTCATCGTGACGGAGGGCGCGACGGTCATTCGCGTCAAGACCGACGAGATCAGCCAGACCGGCCGCGCCACCCAGGGCGTCAAGATGATGACCGTCGACGACAACGACCGCATCTGCGCCGTAGCCCGCATGACGGCCGCCAAGGAGAAGCCCGAAGGCGAAGGCGCCGAGGCCGCAGCCGACACCGAAGAGGCCCCAGTCGACCTAGGCGACGGCAATGACATGCCAGAGGATCTCCTAGACGAGTAAGAGGCCCTAGCTGGTAGAAAATATCAGACCCCATATATCGGCGGTCGGCGCACTGCGCGCCGACCGCTTTTTTGAAAACTTTGGGACCCCATGGTCGCTGGGCTGGCGAGATGGTTTTGGTTTGTCGCGAGTTCCGCACGCAAAGAAGGCCACTTAATGTGGCCTTCGTCTTGCGCAGGACTGTCCGAGCAGCAAACCAAAACAATCTCGCCCAGCCGTCTGACACACCCCTCAAAGATTTTCAAAAAAGTTGTTGACGCGCGCGTAACGACTCGTCTAATATATCCCTTGCGCGATGGACCTGTAGCTCAGTTGGTTAGAGCGTCCGGCTGATAACCGGGAGGTCACAAGTTCGAATCTTGTCAGGTCCACCACTTTCTTTCGCAATAAACACCCCAGCGAGAGCCGAGTCGCCGCTGGGGTGTTTATTACTGTCTCCGTGGGGGTTTAGCTCAGCTGGGAGAGCGCGGGCTTTGCAAGCCTGAGGTCAGGGGTTCGATCCCCCTAACCTCCACCATGATGGACCTGTAGCTCAGTTGGTTAGAGCGTCCGGCTGATAACCGGGAGGTCACAAGTTCGAATCTTGTCAGGTCCACCATCAAAACCGTGAAGAGCCCTGGGGCGTTGCCTCGGGGCTTTTTTCTTACCTACTGAAAGTAGTCAAAAAAGCCCCGTCCCAAATTAACTACTTTGATTTTGTGTGCTGTGCGAAAGTTTGGGTAGTATAGCTATTCAATGCGGCGGGCTGCCGCGTGTTAACCGCTACGTACCGGAGGTGTTCCATGGTTCGCGTCGACATAGAGACCATCGTCATGGCCGCCGGTCCCGTGCCATCGCTTATCGTACTTCGTGAGCGCAGCAGCAAATCGGACTCGCCCGCGCCGCTGCGTTCCCTTTCCATTCAGACTGGTTCGTTTGAAGCTGCTGCCATCAGCCGCGGCATCGATAGCGGCCGCGCCGAGCGCCCGATTACCCATGACCTGCTGCTCGATACCGTTGACGCCCTGGGCGCCAAGCTCGAGCGCATCGAGATCGTTCGCGCCGAGCCGCCGGTGTTTTACGCGACGATTGTCGTACTGGCCGATGGTGACGAGCGCAAGATCGATGCCCGCCCCAGCGATGCCATCGCCCTTGCCGTGCGCAGCAATGCTCCCATGTTTGTGGAGGACGACATCATGAATCGCCTGGGCACCGTTTCTGCCCATGCCGAGGAAGTCGACGACGAGCAGGAGTTCGAGAAGTTCGACGAGTTCGTCCATACGCTCTCCCCCGATGACTTCTAAATGCGGGGCGTCCAGGTTGCGGAGCGTTCGCTGATGGCCGGCGGCATGTCGGCTGAGGCGGCCGCCATCGCGCGTGAAGCCCAGATGCGCTCGGAAGCATCCGAGGCGGCCCGCCTCGCCTATGTGACACAGGCCCGCACGCTTCGCGAGCGCCGCGGCTCGTTTATCAAGATGGTTGTCATCTCCGCCCTTGTCGCGGCAATCTGCTCGCGCCTTCGTGGTACAGTTGGTGCGCTTGGGTTTTCGATCTCTACGGGCCTGGTGATCTGGGGCGTGGTCGACGCGGTAATGCTGACCAGTCAGATCAAGGTGCTCGACAAGCGTGCGGTGGATATGATGCACGCCCGCGACGCTGCCGCCAAGATCGCTGCTGAGGCACAAGAACTGTAACGACGCCGGATTCGATGGGAAGGTCTAAAGATGGCACAGGATATGCAGGACGCCGGTAACGTCTCCGCCGAGCTCGACGCCATGGTGTGTGACCTGATTGGTGCGTTCTTGGACGACCTTGCCGCCGGCGAGAATCCGGGCGTAGTTGTGGCGATCGAGGACGCTGCTTCCAACCGTTATCTGGCGGCGCTCGATGAGGATGGCGAAGAGGCGTGCCTCGAGGCTGCCACCAACTTTATCTCCGAGCACAAGATGGGTCTTAAGGACGAGGGGCTGGGCCGCATCGCCCGTTACGCCATCGGCTACACCGGTTGTGTCGAAATTGACGGCGGCTATCACGACGCCCTGCTCGTGAGCTTCTTCGAAACCACGCTCGAGAGCGGTTTTTCGGCATACGTGCTGTATGAGGGCATGGGTGCCGGCGATGGTTTTATGTGGAGCGACCCTGAACCTGCAGGTGAGGAAACCCCTCTTATCTAAAATCGCTAAAATAAACGAGTTTTCGGTAAAAGGCTCAATATTCCCGCTGAGCGTTGTATCGCTGGGCGGGCCGCATACGCGTGCCGTTTGTATATGGATAGAAGATAGGGGAACTACATGCGCGTAGACAATCTGAGGAACATCGCCATCATCGCCCACGTCGACCACGGCAAGACGACGATGGTCGACAAGCTCCTGCGTGCCACGGACGCCTTCCGTGCCAACCAGCAGGTCGAGGACCGCGTCCTGGACTCTAACGACCAGGAGCGTGAGCGCGGCATTACGATTCTCGCCAAGAACATCTCTATCGAGTACAAGGACGTTAAGATCAACGTCATCGACACCCCGGGCCACGCCGACTTTGGCGGCGAGGTCGAGCGTGTGCTGCGTATGGCCGACGGCGCCCTGCTGCTGGTCGACGCTTTTGAGGGCCCCATGCCCCAGACCCGCTTTGTGCTGCGTCACGCTATCGACACCGGCCTTAAGATCATGATCGTCATCAACAAGATTGATCGTCCGGGTGCTAACCCCGAGAAGGCCTACAACGACTGCCTCGACCTTATGGCCGACCTGGGCGCCACCGACGACCAGCTCGAGTTTGCCATGGAGCACGTCATCTACGCCAGCGGCGTCAACGGCTTTGCCCGCCTCGATCCCAATGACGGCAACATGGATATGTATCCGCTGCTCGATATGATTATCGACGATATGCCCGCGCCCGAGGTTGATGAGAACGCCCCGCTGGCCATGCAGTGCGTGACCATCGACCACTCCAACTTCGTTGGCCGTATCGGCATCGGCCGCGTGTACTCCGGCACCATCCACCAGGGCGACCAGATCCTGGTCGTCAAGAACGACGGCTCCAGCGCCACCGCTACCGTCAAGCAGCTCTTTACCTTCGACTACCTGGGCCGCACCGAGTGCCAGGAAGTCGGCGCCGGCGACATCGCCGCCGTCGTGGGCATCGACCGCACCGATATCGGCGATGTTTACACCGACCCCGAGAACCCCGTCGAGCTCGAGCCCATCGAGATCGACCCGCCGACCCTGTCCATCGTCTTTGAGGCTTCGACCTCCCCGCTCGTCGGCCGTGACGGCGACATCGTGGGTGCCCGTCAGCTCAAGGAGCGCCTGTTCAACGAGGCCGAGAACAACGTGACCATGAAGATCGAGGAGCTCGAGGACAAGAGCGGCGTCGAGGTCTCGGGCCGCGGCATTCTGCACCTGTCCGTTCTGATGGAGTCCATGCGCCGCGAGGGCTTTGAGTTCCAGGTCGGTCGTCCGCGCGTTCTGTTTAAGAAGGACGAGAACGGCAACAAGATGGAGCCTGTCGAGCAGGCCGTCGTCGAGTGCCCGGACGAGTACTCGGGCAAGGTCGTTGAGGTCTTCGGCACCTCCGGTGGCATCATGACGAGTATGGATACCTCGGGCATCGTGACGCACCTTGAGTTTAAGATCCCGACGCGTGGCATCATGGGCCTTAAGAACCGCATCATGAACGTCACCCACGGCGAGGGCGTGTTCTACCACACCTTCCTGGAGTACGGTCCCTACGCCGGCGAGATCGGCAACCGTCAGAACGGTGCCATGATCTCCATGACCACCGAGAAGGCCGTTGCCTATGCCCTGGGCACGCTGCAGGAGCGTGGCCAGCTGTTTGTTGAGCCGGGCACCGAGTGTTACGAGGGCATGATCGTGGGCGAGCGCAGCAAGGCCGGCGACATGGTCGTCAACATCGCCCGTACCAAGAACCTGGGCAACCAGCGTTCCTCGACCTCCGATATTTCCGTGCAGCTGGTGCCGCCCCGCACCTTCTCGCTGGAGGAGGCGCTGGAGTACATCGCCGATGACGAGCTGGTGGAGATCACTCCCAAGAATATTCGCCTGCGCAAGCGTCTGCTCAATGCCACCGACCGCAAGAAGGCCGCCGTCCGTGCCGGTCAGGTCAACAAATAAGCGCTGGGGCTTATAACCGCCAATAAGAAAGGGCGTCGACCGCGATGGTCGGCGCCCTTTTTGGTGCAAGGGGGACAGGTTCGTTTGCACCGCGGCGGGGGCGGTTGTCCCCTCGAGCGGCTTGCCGGTCAAAGTTAAGTTGTTTAAACATATACACAATTCCATAGAATACAACTGATTTAATGCAAACCCGTTAACAGGCAAATATCAACTGGTATTAAATTAAAAGACCTCTTTACCTGCGGTTTACATGACTGGTATCTATATTGTATGTTATGCATTGTGGCATAGACGAACCGTCTTAGAAGTTGCTCCCCAATGGGTTCTTGCAATGCGCTAGGTAGGTTCTCGTTGATGTTGGGGTTTGTGTTCGATCCGACGATTCGCCGTATTCCACACTGTGCTGTAGGAATTAAGGGACAACTATGGACGCACACCGCTCACGGTCGCTGGGTATGGCGGCCCTGATCTTCATTTTGATTAGCCTCACCGCCGCAGTTTTTCACGGCGCAGCCCCAGTGCGCGCCGAGGATGCGACGACGCCGACGCCGATTGTGATTGATGAGAAGACGGCGGACGTTACGGTTGAGCTGTTTACCGATGAGGGTCGTAAAACGCCTTTGAGTAATACCGCCGTGCTTTCGACCGACACGCTCTACGGTTCGTTTATCGCGAAGTTTAAGCCGAGCCATACCCCGAGCTTGGCGCAAAATGTTGCGGAGTACTCTCTTCCGAGCAATGTTACATTGAATGTTGAAGGCGGGGTGCTCTATGACGATCAGAAAAAAGAGGCTGGCACCTGGAAGTGCGAGAATAATAAGCTAATTTTCACTTTCAACCAAAACTGGATTAATACGAATCCGTCCGATGTTCATGTCGGTGTTAATTTTTCATTCAAGCTAGCAAATGAGAACGTTGGCTCCGGCAATACAACAAAAGTTGAGTTTCCCGGAACGACCGGAATCGACATTGCGACCAGGGACGGCGCTGTGACGGGAGAGAAGAAGGGACAGTTCGTCCCTCAAAACGGCGGCGAGGGAAAAGTAACATGGACCCTCAATCTCGAGGTCGAGTCCTATGCTCAAAATGTCCAACTCACTGATGTGCTTGGTGAGAATTTTTCGTTTGTGCCTGGGTCGTTTAAGTTGAACGGCGAGACGCTCAAGCAGCAGCCGAGCATTGAGGGGCAGACCGCGACTTTGAGCCTGGGTAACTTGTCCAAGGGGACCAATACGGTTACCTATGATTCGGTGATGAATCCGAATGTTTCTGTGGACAACTATGTTTGGATTAATGAGCTCAGCGGTTCAAAAAACAAAGCCGACTGGACATGGGGCCAAAACAAAAAGGAATCAAGCGGTTGCGAAGGCGTGGTAGCAAATCGGTTTCGCTATGACATGATCCAGAAGAGCGATGGCACCGGAACGCCGTCCGATATCAAATGGATTGTTACGCTCAACAACGGTGATGTCAAAACCGACATGAATGGCTATACATTCACCGACACGCTGGATGACAAACAGACTTATACGGGTGAATACGTTGTTTATAAGGGGCTTTACGGCGAGAATAAGATTGCCGACGGCAATCTCGATGGCTCTACCGGCACGACGTTTAGCTATACGTTTTCAAATTTGTCTAACGAAGATAAGTATCAGCCCTATCGCATTGTCTATCACACCAAGATGAACAATCTAGACTCGTATGAGTCCGTTAAAAATACGGCGAGGATTGAGCATGAGGGAACGACGTCGCCATTAGGAGCGAGCACAGCAACGTTTTGGCGCGGTGTTGCCGACCAGGTGACGATCAATAAAAAGCTTGATTCAAAAGATGATAAAGGCCGGGCGACGTGGACCACCCATGTGAAGCTTCCCGGAACGGACGATATTTCTAAGATTGAGATCCTAGACACATTTCAAAGTACATACAAACAGAACCTTAAGGTTGAGTCGCTTACCGTAAAGATTGGTGGGTTTACGCTTACTGAGGGGACCAGCGAAAGAGGGGACTATTATTTCTTTAATGGGTTAACGACTGAGACCAAAATTAACTTTAATATTCGGTTGCGCAACACTGAGAGGGTGAGAAGCGCATTGGTAGCCAGCGGGTACCAGATTGATGTTACCTATACGACCGTGACCGACAACCTCGATGGTCAGTACTGGAATTTGGCAGCCGTTAATTTTCCGTTTGCAGGGCAGCCCATTAATAAGAAATCGAATGATCCATATTACATCGTTAATAACTCCGAGACGCCTGATGTGGACAAATCGTCGGATGGATATACGTGGGATGGCAAATTTGATTGGTCGCAGGTCGAGCCCGGTTCAACTGAAAAGGGCGCCTGGATTGCGACGTGGACGGTTTATGCCAACCGCTATAAGACTCCTGCTGGTCAACACTATGGTGCTGGAAAGCTTGGCGGTCAGCCCATAACGATTAAGGATACCTTGCCGGCGGACGGAACTATGAGTTTTGTTCCCGGATCGGCCACATATACGCTTTATGCGAATCCCTATGACGAGCGTAGAGAAGCCGAACGTGAAGTGGCGAATCGGAGTGTTGAAGGGAGCGTTTCGGGTAATGAAGTTACTTTCTCCATCCCCACGACGGCACTCGGTGAATATGCCGGCTATGTCAAGCTTACGTTTCAAACGGCAATAAAGCGCAGAGCGCTCAACACTTCCACGAACTCGGCCACGCTCGAAAACTCGGCTAGTGCCGAGTCGGGTGATAAAGAGTTCAAAACCGGTATCTCCGGTAGCAGCACCGTCACCATTGAGAACAACGTGCTACAAAAGACCGGAGATCAGGTCGCTGGCAGCAACCGTATCAAATACACCATCTGGGTTAACGAATCGGCAGTTAACCTTAAGAGCGACAGCGACTTCCTTGAGCTTGTCGATGTCATGGATGCCAAGTGCACGCTGGTGACGGATTCGGTCAAGGTGTACCAATTCGATGGGGCAGTCTGGAAGTTGCTTGGCTCTGATAAATGCCCCGTTTCCGCTAGGACCATTGAAGATGAAAACGGCGCGGCATGTACAAAGATGACGCTCCGCGTGCCCGATGAGGAGTATCTCAAAGTTGAGTATGAAGTGATTCCTGCAGGTAACGAGAGGGAAAAGGTTTCTCTGAGCAATAAAGCGTCGCTTACGGGTGTCTACGACGGTGATACGGTCCATTCAAAAGACTGGGTTATTCAAAAGGTGTCCGGTTCGGCTGGCGGTAGCGGTTACGGCGTAACGGTTACCAAGGTCGACGAGAGCGATGTCACAAAAAAGCTGCCCGGTGCTGAGTTCACGCTCTACGAGGTTGATATGGACAAGGCATTAGAGTTCGGCCTCGATTCTGCGAAAACGCGGATTCGGAGTGATGAAACAGACGAAAAGGGCACGGTAACGTTCGGCACTCCTACGCAAAAGATGGAAGCCTACAAGTTGTATTGCCTTGAGGAGACCAAGGCGCCCGGCGGATACAATATTGCCTCTAAACCGGTGTGGATTCTGCTCAAAGGCAACAATGAGGACAACTATCAGAAGGCCCTTACTAAGGCAGAAGAGCTGAGGACAAAGGGTGTCGACATTGACACCCCAACGGTGAGTACCGACATCACGGTCTATGATGCGCCCTATAGCGGTCAAGCTACGGTTTCTGCCACCAAGATGCTCGAAGGCTCGACCTTGCAAGAAAGCCAGTTCGGGTTTGTGCTCAAGGACAAGAACACCGGTAAGGTTCTCCAGACCACCAAGAACGGTGCGGATGGTGATATTAACTTTGTCTTGGATTACACCAAGACGGGGACCTATGAGTACACCATCTCCGAGGTCATTCCCGAGGGCGCCGAGAAGAATGTCAAGGACCACATTGCCTACGACACAGCCGTGCACGAGGTCACAGTTACGGTGACCGATGGCGTGGGGAAGCTCGATACCACTGTTACTTACGACAAGGGCTCCTCAGTTTCGCCGACTTTTACCAACAAGTATTCGACCACGCTTCCCGAGGCAGGCGGTGCTGGTTTGACTATGACGTATCTGGCTGGTGCATCGCTGCTGTGTTTTGCTGCTACATGGATGCATGCTCGTCGCCATCGCGATCGGGATCGAGGTGGTAGTCGTGAGTCGGCTTAACCGCCGCTTGTTGGCTGCCGCGACGATAATCATGGTCGCTATTCTGTCTTTCGCGATTGCCCCTAGGGCGGCCCGTGCTGCCGACACCGGAGCCATTACGGTAGGCGGTACGGTTGCGACGCGGTATGACGCGTACCAGCTCTTTTCGGCGACCGTTGTCGACGACGCCGATACTGACCAAAAAATTGCAACTGACGTAACGTGGGCGAATGATGCCGTTCGCCAGGCCGTTCTTCCGGTGCTTCATGATGCGGGGCTTGATAGCTCGGCATCGACGGCGCAAGCGGCAGCCGAATGGATGAATGCCGACGGACACATGACGACTGCGCTGACGGCAAAACTTGCCCGCGCAATTGTCGAAGCAGGCGCCGCCTCCGTGGGCCTAAACGCGGGCACGGCGGCCGAGCTGCCCAGCGGCTACTGGCTCATCGTCGCCGCCGACGACGCCATCGCCCAGGGCGAGGCCGGCACCGCGCCGATCATGGCCTTGGTGGGCGGCAGCGCCGTCACCGTCAAGCCCAAGGCGGCGACCCCCAAGGTGGCCAAGCACGTGCTGGAGGACGGCACCGCCGCCTGGCAGAAGGCCGCCGACGCCACGGTCGCAGACGACCTGTACTGGCGCCTCTCGGCCACGGTCCCGGCGGGTCTTACCGCCTACGACACCTATACGGTGCAGTTCGTCGACACCATGAGCGCGGGGCTCGACCCCTCCAAGGTGGCCGCGAGCATGCGCGTGTACGTGGCGGCGGGCGCGGACGGCGGCTTCGACGCCGTCGCATGTGAGGGCGTCGAAGCCAACTCGACGCCGGCTAAAGGGTGGACAGACATTACTTCACGGTGCAAGGTCTCGGTCGAGGGCAATGCCTTCACCGTGCGCACCGGCGACCTGGTCGCCGCGCTCGGCGGGGCCGACGCCTTCACCGCGGGCGCCCGCGTGGTTGCTGTCTACAATGCGCCGTTGGGGGCCAACTGCAATAGGGGCGCTACCAAGGGCAACCCCAACGAGGTCTACCTGCGCTACCCGCGCTCTCCCCTTGCCGACCAGTCCGGCGATGCCGGCTTCACCCGCACGCCGAGCGACGATGCGTGCGCCTACACCTGGGGGCTCAGTCTGATCAAGCGCTCAAGCTCGGACGATAAGCCGCTCGCGGGCGCCAAGCTGCGCATCATCGATGACCGCGGGCGCATTCTGACGACCGACGTCTCGTGGTCGACGGATGCCGACGCGTGCGTCACCACGGGCGCCGACGGCCACGTGGAATTGAGCGGTGTGGACGCGGGTGTCTATACCGTCGAGGAGGTCGCGGCTCCCAAGGGCTACACCGCCTTTGAGGGCAAGCGTACGGTGACGGTTACGGCCGAGGGCCTGGACGTTAAACAGGTGGCGGCCGCGAAGCCCAAGGTGACCGTATCGGTCGAAAGCCCCCTGCGGGTTGATACCGCCGATGCCGGGACGGGTTCGATTGAGCTGTCGGTGCTCAATACCCCAAGTAAAGAAGCAAGTCGAGGCTTTATGCCCTCGACGGGAGATAGAACGTTGGTGCTGGTGGCGGTTTTGGCTGCCATCGGAGTGGCGGCTATTGTTGTCGCGCTCGTCATCAAGCGGGGAGGAGGTCGCCGTGAAAAATAATTGTCCCCCCCCCTTGCTCAATGGCGTACTGCCTCCGTAGCGAGCGACGCGCAGGTCTACCGACTTGATGATCATTGGTTTTGAAAAAGTTACTAGAGAACCCTCCAAGAAAGAGGACTAAACATGAAGACAACCAAGAACATCGCCCGCCTGGCAGTAACCGCCGGACTTACCGCAGTGTTGAGCTTCGGCGGAGTTATGGCACCGGTGACCATGGCGTTTGCGGCTGAGGGCGCGACGACTGCGAACGGCTCGGTGACTATCGAGAACGTTGAGGGTAACACTACCGAGTTCAAGGGTTATCAGATTTTCAGGGCCGATGTTGCCACCAATGGAACCGTCAGCAACATTACGTGGGCAAACATTAATGTGCAGAATGCTGTCGAGAGCTTTATCCAGGTGGAGGACGAGTCCTATGCGGGAAGGACCGCCCAAGACGCCGCGGACTGGATCACGAAAAAGGTAGAGGGAGCCGGTAAGACAACCCGCGTTGAGTTCGGTTCCATTCCATACAAGATTGCCGACAGAGTGGACGGTCTTACCGAAAGCGTGACGACGACCGGCAAAACCGTTTCCGGTCTTGAACATGGTTACTGGCCCTTCGTAACCGATCCCGGCACCATCGAGACTGGTGACGCGGGTACGTCCCCCATCTTCACTGTCGTGGGAAGCGCGCCTGTTAAAATTACCGAGAAAACGGGCATCCCCACTGTCGAGAAGAAGATCGTGAGCGATGCCGACGGTATGGAGCACGACGCTGCTGACTCTCAGATCGGCCAGGACGTGACGTACAACCTCTACGGCACCGTCGCCGAGAACTTCGATAAGTACGATACGTATTTCTATCAGTTCTCCGACCAGATCTCCAAGGGCCTGACGCTGCAGTCGGGCGCTGAGGTCTATCTATACGATAGCGTGAGCGATGCAAAAGGCGATCTGACCCACAAGACCGGTCGGAAAATTACGAACAACTTTAAACAGAGTGCTGAAACAGTCGATAGTTCGACTGGTGCTAAGACGACAAAGTGGACCTGTGAAAACCTGAAGGACGTCAGCGGAATCACTAAACAATCCTGTGTCGTCGTCTCCTATAAGGCGCGGATTAACACGGACGCTATTGTTGCCGGCACTGAAAGTAACGTTGCCGGCACTGAGGGTAACGACAACACCGTGATACTTAACTACTCCAACAATCCCATGAACAAGGATGGCAAGGGCCAGACTCCGCCTGACAAGGTCAAGGACTACACCTACGGCCTCAAAATCAACAAGGTCGACCTGGGCACCGAGGCGGCCCTCGACGGTGCCGAGTTCACCATCCAGGCCACCGGAGCGGACGATGGTGCATCCACGAATTTGTACGTCCAGCAGGATGGCTCCCTTGGCAAAAACCCCTGGAAATTCAAGACCGCCAATGGCGGCATCATCAAAGTCGTCGGTCTCGACGCCGGTGTCTATACCGTCACGGAAACTTCTGCTCCCGACGGCTATACCACGGTCGAGCCTTTCACCTTCGAGATCAAGCCGACCATGAAGCCCGATGATCCGGGTGCCGGTCTTACTCTGCTCGGAAGCACGCTTGATCCTAAGAACCAGAACGACAAGATTATCGCCGGCCTCACCGACGGAAATTCTGGCGACAACAAGCTGACGGCGAAGTCTGACTCGGAGAAGGACTCCGACGGCACCTTTAACATTACCGTCGGCAATACCAAACAGATTAACCTCCCGCTGACCGGTCTTAATGGCGTGACCTTTACTTGGATCGCTGGCGGCGCGGTGCTGTGCATTGGCGTGGCGCATCTCATCCGTAGCCGTAAGCGCGACGACGGCTCTGAGGAGTAGCTGTTCGCCTCGGCTATCAACACGAGACATGAAAAAGCGGGGCACCCGGTCGATGCGATCGGGTGCCCCGCTTCGTTAAAGGCTTTAGCCTGTGCGGGGCGCGCAGCGCGCCGCATCAGAAACCACCCGCTATGCGGGTGGGGCCAAACGGCTTTACAAAGCCGCCCCCTCGCCGGACACTTGCGATTGTTCAGGCCGCAAGGAATCCGAGTCGAGAGGGCGGTGGTGGCGTATGGCCCAGAAGGCCTACAGCCTGTCGCACACGAAGTGGATGTGCAAGTACCACGTCGTGTTCACGCCGAAGTATAGGCGCAAAGTCATCTACAACCAAATAAGGTCCGACCTTGGGGAGATCTTCAGGAAGCTCTGCCAGTACAAGGGGATAGAGATCATCGAGGGGCACCTGATGCCCGACCACGTCCACATGCTGCTGGCGATACCGCCGAAGTACAGCGTGTCGAGCGTGATGGGCTACCTGAAGGGGAAGAGCTCGCTGATGGTATTCGACAGGCACGCGAACATGAAGTACAAGTTCGGCAACAGGAAGTTCTGGGCCGAGGGCTACTACGTGTCCACCGTCGGCCTGAACGAGGCGCCGATCGCGAAGTACATCCGGGAGCAGGAGAGGGCCGACATCGCGCTCGACCGGCTGAGCGTCAAGGAGTACGAGGACCCCTTCGATAGGGGGCCGGGGCGCAAATAGCGCCGGTTTGACCGGCCCGTCACGGGTCAATCTGCAGTGCGGCCCGAACCCCGTGAGGGCCGGCGCCTTTAGACGCGTGCCGGAAATCCAAGGGTTATACCCTAAGAGCAAACCACCCCTTTTAGGGGTGGTTTTGATTTGTGTACCACCACAAAGGTGCCTGCCCCCTTTGTGGCGGTTGGCGGCTAAGCGGTGGGGAGTTCTGGCGTGTTAGCCGGCTGCTGCGGCTTGAGGCGGGCGTTTCGCCAGATGATCTGGATAACGTAGCCGAGCATAAAGACAAAGGCCACGCCGCTGATGAAGTCACCTACGAGGGGAAGCCCCGTGAGGGCGCCTGCGATTATGCCGCCCACGGCTGCCATGGCGTAGCGGTTCTGGTTGTGTCTGACCATGCGGGCGATTGCGCACCCCGCAAAGGCACTCGACACCAACACGATGCCGATAACGCCGCACAAGAGGGCTCCGGCAAGCGACAGGCCAGCGATAGAGATAATCAGCAGTAGGACGGCGGGGACGACAGCAATCGTGCCCAGAAGACCGCTCACCCACAGGGGCATGGGGCACTGGTGGAGCATACCGGCGGCGCTGGCAGTCGCACGCGGAAAGACGAGCTCGAGCAGCAGAGCGATGAAGCAGGTCGAGAGTGCTGCGGCGACGATACCGCTGATGACATCGTTAACGGTGGAAGTATCTTCGTTCTCGGTGCGGTCGATCTTGAGGGCACCGACCTCGGCTCCCGCGGCACGCTCGGGGTCCTCGGAGACGTGCGCGTTCACCGTGCCGGTGATGCGGGCGTTCTTGCCCAAGATGAGCTTGTCGGCCCAAACCTCAACATCGCCCTCGACGGTGCCATCGATGGTCACCGTATCGCCCGCAAGCGCTGCCGACTTGGTAGAGCCGCGCAGGGCAACCGTCTCGCCTATCGCGTAGAAACAGTTGGCGGTGCTGTCGGCGTTGAGAACAACGTGCTGGCCAGCGACGGTCACGCTGCCATCAACCGTGGTCTTGGCAATGTCGATGGTGCGTGCCGCCAGACGGACGGCGCCGCCCACTGTGCAGTCGCGAATTGAGAGGGTATCGCCCGCAGCGATGATATCGTGGTCGATGGACGCATCATCCAAGTTGAGGGCCTGACCGGCCCAGTACAGGTCACCCTCGACGCCGGACGGATTGGCGTCATTGTCGGTCGCAAGGACATTGCCTGCGGTGTCCGTGCCGGCGAACGACGCCGTGGGAAGCACGGTGATCGCCAGCGCGATGAGCGCGAATAGGATGGTGATGCGGCCCCACGCTTTACGGCGCTGGGTCGACGGGAATTGATTGCGGGACATAGTGAATCCTTCGTCAGATGCTCGATATGCACCTAACAGGGTACCCAACGCGTGGGCGCCCTAAAAGAACTTCTCGGTTGCATTTCGAAGGATGAGCCCGCGCCACCTACTTTTTGCGGTGCAAAAAGCGCGCGATGTCTTCTTCGGTGGGGCTTTTGATGTCAAAGCGCAGCGAGAGCCAGCGCAGCCCCATGGTCACCACGACGCAAACGACCAGCGCGGCGACATTGCTGACCAAGCCACTCATAACGAGGCTTACATAGCTTGCCGATCCGGCGATGGCCGCGATGGCATAAAAGTTAGTGCGTTGGAAAATGCCCGGAACCACGCCCATAAAGCCGTCGCGCAACATGCCACCGCCCACCGCGGTGAAAAAGCCCATCATGATGCACACCGCCGGCGCAAAGCCGTAGACCAGCGCCTTGTCTGCTCCAGTGGCAGCATAGATGCCGACCGAGATAATGTCGAGCAGGGGAATGAGTTTTTCGGGCTTATCGACGATTGCCGGGAAGATATAGATGATGGCGGCTGTGGCGATGGAGAGCGGTAGTGCCATGGGCTGGTTGAGGATGTAGACGTTGCCGACCTGGAGCGTCATATCGCGCAAAAGACCGCCGCCCAGACCGCAGACCACCGCGAGCGCGACCGCGCCCACCAGGTCGAGCTTGTGCTCGCGAGCGACCAGCACGCCCGAGATCGATGCCGCGACAACGGCGAACATTTCGAGCCAAAACGGGATGGCGACCATGGCATCCGTGGCGTGTGAGGTAACGGTCATAGCGGCGACGACGGGCAAGATGGGGTCCTTCTGATTGCGAGTTTAGACAATGCCCGTACATAGTACATGGTTGACGGGTCTGGCGACCCTATTGCTCGGTAAACGGTCGGGACTGGGTGGGGGCGTGGCGTTGCTGGAATGCCAGGGGTCCAGAACATGTACGTCACCCTCCAAAAACGACATTTTTCGACATCTTTGGAGGCTGACGTACATGTTTGGATTGAGCTCACAGCATGAGTGAGTTGATTTACTCGCATCCGGTATATTTCCCCACTTCAACGGACATAAGAGTTGGATACCGGCTCAGAGCGAGAGGCCCTCAATGGATACCCCTGTTCTCATTTCGCATAAAACCGCATGGCTTGTCCATCATGCACCCCAGAATTTGGTTCAGTCTCTTGCGCGGCACGACTACCAGATAGGCGCACAAGGCATCTCCACCCAGCAACGTGTTGCGCGCATACGACAGGTCCTTACCGACTGCGGCATTCCGTCCGATATGTTTAAGACTATCGATATCGCGGTTGTATTCGAATTCGAGCGAATTCGTACCAAAGGCGTCGTTTGCCACATTCTTGGACAAAATCTTCCCTACGAGCATATTAACGAGTTGACGCCCGGCATCTTTATCACCGACGAAGCCTTCACCTTCGTGCTCGCTGCCGAGTGGATGGATAGGATCGAATATCTCGAATATTGCTATGAAGTTTGCGGCGATTATCGCATGAGGCTCAATCCCGCCGACCCTTATACCGAGCAACCAGCCACCACCTCCAAGGATGAAATAATCGAACTGCTCGATCGGCATCCCGGCAAACCCGGTGCCACACGTGCACGGCTCGCGCTCAGGCATATCTACGATCGCTCGGCCTCGCCTATGGAGACCGCTTCGGCAATCGCTCTCTCACTCCCAACAAGCGAAGGCGGCGTTGGCATCCGAGGTATCGAACTCAACAAACCACTCGAGATCCCTCAACGTCTCTGGCATTGCGCCAAAGCTCGAACACTTAAAATCGATGCGCTCGTTACCTACAAGCGCAGGGAGCTCGGTATCGAATATAAGGGCGGTTTTCACGATGAGTTCGAGCGCAAAGGAGCAGATGCGGAGCGAGAGGCCGTTCTCTCCCAAATGGGATATCGAATCGTTACGCTCACTTCGGCTCAGTTCGGCAGCCAACTCGCCTTTCACCGCGCCATGAACAACATTCGCGAAGCACTCGGCATGCCTCGCTGTACCGACACCGGGCACCAGCGAGAGCAAAACGAACTACGCAAGGCTCTTATCCGCAACTGGAAAGGTATGCGAGACGAAGAGGCGCCTTCCGAATAGTGCCACTCCCGTGAGCTCAATCCAAACGTGTACGTCAGCCTTCAAAGATGTCGAAAAAATGTCGGTTTTGGAGGCTGACGTACATGTTTGGGGAAGCGTGGGATCGAGACGTATTTCGATAACAAAAAAGCTCCCGTTGTTGGGAGCTTTCTCAACCAAAATGGCGGAGGAGGAGGGATTCGAACCCTCGTGACCTTATACAGGCCAAACGGTTTTCGAGACCGCCGCATTCAACCACTCTGCCACCCCTCCGCGTGGGGTAAAAACAAAGCAGGCTCGAAGGCCTGCTTTGGAATTAACTGGCGGAGAGTCAGGGATTTGAACCCTGGAGACGCTTTTGACGCCTACACGATTTCCAATCGTGCTCCTTCGGCCACTCGGACAACTCTCCGTTAAATGCGAAAGTCAGTATACACGAGGAATCGCAAAGTGCAAACAGAAAAGTTGGCATTTTTTAAAACGCTTGGCCGTGCTTGGCGCTGCAGTGGGGCTTGAGGTCCCAAAAAACGGCTTCCGACCAGCGTGGTTGATCAACTCAATTGTTCAAAAAAGGGTATTCATAAGCGACTTGGCAATGAATTTAAAAATCTTTGGGTGGTGCTGTGGGCCACTGGTATGCATTTTGCGACCACAGCCTTGTGCCCGCTGACCTGCGGCTTGGCTCAGCTTGTCCCCACGGCACCGTATCTTGAACACAGATCCGTCAAGCATTTGGTCAGCATTTGGTTGGAATGCGCATGAAGTGCCGTGTGAGCATGGACATATGTGGAGGTCATGAGGTTGTAGCTGCATATTCTTGCAGCCTAGGAGGTTGAAAGATATTATTACCAAGTCTTTTCCTGCTTCAGGCGCACCTTCACGACCTGAAGCCACATTTGCCCAGAGGAGGTGACAATATGAAGGCTTATGAACTGCTGTTCTTTGTTGACCCGTCGCTCGACCCCGAGACTCGTCTCGCTGTTATGAAGCGTATCGATACCACGATCGCTGAGGGCGCTGGCAAGGTCGACTCCGTTGACGAGTGGGGCAAGCGCAAGCTCGCCTACGAGATCAACGACCTCACCGATGGTGACTACACCCTCATCAACTTCCACGCAGATCCTACCCAGATCGCCGAGCTTGATCGCGTCCTGCGCATCACCGACGCTGTGGTCCGCCACATGATCGTCCGTCGCGACGACCAGGAGTAAGACTGTCGTTTTGGACTGGGCTTGTGCCCCAAGAGGAAGTAGTGAGTTATGAGCATCAATCGAGTGAACATCACCGGTAACCTCACCCGCGATCCCGAGCTGCGCGCCACCGCCGGCGGAACCCAGGTTCTGTCCTTTGGCGTCGCCGTGAACGATCGTCGCCGCAACGCGCAGACTGGCGAGTGGGAGGACTATCCCAACTTTGTCGACTGCACCATGTTCGGCACCCGCGCCGAGGCCGTGAGCCGTTTCCTGGCAAAGGGAAACAAGGTCGCGATCGAGGGCAAGCTGCGCTACAGCTCTTGGGAGCGCGACGGCCAGCGCCGGAGCAAGCTTGAGGTCATCGTCGATGAGATCGAGTTTATGAGCTCCCGTGGTGGCCAGGGTGGCTACGACCAGGGCGGTTACGCCCCCGCAGCTCCCGCGCCCGCAGCACGTCCTGCCGCACCGGTGGCTACGCCGCCCGCGGTCGACGTCTACGATGAGGACATCCCGTTCTAAGGGTTGTTCACCTATTTTTGAGTGAGAGGCGGCTTCGGTTCGCCGAAGTTGCCAAACGAAAGGTATTTTGACATGGCTAATGATTTTTCTGCACGTCAGCCGCGTCGTAAGTACTGCCAGTTCTGCAAGGAGAACACTGAGTTCATCGACTATAAGGACACTCAGCTTCTCCGTAAGTACATGACCGACCGTGGCAAGATCAAGCCCCGTCGCGTCACTGGCGCTTGCACGCAGCATCAGCATGACATCGCCAACGCCATCAAGCGCGCCCGCGAGATGGCCCTCCTGCCGTACACCGTCCCCGTGGTTTCCTCTCGTGGCAACCGCGACCGCGGCTAAGAAGGGAGACGCATCATGAAGGTTATTCTTCTCGATGAGATCAAGGGCAAGGGCGGCGAGGGTGACGTCGTAGAGGTCGCTCAGGGTTACGCTGAGAACTTCCTGTTCCCCAAGAAGCTCGCTGTTGCCGCCACCAAGGGCAACCTCAAGCAGCTTGACGAGCGTCGCAACAACATCGCCAAGCGCGAGGCCGTCCGTCTGGCTACCGCCAACGAGACCAAGGCTGCCTTCGAGGGCAAGACGGTCACCGTTGACGTCAAGGTCGGTGACGAGGGCATCCTCTTTGGCTCCGTTACCGCCGCTATGATCGCTGACGCCATCAAGGCTCAGCTCGGTATGGACATCGACCGCAAGCGCGTCGAGCTCGGTAAGCCCATCAAGGTTGCCGGTGCCCACACCGTTGCCATCTCGCTGTACCGCGAGATCAAGGCCGAGGTTGTCGTTCTCGTCGGCGTTACCGCCGAGGAGCTCGCTGCCGATGCTGAGGTCGAGGAGGCCGCTGAGGTCGCCGAGGCCGAGACCGCCGAGGTCGAGACCGAGGCTGCTGCCGAGTAGCATTTGCTGCAACGCAACAATCTTGTTCTAAGAAGGGCGCTCTGAGAGACCGGGGCGCCCTTTTATTTTTTTGCGCTGAGTGGGTGTCACGTCATACATTGAGATGCAGTCCCACATAAGCGTTGTGTTAGACCACTTTGGATAAGTGTCCTGCACGCAGTACACGCGACGGGGCCCCGGTTGCGACAATTCCATCATCAGGAGAGATGGAGGTTGCAATGGAAGACGTGCTCACCCAGCTGACGAGGCAGTTCCTCCCGCAGATGACGGCTGCCGAGAAGAGCAGGGCCCTGAGATCGCTCAAGGCGCTGATAGACGCGGAGCTTTTCGAACTCGCGGCAAGCGAGGGGGCGGAAGACGATCCCGACAGAGCCTGCCCCTGGTGCGGCTCCCCGCATTACGTGAAGAGGGGGCGAGACGGGAGCGGCCGTCAGCGGTTCCTCTGCCGAGGGTGCGCCAGGACCTTCACCGACGCCACCATGCGCATCTTCTCCACCACCAAGCTCGACAGGTCGGCCTGGATGAGGTTCGCGGAGTGCCACGTGGACATGCTCCCGCTGCGCGAGTCGGCGGAAAAGTGCGGCGTGTGCCTCAAGACGGCGTTCTTCATGCGCCACAGGCTGCTCGAGGCCATGGCCAAGCGCATGCCCGCCTTCCGCGTGGAGGCCGGCGGCGGGGCCGAGCTCGACGAGTGCTTCTTCAGGGAGAGCTTCAAGGGAAACCGCTCCAGGTCGGAGTCCGGCATGCCCAGGAAGCCCCGCACAAGGTCGCAGGGAACCGACGGGCACGAGAAGATATGCGTGCTCACCGGCATCAACGACGCCGGCGACATCTTCTACGAGATCGCGGGGAGGGGCGGCCTCGACGAGGCGGCAGCCAGGGAGCTGCTCGCCGACAAGCTCGCGGTCGGCGCGATAATCTCGACGGACCGTGCGCACGTGTACCGCCGCGTCCTGCCCGCCCTCGGCGTCGGCGCGCACATCGCCAGCAAGAGGGAGGAGCACGCCATCAACAGGGTGAACAGCCTCCACTCCCAGATGAGGCACTTCATCGGCAGGTTCCGGGGTGTCTCCACGAGACGCCTCGAGAACTACCTCGCCTGGTTCAAGTGGACATGGTGCTTCAAGGTCCGCAGGAGCGCGGACGAGCTCGCCGAGCTCATAGTGAGGCAGGCAGCCCGCGGCACGTACGAGAAGACCTGGCGCCAGTACAAGGTGACCCCCTATCCGTTCTACGAGTACTGGATCAAGCAGGCGAAATGGGACTCGCGTGCGCGGAGGGCCATATACGGCGTGGCGTGATGTCCAGGGCGGTCTGGCGCAGCGCATCTGCGGCAAGCGCTGAAGTCGTGCCCCGATGCAAATAGCAACAGCTAGCGATATTCTTCGGGAACGTCGAAACCGTACTCACGGCATAGGAGCATGACATCGTGGGCGTCGTGCTCGTCATGCTGATAGCCCAAGTGAAACAACAGCTGGCTTTCGGGGTCGATGCACGACACCTCCACCTCGCCGATGCGCCCCCTCCCCGAAAAGACCTCCCCGGGAAAACGATCTCCCTGATACAGAATATCGCCATTCTCGGCGAAATCGAAGCAATGCAGGTCGACGATGCGCCCCGCCTCGTCTTGCCACACCGTGTGATCTTCGGTGGTGAAAGATGCAGCCACCTCGGAAAACCCCTCATCAGCAATTAGATCCACGAACCTTTGGTAATCCCCGCGCTGAACGAACAGGTCGATGTCGTTATGAGCCCTGGTCTCACGCCCGACAAGCGCATCGATGCCCCAGCCGCCATCAAGGTATACGCCAATGCCCGCACCTGCGGAAAGGCCGATTATCCAACACGCATCATCCTTGGTGACCATAGGAGCTCCTTCGCTTTCGCCTGCTATCTAAGCAAGAAAGATTATAGGAAAAGTCCCAGTATCCAAAGCGGTCGGGACTGCGGACAAAAAGTTGGACCGTTGAGGTCCGGAACGGAGTCCGCATGGCATACAGTAGGAGAATGGTGGAGAGGGCCAGGGCGCTTCGCGGCGCCGGGCTCACCGTCATGGAGATAACCGAGATACTCGGCGGGCCCGGCAAGACGTCCGTCTGGCGCTGGATCAGGGACGTGCGCAAGCCCGCGGGAAGGGCCGGTGGAGGAATGGACCTGCCGCGACTCGTCGGGGACGGCCCCGACTACCCCGACATCGACCCGGAGGACAAGGACGCCCTGATCGAGCGGCTCAGGCTCGAGAACGCGGTGCTGAGGGCGGTGCAGGACGTTTTAAAAGCCGAGAGCCTCGACGGGATGTCGAACAGGGAGAAGACCCTGGTGATAGACCGCCTGAGGCCTGCGGGGAAGTGGTCCTTGAGAGAACTCACGAGTTCCTTGGGGATATCAAAGAGCTCCTATGAGTACCAGCGCCGCGCGATCGCGAGGCCCGACCGGCGCGCGCCCCTGCGCGCGCTCGTGCGCAGGATCTTCACCGAGGACGGCGAGGGGGCGCGGGGGTACCGCTTCGTGACGGCGCGCCTGCGCGAGCTCGACGAGCCCGTGCGCGCCTCGGAGAAGGTCGTCCTCCGCATCATGCGCGAGGAGGGCCTGGTCCCCAGGTGGATGAGGAGGAAGAGGAGGCCCTACAGCTCCTATGCGGGCGAGCCGACGCCGGCCCCGCCGAACCTCGTGCGCCGCGACTTCCGCTCGGCCCTGCCGAACTTCCTGTGGCTCACCGACATCACCGAGTTCAGGCTGCCCTCCGGCAGGAAGGTCTACCTGTCGGCCATCAGGGACTGCTTCGACTCCTCGGTCGTGGCGTGGAGGGCCGGCGAGAGACCGGACGCCGCGCTCGCCAACTCGACGCTCGAGGACGCCTGCGCGCTGCTCGCGCCCGGCGAGTGCCCCGTCATCCACTCCGACCGCGGCGGCCACTACCGCTGGCCCGGCTGGATCTCGATCTGCGAGGGGCACGGCCTCGCCAGGAGCATGGCCGCCAAGGGCTGCAGCCCGGACAACGCGGCGATGGAGGGCTTCTTCGGCCTGCTCAAGAGGGAGTTCTGGCACGGCAGGGACTGGTCGGGCTGGACCCCTGCCCGCTTCATCGAGGAGCTCGGGGGCTGGATCGGCCGATACAATACGGAGAGGCGCAGCGATGCGCTCGGCGGCCGCACGCCGGCCGAGTTCCGCGCCGCGCTGGGAAGGGCGCGTAACGGTCCAAGAAATCGTCCGCAGTCCCGTCTAACACAACGCACATAAGGGACCGTTCATCCGTTTGGTTCGGTGATGATTGTTAAGGCGCGCCTCGATTTAAAGCTGTGGCTGATACTATGGATGCTCGCAAGCGATATGAATGAGGATGCTCATGGCATATGACGATAGGGAGACATGGCTGACGGTCGAGGACCGCGGCTCCAAGTTGGGTCTCCCCCAAAACCAAGATGCAGAGGCCAACGTACTGGCCGCCATGCTGCTATCGCCCGAGGTGGTCGAAGAAGCCCAGGTCGAGCTGCAGCCCGATGACTTCTACCGGCCCATTCATAAGACCATCTATACCGCGATGGTCGATATGTACAACAGCCGCATTCCCATCGACTCCATCTCGCTGATCGATTACCTGCGAAGCATCAACAAGCTCGATGCCGTGGGCGGCGAGGCCTACATTTTGGAGCTGATGGGCCAGACTCTGTCGCTCGTGAACTGGCAGCACCATGCCGCCATCGTCCGTCGCGACTCGATGCTGCGCGAGCTGATCGGCGCCACCAACGAGATCAACGCGCTGGCCTATAACGCCCCTACCGACACCAAGGAGGTCGTGGAGCTGGCCGAGAGCAAGCTGCTCAAGGTCACGGCGCGCGAGGTCAAGTCGAGCTACAAGACGCTGACCGAGTTTATGGTCGAGGCCTATAACGAGGCCGAGGAAGTGTGCCAGGCCGGTGGCCAGGCTGCGGGCGTGCCCACGGGTTTCCCGTCGCTCGACCGCATGCTCATGGGTTTTCGCGAGGGTCAGCTCATCATTATCGGTGCCCGTCCTGCTGTAGGTAAGACGTCGTTCGCCCTGAATCTGGCGCTCAACGCTGCCGCCGCTGGTTATACCGTCGGCTTCTTCTCGCTGGAGATGTCGGGCAAGGAAATTGCCCAGCGTCTGATCTGCGCCTACGCCATGATCTCGATCAGTGACTTCCGCATGGGCCGCATTAGCCCCGAGCAGTGGGCCAATATCAACGAGGCCACGCAGACCTTGTCTAAGCTCGATATTCTGATTGACGATACGCCCGGCACCACAGTGACCGAGATTCGCGCCAAGAGCCGCCGCATGCTCCACAACAAGGAGAAGGCCATCATCATCCTGGACTACCTGCAGCTGGTGAGTCCTCCGCCGGGACGCCGCTCCGAGAGCCGTACCGTCGAGGTCTCCGAGATGTCGCGTGGTCTGAAGATCATGGCCAAGGAGCTCAAGATCCCGCTCATCGCGCTGTCGCAGCTCTCGCGTCAGGTCGAATCCCGTACCGGCAAGCGCCCGCAGCTTTCCGACCTTCGTGAATCGGGCTCCATCGAGCAAGACGCCGATATCGTTATGTTCTTGGACCGCTCCGCCGACGAGGCCGAAGCCTCACGCGACGATCGACCCGACGAGGGCGTTACGCGTATCGTCGTGGCCAAGAACCGTTCGGGCCCGATCGGCGACGTCGACCTGATGTTCCTGCCGGCATCCACCAAGTTCTATGAGCTTGATGGGGCACATGCCGAGGAGTAGGACAGGCGCCCGTTGCACGGGTATACTGGGAATGTTTTGTGCTTCTGCGTGCCGGCGTGGCGCGTAGACAGTCCATGAATGTAAGGAGTAAACATGCCGTCAACCGTTTTGGTCGGTGCCCAGTGGGGCGATGAGGGCAAGGGTAAGATTTGCGACCTGGTCGCCGGCGACTTCGATGCCGTCGTGCGCTACTCGGGCGGCAACAACGCCGGCCACACCATCGTCGTCAACGGCAAGAAGTACGGCCTGCACCAGGTGCCCTCCGGCATCATGTATTCCGACCACGTGTCGGTGATCGGTAACGGCTGCGTCGTTAACCCCAAGGTTGTCCTTGAGGAGATCGACATGTTCGAGGCCGACGGCATCACCACCAAGAACCTCAAGATTAGCGGCAACGCGCATGTCATCATGCCGTACCACATCGATCTGGATGGCGCCTTTGAGCAGAAGCTCGGCAAGAAGAACATCGGTACCACCAAGCGCGGCATCGGTCCGTGCTATCAGGACAAGATGGCCCGCATTGGCCTGCGCATGCAGGACATGCTGGACGAGGCACTGTTCCGCGACAAGCTGGAGACCGCTCTCGCCCGCGTGAACCCCGAGCTCGAGCTCATCTACAACCTGCCCACCTACACCGTGGACCAGATTTGCGACGAGTACCTGCCCATGGCCGAGCGCCTGCGTCCCTACATCACCGAGACGAGCCTGCTGCTCAACAACATGATCGATGAGGGTAAGGACCTGCTGTTTGAGGGCGCCCAGGCGACGCTGCTCGACATCGACCACGGCACCTATCCGTACGTGACGTCTTCTAACTGCACCGCCGGCGGTGCCATCACCGGCTCCGGCGTGGGCATGAAGAACGTCGACCGCGTGCTGGGCGTCATGAAGGCCTATATCACCCGCGTCGGTTCGGGCCCCATGCCCACCGAGCTTTCCTATGAGTCCGAGGCCGGTCACACGCTGACCGAGGAGGGCTATGAATACGGCGTGACCACCGGTCGCCGTCGTCGCTGCGGCTGGTTCGACGGCCCCATCGCCAACTACGCCTCGCGCGTCAACGGCCTCACCGATATCGCACTGACCAAGCTTGACGTGCTTTCGGCCTTTGACACCATTAAGGTGTGCGTCGCCTACGACGTCGATGGCGAGCGCTATACGAGCGTGCCCGAGCACCAGGTGCGTTTTGAGAATGCCAAGCCCATCTACGAGGAGCTCCCTGGCTGGAAGTGCGACATCACCGACTGCCGCAGCTTTGACGAGCTGCCGCAGGAGGCTCAGGACTACGTGGCGTTTATCGAGGATCTGGCACACACCCGCGTGACGTTTATTGGCGTTGGCGCTGGTCGCGAGCAGATCATCAACCGATTCTGGAAGTAATCGGGACCATTTGGTTATTGCGATATACCCCTTTGCAGCCCAAGTGGGCGGCCGAGGGGTATATTTGCTTGCAAAGGGCTCGCGCGGAGCGGGCCATTCATCCATAGAGGAGGCACCCTTGAAGGCGGACACTCAAACCATCGACATCCTGTTGTTGGGCAGCGGCGGCCGCGAGCATGCTTTGGCAGAAAAGCTCGCAGCATCACCGCGCGCCGGCAAGCTCTACATCGCGCCGGGTAACGGCGGCACCGCGAGTTGCGGCGAGAACGTTGTTCTCGACGACTGCGATCCTGCGGACGTGGCGGCGTTTGCGCAGAGCCACGGATGCGGACTCGTGGTAATTGGCCCCGAGGCTCCGCTCGTGGCGGGCGTGGCCGACGCCGTGCGTGCGGCGGGTATTCCGTGCTTTGGCCCGGGTGCCGAGGGCGCTCAGATGGAGGGCTCCAAGCTGTTCTCCAAGCAGCTCATGGAGCGCGCCGGTATTCCGACGGCAGCCTACGGCTCGTTTACCGACGAGGCTTCGGCTCTCGCCTACGTGCGCGAGCAGGGCGCCCCGCTGGTCGTCAAGGCCGACGGCCTTGCCGCGGGCAAGGGCGTTATCGTGGCGACCGAACTTGAGCAGGCCGAGGAGGCCGTGCGAGAGTGCTTTGGCGGCACCTTTGGCGATGCCGGCAACACCGTGGTCATCGAGGAGATGCTGACCGGTCCCGAGTGCTCGCTGCTTGCCTTTACCGACGGCAAGACCGTGCGCCCCATGGCCACCTCGCAGGACCACAAGCGCGCGCTCGAGGGCGACAAGGGCCCCAACACCGGCGGCATGGGCGTCTACAGCCCGGTGCCCATCGTGACCGACGAGGAGCACGCCACCATGGTGGCGGTCATGGAGCAGACCGTGGCCGAGCTTGCTGCCGAGGGCATCGACTACCGCGGCTGCCTGTACGGTGGCTTTATGCTCACCCCCGCCGGCCCCAAGGTGCTGGAGTTCAATGCCCGCTTTGGCGACCCCGAGACGCAGGTCGTGCTGCCGCGCCTCAAGAACGACCTGGTCGAGGTTATGCTCGCCTGTGCCAACTGCGAGCTTGATCAGATTGAGCTCGACTGGCGCGACGAGTGGGCCGTGGCTGTTGTCCTGACGAGCGCGGGCTACCCCGGCAGCTATGAGAAGGGCAAAGTCATCACCGGCATCGCCGACGCCGAGGCCATGGAGAACGTGACCGTGTACCATGCCGGCACCGCCGTGGTGGACGGTCAGCTCGTGACCAACGGCGGCCGCGTGCTTGCCGTGACCGCGCTGGGCGACACGTTCGAGAACGCTCGCAACCTTGCCTACGAGGCCTGCGAGAAGATTGATTTTGAGGGCAAGACTCTGCGTCATGACATCGGCCTGCGCGCGCTGCGTGGCCGCGACGCCTGGGATGCCTAAAGTCCGAGAGGAATGAGACGGATGGACGAGAAGAACGAAGAGCTCGTGGACGCGCAGATCGTCGAAGAAGATAGCCGCGCGTACGGACACGCCGAGGGCGAGCCGGGTGGCGAGGTTGTCGACGAGCCGATGCTGGTGCTGGGCGATGACGACCCGCACGATGCCGAGCTGCACGAGAAGATTCTTTCGGAGGAGTGCGCCTGGAAGGGCAAGATCCTCGACGTCCACCGTCTTGAGGTTGAGCTGCCCAACGGTCGCCGCAGCGCCCGCGATATCGTTCGCCATCCGGGTGCGGCGGCCGTTGTAGCGCTGACCGAGAGCGGCAAGATCGTACTGGTGCGTCAGTACCGCACCGCTATCGACCGCGTGACGGTCGAGATTCCCGCCGGCAAGCTCGATCTAGGCGAGGACCCGCTCGATTGCGCCAAACGCGAGCTGCATGAGGAGACGGGCTTTAGGGCTGATCGCATTCGCTTTTTGACGTCGATTGTCACGTCCTGCGGTTTTTGCGACGAGATCATTCACATCTACTTGGCTACCAAGTTGGAGTTTGATGCGCCCAACCCCGACGATGACGAGTTTGTCAACGTTGACCTGGTGCCGCTGCACGAGCTGATCGACGCCGTGCTCGACGGCAAGATCGAAGACGCCAAGACCGTCGTGGGTGCCTTGGCCTGCGATAGCATCGCGCACCGCCTTGGGGGTGCGGAGCTCTAGGTTACGCGGTTTTACCAAACCGCGTAACGAGTCGACGCTGCAAACGCCCCTAAGCGGCAATCTGCCTTTCAATCGTCGCTCGCGTACCGAAGTACGCGTCGCTCCTCTTTCAAGGCACCTTGCTCGCTTAGGGACGTTTTCGCTGACGCTGCCAGAACATCGGCGTTATGCTTGTTGGGACGCTTTGTTTTCAGCCTGACCGGTTCAACCGGATTTCTCACGCTATTTATTTCTCTTCGAGGATTGCATGTTTAAAAGGTTTCTTTCGTACTACAAGCCCCAGATGGGGCTTTTTGTTGCTGATACTGTTTGTGCTCTGGTGCTTGCCGCCATTGACCTGGCGTTCCCCATTATCCTGCGCAATTTGACCGGTGGGCTCTTTACTCAGGGTCAGGCTGTCATTATGCAGGCGCTCGGCATGATTGCGGTGGGCTTGGTGCTGATGTATGCCGCCCGCTGCGCCTGCCGCTATTTTGTGAGCTATTGGGGTCACGTGATGGGCGCGCGTATGGAGTCCAAGATGCGCGAGGACCTGTTTGACCAGTATGAGCGCTTTAGCTTTGCGTACTTTGACCGCAACAGCTCGGGCGACATGATGAGCCGCGTGGTCAACGACCTGTTCGATATCTGCGAGGCGGCGCACCACGTGCCCGAGTGGATCATCATCTGCGGCATCGAGATTATCGGCTCGTTTGTGATCCTCTTTACCATCGCCCCGGTGCTGGCGCTCGCCATGGCCGTGGTGACGGCGGCGTTTGCGGCCATCATGTTTTGGCAGAACATGCGCATGCGCGAGGTCTTTAGCGACAACCGCAAAAAGATCAGCGGCATCAATGCGCAGCTGCAGGATTCGCTGGCGGGCATGCGCGTGGTCAAGAGTTTTGCCAATGAGGAGACCGAACGCTTCAAGTTCCGCGCCTCCAACAATCGCTATCTTTCGTCCAAGGAGAACATGTATCACGCCATGGGCGTCTATACCGCGACGTATGGCCTGCTCTCGGGTGTGCTCTATGTGATCGTGGTGCTGCTGGGCGGCTGGCTGGTCGCCCAGGGACAGCTGCAGGCGGTCGATATGGCGACCTTTGCACTCTATATTTCGCTGTTCTGCACGCCGCTCGAGACACTCGTCAATTCGGCCGAAACGTATCAGAAGGCCATCGCCGGCTTTAAGCGCATGGACGAGGTGCTCTCGACCGCGCCGGATATCCAGGACAAGCCGGGCGCTACGGATCTGCAGGTGACTGCCGGCGCCGTGGAGTATCACGACGTGTGCTTTAACTACGAGGACGTTGAGCTGGGCGAGGGCGATGCCGAAGAGTGTCCCGTTATCGACCATATGAATCTGTCCATCAAGCCCGGGCAGACCATCGCTTTGGTTGGTCCTTCGGGCGGTGGCAAGTCCACGACCTGTTCGCTGCTGCCGCGCTTTTATGACGTGGCTGCCGGATCCATTAGCATCGACGGCCAGGACGTGCGCGATGTGACGCAGCAGAGCCTGCGCCGCGCCATCGGCCTGGTGCAGCAGGATGTCTACCTGTTTGACGGAACAATCGGCGAGAACATCGCCTACGGCAAGCCGGGCGCTACGGCAGGAGAGATCGCCGAGGCCGCCCGTCGCGCCAACATCGATGCCTTTATCGAGTCGCTTCCACAGGGTTATGACACGGTCGTGGGCGAGCGCGGCAGCCGTCTTTCGGGCGGACAGAAGCAGCGTGTTGCCATCGCGCGAGTGTTTCTCAAGAACCCCAAGATCCTTATTTTGGATGAGGCGACGAGTGCTTTGGATAACGAGAGCGAGGAGGCGGTGCAGGAGTCGCTCGAAGAGCTGGCACGCGGCCGCACCACGATTATCATCGCCCACCGTCTTTCGACCATTAAGCATGCCGATGAGATCGCGACCGTTGAGCATGGTCGCGTTGTGGAGCGTGGCACGCACGAGGAGCTTCTCGCCCGTGGCGGCACTTATGCCCGTTACTATCGAATGCAGTTCGAAGGTGTGCGTGCGCACGAGCTCGACTGATTGATATGACAGGAAGTTTATGGCTGACAAGAACCCTTTGACTCCGGAAGAAGTGACGGAGTTATTCTCCGAAATCGATGCATCCGGTGTCTTGGATCCCACGCTTGCCAAAAAGCGAACCGAGCGCATGCGTGAGAAGGAGGCTGCGGCCAAGCGCGGTGACAAAGCGGCGCTAGCGCAGCTGCGCAGCGAGGACCGCGCGAGCCAGGCAAAACATATCGACCCGCTGTCCGAGGACGATCCTTCGGGTTCGCAGGTGAGTCATACCATTACGAAGACCGCGATGGCCGTGGTCATTGGTATTTTGGTGCTGATCGTGGGCATGCAGATCGGCTACGGCGTGATGCGTCGTCTGAACACCGCCAACCTGTCCGAGAGCGTTTCGGTCGATACCGTTTCGACGGCGCTGAAAGGCGGCCTTGAGTGGGGCAACGGCTTTACGCAGTTCCCGCTCGACTTTACCGTCGATGAAGCTGATGAGCGTACGGGCACGGTCGAGGTGACGGTGTTGGACACATCGTCTGCCAACGAGCTCGAGCTGCTGTCCAACGGGCAGATTCAGGCCGCTGCGCTTGCGACCAACGCGCTGCTCAACGATAAGATCGACCGCGTGGTGTATAACGTTCACGCCTATATCGACGAGGATAGCAACATTCAGCACGATTCCTTCTTTGGCATGTTTCCCGCGCGGGGTCATCAGAGCGCCATTTTGACGTTTGTGTGGACCAAGAGCTCATCCAACGCCACGAGTATCGACTGGAAGATGCGCATCGTAAGCATGGACGACACCATTGCCGAGCGCATTCAAAAACAGGTGAACTCGGTTTCGTCGCTGATCGAGGACCCGGTGGTGAGCCAGACCAAGATTGACGAGGAAAAGGCCGAACGTGACCTGGAGCATCGTCTGCATGGCCGCGAGATTTTCCGCGGCGGCAAGCCCGATCGCTCACCGTCCGATCTGCTGGAACAGGACAAGCAAAAGTAAGAGGCCATTATCCCGCGTGAGCCACAAGCCCACGCGGGATAATTTTTCTGGGACGGGGATTAAATAATCATTATGCATAGAAAGTCATAATTATCATTTCGTAAACATTTCGATGAAATTAACGCCATGAGGCATGCTTGCGGTTACAATACCGCGAGGCCTAACTACACACCTTTAAGCCGGTCCTGTGAGACCGGGAAGGAGAATTATGGCGAACAACCATACCGCGGGCGCTGCCGCCCGCACCTTCGCGCCCAGCGAGCTTTGCCAGCGTATGCTGGCCAAAACCAGCAAGGGCACCTGTGGTCCCTGCATCCTGTATCTTGAGGATGGGACCATTTTTTATGGACGTGCATGCGGCGCCGAGGGCACCGCGACCGGCGAAGTCTGCTTCAACACCTCGCTCGAGGGCTACTTTGAGGTCATGACCGACCCGAGCTATGCCGGCCAAATCGTAACCATGACCTATCCGCAGATCGGCAACTACGGTATCGACGAGACCGACGTCCAGTCGGCTTTCCCCGGCGACGCCGTGCGCCCTGCGAGCGCTCCGGCTCTGCGCGGCATGATCGTTCGCGACATGTGCGCCACGCCTTCTAACTGGCGCTCGGCCGTCAGCGTGCCGGAGTACCTGCGCGCTCACGGCATCGTCGCTATCGAGGGTGTCGACACCCGCGCTCTGGTGCGCCATCTGCGCGACAATGGTTCCAAGATGGGCATTATCTCGACCGAGATCTTCGACGTCGACGAGCTTGCCGAGCGTCTGGCCGCAGCGCCCACGCTGGTAGGCGAGAACCTGGTCAAGACCGTAAGCTGCCCCGCGCCCCACGAGTTTGTGGCCGCCGACCTGCCTGCCACGCATGACTTTGCGCTTTCGGCTGCCGCTCCTGCCCGTCACAAAGTGGTCGCCTACGACTGCGGTGTGAAGCGCGGCATTCTGGAGGGGCTGGTCCGCGCCGGCTGCGACCTTACCGTCGTGCCGTGGGATACGCCCGCCCAACAGGTGCTCGACATGAATCCCGATGGTGTCTTTTTGTCCAATGGCCCCGGCGACCCCGACGCCGTGGTGGAGACCTATGAGCAGGTGCAGCAGCTGATCGGCAAGGTGCCGGTCTTTGGCATTTGCCTTGGTCACCAGATGATCAGCCTGGCCTGCGGCGCCCAGATGGAAAAGCTTAAGTTCGGTCACCGCGGTGGCAACCAGCCGGTCATGAACCTGGTAAGTCGTCGCGTGGAGATTACCGCGCAAAACCATGGCTTTGGCCTGCTGTTCCCCAGCTTGGGCAAGCTTGTCCCCGAGCTTTCCGGCGGCGAGACCGAGCATGCGGCCGATGGAGATCTGCGCGTCTGGGTGCGCCGCGGCATCGCGCCGGTCGTGATGAACGAGCGCTTTGGCCGCATTCGCCTGACGCATGTGAACCTTAACGACGGCACCGCCGAGGGCGTCCAGCTGCTCGACGCCCCGTGCTTCTCGGTCCAGTACCACCCCGAGGCCTCGCCTGGCCCCACCGATGCCCACTATCTCTTTACCGCCTTTACGCGACTCATGGACGGCGAGGAGAACTACCTGGACATCGACACCGCGAAGGACCGTCTTGCCGGATGGAACTTTGCCGACGCTACCGAGACCGAGGAGAACTAACATGCCCAAGCGTACTGACATCAAGCGTATCCTCGTTATTGGTTCGGGTCCCATCGTCATTGGCCAGGCCTGCGAGTTCGATTACTCCGGCGCCCAGGCCTGCAAGGTGCTCAAGGAGGATGGCTTCGAGGTCATCCTGGTCAACTCCAACCCGGCGACCATCATGACCGACCCGGGTCTTGCCGACCGCACCTATGTCGAGCCCATCACCGCCGAGTTTATCGAGCGCGTGATCAAGAAAGAGCGCCCGGACGCGCTGCTGCCCACGCTGGGCGGCCAGACCGGTCTGAACGCCGCCGTCGAGCTGGCAAAGGACGGTACGCTCGACAAGTACGGCGTCGAGATGATCGGCTGCGACCTTGCCGCTATCGAGCGCGGCGAGGACCGCAAGCTCTTTAACGAGGCCATGGCCGAGATTGGCCTGGAGGTCGCGCGCTCGGGCTATGCCTACAGCGTGGCCGACGCCGAGACTATCGCCGAGCGCGTGGGCTATCCCTGCGTACTGCGCCCGAGCTTTACCCTCGGCGGCGCCGGCGGCGGCATCGCTCACACCCACGAGGAGCTCGTCTCCATCGTGAGCCAGGGCCTTGAGCTCTCGCCCGCCCACGAGGTGCTGGTCGAGGAGTCCATCGAGGGCTGGAAAGAGTACGAGATGGAGGTCATGCGTGACCACGCCGGCAACGGCATCATCGTGTGCTCCATCGAGAACCTCGACCCCATGGGCGTGCATACCGGCGACTCCATCACCGTGGCGCCGGCGCAGACGCTCTCCGACCTTGAGTATCAGCGCATGCGTGTGGCCTCGCTCGCCATTCTTGAGAAGATCGGCGTCGAGACCGGTGGCTCCAACGTGCAGTTTGCCGTGAACCCCAACACCGGCCGCCTGATCGTCATCGAGATGAACCCGCGCGTGAGCCGCTCGTCCGCCCTCGCTTCCAAGGCCACGGGTTTCCCTATCGCCAAGGCCGCCGCGCGCCTGGCTGTGGGCTACACGCTCGACGAGATCGTCAACGACATCACCAAGGCTACGCCCGCCTGCTTTGAGCCCACGATCGACTACTGCGTGGTCAAGGTGCCGCGCTTTGCCTTCGAGAAGTTCAAGGGCACCGACCCCACGCTCACCACGCGCATGAAGGCCGTGGGCGAGATTATGGCGATCGGCCGCACCTTTGAGGAGGCCTTTGGCAAGGCTATGCGCTCGCTGGAGGATGGACATCAGGGCATCTGCGCCGGTGGCAAGGAGGGCGCTGACAAACTGAGCGATGATGAACTCGCCCAGGCCGTGGGCACCCCGACTGAGCACCGCATCTTCTTTGTGGTCGAGGCCCTGCGCCGTGGCTGGGACATCGCCCACATCCATGCCATCTGCGGTATCGATCCGTGGTACCTCAATCGTATCAACGACATGGTGCAGGTCCAGGAGAGCATCCGCGGCCTGCGTGTGGAGGATATCGACGCCGACGCGATGCGCCTGCTCAAGCAGTACGGCACGAGCGACGCCGAGATTGCCGCGCTGACCGGCTCGGACGAGCGCTTTGTGCGCGCCTATCGCAAGGGTCTGGGCGTGGTTCCCAGCATGAAGACGGTCGATACCTGCGCGGCCGAGTTCTCGAGCGCCACGGAGTACCACTACAAGACGTACGAGAACATCTACCGCACGAGCCCAGATGCCAAGAAGTGCGTGGCTCCCGACGAGACCACGCCGGCGGACAAGCCCAAGGCGATGATCCTGGGCGCCGGCCCCAACCGCATTGGCCAGGGTATCGAGTTCGATTACTGCTGCGTGCACGCGAGCTACGCGCTGGCGGCCCGCGGCTTCGAGACCATCATGGTCAACTGTAACCCCGAGACCGTCTCGACCGACTATGACACGTCCGACCGTCTGTACTTTGAGCCGCTCACCTACGAGGACGTCATGGACGTTATCGATGTTGAACGCCCCGACGGCGTCGTGGTGACGCTCGGCGGCCAGACCCCGCTTAAGCTGGCGCGCATGCTCGAGGAGAGCGGCGTGAACATTATGGGCACCAAGCCCGACGCCATCGATTTTGCCGAGGACCGCGAGCGCTTCGCCGCCCTGCTCGACAAGTTGGGCATCATGTATCCGCCGGCGGGCCAGGCAACCTCGTTTGAGGAGGCCGAGGCCGTGGCCGCGCACATCGGCTACCCGCTGCTGGTGCGTCCGAGCTACGTGCTGGGCGGCCGCGGCATGATGATCGCCTACGATGCCGAGCATCTGCGCGATTACATGGCAGAGGCTGCGCGCATCAGCCCCGACTACCCGGTGTATCTGGACCGCTTCCTGGAGGGCGCAATCGAGTCCGATGTCGATGCCCTGTGCGATGGCGAAGAGGTGTACATCGGCGGCATCCTGGAGCATATCGAGGAAGCTGGTATTCACTCCGGCGACTCCGCGACCTGCATCCCGCCGTTCAGCTTTAGCGAGAGCCTGCAGGCGAAGCTCCGCGAGACCACGCGCCGCATCGCGATGGCGCTGGGAGTCCGCGGTCTGGTCAACGTGCAATATGCCATCAAGGGCGAGACCGTCTACGTGATCGAGGCCAACCCGCGCGCCAGCCGTACCGTGCCGTTTATCTCCAAGGCCACCGGTGTGCCGCTGGCCAAATGCGCGGCGCGCATCATGGCGGGCGATTCCATCGCGAGCTTGGGCCTGCCGAGCGACGAACGTCAGCTGGACTGGTTCTGCATGAAGGAAGCCGTCATGCCCTGGGGTCGTTTCCCGGGCGCCGACGTCATCCTGGGGCCTGAGATGAAGTCGACGGGCGAGGTCATGGGTATCGCTAAGAGCTATCCCGAGGCATACGCCAAGACGCAGCTGGCGATCGACTACAAGCTGCCCGACCCGAGTTGCGGCAAGGTGTTCATTAGCGTGTGCGACCGCGACAAGCGCCATATCCTTTCGGTCGCCCGTATCCTGCGCTATCTGGGCTTTGATATCTGCTCTACCGAGGGTACGGCGCGCGTGCTGCGTGGAGGCAACGTGACGTGCGAGATCGTGGAGAAGATTAGCGGCCCGCACGACGGCGAGCGCCCCAACATCGGCGACCTCATCGCCGATGGCAAGATTGCGGTGATCATCAACACGCCGTACGGTCCGGGCTCGCGCGGCGACGGCTATCTGCTGCGCACCGAGGCAGTGCGACGCGGTGTGACCTGCGTGACCGCGATGTCTGCCGCCAACACGTACGTGAGTGCCATCGAGGCGGTGCGTGAGGACCAGCAGGGTCACGGCAGCGCCAACGACATGGGCATGGACGTCATCGCCCTGCAGGACCTGCCGCAGCACACGGTGTAGTTGACCTGGCCGGCCGGGGCGGCAGCCGGACACTTTCTCTCGGAAACTGGGCTTCGCGAAGTTTTCCGAGAGAAAGGACCGCCTCCCGCCCCGGCCTGCGGTGACTCGGTAGCACCGTGTGCTGCCGAAGGGGCTTTGAGCGATGACTAGGGCTGATAAACTGGTAGCCGCTGAGCGCCACGGGGTCCTCGCGCTGGGAGTAGGTGTGGATGAGGGCAGACGAGACAGCGTAGGAGACAGCGGCAATAAGGATGAAGCCCTCGCCTGTGAGCGTGACGGCGCCGCCGCTATCGCCACCGGTGAGGTTGACGATAACGACTCCGGCAAAACCTATAGCGCAGCCGAGGACTTTGCGCGCAGTGAGCCGTTCTTGCCGGAACACGAGCGCTGCCATCAACACGCAGAGAAACGTGTTCATAGCGTTGACGATTGAACCGCGCACACCCGAAGCGTTTGAAACGCCGATATAAAAGAAGGCGTACTGCACGATAGTTTGGGCAAGCGAGAGTCTGATAACGAGTGGCCATCCCGTGCGTGAGACGCGAGGCAAGCGACGTCTTGTTATGACTGCAGCGGCAAGTGCGATAGCGCCGGCAAGCATAAAGCGCACGCCAGCGAAGAGAAACTCCGATGGTACGTCGCCGTTTTGGATGCCGAGAAGCTCGTAGCCGATCTTGATGCAGGGGATCGCACTGCCCCAGAGCGCGCAGCAGATGAGGGCGAGCGCAGCTACGCACCATGTGCGCGTGAGAGGGTGGCGCGCGGAGTCGGCGTAAACATCGCAAGAGCTGGCGTCGAGTGCGGATGAGGGTTTGGACATACATCTCCCAAACGAGGCGAAGCAGAAAACGCCTCTATGGTACGCGCAATTTTGTGTCCGCACGCGTTGATAGCATAGAACGCGTCATGGAACACAAGTTCGTAAGAAGAGGAGGACGCCATGATGTCAGAGATTACGGGCTATCGTGAGGAAGTTCAGACCATCAAGACGGCGATATTGCGTGCGCAGTATGCTGCGGCGAAGAGCGCCAACGCTCAGCAGCTGCAGCTCTATTTCGCCGTGGGAGGCTACGTCTCCGCCAACACGCGCAATGGCACGTGGGGAACCAACGCGCTCAAAACCATCAGCGAACAATTGCGGAAGGAGCTGCCAGGACTCAGGGGCTTCTCCACAACAAGTCTCAAATATATGCGAATCTTCTTTGAAGCTTGGTCTGCTCCGGGCGATGAACAGGCGTTTCTCGATTCGTCACTCGTGAGTGACGAATCTTCAGACGGTGGCCTTCTGCAAATTCGTCACTTGCAAGTGCCGAATTCAAACACATGTTCTCTCGATGATTTTTTAGCGATTGGGTTTACCCATCATCGGTATATCCTTGCAGGTGCTAAGACCCTTGACGAGCGGCTCTTCTACATTCACAAGTGCGCATTTGAGCACTTAAGTGTGGAGGCGCTCAAACGCTCGCTGAAGGCGGACGACTTTCATCATCAAGGAGAGGTCTCCAACAACTTCCTCTCAACGCTGCCAAAGGGTCAGCAGGCGCTGCGCGCTATCGCCACGTTCAAGGACGAGTATCTGCTCGACTTTATCAATGTTGAGGAACTCGGGGTGCGCGATGCGGAGGATGTCGACGAGCGCGTGTTAGAGCAAGGCATCGTGCAGAATATCAAGCAGTTCATCATGACGTTCGGTCGAGCCTTCGCGTTTGTGGGAAACCAGTACCATCTCGACGCCTTTGGCATCGATCAGTACATCGACCTCCTGTTCTTCAACCGCGACCTCAACTGTTTAGTTGCAGTCGAGCTCAAGAGCGGCCCCTTCAAGCCGGCCTATCTCGGCCAGCTCTCTGGCTATCTATGCATCCTGGACGACTTTGAGCGTCGCGAGCACGAGAATCCCTCCATAGGCCTTGTGCTTTGCAAAGACATGGACAAGGGATTTGTTGACTATGTGATCCAAGACTTCACAAAACCCATGGGTGTGGCCACCTATAAGACGTCGAAGGATATGCCACGAGAGTTGCTCGATGCTCTGCCGCCCATCGATGACTTACGGATGTTGCTGGAGAGGTCTGATGGGTAGCGGTAGGAATTGTTCGGTGTTAGAAGCTTATTTCGCTTATGGCCTTGAGCTTTGCCGATGAGCATGGGGTGGGGAACGTATCAAGGCAGAGTTTGTCATGCAATGAGTATGACAAACTCTGCCTGGAGGAGAGGATACTTCCATGGCAATTGTCCACCGCAATGCTCTCAAGCATGGTTTGTCTGAGAGGGAGGTTCTAGATAATGACTGAGTACAAACTAGCTGATGGATCGGTCCTGACAGACGAAGATATCGAGCGCGAGAGCGTAGAGTTTGAGCAAGAGACTTGGACGGGTCGTCTTGAGCGCATCCATGTCAGGCCTGGCGTTGTTGCTGATGAGCCGCTTGTTGCAGTTACCGTGCGCTTTCCGGCATCCATGGTGGTGGCAATCGACCGAAAGACGGGGGATCGATCCGATTTTATTCGGCGGGCCGTTTTCCCTGCGCTGTAGTAACGTTGCGTCTCCTAAATCGACCTTGGTTTCGTCGAGGAGGTAGATCTTGAGGATGAGGTGTCCTGCTTCGGTGAACCCGTTCTCGAAGACGGGCAGCACGCGCGACACGGACTACCGCGACCTCCTGACCTTCCGCGACGGGGAGTAGCGGCTTGGCGGTGTGCGGCGCCGGCACGTGACGGTGGCGGGCATGAGGCTTGGCCTTCGCGACGGCATGTTCTTTAGAGTTTGCGGTGCATGATGGCACGGCCGTTTTCAAATCGTGAAACATTGCCCGGGAATGAGTAACAGGCTTTGGTTCGAACATCCGTTATAACGGGAGTTGCAAGAAGTGACATCCGTGACGAGAGGTTGAACTCATGACTCAGCACCGGTTTCCCGAAGGTTTCCTCTGGGGTGCTTCCACCAGCGCTTTTCAGGTTGAGGGTGGGTATGATGAAGGAGGCAAAGGCCCGGCAACCACCGATCGCGGCCCGGGGCGTCCCGGCATCGCCGATAACAAGATCGCCTCGGACCACTATCATCACTGGCGTGAGGATGTCGACCTCATGGCCGAGCTCGGCATCAAGGTCTACCGGATGGGTTTCGCTTGGAGCCGCATCATGCCCGATGCCTCGGGGGATCCCAATCCTGAGGGCTTGGCGTTTTATGACCAGTTGATTGACTACCTGCTGGAGCGAGGGATCGAGCCCTTGGTCACCCTGTATCACTTCGAATGTCCGAGTGCGTTGGTCGAGGCCTTCGGCGGCTGGAAGAGCCGTAAGATGATCGACTTCTATGTGCGCTATGCCGAAATCTGCTTCACGCACTTCAAGGGGCGCGTCAAGCGCTGGGTTACCGTGAATGAACAGCTAATTGCGACCTCCGCGCCCAGCAACACGGGTGACACCGAAACCGATCTGCGCCAACGGCAGAAGAACGCCTACCAGATGAGCTATCATGTCGCTCTTGCCGAGCATCGCGCCATCGCGTGCCTGCGACAGATCGACCCCGATGCGCAGATCGGCCCCGTTGTCGCCATGCAGGTGGTCAACCCGCGGACGAGCGCTTCGGCGGATGTGCTTGCGGCCATGAACGCCGAGGAGATGATGCAGAACTACCTGCTCGACCTGAGTGTGCGCGGCGACATCTCGCCTTATGCGCGCTATTACCTGGAGCGCGAAGGTTTCTACCCTGTTGTTGAGTGCGGGGACCACGACATCCTGGTCGCGACGAGGCCCGATTTTCTTGGGGTGAACTACTATTTCAGCAATTGTGCGCATGAGCGCACGGAGCCCATCCGCTTCGACCGGTTCCCTCCGTGGTCGGGCGGGGATTTCGAACTCTGCGATAACCCTGCGATCGCGCCGACCGAGTGGATGTCGAACGGCATCGACCCCCTTGGGCTTCGCGTGGGCATGCGCAAGCTCTACGATCGCTACCAGCTTCCGATGATCGTCACGGAGAACGGCATGGCTCTTTCCGAGTCACTTGACGAGGAGAACAGGGTGCATGATGCCGTGCGCATCGAATACCTTTCACGACATTTGGGCGAGGTCGAGGAGCTCATTCGCGAAGGCTATCCCGTCTTCGGCTACTGCGTTTGGAGCCTCATGGATCTATGCTCAAGTCATCAGGGGTTCACTAAGCGCTACGGCCTTCTGTATGTCGATCGCACGGAAACCGATGCGAAGCAATGCGCTCGTTTCAGGAAGGACAGCTTCTTCTGGTATCAGGACGTGATTAGAGAAAACGGCTTGCCCTGCTGAGCGTCGGTGGTCCGACGAGATTACTCGCCAGTACCGGAATCGGCTCCATAACGCCTCAGGTATTCCATGACTATCAAGTCGATGGCGGCAAGCGCACCGAACTTGCCCGTGTCGATGTTGTTGGTCACTCCGCAGCTCAGTATGCAGGAGGCATGGTTCCAGTAGGCGCTTGAGGTGTTTTGTGTGATGGCGAGAAGACGACAGCCGGAGGCGGCGAGTGCGTTGACGATTTCTGGATAACGAATGGGGTATGTTCCCCCTATGCTGCAAATGATGGCGAGGCTGGATTTGGTGAGCGATTGCGCGCAGGCGAGCTGCGATGAATAATCGAGGTAAAGCTCGATGAGGCGGTTCATGATGGTGAGCCTGCTTTGGAAGTAGCGGCCCACGTCCCAGAGGAAGTGGTGGGAGAAGAACGCGACATGCCCGCTGTCGTGCAAATCATCGACAATGGCGGGCAGTTTCGCGATGTTTGCCGCCGAGATGGTCGTTTCGATATTGAGCAGGATCGCCTCCCGGTAGGATGCCAGAGCGCCTTCCGTGTCGTTTGACAGCTGTTCTACAAAGGCATGTGGAAACAACCCGGTTTTGAGGATGTCATGTTCAAGCTGGTTGCGCAGGTCCTTGAAATCAGCGAAACCCATAAACCGGCAGAATCGCGACACTGAAGCCTTCGAGACGAAGCACATGTCGGCGATTTCTCCAATCGAGAGCTCGCTCAGCTTGCTGTAGTTTTTCACCAGCGTGGTCGCTATCTCGTAGTTGGTGTCGTGCTGCATTGCGGTGTCGATGTAGTCAAGCAACCGTTCGGCAACCGATCCCATCGAGATGGATTTTTCCATGATGGCTGTCCCCTTTATGCTCAGTGGCCCGAATAAGAGGGCCTCATTTGACCAAACTATAGCTCAAACATACCGGTATTCCTGCGGAGTTTCACGTTATGAAACTCGCGTAGCCATCTCGCAACCTTGTGGCACAGCATGTAACCGATTTTGGATATAGCCGGCGTCATACTTAATGCAAGAAGAGACGACGAAGCTTGCCGCCCCGCCGGAACACGGCATCGGCTCTACACAGGGCATCGCTTCGTTGCTTTGCCGCTCGACGAGATATCGGTTGAGGAGGATCGGATGAAGCGGTTATTGCTGCGCGCCGACGATTTAGGTTACAGCGACGGTGTTAATTGCGGGATAGCGGCCGCGGTCCAAGCGGGGCTCATTCGCTCGGTGGGCGTCATGACCAACATGCCGCTTGCAGAAAGCGGTTTGGCGCGCCTGCAAATCAAGGATCTCTGCTTGGGTCAGCACACCAATATCTGCACGGGTAGGCCCCTCAGCGATTCCTCGCTCATCTCGAGCATCGTTGACGATGATGGCAATTTCAAGCGGAGCTCAGCATATCGCGCCGCCGCGCGGGCTGGGGAGGACTTCGTGGTGCTTGACGAGGTCATTATCGAAATCGAGGCGCAGTATCGGCGATTCCTTGAGCTCGTCGGGCGTGAGCCCGATTACTTCGAGGGACATGCGGTCGCAAGCCCCATGTTCTTCCGCGGCCTTGAGATCGTTGCCGAGCGTCACGGCCTGCCCTATTTCGCGATGGGTGTTCCGGGCGAGCCAGTCACCTTTCGCTCGATGCCGGTGCTTTCCTATGTTCCCAAGGATTTCTCGTCATATGAAGCGGATCCCTTTGCGGCGCTTCGAGAGGCGCTTGAAACGACACCGGAAGGGATATGCCGTCTCATGGTGTTTCACCCAGGTTATATCGACGCGTACTTGCGAGATAACTCGACCATGCTCGAGGCCCGCATCCGGGAAGCCGCGATGCTTGTCGACCCTGATGTCGCCGCATGGCTTGCAGAGCAGGACGTGGGGCTCGTGACGTACGCGGACCTGACGTAAGCGTCCGCTGGGGCAATCTCGCCAATTCACGCTGAATGGCGTACTGCCTGAAGCACGTCGTTGTGATTTTGAAGAGAGGTGGATGCGCTATCTAGAGGGGAAGATGCCGCACACGGGCATCGATAGAGTTCACTGCAAAGATTGGAGCTGAAACATGGCGGTATTCGACAAGATCCAAAACATAATGGATAAGACAATCGCACCTGTGGCAAGCAAGGTTGCTGACAGCAAGATGCTCGACGCCCTCATGGGCGGCATGATGTGCACGCTGCCCATGACCCTTGGCGTCTCGGTTATCGCGATTCTCATCAACTTCCCCATTCCGGGGTTCTCCGATTGGGTGGTTTCGAGCGGTCTCATGGCGACCGGCAACTCCATCCTCACCGTTACCATGAACATGATGGGTATATACATCTCCTTCTTCATCGGTTTGAGGTGGGGTAAGGTATGCGGCCTTAGCGGTTATACCGGTGGCATCGTGAGTGGCGCGGTGTTTTTGGCATTCATGCCGCAGCAATCGTTCTAGGATATTCCCATGGCGAGTTTCATCAACACGTCGTACATGGGATCGAACGGCATCTTCGTCGCCATTCTGCTTGGCCTGATCGTGCCGAAGGTGACAGCCATTTTGATGAGCAAGCTTGAAATCAAGCTCCCCGATATGGTTCCGCCCATGGTTGCAGACTCGCTGTCGCCGATGTTTGCCGCCATCGTGCTATTCACTGCGGTGTGGTTCGCCAAGTGGGGTCTTTCTTTCACCCCGTGGGGCAACCTGTTCGATATGATCAACACCTTGATCGGCACGCCGGTCACGATGGTCGGTGCCTCTCCTTTGGCCTATATCATCGTGTGCTCGCTGCAGTCGATCTTCTGGTTCTTCGGTGTCCACCCCAACGTGATGCTCAACTTCTACGCTCCGGTAATCATGGCTTGCAGCGCTGCTAACACCGAGGCCATCATCGCGGGCGAGGCACTGCCCTATGGCGCTTGGGCCGTCGTCGCGCTCGGCACCGCCATCGGTGGCCAGGCTAACGCCCTGGGCATCAGCATCTCGCTGCTCTTCACCAAGTCCGAGCGCTTCAAGGCGATTCGCGGCATCGCGCTTGTTCCGTCGCTTTTCAATATCTCCGAGCCGCTCATGTTCGGTCTGCCGGTCGTGCTGAATCCCACGTACTTCATCCCGTTCGTGCTGAACATCCCGGTCTGCGCCATCGTGGTCCAGGCGCTTTACGCCCTCGGTCTTGGGGCTGCGTTCAATCCCACGATTCAGCTTCCCTGGGTGCTTCCCCAGCCGGTCATCGCATTCATGCAGGGCGGCATCGGGTGCCTGGTGATCTCGGTTGCGGTTTTGGCGGTGTCGGTGCTCATGTATACCCCCTTCACCCTTATGGCTGATCGCCAGGCGTTGCGAGAGGAGCAGGCCGCTCTCGAGGAATCGGCCGCATAGGGATTTTCATATTCACACCATCATTTTCCATGAGGTTGGGAGCGTAGGATGAAACATATCGTACTTATGTGCGCCGCGGGCGCTTCGACGAGCATGCTGGTACAGCGCATGCAACAGGCGGCTGAAAAAGACGGTTTCGTGTGCACCATCGAGGCGCACCCTGTCAACCAAGCGGCGGAATATGCGGATAGCGACGTTATCCTGCTGGGACCGCAGGTTCGCTTTGAACTCAACAAGGTGAAGAATCAAGTGAACTGTCCGGTGGAGCCGATTGATATGACAGCGTATGGGACAATGAACGGCGAGGCCGTGCTCAAACAGGCTCGAAAGTTGCTGGGGGCATAGCCATGTCAGAGATCAAACAAGAAGCGATCGATCAGTTTGAAATGACGTGCTTCTCTATCGTCGCTCAGGTGGGGAGCGCGCGCAGCTGCTACCTCGAAGCGATAACTTGTGCCGAGAATGGTGATTTTGAGGCCGCCCGGAAACTTATCGACGAGGGCAACGTGGTGTTCAACGCAGGCCACGACGCTCACATGAAACTGCTTCAGCAAGAGGCCAGCGGCGAGGAGCTGCCGTTTCGCATCATCTTGCTGCATGCGGAGGATCAGCTCATGAGCGCTGAGGGCTTCCGTATCCTTGCCGAGCGCTTCATCACGGTCTATCAACGCATGGGTGCAAGCGCCTAACTGATTATCTGACGGGAAGCCGGGACTGCCATGCAGCCCGTCTTCCCGTTTCATGAAGATGTTTTCACGATCGAGGAGGTACCCAATGGCATTTCCGGAAGGTTTCCTGTGGGGTGGCGCCACCGCCGCCAACCAGTATGAGGGCGGCTGGGAAGAGGGCGGCAAAGGACCGAACACCTCGGACGCCATGACCAGCGGTAGCCATACGGTGTCACGGCAGATAACGTGGCGTAATACCGCGACAGGGGAAACCGGCGCGCTTCCCGTGTATGCGGTTTGCGAGGAGGGACTTCCTGAAGGGCTGGAGGTGGCGGTGGTTGATGGCTACTACTATCCCAGCCACACGGCCACCGACTTCTACCACCACTACGCCGAGGACATCGCCCTCATGGGCGAGATGGGCTTCAAGTGCTTCCGCCTGTCCATGAACTGGGCGCGCATCTTCCCCACGGGCGAGGAGGCTGAGCCCAACACCGAGGGTCTAGCGTTCTACGACGCCGTGTTTGACGAGTGCGCTAAGTACGGCATCGAACCGCTCGTGACGCTCTCGCACTACGAGACCCCGCTCGCGCTCGTGAACAAGTACGGCGGTTGGAAGAGCCGCGAGCTCATCGACCTGTTCGTGCGCTACGCCACCTGCGTCATGAAGCACTATCAGGGCAAGGTGAAGTACTGGCTCACCTTCAACGAGATCAACATGATGAGCATGGGGAGCTTCATGGCGGGCGGGCTTACGGATGGGAGCCCCCATGCGAAGGCCCAGGCGGCGCACAACCAGTTCGTGGCGTCTGCCCTTACGGTTCGGTCGGCGCACCAAATCTCCCCTAAGATCATGGTGGGTCAGATGCTCGCGTACAACCCCATCTACTCCTATTCCGCCGACCCCGCCGATCATCTGCTCGCCATGGAACGCGAGCGTGACGCGCTGTGGTATGCCGACGTGCAGGTGGGCGGCCACTATCCCGCCTATCGCTTGAGGGAGATGGAGCGCGCGGGCATCAAGCTGGAAATGGGCGAGAACGACCTCGAGCTTCTCGCAACCTATCCGGCAGATTTCCTGTCGTTCTCGTGCTACGGAGGCTCGACGGTATCGTTGCGCCAGAAGGAGCTCGAGGTCGCGTCCGGCAATCTCGCTTTCGGCATGGTGAAAAACCCCTACCTCGAGACCAACGCCTGGGGCTGGGCGACCGATCCGTACTGCCTGCGCATCGCCTTGAACGAGCTCTACGACCGCTATCACAAGCCGCTTTGGATCGTGGAGAACGGTATCGGCTGGAGCGACGAGGTGAAGGCCGACGGCTCCATCCATGACGGCTACCGCATCGACTACCTGCGCAAGAACATCCAGAGCATGGAGGATGCCGTGGAACTCGACGGCGTGGACCTCATGGGCTACACCATGTGGGGCTGCATCGACCTGGTCAGCGCCGGCACGGGCGAGATGCGCAAGCGCTACGGCTTCGTCTACGTCGACCGCGACGACGAGGGTAAGGGCACGCTCGCGCGCAGCCGCAAGGACAGCTTCTATTGGTACAAGAAGGTCATCGAGAGCAACGGCGAGGACCTGGACTAACCCTATGGGACAGGGGATAAGATTATGGACTGCTATTTCGGTATAGATGCGGGCGGCACTCAGGTGAAATGGGCGGTGGTGAACGCCGACTACCACATTGAAGAGCACGGAAGTATCCCAACATGCACCTCGCCCGCCGACCAGGTTATCGAAACGTTCCGCTCGGTGATCGAGCCCCATCGCGCCCGGGTGAGGGGTGTGGGAATAAGTATGCCCGGAGTCTTTTCCGAAGGCGATTCCGATGGCGTGGTTGGGGGAGGCGGCGCCCTTCACTGTTTGGACGGATATCCGCTCGGTCGCATCTTGCGCGAGAGCACGGGGCTTCCCGTAACCATCGAGAACGATGCGATGTGCGCGGCACTGGGAGAATATGCCGTCGGTGCGCTGAAGGGGGTCTCCCTGGGGTTGATGGTGGTGATCGGTACGGGTCTCGGCGGTGCCATCGTTGTTGACGGTCACATCTTGCGAGGCGCGCACAATCTCGCCGGCACCGTGTGCTTTGTGAGCAACGATGTGCGCAAGCCCGTGACCTTTGGGTCGGTGTACGGTGATGTCACCAGCTGGCGGGCGCTCCGAGACCAGGTGTGTGCGGCGAAGGGGATTGATCCGACCGATGATATCGACGGATATCGGATTTTCTCTTGGATTGAAGAGGGGGATGAGGACGCTCGTCGCGGTCTGGATGCATACGCGTTGGTCTTCGACAACATGCTGATGGGGTTGCAGTCGGTCATCGACCCTGAGGTCATCGTGGTCGGCGGCGGAATCAGCGCCCGTCCCGAGCTGTTTGAGGCATTTGAGCGCATGATGGATCAGGCTCACGTTCTTCCCATCATACCGAGGCCCTGCATCAAGCCAGCACAGAACGGCAACGATGCCAATTTGCTTGGCGCTGTGCGCACGCTGCGCCGCTCGCTTGGCGAGTGCGATTGATTGGCGGCTGGTGGCCCGACTCGCGGCCTCCTGTCCTAAAAAAAGAGTATGGGCTCCTTCGTTCATTCGAACGAAGGAGCCCACGTTTTGTATGGGGCCTCCTGGCGAATTTTCATTCGCCAGGAGGCCTCTTGCCGGGGGCGAAACATACCCTTGGACAGTTGGTTCAGATACGTATTTTTCAGAGGGTGTGTAAAGGCCGGCCTGAGTCCGATTGGGCTGAATTTGACTTTCTGGATCGGTGGAGACGCTCAAATAAGGGCGATAAAGGTCATTATGGGGCTCAAAGTGACTTCAAACCACTCTATTAGCGCCAAGAGGCACGGCCAAAAAATACGTATCTGAACTAACTGTCCACTACCCTCCGCAAACCTATCATTCCAAACCAAATCAGCCAACGTACGTCATGGCAATTCCCGGTAGGTCGCGGGCCGGCGGCTGAGCCTTTCCCTCGGGAAACTTCGCGAAGCCCAGTTCCCGAGGGAAAGGCTCAGCCGCCGCCACGAAGACCGCAGGGACGGGAGCAGCTATACTACTCTCAGTAGTTAAGGGTCGCGGATTGGCCGCGTCACCGCTCTCAACAGGAGGTCTTTGTTTATGGCAGATCAGAAGCCGGTTGTCGGGATCATTATGGGCTCCAAGTCCGATCTGGGCGTTATGGAAGGCTGCACCGCCGAGCTCGAGGCGCTCGGTGTGCCCTATGAGCTCGTCATTGCGAGCGCGCACCGCACGCCGGCGAAGGTCCACGAGTGGGCTTCTACTGCTGCCGATCGCGGTATCAAAGTGATCATCGCTGCAGCCGGCAAGGCTGCACACCTGGGCGGTGTCGTAGCTGCCTTTACGCCGCTGCCGGTTATCGGCGTGCCTATGAAGACGAGTGACCTGGGCGGCATGGATTCGCTGCTGTCGATGGTGCAGATGCCTTCGGGTGTGCCCGTGGCCTGTGTGGCCATCAACGGTGCCAAGAACGCCGCCATTTACGCCACGCAGATTCTGGGCGCATGCGACCCCGAGTACCGCAAGGTTATCGAGAAGATGAAGCAGGAGATGGCCGACGCCTAGGCGTTCCGCCGTTTCACCGCAGTATAAGGAGAGCCATGTCCGACTATCAGGGAAAACGATTCAAGGCTTCTCAGATTCCCGATCCGTCGAAGCCGGGTGCTGCCCATGCGGCACAGCAGGGTCGGACATCCTCTCCTCAGCAGCCGCGCGCGCCGCGTTCCGTAACGCCGACGTCCCATCGCCGCCAGGATACGCCGGCTGCGTATCGCCCTTCGTCATATGGCACGGCAAAGAAGCAGGCTCGGACGACGAGACAGCTGAGTGACGCGCCGTCCAACTATGCCGAGCAGCCGCGTAAGAAACGCCGATCCATCATTCCCATCTTGCTCATCATCGTGGGCATCGGTCTGATTGTCGCCGCCGCTGCCATCTTTATCAATGCTCAGATTGGCTATAAGCAGGCGAGCGATTCGTACCAGAAAATCGAGAAGCAATATGTAAGCGATAAGGACGCCAGCGGCGTGCCGATTATCGACTTCGATGCGCTTGCTCAGACAAACCCCGAGATTGTGGGTTGGATTTATGTGCCGGGAACCAACATCAACTATCCCGTGGTGCAGACCAACAACAACTCCAAATACCTCAACACGCTGTTTGACGGTACATCTAACGCGTCCGGTGCCATTTTCTTGGATAGTGATGACACCGCGCCGGGAATGGTCGACCAGCAGACCACGATTTACGGCCACCATATGAACGACGGATCGATGTTCAATGTGATTTCGGACACCACCGACCAGGCGACGTTCGACAGCATTGAGTTTGTGTATTACATCACACGGGATGCTACGTATAAGCTGCGACCACTGGCGACCAAAGTTGTCGAGGACACGTATGCCAAGGCGCGCACGCCCAATTTTGAGGGCGATGACGGACTGAAAAATTACCTGTCCGAGATGCTTGACGGTGCCTCTGCCGTGGCGAGCGATGCCACCGATCGTGCCGCTTCGGCAACCAAGGTCGTAACGCTTGTGACCTGTCGTTCGTTATCGCTGAGCAACACGCGTGCTGTCATGGTGCTCACGCCGGTCGAGGAATAAGTTGTTCGAGAGTAGCTAAAAAGCCCCGTTCCAAATTGGCTACTCGACGACGGTAAGGGAGAAATGATGCTCGAGAATGGCAAAACGATGCCTTCGGTTGATGCTTGGCTGCGCGTGGCCAAGGCCGATTCGTCGGCACCTGCGTGCGGTATGTATCTGACACACAACGGTGTGGTGCGTGCGACGCCCAAGGCCGAGGTGCGCGGAGTCGAGACCGATGGCGTGGCGCCGGGCCACAAGGTGGGCGGCATGGTGTTTGGCTACGACGCCAGCAAGGTACAGGCCACCATCGAGGCGACGCGCGCGATGCCGGGTATCGGCTATGTGCGCGTGTGGCTGGCAAGCGGTGAGCTTGCCGTAGGTGACGACATCATGCTCGTGCTCATCGGCGGGGACATTCGCCCGCACGTGGTCGATGCGCTGCAGGCGCTCGTTGGCACCATCAAGAATGAATGCGTGAGTGAGGTCGAGCGCGGGGAGTAGAGGCTTGCGTCGATAGAAGGATCGTTTATAAAAATGCCCGCCGGTACGTGTGATACCGGCGGGCATTTTGCGTTTTGGGCGCGGTTGGCGCTACACGCGCGTCGCATCCTTGGGGCTCATGGTCATGCTCTGGAAGCGATTCTCCATAAAGTCATTATCGAAGTACTTGCCGTAGAACTGCGCAACGGGAATATCCGGTTCCGTGCCGTTGACGCGCTGATACCAATAATCGAGCGACTGCAGCGTCATAACGCCATCGACCAGCATAATGATGGTGAAGATGACGGTAGCCGAGTAGCGGCTCTTCCATGGAATCATGTTGATGAGCTTGAGCAGCCTCGGCAGCAGCAGCTTGATCCAGATGAGTCCGCCCAGGCCCCACAGACAGGCAAAGCCCGTGCAGGTACGTCCGCCCGTAAGGACGGCGAGCGGATCGGGCATGCCAAAGAGCTTCATATGCGAGTAGCTCCACGAGACCACGCCAAACGAGGTTTGCATAAACCAGCCCACGAACACCTCAAAGCTTGCACCGAGCAGTGCGCTCACCAAAAAGATAATGATGGGGTTCTTTTTATAGAAGCGGTTGAGCACCATGGTCATGAGCACGGCGCCAAATCCGTAGATGGGGCTGAAGGGGCCAAACAGCATGCCGGCGCGGTTCTGGTAGACGCCCGGGTCGTCGACCGTCATGTGCCAGATGTCCTCGGCGATCAGGCCGAGTATGCAGCAGACAAAGAATACCCAGAACAGGTTGAAGTAGTTGAGCTTGATGTAGCCTTCGCCGGTTTCATCGCGCCCGAGCATGCCCTCGGCGGCGGCGTCGCGATCGAGCATCTCCTGCAGGCGGCGCTGCAGCTCGCGCTCCTGGCGCAGCGTGGGGTCGACGGTGGCCGAAAGCGCGACGAGGATGCCGAGCTGGATGGCAGGGCGAAGCAAGAAGGGCCCGATGCCCTGGAGCATCACGTCAACCAAAAGCTCGACGACGGTAAACGCGATAAGGATATAGGACAGGCGAGCGGCGTTGCGGCGCTGGTTTTTGATAAGGTCCAGGCCAAAGATGATCAGGATGACGGCACTGGCAGCCGAGAGCATGATGCCGGCGACGATAAGGCCGACCGCGACGAGCGTGTTGTCGCCGAGCTTGGCGGCGGCGTTGCCGTTGATGAGCGCGGTGATGACCTGCCACATAAAGGCGCCGACCGAAGGGAGCGTGCCCACGCCGGACAGGATGCATAGGACGGCGTACACCTTAATGATGAGGGGGATCTTCTTGACCTCCGTGGCGCTGGGGACGCTGGGGTCGAGTTCGTTTCGATCCATACATAACCTTTCTCGTTTTGCTGTAGGTACAAGGATACGCCGCCGACCTGCCAAAAGACAGGACGAACGTCCCAATTGCAACAATGCAAGCCCCAACGGCGGACGAGACGCGTCGCGACGGAAGCATGCGGGATCGTCGACCCCGAGGAGGTTGCCCAATAAAATGTTTGGCAACAAAACTGATTATTAGCTCGGTGGGCTTTTAAAAAGCGCTGTTCATGCGCGGGAGTGCTTGTCTTGCCGTGCGTATAATAGGGCAGGTAACGCCAAATAACGAGGCTCTGAGGGGATGCCATGTCTCAAGAAACCATCCACGCGGCCGAGCGCGCCGCGGGACAGGTGAAGACCATGTCGACGTATGATCCGGACTCCGACCAGCTGCATGAGGAATGCGGCATTTTTGGTGTGTGGGCACCCGATCGCGATGTGGCTCGACTGACGTACTTTGGTCTGCGCGCGCTGCAGCATCGCGGCCAGGAATCGGCGGGAATCGCCGTGGGCGACGGCGGCACGGTTATGGTCCGCAAAGACCTGGGGCTGCTCGATCGCGTGTTCTCCAACGCCGACCTGTCGACGCTCTCCGGCCAGCTGGCCGTGGGCCACGTGCGCTATGGCACCGCCGGTGCCAAGAGCTGGGAAGCCTCTCAGCCGCATCTTTCTACCATCAACAGCGTCATTATCGCGCTTGCTCACAACGGCACCCTCGTCAACACCGACGAGCTGCGCCGCCAGCTGATCGAGCTGGGCGTGCCATTCCTCTCCAACTCGGATTCCGAGGTCGCGACCAAACTCATCGGCTACTTTACCCAGCGTACAGGCCATCTGCGCGAGGGCATTCGCAAGACCATGGAGCTCGTGCGCGGCGGCTACGCCATGACGCTCATCAACGAGCAAGCGCTCTACGCATTCCGCGATCCACACGGCATTCGCCCGCTCGTGCTGGGCAAGCTGGTGGACGAGGGTCTGGACCAGGCCGATGCCGCAGCCGTTTCGCAGCTGCCGTCGCAGGACGGCGCCGCGACGGTCGACTCCGCCGTCCGTGTCACGCGCGCCGGCGGCTGGGTCGTTGCTTCCGAGACCTGCGCACTCGACATCGTGGGTGCCGAGTACGTCCGTGACGTCCGTCCCGGCGAGATCTTGCGCATCAGCGCCGAGGGTCTGGTATCCGAGCAGGGCGTGCCTGCAGCCGAAGAGCCCGCCAACTGCATCTTTGAGCAGGTCTACTTTGCCCGCCCCGACTCCATCATGAACGGCAAGAGCGTCTATGCCTGCCGTTACGACATGGGTCGTCAGCTGGCACATGAGGAGCCCGTCGAGGCCGACCTGGTCATCGGCGTGCCCGACTCCGGCCTGCCGCCCGCGGAGGGGTATTCGCACGAGAGCGGTATTCCCTTTGGCGAGGGCCTCATCAAGAACCGCTACGTGGGCCGTACGTTTATCGAGCCTACGCAGGAGTTGCGCGCCATGGGCGTGCGCATGAAGCTCAACCCGCTGCGCGACAACATCGAGGGCAAGCGTCTGGTCGTCATCGACGACTCCATCGTCCGCGGCACCACCATGGTGCAGCTCGTCAAGATGCTGCGCAACGCTGGCGCCAAGGAGATTCATATCCGCATCAACTCGCCCGAGGTCATCTGGCCGTGTTTCTACGGTATCGATACCGACGTGCAGTCGCAGCTTATCAGCGCCAACAAGACGGTCGACGAGATTTGCGAGTATATCGGCGCCGATTCGCTGGCCTTCCTTTCGGTCGAGGGCCTGCTTAAGGTCATGCCCAAGGGCGGTTACTGCGATGCGTGCTTTACCGGCCGCTACCCCGTGGCGATTCCCGAGAGCTTTGGCCGCGACAAGTTTATGGAGGGCTTTAAGCCCCGCAACCTGGACAAGCCGCTTCACTTTGACGACGACGCCGTGGTCGAGAAATATGTCGACCGCACCTGGGAAGAGGAACACGGCGAGGCCTAAAACCTGCCATGTAGGGACAGGTTTATTTTGGTAGGTTTCACCTGCTGTTTTGTTGATATGACGGCGCGTGCTGTTATGGCGCGCGCCGAAATGAACGCAACTATGAGCACCGCTTGGCGCCCGCGCGGCGCCACGGTAGTGGGAGAGGAAGGCTCAGATGAGCGACAGCAAGCATGTGACGTACGAGGACGCCGGTGTCGATACCGCCGAGGGCGGCCGCGCCGTCGACGCTATTAAGCAGATGGTCAAGGACACCAACCGCCCCGAGGTTATCGGCGGCATCGGTGGCTTTGGTGGCCTGTTCTCGGCCGCCGCGCTCAAGGATATGGAAGACCCGATCCTGATCAGCGGTACCGACGGCGTCGGCACCAAGCTCGTGCTCGCCCAGATCATGGACCGTCACGAGACGGTGGGCCAGGACCTGGTCGCCATGTGCGTCAACGACATTTTGGCTTCGGGCGCCGAGCCGCTGTTCTTCTTGGATTACGTTGCCATCGGTCATATCGAGGCCGAGCACATGGCAAAGATCATCAAGGGCGTGGCCGACGGCTGCAAGCTCGCGGGCTGCGCGCTCGTGGGCGGCGAGATGGCCGAGCACCCCGGCGTCATGGCTCCGGCCGACTACGACCTTGCCGGATTTACCGTGGGCGTCGTCGACCGTCCCAAGATGCTCGACCCCGCAAACGTCCGCCCGGGCGATGTGATCCTGGGTCTGCCTTCCACCGGCGTGCACTCCAACGGCTACTCGCTCGTGCGTAAAGTCATCGGCGTCGACGGCATTAAGCCGGGCACGCCCGAGGCCGCCGCTAAGGCCGAGGAGCTGAGCCGTCCGCTCGAGGAACTCGGCGGCGCATCGCTGGCAGACGCCCTGCTGGCTCCCACGCGCATCTACGTCAAGCCGATTCTGGAGCTGCTGCGCGGCGGCGCCAACGTGCACGCTATTGCCCACATCACTGGCGGCGGTATTACTGAGAACCTCAACCGCGCGCTCGCCGACGACGTCGACGCTGTGGTCACCCGCAACGGTGCCGAGATGGGCTGGGACGTTCCGCCCGTCATCACCTACGTGTCGCGCCAGGCCGAGCTCGCGCCCAACGAGGCATGCAAGACCTTCAACATGGGCGTTGGCCTGTGCCTGATCGTCGCCCCCGAGGACGAGGCCGCGGTGACCGAGGCCCTGGTCGCGCTGGGCGAGAAGCCGTTCCGCGTGGGCGAGTGCGTCGAGGGCTCCGGTAAGGTCGTGTACTCCGATGAGCGCTAACGAGCAGATGGCTGCCGCCGAGGTCCTGGCTTGGGACCCGTATACCCGTCCGACCGGCACCGATACGGCCGAGCCGCTCAAGATCGGTGTGCTCATCAGCGGTTCGGGTACCAACCTGCAGGCGCTGATCGATTTGATCGCCGCCGGCAAGCTCAACGCTTCGATTGAGCTTGTGGTGTCGAGCCGGCCTTCGGCTAAGGGTTTGCAGCGCGCTGAGCGCGCGGGCATCCAGACGCTGACGCTTTCCAAGGACGTCTATGCCGACCCTATTGCCGCCGACGAGATCATCGCGCACGAGCTGCTCGAACGCGGTTGCGAGTATGTGGTCATGGCCGGCTACATGCGTATGGTGCACACGCCTTTGCTGGCGGCGTTTCCCAATCGCGTGGTCAATTTGCATCCGGCGCTGCTGCCGAGCTTTACCGGTGCGCATGCGATTGACGATGCCTTTGCGCGCGGCGTCAAGGTAACTGGCGTGACCGTGCATTTTGCCAACGAGATTTACGACAACGGCCCCATCATCGCCCAGCGCGCGCTGGCTGTCGAGGAGGGCTGGGACGTCGACACGCTCGAGGAGCACATCCACGCGATCGAGCATGTACTGTATCCCGAGGTCGTGCAGATGCTCGCCGACGGCCGCGTCCACGTGCTGGAGAGCGGCAAGGTCGCAATTGATCCGGCACGCTAGTCGCTTGAAAAAGGGTCTCCTTGGTTTCCTTGAGATGTAAAAGCTTCATCAGAACCAAGAAATCTGATAGGGCCTCGTCCGTGTGCGGGCGGGGCCCTTTTGCGTGGCCTTTCATGTTTGCTATACTGCTAGCAGATAGAGAGGAGCCGCTATGGGTACAGCAACGGTGCAGCTCAACACGCGAATCGATCCTATGCTCAAGGCTGGTGGCGACGCGGTCCTAACTCGCAATGGATTGGGGGCGAGCGATGCTATTCGTGCGCTTTGGGCCTATCTTGTCGAGCATCAAACGTTGCCGGGATTTATGGTGGCGGATAAGCGCGAGACGCCCCGTGCGGAGAGCCTGGCCGAGCAGGGGTGTGGCCTAGCTTTTTCCTCGTTGGGGCTAAGCGCTTCGGATTTTGCGCCAGGTGGATCATCTGCGGAAGACTGGGATGCCGTACGAGATGATATGTATGACGCGATGATTGCCGACATCGAGGCGAATTGCCGATGATCGAGGCAAAACGCCTGCTTGTAGATACGAACGTTTGGCTCGATTATTACCTGCAAGAGGGGGCATTCGACGAAGCGAAGAGATTGGTTGAACTGGCCGAGGCGGGAAAGATCGACCTTCTTTATGCGCCCACGACGGCAAAGGATGTGTTCTACATTTTGCCTCGGCGTCTAGCCCGGCGGAATGCGAACGGGATTAGCGTGTCGTTTGCCTCGGCGTCATGGGCCTGCATCGAGCATATGATGCAGGTAGCAACGGCCTCTCCACTTTCGTTGGCAGAGTGCGAGATGGCACGCATGCTTGGCAAGCGTATGCCGGATCTTGAAGACAACCTCATCATTGCTTCGGGCGAGACGGCGGATGTTGACTACGTGGTCACGAGCGACCGGCGCATGTTGGAGGCGATGCCCGAGGTTTGCCTGACGCCCGCGCGTGCACTCGAGATGATCGGGATCCTCGACTAACCTTGTCTGTCTGGTTTCGCTATCATATGGGGCAATGTGAACCCCATGCAACTTTGGAGGACGGTATGGCGGATAACGCCGAGGCGCTTTTCTCGCCTGAGCTGGTGTTTTTTGATTGGGAGTGTGCAACGCCGGATGAGGTGTTTACGCGGCTCGAGGACGAGCTTGCCCCGCGCGGCTACATTGCCGACGGTTGGCTCGACGCCGTTCGCGCGCGCGAGGACGTCTATCCCACGGGTCTTGCCATGCCAGCGGCAAACATTGCCATTCCGCATACCGATCCGGGGTTTGTGGCCAAGCCCTATATCGCGGTGGTGAAGCCCGCCGCGCCCGTGACATTTAACGCTATGGCTGGCATGGGCGCTCCGGTGCCGGCGCAGATCGTCATCAACCTGGGCATCGCCGAGCCGGGCGGCCAGGTCGAGGCCCTGCAGGCGCTCATGAATATCTTTATGGACGCCGATGCCGCAGCCGACGTGCTCGGCCAGACCACGCCCCAGCGCATGGTCGACGCCATCCGCCGTCACTTCTAGGGTGGGGCTGAGTCGGCACCTAGGGACGTTCCTTTTCTGCCGGCAGTAAGGGACAGTCCCCAAGTGCCGGCACATAAAGAACGTCCCCAACTGCCAAGTGCCACATCTGTCCCCTTTGCACCAAAATGGTGCAGATTAACCTGTCCCCAACGCACCAAGCGTGCCGCGGGGGCTGCGTTGTGACACAATGGCGTTTGTTCGATTCGTTATGCGAAAGGCCAACTATGGCAAATAAGAAAAAGAACTCCGAGGCCGCGCCGACGCCCGAGCAGCAGGCCCACGCTGCCTCCAGCTCTCGCAAGAAGCAGCGCAAGACGTACGTGTCTAAGACCGTCAAGATCGTCCTGGTGGTCATCGGCGTGCTGGCGATGCTGCTTTCCGTCTCGGCGATGGCGTGCTCCGGCCTTATGTCGCAGGCCGAGGACACCTCGGGCTACAAGCTGACCGGCGGTGTTGCTGCAACTATCAACGGCACCAACCTCACCGAGGATACCGTGACCAAGCAGATCATGAGCATGCGCACGTCTTACGGCTACACCAAGGATGAGGATTGGGCGCAGTATCTGGTCGACAACGACCTCACGCCCAAGAAGTACCGCAAGCAACTCATCGACTCCTACACGCAGCAGATTCTGCTTCAACAGGCACAGAAGGAGAACGGCGTGACGGTGTCGGACGAGGAGGTCGAGAAGGCTTGGAAGGACGCGTGCAAGAGCGCGGGCGGTGCCAAGGCCTTTAAGAAGACCCTCAAGACCTACGGCTACACCGAAGACACCTATAAGAGCTCGCTCAAGGAGAGCCTGGCGCAGCAAAAGCTCAAAGATGCCGTGGCGCCCACCAGCAAGCCCAAGGACAGCGAGATCGTCGATTACATCAACGAGAACCTGTCGAAGTACAACGATGCCCGCCGCTCGTCGAACATCCTGATCAAGGTTGATTCCGATGCGTCCGATGAGGACAAGGCTGCCGCCAAGGCTAAGGCGCAGGAGTGCCTGAACAAGATCAACTCCGGCGAGCTGAGCTTTGAAGACGCCGTGAAGCAGTATTCCGACGACACCGGCTCCAAGGAGAAGAAGGGTGACGTGGGCTGGGACAAGCTCACCACCTTTGTCGACAGCTACCAGACGGCACTCGAGGGGCTCAACAAGGGCGATGTGAGCGACGTGGTCGAGTCGACGTACGGCTATCACATCATCAAGTGCACCGACTACTTCCATGTCGATAATCAGGTCGATGACATCAACCAGGTGCCCAAGGCCATCAAAAAGTACGTCTCCAACGTGGTGAAGACGCAGGCGGCCAGCACTGCGTATAGCGAGTGGCTGGAGCAGTACAAGAAGGATGCCGACATCACCGTCAATCCCATGCCCAAGGACGTGCCGTACAACGTCAGCCTGAAGGGCGTCACCAAGAGTTCGACCGACGATTCGTCGACGACTGAGTAATCATGGGGCGGTACTCGCGCGAGTGCCGCCCACGCTATTAGAGAGGATTTGCAGATGACCAACGAAGAGCTGCAGAAGGAAATGATCGCGGCCATGAAGGCCAAGGACAAGGTTCGCCTGTCCATCATTCGCCAGGTTAAGGCTGAGGTGAAGAATATCGAGGTCAATGAGCGCCGCGATGTGACCGAGGAAGACGTCAACAGCATGATCAAGCGTCTGATCAAGCAGACGAGCGAGACGCTAGAGATGTCCATCAAGGCCGGCACCGACCAAGAGCGTACCGACAATCTGACCGAGCAGGTCAAGATTCTGGAGAGCCTGCTGCCCGCGCAGGTTTCGGGCGAGGAGCTCGAGGCTCTGATCGAGCAGGTTATCGCCGAGCTGGGCGCCACGTCCAAGAAGCAGATGGGCCAGGTCATGGGTGCACTCGGCAAGGCCACCGGCGGCAACTTCGATAAGCCGGCCGCGGCAAAGATCGTCGGCGCGAAACTCGCGTAATTTGTTACGCGGTTTTACCAAACCGCGTAACGGCTCGACGCTGCAAACCCGTACACACGGCAATCTGACGTTCAATTTCAAGGGCGCGACCATAAGGTCTGCGCCCTTTCATTTCACGTCACCTTGCTCGCGTGTACGGGTTTTCGCTGACTTATGCTCAACAAGGGCGGTTGTATTATTTTCGGTGCTCATTGGGGACAGACTTAAATGAGTACCCACGGGGGGTACTCATTTAAGTCTGTCCCCAATGAGTGGGTGAAAGGTTGCGGGTTCTTTACGGGAATGTAGTGTGGGCTGCGGAAACGTGGTTCTTTCCGTACAATAGTTCAACTCGTGTAAACGCAGGGAAGGGACATTCATGGCAGACATGATCGAGATTAAGCATCTCAACAAGTACTTTGGCGACCTGCATGTGCTCAAAGATATCAATCTCACCGTCAAGCGCGGCGAGAAGCTCGTAATGATCGGGCCTTCCGGCTCGGGCAAGTCGACGCTCATCCGTTGCGTCGATTATCTGGAGGAGCCCACGTCGGGCGAGGTCATCATCGACGGCACGCCGCTCACCAAAAAGAATCACCTGGAGATGGCTCGTAAGTACAGCTCCATGGTGTTTCAGCAGTTCAACCTGTATCCCAACATGACGGTGCTCGGTAACCTGACGCTCGCGCCCATCAAGCTGCAAAAGAAGAGCAAGGAGGAGGCGACCGAGATCGCCATCGCCGCGCTCAAGCGCGTTGGCATGGCTCATAAGGCCGGCGAGTATCCGCAGAACCTCTCGGGCGGTCAGCAGCAGCGCATCGCCATCGCCCGTGCCCTGTGCACTAAGCAGCCCATCATCCTGTTTGACGAGCCGACCTCGGCGCTCGACCCCGAGATGGTGCAGGAGGTGCTCGACGTTATGATCGAGCTCGCGCAGGAGGACATCACCATGATCTGCGTGACGCACGAGATGGGCTTTGCGCGCCAGGTGGCCGACCGCGTCATCTTTATGGAGGACGGCCGCATCCTGGAGGAGGGCACGCCCGAGCACTTCTTCGATAACCCCGAGAACCCGCGTTGCCGCGAGTTTCTGTCCAAGATTCTGCACTAGGCGCGGTGATGGACATGACGGATATGACGAGGGCGGCCGTGTCGCGCCGTCACTTTTTGCAGCTGGCGGGCGCCGGTATGCTTGCGCTGACGGGGGCCGCGCTTACCGGTTGCGGCAACTCCGCCAACGGCGAGGGCTCCGACAAGGGGTCCAAGCTTGCGGCCATTAAGTCGCGTGGCCATCTGAATGCCGGCGTTAAGAAGGATGTTCCCGGTTACGGCTATTACGACACCGCCAAGGGACGCTTTGAGGGCATGGAAGTCGATTTGTGCTACCAGATCGCCGCTGCCGTCTTTGGCGTGAGCTACAAGGAGGCCCGTGCCCAGGAGCTTGTCGAGTTTACCGACGTAACGCCCAAGACGCGCGGCCCGCTGATCGATAACGGCCAACTCGACGTGGTCGCGGCGACCTACACCATCACCGACGAGCGCAAGAAGAGCTGGGATTTCTCGACGCCGTACCGCACCGACTACGTGGGACTCATGGTCAAGAAGCGTTCGGGCTTTACCTCGATTGAGGATCTAGACGGCAAGGTCATCGGCGTGAGCCAAGGTGCTACCACGCAGGGCCTGATCGAGCAGATGATCAAGGACAACGGCTTTAGCTGTAAGCCCGAGTTTAGGTCCTTTAGTGGCTATCCCATCATCAAGAGTTCCCTCGACGCCGGCAATATCGACGTCTTTGCCATGGACCGCTCCACGCTGGCCGGTTACATGAACGAGACCGTTGAGCTGCTGCAGCCCGAGGTCAAGTTTGGCGAGCAGGGCTACGGCGTGGCGACCAAGAAAGGCTGCGACCTTTCGGCCGTGGTCGATCAGGTGATTTGCGATCGCCTGGCCGACGGCTGGCTCGACCAAGAGGTCAAGACCTGGGGTCTTGTATAGGCGCATCGTCCAAGGAAGGAATCAAATGCTCGAAGGATTATTTGACGCCGACCGTTGGTCGACGACATTTCAAAACATGGGGCCCTTCTGGGAGGGCTTTGGCGTGACGCTGCAGGTGGTCGTTGCCGGTCTGTTGCTGTCGCTGGTGCTGGGCACGCTGCTGGGCGTATTCTCTACCACTCGCTCGCGCGTGCTGCGCGCCATAAGCCGCGTGTACGTGGAGTTTTACCAGAACACCCCGTTGCCTGTACAGGTGCTCTTTATGTACATGGCTGGTCCGCAGTTTTTGCAGGCCATAACCGGTGCCGGCCGGCCGGTGCGCATCGCGCCGTTCGTGCTGGGCTTCTTGGGCGTGGGCCTGTATCACGCGGCCTACATCTCGGAGGTCATCCGCACCGGTATCGAGGCCGTTCCGCGTGGTCAGATGGAGGCGGCGCAGAGCCAGGGCTTCACCCGTGCGCAGGCGTACTGGTACATCGTGCTGCCCCAGACATTCAAGATCATTCTGCCGCCGCTGTGTAACCAGGCGCTCAACCTGGTCAAGAACACGTCGGTGCTGGCGCTTGTGGCCGGCGGCGACCTTATGTACCGTTCCGACAACTTTGTGAGTCTGTACGGTTACCTGCAGGGATACATCGTCTGCTGCCTTATGTACTTCATCATCTGCTTTCCGCTCGCCATGCTGGTGCAGTGGCTCGAGCGCCGCTCCAAGGAGCGTCCGCGTGGCGTGAGCCTGGCCGAGCTGGGGCTCGACAACGTAGAGGAGGCCTAGCGCATGGAAATCTTCAACGCGACCAACCTGCTCTACATTTGGGGCGGCTTTGTTAAGACAATCGAGATCTCGGCGCTGTCGATCTTTTTCTCGCTCATCTTTGGCACGGTGCTGGCGCTTGTTAAAAGCTATGCGCCCCGCCCGTTCCGTATTTTGGTGAGCGCCTATATCGAGCTGTTCCGCTGTACGCCGAACCTACTGTGGATCCTGTTTATCTACTTTACGGTGCAGGGTTTGGACATTGTGATTTCGACCATCGCCTTTACGCTGTTTACCAGCGCCGTTATGGCCGAGATTGTGCGCGGCGGCCTCAATTCGATTCCGCGCGGCCAGTTTGAGGCAGCGCAGAGCCAGGGCTTTGGCTTCTTTGCCACCATGCGCTACATCATTCTGCCGCAGACGTTTAAGACGATCATTCCGGCGCTGTTTAGCCAGTGCACGACTGTCATCAAGGACAGCTCGTATCTTTCGGGCATTAACGTGGCCGAGCTCATGTACACGGCAAACGTCGTGATGGCCCACGCAATCGATCTGGCGCAGGTGCTTATGCTCTACGGCCTGGTGTTTGCGATGTACTTTGTGCTCAACTTTGGTATCTCGCTGCTGGTGAGAGCGTATCAGAGGCGAATGGTGGCAGCGTAGAATGTGGCAAAGGGACAGCCCCTTTGTCACATAGAGAAAGGAATCGCGATGAGCGATCTGGAGAACAAGAAGAATCCTGTGGTCATTACCATCGCGCGCGACTTTGGCGCCGAGGGCCACGAGATTGGTCGCATGCTTGCCGACGAGTTGGGGATTCCGCTGTACGATAACGAGCTGCTGGTGCGTGCGTCGCTGCGCGCGGGCGAGTCGCTCGATAAGATGGCCGCCTACGACGAGCGCCTGGCCGTGGAGAATATGGCGTTTCTGCCCGACCGCTACGATGCGCGTTCGTACTCGGACAAGTTGTTCCAAAAGATGAGCCAGGTGATTTTGGACCTGGGCGAGACCGAGAGCTGCATCATCGAAGGGCGCCTATCCGATTACCTGCTGCGCAACAACCCCAACCACATTGCCGTGTTGGTGACCGCACCCTTTGAGGACCGCGTCGAGATCGTGCGCAAGAAGCGCGGCCTTAACAAAAAGAAGGGCGCCAAGCTGGTCAAGCAGCAGCAGAAGGCGCGCGAGGCTTTTTACAAGCGCTATAGCGCCGGCAAGTGGAAGATGACGAGCGGCAAGGACATCGTCGTCAACCGCGCCAAGCTGGGCCGCGAGGGCTGCAAAGACGTTATCGCCGCTGCCTACCGCTACAAAGTAGCGCAGCTCGAAGACTAACCGACCAAAACCACCACAAGGGGGACAGGCACCTTTGTGGTGGTTTTTGTTTTAGGCCGAGGGGAAGGCCTTGGCGGCAGTGTCTATCCTCGGCTTTTGCAAAATCTCGATCTGTAACACCAAGCCAGCGAAAATGGCTCTAACTGTTACAGATTTAGATGAACCGTCCGGCCGTCAGCCCAACGTCTTGATCTGTAACACCAGGCGGCATATTTGGCCTCTAGCTGTTACAGATTGAGATAAAGCGGAGGCGGCTGGCGCAATATCTCGATCTGTAACAACTACGATGCTCAACAGGGCCTAACTGTTACAGATTGAGACAAACGCCGGAATTGGTTTGCCGACCAGGCCCCCAACCACTACAAAGGTGTCTGTCCCCATCGTGGTGGTTGGGGCGGCCGGTATAGAAAAAGTCCCCGCCGGGCGTGTGCTCGACGGGGACTTTGCCGTTTGATGGCTAGTGCTGTAGGTGATTACTCGCCCAGCAGGCTCTTGGTGATGGAAGCGGCGGCCTTCTTGCCGGCGCCCATTGCCAGAATGACCGTAGCGGCACCGGTGACGATGTCGCCGCCGGCCCAGATGCGGGGATCGGTGGTCTGGCCGGTCTCCTCGTCGGCAACGATGTAGCCCCACTTGTTGAGCTCCATCTTGCCGCCGATCTTGGCAGCAAAGGGGTTGGCGTTGGTGCCGATAGCCGAGATCGCAACGTCGCAGGGGATCTCCTCGATGGCGCCCTCGATGGGCACCGGGCGACGACGGCCGGACTCGTCGGGCTCGCCGAGCTCCATCTTCTGGACCTTGACGGCGCACACGGAGCCGTCCTCGCCAGCAACAAACTCGAGCGGGGAAACGAGCGGCAGAACCTCGACGCCCTCGGCCTTAGCATGGTGCAGCTCGGCGCGACGGCAGGGCATCTCGTCCTCGGTACGACGGTAGGCGATGATGGCGTGCTCGGCGCCCAGACGCTTGGCGGTACGGACGGCGTCCATAGCCACGTTGCCGCCACCAAAGACAACGACGTTCTTGCCGTGCTTGGTGGGGGTGTCGTACTCGGGGAACTTGTTGGCCTTCATCAGGTTCACGCGGGTGAGGTACTCGTTGGCGAAGAAGACGTTGGGCAGGTTCTCGCCGGGAACGTTGAGGAACTTGGGCAGGCCAGCGCCGGTCGCCACGTAGATGGCGTCGAAGCCCTGCTCGAACAGCTCCTCGGCCGTGGCCATGTTACCCACGACGGAGTTGTACTCAAACTTGACGCCCATGTCCTCCAGGCCGTCAATCTCGCGCTTGACGACTGCCTTGGGCAGACGGAACTCGGGGATGCCGTAGACTAGCACGCCGCCGCCGGTGAAGAAAGCCTCGAAGACGGTGACGTCAAAGCCGTTGCGGGCGAGCTCGCCGGCGCAGGTGATGCCGGACGGGCCGGAGCCGACGACGGCGACCTTCTTGCCGTTCTTGGGAGCCATCTTGGGCGTGGAGGCGAGCTCGGGGCGGTCACCCAGGAAGCGCTCGAGCTGGCCGATGGCCACGGGCTCGGACTTCTTGCCACGGATGCACTTGCCCTCGCACTGATTCTCCTGCGGGCAGACGCGGCCGCAGATAGCGGGAAGCATGGAGTCCTCGCGGATGGTATCGAGAGCGCCGCCGAAGTCCTTCGCGCGGATCTGCTCGATAAAGCGGGGGATGTTGATGTTGACGGGGCAGCCCTCAACACAGAACGGCTTCTTGCAGTTGAGGCAGCGCTCGGCCTCGGCCAGCGCCATCTCCTCGGTGAAGCCCTTGTCGACGGGGCGGAAGTCGCAGGCGCGCTCGGCAGCCGGCTCCTCGTTATCGGGGGTGCGGGGCGACTTCATATCGGCAACGAAACGACCGTTAACTAGTGGCATGCGCAGCTCTTTTCCTCATAGGCCTTGAGGGACTCGCCCTCTTCGGAACGGTAAGCGGCCTGGCGGGCACGAAGGTCATCCCAGTCGACCAGGGTGGCATCGAAGTCGGGGCCGTCGACGCAAGCGAACTTGGTCACGCCGCCCACCTCGACGCGGCAGCAGCCGCACATACCGGTGCCGTCAACCATGATGGGGTTGAGCGACGCGGTGATGGGGGTGTCGTACTTCTGGGCGGTGAGGGTCGAGAACTTCATCATCGGAACGGGGCCGACGCAGAAGACCTGGCTCACGGCCTTGTCCTGCAGCAGGCGCTCCAGCGGAGCGGTGACAACGCCCTGCTCGCCGTAGGAACCGTCATCGGTAGTGATGTGGATGTGGTCCTCGTCGAGGAGCTCGCGGAACTGGTCCTCCATGAGCAGGAGGTCCTTGGTGCGGGCGCCCATGATGGCGTGCACCTCGTGACCGGTCTCGACCAGGTGCTTGGCGACCGGGAAGGCAATTGCCAGGCCGACGCCGCCGCCAATGACGGCGCAGGGGCCCTCAGCCATCTCGGTGGGAACGCCCAGCGGGCCCACGACGTCGCGCAGCGACTCGCCGGCCTCGTAGGTGGACAGCATCTCGGTGGTCTTGCCGATCACCATGAAGATGAACTCGACCCAGCCCTCGTCACCGTTCCAGCCGGCCAGGGTAAACGGGACGCGCTCGCCCGTCTCGTTGGCGCGAACCATGAGGAACTGTCCAGCGTGCGCATGCTTGGCGATTGCGGGCGCCTCGATGCGGAACTTGAACACCTTCTCCGAGAACTGCGTCTTCTCCAGGATCTTATACATAGAACCCCTCTCTTGTTAGGGCCGCCGAACCGTGCCTCCACGGAAATGGACGGTAGCCCGAGTAAAACCGTACGCGCACAGGCGTTGTGCAGACATACGGTGCAAATTATACCCTCATGGACATGCTGTTTACGTGTGTCTTCGGCGGGCGGAAAAGTGACCTGCCAAAAAGGACAGGTTTATTTCGGCAGGTTTTATCAGGCAAAACGACAAAGGGGGCCGGCCTCGCGCATCGGTGGGGCCGGCCCCCTATGGGGCGTTATGCATGTATGGCGGCACAGAGTCAATTGCGATGCGGCCGTTGCGGCGTTTCCGCACATAAAACCTGCCAAAATAAACCTGTCCCTAAATGGTAGATTTTAGTGCTTGCCGTTGGCGGAGGCGGAGCCGTTGACATGGTCGCGGGCGTAGATCACGCCGTGCACGATGGCGAGGCCCGCAGCGTCGGCGGCGCGGGCACAGGTGTCCTGGAAGTCCTCGGCCTCGCGGGCGCGTAGCTGCTTGAGCACATAGTCTGCCACGGCCATCTTGCCGGGAGGGTTGCCGATGCCGGTGCGGATACGGCTAAAGTCGCGGCTGCCCATCTTGTCGATGATGGAGCGCAGACCGTTGTGGCCAGCATGGCCGCCGCCCACCTTAACACGTACGTCACCGGCGGGAATGTCGAGTTCGTCGTGAATCACGAGCAGCTCCTCGGCCTTGATCTTGTACTCGCGGCAGAGCTTGGAGATGGGGCCGCCCGAGGTATTCATGTACGACTGCGGCTTGACCAGCACGATCTGGCGCTTGCCGCCCTCTTCCTCGGCATCGTTGATATTGATGAGCGCGACCTCGGCGCCTGCTTGGTTTTTCCAGTACGTGACACCGGCCTGACGGGCCAGCTCGTCGATTGCTTTGAAACCAGCGTTATGACGGGTCTCGGCATACTCATCGCCAGGGTTGCCAAGTCCGGCAACCATGCGAATCTTAAGCGGCTGTGCAGCTGCCATGTTCATCCTTTCGTTGATTTGTCGCCTGCTATGGTGAGCGACCCTGTTGCCGCTGTCAAATGGAGGGTAATTGAGGGCGTTTGGGGGCGTTTGGACGGACGTCGAAATCCGAGGTGGACAGTTAGTTCAGATACGTATAAGTTCTGAGGACTCGAATTACTCAATTCAATGCCGATACGTTGTTTTGGAGCTTTAGTTAGTCCATATGGCGCTGTTTTGAAGTCTACCCTGCCTTCAAATAGGGCGAATGGTATAGAGATAGCTGCAAAACAGTCTAATTCAATGCGTCCATTTATACGTATTTGAACTAACTGCCCAGCCCTGCTCGACGGCGCACGGGTGATTCGCCGTTTAGACCGGCGCGAGGCCGGTTCCGGCCCGCAGAGCGTTGAGCCAAGCGGCCTGACGCTTGCGATAGCCCTTGATACGGTACCGGAATCGGACTCCTGCGAGTCGATGCATCGTTTGGGCGAAGGCTTCGAGTGCAACAAGGTCTTTCATTTGGTCGCGATTGATAACCAGGACGTGGATGCCCATGGCCTTGAGGCCATTATTTCGATTGCCATCGTGGATGCGAGCGTTTTGAAGCTCATGCCCAATTCCGTTGTATTCGTTGTCGACTCCGGCTGCCGGGCAATATAGGTCGCAGATGGCATAGGGGATGCCCGAGGACATGTTGACCGCAAGAGTATCGAAGTCGATTCGATGGTTGAGTAGCAGGCCTCCCATGGGCAGGCTGCAACATCCGAATCCGCCAAAGCGCATGGGCGCTCCGAGAACGGCAAACATTAGGGATTCGGCTGGGGATGCGGATCCAGCCCGGGCGAGTTTGACTGCCGTGCGAAACGAGGCGTATGAGCTACTTTTGGCGAACCGTGCGACCGCCTCGAGCTCTTCGATGGTCGTGGCGGGCTCGCATTTGTAGTGCGCCTGTTCATAGCGGGTTTCGTTCTGTTGTTCGGCCGCTGACTGGTTACCCAGGCAATCAAGATCGCCCGTCGCTTCGTAGCCATCGCCCTTGGGCCAGATGTCGTCATGGGCAATGGGGTATGTTGCCCCGGGAGGAAGGGAGTAAGTTCCGACCAGTTCCATGAGAAGCATCAAGGTTTTGGCGACTGATTCATTTTTAGAACAAAGCATGGCTGTCATGGCAGGAGACGTTGCGTAGATGTCGGCCTCGACGTGCATAATTGCACCTTCAGGAAGCGGAGCGGAGAGAATATGCTGAAGAAGTCGCTTGTCGGGGCGTCGGTTGCCTTCGTTTGAAACGAGAAGATCGAGCAGCTCGGAATCATCTTCATTCCAGGCGTCGAGTATCGAAAGTGCGCCAAAGTCTATCGCGTCATTATTGGGAATGCAGCTAGCCAAGGCCTGTGCTTGCTGTTCACTATCAATGGAGCTCCAGGGTAGGGCAGAGTACGCCCGTCGTGCGCGACGAATTGCGCGGAGGGCGGAGAAATGTGAAATCACGGTCGTCATAGCTATAACGTACTAAGTTGGCGGCAGAATGCGACCGCCATACCGTTCTTTTCGCTCAGCGGGGTGCTGGGCGCCATGAACGGCCGGGTGTTAGGAAATCGGTGGAATCGGTTGAGGGGATTGCAGGAAATTGAGCTCTGCCGAGAAGGTTGACGATGGCTACTGGACAGTTAGTTCAGATACGTATAAGGCGGCGGGCGTTCGAGGTGTTTCTAAGGGCCTTCGAGGGCGATTTGAAGATAATATATGCGGCGGTTGTACTCGAAAACGATGAGCTTCGGGCGGCATGGCATCCGCCGGGGAGCTCAGAAGGCTCCGAACGGACCTTTGGAGCTTTAAAAAATACGTATCTGAACTAACTGTCCAGGGCGGATTGGCGAGGAATAGAAAAAGGGTCGGAAGCGAGCTTCCGACCCTTTAAAAACATCAAAGATGATGCGATACGCGTTGGACTACAGCGCGAAGTCGCCGCCGACGAGCGTGGAGACGGGCTCCTCGTGGTAAACGGCGGAGATGGCCTGAGCGAACTCCTCGGCGACCGAGATGGTCTTGATCTTGCCGCCGACCTCGACGGGGATGGCGTCGGTGACGACGCACTCGACGATGGGGGCGTCATTCAGGCGCTCGATGGCCGGGCCGGAGAAGATGCCGTGGGTGGCGCACACGTAGATGTCGCCGGCGCCCATGGCCTTGAGCTCCTTGACGTTGGCGCACAGGGTGCCAGCGGTGTCGATCATGTCGTCGTTGATGATGCAGGTCTTGCCCTTGATGTCACCGATGATGCCCATGACCTCGGCGGCGTTGTGGCGCGGACGGCCCTTGTGGGCGATGGCCAGGTCGCAGCCGAGCATGTCGGACAGCTTCTTGGCGGCCTTGGCGCGACCCACGTCGGGGGAGACGACAACCAGGTTGTCGGTGTCGAAGTGCATGTCGTTGTAGTACTGGCCAAACAGCGGCAGTGCGGACAGGTGGTTAACCGGGATATCAAAGAAGCCCTGGATCTGACCCTGGTGCAGGTCGAGGGTGATGATGCGGTTGACACCGGCGCGCTCGAGCAGGTTGGCGACGAGGCGGGCGGTGATGGGCTCGCGCGGGCCGGCCTTGCGGTCCTGGCGGGCATAGCCGTAGTGGGTGATAACGGCGGTGATGGAGCGGGCGGATGCGCGCTTGGCAGCGTCGGTGGCGATGAGCAGCTCCATGAGCATGTCGTTGACGTTGCCGCCGGCCACGGACTGAATCAGGAAGACGTCGGCGCCGCGGACGGTCTCGTCGTAGCGGGCGTAAATCTCACCATTGGCGAACTGCTTTAGCGTAAGGCCCGAAAGCTCGACCCCAAGGTACTCAGCGATCTTCTGAGCGAGGGGACGGTTGGAGGAACCGGAATACACGCGGATGGACTTGCGCATATTCTCCGACTTCTCGGGATCATTAATCGGCATTACCCTTCTCCTTTATACATCGAATGCCATATAGATGCCTTGTTGCATTGTAACCGCGCGACGGGGTTTATCGAGTCTTGATAACGTCTTTACCGTCAACGGACACGAACCGACCACTCATCCGGTCGCGCAGGTCACGATAGAAAAAAGGAGCCGTCCCCATGGAACAGCTCCTTTTGTGCTTGGTAAAACGTTATACCTCGTCGTCCTCGTGCAGGCGGCGGCGATAATCGGCGGCCCAGCCCTCGATATTTACCTGACGGGCGCGGCCCAGACCGAGTGCGTCGGCCGGGACCGGCTCGGTGATGACGGAGCCGGCGGCCACGAGTGCACCGTCGCCAATCTGGGCGGGCGCGACCATCATGGTGTCAGAACCGATGAAGGCATCCTTGCCGATGACGGTCTTGTGCTTGTGGACGCCGTCGTAGTTGCAGGTGATGGAGCCCGCGCCCACGTTGACGCCGGAGCCCATGGTGGTGTCGCCGATGTAGGACAGGTGGGGCACCTTGGAACCCTCGCCAATCGTGGACTTCTTGATCTCCACGTGCGTGCCGGCCTTGGATCCGTCGAGCATGTGGGTGCCCGGGCGCAGGTAGGCGCGCGGGCCGCAGTCGACGCCGTTCTCGATGACGGCCTCGATGGCGATGGTCTCGTCGATGACGCAGCCGCTGCCGACGGTGGTGTCGGTGAGACGGCTGTTGGGGCCGAGCTGGCACTCCTCGCCCACGGTGACGTGGCCGATCAGGTGCGTCTGCGGCCACACGATGGTGTCGCGGCCGATGACGGCGTCGGGGCCGATCCAAGCCTGCGTGGGGTCGATGAAGGTAACGCCCTCGGCCATCCAGTGCTCGTTGATGCGGTCGCGCGCGATGGCGGTGAGCTGTGCGAGCTGGATGCGGCTGTTGACGCCCAGACCGTCGCGGTAATCATCGCAGTGGAAGATGGAGACCGCCTGGCCGTGGCCCTTGAGAATTTCGAGCATATCGGGCAGGTAGTACTCGGACTGCGCGTTGTCGTTGCCGATCTCGTCAATGTGGGCGGCGAGCTGTGCACCGTCGAAGGCGTAGCAGCCGGCGTTGCACTCGAGCAGCTCGGCGGCTTGCTCGGGCGTGCAGTCCTTCTGCTCGATAATGCGCTCGATTTGGCTGTCGGCACCCAGCTTGATGCGGCCGTAGCCGAAAGGATCGGGCGGGGTCATGGTCATGACGGTGCAGGCGAGCTCGCCGGTGGCGACGGTTTGCGCGAACTTGGCGACGGTGTCGGCGGTGATGAGCGGCAGGTCGCCGTTGAGCACCACGACGGGGCCTTGCGTGATGCCACAGGCCTCGAGTGCGACCTTCACGGCGTGACCGGTGCCCAGACGCTCGGTCTGCTCGACGCACTCGACCTTGGTGGCGCTGTTGGCGTAGGCGCCGTCGATAAGGGCGCGCATCTCGTCGGCGTGGCTGCCGATGACAACCACGACGCGGCTGCAGCCGGCCTTGATGGTAGCGTCGACGATCCACTGGACCATGGGCTTACCCAGGATCTTGTGCGAAACCTTGCAGTGGTTCGACTTCATGCGGGTGCCCTCGCCGGCAGCGAGGATAATTGCGGTTGCGTCCATGTGATCTCCTGTTACGTTATAGAGACGTGTGTTTGGAAACGATACACGGCGCAATATGATACCGCAGGCATATGACGAGCGCGTAACGATTGGTTTGCGGCGGTTGAGGCTTGCGCCGCCGGCGTGGCGTTTGCACTGCTTGCGTGCGGCGTTGGCGGTGCTGCGGAGCTGTTGTTTGAGCGAGGGGACGGGGGTGCCCGTGGACAACATACGAGAGGAGTTTGGCGGCGAGCCCGTCGCGGCATTCTCGATGTCGCATCCGGCTGTGCCGGCACTCTATATAGTGCTGACGCTGGGGCTCACTATGTTCTCGATGCAGCCGGTACTGATTGCGCTGTCACTTGCGGGCGGGCTGGCGTATGGATTTGCGACGCGTGGGGCTGCCCGCACGCTGGGCGCGCTCCGCTGGCAGCTGCCGGTGATTTTGATCGTCGCGGTGCTCAATCCGCTGTTTAGCGCCTCGGGCTCGACGGAGCTGTTCCGTATTGGCATGCGCGCGGTGTATCTGGAGAGCATGGTATACGGCCTGTGCATGGGCGGGCTGTTTGTGGCGAGCGTGCTGTGGTTTGAGGCGGCGGCGTCGATGCTCGAATACGACAAGGTGCTCGCGCTGCTGGGCAATGCCGCACCGGTGATTGCGCTCATGATCTCGATGTGCATGAGGCTTATCCCGCAGTTTTTGCGCCGCGGTCGTACGGTGTTGGCGGTGCAGGATGCGATTGATGTGCCGGGCCGCGCGCCGGCCGACCCCGTGCGCTCGCGCTTGCGGGCGTCGAGCGTGTTGATGGGCTGGGGCATGGAAGATTCGCTGGAGCGTGCGGACGCGATGCGCTCGCGCGGGTGGGGTGCCGCGACGCGTCGTACGACGTATGCGCGGTATCGACTGGGGTGCAGCGACGTTGCCGCGCTGGTCGGGCTCGCGCTGCTTGGTGCTGCCGCGGTGGCGGTGGCGTGGACCGCGACGACGCAGTATTCGTTTTACCCGCAGCTTTCGGTGCCGGCGCCGTGGCCTGGCTATATTGTGTGCGCGGCTTGGATGGTGTTGCCCTGTGTGCTGCACGCGATTGACGAGAAGAGGTTTGGCTGATGACCCGGTTGGATAACTGCTCGGTAACGGGCGGGGCGTGCGGCTCCGATGTGCCTGCGATTGAGGTGCGGGGCCTGAGCTTTACCTACCCCGGGGCTGAGGCGCCGGTACTCGACGAGCTCGACTGGTCTGTTCCCCAAGGTGCGTTTGCACTGCTGGTTGGTGGTACTGGGTCGGGCAAATCGACGCTACTCTCGCTGCTCAAGCCCGAGATCGCTCCGGCGGGCGAGCGCACTGGTGATGCGCGCGTGCTGGGCGAGAACGTTGCCGACATGGACGTGCGGGCATCGGCGGAGCGCGTGGGCTATGTGTTCCAGGATCCCGAGAACCAGATCGTGTGCGAAACCGTGTGGCACGAGATGGCGTTTGGCCTGGAAAATCTGGGTATGTCGCGCGACGAGATGCGCCGTCGCGTAGCCGAGACCAGCTATTTCTTTGGGCTGGAGGATTGGCTCCACCGCGATACCGATACACTTTCGGGCGGACGCAAGCAGCTGCTGTCGTTGGCGGCCGTGCTGGCCTTGCGCCCGCGCGTGCTGCTGCTCGACGAGCCCACGTCCCAGCTCGATCCTGTTGCCGAGAAAAATTTTCTGCACGCGCTGTTTCGCGTGAACCGCGAGCTGGGTTGCACGGTTGTTGCGGCAACGCACCAGCCGCGCCCGATGCTCGAATATGCGACGTGTGCGTACCGGATTGAGGACGGTCGCGTGCGCGAGGTGGCGGATATGGCTTCTTTGGGACGCCGAGAATCGCTGTTTTCCGACGACATGTTGGGGTGGGGTGCCGTCCGATGTGCAAAAAACGGAGTATTCAGCAGGCGTGAGGACAATTTGGGCTCTCTGGAGCCGCCCGGGGACGTATCGAGCGCGAAAAAAAGTTCGAAATTGGACAAATCGTCCGAATTTGTGGCGCAAACGTCGCTCGAGAACGGCTCGGAAGCCTTCCCGCGCACGGATGGGAGCAGAATACTCCAAAAAATGCACGGCGGGTCGGCTACCACCCTGGCAGGGAGCTGGTTTCTCTACGATCGCGCGGGCGGTTGGGTGCTGCGCGGGCTCGACGTGGCGTTTTCGGCCGGTGCGGTGCATGCGATCGTGGGCGGCAACGGATGCGGTAAGTCGACGATGCTTTCGGTGCTGGCCAAGACTACCAAGCTGCAACGTGGTCGTATGGTGCGCGGGGCGGCCTCGGCTGCGCTGCTGCCGCAGAACCCCAAGGCCCTGCTGGTTGCCGAGACGGTGCGCGACGAGCTGATGGAATGGGCTTTGGCCTGCGGGTACGACGAGGCTATGGCGCGGGAGCGCGCGGCGAGTCTGGGGCTCGCGGACTTGGGGGAGCGCCACCCCTATGACCTTTCGGGCGGACAGCGTCAGCTGCTTGCGTTGGCAAAGCTGCTGTTGATCGGCCCCGAACTGCTATTGCTCGATGAGCCCACCAAGGGTTTGGACCTGGCCAGCCGCTGCATTATCGCCCGCGCCCTGCGTGACCATGCGAAGGCTGGCGGCACCGTCATCATGGCCACGCACGATCTGGATTTTGTCGAGCAGGTTGCCGATGACATTGCCATGATGTTTGACGGTGAGATTGCCTGCATGGAGCCGCCGGCCGACTTCTTTGCCGACAACGTGTTTTATAGGGCGTGAGCGGGTTCGCGGGCGAGAACGGTCTTACTGCTTGAGCGCCGTGTACTGCTGAAGGAGCGCCATGAGCCCAACGCGGCTGTTGACCTGTGTTTTTCGAAAGATGTTCTCCAGATGCTTTTTAACGGTGCCGGTGCTGATGGATAGCTCTTCGGCGATGGCCGCATTGTCCATGCCCGATAACACGCAACGACACACATCGATTTCGCGCGCTGAGACGTCGTAGTCGTGAGCAAATACGATTTCAGACGAACTGCGGTCGGCGCGTACACGCCATTTTGATAGTCGGTTTGTGAGGTGCGGTTCGATGAGCTCAAGGATTTGAACTTCACGATCGCTAAAGTCGCCTTCTTCTTTCTTGCGATTAAGATTGAGCGATCCCAAAAAGCCCTCGTCATTAAAGAAACTGACGTTGACGACGTGGCGGCCGCCAAGATAATCCTTCATATAACTGCTGTCGATATCGCCAGGGCTGAGCTGGTCGGACTCGCGCAGCACCGTCGAGCGCGTAAGATTGCGGTGGGCGACGATCATGTCCTGCTGCCAGTACTTTTCGGTGTAGAGCTCGAGCATCCCAGCGGGGACATCGATGCCAAGAGGGTCAAGAAAGACGCGCGTTTTCCATTCTTGCGGGGTGGATACGAGATCCCTGGAAAGGTCGCTCAGGAAAAATGCAGCCGACTCGTAGGGGATGAGAAAACGCAGCTTTTTGAGGACGGTCGAGCGAAACTCGCGGTCGCTGTCGATGGAATTAATCGAAAGCACGAGATCGTTTAAGCAGAGCCATTCAGAATCGGACAAAAAGCTCAAGATGACCTCCGATGAGATTGCGTAGTGGTTTAGCTGGCATTTTAGTTAATTTGCGTAGAGATACTACTCCTTTTTTCGAATGATGATAAGCCGTTAGCCGAATGGTTTCGGTGAGGGGCCAATCGCAAAATATGAATACCTAAGAGCCAGGGCCCGGTTCTCCAAGCTGTTTGATTATTCCGACTTATTAAAGGAGTCATCATGGAAGAGAAGCTTCCTTCATGGCGTTGGGCGATTGTTTCAGTCGTTTGCTTGCTGTGCTTTATGGCTAACTACATGCAGTACCAGGTCTCAGCACTCGCCGTCGAGGTCATGCCTATGCTCAATATCGATACCGTCGGCTTTTCGATGCTGTTCCTCGTTCCTATGCTTACCGCCGTTTTCTTCTCAATTCCGCTGGGTGCCCTTGGTGACCGTATCGGTTCTAAGAAAGTTGTCACGGTTTGCACCGCAATTTCGGTTGCCGGCGGTTTTCTCCGTTGCTTTACGCTCGATTCGTTCACGATGCAGATGGCATCGATGTTCCTGATTGGCATGGGAATCTCGGCACTCAACGCCAACCTCATCAAGGTGCTCGGCACCTGGTTCCGTGAACAGACTGGTTTCGCCATGGGCTTGTTCTACGCGGCTTCGTGCGTTGCCATCGTTGTCGCTCAGATCTGTGCTGACTTGTTCGGCAGCGTCTTTAACTCTTATATGGTCGCTGCTGTCGTCATGACCATCTCCTGGGTTCTTTGGATTGTGCTTGACCGGGATGTTCCCGAGGGGCAATCGCTCCCCGAGCCCGAGCCCGTGCTCGACTACCTCAAGGTTGCTATCAAGAGTCCTGGCGTATGGCTAATCTCCGCTGGCGTCGGTTTTGGACTTGCTTCTACCACTGCCTATGCCGGTTTCCTGCCTCAGGCGCTTCAGCTTGGCAAGGGCATAGACGTCGCCACTGCTGGTTTCATGGCCGCAATTGTTACCGTTGGCAGCTTTTTCGGCTGCATCGTTGGGCCTGCGTTCTGCGATAAGCTTGGAAAGTTCAAGGGTTTTCTCATCGTCACTACTCTCATCGGTGCCATATCGATGTTCGTGACGTGGTACACCCCGGTCGGCTTCCTTCTGTGGACGATTTTGGTCATCAATGGCTTCTTTACCGCCATCAACGGCCCGATTATGCAGTCCATGCCTGTTCTCCTTCCCGAGATTGGTGATAAGTATGCCGGTTCCGCTGGCGGTATCGTGGGCACCATCTCCCTGCTCATGAGCTATTTCCTGCCCATCGGCATCTCTGCCGTTGCTGGTGCCGACTACACTGTGAACATGGGTCTCGAGAGCCTCTGCTTCCTGCTTTCCGTAGTTCCGGTTTTCTTCCTGCCCGAGCTCGGCCGCAAGGCCATGCAGGCTGCCGCCGCTAAGGATGGTGAGTAGCCATGGAGGCGGTAGTTCCCGCTGATATCGTCCTCAAGACGACGGCGTTGTTTACTGCCGAGGAACTTGAGCCTCACGCCGGATGCGTTGCAGTTCGCGGCAGCGAGATCGTGGCTGTGGGCTCGCCCGACAAGGTGCAGCCGTTTATCGGTCCCGATACTGAGGTCATTGACGCCGGCAACAAACTGGTCATGCCCGGATTCAACGATTCGCACATGCACTTTGCGCTCGGCTCAATCCAGAAGGATGAAGACTTCTGTTGCGATCTGATGTTTCTGCCGAGCGAGCGGGCTTGCGTGGATGCTGTTGCCAAATTTGCCGCCGAGCATCCTGACAATCCGTGGATTTACGGTCAGGGTTGGTATTCGCCCGCGTGGGAAAACCCGACTGACCCTGATTGCCGCAGCCTCGATGCGCTCGATATCGACCGCCCAATCGTGCTCTCGGACTTTTCAATGCACGTGGTGTGGTGCAATACTGCCGCGCTCAGGGCGGTCGGTATCGACCGCAATACCCCGACGCCTGAAGGTGGCCTTATCCGCCACTTTGACAACGGCGAGCCCAATGGCTTTCTGTCCGAGCCCCAGGCGACGAACATCTTGCTCGATGTTGTGCTCAACAAACCGGACCTTGATGCGTCGTTGCTCAAGTCGATGCGCAAGTTCAACAAGCTCGGCATCACTTCGATTGGTGATATGTATCCTTTGGGCGTGACCACGCCCGGCGTGTACGACATCTATGACCGACTGGCGAGCGAGGACCTGAGCACGCTGCGCATCAGCTACTATTCTGCGCTCGATGCTCCGATGGCAGAGTCGCAGGCGCTGCGTGCGCGTCATCACAGCGAGCGCGTGCGCATGGCGGGTCTCAAGTACATTTTGGACGGCTGCCCCGAGGCCTACACGGCCTACATGCATGAGCCGTATCTTAACGCCCCCACGGGAAAGGACTTCCGCGGCGAGCCGGCGTGCAACCAGGAGACGCTTGACTGTATGGTGCTCGAGGCCAACAAGAATGGTTTCGATGTTCGTATCCATGCTATCGGCGACGCATCGGCCACGATGATTATCGATGCCGTCGAGCGTGCCGAGGAGGTGTGCGGCAACAAGGGGGCGCGTTTTGCTATCGAGCATACAGATAACCTGAAGCTCGAGGATATTGCTCGCATGAAGCGCCTGGGCATTAATGCTGCGATTCAGCCGCAGCATCCCATCGGAGGCCTTGGGCAGGGCGTGTACGAGGAGTCTCTTGGCGAAGAGCGCATGAGCCACATGTGGCGCTATAGGGAAGAGGCCGATGGCGGAATCCACTTAGGGCTTGGTACTGACTGGCCTGCGGTGATGTCAATCGATCCTATCGATACCGTGTATGCTGCGGTGACGCGTAGCGAGTTTGACGGGCACCCGGCGGAGGGATACTTCCGCGAGAATGCCCTGACGCTCGGCGAGACGCTGCAAGCGCACACGCTCGGCTCAGCATATGTCGAGGGCTTTGAGCGCCGTTTGGGCAGCCTTGCCGCCGGCAAGCTTGCCGATATCGTCATCCTGTCGGGCAATCCGTTTGAAATGAACCCGATGGCGCTTCGCGATCTCGAAGTCGAGACGACGATCTTTAACGGACGCGTCGTCTATCGCAAGGATGAAGCATAGATAGGGTGATGAACGTGAGCAAAGGGACGGTCGAAAAATATGCCCTGCTGTTTGTGGTGTGCGGCATCGTGTTTGCTGCGAACTACGCGCAGTATCAGGTGTCGGGATTGGCACATCTGGTTGTGTCGGACCTGCATCTGACCTCGGCCGAGTTTTCAGCCGTCCTGTTTGCCCCGTTTGTTCCTGCCGTTGTATTCGGCATGCCTGTCGGCGTTTGCGCCGATCGATATGGCGTGAAGGTGCTCGTATTCATCGCATCGGCGATTTCTGCAATTGCAGCGGTTGCTCGCGCGGAGTGCGCATCGTTTGCGACGCTGTTCATGGCGACCATGCTTCTGGGCGCGGCACCATGCGTCGTGAATGCCATCGTTCTAAAAGTGCTTGGTCCTGCTTTTGGCGGAGAAACCGATAGGGCCATGGGATGGTTCTACGCTGCGGGGTCGGGCGGAATCGCCTGCTCGCTTGCAACCTCTCCTCTCTTTGCAACGCCCGGACGAGCATATGCCCTTGCTGCCGTTTTATTTGCCGTGTTTGGATTGCTGTGGCTGCTGGTTGCGCCATCGGCAGATGTTCTGCAGGCTGCAGATGGCCTTGGCGTTCAGGGTGCGGAGCCTGCTTCGTCGTCGGCAAGTGCGTTTGCGACGGTAATCAAGATGCCGATGGTTTGGCTCGTGGCGATACTGCTTGGAGTCGCCCTTGCATCGGCTACGGCGTACTCGGGCTATCTTGTTTCAGCGCTTGAGGCTTCAATCGAACCTCAGGTCGCCGGGCTTCTTGCCTCTTTCGTGACGCTTGGGTCGATTGTCGGCAGCGTGGCCGGTCCCTACGCGCGAGCGCAATTTGGCGACTATCGCGTGTTTATGGCCATCGCCGCAATGGCGGGGAGTGCCCTTATGTGGGCCGGAGAGGCTTTTGTCTCTCAGCCTTCTGTCGGGCTCATGTTTGCGATTGGCGTTTCGACTGCCGTCGCCGGTCCGGTCGTTCAGTCGCTACCCTACATGTTGCCCGAGGTGCGCGAGGGGCTTGCGGGAAGCGCCGGTGGCGTGGTGAGCACCGTTTCGCTGGGGCTTACGTTTTTGATTCCCGTGGCCCTCTCCTTCTGCATTGGCGAGAGCTATGAAACGCTTCTATTTGGGTGCGCTGTTTTGTTTGGCGCGACGGCGCTGGCGTCTCCATTCCTGCCGTCTCCCGATTCACTTATGTAACACCTGTTTTCGCCCTTTGGGCCTGGCCGACAAGGGCAAAAGGAGTTGGTCTACTTGACACTAAAAAAGAGTACCGCTGTGACCATTCTCAACGGCATCGTTAATCCTCTATTCATGTGTTCATTTCTGCCTATTGTTGAGGGAAAGCCTGGCTTAGATTTTCAGGGACTTACTGGTTTCTGGGGGCAGCTTATTCTGGCCATCGGTATTGCACAGTTCGTGGGTTTTTTGCCGCTCTTTGGCAAAGCAATTGAGACGTGCGTTGAGTTTTTTGGTTTTGATCGGAACACTCCGGGCGCACGGATTTGCGGAACCGTTGTGGGCGCTACTCTGCTCTTCTGCATTATCGGGCTATTTGAAGTCGCGTTTCAGTCAGGCGTTGGCGTTATCGACGGTGTGCCGTTTTTCTCGCGTTGGGTTCGCCTCGTGGTGGGCGGATGGGCCTTTGTCGTTGTGGGCGGCTTGCTGTTTGATCCCTTTGTCGCGGCCATTGCCGCTAAAGTTACGGGCGAATAGCGCCAAGACCGGTCGCGTGGCGAAAGCCTGATCGACTGGCAGCCAAGGCCGGCCGGGGGATTGGTCGGCCCCATTTTGCCCGTGCTACCATAAACGGACATTCGTTTGATGGGGGCTGCCGTTGTCGCGCGTCTTGCAACATATGGAAATCCCGCTGCTGCTGGCGGTTCCTGCGGTGATGGCTGCAGCGTTGCTGGCAGGTATTGAGCAGGCGGCGCTTGCCATGCTTGTCGTGGTGGCGCTGGTGCTTGCGCTGTTCTTTGCGGGTTACGAGGCGTCGCGCCCGGGCCTGCGCCAGATTATGCCCACGCTGGTGTTGGCGGCGTTGGCCGCGGCGGGGCGCATCTTGTTTGGCCCCATTCCCGACTTTAAACCGGTGAGCGCCATCGCCATTATCGCGGGGGCGACGCTTGGTCGCCGCAATGGTTTTATGGTTGGCGCGTTGGCAGCGCTGACCAGCAATTTCTTTTTTGGGCAGGGCATGTGGACGCCGTGGCAGATGTATGCCTGGGGTCTGGTGGGCTATATCGGTGGCGCACTGGCGCATGCGGGCGCGTTTGACCGCGCCGATGGAACCGTGCGAATGCCGGCACTGTTGGCGTATGGCTTTGCGTCGGGCTTGCTGTATGGCGTCGTGATCAACGCGTATGACATCATTGGTTTTGTACAGCCGCTTACTTGGGCGGGTGCCGTGGCGCGTCTTGCCACGGCAGTGCCGTTCGATATTACGCACGGCCTTGCGACCTGCGTGTTTTTGGCCGCCTTGTACAAGCCTTGGTGCCGTCGCATTAACCGTGTCGTCGTGAAATACGGGCTGTAGGGCTGGTTGCGCCGGGGCGGGAATCAATACTGCCGAAGTGCCATTCCAAAACTATGCCGGTTTACGGGGCTAGATTGGCGCGGGCCGACTATACCAGCATTTTTCGAAATAGGGCACACCGTCTACCTGCGGTTTTATTATCTCGGAATTGCATATGGTTGGGGGTTCGCGATTCAGCCCCGTAAACCGGCATAGTTTTGGAATGGCCGGCTGATATGACGGGCATCGTGGCCCTCAGAGATCCAAATTGATCCATTTTCTTCCGTCCCCAGATGTCCCCAGGGAATCAGTTGACGGCGCTTGCCACGAAACTGGCCCATCTACTACGTTTAGCTTGATACTCCCGACCATGACCGCGTTTTATGAAAAACCGCAGGCTTTCTACCTGCGGTTTTCTTTTTGCGTTGTTCGCTGTGGTTGAGGGTGGTGGCTTAAACGTAGTAGATGGGCGTGTTTCGTGGCGGATGGGTCACGTGGATACTCCCACGAGGCCCAAAATGATTCGTTTTCCTCCGTCCCCAGGGGATCAGCTGGGGCTAGAGCTCTAGCGTGAGGGTGACGGGGCAGTGGTCGCTGCCAAAGATGTCGCCGCGGATGCCCGTGTCGCGCACGTTGCCGGCGATTGCGTCGCTTACCAGGAAGTAGTCGATGCGCCAACCGGCGTTGTTCTTGCGGGCATTAAAGCGGTAGCTCCACCAGCTGTAGACGCCCTCGACGTCGGGGTTTGCCGCGCGCCAGGTATCGGTAAAGCCGGCGTTGAGCAGCTCGGTAAACTTGCCGCGCTCCTCGTCCGAAAAGCCGGCGTTGCCGCGGTTGGACTTGGGGTTCTTAAGGTCGATCTCCTCGTGCGCCACGTTAAAGTCGCCGCAGGTCACGACGGGTTTGCCGGTCTCGCGCTCGAGCGCGTTCAAAAAGCCGCGGTAAGCATCGTCCCAGGCCATGCGCACGTCGATGCGGGCGAGTTCATTTTGGGCGTTGGGTGTATAGACGTCGACAAACCAGAACTTGTCGAACTCCAGCGCGCAGACGCGGCCCTCGGTTGCGGCTTGGGCGACGAGTACGGCCGCCTCGCCCTCGCCGGCGTGGGGTAACAGCGCGTCGGCATGCAGCACGCACAGCGGTTCCTGGCGGCTAAAGACCGCAGTGCCCGAATAGCCTTTACGCTCGGCGTGGCTCCAGGTTTGGTGATAGCCGGGCAGGTCAATATCGACCTGGCCTTCTTGCAACTTGGTCTCTTGCAGCGCCAGGATATCGACGTCGAGTTCTTGCGCGATCTGGATAAAGCTCGGGTCCTTTTTGAGCACGGCGCGCAGGCCGTTGACGTTCCACGAGGCGAAAGTGTAAGTCTGAGGCATGGTGTCCTTTCGACGGGGTTTGCAGGCTTAAGATTAGCGCAACAGGGGCGGGGTGGGCTCCGTGGGCGACGGCGCAATCGCAGCCGCCCCGACCAACATGGACGGAGGACAAACATGACGCAAGCGATAACAGATCCCAAGCAGGCCTCCGCGGCGTTGGCGGAGCTGTTCGACACCCACGAGCGCGTGGTTTTCTTTGGCGGCGCGGGCGTTTCCACGGCGAGTGGCATTCCCGATTTTCGCAGCGTGGACGGCCTGTATCATCAGCAGTTTGCCTATCCGCCCGAGACTATGCTCTCGCATAGCTTTTATGAGGCGCATCCGGCCGAGTTCTTCGACTTCTACCGCACCAAGATGATTGCGCTTGGCGCCAAGCCCAACCGCTGCCACACCAAGCTGGCGGAGCTGGAGCGTGCCGGCAAGCTAAATGCCGTGGTGACGCAAAATATCGACGGCCTGCATCAGATGGCCGGCTCACAGCGCGTGTTCGAGCTGCACGGATCGGTCCATCGCAACATTTGCCAGTCGTGCGGCGCGGTCTATAGCGCCGAGTGGATTTGCTCGCGCGAGCACGAGGACGCCGCGGGCGTGCCCGTGTGCCCCGCGTGCGGTGGTCGCATCAAGCCCGATGTGGTGCTATACGAAGAGCCGCTCGACGAGCATGTGTTGACCGGTGCCGTTGTCGCCATCGCCGCGGCCGATGTCCTCATTGTAGGCGGGACCTCGCTCGTGGTGTATCCGGCGGCGGGCCATACACGCTACTTTACCGGCGATACACTGGCCATATGCAACCTTGCCCACACCGATCAGGATGCAAATGCCGACCTGCTGATTTCTTGCGACATCGCGGCCGCGTTTGCGTTCTAGCCCGCGCGCGCGGATACAATAGAAAGACTGAGTGCAAAGCGACCCCGCCGCCAGCTCCCCAAGCTCGGCGGCGTGGGCATTTTAGGAGGATGTTCATGGCGAACGACAGCAAGACATGGCGGTGCGGAAAGTATGAGCTCAGCTTTGACCGTCCGCGCATCATGGGCGTCCTCAACGTGACGCCCGATTCGTTTAGCGATGGCGGGGAGCACTTCGACCCGGACGCCGCGATCGAGTATGGCCTGACGATGCTCGACGCCGGCGCCGACATCATCGACGTAGGCGGCGAGTCCACGCGCCCCGGCTTTACCCCGGTTAATCCCGACGAGGAGGCTCGCCGCGTGCTGCCCGTGGTGCGCGCGCTGGCCAAAGAGGGCGCCATCGTCTCGATCGACACGCGTCACGTGGCGGTTGCCAAGGCGGCCGTGCGCTGCGGCGCCTCGATCGTCAACGACGTGACCGGCTTCACCGACCCCAAGATGGTCGAGTTTGTTAAGACGAGCACCTGCGGCGTCATCGTGATGCATGCCGGCGAGGTCGCCGCGCCCGCGCGCACGCACGCAACGGTGCAGCTCGATACCTCGGCAGCGGCGTTTGTTGCCGAGAAGGCACGCGAAGCGGCTGCCGAGGCCGCGCGCGAGGCCGAGAAGCCGGCCCGTCGCCGTCGCGGCAAGTTGCTGGGCGAGCCTAAGCCGGAGGCCAAGCTTCCGGGCGGCGTGGTGCAGCCCTCGTTGCCGTTTGGCGAACCTGAGCCCGCGACCGAGCCTGCAAGCGAGCAGGAGACGCCGGCCGCCGAGCAGGCTGCTGCTGCCGAGACCGTCGCGCCCGCGCCCGAGGCCACCGAGGCCGCATCGGAGCCCAATGACCGCCTGGCCGCCATGATGCGCCGCAGCGCCCGCCGCGAGGAAGCCTACGTGCCCACCTCGCAGCTCCGCCGCTTCACCCTGCCCGATTCGGCGCCCATCATGCGCCGCGTCATGGGCTTTCTGTCCGACCAGGCCCGCGCGCTCATCCACGCCGGCGTGTCGCGCGACCGCATCTGCATCGATCCCGGTCCGGGCTTTGGCAAGACGGCCAACGAGGACATCGTCATCCAGCGCGAGACTGCCAAGATGGCGTCACTGGGCTATCCGCTCATGTGCGCCGTATCGCGCAAGCGCTTTGTGGGCGCCGTCTCGGGCGTGACCGAGGCCGCCGAGCGCGATGCCGCTACGTTTGGCGTGTGCCTGGGTGCCATCCAGGCCGGTGCCAACATCGTGCGCGTGCACGACGCCGCGGGCTTTGCGCAGTTCCTGAACGGCTACTGGGCGGTTGCCAAGCCGCAGCCGCGCCGCGCGTTTGTGGCCGTGGGCTCCAACCTGGGGCATCGCTGTGACAACATCCGCGCCGCACGCGACATGATCGCCGAGATTCCACTCACCTGCGTGTCCAACTCCTCCAAGATCTACGAGAGCGAGCCGGCCTACGAGACGCGCCAGGACGCGTTTGCCAACGCCGTCATCGAGATTAAGACCGAGCTGGCGCCGTTGGTGCTGCTCGACGAGCTCATGAAGATCGAGGCCGAGCTGGGCCGCGACCGCTCCAAAAAGGCCAAGGCCAACGGCCCGCGCACCATCGACCTGGACCTGCTGTGGATGGACGGCGAGACCCACGGCGGCAAAAAGCTGCGCCTGCCGCATCCGCTCATTGGCGAGCGCGACTTTGTGCTGGTGCCGCTCGAGGACCTGATGCACGACCCGGCGCGGTTCTTCCGCTATAACGGTGTCGAGGTCAAGGAACCCGAGGATCGCGTGGGCCATATCGTGGGCGAATTGGGGCGTATGTAGATGATCGAGATGAATGCTGTTGTCGCCGGTACCGAGCTCGACGCGGCGCGTGACGCGGGCCGCGAGGGCGTGTCAGCGGGCTGGTGCGCATGGAACGCGGGCGATGCTTCGCTGACGTTTTCGCTGGTCGTGCGTCCGGATGTGAATATGCACGCCTTCCACGGCCTGCCGTTTGTGGCCGCGATGGGCATGATGGACGCGCTCGTGGGCACGGCTTCGACGCCGGGGTTGGGCCTTGCCGGTAAGGTGGGTATCCAGTGGCCGAGCGATATCGTGTGCGGTGCGCCTGCGTTTGAGACGTCGTTCGCGCGCGTCGCCGTCAACGGCGGTGCCGGTGCCGCGGGCATGTTTGCCGCAGTGACGGTTGATATTGAGCGTGCGGCGCTGGGTGAGCTTGGCGTGGATATGGCCGACGAGGTGCTGGTCGAGGCATTGGCCACCGCCGTGCTGACCCGCGTGGACACCTGGGCGGTTGCCGCCAACACACCACAGGGCGCTGCCGGCCCGCTGGCTCCGGTGCTGGGTGAGTACTTCGATATGGTGCCGCTGCTGGGTCGTCAGGTTGCGGCGGTGTCGCCCAACGGTTTGCCGCTTGCGGTCGGTGTGTTTGCGGGCCTGGACATCTGGGGCCGCGCGACCATCAAGACCGATGCCGGCGAGCAGGAGTTTCCGCCCGAGGCCGTACGGATTCGCGGACTGTAACGCGAGGCGCCCGCGCTCAAAGATAGCGATGACAACAAGACCCTCCTCGGCTGTGCCGGGGAGGGTTTCGCTTGTTTGGGGAATGGGTTGCCGGCGCCCTATTCCTCAAAACCGAAAAATTTTCGTTTTTGAGGAATAGGACCGATGCGTTGCCTAGTTCGCCGCTCGCGCTCGACTTAAACCCCGCCTTACCCCAGCTTCTGCATGCGGCGGTAGATTTCGCAGATGCCTTTGATGGTGAGCTGCCCGTCGACCACGTCGAAGGCATCGGTCGAATCGGCGACGATGCCGGCGAGACCGCCTGTGGCGATAACGGTGGCGTCCTCGCGGCCCAGCTCGCGCTTCATGCGAGCGACCAGGCCTTCGGCCATGGAGGCGGCGCCCATCACGGCGCCGACCTTGATGCATTCCTCGGTGTCGCGGCCGATGGCGTGCTCGGGCGCCTCGAGCGGCACGCTGGCGAGCTTGGCGGCACGGGCGGCAAGTGCGTCCATGGAGATGCGGATGCCCGGCGCGATCGCTCCGCCAATGTAATAGCCGTCCTCATCGATGACGTCGATATTGGTCGCGGTGCCAAAGTCCACCACGATTGCCGGCGCGCCGTAGAAAGTCTCGGCCGCAACGGCGTTGGCGACGCGGTCGGCACCTACGGCCTGGGGGCGCGCCGCGCGCAGTTTGGTCACCGCGGCCGTCTGCGGCCCGATAACGATGGCGTCTGCCGCGATGCGGTCGGCCACAGTGTGCCACTCGCGCGAGAGCTGCGGCACCACGCCGGCGAAGGCGATCGCGTCGACCGCGTCGAGCGAGAGGTCGTGCATCTTAAAGAAGCCCATCAGGCGCACATGGATCTCGTCGGCGGTATAGGAGCGGTCGGTGGGCATGCGCCACGACTGCACCAGCTCGTCTCCGTCAAACAGGCCCATGGCCGTCTGCGTGTTTCCCATATCGATAGCGAGCAGCATGTCTACTCCCGGTGTCGGCGTAAAAGGACGCGTACCATTGTATACGTGCCGTCGGCGGCGCTCGGCTGCGATTCGTTCACGGCGATATAGGCTGAGGGGTTTTAAATATGAAGGAATTATGCTCTACGAGATTTTCCTTGCCGTTTACCGAACTCCCACGTAATATTCTTTCTTGCGCACATGAGGCGCCCAGACATTGCGGGGTGGAGCAGTCTGGTAGCTCGCCGGGCTCATAACCCGGAGGTCGTAGGTTCAAATCCTGCCCCCGCGACCAAGAACTTTTAGCAGCTCAAAGGCATTGTTCCATTGGGCTGCTTTCTTTTATGTCTTCGATTTATAGCAGCGTTATAGCAGGCTTTGTAGCAAATAGCACTGCAAACTAAACTCAATTCGAGCCACGTTAATAGTTCGCTTGTTTGCCGCTGGGGTATCCCCCCATGCTCAAAGTAGGGCTATAGCCATAGGGCACCAATGACGGGAGCTAAATTACTGCGCGTTAGGGTTTTTCGGACGGGGGTGGTCTTCTTTTAGAAGAATAAGACCGATATATTTAGAGTTTTTCGCTTTTACGCCGAGTTGGGAGTATTTCGTCTGTCTTGTAGTTAAAAGCGCCAACTTGGGTAAAGACCAACGCTCATTATTGCTGTGCTGCGGCTCTGTGGTGGCATTACAAGCGGCTTTCTTGCCCCTGCCGCTATCGGGTGCGTGTGAATTGGTCAAAGCGGCAAATATCACCATACAACAACGAAAAAGAGCGCCCGCCAACTGAATGGCAAGCGCTCTATTTTCGTTAGCCTGTTCGGCTATGGGCGAATTGATTGTAGCAGCGTTGTAGCAGGCGGTGCTATCGCTCGATGCCCTTTTTCTTGAGTTCCCTATAAAGTGGGGCGCGGCTTACGCCTGTGCGCTCGCATATCTCCTTAACGGAAATGCCGCCGTCTTTGTATAGCCTTACGGCGGTGTCCATCTTGTCTGGGTCTGTGGCGGGTCTGCCAAACTGCCGCCCGCGTGCTTTTGCCGCCGCGATGCCCTCTGCTTGTCTTTCCTTAATCAATTCGCGCTCAAACTGCGCCATAGCCGCGCACATTGCAAAGAAGAAACGTCCCTGTGGGGTGCTGGTATCGGTGCCCTCTTTGATGGATACAAGCGAAACGCCGTTTTCCTCGAAGCGCTCGGCAAGACTGAATAGTTGCTTGCTGCTTCGCGCCAAGCGGTCATAACTGCAAACTACAACAGTATCGCCCTTCCTTAACTGTCCAAGCATTTTGTCGAGTTCGGGGCGGCTTTCTTTAACGCCGCTGATTTTGTCGCTAAAAATCTTATCAACGCCACGTTTAGCCAATTGGTCTAGCTGTCGGTCTAGGTTCTGTTCTTTGGTGCTAACGCGTGCATATCCAAATATCATTACTTGCCCCCTTTGTAGGTGTATCTAAAAGTCTAAGGCATTTCGGGACAATAATAAAGAGACAGTTAAAGAGACGGTTAAAGCGCCTGTTTTTTTGCTTTGTTCTCGGCTGCTTATCGCCGTCTCTTAACGTGTGCTTTTGGGACACGCTCAAATGCCAACATCTTTGTTGCTATATTGCTAAATTGCCGCTGATACGCTGACAAACTCGAACGGTGCTTGCGGTCGCATAGGGCTATAACAAATCGCACGCCGCCCGCCGCGCCCGTGTTTCCCGTCACGGTCTATTGCTTTCGCGCTTCAACTAAAACACTGAAAGAATCAAGTAACTGTTCCTTGGCGTGGTTGAGCGATGCAATGCAAGCGTTAATCTGCTCTATAGCTGGTTCGCCTGTTGGCGTGTCCTCAAGTGCTATCGCCGCCGCTTCTTTAATCGCTCGTTCGAGACTTGGCGCATATAGCAGACCGAATCGCTCCCGGTCGTTGAGTTTCCCGACAATTCCAATGAGATAGCTTTTCAACTCAAACTCTTGTGCCTGCTTATAGAACTGGTATGGCGTATTGAAGTTCTCACGCGTCCACGCTGCCAACGCTTCGCCTACAGATTCGCCATGCCTGTATTCAATATCCCAAACGTCCAGAAAGGGTGAACTTGAATTATCAAGCTCTTGCAGTATAAGGGCGCGTTCCTTTCCATTGCATAACATGGGATTCCTGTAAACGCGCGTGCAAATCTCTATGTCGATGTTTAAAGCGTCTGCAAGCTCTACCGCATCATTTATGTCGAGCGCTTCGAGGATTTGGCAAAACTGGACATTTGCGTCTTGTACGCGTCTTTCGTCTCGGTGCAACGGCTCGCACAAATCTAAATCACTTGGCAAGCGTGCCAAATCGCTAAAGGCTTGATTTGCAAGGCTCATTTCTTCACGAAAGCACGTCTCGCATGTGCTGAAAGCGTCAAAGCATGATTCGCGCTCATCGTTTCGGTTGTTGATTGAACATTGCATGATTGAATCGTCAAGTAGGCTTCTATTCATTTCGAATCGCTCCATTTGTCCGTTTTAACGTTGGCGGTTACGTGCTGCCGTCCTGCCGCCTTTGCTACCGTTTAGTCGGGCTTTTCCTATCGCAAGCGCCGATTCATCAACAAGTGGCATACCACGCCGCCCGCTGCTGCCGACAGTTACAAGTTCAAGGTCTATTAGCGTTGCTATAAAGGCTTCGTATTCCTCGGGGCAGTTGAAGTGCAAACCGAGCTGAAAGCCCCTATAACCCTGTTCACCCTCGCGCGGTATGGCGTGTGTGGTCGTGTTCGAAAGCAGTTCAACAAGCCGCCAATAACGCCCGTAGGACTCCATTCCACCGACTGAAATAAGTTGATTAAGATAGGGGTTCCCAGCGTTAGCGGCTTCGTGCTTAACCCATGATATGGGGCAGTTGGAAAGCGCCCGCGCCGCACATGCTTCACCTGCTTTGTTAAGTTCATCGCCCATAGCCGCCGCCCGTTATAGACCGAAATATCGGCACACTTGGTCGCGGTTAAGACGAATCATATTTCCGCGAATCCTTACCGCCGACAGTTGCCCATCTTTAACAAGGTTGTAAACAGTGCCCTTTGAGATTTGCAAGCAGTCTGCAACCTGCTTAACGGTTACAAGCTCTTGAAGGTCTTTTAAGTTGCGCGGTGCTTCTTGCCGCTCGGTGCTTTTCATTAGTGCCCCTTTCAACGTGCCGGGTTGGACGAATCGCGATTCGATGGGACTATATAAACATGAAAGCGTTCTATGGGCTTCTAGCAAACGAATACGCCAATAGGCAATTTAATAAGCTATATCATTCAGAAAAGATTGAATCAGCAGCGGGCGTGATTAAAAGAGACTCGCCAAAACGTAATATGTGACCTCGGGTAATTACTAAAGCGATGGTTTTAGGTTGGGTTAACCCTTAAAGGTATGTTTACCAGCGCTTTTTTATTAAGCTAAAGTGTGTAAATGAGTTTTTGATTAACATATGGACTTCATAACTCGGTGCGTTAAAACAAGTTTTCAACAGGTTTTCAACCAGTTTTCAACAGTGCTTGCCGTCTTCTTTTCTTCTAATAAGGTTGCACGCCCGCCACGCTCGCGCTTGCCCCTAAAGGCGCAAGCGTGGCGGGCTGCTGTTATCTAGTCTTATCTGTTCTTATCTGTATTGGCACCCTATAGGGTCGCTATACAAAGAGTAAAGCCACCCTATAGGGTTGCCGTATCGGGCGTATAGGGTGGCTGGGCGTTGGTTGTATGGATGGGGCGCTTATTTGTCGCTGCTGAAAACTGTCTCTTCTAGTTTGTGCGTTGCGGCTTCGATAACAGCGCCCAGCGTGTAGTAAGCATCGCCAACGTGATTGTCTGGGCATATGCCCGTATCGGCTGCGTATGCAAGCATTTTCAGCAGGCACGCCGCGCCATTTAGGGCTGAAATAGCATCCTCTGGTTCATCGTTGAACGTTATCAGTGCTTTGCTCTGTTTATCCATGTTGCTATGTCCTTTCTAGGTATAGAAACGTACTTACCTGTTCGTTGACTGGTCGCACCTCATTAGGCACTCTACGATGCCCGCCGCCCGCCGCTTCGCGTCTGGGTCTGCACTTGCGTATACGTTCAGCGTCATTGCTGCGTTGGCGTGTCCTAGGTTGCTTGAGACGGTCTTAACGTCCATGCCGTGGGCAAGCGCCAATGTTGCCCACGTGTGGCGCAAATCGTGGAAAGACAAACGCCGCCCCTCGGTGCCACGCGTGCCGAGCATCTTTGTTAAAGATGCCCAGTCTTTAGATAGTCTGTCTGGGTGGTAGTACCCGAGCGCATCGCCGAGAATGAAAGAATTGGGGTTAAGCGATGCCATATTATCGGCGAATGTCTGCCGCTGCTTTTCCTGCCATTGCTCAAGCACTTCTAGCAAAGTGTCGGGCAGAACAACGTCTCTTGCCTTGTCGGTCTTTGGCTGCTTGATATATGCACCTCCTTTGCCGAGTCCAATTGAGCGCCTAATCCATATAACGTGATTGTCCGCGTCAATGTCTCGCCATTGCAGCCCGCATACCTCCCCGCGCCGTATTCCTGTGTTTAGCGCTATGTATGCCGCGACAGTAACGGGGGACAGCTCAAGCAGACTTAGCTTGTCGAGAAGTTCGGCAAGCGCCGTTTCGTCTAGCGCGTTGATACCCTGCTTTTTGTTGACACGCTTGGGCGGCTTAACAAGGGATAGCGGGTTCTTGTCAATAACGCCCGTAGCGATAGCGTTATTAAGAACCATCTTTAGCAGCCTGAAAGCCTTTCCTATAGTGGAGGGTGAACGGTCTTCCTTAACAAGCTCGGCTATCCATTTTTCAGCATCAATAGTCTGTAAATCTTTTATTCGTGTTTCGCTAAAAGTTGCGGCTATATACCGCAGCGAATCGCGATAGCTGCTTATGGTTGACGGTTCAATAGCTTTAGTCTGCTCCTTTGCGTCTATGTATTGGGACACATAATCGGATATGGGCGTATCTGCCGCGGGTAACGATATGCCGCCGTTGCGGTCAAGGCTTTCGCTATGTTCCCGTTCTTTTTCTTGCCGCCATGCTGCTAGCTCTGCGTTAGCAGCCCGCTTGCCCGTGGCGTTTAGCGTGCGCGTTATATATCGGCGTTTGTTGTTGGTGTCACGGTATGACAGCCGCCCGCGAAACTTGCCGCGTTTTTTATCCTCTAGCAACTCTTGCCCTGTGTAGTAAAGCGTGCCCATAGCCAAACCCTTCAAGAACATTTCATATTCGTATTTGTAGCAGTGTTGTAGCAATCATGTAGCAAACGGCTAATTCTAAAGAACTAACTGAATGATTAAACATTGCGCAACCATATGAACTGTATGAACAAAACAGCAGCTCAAATACCATATTACCACATGAAAGAAGAGCTATTAGATTTGCAGGACAGAATAATATAAAGCACTCTCATAACCCGGAGGTCGTAGGTTCAAATCCTGCCCCCGCGACCAAGAACTTGCAGCTCGTCGGCCTAGCCGGCGAGCTTTTTTGTTATTCCGGGACTGTTCTCTCAGCCCAATTCCCAACATCTCAAACAAAATCTCGATCTGTAACATCTAGACCCGATTTGGGCGGCCAGGTGTTACAGATCGAGATATACCGGTGGGTTGGGTCCCGTTTGTCTAAATCTGTAACACGAGGGACGGATTTTGCCGAGTAACTGTTACAGATTGAGATTTTCTGCCGGGACGGTTTTGGTTTGTCTCGATCTGCTCCAATGTGCCCTGCGTCTTTATGGGTCTTGCCACGTCGTTCTTCACGTTTATGCTGCAGCAGCCGATCAACTTTGGCCACCTCTTCGCATTCTGGGCCTTTGGAATCGCGCTCGCGGTTTGCCTGGTTATGTCGGGAACGCTCGTGTGCTCGGCAATCTTTGGAAAAGAGCGCGCTATTCAGGCGCTTACGCCGCTCGATGTGCTCGAGGCACAGCGGAACCATAAATAAGAAAACTCGATTATCAGGGGCGGACGCCGTGAAGCACACCGCCCCCCTGTACGTGTGGCGTCAGGGCCATGCGCTCGAAAGCGTCGCCCAAACGCATGGTTCATCCGCACAAAGCCCATGGTCGCTATGGGCAAACATCGGTGCGCCTGCACATGGCTTTGAGTCTGTTTTCGAGCGAAAGTATGGCTGTCGATACGCATGCAATTCGCATGAAGTCCGGGTTCGTCCAAGAGCCCTATAAAGGAGGATTCGCATGAAACAGTTAGAGACCGACGTCGTTGTCGTTGCCGCGGGTCTGAGTGGCCTTGCCGCAGCGGTCGCTGCAGCCGAGGCAGGCGCTCGCGTCATTGCCCTAGAGAAGGCCCCCATTACCGGTGGCGCCGCCAACATGGGCATGGGGCCTGCCGCCGCTGGCTCTCCGCTTCAGAAGGCTTCGATGATCGAGGTCACGCCTGGCGAGCTCTTCCGTCGCCATATGTTCTACACCCATTACCAGGTCGATGCTCGCCTGGTGCGCGACTACTACTTTAAGTCGGGCGACACCATCGCATGGCTGCAGGACATGGGCGTGGTGTTTAACTCTGTGCGTCCGGCGTTCCGCGCCCGCGAGCGCACGCGTGCCTATTCCGACGGCGAGTACACCTGGCATGTCGTGCAGCCCGAGGACGGCTCGGAGCCCGGTCCTCGCGCGGCGACCACGATGACCAAACGCATGACCGAGCGTGCCCAGGACCTGGGCGTCGAGTTTATGTTCGAGTGCCCGGGCACCGGCCTTATCAAGGGCGAGGACGGCGCCATCTGCGGCGTGACCGCCAAGGACAAGGACGGCGAGGAGTACCAAATCTCGTGCAAGTCTGCGATTGTCGCTACGGGCGGTTTTGGCCACAACGCCAAGCTCATCAAGGAGAAGCTCGACTTTGAGTGGGGTAAAGACCTGTTCTCGTTTGCCATTCCGGGCATGGACGGCGACGGCATCAACATGTGCCACGAGGTCGGCGGCGGCCACACCCCGGTGACCATGGAGCTCATGTACCAGATCCCCGACAACATGAACCACTTCTATGTCGAGGGCGCATTCCGTCAGCCGTGCTACTGGTGCAACCGCCTGGGGGAGCGCTTTATGCCGGAGGACGAGATCTTCAACACCACCTTTGTCGGCAACGCCATCAACCATCTCCCCGGCAAGGTCGCCTATGCCATCTTTGATTCCCGTATGCTCAAGCACTGGAAGAAGGATGGTCCGGATATCGTCAGCCACGTTCATCCGCACGACCTGTACGACGGCTTTGAGGAGCAGTGGAACCGCGACCTGGAGGCCGGCTATCCGGCGATCTGCCAGGCCGATACGCTGGAGGAGCTTGCCGAGAAGGCGGGTATCGACGTGGAGGGTCTGCTCGCTAACGTCGACGAGTACAACGAGATGTGCGACAACGGCTGGGACGACATCTTTGAGAAAGAGCGCGAGTTTATGAAGCCGCTCGAGAAGGGCCCCTTCTATTGCTGCAAGCAGTACTGTGGCGCCTACGGCACCCTGGGCGGCGTGCTCATTAACCACAAGATGGAGGTCATGACCGACGACTATGAGGTCATCCCTGGCCTGTACTGCGTTGGCACCGATGCCTGCACCATCTATGGCGACTCCTATAACTACTGCATTCCGGGTAACACCATGGGCTTCTGCCTTAACTCGGGTCGCATCGCCGGTGAAAACGCCGCCGCAGCCCTCTTTGAGGACGCGGGCGACGAGGAGTGGTCGTAACACCGCAGCTATTCGCGCCTGCAGACACCCACGCGTTGGGTGCGGGCGGGGATTTGCCCTACAAGCGAGGCGCTCGGGATCGCTTTGGTCCCGGGCGCCTTTCTGGACAAGAGCGACGTTTTGAGGGGAACGAATGAAGCTAACGATTAATGGAGCCGAGGTCGAGGCACGCGAAGGGCAAAATGTCCTGGAAGCCGCGCTCGATGCCGGTATCTATATTCCGCATCTGTGTAAACATCCCGATCTTGAGGCCGTCGGCGGATGCCGTCTGTGCATGGTCGAGATCGAAGGCCAAGATGAGCCGGTGTGTGCCTGCAAGACGCAGGTTGCCGAGGGAATGGTCGTCAACACGACAGGCGAGCAGGCCGAGCGCGTGCGCAAGCTGGCAATGGAGCTTATCTTGGCCACGCATCCCGCCGATTGCACCGGCTGCCCCAAGTATGGCAAGTGCGAACTGCAGTCTATGTATCAGTACCTGGGAGTTTCGCCTGCGCACTGGCGCGCCAAGAGCCGTCCGGTCGCAACGGACGAATCGAACCCGCTGATCACCCATATGTTCACCCGCTGCATTCGCTGCGGCCGCTGCGTGCGCGCGTGCCGCGAGCTGCGCGGCGCCGGCGTCTTGGACTATCAGCGTACCGAGGACGGCATTCGCATTGGTACCGACGGCAGCGTGAGCCTGCAGGAGGCCGGATGCCGTTTTTGCGGCGCCTGTATCGAAGTGTGTCCCACGGGCTCGATCGTCGACACGCTCAATATGTTTGACGAGAACAAGTCCTATGCCGATAACGTGGTTCCCTGTCGCTCGGGCTGTCCCGCCCACGTGGATATCCCGCGCTACCTGCGTCACATCCGCAACGGCGAGTACACCCGAGCCGCCGCGGTGGTGCGCGAGAAGGTCCCGTTCCCCGAGAGCCTGGGCGACATTTGCGTCCATAGCTGCCAGGATGCCTGCAAGCGCAACGAGCTCAACGGCACGCCGGTTTCGGTTTGCCGTCTTAAGCGCGCCGCGGCCGTGCGCGATACGGGCGACTGGAAGGCCAACGTGCGCCATGAGCCGTTGAGCGGCAAGAGCGTCGCCGTTGTGGGTGCCGGTCCCGCCGGTTTGACCGCCGCACTCTATTGCGCCGAGAAGGGCCACAAGGTCGTGGTGTTCGAGGCCAACGAGAAGGTCGGCGGCCAGATGCGCTACGGCATTCCGGCGTATCGCCTGCCTGATGCCACGGTCGATGCCGAGGTTGCGACGATTTTAGAGATTGCCCAGGGTGATGACGCCGAGCCGCGCATTGAGCTGCGCTGTGGCGAGCGAATCGCCGAGCCCCAGGCGCTTTTGGAGCAGGGCTTCGATGCCGTGCTGGTTGCGGTGGGCACGCATGACGGAACGGTGCTTCCCATGCCCGGCCACGACCTCGAAGGCGTGCTGCGTAACACCGATTTTCTGAAGGCCGCCCGTATGGGCAGCGCCCCGGACCTGACGGGCAAGCGCGTCGTGGTGCTTGGCGGCGGCAACGTGGCGTACGACTGCGCCCGCACTGCCGTGCGTCTGGGTGCCGCCTCGGTCGATGTCGCCTGCCTTGAGGCCCAAGACGCGATGACCTCGACGCCCGAGGAGCGCGCCGAGGCTGCCGAGGAAGGCGTGGTCCTGCACGATGCCTATGCCTTTACCAGCATTAACGAGACCGAGGACGGTTCGGGCAAGGTCGGTTCCATGACGATCCACAAGATCGAGCGGTTCTACTTTGACGAGAACCACCGCGCCGTCACCGAACTGCTCGACGGCGGCGAGAAGACCATCGATGCCGACTGCGTGATCTTTGCCGTGGGTCAAAAGCCCGAGGGCACGGCCCAGATGGGCCTTGAGCTTACGCACGGCCCGTATATCGTGGCCGATACCGAAGGCAAGACGAGCGTTGAAGGCATCTGGTCGGCGGGCGACTGCGTGACGGGTACCAAATCGGTGATCGCGGCAATCGCTGCAGGTCGCACGTGCGCCTCGGCCATCGACCGCGCTTTGGGTGGCGATGGCAACATCGACGAGGAGCTGACCGAGCATGATGCTCCCGAGCAGTGGATTGGGCGTGTCCCCGAGGGCTTCTACGACGATGCCGTGCAGCCCGAGTTTGTCGATGCCCAGACGCGTAAGGACAACTTCGATACGTTTGAGTGCCCCTATACCGACCATGAGGTAACGTGCGAGGCGAGCCGCTGCTTGCAGTGCGATTTGCGCCTAACGATCAGCACGCCGCGCCTGTGGAACGAGTACTAGGAAAGGAGCGATAACTCATGACGATCATCAACTTTATGCCTGCGCATAAGCAGGCCCCCGTCGCGCTCTGGCTTCTTAAGAAGGACGTGGCGGCCGCCGCGGAAAAAATTGCAGGGGCCGGTGCCCAGGCGGTTTTGGTGCCGGCAGGCGATGAGGTCTCTGCCGCGCTCGCGGATGCGTTGGGCGAGTCCTGCCGCGTGATCGAGTGCGACCCGAGCCTGGGCTTTGTCCATGCCAACGGTTCGGCCGCGGCCAAGATGCTCGACGGCGAAAAGCCTCTCCCATCTTGCTGTGAAGGTGAAGGCGATGACCACTGCCTGAGCGGATCGGAGTTACTTGCCGCCGAAGGAAAACGCTGGGTGTGGTTTGACGGGGCCGATGAGCCCGTTGAGGTCGACCGCGTCGTGAGTGCGGAATCCTTGGTTGCCGCGGCGGGCATCGACGACGCCAAAGCGGTGGGGATTGGCTATCCCAGCGGTCTGCTGCTGAGGCCCGACGACACCTCAAAGATTGAGCTATGCAGCGACTACGTGTGCGTCTATACCTCCAAAAACTGCATGGCAAAGGCGCTTTTGGACATTTGCACGCTGTATCGTCACGAGAGCTGCGGACGCTGTGTCTTTGGCTACGAGGGCTCGCATCAGATTGCGACGATTCTTGCCGATATCTGCCGCAAGAAGGGCAAGCCGGGTGACTTGGCGCTCTTTCGCGACCTTTGCCCCGTGATGCAGACGCAGTGCCTGTGCGAGCAGGGTCGCGTGCTGGCGCGCGCGGTGCAGTCGTTCCTCGACCTGTTCGAGGACGAGATTGTGCAGCACACCACCAAGAAGGTCTGTGCCGCCGGGGAATGCCAGGCATTCTTGACCTTCCATATCCTCGCCTCCAAATGCCAGGCATGCAACAAGTGTGTCGATTCGGGCGTTTGCGAGGAGGACGCGATTCTGGGAAGGCCGCGGTTCATCCACGTGATCGACCAAAAGGCTTGCACCCAGTGCGGTGCCTGCCTGGATATCTGCGACAACGGCGCGATTGTTACGGCTGGGGCCGTCAAGCCCAAGTGCCCGCCCAAACCCATTCCCTTTAAGCGCAAATAGCGCGATTCCCCCTCTCGTTTTGCCCACATTGAGCAGGGCGGGAGGGGACTTTGTTTATCTGCACGAGATGCCCTGCAGACTATCGCATGAGCCTTGGTTGCCTGGACGGTGCGCATGTTTTGCGTCTGCCGTACGCTTTTTGCGAAGTACACACGGGCAGAATCCGTGTCCAAAATGCTCTGGAGAGGAGCGACCATGTCGTTTAAAGTGATGGCGATTTGTGCCGGCAGGCACGGTGGCAACGGCGAGGCTTTGGCCAAAGAGGCCCTTTGCGCGGTGCGCGAGGCTGGCGGCGAGGTCGAGCTGATCAATTTGTTCGACTATAACATCTTGCCCTGCACCGGTTGCGAGGGCTGCACCATGCAGATGGGAAAGATGGGCGCCGGCCTGCAAAAGGAATATCACGGCTGCGTTCTTAAAAACAAAGACGATGTAGATGCGATTATTCGCGAACTGCAGACCTGCCAGGGCGTGATCTTCTCGGTTCCGACCTACGACCTTACGCCCAGCTCGGTGTACACCCGCTTTGCCCAGCGCTTCTTGGCATACGAGCTTTCGTTCTTGCTTGCCATCGGTGCCGTAAAGGAGAATCCGCATACCGTTGCCGGCCTCATCTCCGTCGGCGGCTCCATGCACGATTGGCAGTCCCTGGCACTGGAGAGCCTGCAGGCGACTATGTTTACCATGTCGATGACTGTCGTCGATCGCTATATGGCGCAGCGCGACGGCCGCCCGGGCAATGCTTTTGTGTGGGGAGACGACGTGGAGTGGGGCGGACAGATCGCCCGCGCCCACAAGATGGGCGAGAACATCGTCAAGGCCATTCGCACGCCTGTTGACGAGCGCTGCTGGCTGGGCGATCCGGATGACGGCGTGTGTCCCAACTGCCACAGCTCCCTGGTGTACCCCGGCGACAAGCATTGGGATGGGGTCGAGTTTCCCTGGGAGTGTGCGGTCTGCGGCGCGGGCGGCGATATCGTAACCGACGAGCGCACCGGTCGCCCCAAGCTCAAGATTGCCGAGAACGGCCTGATTCGCGACCGCAACGACGACCACGCGCGCGCCGAGCACCTCAACGAGATCAACAAGACCCGCGACGAGTTCTTCGCCCATATGGACGAAGTAAAGCCGCTCATGGAAAAGTACGCCAAGATGACGTTCCCCACGCTGGAGGTTAAGCGCGACTAGTTTTGCCCAAGCCCCGCCCGGCCTACTTGCGGCAGTGCAGGTCGGCGCTGGTGCGGGGCTTAATCCTCGGCTCAAGAAAGCCAAGGTAGATTAGGGTGCGAATCGAGAGGTGGAACAAAAAGAGGTCCTCTCCCGATGCCAAGTCGTTACCGGTGATTTCCTTTATGCGGTTAATGCGATAGAGCAGCGTGTTTTTGTGAAGCGACAAGATCGCGGCGGTGCGCACCGTGTTACAGCTGTGCTGCATAAAGGCAAAGAGCGTCTCGACCAGCTCGGAATCGTGCGACTGGTCATGCTTCCAAAGTGCCCAGATTGCCGGATGGCAGTAGTTTATAAGGTTGATGTGGTCGTTGCAGATGTCGAGCATTTCCATGTAGGTGTATTCGCAATAGCGATACACATGGGTGTCTTCGAGGATTTTGGTAAAGGTCGAGCCGTATCGAATGGCGGCGCGTGCCTGATTGAGGTGCGAACGCACATCGGTTGCCTGGGAAAACTCGTTGCTGATGCCAATGAACAAATTGTTCGTGGCAGCAACGCGGGCAAGGATCGCCTCATCGTTGGCGGGTAGCTGCGTGGAGGGCGGACGGCTTACCAGCGCCACGAGCTCACCTTCGTACATGGTGATAAGGCTATGGTGCAGTAGCGGCTGCAATTGTCCTCGGATGCTCTCCGCCTCGCGCGCCTCGAGCTGGGAATCTTTTTTGAGCAGGCATACAACGTAGAGGGCGGGAAGCGGCGCAAAGCCGACGAGCTGCATTTTGCGTGTGCAGGTGATGGGGTTGGGGATTTCGTCGTCCAGGAGGCGCGAGAGAAAATATGGCCCCTGTTGCGGGCCGCCCAACGAAAGAAAGCCGCCTTTCTGCAGTTCTTGCGCGAGCAGTCGGACAAAGAACTCAAAGACCTCGCGATCGCTATCGCCAAAGGCGTGATTGCGTTCGATCATCATCGCCCGGCCCAGACACGTGCCGTGCACCTTGATCGCATCGGTCATGGTGTTGAGGCGGAACATGTCGTTATAGCGTGTAAGCGGGCCTGTCGAGCGGGCAATCTCCTCGTCTAAGCCGCATTTGATGATGTATCGCACGGCTTCGTCCTGCAGCATGTCACCTTCGGAGAGCTCGGCGCGGGTGATGGCTGCAAAGGGGGAGTCGTCGTCATCGTCGAGCTCAAAGCCGCCGCGGGCGGCATAGCGGTACACGGGATCGACGACGAGCACCGGGTTGTCCATAGCGGCAGAGGCCGTTTGCGTGAGGCTCTTGAGCCCCGCGTCGCTCAAGAGCGCCTCGAGCAGCGCTTGCTTTGCGGTAGACGTATCGGTGGTACTCGGTTGCATGGGTGTCCCTTCTGCCGCGTCTTCGCCGTAGTCGACGCGTGACCAAATTATTATCGCAGGCTGAGCGGTGTCAGGTTGTTTAAAACGGTGAGTGTGGCGGTCGTTTCCTCGAACGGGGACGGTGTCGTTGTTATTGGGGTTTGTCTCGATCTGTAACAGGTGGGTCCGGTTTTGGTCTGTAGTTGTTACAGATTGAGATGTTTCGGCAGGACGGTCTTCGTTTGTCTAAATCTGTAACACGAGGGACGGTTTTTACTGAGTAACTGTTACAGATCTAGATCTTTCGGCAGGCTAGATTGGTTTGTCTCAATCTGTAACAGTTGCTCGGCAAAATAGGGTCTTACTGTTACAGATCGAGACAAACCGACGGGCCGCCCCGCCCCATCCACCTGCCGCTACCTGCTGTCTGCCGATTTCCGTTGCGCCACTGTGCTCCCATGCCATATCCTCTAGACAACTACGCGGCACCATCGCCGCCGCGCCTATAAGAGAGGAATGTCCATGACCGCACCTGCATCCAAGCTGCTCCAGCCCATTACGGTTGGCCCCCTTGAGCTCAAAAACCGCATTATGTTCCCGCCGCTGACCACCGGCTACGAGGAGCGCGACGGTTCCATCGGCGAGCGCAGCCTGGCTTTTTACGAGCGCCTAGCCCGTGGCGGCGTGAGCTACATCGTCATCGGCGACGTCGCTCCCGTTATGACCGCGAGCCCCACGCCCAAGTTGGCGACCGACGCCCAGATCCCCACGTTTAAGGCGCTGGCCGACGCCGTTCACAAGCACGGCGCCAAGGTCGCGCTGCAGCTGTTCCACCCCGAGTACGACGTGCCCGGTGTCGGCCGCATGGTCATGGGTTCCATGGCCGCCGCCAAGGCTGCGCAGGAGGCTAAGGCCGCCGGCGACGAGGAGACCTTTGCCGCCAAGATGGCCGAGTCCAACGAGATCCGCAAGCAGGCCTACGCCAAGTTGCACCACGATATGCAGCACTTTGTGAACGAGGCGAGCGTAGAGCAGCTCACCCAGATCAAGGAGGCCATCGCCGCCTCGGCCGCTCGCGCGCAGCAGGCCGGCATTGACGCCATCGAGGTCCACGGCGACCGCTTGGTGGGTTCGCTATGTTCGGCCATCCTCAACAAGCGTACCGACGAGTACGGCGGTTCGTTCGAGAACCGCGTTCGCTATGCGCTCGAGGTCGTCGCCGCCATTAAGGAGGCCGCGCCGCAGCTGATGGTGGAGTACAAACTGCCCGTGATCATGGAGAACCCCGACGGCACGCCGCGCGGCAAGGGTGGCCTGCAGCCCGACGAGGCCTGCGAGTTCGCCAAGCTGCTCGAGGGCGCGGGCATCGACATGATCCAGGTCGCGCAGGCCAACCACACCGGCAACATGGGCGACACCATTCCGCCCATGGGTGCCATGCCCTACAACTGGACGCTGCCGGTGGCCGAGCGCGTCAAGGCCCTGGTCTCCGTGCCGGTGGCCACCGTCGGCCGTGTTGTTTCGGTCGAGGCCGGCGAGAAGATTCTTGAGGACGGCGCGGCCGACATTATCGCCTATGGCCGCTCGCTCATGTGCGACCCCGACATTGCGCTGAAGGCCGCGACCGGCGAGCCCATCCGCGAGTGCCTCAACTGCAACAAGGGCTGCGTCGATGCGATTCAAAACCGCAAGTACATCTCGTGCGTGCTCAACGCCGAGAACGGCGACGAGGCGACCATCGCCATTAAGCCGGGCGAGGGCGACAAGAAGATCGCCGTGGTGGGCGGCGGTATTGCCGGCCTGGAGGCCGCACGCGTGGCGGCCAAGCGCGGCTACGACGTGACCGTCTATGAGGCGAGCGATCACTTGGGCGGCCAGATTGTGCTGGCGGCCGCGCCTCCGCGCAAGGATGAGATTATGCGCTCGGTCGAGTATTACGAGAAGATTCTGCCCGGCCTGGGCGTGAAGGTCGAGCTCAACCATGCCGCTACGGCCGAGGATCTCAACGCCGCCGACGCCGCGATTGTGGCCGTGGGCGCACACGACGTGGTCATCCCCGTTCCGGGTGCCGACTCGGACAAGGTCGTCTCGAGCTGGGACGTGCTGGCCGGCAAGGTGGAGCTCAGCGGGCGCGTCGCCGTCATTGGCGGTGGCCTGGTGGGCACCGAGACTGCCGAGTACCTGCTGCAGCACGGCTGCGAGGTGGCGATCGTCGAGATGCTCGACAAGATTGCCGCGGGCGAGTCCGAGACCATTCTGCCGCTGATCATGAGCGACTTCGCCGCCCACAACGTGGAACAGCACGTTAAGACCCGCCTGACCGCCGTTACCGACGAGGGCGTGGAGGCCGTGCACACCACCGAGGACGGCCCCGAGGAGCCGGTGAAGATCGCCTGCGATTACGTGGTGATGGCCGTGGGCTCCAAGGCCAACGCGTTTGACCTGGATGGCGTGACGGTGCCCGTGACCTGCGTGGGCGACTGCTCGGGCGAGCGCACCGCCGACATTGCGAGCGCCATTCGCACGGCGTATCACGCGGCCAACGAGCTGTAGTTGAACATCGCGGCCAGGCGGGGCGGTAGCACGGATCCGCCTCGCCCGGCTGTGTCCCGTCGGGTGTCAACCGGTGCGGGGCCTGCAAGCGCAGCAGGCCCCGCCCTTTTTGTTTTGCTTCGGTGGATGGCAATGCGCGGTAATCATGAGGAGTAAGGACGTCTACTGCCTTGCCGATTACTCAAAATTATTGGGGGAGGGGTTAATAACTATATCCTCTATGCCAAAGGACATAAAGAGGTGTCAATTTTGTTGACAGGCGAATGACGATTGGCTGCGAGTCAGCTACCAGCGTAAATAATCGATAAAGAAATGTCGTAAATTGGTGCCAAATGCCCAGATAACGCCGCGTCTATTTTAATTAACTGCTTTGAGCAAACAGTAAAATGCTACTATCTAACTTGCACGTAAGAAAGCAGATTAACGGTTAAGGCTAAGAAGTGGCAGGTATGTCGGAAGCAACTAGGACTCGCACGCATGCGCCCGAGGTTAGGCAGCGCGCCGTCGAGATCCTCCAAGAGGGGGTCGGTCATCGCGCCCTCGCCGCGGAGCTTGGCATTCCCCAGGCCACGGCTCGTCAGTGGGCCCGCGCGTATGCCGTAGGCGGTGCCGACGCCGTTCTCAACGCCGGTTCGCATCATCACACCTATTCGTACGAAGTTAAGCTCGCCGTGGTCAAGGACCGCTTGGAAAACGGCTTAACGGTTCGCGAGGCCATGATCAAGCACAAGATTCCCAGCGAGTCTTCGGTCAAGGCTTGGTGCCGCCAGTATCGCGAGAGCGGTGAGTCCGCGCTGGTTGATAAGCCGCGCGGTCGCAAGCCGCGCGTTAAAAAGGCGGAATAGCGAACGGGATGGTGCGCCCACAGGGGCGCATTTTTCTTGCCGCGCCAACTTTTTGGACCGTCGTGAGCCTACTGGAACATCCTCCAAAGTGGTTAATAAACCGCGCGCAGTGGCCCGTGCGCCCGCCGCCGCGATAGGGGGAGCGTCGCCTCTCTGCTCCAAAGCGGACAGACTCGTTACCCCGTACGCCTAAAACTCCCCAGTTGACCGAAAACCCGCCGCCGCTACTCCTCAACTGAGCTATAACGTTAAACAATTGCAGCGTTTTTGCATGGGGGAGTGATGGTATGACGCTACTGTATTTCCTTACCCTGTTTCCGCTGGTACCGGCGCTGGGCATGCTGCTCGCGCGCGGTGACCGCGCCCGCGATGCGCTAGGGCTTGTAGGCTCTGGCATCATTATGGCGGTGACGGTTGTAGTCGCCGTCATGTTTTTTGGCACGGGCCCGCAGAGCTTCGAGGTTGCCCCCGGCACCTCGCATGTGCTCTCGATCATCAGCTCCGTCATCGACGTGATCCTGTGCGCCGTCATCCTGTACAACGCGCGTAAATATAAGAGCACGCTCACCACGGTGCTCGGCATAATCCAGCTGGTGGGCTCGCTCGCCTTTGCAGCCATGACGCTGCCCGCGGCCGAAGCCGTCACGGCGACGCCGCTCTACCTAGACTACATGAGCGTGATTATGGTCCTCGCCGTCGGCATCGTCGGCAGTCTGATCTGCGTGTATGCCTTGGGCTACATGAAGGACTTCCAGGCGCACGACGAGCACGAGGCAGCGCTGCGCGGGCAGACCGCGCCCGACCGTCGCCCGCAGTTCCTGGCGCTTATGTTCCTGTTCCTCTCGGCCATGTTTGTCATCGTGACGAGCGATAACCTGGAGTGGCTGTTCTGCGGCTGGGAAATCACCACCGTGTGCTCGTTTCTTATGATTGGCTATACGCGCACGCCCGAGGCCATTAAAAACGCCTTCACCCAGATCATCCTCAACATGCTGGGCGGTATCGCGTTTTTGGCGGGCCTCATGTATCTGCACGTTAGCGGCATGCCGCTGACCATCTCGGGCATGATCGAGCTTTCCGGCGCCGGCACCGCGCAGTCCGCGTTACTGGTGATGCCGGTCGTCCTGCTATCGCTCGCCGCCCTTACCAAGGCCGCGCAGATGCCGTTCCATACCTGGCTGCTCGGTGCTATGGTTGCCCCCACTCCTACGAGCGCCCTGCTGCACTCGTCCACCATGGTCAAAGCCGGCGTGTTTTTGATGGTCAAGCTCAGCCCGCTCTATGCCATCTATCCCGTGACGGGCTTTATGGTCACGAGTGTGGGCGCCATCACGTTTTTGCTGGCAGCCCTCATGGCCATCTCGCAGAGCAACGCCAAACGCGTGCTCGCGTACTCCACCATTTCCAACTTGGGCCTCATCAGCGCCTGCCTGGGCGTCGGCGCGCCCGAGGCCGTATGGGCGGCCATCTTCCTGATCCTGTTCCATACGGTGGCCAAGTCGCTGCTGTTCCTGTGCGTGGGCACGGCCGAGCATCATATCGGCAGCCGCAATATCGAGGACATGGACGGTATGTTCAGCCGCATGCCGCGCCTGACGCGCCTGATGATGCTGGGCATCATGGGCATGTTTGTGGCGCCGTTTGGCATGCTCGTGTCCAAGTGGGGCGCCCTGGTGGCGTTTGCGCAGACCGGCAACGTGCTCATGATCATGGTGCTGGCCTTTGGCTCGGCCGCGACGTTCTTCTTCTGGGGTAAGTGGCTTGCCAAGCTTTCGGGCGTCGACCCCACGGCTCAAAACGTTGAGGTCAATGTCCATAAGACCGAATGGATGGCCCTCAACACCATCGCCGCGCTGCTGATTCTTTGCTGCGTGGCGTTCCCGCTCATCTCGAGCGGCCTGGTGTCGCCTTACTTGGCCATGGTGTTTGGCCGCGTGCCGTACGTTATTGGCAAGGACGCCATGTATCTGATGGTGGTTATCGTGGCTTTTATCGCCGTGGTGCTGCTGACGTCATTCCGCGTGAGCAACAAACCGCACGTCAACGTGTACCTTTCGGGCGTGGGAACCGACAAATATCGCCATTTCCGCGGCTCGATGGGACACGAGGTGAAGGCCGAAAAGCGCAATTGGTACTCGGAGGACGCCCTTGGCGAGAAGCGTATTGGCCCCGCGGGTAGCGTCGTATGCTGCAGCATTATCTTGTTTGCGCTGCTGTGTTGCGCATGGATTGGGCCCGAGCGGCTTGCCATGAGCGCGCCCTCGGTGCTGCGCGGCAAGTATTTCGAAGGTTCGGGCGTCGTGGGCATCTTTATTGGCACCGTGGCGTTTGCCTTGCTGGCGCCGCTTGCGGGCGGCTTGATCGACGGCATCGACCGCAAACTTTCGGCTCGCATGCAGGGCCGCGTGGGCCCGCGCCTGCTGCAGCCCTTCTACGACGTTGCCAAGCTGCTGCGCAAGGCCCCTGCCAGCGTAAACACCATGGACGATACCTATATGGCGTGCGCGCTCATCTTTACCGTCGTGGGCGGCGGCATCTTTGTGTCGGGCTCCAACACGCTGCTGTGCGCTTTTATGGTGACGCTCGCCGCGATCTTTGTGGTGCTGGCGTCCGCCTCGACGCAAAGCCCGTTTGCGCAGGTCGGCGCCGATCGCGAGCTGCTGCAGGTTATGAGCTACGAGCCCGCCGTTCTGCTGATGAGCGTGGGCCTGTATCTTGCCACCGATAGCTTCGATTCCATCGCCGTGACCGGGCAGTCGGCGCCCATCATCGTGTACAGTGCGCCCATTTTCCTGGCGCTGCTTGCGGTGCTCACCATCAAGCTACGCAAGTCGCCGTTTGACCTTTCGTACTCGCATCACGCGCATCAGGAGATTGTCCAGGGCATCGCCACCGAGATGAGCGGCGGCACGCTGGCCAAGATGACCCTTATGCACTGGTGCGAGACCGTGCTGTTTTTGATGTGGGTGGGCATGTTCTTTGTTTGGGACAACCCGGTGAGCTGGGTCGTAGCCCTGGTCGTGATGGCCGCGACGTATTTTGTCGAGGTGCTGATCGACAACACCTTCGCACGCAGCACCTGGCGCAGCTGCTTTAAGCTCGGCTGGGGCGTGGCGCTGGTGTTTGGCCTGCTCAACCTTATGCCCATCCTCGTCGACGTGTTTATTTAGGAGGCGGCATCCATGGATCATAAAATGTCGCGCTCGCCGTGGGTTATTCATTACGACGGCTCGAGCTGCAACGGATGCGATATCGAGGTGCTTGCTTCGCTCACGCCACTGTTCGATGCGGAGCGCTTTGGCGTGGTCAACACCGGCAACCCCAAGCATGCGGATATCTTTTTGGTGACGGGGTCGGTCAATGCCCAGAACCTGCCCATCGTGCGCCAGATTTACAACCAGATGCTCGAGCCCAAGTGCGTGGTGGCCTGCGGCATCTGCGCGTGCTCGGGCGGCGTGTTCCGCGATGCCTACAACGTGATCGGCGGCGTGGACCGCGCGATTCCCGTGGACGTGTACGCGCCCGGATGCGCCATTCGCCCCGAGACCGTGATCGATGCCATCGTGGAGGCGTGCGGCATCCTGGACCAGAAGGAGTCCGTGATGCGCGCCGGCGGCGATCCGCTTACCGTGGGCGGTGCCGCTACCTGGGACGGTGGCGTTGAGCTGGGCGAGGACGGGTTTGTGGCTGCGGGGGCCGGGACTGACGGTGCCGGTGACGCGCCTGCCGGGAAGCCCGCCGCACCCGCTGCTGGCGACGCACCTGCTGAGACGCCCGTCGCTGCAAAGGAGGCCGAGTAATGCAAAAGGCTATCTATACCGCCGTTGGGCTCGACGAGCTTCTGTCGCATGTCCAGGCGCTCAAGGGCGCCGGTGCCCGCTTTGTGCAGATGCACGCCGAGCGCTGTGTGGACGACGGATCGTATCGCCTGGTCTATACGTTTATCAACGTTCGTGCTGCTCAGGAGCATATTGCGCAGGACGGCAGCTATGCGATCGAGAACCTGGTGGTTGAGGGAATTGATCGGTACCAGGAGATTCCGTCCATCAGCTCGTACTATCCGGCGGTATTCCCGTTTGAAAACGAAGCGCATGACCTATTCGGTCTTGCCATCACCGATATGCAGATCGACTTTAAGGGCTTTTTCTACCAGGTCTCGACTGCCGAGCCCATGAGCGTTATCACGCCCGAGGTGAAGGCTGCGCGAGAGAAAGCCATGAAGGTCCGTGCCGCTGCCGAGGCCAAGGCGCGCAAGGCCGCGGCCGAGAAGGCCGCCGCTGCTGCGGCTGCTGCAGGGGAGGGCGCCGCGGGCGCTGGTGATGCCGCGGGCGCCGCCGTCGCTCGGCCCGCTGCGGCTGCCGGCTCCGATGCTCAGCATGACGAGGCCGCGGCCAAGGCCGCACTTAAAGCCGCCGAGATGGAGGCAAAGCTCGCCGCCATGGATCCCGAGAAAGCGGCCAAGGTCCGCGCGGCGCTTGCCGCCAAGGTCGTCCGCGACAAGCAGAAAAAGGAGGCGTAAGGTCCATGGCACATCGCTCCGTTATTCCGTTTGGCCCGCAGCACCCGGTGCTGCCCGAGCCGCTTCATCTGGACCTGGTGATCGATGACGACCGCGTTCTCGAGGCAATTCCGCAGATCGGCTTTGTGCACCGCGGACTCGAGAAGCTCACCGAAAAGCGCGACATGCACCAGTTTGGCTACATCGCCGAGCGCATCTGCGGCATCTGCGCCGTGGGCCATAGCTATGGCTATGCCAGCGCCTGCGAGCGCATGCTCGACATCGAGGTGCCCGGCCGTGTGCAGTATATCCGCACCATTCTGCACGAGCTCTCGCGTATTCACTCGCACCTGCTGTGGCTGGGCCTGCTTGCCGATGCCTTTGGCTTCGAGGCGCTGTTCTATCGTTCGTGGACCCTGCGCGAGCAGATTCTCAAGATCTTCGAGAGCACGTGCGGCGGGCGCGTGATTCTGTCGATTAACGAGATCGGCGGCCTAAAGCACGACATTGAGGACTCCGAGCTGGCGGGCATTGTCCAGACGCTCGATGCCATGCGTCCCGACTACGAGGCCCTGGTGCATACGTTTTTGGACGACGCCAGCTGTGGCGAGCGCCTGCATGGCGTGGGCGTGATCAGCAAGAAGGACGCGCTGGATCTGTCGATGGTCGGCCCGTTCGGGCGCGCCTCGGGCGTGGACTATGACGTGCGCATGTTTGGCGACGGCGCCTATGCGGATCTGGCTGCGTTTGAGCCAATTGTCGCTACCGATGGCGACTGCTATGCCCGTTGCCAGGTGCGTTGCGCCGAGGTCACGCAGGCTATGGACATCATCAAGGAGCTTGTGGGCAAGATTCCGCACGACGGTATCGGTGGGCGTACCAAGCTCACGCCGGCCGACGGCGCGCGCGGCGAGGTTGTGATTGAGCAGCCGCGCGGCGAGGCGTATTACTATGTGCGCGGCAACGGCACCAAGAACCTGGACCGTTTCCGCGTGCGCACGCCGACGTCGCAAAACCTGGCGGGTCTGACGCATGCGCTGCAGGGCGTGCTCATTGCCAACGTGCCCATGATTATCCTGACCATCGACCCCTGCATTAGCTGCACGGAAAGGTAGGCGCGGCATGAGTTTGCTGACATTTGCCAAGATGGCCTTGGGTTCTATGGTCAAGCAGCCGGTCACGGTGTGCTATCCGCAGGAGAAGCTGACGGCGCCCGAGCGCTTGCGCGGGCATATCGTCAATGACATGGACGTGTGCATCTGCTGCGGCATGTGCGCGCGGCGTTGCCCGGCGGGCGCGCTCGCGGTCGATCGCAAGGGCGGAACGTGGTCGATCGACCCGTATGCTTGCGTGGTGTGCGGCGAGTGCATCGAAAGCTGCCCTAAACACTGCCTGAGCATGGACACCGCCCGCACTCCAGTTGCGGCGGACAAGACTCCCACGGTAGAAACTAAGCCGGAGTAGCGCAGGAGTAGAACTGGAATAGGGGCCGGCGGGGCAAAAATGCCCCGCCGGCCCCGCGCTTAAACGCGCGGTTGGGCCGTCGCGAACAAAACTATGCCGGATTACGGGGCTGGATAGCGAACCTCCGACCATATCGAAAACCAAGATAATAAAACCGCAGGTAGACTGCTTGCTGTTTTTCAAAAATAGGGGGTATGGATGAGGGCTCCGACTTTAGCCCCGTAAACCGGCATAGTTTTGAAATGGCACCATATCAGTAACAGCCTTTGATCTCCCGTGGACAGAGGGAAACGGATCATTTTTGCCTTGCGAGGGCTGCCGCGTGACCCGTCTGCCACGAAATGGGCCCATCTACTATGTTTAGGCGGCAGCCCTCGACCACGGCAAGTAATGTGAAATGAAAACCGCAGGTAGAACGCCTGCGATTTTTCATGAAACGCGGCTATGGTCAGGGGTATCGGGTCAAACGTAGTAGATGGGCCCACTTCGTGGCGGGCGCCGTCAGCCGATCTCCGCGGGCGGAAGAAAGCAGATCATTTTGGTCTCGCAAGGCTTGCGGAGGCACTCGCGCAGGGCCGCCCGAACAAAACTATGCCGGTTTACTACGATGAACTCGACATTCCCGACCATGACTGCATTTTTCTAAATATCGCAAGCGTTCTACCTGCGGTTTTGGAAGCGTGCAATTTGCCGTGGTCGAAGGTGGGCGATTCATCGTAGTAAACCGGCATAGTTTTGAAATGGCATTAAATCGATAGCAGCCATTTTGCTATGCCGGGGTGGTCGGTTGTTGGGTAATTACCCTCGCAGGTAGGCGATGGCGATCTGCGTGCGGTTGCGTAGGCCCATTTTGGCAAGGATCGAGCTGATGTGGTTGCGTACGGTGCCTTCGCCCATGTAAGCGGCGGCGGCAATCTCCTTGTTATCGAGGCCGCGGGCGATGAGCTCGGCGACTTCGAACTCACGGTCGGTCAGGCTGGCAAAGGCGGCGGGTCGGCGAGGCGTGCTGGCATCGGCGCCTGTCCCGTCAAAATCGATGTCCTCGATCGCCTTGCCCTCGAGCACGCGTTTGCCGTCCATGACCTGCGCCAGTGCCGGTGGAATGGCGGCGACATCGGTTTTGATCAGGTAGCCGCGGGCGCCCAGTTTGAGCGCCGACACAATGTACTCGTCATCCGAGAATGTTGTCAGAAACACCACGCGCGCCGCAGGGTCGCGCTCGAGGATCTCGCGCGCCGCCGATAGGCCGTCGCGTCCCGGCATCTGAATGTCGAGCAGTGCAATATCGGGTGCGTGTTCGGCATAGAGCGAAACCGCGTCGTTGCCGTTGGCGCCGGTGCCCACTACCTCGATCTGCGGCTGGGCGCCCAGGATAATCTTGAGCGAATCGACCACTAGGCGGTCGTCGTCGACAACGATGAGCCTCATCGGTCCTCATCTCCTTGCTGTTTGGGAACGGTGGCAAACACGCGCCAGCCACCGGCGCCGGCACGCGGGCCGGCGGTGAAGGTGCCGCCAAGCGCCTCGATGCGCTGGCGCATGGAGGCGAGCCCCATGCCCTCCGCGGCGCCGCGGCTGCTTGCTTGAACCACGCCCATGCCATCGTCGGTAACAACGAGCTGGTAAAACGACGGATGCTCCATGCACCGCACGGTAATGGTTTTGGCATGGGCGTGGCGCATGGCGTTGGAAAGCGCCTCGCGCAGCACCGCCGCAAAGCAGTTGGCGACGTTGGCGGGCGCATGCTCGGCCAAAACTTCAAGCTCAATCTGTGGGCCGCTGTCCGAGCGTACGCCTTCAACGATGCGCTCGAGCTGCACGGAGAGGTTGGTCGCATTGTCGTTGAGCGCGTGGACGCTGGCGCGCACGAGCTGGAGCGCCTCGTCAACCGTGCGTTTGACATCGGCGAAATCGGCGGCGACGCCGGGCTCGTCGGCGTGGACCACGCGCAAGGCTTCGGTTTGGAGCGAAGCGCGCGTAAGCTGGTGGCCCACGTTATCGTGGATCTCGCGCGCGATGCGGGTGCGTTCGGCGAGCGTTGCGAGCTCGACTTCGTAGTCCTGGCGGTCGGCGAGGTCGCGGTTGCGTGCCTCGAGTGCCAGGGCGCGTTCTTGCAGCTTGTCGCGGGTGCGACGCATGCGTTTCTGTTCGCGCTCCAGCTGCGCGGTGCGCAGCGACAGCAACGTGGCAGCGATCGAAAGGATGGCGGTTAGCAACAGCGTTCGGGTGGTGAGCACGCCGCCACGAAGGTCCGCGACAAGCGCGCAGACAAACACGGCGCCAATCGCCAGCGCGGGCCAGATGCGTTCACGGCGCACGCGCCGCGCGATGTCATAGAAGGCAAGGGGTGCGAACGGCATAAATGGCGGCACGAAGACGGCAGCAATGATGTAAGCGTAGCTCGCGGCCTCGCTCGCGCGATGGGCGTGTTCTTCTCGTGCGACTTCCGACGCCGAGGTGGCTATAACGCCAAAGCAAAACGCCACAACCAGACGAGCGTCCACGGCAAGACCCATGGCGGCCGCAATACAGCACGCCAGCACAATCGATTTGTCGAAAAGCCTGTTCATACGGGTATTGTACGCGATGCTGCGCGCGGGGGAGGCGCCGCCCGGGGCAACCGTGACATTCCTCCCGCGCGGCAAAGCGGCGTCGATCGCTCGCGCGAGCGGGGGTTTCGCCTCTGCCCCCTCGCACTCGTGACAAAGCTCACTGGCGCGCGCCGGCGGCTCCTGCGATGATGAAATCGTACCGGGCCACGACCAACAGAAGGGCCGCCTCATGACAGACATCGTCCATGTCGAAAACCTCGTCAAGCGCTACGACGACCTTATTGCGCTCGACCACTTTAATCTGAGCATCGCCCCCGGCGAGATCTTTGGCCTGCTCGGCCCCAATGGCTCGGGCAAGACCACGTCCATCAACTGCATTTTGCAGCTGCTTTCCTACGACAAAGGCACCATCGAGCTGTTCGGCGAGCCCATGACGCCCATGCGTTACGACCTCAAGCGCCGCATCGGCGTGGTGCCGCAGCAGGTGGCGGTGTTCGACGAGCTCACCGTGCGCGAGAACATCGACTATTTCTGTAGCCTCTACGTCAACGACCGCAAGCGCCGCCGTGCGCTCGTGGACGAGGCGATCGACTTCGTCGGTCTGGGCGACTTTACCAAGTTCCGCCCCGGCAAGCTCTCGGGCGGCCTGGCGCGCCGCCTCAACATTGCCTGCGGCATCGCGCACAAGCCCGAGCTCATCTTTTTTGACGAGCCCACGGTGGCGGTCGACCCACAGAGCCGCAACGCCATCCTGGAGGGCATCTGCCGCCTGCGCGACGAGGACGCCACGGTGGTGTATACCAGCCATTACATGGAGGAAGTCGAGCAGATCTGCAGCCGCATCATGATCATGGACGGCGGCCGCGTGCTGACGCAGGGTACCAACGACGAGCTCAAACGCATGATTCAGATGGGCGAGCGCGTGACCGTCGAGGTCGGCGCCGTCGAGACCGCTACGGTCGAGCGCCTGCGCGCCCTCGAGCACGTGCTTTCGGTCGAGCTGTCCGGCGGTGAGCTCGTCTGCACCTGCGAAGCGAGTCCGCACAATCTGGTCGACATCCTCGACACGCTGCGCGCCGCCGACGTGGCGCTCGGCCGCGTGTGGAGCGAGCCGCCGACCCTCAACGACGTGTTCCTCGAGATCACCGGCCGCGAGCTGCGCGACTAGGGGGCAGCCATGTTCAACACCATCATCACTACGGTCAAGACGCTGCTGCGCCGGCCGAGCACGTGGGTCTGGGGTGCTCTCTTTCCCATTGCGCTTTCCACGATGTTCATGTTTATGTTTGCTAACCTCAGCTCCGACGGCAAGATCGACCCGGTGCCGGTTGCCGTCGTGGCGGACGAGGCTTGGGACGCTTCGACCTTTAAGGGCGTGGCGACGTCGCTTGCCAAGGAAGGTGACGATCATCTGCTCGAGATCCACGAGCTCGACGACGCAGCCGCCGCGAACCGTGCGCTTAAGGCCGGCGAGGTCGCGGGCATCTATACGGTCGACGACGCGGGCACGCCCAAGCTCACGCTGCTTTCGAGCTATGACAGCTCGTGCGCCTCGTCGGTGCTCACCGACCGCAGCATTCTGGAGACGGTGGCAAGCTCGTATACGCAAAATGCCGAGCTCATGTCCCAGATTGCCCAGGACAACCCGGCGGCGCTCGCCGACCCGGAGGCGGTTGCGCGCGCCCTATCGCTCGAGGGTGGCACCCGCCGCGTAAGCCTGACACGCACCACGCCCGACGGCACGGTCATCTACTATTACGCGCTTTTTGGCCTGGTCGCGATGATGTCTGCCGAGTTTGCCGCCTTGAGTGTCGTCGATCTGCAGCCCAATCTGTCGGGCCTTGGCGCGCGCCGCTGCGTGGGCGGCCTTTCCAAGACGGCGTCGCTGGCCGGCATTTTTGTCGGCTCGTGGCTGGTCTCCTTCGCCTCGATGACGATCGCGATCGGCTACGTGCGCCTGGTCGTGGGCGTCGACTTTGGCGGGCGCGAGGGACTGTGTTTGGTGGGCGGCGCCGCTTCCGCGCTTGCCGCCACGGGCTTGGGACTCTTTGTGGGCACGCTTCCCGTTAAGGGCGGCAAGGCGTCCAAGTCCGGCATCCTCACGGGCTTTGCCACCACGTGCGCCCTGTTCGCCGGCCTCTACGGCGAGCCGGCGATGGCGCTTGCCGACGACGTCGCCCGCGCCTGCCCGGCCGAGTGCTGGCTCAACCCCGTCAAGCTCATCTGCGACATGTTCAACCGCCTGTATTTCTTTGAGGACCTGGGCCCCTTTGCCGTTCGCGCCGGCGCGCTCGTCCTGATGGCCCTGGTGTTTGTCGCCGCCGCTACGCTGATCTTTGGAAGGAGCCGCTATGAGCACCTTTAAGACCGCGCTTCGCATGGCGCTGGCGCACCCGTTCTACCTGCTCATCTATACGGTGTTCATCTCGCTCATGGGCGTATTCATCGCGGCTTCGGTGAGCTGGAACTCGTCGCAGCTTACCGAGTACAAGCCCTACGACACCAACGTGATCGTGGTCGACCGCGACAATAGCGACCTTTCGCGGGCGCTTACCAAGCACCTGGGCTCACGCTTTGACCTGGTCACGGGCGTCGGCGACGACACATACGACCTTGCCGACGCGCTCTCCAAGAGCAACAGCGCCAAGGGCAGTGCCGATTGCGTGTTCTTTATCCCGGAGGGGTTTGAGGACGATCTTGTTGCAGCCGCCCGTGCGGGGGAGGCCCTGCCCAAGCTCGACGTGACCTATGGTTCCGGCACCATGGCGGCGGCGCTTTCGTCCGCCGAGGCCTCGCGCTGGATCTCGCTCGCGGGCGCTGCGGCGGCGCTTGAACCCGCTGCCTCCAACGGTGACGTCGCAAGGGCCGCCGAGCACGCGGCCGCAAAGCGCGCGGAGGTCCAGATCGAGCAGGTCAAGGTCGACTCGACTGCTGCTACCACGCTCGAGTCGTACTTCAACTTTGGCGCGTACGCGATCATCTCGTCGGTCATCGTGTCGGTGGGACTGGTGTTTTCGGGCATGAACGAGCCCGAGCGCGTGCGCCGCATGGATGCCAGCCCGGTCTCTGAGCGCCAGCGTTCGCTCGCTGTGTTCGCGGCCGCCGCCGTGCTCACCGTCTGCATCTGGCTCGTGTCGAGTATGATGGGCGTCGTGGGCTTTGCCAGCGCGGTTGCCGAGGTCGGCGTGGGTCGCGTGTGCCTGGCGCTGGCGGCAACGTTTGCCCTGGCGTGCACGCCGCTGGCCGTTGGCTTTACGCTGTCGAGCCTGGGCGCTCGCGAGGAGTTGCTCAACGGTGTGGGCAACTTGCTCGGCTTGCTCATGACGTTTTTGGGCGGCGCCTGGATGCCATTGTCGCTGATGGGTCCGGCCGTGCAGACGGCGGCGCACTTTGTGCCGACGTATTGGGTGAACGATGCGATCGGCAAGGCGCTTGCCTCGGACCTGACGTCTGCTGTGTTGGGCGACATCGCCTGCGACCTGGGCGTCACGGTGCTCTTTGCCGCGGCCATCGCCGCCGTAGGCCTAGCCCTCGCCTACAACAAATCCCGCGCCTAACCACAACCCGTCACTTGGGGACGTTCCTTTCCTGCTGGCACTTGGGGACAGTCCCGGCACTCATTGGGGACAGACTTAAATGAGTGGTTTCAGTCATATAAGTCTGTCCCCAATGAGTGCCCAATGACTGGTTTGGAAAAAATTGCGCCTGTCGCTTAAAAATAGTTCGCCTGGGTTTACTATTACCCTAGAAAAGTAGCAGAAGGCTAACAACGGGGGATAGCATGTCGACAAAGCAAGCCTATGTCCAGGTCAGCGGGCTCAGGAAACACTACGGCGACGGTGATGCGCGCCTGACGGTACTCGATGGCATCGACACGTCCATCAACCGCGGCGAGATCTGCGTCATGCTGGGGCCCTCGGGCTCGGGCAAGTCGACCTTTCTCAACCTGATCGGCGGCCTGGAGGACGCCGACGGTGGCTCCATCATGGTGGACGGCTGCGCCCCCACGGTGCTCAAACCTACCGATCTGGGCGAGTATCGCCGCCGTGAGCTGGGTTTTGTCTTCCAGTTCTACAACCTGGTGCCCGATCTCACCATCAAGGAGAACATCGAGGTCACGGCGCACCTGTCCAAAAACCCGCTCAATGTCGACGACCTGCTGCGTTCGCTGGGCCTCTACGAGCACCGCAACAAGTTCCCGCGCCAGGTCTCGGGCGGCCAACAGCAGCGTTGCGCCATCGGCCGCGCACTCGTCAAAAACCCGGGCCTGCTGCTGTGCGACGAGCCCACCGGCGCGCTTGACTACAAGACATCCAAGGAAATCTTGCAGCTCATGGAGGATGTTAACCGCACCTACGGCTGCACCATCATCATCGTCACCCACAACGCCGCCATCGCCCGCATGGCCAACCGCGTGCTGCGCCTGCGCGACGGCCGCATCGTCGAGGATGGGCTCAACGAGTCGCCCGTTGCGGCCGCCGAGCTCGATTGGTAGGCGATGCCATGACACCTCTCGCAAAGCGACTCCCGCGCGAGCTGCGCCGCAATATCGGCAAGTACCTGGGCATCTTTTTGCTTATGTGCGGGAGCATCGCTCTCACCTCGGGCTTTTTGCTCGCGGCGCATTCCATCGGTTGCCTTATCGACGACATGCGCGATGCGTACACGATTGAGGACGGCCGCGTGACCACCTCCTTCGAGGCTACCGACGACCAGCTCAAGGCAGCCGAGGATGCAGCCGACGACGTCGGCGGCGTCACGCTCTACAAGAATTTCTCCATCGACGCCATCATCAAAAAGACCGCCGGCGACGACGGCACCAAGCGCACGTTGCGCACCTATGCGCACCGCACCAAGGTCGATATCGCGTCCTACTGCGAAGGCAAGCAGCCCAAGACGGACGATGAGGTGGCTATCGACCGAGTTTTTGCCACCAACAACGACCTTGTCGTGGGCGATAAGGTTGAGCTTGAGGGCCGCACCTACACCATCTGCGGCATCATGACCCAGCCCGATAGCCAGGCGCTGTTCCTCAACAATTCGGACTTTACGGTGAACACCATCACCTATGGTGTGGCCGAGGTCACCGACGCCGGCTTTGCCGCGCTCGAGGATGCCGGTGGTGCACCTGCCTACACCTACTCCTTTGCTTTTACCGATCGCGACCTCCCCACCGCGGATCGCATCGATGCGGAGCAGGATATGGTCGAGGCGCTGACCGATGCCGATGCGCGCGTGGACGATCTGATCGACGCCGATTCCAACCAGGGTATTGGCTACGCGCGCGACGACGTAGACGGCGACTCCATGATGTGGATGACGCTGCTCAACATTATCATCGTGATCATGGCGTTCGTCTTTGTGGTCCTTACCGACGCCACCATCGAGGAGGAGAGCGCCATCATTGGCACGCTGCTCGCCAGCGGCTATCGCCGCCGCGAGATCGTGCTGCACTACCTGGCACTTCCCGCCATCGTGGGCGTGGTCGCGGCGCTTTTGGGCACCGCGCTCGGCGTCGCGTTCTTTACCGAGCCCATGCGCGGCCTCTATTACGGTTCGTACAGCCTGCCTCCCTTCCAGGTGTACTGGAGCTGGGAGATTTTTGTGAAGTGCGCCGTGGTTCCCGCTGCCGCGCTCATCCTCATCACGCTGGTGGGCCTGCTTCGCAAGATGGGCAAGACGCCGTTGCAGTTCCTTCGTCACGAGGCGAGCGGCAAATCGGGCACCAAGCGCGGCCTGCAGCTGCCGGAGCGCATGGGCTTTGTCTCGCGCTTTCGCCTGCGCATCTTCCTGCGCAACCTGGGCAACTTCGCCACGCTCTTCGTGGGCATTGCGTTTGCCTCGCTGCTGCTGCTCTTTGGCCTGGCGATCCTGCCCACGATGACGCACTATGCGGACAACCTGGAGACAAGCCTGGTCGCCGAGCACCAGTACACGCTCAAGGCTCCGCTAGAGCTTGAGGGTACTGCCGAGGAGCGCGGGCAGTGGGCGGCGCTCGAGCGCTTGCAGTCGATTGACGGCGCGCTGCTCTCCGCCGCCCAGGATGCCGATGACGAGCTTGACGACGCGGCCGATGCGGCGCAGACGGCAGCCGATGCCGCGACCGCATCTCCGTCTGCCGAGAGCCTGGCCGCGGCGCAGGACGCGCTCGCCAAGGTCCAGGACAAGAAAGATGCGCTTTATGCGCGCCTCGATGACCTTGCCGATGCCCTCGGCTGCGACCGCGATGAGGCCATCGACCTGATCGACAAGGCCTCTAAGATCGACACCGACAACGACGACATTCACCCGATCAACACGACCGACAACGGCGCGGGCGCAATCGCGCAGGCCGAGAAATATGCCGTTTACCAGCTGCAATACGACCGCGGCGAGGGAAACGGCACAGAGGCCATCTCTGTCTACGGCATTTCATCTCATTCGCGCTATTGGAAAGACCTCAACGTCGGCGACGGGCGCGTCGTCTTTGGCGGCGGTCTGCTCGATAAGTTTGGCTGGAGCGAGGGCCAGAAGGTCGAGCTTCGCGACAAGTACGAGGCTCGGGATTATTCTCTTGAGTACGCGGGTAAGGACTGCATCTGGGGTTCAAAGTCGGACATGAATATCTATATGAGCATCGATGACTTTAACGAGCTGTTCGGCAACGACGCCGCCTACTTTAACGGCTATGTGAGCGACGAGAAGCTCGACCTCGATGCTCGTTACTTTGCCGGTGACACCACGCCCGACGACATGCGCGCCGTGGGTGACCAGTTCATCGGCATGATGAGCAAAATGATCGGCATGATGGTCGGGCTCGCGGTGTTTATCTTCCTGCTGTTTATGTACCTGCTGACCAAGGCGGTGATCGACCACAGCGCCCGTTCGATCAGCTACATGAAAGTCTTTGGCTATCGCGATAGCGAGATCTCGCATCTGTACATCCGCTCGATCACGCTGTGCGTGGCGGCGTCGCTCGTGCTGAGCCTGCCGGTCATTATTGGCTCGCTCACGGCCATCTTCCGCTCGATGCTGCTCGCCTACAACGGCAATATCGAGATCTACGTGCCCGCTTGGTCCATGGCGGCATGCGTGGGCATCGGCTTTGCGACCTACCTGGTCGTGGCGTTGCTGCACACGCGCTCCATCAAGCGCGTCAGCCTGGCCGAAGCCCTCAAAGTCCAAGAGTAGTCATCGGGGACGTTCTTAAGCGACTAGTTATCGGGGACGGTCTTTGCCGATTGGCCGGCTCGCTGGCCTGGACTGTCCCTGGCGGCACTCATTTAAGTCTGTCCCCAATGAGTGCCTAGCGACTCGGCGTTGCGCTTGACTTCAACCCCACTTCAACGGGTACCATCCTCTATGTCTGTAACGCCATATAGACCGAGGGGATAGATCTATGACCGCAACCGCACCCGCAGCACCGGCAAAGGTGTACTTCACCAACCTGCGCACGCATGCTCGCGAGAGCCAGCTCGACAAACTCAAACGCCTCATTCGCCGCGCCGGCATTGAGCAGATCGACTTCGAGAACAAGTTCGTCGCTATCAAGATTCACTTTGGCGAGCTGGGCAATCTGAGCTTTTTGCGCCCAAACTACGCCCGCGCCGTCGCAGACGTCGTGAAGGAGCTGGGCGGCAAACCCTTCCTCACCGACTGCAACACGCTCTATGTGGGCAGCCGCAAAAACGCGCTCGAGCACATCGACACCGCCTACCAGAACGGCTTTACCCCGTATGCCACGGGTTGCCAGATCATCATCGCCGACGGCCTCAAGGGCACCGACGAGGCGCTCGTTCCGGTCGAGGGCGGCGAGTACGTGCGCGAGGCAAAGATCGGCCAGGCACTCATGGACGCCGACATCGTGATTAGCCTCACCCACTTTAAGGGCCATGAGCAGGCCGGCTTTGGCGGCGCCATGAAGAACCTGGGTATGGGCGGCGGTAGCCGTGCCGGCAAGATGGAGCAGCACGCCGCTGGCAAGCCGAGCGTCGATACCACCAACTGCGTTGGCTGCCGTGCCTGCGAGAAGATATGCGCGCACAGCGCCATCACGTTTGACGGTACGCGTGAGCGCGAGCTTGCCAACGGCAGCACTCGCACGGTTCATGTGGCTGCCATCGACCACGATCGCTGCGTGGGCTGCGGCCGCTGTATCGGCGTGTGCAACCAGGACGCCATCAAGCCCGGCTATGACGCCGCGGCCGACGTGCTCAACTGTAAGATCGCCGAGTACACCAAGGCCGTTGTCGACGGCCGCCCGAGCTTCCATATCTCGCTTGCCATGGACATTAGCCCCAACTGTGACTGCCACGCCGAGAACGACACGCCCATCGTCAACGACATTGGCATGTTTGCGAGCTTCGACCCGGTCGCCATCGATCAAGCCTGCGCCGACGCCGTCCTAGCATCCGAGCCGTTGCCCAACACCGTGCTCACCGACAGCGCGGCCAAAATGGAGCACGACCACGAGCATCTGGAGGGCGAGCAGGCCAAGGACCCCTTCTGCATCACACATCCCGACACCGACTGGCGCTCCTGCATCGCACACGCCGAGAAGATCGGCCTGGGCACGAGCAAGTATGAGCTCATCGAGGTCAAATAGCGCCTAGCTATTGAACATATCAAGTGCCTTTGTGGCGTAAGTCGAGCAAAAGCCGCCCGCGAGCACAGCGCTCGCGGGCGGCTTTCCGGAAGTATGCGGCAAATTTCGAGACCGCCGAGCACACGACGTTTTTTGGCAACAAAACCCCTGATAAATTGTTGATAAAACTGCGGTCTGGTCGGCAGTTCCAGATTTTGCCGCATACTTCCGAAAATAGGGGGTCAGATAAAGCCCCGGACGTTGCTTTTTGCCTAAAAATTCTTTCCGAGGAAGTCGTCGACCGTGTTCCAGTAGAGCTCGGGATCGACCTGCGCGCTCTTGGCGTGCGTGGCGCCATGGATGGTGAGCTTTTGCTTGATCTTGCTGGCGCACGCGTCGTAGTTTTGGTCGAGCATACTGTACGGCACAAAGGTATCTTGATCGCCATGGATAAAGAGCATGGGGACCGTCGCGTGTTTAAGCTGCTCCACGCTGCTCGCCGTATGAAAGTCGTAGCCCGCGCGCACCCTGCACACCAGGTTCGCCACATCGAGCAAGGGGAAGCTGGGCAGGCCGAACACGTCCTTGAGCTGTAGGGAAAACTCGTCCCAAACACTCGTATAGCCACAGTCCTCGATAATGCATTTCACGTTTGCGGGCAGAGATTCCCCCGCGACGTTCATAGCGGTTGCCGCACCCATCGACTCACCAAAGACCAGGATGCGTGCCTCGGGGTCAGCCTGAACGATTTGCTCGATCCATGCGACGATGTCGAGGCGCTCGGGCCAGCCCATGCCGATATAGTCGCCGCCGGAGCGCTCGTGGGCGCGGGCGGCGGGTGCGAGTACGTTCATGCCGCGGTCGTGGAAGCGCTTGACGTATCGGGCCATACCGATGGGCTCATCGGTGTATCCGTGTAGGCAGACAGCGTAATCGTGGGTGTTCTCCGAGGCGGCGAAATACCAAGCGGCGAGCTCGGTTCCGTCATCTGCGGTGAGGCTGCTGCTCTTGCGGTTTTCCTTAAACCATGCCCGCGCCTCGGTGTCCTCGGCATCCGGCTGCTCACCTTCTTTGTCGTTCTTGCTATCCTGCATCATCTTCATGGTGTACGGCGCTTGGGGGTTCAGGGCAAAGTCAAACAAAAAGTTGCCGGCAAATCCAAGCAGCGCGACGACGAGCACCAACGCAACAACGCCGGCTATCTTGAGCTTCCGATGGGGGTGTGCGCTTTGAGGCATTTACGGTTCTCCTTATAGATGTTAATACATCAACATTTAAAACAAGCGCATTATGGATGTTCGCCGTTGATGCGTCAACAAGCAAAGAATGGGTAAACAAAGGGACACGTATGGTGCAAATTTCGCACGTGCCCAGACGCTTTGATATAGTGTTGAGAACTCTTTACATTGGAGGATGTAACCGGCATGTCCGATTCGAGCGACAGTTCTAAGCCGCGACCCAAGACCGCGGCCGTTCCACACTACACGGTGGGCGAGGAGATCATGAACTCCGTCACCCATGGTGTCGGCTGCCTGCTGGGTATCGCGGGCCTGGTGCTCCTGATCGTATTCGCTGCCCTGCGCGGCGGAGGCCCGGCCCACATGGCCGCGGCGATTGTCTATGGCGTCAGCATTATTCTCGAATACCTCGCCTCCACGCTCTATCACGCGATTCAGCCCGCGCGCGCCAAGCGCGTGTTTCGCATCATCGACCACAGCTGCATCTACCTGCTCATAGCCGGCAGCTATACGCCGTTTTGCCTCATCACGCTCGCAAACGACGGCGGCCCTACGCTGTTCTTTGCCGTGTGGGCCATCGCCATTATCGGCATTGCCCTCGAGTGCTTTATGCGCGAGCGTCAACCGCACTGGGTAAGCGGCCTGGTCTATCTGCTGATGGGCTGGCTCGTCGTCTTTAAGTTGCCCGAGCTCGTGTCGCTGCTCAACCCCGTGGCGCTTGCCCTGCTCGCTGTCGGCGGCGTGTGCTACACCGTGGGCGTGCCGTTCTACATCGCCAAAAACGTGCGCTATCTGCACAGTGTTTTCCACTTGTGGGTGCTCGCCGGCAGCATCTTCCAGTTCATGGCGGTGATTCTCTTCGTAATCTAGCGATCGCGTCTGTGCCCGCGGACCTATCCAAGCGGCCGCCGGGCGCAATTGCCCTATCCGTCACCTACGCTTACTACCCAACGTCCCGAATCTTGGAGGTTCGAGAAACTCCCGATGGACATAACCATCTCCCTTATCACCACCCTCGTTTTGACCCTCATCAACGGCTACTTCTCTATGTCCGAGATGGCTCTCACCACGGCTAAGCGCGCCGTGTTGGAGCACGATGCCGAGGAGGGCGATAAACGCGCCGAGCGCGCCGTCCAGCTCGCCGCCGATTCCGACCAGCTGCTCGCCACCATCCAGGTCGCCATCACGCTCGTGGGCTTTGCCTCGTCCGCCGTCGCCTCGACGAGCCTGTCCGACCCGCTCGCCACGTGGCTCATGAGCTTTGGCATCGCGCCGCTTTCAGCCATCGCGCGCGGCCTGGCGCCGGTCATCATCACCGTCGCGGTCGCCTTTGTGTCCATCGTGATCGGCGAGCTCGTGCCCAAGCGCATCGGCCTCGCTAACGCCGAGGGCGTATCCAAGCAGGTTGTGGGACCGCTCTCCGTGTTCCAAAAGATCGCCCGCCCGCTCGTGTGGCTGACCGGCGCCTGCTCCGACGGCCTGGCCCGCATCCTGCGCATCAAGAGCGCCGACGACCGCCAGAACGTCTCGGAGGAAGAGATCAAGTACATGGTCTCGGAGCAGGACGACCTGCTCGACGAGGAAAAGCGCATGATCCACGAGATCTTTGACCTGGGCGACACCGTGGCTCGCGAGGTCATGGTGCCGCGCGTGGACACCACCATGTGCGAGGACGACGAGACGGTCGCCGACGTGTTGTCCACCATGCGCCAGACCGGCTTCAGTCGCATCCCCGTCTATCATGAGGATCCCGACAACGTCGCGGGCATCGCGCACATTAAGGACCTGATCCAGCCCGCGCTCGACGGCAAGGGCGACCAGCCCATCGCCGACTTTTTGCGCGACGCCACCTTTGTGCCCGATACCAAGGACATCCTGCCGCTGCTGTCCGAGATGCAGACCTCGCACGACCAGATCGTGGTCGTCGTGGACGAGTACGGCGGCACGGCCGGCATCATCACCATCGAGGACATCGTCGAGGAGATCGTCGGCGAGATTGAGGACGAGTTCGACCCCGACAACAAGTACCTCACGCGCCTCTCGCGCCGTGAGTGGCTCGTCGATGGGCGTTTTTCGTGCGATGACGCGATTGAGCTTGGTTGGCCGCTCGAGGAAAGCGATGATTATGAGACCATCGCCGGCTGGATTTTGGAGCTTTGCGACTCGGTGCCCGACATCGGAGAGGTGTTTGAGGTCGCGGGGTACAAGTTTAAAGTGCAGTCGATGCGTGGCCAGCGCATCTCGCTCATTCGCGTGATCGCTCCGGCCGAAATCGATAAGAAGGATTCCGAGTCCTCGGCAGAGAAGCCGGCGACGTCGGGTGCGGGCCCTGCGGACCCGCACGACGGCGACGAGTAGGGCAAGGACGAGTAGGGGAGAGTTATGGCAGGCCTGTTCAACATCCTTAAGGTCACCGTCAGCGAGGACAAGATTTGCGCGCACGTGCTGGTGAACCCCGGCATGCCGCTCATGACCTCGGAGGATATCGAGGCCACGGCGCGCGTGTACTACCTGGTGCCCGCGATTGCCAAGCATCTGTGCCTGGGCGATTCCGGTCGCGAGTTCCAGGACTGCATGGGCCAGACCGAGCTTTGCCACCTGCTGGAGCACGTGACGGTCGAGCTCATGAACGAGACCGGTCTTGCCGGCAGCATCTCGTGCGGCCGCACGCGCGTAAGCGAGCATGACGAGCGTGTCTTTGAGGTCGAGCTTTCGTGCCCCGACGACGCACTGGCCATCGGTGCGCTGTCGTCGGCCACCTTTATGATGGACTGGGCGTACCTGCACGCCGACCAGCCTGCCCCCGACGTGGAAGGCACGGTCGCGGGCCTGCGCAACCTGGTGCTGGGCATGCGCGCCGAGGCCGAGGGCAAGGATCCTCACGAGGCCGTCGCCGCTGCGAACGGCGAAGATGCTGCCGAGGACGAGGGCGCTGACGAGGGCGATGTGCCGGTCGACGCCGAGCCCGTTGCCGATGCGACCGCCGAGCCCGTTCCCACCGAGCCCCAGGGCGTCCCCAACTTTGACGACGAGCCCCAGGTGGCGATTGATACCGAGGGCGCGGTTGCCGAGAGCCACGAGGCCTCCGCTGCCGTCTTTGGCGGTGCGGCGACGGTTCCGGCAGGACCTGCGCATGAGGGCGGCCTGCCGCTCGTGGACGGCGCCGGCGAGGACCCGGGTGCCACGGTGGCCATGCCGGCTATGCCTCAGGAGTAGGCCTACGCGTTTATCACCATCACGTACCTGCACCTTTGCCGTACGCAGATGAGCGGAGCGGCAAGTGATGCGCTGCGGGTATAATGGACAGCATTCAAACGGTGGGCACCGACGTGCCCGCAGGAGAGGAATGATCATGGGTAAGACTTTCAGCTTTGTCTCCGGCGCACTTTTTGGTGCTGCTGCCGGCGCTATTATCGGTGTTGCTCTGGCTCCGCGCTCGGGCGCCGAGACCCGCGCCATGGCTGCCGATATCGCCAACGACGCCTGGGACAATATGCGCGACACCTACGAGCACAGCGCCGAGGAGGCCCGTGCTGCGGTGAATGACTTTGGCCCGATGGTCGACGCCAAGACCGACGACCTGCGCGCCAAGGTCGACCTGGCCCGCGAGCGCATGGACCAGCTGCGTGAGCAGCTCAACGACGCCATTTCGGGTGGCAACGTGACGCCTGCCGCCGACGTCGTGGTCGAGAACGCCGTCGAGGCTGATACCGAGGCTGCGGAGCCCTCGACCGAGGCATAATGCGCGCCGGGGATTTTGTCGGCGCCAAGATTTATCGCAAGCCTACCGAGGACAAGCGCACCAAAAAGGACGGCACGCCGCGCAGCCCTAAAAAGCTCGGAAAGATTCACTTTCCGGTCTTTACCCCGGGCGGTACGCGCGTGGTCGGCTTTATGGTCCGCCAGTCCGATATCGCGGGCATGATCGAGCGCCCCGACCGATTCGTAGCGCTCGACGCCATTGGTGTCTACGAGGGCGCCATTGCGGTCGATGACGTCAAGGACACGTACGATGCTGCCGCCGCCAAGCGCCTCGACATCAACCTGGACGATTGCATCATCTGGGTTGGTATGGACGTGCGCACGGAATCGGGCGATGTCGTGGGCTACTGCTCGGACGTTGAGTTCAAGCCACGCTCGGGCATCGTACAGGCATTCTATGTGACCGCCGGTGCCGCTTCGAGCGTGCTGGTGGGCGACACGCAGGTGCCGCCGACGATGCTGCGCGGCTACGAGAACGGCGCGATGGTCGTCTCGGACGAGGTCAAGTCGCTCGGGTATTCGGGCGGTGCGGCTGCCAAGGCCGCCGAGGCCAGCGTCGTGGTGGGCGATAAGGTCAAAAAGGGCGCCAAGGTGCTCGACGACAAGGGGTCGGTTGCCGTGGACAAGGGCAGTCGCGCACTGGGCAAGCAGCTCGGCAAGACGCGCGGCATGTTCAAGGCCTTTAAGGACGAATACCAAAAGGCGAGCGGAGGCTCGTCAAAAGCTACAAAATAGCGACGTACCAAATGATGGGAGGCAAGCCGGAGACCTGTTGCTCCGGCTTGCTGTGTTTATGGGGGAGGGCATATGCGCCAAAACGGATCCAACTTAAACGGGCGTTCGGGTACGCGTCCGACGGCGCGCCGCGATCTGGGGCAGCTGCCCAGCGGTCAGCGCAAGCGTCACCGTAAGCCCGGCGCGATGTACCTCAACCATAGCCGCGGCTTTAGCGATCGCAGCGCGCGCATCGGCAACAGCCGTACGCCCCGTCGTTCGTCTCGCCTGCCCTATGCGCTCATCGCCGTGGGTTGCGCACTCGTGCTGTTTATCGCTGCCGTCGTGGGCTACGTCAACCGCAGCGTGGACGTGGAACTCAACGGCCAGAAGACCGCGGTGCGCGTGGGCTCTACGCTGCAGAATCTCATAGACGACCAGGAGTTGACTGACACCTACGACGCAGGCGACCTGCTGGCCGTCGATGACAGCGTGCTGACCCGCCATGGCGGCGAAAAGCTGTCGGTTAAGGTGGACGGCAAGCGCATAAAACAGGGTAAGTGGAAAAGCCGCGAACTTGAGGGCGGCGAGAAGGTGACGGTCAAGGATGGCCGTAACACCTACGAGAAGCACGAGGTTCAGGCTACGGTTATCGAGCCCAAGCTCAAGGTCGAGGGCACGGGCGCTATCGAGTATGTGCAGACGTGGGGTGTCCAGGGCCGCTCGGAGGTGTGGGTCGGCGAGCAATCGGGTAAGACGCAGGACCGCGGCGAGGTTGTGCCCGCTACCGATTGCGTCGTTGCGTGCGCGAGCGTGGCGCCCAAGGGCAACGAAAAGTACGTGGCGCTGACGTTTGATGAGGGCCCGAGCGGAGCGACCAAGCAGATTTTGCAGGTACTCAAGGAAAAGGGCGTCACCGCGACGTTCTTCCTTTCGGGCGATGCGGTCGAGGCCTCGTCCGCCACGGCCAAGGCGATTGTCGATGCCGGGTGCGAAATCGGATCCAACAGCTACAGCGACGATTCGCTCAAGGGCCAGGACCGTGAGGCGGTACGCGAGCAGATCACGAAAGGCACCGATGCGATTAAGTCGGCGACCGGCGTGAAGACGATGCTGCTGCGTGCTCCCTACGCTGCCTTTGACGAGCAAAACTGGATTGATGCGATGGACCTGGTCTCCGCCGTGGTCTCGTGGAATATTGACTCGGGCGACTGGCTGCTCAACGGTGCCGACGAGCAGGTCTCGACGGTGCTCGATTCGGTGACGCCGGGCAATATCGTGCTGCTCACCGATAGAGACGAATGCGCCGAGCAGACGCTCGAGGCGCTGCCGCAGATTATCGACGGCCTCATTGCCGACGGCTACAAGATCGTGACGCTCAGCGACCTGGTCAAGACGGACACGTCGCTGAGCAAAAAGCTCACCTCGCTGACGAAGGTCACCATGCCCAAAGGCGCCGTGTTCCCCCAACTTGCCGAGGACGATGACACCACAGAGTAGTCATTGGGTAGTCGTTTAAGAACGTCCCGAATGGCTATGTCACGGATGCGTCAGCGTTTGGTATGCCTGCAATGTGCAGCGCATAAATTCGATGCCGCAGGGCGATGCTGATGCTATAGTTACTGCGGTTAATGAGGGTCAAGAGAAAGGTTACAGGTGAAATCCAAACCTCGACCATACAGTCGATGACCCCATGCAGGTGCTTTTTGCGCATGCACGGGGTGTAAGCGTCGAGCGGCGTGCCGCCCGCGCATGCGTATACATATCCAGAAGCCCCCGGACGCCGCACGCGCGGCCGCGTTCGGAGGAACAATGATGGGGAGCACCATTGAATTATCTGAGTGAGATGCTCAAATTGCCGGTCTTGGACGTCGACGGCGAAAAGCTCGGCGTGGTCAACGATTTTGGTATTGCTACCGGCGAAGTTTTTCCACACGTGACGTCGCTCGCGTTCCGCGGTCCCGGCAAGACGCCGTTTATGATCAGCTGGCGCAAATGGGTCGACCGTATCGACGAGACGGGTGTACACCTTAAGACGTCGGCCACCGAAATCCGTTTTTCGTACCTGCAGCCGACCGAACTCTTGCTTGCCCGCGACGTGCTCAACAAGCAGATTGTCGACACGCAGGGCATGAAGGTCGTGCGCGTCAACGACATCAAGTTTTCCATGTCGGGCGAAAACCAGCTGCGCCTGCTGGGCGCCGAGGTCGGTGCTCGCGGTCTGCTACGCGCCATCAGCCCCGCGCTCGAGCATATCGTCGAAGGCTTTATGAAGCACCTGGGCAAGCCGCTCAGTGAGGACATCATCGCTTGGTCCTACATGGACCTGCTCGACCGCTCGACCAAGAACATTCAGCTCTCGGTGTCGCACAAGACGCTCGGCGAGCTGCACCCTGCCGATATCGCCGACATTATCGAGCAGCTCGACCCGCGCCTGCGTGCGCAGGTGTTTGCGCAGCTCGATACTGCCCAGGCCGCCGAGGCCATCTCGGAGTTCGATGACGACGAGCTTATGACCGAGATGCTCGAGGGCCTGTCCGACACCGACGCATCGTCGATGCTGGCCATGATGGACCCGGACGACGCTGCCGACCTGATCGACGAGCTTGATTACGAGAAGGCCGAGAAGCTCCTGCGCCTGATGGGCGTCAAGGAGGAGAAGGCGATTCGTAACCTGCTGGGGTATGAGGACAACACCGCCGGCCGCATCATGACCTCGGAGTTTGTCTCCCTGCCCGCTACGGCAACGGTCGGTGACGCCATCGAGGCGATCCGCGAGCTCGACGAGGACTTCGAGAGCGTCTATTACGTCTATACCGAGGATCCGAGTGGCATGCTGACCGGCGTGCTTTCGCTGCGCACGCTGATCGTAGCCGACCGCGACGCCACGCTGGGTCAGTTGGCCTATCGCGACCTGGTCTATGTGTCGCCCGACGAGGACCAGGAAGACGTGACGGACGAGATGACCAAGTACGACCTGGTTGCCATCCCTGTCTGCGACGAGAACCGTCATATCCTTGGTATCGTGACCTTCGACGACGCCATGGACGTTATCGCCGAGGAGCATCAGGAGGACCTGCAGATCGCCGGTGTCGGCTCGGGCGATAGCGCGTCGGACGACTCGACGAACGTGCTCAGCTGGTTCGTGCATCGTCAGTACTGGGTTGTTGTATGGGGCATCGCATCGTGCATCATGGCGACCGTGCTGGGAACGGCGCTCGGCTCCGCGCATCTGGTGGTGTTCCCCATGTGCGCCATGCCGCTCGTGCTGCTGGCGGCCTCGCGCATGGTGTCGTTCGTCAAGAACTACTTCCTGGAGTATGACGGTCACGACGACGAGCCCAAGCCGTATCTGGGATTCTTCTTCCAGAGCACGGGCATGGGCCTGATTCTGTCACTCGTGACCTACCTGTGCGCCCAGCTGGTGCGCACCGCTGCATTCCCCGATGCCTCTATGTTTGAGGAGCAGCTCTTTACCGGCTGCTTTAACATTGCCGCCATCATTTGCCTGGTTGGCAACATGAGTGCCGTGATTTACCTGATGGTGCTGTTCTGGCGTGACGAGCATGACCTCAACACGTCGGGCACCGCCATGAACGTCATTGCCGTCATGATCTCGTGCGTGGCGTATTGCATCGCTGCGGTGCTGCTCGCCATGTCAGTCATGGGCTAGGTGGTCGCGTGCAAAATACCAAGCAAAAGTCGGGCACCAAGCAAAAGCTGACCATCGCGGCCATCTTTGGCGCTATGGGTCCCGGTCTGTTGGCGGCGCTTTCGGGCAATGATGCCGGCGGCATTGCAACGTATTCCAGCGCGGGCGCCAGCTATGGCTACAAGATGCTGTGGATGCTTCCTGTCATGACCGTGCTGCTCATCGTGACGCAGGAGACCGCGGCGCGCTGCGGCTGCGTCACGGGCAAGGGCCTGGCATCGCTCATTCGCGAGCGCTTTGGCGTGCGCAAGAGTGTACTTGCTATGGCGGCGCTGTTGATCGCCAACACGGCTGTGACCATTTCGGAGTTTGCGGGTATTGCGAGCGGCCTTGCCCTCTTTGGCGTGCCGGCGAGCATCTCGGTGCCGTTGGTGGCGCTGCTGGTGTGGATGCTTACCATGTCGGGGAGTTTCCAGCGCATCGAGAAGATTCTGCTGCTGGTGAGCTGCGTGTTCGTGACCTATATTGTCGCCACGTTTATGGCTGGCCCCAACTGGGGTGAGGTCGCGGTCGACCTGGTCGTGCCCAACATTCAAAATGACCCCAGCTACGTGTCACTCGTGGTCGCAACGATCGGTACCACCATCGCGCCGTGGATGATTTTCTTGGCGCAGAACAACGTGGTCGATAAGAATGCGGGCGAGGACGACATCGTGCTGCAGCGTATTGATACCGTGAGCGGCTCGATCGCTGCCGATATCATTGCCGGCTTTATTATCATCACGACCGGTACGGTGTTGTTTCCGGCGGGTATTCAGATTAGCGATGCCGCCGATGCTGCCCGCGCGCTGGAGCCTATTGCGGGTCAGTGGTCCACGGTACTGTTTGCCTCGGGCCTGGTCGCGGCGAGCTTCTTGGCCGCCTGCGTGCTGCCGGGCGTTACGTCGAGCGCTATCTGCGAGGCATTTGGCTGGGAGCGCGGTGCCGACCGCAGCTGGGACGAGGCCCCGGTCTATCGCGGCATCATTACGGCCATCATCGGTATCTCTGCCGTGCTGGTGCTTATGCCCGGCGTCGATCTGTTCCAGATTATGATGACCTCGCAGGTCATCAATGGCGTGCTGCTGCCCGTGGTTCTGGTGTTCCAGGTGGTTATTGCCGCTGACCGTCACATTATGGGCACTAACCGCAACGGCCGCGTGTGGAATGTGCTCACTTGGGCGACTATCGGTGTGATTACGGTGCTGACGGTCGTCATGTTTGTTCTGCAGGCGATGGGTTACAGCGCTTAGCGCCTCTTTTGGACTCCAAACAGGCCGCAGCGATGGACTGCGGCCTGTTTTTTGCCCGCTATAGGGCGTTAGTTATATGGCAGTGGACAAAAAATGCCAAATATGAGTACTGTTGCCTTGCCGATAGCATTTACGACCAAGAAAATAATGAACATAGTTAAGAATCTGTTTATTAAAAGCGGGTCTCCAAGTCCTAAGCCGGCCATTCTGGTCAACTGGAAGGGTCGTGCGCTACCGCATGAGCGCCATTTTGGGTGGTTTTGCCTGCTACTAAAATGGTAACAGTACTCATATTTGCCACTTTTTGTCCACGACCTCTTGGAGTCGGCTCGAAAAGAGTGATTTTGGGTTGTTTGCTGCGGGTGTGGGCTTGGAAACAACGTTCGGGGTGGCGAGGCGCCCAGAATTCGGTCGCAAGGAGGGCGTTCCTCGGCTGTGTCAGGAGTGTCCCTGGGTGCCGGCATATAAGGAACGTCCCTAACTGCCGGAGGGGGTGCCTGCCGTGGCAGGCACCCCCTCCGGATGTGGGAAGTTTGCGCTGCAGGTTACTTGTCGGTGCCCAGCTTGTGCGGCTTGAGAGCGAGCGCATTGACGAGTGCGTCGGTGGCAGACTTGACGGCCGCCGGCTGCGGATCGTTGACGTGATCCTCGGGATGCACGGGCAGGTCCTTCTTGACTGCATCGTGGATCAAGTTGAGGTACTCAGTCACGCCAGTGGTCGACAGGTGCGTGCCATCGCCATCGAACAGGTCGTTGCGATTGACACTGTATCCGTACCAGTCGATAACGCGCACGTTCTTGTAGCGCGTAGCAGCGTTGGCGATGGCCTGGTTGGTAGAGCCAACCCACGGCTGCGGGCTGCGCGTGTTCACAAACACCACAATACGCTTATCTCCTGCATCGGTCATGATGGCGTCGATCTGGTCGTCGGTTACCAAGCCGTTGGTGCCCAGTGCAAAGACCACGATCTTGCCGGCAAGGTTCTGTTGGAGATAGCCCTCAAATGTCGCGCGGCCCGCATCAAACTGGCGGCCCTTTTCGGCATCGATATGGCTGTGCGGGAACACGCCGTCAAAGGAATCAACGGCGCGCAGCGACACGGAGTCACCGATCATCAACAGGTCGTAGGAGCCATCGGGGAAGCCGTCGTTGTCCTTGTCGGTGTCGTCGGCCGCCTGTTGGTCTGTGGGCGCGGTGTTTTTGGCTTCCTTGTTGAGGACTTCGGCGCCCTCACCGCTCAGTGCGGAGGTCTCCGGCACAAAGATCAGGCCGCCCAGTGCAACGACCAACACGACAGCGCAGGCTGCGCAGACAGGGACGTGCGCGCGCACCCAGTTGGCGGGCGCGGTGGTGCCGTCGCGGAACTCGGATACGGTGCGCCCAAAGGCGCCCTTTCTAAACGGCGTCTCGATAAAGCGATATGAACATTCGGCTACGGCGACCACCAACAACACCTGCAAAATGTACTGCCACCACGGCGTATCGTTGATGTTGGCGACCGGGTTCATGAGCAACAGTAGCGGATAGTGCCACAGGTAGATGCTGTACGAGCGCTTGCCAACCCACACGAGCGGCTCGGCGGACAGTGCGCGGGCAACCATTCCCTGGGGCTGCACGCAGGCCGCGATGACCATGAGCGTGAGGATGGAGCATAGCAGCGTGCCGCCGCGATACTGGAACGCGGTGTAGCCGTTGGTGAGCGCGACCATGGCGGCAAGGCCAACCAGACCCACGACGCCCAACACATCGATGGATGCGGGCGAGGACCAAAAGCGCACGAGGGCGCTCGGCTGTGCCGGGACGGTCTCGGCTGCGTTGTCGGCCTTCTCGCCAGGCTTGCCCTCGGCGTTCTTGCCGTGCTTGGCGGCGCCAGCCAGGCGATTGAGCCCCAAACGATGAGCGAGACGCACCGGCGCCAGGTCGCGATCGGGGATAAAGGCCATCCAGGCGCCCAGCAGCAGCGAGAAGACGCGGGTGTCGGTGCCGTAGTACACGCGGCTGGGGTCGGCGGCAGGGTTGTAGAGCACCATCATGGCAAGGGCGGATACCGCTGCGAGTCCCAGGACCACACGGCGCGTGTTGGGTTTGCTCACATGCATGGACACCATGGCAAACAGCAGCGGTGGCCAAACCAGGTAGAATTGTTCCTCGATGGCGAGCGACCAAAAGTGCGTAAGCGGCGAGGGGTCGCCCAGGGCGTTGAAGTACGAAACGTCCTGCATAATCTGCCACCAGTTGTTAAAGAACAGCAGCGACGGCAGAATGTCGGGACGCATCTTGGTGAGCATCACGTGGTTGAAGACGGTGCACAGCGCACAGGTTACAACCACAACGGTCACCACGGCGGGGACCAGGCGACGGATGCGGCGGATCCAGAAGCTCTTGAGGTCGATGCGGCCGGTCTTAGCGACTTCGTTGAGTAGCAGGCGTGTGATCAGATAGCCCGAAAGCACAAAGAAGATCGTGACGCCAAGCAGGCCGCCCTGAGCCCACGTGAGGTTGAGGTGATAGAGCACCACCGCGACGACGGCAAGCGTGCGCAGGCCGTCGAGCGCAGGGATGTAGCGGGACTTGGGGCGAGCAGGCGTCTGCTCCGCGGCGGGAGTGTTGGCGCGGCCAGCGTTGTTGGCAGAAGCGCGATGGGGGCTCGCGGTGCGTCGCGGCTCGTTGGCACGGCGCTCGCCCTTCACGCGTTTGTGCGGCGCCGGCTCGTTGCCCGTGCGGCGTCGACCGCGCGAGCCCGATTGCGAGAATTGTTCCATAAAACATCATCCAATGACGAGAATAATCAGCACGTATTCATTGTAGCTGCCTGCCCCTGTGAATGCTTGCTGCTGGCGCAAGCTCAAGCGCGCGTCCACATCAAAGTGGACTAAAGTTATAGGGGGTGCGAGAGTGCACAATCGTTGGTCGATGGTGGGCGCAAAGCCTGAAGACGAGGAGGTTTCCATGGCGGATCACAGCATCGTTGCGGTGTTCGGCAGCATGAACATGGACCTTTCGGTGGCGTGCGAGCGCATGCCGCGCGCGGGCGAGACGGTCGATGGCAGCGGTTTTATCACCAACGCCGGCGGTAAGGGAGCCAATCAGGCCGTTGCCGCTGCGCGCATGGGTGCGCGCACGTGCATGATCGGCGCTGTTGGGCGCGATACCTTTGGCGATGCGCTTGTGGCAGGGCTCCAAGATGCCGGCGTGGGCGTTGAGTTCGTGACACGTCTCGACGACGTGGAGACCGGTACTGCGACTATCATTCGCTGTGAGAGCGACAACCGCATCGTGCTGTCGCCGGGCGCCAACCATGCGCTTGCGGGCGAGGACGTTGCCCGCGCACTGAGGCGCTTGGTGGCCGACGAGCTCGACGGCGATGCCAGCGAGATTGCCCCGGCTGCTGGCGGCGTCTTTATCGCCCAGGGCGAATGTGACCTTGCGGCGACGGCCGGGGCGCTTGCTTGCGCTCACGAGCTGGGGTTCTATACGATCTTTAACCCGGCGCCCGCCTGCGACCTGCCGGCAGGAGCGTGGCCAGCGGTCGACCTGGTCTGCCCCAACGAGACCGAGTGCCAGGTACTGACGGGCATTCTGCCCACGGATGATGCGAGTTGCGTCGCCGCGCTCAATGCGCTGCTCGACAAGGGCGCCGGGGCTGCGGTCATCACGTTGGGCGGCGCCGGCTCGGTTACGCTCGGCGATGGCGGTGAGCCGCTGCGCATGCCGGCGCTTTCGAGCGCGGTGGTCGATACGACGGCCGCGGGCGATACGTTTATCGGCGCGTTGGCGGCGGCTCGTCTGGAGGGCCTGCCGCTCTTTGAGTGCATGGCGGCGGGTGCTCGCGCCTCGGCGGTGACGGTGTCGCGCCTGGGCGCTCAGCAATCAATTCCCACGCGTGCGGAAGTCGAGCACAAGTTTGGTTTAGACGGTTTGGATGTAGACGGAGAAGCGGAGTAGAACAATGGCAACCAAGAAGCTGATCCTTGATCTGGATATGGGTGTGGATGATGCGATGGCGCTTGCCTATGCCATCGCGAGCCCCGAGGTGGAGCTCGTCGGCATCACCACGTGCTTTGGCAACGTGCGCGTCGAGCAGTCGGCGCACAACTGCTTGGCGGTGCTCGACCTGTTGGGTCGTCCCGAGGTGCCGGTGTACCTGGGCGCCGATCGTCCCATGAAGGCGACCGAACCCTACACGCCGCCGGCGTCCACCACGCTTATCCACGGCAAGAACGGCATCGGCGGCGCAAGCGTGCCCGCCTCGCCGTACGAGCCGGTGGGCGCGACGTCGGCCGACGGCAATGCGGCGGTCGATTACCTGATTGATGCCGCGCGTACCTATGGTCCCGATCTGGTCTACGTTGCGACCGGCCCGCTCACCAATCTGGCGCTTGCCCTGGAGCGCGATGCGGCGGCGATGATGTCTATCGGCCGCGTGGTCGTGATGGGCGGCGCCCTTACCGTGCCCGGCAACGTGAGCGCGGGCGCCGAGGCCAACATGGCGGGCGACCCCGAGGCTGCCGACGCTGTGTTGCGCTCGGGCCGCAAGCTCACCATGGTGGGCCTGGATGTGACGCACCGCGTGGTGCTCACACGTCGCGACGTTGCCGGCTGGACGGGCTCGGGCACTATGGCTGGCTGCGCGTTTGCGAGCATGGTCGAGCACTATATCGGTTCGTACGAAATGAACGCGCCCTACCTGGGCGGCTGCGCGCTGCACGATCCGCTGGCGGTTGCCGTGGCGATTGATCCCACGCTCGTGGGTGCGCTCGGCTGTAACCTGCGTGTCGACCTGCTGGGCGAGTATCGCGGCCGCACCATCTGCGACGAGCACCGTCTGTCCGATCCAGATAAGAGCGCGCTCGTGGCGCTGACCATCGACGCCCCGCGCTTCCTGTCCGAGTTCAAGGCCCGTATGGCTCGTGTCCTGGGCTAAATGATTTTCACGCCCCGTCCCATGTAGTCAATTTGGGACGGGCTTTTTTAGCTACCGAGTAAATACGCCCGTTGGGGGAATAGTCGCGTCGCTTCGCTTGACAACAGGCTAAACTAGCTATTAAACATTTACTATTCTGTTTAGATTGAATTTGCGGTCGTTTAGTTGTCGAGTCACGGGGCGGTCAGGCCACGATGCTCCGCCACGACCGTTGCTAGGGGGAACAATGGCCAAAGCAAGTGTTCGCGAAATCAGCCGCATCACCGGTTTTTCGCCTGCGACCGTGTCCAACGCGCTCAACCGCAAGCGCAGCGTGAGCGAGGAGACCGCCAAAGTCATCCTGGAGTGCGCGCAGTCGCTCGGCTATCAGCAGTCGACGCAGCTCGAGAGCATCCAGTTTGTGCTCGCGCGCAAGACGGGCGCCATCCTGGACGAGAGCACCTTCCATCCCGCGGTTATTGAGGGCGTGGAGCGCCAGGCGCGTCGCCACGGCATGAGCACGAGCTTTGTCTCGCTCGACTTTAGCGACCTGGACGCCGTGCGTCCGCAGGTCGAGGGCCTGATCGCCGACCCGTCTGCCGCCATCGTGCTGATGGGTACCGAGCTGGGTGAGGAAGATTACGCCCTGTTCGCCAACGCTGCCGCCCACCTGATCGTGCTCGACGGCTGGAGCGACCGCCAGTACTTTGATGCCGTAGTCATTGCCAATACCGATTCGGTGCTGCGCGCCGTGGACTACCTTATCGAGAAGGGTCACAGGCAAATCGGCTATCTGGCAGGCGATCTTCGTATCCGCAACTTTAAGGATCGCGAGCGCGGCTATCGCCAAGCGCTTGAGGATGCGGACCTCGAGGCCAATCCGGCATGGCACGTCACGCTGGGCACCACGCTCGAAGGTGCCTATCGCGATATGGGTGCATGGCTCGACAGCGTCTCACGCGACGACCTGCCGACGGCTTTCTTTGCCGAGAACGACGTGCTCGCCGTGGGTGCCATGCGCGCGTTCAACGAGCACGGCATTCGCGTGCCCGAGGATGTCTCGATCATCGGCTTTGACGACCTATCTCTGGGCGCCTTCTCCAACCCGCCACTCACCACGGTGCATGTTCCCAAACACGAGGTGGGCGAGATCGCGGTGCGCCGTCTGGTGGGTAACATCCGCAATCCCAAGAGCTATACCTGCAAAACGGCCGTGTCGACCTATTTTGTCGAGCGCCAGAGCGTGCGCGAAATCTAGGCGGAGACGGCATTGCCTGCAGCGTGCCAAAGCTCGCTAGGGCAGTTAACATAGTGCCATTCAGAAGAGGATCCTTCGGGGTCCTCTTTTTGTTTCCCTTGTATGTTCAGTTTGTTTACATACCGTTTAGGCTGATTTCTCTACCGTTTACGAGACTTTCGCGCTAAACTTTTAAACAAAAGAGTAAAACATTTAGTAAACAGAACAAAACGAAACATGCGTCTGTTTACTGAGCATGTGACTAGGGGAGGACGTACATGGACAAGATCAAGCTCGGCTTTGTGCCCACGCGCCGCAGTATCTTTAGCGCGCCGGACGCGATCAAGTATCGCGGTCTGACGGCTGATCGCCTGCGCGAGATCGGCGTCGAGATTGTGGATATCGACGACATCAACGACGAGGGCCTGCTGTTCGACGACAGCCATATCGAGCCTATCGTCAAAAAGTTCCGCGCCGAGGGCGTCGACGGCATCATGCTGTGCCACGCCAACTTTGGTACCGAGTGTGTCTGCGCCCGCCTTGCCCGCGAGCTCGGCTTGCCCGTGCTGCTGTGGGGCCCGCGCGACGAGCGCCCCGAGCCCGACGGCACCCGTCTGCGCGATAGCCAGTGCGGCCTGTTCGCCACCGGCAAGGTCCTGCGCCGCTTCCAGGTTCCCTTCACCTACATGACCAACTGCCGTCTGACCGATCCCGAGTTCGAGCGCGGCGTCTGGGACTTTTTGGCCGTGTGCAACGTGGTCAAGACCTTCAAGCACACCCGCATCCTGCAGATGGCCACCCGTCCGTTCGATTTCTGGTCGACCATGTGCAACGAGGGCGAGCTGCTCGAGAAGTTCAACATCCAGCTTTCGCCCATCCCCATGACCGAGCTTGTCCAGGCCGTGCGCGACGCCCAGGCTGACGAGCAGGCCATGGCAGCCATGCTCGCCCACATTGGTGACAGCTTTGAGATCTGCATCCCCGAGGACAAGGTTCCTGCGGTCGCAGGACTCGCCATTGCCATGAAGCGCCTGGTCGAGAAGTACGGCTGCAACGCCGGCGCCATCCAGTGCTGGAACGCCCTGCAGGACGAGTTGGGCATTATGCCCTGCGCCGCCAACGCAATCCTCAACGAGATGGGCATCCCCATCGTCTGCGAGACCGACATCCATGGCGCTATCACCGCGCTTATGGTCGAGGCCGCCGACCTGGGCCGTCACCGCGGCATGTTCGCCGACTGGACCGTGCGCCATCCCGATAACGAGAACGGCGAGCTGCTGCAGCACTGCGGCCCCTGGCCCTGCAGCTGTGCGGCCGTCAAGCCCAAGCTCACCTACCCGCTGGCGTTCGATCATCCCGGCGCGCTGACGGCCGAAGCCAAGCACGGCGACCTCACCCTTGCCCGCTTTGACGGCGACAACGGCGAGTACTCGCTGCTGCTGGGCAACGCCCGCGGCATCGACGGCCCGGCCGGCATGGGCACCTACCTGTGGGTCGAGGTCGACAACCTCAAGCGCCTCGAGGCCAAGATCGTCGAGGGTCCCTACATCCACCACTGCGTCGCCATTCACGCCAACGTGGTGCCGGTGCTCTACGAGGCGTGCAAGTACATCGGCATTGTCCCCGACCTGTACGACCCCATCGAAGAAGACGTCAAAGCTTACCTGCGAGGAGAGTAGAAATGGCAACTATCGAAGAGCTTGAATCCCTGCGTTGGGACCTTCGCCGCGATTGCGTCGATATCATCATGGCTGGCGCCGGCGGGCACATCGGCGGCGACATGTCGGTCATCGACGCCCTCATGACCCTCTACGCCAACCACCTCAACATTTCGCCCGAGACCGTCGACGATCCCAACCGCGATCGCTTCGTGCTCTCCAAGGGCCACGCCATGGAGGCCTACTACGCGGTGCTCTGCCACGAGGGCTATCTGGACCTCGACGACGTCAAGGCCCGCTTCTCTAAGTTCGGCAGCCCCTACATCGGCCACCCCAACAACAAGCTCAAGGGCATCGAGATGAACTCGGGCTCGCTGGGTCACGGCCTGCCCGTGGCCGTCGGGATGGCGCTTGCCGGCAAGATGGACGGCCGCGACTACCGCGTCTACACCATCATGGGCGACGGCGAGCTTGCCGAGGGCTCGGTCTGGGAGGGCGCCATGAGCGGCGGCAACTACCAGCTCGATAACCTGTGCGCGCTCGTGGACCGCAACCGCCTGCAGATCAGCGGCAGCACCGAGGACGTCATGAAGCAGGATTCGCAGGAGGAGCGCTGGGCCGCCTTCGGTTGGAACGTGCTGTCCATTCCGGGCAACGACGTCCAGGCCATCGACGCCGCGCTGACGCTGGCCGCCGAGACCAAGGGTAAGCCCACGGTCATCATCCTCAACACGGTGAAGGGCTACGGCTCGCCGGTTATGGAGGACAAGGCCGCCTGGCATCATCACCTGCCCAACGATGAGGAATATGCCCAGATCATCGCCGATTTCGCTGCCCATAAGGAGGCTATCAATGGCTAACAAGATCGCCAACCGCAAGGCTATCTGCGACACGCTGCTCGAGGCCGCCGCAACCGATAAAGACATCGTCGTCCTGTGCTCCGACTCCCGCGGCTCCGCATCGCTCACGCCGTTCTTCGATCAGTATCCCCAGCAGTCCATTGAGGTCGGCATCGCCGAGCAGGACCTGGTGAGTATCGCCGCCGGTATGGCCTCGTGCGGCAAGAAGGCCTGGGCCGCCTCGCCGGCGTCCTTTGTGACCACGCGCTCGTATGAGCAGTGCAAGGTCGACGTTTCGTACTCCAACACCAACGTCAAGCTCATCGGCATCTCGGGCGGCGTGTCCTACGGCGCCTTAGGCATGAGCCATCACTCCGCGCAGGATATCGCCGCCATGAGCGCGATTCCCAACATGCGCGTGTATCTGCCGAGCGATCGATTCCAGACCGCCGAGCTCGTGCGTGCCCTGGTCGCCGACAACAAGCCGGCCTACATCCGCGTGGGCCGCAACCCGGTGGAGGACGTGTACACCGAGGACGAGTGCCCGTTCCAGATGGATCGCGCCACTTGGGTGCGTCGCGGCGCCGATGTGACGATTGTCGCCACCGGCGAGATGGTCCGCCATGCCGTGGACGCCGCCGATCTGCTGGCCGAGCAGGGCATCTCGGCAACGGTACTCGACATGTATTGCGTCAAGCCGCTCGATGCTGAGGCTGTGATCGAGGCCGCCGGTGCCACGCGCGCCGTCGTGACCGTCGAGGAGCACAGCCCCTTCGGCGGCCTGGGTTCCATGGTCGCGCAGGTCGTGGGCGAGCATTGCCCGTGTCCGGTCAAGTGCCTCTCCCTGCCCGATGCGCCGGTCATCACCGGCACGAGCCCCGAGGTCTTTGCGCACTACGGCCTGACGGGTGCCGGAATCGCGCAGACCGTCGCCGAGTTCTTGCCCGCAGAGTAACTGGAATGTGACAAAGGGACCGCCCCTTTGTCACATTCGTTTTGAAAGGGGTGGCCATGGGCCGCTACATCATCGGAATCGATCAATCCACGCAGGGCACCAAGGCGCTGCTGGTGGACGAGGGCGGCCATTTGATTCATCGTGCCGATCGCCCGCATCGCCAGATTGTCAACGAGGCCGGCTGGGTGAGCCATGATCCAGCCGAGATCGCCGCTAACGTGCTGGCCGTGGCGCGCGCCGTGGTGGAGGAGACCGGGGTCGATCCGGCCGACGTCGCCGGCATCGGCATCTCCAACCAGCGCGAGACTACCGTTGCCTGGAAGCGCACGACGGGCGAGCCGCTGTGCGACGCCGTGGTGTGGCAGTGCGCCCGCGCCCGCGAGCTGTGCGACGAGCTTGCTGCGCGCGAAGGCGTGGCCGAGCTGGTGCGCGACACGACGGGTCTGGTGCTCTCGCCCTACTACCCGGCGGGCAAGATGGCCTGGATCCTCGCGAACGTTCCCGCGGCTGCCGAGGCCGCTGCGGCGGGCGAGCTGTGCCTGGGCACCATCGATGCCTGGGTGGTCTGGACGCTCACGGGCGGCGCGGAGTTTCGCTGCGACTGGTCCAATGCCAGCCGCACGCAGCTCTTTGACCTGCGCCGTGGCTGCTGGAGCGAGCCGGTGTGCGAGGCCTTTGGCGTCGATTCGGCTTGCCTGCCGCAGATGACCGATTCCGATGGCCTGTTCGGCATGACGAACCTGGGCGGCTTTTTGCCGGCGCCCGTGCCCATTCACGGCGTGCTCGGCGACAGCCATGCCGCCTTGTTTGCCCAGGGCTGCCATAGCCGCGGCATGGCAAAGGCGACCTATGGCACCGGCAGCTCGGTCATGATGAACGTCGGCGACGAGTTCGTCGCCAGCTCGCACGGGCTTTCGAGCTCGCTTGCGTGGCGTATGGACGGTGTGACCGAGTATGTGCTCGAGGGCAACGTGAGCTACGCCGGCGCCGTCAAGACGTGGCTGCGCGACGACCTGGAGCTCATCAACAATCCCGAGGAAGTTACCGACCTGTGCTACGCCGCCAATCCGGCGAGCCGCGTCTACTTTGTGCCGGCGTTCACTGGCCTGGGCGCGCCGCACTGGGCGAGCGATGCCGAGGGCTGCGTCTTTGGCATGACGCGCACCACGGGCCGTGCGGAGTTCGTAAAGGCCGCCGACGAGTCGATCGCCTATCAGATCTTCGACGTCATCGATGCGATGGTCGAGGATTCGGGCACGGCACTGGCCGAGCTTCGTGTTGACGGCGGTCCCACGCGCGACGCGTACCTGATGCAGTTTGAGAGCGACCTGGTCGGCTCGCCCATCCGCATTGCGAGCAACGACGAGATGAGCGGTCTGGGTGCGGCTTGGGCCTGCGGCATTGCGCTGGGCATGTACACGCGCGACGTCGTTGACGTCTACGGCGCCCGCGGCATCGTGGAGCCCGCCATGTCTGCCGACGAACGAGCCAAAAAGATCGCCGGCTGGCGTCACGCCGTCGACGCGACCATCGCGTACACGGCCTAGAATGATTTTTCTGGGGCGGGGATTAAAAACTCATTGATCCCCGTCCTAGGCAGCTCATTTGGGACGGGGCTTTTTTGACTGGTATGATTGGTGCGACCATTCGAGCCAGCTAAAAGAGCCCCGTCCCAAATTGACTACCGAGAGGAACTGCCATGGAGCGCATCGCAAGTTTTTCCGTTGACCATCTGCTGCTCGAGCCTGGCGTGTATGTGAGCCGCATCGACCGCGATCCGGCGACCGGCGCTGCCGTCACTACCTTTGATTTGCGCCTGGCTACGCCCAACAAGGAGCCGGTCATGAACACGGCCGAGTGCCACACCATCGAGCATCTGGGCGCCACCTTCCTTCGCAACCATGCCGAGTGGTCGAGCCGCATTGTCTACTTTGGTCCCATGGGCTGCCGCACGGGCTTTTACCTCGTCATTTTTGGTGAACTGACGAGCGAGGAGATCTTGCCGCTCGTGCGTGAGCTGTTCGAGTTTGTTGCTGGCTTTGAGGGCGATATCCCCGGCGCTGCTCCCGAGGAGTGCGGCAACTATCTGGACCAGAACCTCCCCATGGCAAACTGGCTTGCGCGCCGTTACCTCGACCGCGACCTGGCCGATATCGACGAGAAGCACCTGCACTATCAGCAGGCATAGGGCCGCCCTCTGCCTCCAAACCGTTCACACGGAGATATCGACCGTTTAACTGTTTAGAAGTGTTTATTCGAGGTCATTAGCACTAGCTCGCTTAAACTAGTCCTCAGAGTGATATTCAGGCAAGGCTCCTGAAGCAGCATCTGTCGACATTGATTGTCGGATTCTGCTTCGGGAGCCTTGTTCTGTTTAGGGGGGGGACACATGGAAATTGTTAAACGAATTAATACCAGCGCTGTCCTCTGCGTCGATGGAAATGGCAGACAGTTGGTTGCATTCGGCCGTGGTCTGGGGTTTAAGAATGTCGGAGACGAGGTCCCTCTTTCGGAGATTCAACGAACGTTTTATAACGTTAGCTCTCGCTACATCGCTCTCGTTGACGAGGTCCCCGACGAGCTTCTCGAGCTTACCTCGGATGTTATTGATATGTCGACAGGTTTGCTGTCTTATGAGGTGAGCCCTAATTTGCCGTTTATCCTTGCGGACCATATCGCGTATGCGGTTAAGCGCAAAGAGCAAAATATCGTTGTCCGCATGCCTTTATCGTTTGATGTCCGCCAACAATATCCCGTCGAATTTAGAATCGGCGAGTATGCACTTAAGATAATCAGGAAACGTCTTAACGTTAGGCTTCCAGCTCATGAGGCAGTTGGAATTGCCATGGCGTTTATCAATAACATGGCCGATTCGGACTCATGCGAAGTAGTTAAAGAGTTTAGCGCGGATATCTACGATCGTGTTCTGGAGGAGTCAACCGTTGCTGTTGAAAATCGGCTTGGCATTCAAGTTGATCGGGAAGGTTTCGATTACGCAAGGTTCGCAACCCATCTTCAGTACTTATTCAATAGGTTGAACTCTGGCGAAAGCATCGTGAGCGACAACCGCAAGATGTACCTCTCGCTCAAAAAAGAATATCCGGTGGCATCAATGTGCGCCGATGATATTGCTTCTGTTCTCAGCCGACTGACGGGGCGGGAACTTATAGACGAAGAAAGACTCTACCTCATGATGCACATCAATCGAATTGCATCGAAAACAAGGTAATTAGTTGGCAAAGGCGCGCGCTTTGCTGATGGTTACATATAAAACTCAACATGGGAGAAATGGTATTTATGGCGGATACAACCAAGCTCGCTGCCGAGATTCTCGAGATGGTGGGCGGCGCAGACAACGTTACATTTGTAGCTCACTGCATGACTCGTTTAAGGTTCAACCTTAAGGACGAAAGCATCGTAGACGATGCAAAAGTCAAGGCGATTGATGGCGTGATCGACATTCGCCATTCCGCGGGGCAATATCAGGTGATTGTGGGACCTAAGGTCGATAAGGTCTATGAAATCGTTGCCAAGGAAACCGGGATTGATGCCGGAGATTCCGAGGCAAGCGAAGGAGAGACTAAGGGCTTTCTGGGAAAGCTAATGAAGCTCATCAGCGGCATCATGATGCCCGTTCTTCCTGCCTTGATCGCATGCGGAATGATAAACGCCGTCCTTAGTATTCTGACGACGGCGGGTGCTGTTTCCGCCGAGAGCGGAATATACACTCTGCTGTACGGCATGGGAAATGCCTGCATGTATTTTCTGCCCGTTCTTGTCGGATCATCTGCTGCTCAGTTCTTTGGAACCGATCGATATATCGGTGCGGTACTCGGTGCAATCCTGATTTATCCGACTTTCGTTGCTGCGGCCGGAGCGGGCGATGCGCTGGATTTGCTCGGCATGAAGTTCACAATGGTGAGCTATTCCTCCACGGTGTTTCCTGCTATCGTGGCGGCTTGGTTCGCATCCGTTCTTAATAAGTGGCTGCGGGCGGTTCTTCCCGATGTTGTGGCATTTGCGCTCGTCCCGTTCCTGACGGTTGCTGTTGCCGCCCCCGTCTCGCTCCTTGTGATCGGCCCCGTTATTCAGCAGGCGAGCTCTTTGCTTGCGACTGCAGTGCTGGCGGTCTATCAGTTCAGCCCCGTCCTTTGCGGCGTTATTCTCGGGCCGATATTCGGTCTCGTTATGATCCCCCTTGGACTCCATTGGGCCCTGATCGTGCTTTCCATCAACAATATTATGACCGTCGGCTCCGATCCTATCCTTGGACTTCTCTGCTGCAGCATGGGTGTTGTCGGCGCTTGTTTGGCGTTTGCCCTCCGCTCGAAGGACCCGAGTGAAAAGAGTCTTGGGTTCAGCTGTGCCATTACGGGCTTTTTCGGGATTACGGAACCGGCGCTGTACGGCATCATCTTGGAGCACAAGAAGATCATTATCGCTTCCATGGTCGCCGGAGCAATCAGTGCTGTTATCCCGGCGATTTTCAACACCTGTACGTTCGTTATGACGTCGAGCGGCATTTTTAGCTTCCCCGGTTATATGGATCCTTCTGGTGATATGAGCAGCCTCATCGGCGCAATTCTTTGCAATGTCGTCGGTTTAATTCTTAACTTCGTTCTCGTTTACATCCTGTATCGCCCTGATGAAGAGGCAGTAGTGGAGTAGACAATTATTTGGGATGTAAGCTGCCGAAAACCCCGCGGCAGATTGCATGTGGTGGGCTTGCCGTTGATTCACGCGAGCCCACCCTCATTTTTGGAGTGACTAGCTATGACAATTACAGCCGATATGACGTTTGGCGAAATCGCGCTCCTTCCTGAGTTCGCTGGCTTTGGCGAGCACCTTATGCTTTGCCGGCCTTCAACTTGGGAGCGCATGTGGAATAAACCCATCGTGTCTCATATGAATTCTGATGCTAATCCATATGAAACTACTCGCGTTTTGCGTGGATTGAATCGGATTGTCGAACTCGTGGATGACGGGAGGCAAGTTGCCTACGATATATGGGATGAAGCCGGCTGCATCCGTGATCCGACTCGACGCAACACGAAACTGTTCTTCTTTCCCGGGAGACCCGGGGCTCCCTTTATCATTGCGGTTTCGGGCGGAGGTTATCAGAGCGTTTGTCATCAAATGGAAGGCTTTCCCGTTGCCCCCGAGCTCAACGATGCGGGCTATAACGTGTTCGTGCTGTCATACAGGGTGAGGGTCGAGCCTTTGATGCCGCGTCCAATCGACGATTTAAATCGAGCTGTCCGTTTTGTCTTCGAGAATTCAGCGAAATTTAATGTCGCAAAAAGTTATGCAGTTATCGGCTTTTCTGCTGGTGCGCATTTAACTGCCGAGTGGGGGACGGACAACAAGGGATTTGCGTCCTACGGATGCGAGGCACCCAAAGCCTTGGTCCTGTGTTATGCACCGATTGATCTTCGTGGCTTTGAGAACGCATCAGACAATAGATTTCTTGATTCGGTGTGCGGCGGGGCTGGTCGCGACTCGCTCGATGATTTCTGTATTAATCAGCATGTGTGGGAGCAGTATCCTCCGACATATCTTTGGCAATGCGCTGACGATGATATTGTATCGCCCGACAATTATGAAAAGATGGTCGATGCTCTGGATGCAGCTGGAGTACACCATGAGGGAGTCATGTATTCAGAAGGGGGGCACGCATTGATGAAGCCCCATGCGCCGGAGACCGACTACTGGTGTATGAGCGTTATTGAGTTTCTTAAAGATTATCTCGACTAGGAAGCTGCATGTCGCTTTTTGAGCGGGTGATTTCGTCATGCAATGTTTTCGGTATTGATCGTGGTCGTGGATGAATGATGTTCTAGAATGTTCATACTGTCACATAAACGAACAGGAGCGAACATGCATATCTACTCTGTATCAGATCCCGAGTTCAAATCCTATGGTCGCGTGTGGGACGACGTGCCGTCCAACCTGACCGCCCCGCTTGTCGAGGCGCTTGCGGCTACTCCCATTCCCGAGGGCACCAAGTACGTGGCCTCCGCACCCGAGCTCGAGCAGGTTGAGGGTGTCGACACGCTCGGCCTGCTCATGTACGGCGGCCGTCCGTTCCAGCCGGGCTGGTGCAACGGCCACAACACGCGCCTCAACTGTCTGGAGTATCACCGTGCCAGTGAGTTTAATTTGGGTGCGCGCGACTTTATTCTGCTGCTGGCCAAGCGCGAGCAAATTGTCGACGGCAAGCTCGACACCGCTCAGGTCAAGGCCTTTCGCGCGCCCGCCGGCACGCTCGTCGAGGTTTACGCCACCACGCTTCACTACACGCCCTGCATGGTCGACGACGGCGGCTTTCAGGTGATGGTGGCGCTGCCGGCGGGCACCAACGGCCCGCGCCCCGAGACTGCAGCCGACATGCCTGCCGCCGGTGACAGCTACTGCTACTGGAAGGCCGACAAGTGGGTCCTCTGCCACGCCGACAGCCCCAAGGCGGCCGAGGGCGGTTACGTGGGCCTCATCGGCAAAAACCTCGACATCACCTGCGACTAGGGGCTTCCTGTTTGTCTCGATCTGTAACATCTAGCGGGCTAAATCGTCTCTACCTGTTACAGATTTAGACAAACCGTAGAGGGCTGCCCGAAAGATCTCGATCTGTAACACCAGGCCCGGTTTTGGCGGCCTACCTGTTACAGATCGAGACAAACCGGGCCCAAACCACCACAAAGGTGCCTGTCCCCTTTGTGGTGGTTTGGGGCGGCGGTATCAGAAAGTGTCAGGCAGGGGCGGCTGCCGGGCCGCCGTGTGCGAAAAGAAGTGTCGGCCTGCGTCGTTGCCGTTGAGTAGCGCGCTGCTTACGGGGATACTGAAACCACGACAAACAGCGTGTGAAAGGATTGATGCATGGCTTTCCGTAAAGACTTCCTGTGGGGCGGCGCGACGGCTGCCAACCAGTGCGAGGGCGCTTACGACGTGGATGGCCGCGGCCTGGCCAACGTGGACGTGGCGCCGCACGGCCCCGAGCGCTATGCGGTGGTCTCCGGCCAGCGCAAGATGCTCGACTTCGAGGACGGCTATTACTACCCCGCGCAGACCGGCATCGATTTCTATCACCATTACAAGGAGGACATCGCCCTCTTTGCCGAGATGGGCTTTAAGACCTTCCGCATGAGCCTGGCCTGGACCCGCATCTTCCCCAACGGCGACGAGACTGAGCCCAACGAGGCCGGCCTGGCCTTCTACGAGGACGTGTTCCGCGAGTGTCAGGCGCACGGCATTGAGCCGCTCGTGACCATCACGCACTTCGACTGCCCGATTCACCTCATCAAGGAGTACGGCGGCTGGCGCAACCGCAAGCTCATCGACTTCTACAAGAACCTCGCGACCACGATCTTCACCCGCTACAAGGGCCTGGTAAAGTACTGGCTTACCTTCAACGAGATCAATATGATCCTGCACCTGCCGTTTATGGGTGCCGGTCTGGTCTTTGAGGAGGGCGAGAACAAGGAGGCCGTCGAGTACCTGGCCGCCCACAACGAGCTCGTCGCCAGCGCTTGGGCAACCAAGATCGCTCACGAGATCGACCCTGAGGTCAAGATCGGTTGCATGCTTGCCGCAGGTAGCTACTACCCCTACAGCTGCCGTCCGGGCGATGTGCGCCAGGCGCAGCTCGACAACCAGAACAACTACTTCTTTGTCGACGTTCAGAGCCGCGGCTACTACCCGGCCTATGCCGTCAAGAAGCTCGAGCGTTTGGGCATCGATGTGGGCATGACGGATGAGGACCGCGAGATCCTGGCCGCCAACACCGTCGACTTCATCAGCTTTAGCTACTACAGCACCCGTTGCTCCGCCGGTGCCGATAACCCCGATGTCGAGCGCACCCAGGGCAACGCCTTCGCCGGCGCCAAGAACCCCTACCTGCAGGAGAGCCAGTGGGGCTGGGCCATCGATCCGCTGGGCTTCCGCATCACCCTCAACGACCTGTACGACCGTTATCAGAAGCCGCTGTTTGTGGTCGAGAACGGTCTGGGCGCCAAGGATGTTGTCGAGGAGGATGGCTCCATCAACGACGACTACCGTATCGACTACCTGCGCCAGCATATCGCCGCGATGCGCGATGCGGTGACCGAGGACGGCGTTGACCTGCTGGGCTACACCACCTGGGGTCCGATCGACCTGGTCTCGGCCGGCACGGGCGAGATGTCCAAGCGCTACGGCTTTATCTACGTGGACCGCGACGATGCAGGCAACGGCACCCTCAAGCGTTCCAAGAAGAAGAGCTTCGACTGGTACAAACACGTCATCGAGACGAACGGCGAGGACCTGGCCTAAGGCTTCCCAACAACCATAGCCTCCTAACCAAAACGCCCGGCGAGCAGTTAATGCCCGCCAGGCGTTTTGTTAAAAGAAGTGAAAGCACTCATTGGGGACGTACTTAAATGAGTGCCCGCAGAATGAGAGTGGATAATCTCCCGTTTTTAGCCTGTTTGTGGGCTCAAAGTGGGAGATTATCCACTCTCGCCATTTGGGCGTCCAAAAATCCTCGCTCGTTTTGTCTTAGTCATTGGGGACGTTCTTAAACGACTAGTCGCTGGCGACGTCCCTCGCCGTCGGCGGATTTTGGGACATGTGGCCCGCTTTTTGGGCCTGCCTGTCGGTACACTAAAGGCACTATGGGTACCCGCGAGCGACATATCGGCCACGCGACCGCCCGATCCGCACCCGTGGCGGATCCCAGGGGCGGCAGGCTCTTCGCCATGCCGCGATTCCTTGTTGGTATAACACATCAGGTGTACCGTCACCGCGTCTTTGCTATCGCCGGCGCCATCACCGTGCTGTTCCTCATGCTTTTGGCAGTCTTGCCGGCGCTGTTTGCCTCCGACCCCAAGCTTTCCAACGCCGTGCCCGCCTATAGCGAGGTGTCCGAAGAGGTCGTGGATGCGCTCGTCCACTCGAGCTCTCTCCCGCTGCTTGTCGCCGCAATTGCATTTTCAATCTGGGGTGTGTTGGCGTACCTACGCTGCTTGGACTACGTCTTGCGCCGCCGCCTTGTTGCCATCGCCGCCATCTGCGCCCTCTGGATGATTGAGGTCATCCTCAAATACAAGTCGTTCACACCGTTCTATGCCACCGTGCTGTGGTACCTGTACTACGTGCCCATGACGCTCATTCCGCTGCTCTACCAGCTGTGCGGCCTGCGCCTTGCGGGTTTGGAACAGCATCGTATGGGGCGTCGGTACCGCACCGTTTTGTGGGTCATGGCTGTCCTGCTTATCGGCTTTGTGCTTACTAACGATGTTCATCAGCAGGTCTTCCATTTCGATCGATCGAGTGGAACCTGGAGCAACGATTACACATATGGTTGGGGCTACGGTACCGTTCTGGTATGGACAGCCTTTAACTTCGTTGCCTTTTTTATCCTGGTGGGCCGGTCCTCGTCCTTTCGTATTCAGCGTTTCTCGGGCACGGCCGCGCTTGTCCTATTGGGCGGCGCGTTCTTTGCCATTTCATATGCGCTGCGTGTGCCCTGGGCATGGAGGCTTAATTTTTCACTTGTCTACTGCGTCCTGTGCGTGGTGGCGATGGAAATCTGTCTCGATTGCGGTGTCATCCCGTCGTACCACGATATCGCCGGTATTTTCGGCACCTTGCCGCTTGACCTCAAAGTTCTAACGCGCGACCTGCAGGAAGTCTATGCCACGCCGGCGTCAAAGCCAATGCCGGTAGGCGTGCGCGAGGAGTTGCGGACCCAGGAGCACGGCCACGTCCATGCCTTTGCTGTGGCGTCCGATCCCGATGTGGTGTACCGTGCCTTTCCACTGCTGGGCGGATCGGCCCTGCTTGCCCAAGACGTGTCGGAGCTCAACGAACTCAATCGCGAACTGGCGCAGCGTCGCATGGAGCTGCAGCGTCAAAACGAGCTGCTCGCCGCCGACTACGACCTTAAGACGCACCTGGCAGATCAAGAGGCCGAGACCTTGCTGGTCCAAGACGTGGACCAAGCACTTGCCCGCGCGCTCGAAGGGATGTACGACCTGCTGAGTTCGCTGCCGCCGTTGACCGACGAGGCGTCTTCGCACGAGCGTTACCGCATGCTGCAGCGCGCCAAGATGCTCGTCGCCTATTGCAAGCGCAAAGGGTCGCTCACGTTGGCACAGCACGGTGAGAGCGGTTTTGATCGCGACCGCATTCAGCTCATTGCCAACGAGCTCGCAAGCGACCTGCGCACCATCGATATCGATTGCGCCTCGATTATCGCCATACGGCGCCCGATGCACGCCAGTACGGTAAGCGCCCTGTACGACTGCGTGTATGACTTTGCGTTTTTTGCCTACACCACCGACCATCCGGCGCTTATGTATCACTTGGGCGACCATGACCGATGCAGTGTCGAGCTGCGCGCCACGCTTTTTTCCAACGATGATGAAGATCTTTCTCAGACGCCCGCTGCGCAAGAGCTCGAGAGCGCGCTGCAAGGGCGTAACGTGGCGTACCGTCTTGAGGGCGAACCCGGTCAGCTGCGCATGATCGTCTTGATGCCGCAGGCGGGTGAGTGACGATGCAAATTTCGTTCATCCTTCCCCAAATCGTTGCGCTCGATGTTGTCTTTGCCCTGGCTGCGTGTCTGCAGATGATCCACGTCCCGCTCATCGCATCGCGCCGCTCGTCCTATAACCGTAAGGTGATTTGCGCCTACGAGACGAGCCTTGTGCTTCACCTGATGATTTCGGCGCTCATCTTATTCGCGTCGTCTGGCTCGTATCTGGTGGCGCCGCTTGACGTTTGCGCCAGGGCAATGGGCGGAGTGCTGTGGCTCAATGCCGCGATCTTTGCCTATGGCGTGGTCCTCATGGTGCACTATCGTCGCCCTGTCATGCTGGCCGAGCTGCTGCTTGTTGGCGCCGTGACACCGCCGGTGGTTTTTGCCATGGGCTCGGTGTGGGCCGTTGTCCTTATCGCAGAGGGAGCGTTCTTCCTGTTCCGTTCCGTCGCGGCGCTCTTGATGGACGTCCGTAACCGCCAAGAGGATATCACCGCGTTCTCGACGATTGAAACCATCAACGTGATTCCCGTGGGCATCCTGTATCTGGACTCGAGGGGCCGTCCACTGCTCATGAACCGCTGCATGCGCAAAAACCTGGTGGAGCTTCATATGCCCACCGACCTAGGCGATATGAGCGGTACATGGAACGACCTGCGCAAGCTCAGCATGCAAATGCCCGAAGGCGGTAAGAACCGCGTGCGGATCAGCCTGGACCGCTTTGGTGAGGCGCGTGCGGTGGTCGAGGTTTCTCCCGCCGAGATTCGCCTGTTTGTGTGCGATGGCGTTATGGTCTCGGGCCGTTCGTTCGAGCGCATAATCGGTCTGGACGTGACAGAGTATGCGCATGCGCATGACCGCCTGGCGCAGGCCAACCACCTGCTTGAGCTTGCGGGCCAAGAGCTCCAGGCCCAGATCGAAGAAGTCAAAAAAGTTGCCGACAATGCGGCCTATCTGCGCATGCGCGCCCGCGTTCACGATGTGATCGGCCAGCGCCTATCAATCCTTCATCGCTATTTGGAGGAGGGGCGCTTGGACGACGAGTCGTTCGAGCAGATCGACCCGCTGCTGCGCTCAATCGCTGCCGATCTGCGCAGCGGGGGCGACACCGAACCGGCAGAGCAACTGGGCGATATCGTCCATGCTTTTGGCCTGGTGAGCGTGCAGATCGATGTTGAGGGTGCGCTGCCTGAGGACGCGCGTGTCGCCGCTGCCTTTTTGCAGATTATCCGCGAGGCCTCGACCAACGCCACCAAGCATGCGCAGGCGCATCGGGTCCATGTGCGCTTGTGGCAGGAGAGGACGGATGCTGACGCCGTCGCGCACATGACGATTTCTAACGACGGGTCCCCGGCCCCCGTATCGTATCGCGAGGGAACGGGAATCCCAGGTATGAGGCATGTCGCGCAAGATCTGGGTGGCAGCCTAGAGGTCCACGCCACCCCGCCCTTTACGCTTACGGTATCCATTCCGCTTAACGCCAACGACACGTCCCAAAGGAGAAACTCATGATCCGCGTGTTAATTGTCGAAGATCAGGCCATCCTGCGCGAGAGCCTGGCGCGCTCCGTTGGCGACCAGCCCGATATGACCGTCGTTGCCGCGATCGCCGATGCCTCCGAGGCCTTGGGTGTCGCGCTCAAGGAGCGCCCGGACATGATACTGATGGACGTGTGCACCGAACACGATTCAAACGGCATCGTGGCGGCGGCACGCATCAAGGAGCAGCTGCCCGAGTGTCGCATCATTATCATGACAGGCATGCCCGAGATCACCTTTGTCGATCAGGCCCGCGAGGCGGGCGTCGATAGCTTTGTGTACAAGAACGTCGGTATCGACGAGCTGTTCGCCGTGATGCGCTCCACGCTGGCGGGTTACTGCACGTTTCCCAAGCCGCCCGAGAGCATCTTCTCGGGCACGGCGGCCCTCGACGATGTCGAGCTGTCGATCTTGCGCCTTGCCTGCGAGGGTAAAAGCCGCCGCGAGATTGCGGCCGAGCTGTTTATGAGCGAGGGCACCATCAAGCGCCGCATCTCGGAGATCCTGAGCAAGACCGGCTACGACAACATCATGCGCCTGGCCGTGCATGCGGTGACCGAGGGCAGCATCGTTCCCAACATGGAGCGCCCGTAATCGACGCGCTCACCCGTGTTCCGGCGCCGCAAAGATAGGCCGCCCACCGTTTCGCATCTAAAAACGGCGGGCGGCCTGCTTGTATGGGCAGTGCTGTCGGCATAAAGCGGCGGGGCCGCAGGATCATCTCCTGCGGCCCCGTCTGGTGTGCGCGGATGTGTCCGCCAATCCGCGGCTGATGTTACGTGCCGTTACGCGATGGTTGCGCTGTAGGAGGCAACGTCCTCGTAGGAATCGGTCAGGTAGGCGTCGATGCCGATGGTCGTATTGACCAGGTCGTCAAGGCTATCGAGCGTGCCGTTCGAGAACGTGAATTCCTCGGTGGCGTTGGTGCCGGGCATCAGGTGAGCCGAGAACCAGGGTTCCTTCATGGTGCCGTTGACGTTGGTCTTGCCGCTGGGGGCGTAGAAGGTCAGGTCCTTGTCGCTCTTGTTGGTGATGTTGACGACAAAACCGATGTCGCCCCACTCGTCCTTGAACTTCTCGGTGATGGTGATGGTGCACAGGTCGTCATCGGCAACGGTGACGGCGGGGGAGATTTCAATCTTCTGGACGTCGTCGTCTTCGACGGCCTCGTCGATCTCTTCTTCTTTCTCGGCCGCCTCGCGATCCTTCTTCACCGTGCCGGACAGGTCCTTGTCGGACTTGGTAAAGACAAGATTGCCGTCATCCTCTTCGAGGATGAGCTTGCCGTCCTTGAGCTTCATGTCATGCGACTCGTCTTCGGCGGTGATGGTTACGGTGGTGGCGTCCTTTGCCTCCCATTTAAGGTCGACGACTTCAAGGAACAGGTCGAGGGCACCTGTACCGTCCTCATCGAGAATCAGGACGCAGTGCACACCCCAATCCTCGAGCATCTTCATGTACTCATCGGTCAGTTCTTCGCCCTCCAGGGTTCCACCCGAGAGTTCCCAGCTGCCGACGAAGTTGGCCTTGGGGTCTTTGCCGCCGCCGCTGCAGCCCGTCAGGGCAAAGGCGAGCGCAAGGACGCATGTCAGAAATGCGAGTACGGACTTTTTGAACGTTGTCTTCATGGTGTCCTCCTTTATCGAACGAAACCCATAGAAGCAAATGCGGGGGTGGCGGATCCCCCGCCAATTACCAGATAGAGGGGCTAGGGCCTGGGCGTTCCGCAGTTGCTGCAGAACTTGCCGCCGTTTTCGCTGCCGCAGTTGGGGCAGAACCACTTGGCCGGTGCCGGGGCGGGTGCGGGACTGCCGCACTCGGAGCAGAACTTGCCGGTGTTGGTGGCGCCGCAGCTGCAGGTCCATGTGCCGGCCGCGGGAGCAGCGGCAGGAGCCGGTGCGGGAGCGGGTGCCGGAGCCGGCTGCGGGACGGCCTGCTGCTGTGCCTGGCCGGCGGCGAACAGCTGGCTGGCGTTCATGCCGCCCATGCCACCTGCCATGCCCATGCCCATAAAGCCTGCCATCGCGCCGTTGGGATTGGCGGCTGCCGCGCGCATTGCGTCGCTCTGGGCGCTGGCAATGTTGGCTGCCGCCATAGTGGGATCGCGCATGACGGCGGCCTTCTGCAGGTCCTTGATCATCTGCTCGTCTTCTTGCGAGGCTGCGATGGAGTTGACGCCAAAGCTCACGATCTCGACACCACGCAGGTCGCGCCAGTCGGCAGAGAGGACCTCGTTGAGCGCACGAGCGAGCTCGGTGGTGTGGCCGGGGATGGCGCTGTAGCGGATGCCCATCTCCGAGATCTTGGCGAAGGCGGGCTGCAGGGCGGTGAGAAGCTCGGACTTAAGCTGGCTGTCGATCTTGTCGCGCGTGTAGCTATCGGTCACGTTGCCGCATACGTTGGTGTAGAACAGCAGCGGGTTGGTGATGCGGTACGAATACTCGCCGTTGCAACGCACGGAGATGTCGACGTCCAGGCCAATGTTGTTATCGACCACGCGGAAGGGCACAGGCGAGGCGGTGCCGTACTTGTTGCCGATGATCTCCTTGGTGTTGATGAAGTAGACACGCTGGTCCTTGCCCGCGTCGCCGCCAAAGGTAAAGCGGCTGCCGATATTGGCGAAGGTCTCCTTGATGGAATCGCCCAGGTTGCCGCTAAAGACGCTCGGCTCGCTGCCGGTATCGAAGACGAACTCACCGGGCTCCAGCGCGACTTCGATGATCTTGCCGTTTTGCACCACGAGCATGCCCTGGCCGTCGTTGACGGCGATGACCGAGCCGTTGGAGATGACGTTGTCCTCGCCGCGCGTGTTGGAGCTGCGGCCACCGGTGCGTTTGCTGCCCTTGCAGGCCAAGACGTCAGCAGGCATCGATTCGCAGTAGATAAATTCCTTCCACTGGTCGGCCATGACGCCGCCGGCAGCTCCCAATCCAGCTTTCAAGAGTCCCATGGTGATCTTCCTTTCTCGTCAAAGGCCGGGTGGTATTGGTCGGATTGCTTAGTCGTCCTTGTCGTCTTTCATGACAACGGTGGTCTCGGTGTGGTTGAAGGTGTCGTGCTTCTCGGTCAGGTCGAGCTCGCCGCAGTACTCGTCGGCGTGGGTGGCCTCGTTGGCCGTCTTGAGCTGGCCTACCAGTAGCACGTCTCCGATAATCACGATGATCAGCGGCGCGACGATGTTGATGAGGATGCCCTCGATATCAAAGGCGAGGTAATCCGGATCGAAGGCGTTCTCACCCATAAAGAGAATCTGGGAGAGGATAAATCCGATCACAAAGAACAGCACCGAGGCAATAGCGAGCTTGGGCTTGGAGCAGGGGAGCTCGCCGACCAAGCGGCCGGTCTGGCCGTTCATGGCAAACAGGTAGCTCTTGCCGTTCCACGAGGTGGAGAGCATCCAGACGGGGAACAGGGCGTAGTCGCTGTCTTCCCAGGTGTAGTCGAGCTGCTTGCTTTCGACCGTGGCATCGTCGTATTCGTCGACGACAGTCTCGCGCAGGGCCGAGATCGTGCTTTCTTCCATACGGCGCTCGGCGCGCGCCTTGCAGGTCTCGCAGTCCTCGTCGTAACGGTTGGCGATGTAGCCGGGCATATATGCGACCGAGAACGGACGCAGCGCGTCGTAGTCAAACGGCTCGATGGCGTCCATGTGGCCGTCGGGCATCTTGGACGATCCGTCGACGGGCACGCGCTTAAACGAGATATTGCCCTTGCGATAGGCATCGTAGTGGTCGGTGGTCGTGACGGTGCGGTCGGATTCCTCGGTCACGGTCTCGTTGGTCGCGTCAAAGTACACTTCGCCGTCCACGCGGGCGCCGTAGAGCCAAAACGGCACGTAGACACCTTGGACCTCGTCGATGTGGTTGCCGGTGACAAAGCTCTTGGGCAGCAAGATCTTGCCCTTGTAGTGTTCCTTGAGTGCGGCCGTGACGTCGTCGCGCCCGAGCTTAAACGGAATCACCAGGTCGGGCGAGAAGTCGCCAGAGAGCTGGCCGGGCGCCACGGCGGAGTTGCCGCAGTACGGGCAGGTGGTGACGGCGACGGTGCCGTCGGACACGAGCTCGGCGCCGCACGACGAGCAGATGTAGCCGGCGTTTTGGGCGAGCTCCTGCACGGCATCGTCGGCAGCAGGTTTGGGAGCTGCGGCTGCGGCATCGGCTTTGGCATCTGCCTTGTCCTGGCGCTCGCGATAGAGGGCCTCGACTTCTTCGACTTCAAAGCGTGAGTCACAGTAGTCGCAGACAAGCTTTTGCTCGGCGCTGGCAAAATGCAGGGGACCACCGCAGGCAGGGCACTGATAGTTAACGCTCTCGAAGGCCATGATCGGTCCTTTCCGTGCCGGAGGCTATGCGCCGATGGCGCCGCCGCAGTATTCGCAGCGCCCACTGGCATCGGGAATGGTGGTGGCTCCGCAGAAGGGGCAGGTCACCGCGGTCTTGGGGGCCTTGGCGGCCGCGACGCTGTCGCGCGTCTCCTGGCGCAGCTGCACCAGCGCGTCGCGGACCTCGGTTGCCTGGCGCTTGGCCTCGCGGTATTCGATGGAGCCGCGCTGATCGATGGTGGAGTCGTTTACGCGCAGGTTGATCTCGGTAAAGTACGGCGTGTTGACGTGAATGGTCAGATTAAAGTCGTAATCCAGGTCGTAGCGCGGCGGGTTGTAGCTCTCGCGCTCGCCGTCCTTGGTCTCTCGATAGATCTCGGTGCGATGCTCGTCGATATCCATATCGCAGCCGAGTACCTGCGAGAACTCGATGATGTCGGGATTGGCGTCGCGCCAGCGGCTCTGCGAAGTGATGATCAGCAGGCCCGCGTCCTCATCGAGCATAATATTGGTGCGCCCGGCAGAAAGCGTGCGCGTGGGGTTGAACGACGCCAGGCGCTCGGCATTGGCCTCGCGGTAGGCGAGCTGCTCGCGGATATCGTCCGCGGTGCTGGAGCGATAGCCGTGAAAGTAGGGGGAGAGCTTGCCGGCGCACTCTTTGCACAGGTAGCCTTCATTGATTTTTGTCTTACCTAGAAGTCCCAGCTCGGTACCGCAAATCGCGCACTCTTTCTTCTCGAACATCTTGTCAAAGAAGCCCATGGCTGCCTCCCATCAACTGGTAGCGTGTGTCACTTTTGATGATGGGGGAGTGCGCAGCCTTTCACGATACCCAGACGGCTCAACGAGTCTCCACAACTGGGACACATGGCCCATTTTTGACTAGACATTGGGGACGTACTTAAATGAGTGAAACTACTCATTTAAGTACGTCCCCAATGAGTGCTCGCAGAATGAGAGTGGATAATCTCCCGTTTTTGGCCTGCTTGTGGGCTCAAAGTGGGAGATTGTCCACTCTCGTTGTTTGGGTGTCCAAAAATCCCCGCTCGTTTGACGCCTGGGGACACTCTTTGCCGAATGCGGCGGCTGCCGAATGTGGGCGCCGCCCTTGCTATGCCACGGTTACGGCGATTTGGGCGTAGCGGGTGCAGGGGCGCTCGGCGCGCGTCTGGACGGTGAGGGTGAGCACAAGGCGGTCGCCGGGTCGCGCGTCGGCGGGCACGATGAAAGCGGTGTCTACCGTGCATTCTTGCCACATCGACAGATCCTGGACGCCTGCATAGCTCGATGGGTCTACGGCCACATCCCAATGTGCATCGAAGCCCTTGCCGTCGGGGTCGACGATGGTCGCTGTAAGGTTGACGCGCTCGCCGGCTGTGGCGCTGCGGTCGGCAGTGACCTCGACAACATGCGCCGGATGCGAGCAGATGGCCGGATCATGGGCACACCATTGCGCGCGGGCGGCAAAGTCTTCCTGATAGGCACGCAGATAGGGATTGAGATTGTCGTCTGCGGGCGTGCCGATGGAGGCAAAACCGGCGGGCGCGTTCGCATCGGGATGCCCATCAAAAAACATGCGTCCCAGCAGCGTATCGAAGCCGCGGTCGTCGATACCGCGCAGGCCAAACGGCAGCAGCGGAATATAGGTCATGCTGTCGCCTTCGGCCATAAAATCGCCGCGCTCAAACTGCATCGCGGGCATGCCTTCCAGGCCCCAATCCAGACGGGCATGCTTGCCAAACTGAAAGCGCTCAGGCTCGTTTTCGTAGACCTTACCATCGCCATAGAGCATATAGCGTGCCATGAGGGGGCCGTTGCCCTGCGTGAGATTCTGCTCGGGCCAGGGAGCCTTAAACAGCGGCAGCGTATCGGGCTGAGCTGTTTTGGCGTCGAAATAGTTGCCATACATATAGGGCGTACGCCAAAAGATGAGCTCGGGAAAGAGCTCGCGCCCATGGTCGAGCCACGAGTTGTCCTGTCCCACGCCATCGGCAACGCCCATCACGCGCACCTTCTGATAGACCTGCTGCTGCACGGCGGGCCACTCGGGCGTGGCGCGATAGCGCTCGGCAATACTCATGAGGGCGCGAACGATCGTATTCATACCACCCCAGCTGAGCAACCATAACGTACGCGGATCATCATCCAGAATCGCCTGCGCAATTACGCGAGACCCCTCAGTTTCCTCAGTCACATCACCCTCAAAGGCAACATTTCCCACAAAGGTGCGCTCGATCATCTGGGCGGGCGTGGGAAACGGCGGCTCACCGGCAGCGGCCGCATTTGCCTGCAACTGCGGCCAAGCCTGGGCATATTCATTACTCCAGAGACTCTCAATCCAATGCTCGGGAAACGGACGATACTCACGAAGCTCCCCTGCCAGTGGATCGGGTTCATGAGGCACAACAGCCCACTCATAAGAGCGCCGCCCTTTGGTCCGCCAATGCGAATTCACCTCGCCGAGCGTATGAACCCCATCCCCAAGAAAGTGATACTGCGAAGCCGTATACACCACAGCCTCAACATCAAGCAAATTAAGATACAGAGCCAAATGAACGAGCGAGTTCATATCGTCGACTTCCATATCGGTAGTAACAATCACCCGAGTCAACTTCTGGGACATAGGAACAGCTCCAATCAAAATCAATTCAGCCAGTTACGCGCAAGGCAAGACGGGACCCACGCCCCCATCGCCCGCGACCCGGCGGCCCGCCGGAAGCGGCCGACCAGCGTTTCGAACAACGTTAACTTAGGGGGCTCTGACCTTTAGTTTTGTAAACATTCCGCAGCGCGAGCCCCGCTTATCCGATGCTCCGAAGGAGCAGGATAAGCGGGGCTCATGCGCGAGGACGTTTACAAAACTAAAGGTCAGAGCCCCCGATGGGATGGTTACCTCGAAACCCTGGCCGACCACTCCCAGCAGCCCACCGGCTCGCCGTCGATGAGTACGTTGCCCCCGTCGAAGTCTTGATAACACAGGTCGTTGAATTGGTGGATCCACACGCCGTGGTTGAACGTCTTTTTGGCCGAGCCGTCGGCTTCGCGATACACGCCGGTCAGGTCTTCGACATGGCTAAAGTAGGTGAGGTGCACGTTGGCGCCGGCATCGCGCAGGCGCGCCGTGAGCGGCAGCACGGTCTGTTGCGGTGACACAAGCTCGTCGCCCTTGGAGTGCGTAAACCACAGCGGCGTCTTGGCGAGCGCGGCCACGTCCTCGTCCGTGGCGTTGTACCACGGGGCGCAGCAGGGAAGGCCCGCGGCGAAGAAATCGGGGTAGTCGGCGCACAGGCGCAGGGTCATAAAGCCGCCGTTGGAAAGACCGGCGACCACGATGCGGTCGGTGTCGATGCGGTCGGCATGCTCGGCGACAAACTCATCGATAAGTGCCTTGAGCACGGGGGAGTAGATGCTCTGGTTGGAGTGACCAAGCTGCTCGACGCCGTTGTCCATCCAAAACGTGGGCGACTGCGGCACGAGCACCCAGGCAAAGCCGCCAAAGTAGCGCTGGATCTGCGCCTGGCTGATGGCCGTCACGCGGTTGCCGATATAGGCGCGCGTGGCGCCTTCGCCCTGCGTGGCGCCCTTGCCCTCGCCGGCGCCGTGCAGATACACCACGAGCGGTGCCTTTTGGGGCACGGCCGTGGCCTCGGGCGCAAAGGGGTTGAAGCATGCCGAGTCCTCGGCCTTAAAGCTGGGCTCAAAGAAGCCGTATTCGAGCGCGATGCCGTCGACGGCGGTCTTTTGCGTGGCGTTGCTCCAGCCTTTGAGCGCGGGGCAGATATCGCCACGGCAGGTGTCGAAGACCAGGCCGCAGGTGGGATCGTCGCCGTCGTTGCCGGGAAGAGCTGTGAGCTGTGTGATGCGCAGCTGGTCATCGAGCATGCGCGAGCCCATGACGCCGCCTTCGATGGTCTTGGTCAGGCGCTGCTCGGCGACCTCGAGCGCCACATGGGTGCCCACGGCGAGCTTACGTCCGTTCTCGTCGCACGGATATGCGGCGAGAATGTCGATGTAACCCACGGAGGGCGCGGCATGGTCGGCGCCGCGCTCCTTGCGCATCAGAACCTCGCCCGAGCGCTCGTGACGCTCTACATATATATGGAAGGTGTTCGCGTCGATGTCGTTGGCGCGCACGGTGCAGGGCAGGTCGAGTACGACCTTGCTGATCCAGGGGCCAAAGTCGCCCAAGGTGGTGACGGTTGCGTAGGTACACAATTTGAGCTCCATGAGCTGCCTCCCTTACGCCGCGAATGCCTGGCATCTGCGGCAATACAAACTAAACATGTTTAGTGTAATCTAGAATTGAAGAATAACCAGATGAACTCGGTAAACGGCAAAATTGAACACGTCGTGAGCTACTAAACATATGTTTACTAGCTTCTAGCAGGGATTCTGTTGATGAGTTAACAGATCAGTGAGGTGTTCATCAAAATAAAATCCCACGTAAATGGCTATATATCAATAGAGGGTCAAAGAGACCATTTCCCGCCATTCAAATACGTTCACCCCCGATTACCTACCGTTCACCGGACTGTAGACGGCAAAATTGCCATAAATTCGGCGCTCCGTGTAAACTAAAGCCCGTAAACGTTCAGTAAACACCTTGTTTACAAAAGCGTATCCAAGGGTCCGGCAACCGTAAGGGGTTATAGTCGCCGGGCCAAAGGCGTGCCTAAGCCCAAGGGGGCTGGCACACGAAGATATGGGGAGGGGTCCCATGGCAGTAGATAACAAGCAGATTGCCACCGATGTCCTCGAGCTCGTGGGCGGTGCGGAGAATGTTTCCGTCGCCACCAACTGCATGACGCGCCTGCGTCTGACGCTCAAGGACAACAACAAGGCCGACGTGGAGAAGATCAAGAAGGTCAAGGGTGTTCTGGGATGCCAGTTCGCCGGCAGCCAGCTCCAGGTCATCATCGGCCAGAACGTGCCCAAGGTGCTCGCCGAGTTCGTCGCCATCTCCGGCGTCAAGCAGGGTGCCGCCGTCGACGAGAACCTCGATGCTTCCAAGCAGAAGTTCGAGCTCAAGAACCTGCCGAACATCATCCTCGACTATCTATCGGGCTCCATGACCCAGCTCATCCCGCTGCTCATGGCCGGCGGTCTGTTCCGTACCATCGCGGCCGTCCTCGGCCCCACCATGCTCGGTGTGCTCTCGGCCGACGACCCGACCTATACGTTCCTCTACACCACGCTGTACGAGGCCACGTTCACCTTTATCCCCATCTACCTGGGTTATGCCGCGGCTAAGAAGCTCGGCGCCAGCCCGGTGCTCGGCATGCTGCTCGGTGGCGCCCTCATGGCTCCTTCCGTGGTGAGCGTCGCCACCCAGGAGGGCGGCGGAATCATCTCCGTCTACGGCATCCAGATCGCCGCTGCCAACTATCAGCAGTCCGTCCTGCCGATCATCCTTTCGGTGCCCGTCCTCTACTTCATCGAGAAGTTCTTTAAGAAGGTCATGCCCGACGTGCTCTCCACGGTCTTCACGCCGTTCTGCACCATGATCGTCACCATCCCCATCGCCTTCATCGTCCTCGCTCCGATCGGCAACGAGATCGGTACGCTGATCGCCAACGCCCTCTTCGGCCTTGCTGACCTTGGCGGCATCGGCATCCTGATCGTCATGGCCATCCTCGGCGCCTTCTGGCAGCTCTTCGTGGTCTGCGGCATGCACATGCCCGTCATCCTGCTCGCCCAGGTTCAGATCATCGCTGCCGGTTACGATCCCTTCGTCTTCGTTTCCACCAACTGCGCTATGGCCGCTGTCTGGGGCTGCGCCTTCGGTGCCTTCCTCAAGATGAAGAACCCCGACGAGAAGTCTCTCGCCATCGGTTACGTCATCTCCGCCATCGCCGGCGGCGTTACCGAGCCTGCGCTCTTCGGTATCCTCATGCGCTTCCGCCGCACCATGCTCGGCATGTTCATCGGCGGTGCCATCGGCGCTGTGTTCTCCGGCCTCATGGGTGTTACCTACTACCTCGCAGGCGGTGCGTCCAACTTCCTGGTCTTCACCAACTACCTGCAGGGTGGCCAGATGAACACCGTCTGGGCTATCGTTGGTATGGCAATCTCCTTTGTCATCGCCGCTGCCGTCGTCTTTGCCTGCGGCTTCTCCAAGGAGGAACTCGCCGAGATGGAGGCCTAAGGCCAAACCGTTCGGTCACATATGACCTCACCTACACGACAGGGCCCCGTCAGGCGTAAGCCCGGCGGGGCCCTTCTTGCAAGGTAGACTGATGGGGCGGACGGGATTCGCCCGCGAGGGTTTGCCAAGCGGCAGGGGCTTTCGCACGGGGTTACCGCGAAAGCCCCCGGCGGTTCGCAAATCCTTTATCAAACGAAAGGACATGCAGATGAGTTTGGGAAAGCTGACCGTCAACGGTCGCCAGGACGGCTTTTTGTGCGAGGGCAAACCGTTCTTCTGGTTTGCCGATACGTGCTGGAGCGCATTTACGAGCATTGCCGAGGATGACTGGGACTGCTACCTGACCCGCCGTGCCGAGCAGGGCATGAATGTGCTGCAGATCAACACGCTGCCGCAGTGGGACCGCTGCTGCCCCGACCTGGGCATTTGGCCCTATGCCAGCGAGGACGGCGTGCACTTTGATTGGTCCCGTCCCAACCAGGCATATTGGGACCGCGCCGCCGCCATGTGCCGTGCTGCCGTCGAGCACGGCATCCGTCCGGCGCTCGTGCTTATGTGGTGCAACTACGTGCCCGGTACCTGGGGTGCCAAGATCGCCGAGCGTTGCGGCGCCGAGGTTATGCCGCGTGAGGAGGTCCGTGCCCACGTTGCCCGCGTCGTCGAGAACCTGGGCGAGTTCAACCCCGTCTACGTGGTGACGGGCGATACCGACTTTGCCGGCGACGAGGCGATCGCCTATTACGAGGACGCGCTCGACGAGGTCGTCAAGCGCGCGCCCGAGGCGCTGCGCACCATGCATATCAACCGCGCCAATCGCACCATTCCGGCGCAGTATCTGGACCGTCTGGACTTTTATATGTTCCAGCCCGGCCACAACTACGAGGGCCAGCCCGAGGCATGGCGTCTGCCGCAGGACTTTATCGCCAACTACCCTAAAAAGCCGATGGTCAACTCTGAGCCTTGTTACGAGCAGATGGGTGCGTCGCGCAATGTGTACTGGCGCTTCACCGCGCAGGATTGCCGCGCGAGCGTATGGTCGTCGATTCTTGCCGGCGCCAGTGCCGGCGTAACTTACGGCGCACACGGCGTTTGGAACTGGCAGACATCGCGCAGCCAAGGCTCGGTGCTGGGCGAGGGCTTCGACATGCCGTTCCGCTGGCAAGAGTGCCTGCAGTTTGCGGGCGTGTGGGACTTTGGCGCGATTGAGCATGTGCTTGCCGGCCTGGGTGCCACGGCTGCCGACGACGCGCTTGCCGTGGTTCCGGCGCAGGAGCTGCTCGATGACGCGCGCGAGGCCATTCGTGTGGCGCGCGTTGGCGATCGCGTCGTCACGTACCTGCCGCGCACCACGGCGCTCAAGTTTAAGCTCGACGGCGCGCGCGGCTGGACGGCGACGGTCCTCGACATGGAGGACAAGCGCATCGCCAAGCTGCCCGTCCGCGATAACGGTGACGGCACCGTGCGCGTGGCTCAGCATCCCTTTGAGCACGACGCTCTGGTGATCCTGGCCCCCGGGCGCTAACGGCTCTTCTCCAATATTTACAGCCCAGTCCCTTTCATTAGGCTGCGACGGAATGGTTCCTGCATGACGGCTTTAAGCTGCCAAGGGGAGCCATTCCGTCGCACCCTTTGTTTACTCATTGGGGACGTACTTAAATGAGTGCTTAAATGAGTGGCAGTTGGGGACACTCCTTGCCGAGCTAGAGACCGCGCGCCCCTTCTGGGTCATGCGGCTCAAAATCGCGGCGTCATGCGGACGGCTGGGGTCGAATTTGCAGCATTTCGAACTTGGCTTCGATATTGAGATTGGTTCTTTATTAAAATGGTATTCCGGACAACAAAGCGGGTGGGGGTTACCATGAGGGACCTGGGAGACACAACCGCATATTTGCGCCGGGGCATGCGGGAGATTCTGTGCCTAGCGCTGTTCTTCTTCACGTTTTTGGCGTGCGAGTATCTCTTTGATGCGCGCATGGCCGAGTTCGTGCCATCGAGTGAGGTCGTCATCTACGAGAGCATCGTTGTCGGCGCGAGCGTGATTGGCTTTTTCGTGCGCCCATTTCTGTACTATCGCCGTCCCCAGATGATCGATGCGACGAGCGATATTACGGGCGTGCTGTTGGTATCGGCGTTGCTGCTGATGATTATGGCGGTGCGGTTTGAGGTAGTAATTGCCGGCGGCCTGGTGGCGTGCTGCGCCCTGGGCTATTGCGGATCGACCGCCCATGCCAATCTTGCGCGGCGTTTTGCGCAGACGCCCTGCCTGGCGCGCGCCGCGGCGGTTTCCTATGCTGCGGGCATTTTGGTGCAGGTGCTCAACCATATGGCGATGCCTGCGGGCATTCCCCAGCAGTCTGTTCTCATTGCCTGTGCGATTGCGCTGGTGGGGCTGCTTCACGGTGTCCGCCGCGCTAAATTGCGTGATGAGCCTGCGCCCGAGTTCGAGGTCGAGATTGCCGAGCTATCGGTCGATGCGTCGGAGCGTGGCACCAGGTGGCACGATGGCCCCGAGGCAAAGGCGGCCTTTCAGGGTGCCGTGGTGCGTCTGACGGTGGCGACCGCTTGCCTCACCGGCGTGTTCGCGGCCCTCAATGCCGGCCTTACGACCTCGCATGCCGCTGGCGCTATCGATCTGGGCGACTGGCCGCGCTTGCTGCTGGTTGTGAGCGCCCTTGCCGCCGGCGTCCTGTATGACCTGCGTGGGCGTTCGTATATGAATATCATCATGACGTGCGCTGCCATGCTGTCCACGCTCTCGTTCTTTGTACTTATCACCGATGGCAACGGTGGCAACACGCTTGCCGCTACGATTATCTTTTACCTTGGCACGGGCTTTTTCGTGGTGTTCTTCACCGCGAAGTTCGCCGCGATTTCGATGTATGCCCGCTGGGCGTATCTGTGGCCGTGCATGGGCCGTGTTATCAACAACGTTTGCTCGATGCTCGTGACGGCTCCAACAGTGGCGATTATCTCGAGTCAAAACGTGCTGGCGGCAGTGAGCGTCGTGCTCGTGCTGTTTGTCGGCATCGCGATTTCGCTGTTGGGACAGTTTGGACAAGACGGTGAGGGCGAGGCGACGCGCGGCAGGCTGGCGCTTGCCACCGACGATCTTGGCGTGAGCTGTGAGCCCGGCCAGGCCGACACGGTGCCCCTGGAGGCGCCGGAGCTTTCGTTTGACGATCGGCTCGATGGCTTCGTTGCCGCCTTTGGGCTCACCAAGCGCGGGCGCGATGTTCTGGAGGCACTGGTCGTTTCGGACGACAGCGTGCAGGACGTGGCGGCGGCACTCTTCCTTTCGCGTTCCACGCTCTATCGCCACATCGCTTCGATTAACAAAAAGACAGGTGCCTCCTCGCGCGTAGCCCTCATCAACTTCTTCTGGTCCTGGACACCCCAAGACTAGCTAACCACCACAAAGGGGACAGGCACCTTTGTGGTGGTTTTTTACCTGCAAAAATATGAATATGAGACATTTGTCACCTGCCGTTTTGGTGCTCAAAGGCATATGAATGTGATGCTGAGCAGAGCAGAACGGAGGGGGTGCACCTATGGCGTCTCGGGGTTGCGCGTCTAATAAAATTGCGGGCGCGCTTATCGCCGTGGTGGTCTTTGCCGCGGCGGTGACACTCATGCGAGTTTACGTTGCCGGCGACCATGGCGCTCAGGGAAAGACTGCCGCGCAAGTGTCGCTCAACGATTGCGCTGCCGTTCCGGTGGCGGTCAAGCTTATCGAGGACGGGGAGGCGCGGACGGCCTATGAGACCGACGATGCCGAACTGGTCGCATCGACTTTTGCCGCGCTCGATGGCTGCACCGTGGGGGATGCGGTGGATGAGCGGACGAGCGATGCCGGCCGAACGCTCGTCTTTGTCTATACGGATGGCTCGGAGCAATCGGTAGAACTTGAGGGCAAAAACATCGTGCTCGATAAGACGGCGTATCGACTTAACGGTGCCGATGAGTTATGGCGGCAGCTTGCCGCAATCAAAAACAGCTAACGAAATTAGGGATGTACGGGATGAGTGACTTGAGATTCTGCCCGGCGTGCGGGGCGCAGCTGCCTCGGGTCGCCGGCGTGCCGGTGCGATTTTGCCCGGGGTGCGGCGTCCGACTTGAGGGCGTTGTGGGCTACTCGGGCGCCGTGGGGGCTACAGATGGGGCGACTGCCGATGACGATGCGGACGAAGGCGGCGACCCGAGTGTGGACGCGCCGGCCGATGCGCCGGTGGAGACTGCCGGCGTCGCGTCGTCTCGTGACGCAGCCACGACGGATGCGCCTCACATCGGTGACCTTGAGCTTCATGCCGCATGCGATACCTCTGGCGGCCAGGCACTCGCGCAGGTGGTGCTGCCGCGGGGCTGGCATATCGAAGAAGCGCATCTTGAGCGCAGCGGCAGTTTCGACTGCCCGATTTCGGTTGGCGTGACGGCGGCGGGTCCGATGGGTGAGCGGATTATGTACCGCTCCGAGCTCTGCTACGTGGATGCGGGCGCCGTTGCCAAGCGTATCCCCACGCAAACCGAACGCAAGGTGTTTGTGCACGTGGAGGCAGCTTGCGACGAACTGGCTCAGGCCTGTGCAGCACGGCTGGGCGCGCGGGCAGAGGTTGTTGCCGAGCAACCGTACCCATCGAGCGCGGCGGTCGATATCGAGCGCGAGCGTGCCCGCGTAAAGCGCGAGGCGGCAAACGACTTTGCAATCCAGGGCTTTTCGATGGAACCGAGTGATGTGGTCTATGAGTGCCGCATGCGTCGATATCGGCTCACGGGCGCTCCGGTGCCCACCGAGCTCGCGGTGGCGGCCAAAGTCGAGGGCTATATGTTTTCAATCGGAGGCGTCGCGGGTTCTATGGGCAAAGGTGTTGCCGCTGGGGCCGAGGCGCTGCTGGGCGCGAGCCTTTCGAGTGGGCTGATCGGCGGTGTTTTGGGCAAGCGCCTGCGCGAGCGCAAGGCGGCGGCAGCGGCGGGACAGGGCGTCGCGCAAGAACAGCCCACGGGTCGAGGCGGTTGCCCGGACGGAGCGTCGTTCGAGCTGGGTGCGGCCGACCTGCTGCAGTGGCGTATCAGGGACAGCTTCTGTTTGGCTGCGCCAGAAGGTCGCCTGGACGAGGCGGCCTCCACGGCGCTTGCATCAATGGCGTCGACTCTGCGGCTCAATCCAGCGATTGCACGCGAAGCGTCAGCTCAAAAGCAACAGATGGTGCTTGAGCAGCGCCAACGCACGCAGATGAACATTGCCCAGCAGCAACAGCAGTTTGCAGCCTGGCAACAGATGCATGCCTCGCAACAGGCGGCATTCGACAGCTACCAGCAGGCGTGGTTCGATCGCAGCGACCGTCAGCACGCCGCGAATATGGCTGCCAGCGCCGCCAATTTTTCCAGCGCGGGCGTGGGGACGGGCACCGCTTCGTATTCCGATGCCATTCGCGGGGTCAACCATTACACCAGACCCGACGGCACCGATGTCGAGGTCTCGGTGATGGCCGACCAGGCCTGGGTCAACGGTTCGGGCGATGTGATCGGTACACGCGATGGTTTTGAACCTGGTTTTGGCTGGACGGAACTGCCTCGTCAATAGCGTGGGGTGGCTTATGTGTGAATCGATGCCGGGTGTGTTTCTCGGCATTGTGCTAAAGAACGGGAAAGGAACAATGATGAGGGAGACGGTACTTTCGCGCACGGCATTTGTCGCGGCGGCGGGAACGGCGCTGCTGACGCTTGTGGGGTGCGGCGGACAGCGGACGCAGGATGCGACGGGTTTTAACGACGACCGCCCGGTAAAGGACAAGATGGACGCGGGTGCGACGTCGGGCGATTCCGGCGACGCGGACAGCGGCTCGGGCGCGGACAGCGGCTCGGCGGATGCGTTCGATACGTGGTCGGAAGATTGCTGGGACGCGCACCGCAACATCAGCATCGCGGCGCTCCTCGAGCTTAAGGGCTGGCAGTTGCAGGAGTTTGCCTCGCAGCAGGGCTATACCTGGCAAGACGCGCTCGAGATGTACGAGGACGAGGCGGGACACGTGCTCAGCGTCTGCAATATCAGCAAGGACGGCGCGACCGAATGGCTCGGCGAGGACGAAATCGGAAAGCTCGACAAGGGCGGCACCGGAAGCACCGTGATGTTCACGCTACAACTTTCGGGCTATTTGAGCTGCGAGGATGTTATCGCGGGCTTTTCCGTGCCGGTCGAGGACCGGGCGCAGATTACTTCGGGCTCATGGATCGCGTGCGTATACGGTTCCAACATGGCGCGGCACGTTGCCATGGCGAGTCCGATGGAAAACGGTGACTACCGCTTGGATCTCATTACCGAGGAGGCTATCAAGACCGGTAGGTTTACCCAGGGCGGTGGTGCTCCGACGATAGACGAATTTTGGCAGGAAAAGACTGGACGCGCGCTCGGCTAGGTGCGACGTGGCTAATACCATAGCGAGGAACGAACATGATGAATGAAGTGATGATGAGCCGTGCGGCCTTTGTGGCAGGCGCGGGCGTGCTGGCTTGTGCGCTGGCTGGCTGCTCGGGCGGATTGGGCGGCGCGGGCGGTGCCAAGAAGGCGACCACGGCGGACGCCGCCTGTGTAGACGACAACGCCAACGTGACGGTCTATGCTGCGATCAACTTGGACGGCGCCGACCTGGTGCGCCTGCTCAAGCATCAAAACTATGAGTGGCAAGGCGAGAGCGTGGGCTACGGTGCCGCCGATGACGCGGGGCTTTTCGCCTTTACTTTTTCTAAGATTTCGGATGATGTGGACGAACTTGCGAACAGCGCGATACCGCTTTCGGAGTCCGAGTACGAGGAACTTGAGCCGGGCGGCGGAGACGATAGCGTGGCGATTTTGCTCTCGGTGGGTGGCTATACGACGGGCGATCGTGCGCTCACCGGCGCAATCGGCGATGCGGCGATAGTGCAGGAGAAGTGCACAATCGACGATTCCGTGTATTGGCTGGTCAAGGCGCTCGACGGCAGCCGTTACGTGATTTCGGCCTACGACACCGAAGATGATGGCGACAGCGCGCATGACATCTATATCTATAGTGAGTCTTTTATTCACACCGGTTATCTGAGCGGCGGCGACCAAATCGATATTGACGAACTCTGGAGCCGCCTGACCAATGCCTCGTAGCGCACCAAAACCACCACAAAGGGGACAGTGAGGCGGGACTTTTTGACCGCCTGATGGGTCGAGCGTCACAACTCGTGCGTTACAGCAGCTCGCCGTGGCGGGCGATGTAGCGGCGCTTGGCCAGCTGGGTGAGCACGATATAGGCGGCGACGATGCCGATGAGCAGCGCGAAGAAGCTCGGCGGCAGCGGCATGAGGCCCAGCGCATCGGCGATGGGGCTTGCCGGCAGCCAGGTGACGAGTGCCAGACCCAGCACGGTGAGGGCGCACAGCGCGGGCGCGGCGTGGTCGCGCGGGCTCGGCAGGCGCGGGGAGCGCAGCATATGGATCACGAGCGTCTGTGACCACATGGACTCGACAAACCATCCGCTCTGGAAGAGCGCCGCAAAGGCCGCCATGCCTGCGACGTTGCCCGCGGCGGCAAGTTCTGCCCAGCTCGCGCCCACGGTTGCGGGGCACACCACAAAGAAGAGGACGACGAAGGTCGCGATGTCAAACAGCGAGCTCACGGGGCCCAGCTCGAGCATAAAGCCCCTAATGGACGTGGCATCCCAGGCGCGCGGGCGGGCAGTCCAGGCGTCGTCGACGGTGTCCCACGGCAGCGCGATGCATACGATCTCGTAGACCAGCGACAGCAGCACCAGCTGCAGGGCGCTCATGGGCAAGAACGGCAGGAACAGGCTCGCGACGGTCACGGACAGCACGTTGCCAAAGTTGGAGCTCACCGTGGTCTTGAGGTACTTGAGCAGGTTGCCGTAGGTGCGACGGCCTTCGATGGCGCCGCGCTCGAGCACGCCCAGATCCTTCTGAAGCAAGATGATATCGGCGGATTCCTTGGCGATGTCGACGGCGGAATCGACCGAGATACCGCAGTCGCTCGCGCGCATGGCGGCGGCGTCGTTAATGCCGTCGCCCATAAAGCCCACGGTGTGACCGAGCAGCTCGCGCATGACGCGCACCAGGCGCGCCTTCTGCAGCGGCGAGAGTTTGGCAAAGAGGTGGGTGTTCTCAGCGCGCTCGGCAAGCTCGGCGTCGTCGAGCGCATCGATCTCGGAGCCCAGCAAGACGTTACTCGCGTCGATGCCGATCTGCTCGCAGACGGTGGCGGCCACGCGGTTGTTGTCGCCGGTTAAGACCTTGACCGCCACGCCCTTGGCCTCGAGGGTGGCGACGGCGCCGGCGGCACTTGCCTTGGGCGGATCGAGGAAGGCCAAAAAGCCCATCAGCACCATGTCGCACTCGTCGGCGATGCCAAACTCACCCACGCAGCGCGGATTGGTCTTTTGCGCCACGGCGATCACGCGCAGGCCCTCGGCATTGAGTTCGGCGACTTGCTTGCGAATCTGGGCGAGCTTATTTTCGCTGAGCGGCTGGGCGACACAGTCAACCTCGACAAAGGAGCAAATCTCGAGCATTTCCTCGGCAGCTCCCTTGGTAACCATCTGGGTTTTGCCCTGGGCGTCGGCGACGACTACGCTCAGGCGACGGCGTGTGAAATCGAAGGGCACCTCGTCGACCTTGGTATAGCGGTCGCGCAGGCTCTGGCCCAGCGTGGAGTCGGGCGCGACAGTCGAGGGCGTCACGTCGGCACGGTCGATGACGGCCAGGTCGATAAGGTTTTTGAGGCCGGTCTGGAAGAAGCTGTTCAAAAACGCATGGCGCAGCACGCGTGCGTCCTCGTTGCCGTCAGTGTTGAGATAGCGCTCGAGCACGATGCGGTCTTCGGTGAGGGTGCCGGTCTTGTCACAGCACAGGACATCCATGGCACCGAGGTTTTGGATCGCCGGCAGCTCCTTGACGATAACCTGGCGGCGGGCGAGGTCCTTGGCGCCCTGCGACAGGCTCGTGGTCACGATGACGGGAAGCATTTGCGGCGTGATGCCCACGGCCACGCTCGTGGCGAACAGCAGCGCGTCGATGACGCTGCCCTTGGTGGCGGCGTTGATGGCAAAGACGGCCGGCGCCATAACGAGCATAAGGCGTACGAGCAGCATGGAGACGCTCGAGACGCCGCGGTCAAACGCGCTCTTCTCGCCGCGCCCGTTGAGCATCTTGGCGATGCCGCCCAGGTAGGTGTCCGAGCCGGTGGCAACGACAAGTGCTATAGCGGTGCCGTTTTGCACGGAGGTGCCGGTAAAGACGATGTTCTTGCAGGCAGAGAGCGGCAGCGCGGAGCTGCCGGCACCCTCGGCGACGGTGATGGCAGCGGTCTTTTCGACGGCCTCGCTCTCGCCGGTGAGTGCGGACTCGATCACAAACAGGTCGCGCGCGGTGATGATGCGGGCATCGGCCGGCACCATATCGCCGGCAGAGAGGCGGATCACATCGCCGGGGACGAGATCGTCAAAGGGGATCTCGATACGCTCGCCGTCGCGCAGGGCACAGCAGGTGTTGGAGACCAGGTCCTTGAGGGCCTCGGCCGCATTGCCGCTGCGGGCTTCCTGGATAAACTTCATGCCGCCCGATACCAGCAGCATGATGCCGATGACGATGACCGTGGAGGGGTCGCGCTGCGGCTCGGGTACGGCGAGCACATCGATGTAGAGCGAGACCAGCGCGAGCGCGGCGAGGATGCCGGCGAAGGGATCGATGAAGGCGTCGGCGATGCGGCGGGCGAGCGTCTTGGTCGGTGCCTCGATGGTGTTGGGGCCGGAGACGTCCAGGCGCTCGGCGGCGTGCTCGGCAGTGAGCCCGTCGGCTGTGGTGTCGAGCAGCACGAGGGCGTCCTCGGCGCTATGGGTAGCGGCGAATATGGTGTTCTTGGGCATGCCGGTGTGAGCGGCGGGGCGCGCCGTGCGGCGGCGCTTGGAGATGGCTTCGAGTACCGTGGCGGTTTTGAGCATCAGCATAGGGTCCTCCTTGTTGAAGGGAGTTAGCGTACGTGTCGTATTTGCTTTAAAAAACCTAGATGTCGCTCACGTCATACTCGCGAACCACCACAAAGGGGACAGGCACCTTTGTGGTGGTTTTGACGATCGGTTAGTGGCGCTTATACGTGTGCGGAATCCTCGCGGCGTGCCGAGGGCGACATGCAGGTTTTTCGACTATGACTGCCTTCCATGGCACACCTCCTTAAGACCGGGCGCAGCGCGCTTTGGGTATCACGTACCCGTTACAATCCGCCCGTATTCTTGATGAGGGGGTTTGTCGTGTCAACCCCTTTGTTCGGAAAACCATTGCCCCTGACAAAGCCTTTACAGAATGCCGAGGCCCCAAAGCGCGCCCGCAACGCGCCCTGCCTGCGCTAAACTGGAAGGCACGTACGCGATTACGAGAGGAGCCCGCATGGAGGCTTACAAGCAAGAGTTCATCAAGTTCATGGTTGAGTCCGACGTTCTTAAATTCGGCAGCTTTACGCTCAAGAGCGGCCGTCAGTCCCCGTTCTTTATGAACGCCGGCGCCTATGTGACGGGCTATCAGCTCAAGAAGCTGGGCGAGTATTACGCCCAGGCCATCCACGATAACTTTGGCGACGACTTTGACGTGCTGTTTGGACCGGCCTACAAGGGTATTCCGCTGGCCGTCGTGACCGCAATTGCCTACCACGAGCTGTACGGCAAGGAGGTCAAGTACTGCTGCGATCGCAAGGAGGCCAAGGACCACGGCGCCGACAAGGGCAACCTGCTGGGCTACGAGCCCCAGGACGGCGACCGCGTGGTCATGGTCGAGGACGTCACCACCAGCGGTAAGTCCATCGACGAGACCTATCCCAAGGTCAAGGCTGCTGCCGATGTCGAGATCAAGGGCCTCATCGTGTCCCTCAACCGCATGGAGGTCGGCAAGGGTGGCGTGACCACCGCGCAGAAGGAGATCGAGGCCAAGTACGGTTTCCCCGTCGCGAGCATCGTCTCCATGGCCGAGGTCGTCGAGACCCTCTACAACCACGAGATCGACGGCAAAGTCGTCATCGACGACGAGCTCAAGGCCGCTATCGACGCCTATTACGAGCAGTACGGAGCTCGTTAGTTACGGCGTTTTACCAAACGCCGTAACTGCTCGACGCTGCAAACCCGCCAGAGCGGCAATCTGCCTTTCAACTTCGGCGGCATGACCAGAAGGTCAATGCCGCCTCGTTTCAAGGCACCTTACTCGCTCTGGCGGGTTTTCGCTGTCGCTACCAAAACATCGGCGTTGCCGTGGTAGTCATTGGGGACAGACATAAATGAGTAGTCATTGGGGACGTTCTTAAATGACTACTCAGGATGAGCGTCCAAAAATCCGCGCTCGTTCGATTGGCGCATGTCTACGCAGCGTAGGTTGTCGAGCCTGGCCTTCAAATGGATACTGACTGTCGAACCGGTTCACTCCATTTCTTCAATTTGATTGGACAGCCCATGAACCAGACACGGCAAACCAATGCCTCCCATACTTTTTTGGCAGCGCATGCCATCAAGCAGCTGCGCGAAGAGCGCGGCCTCACCCAGCGCGCCCTGGCGGAAAGCCTTGGCGTGACCGATAAAGCCGTCAGCAAGTGGGAATCCGGCCGCGGCCTTCCCGACATTTCCCTCGTTGAGCCTTTGGCCCAGAGACTCGGCATAAGCGTGGCTGAGCTTTTGGCTGGTGACATTCGGGCCAACGCCAACCGTGCAGGCAATATGCTCAAAGGCGTCTTTTACGTTTGCCCTATCTGCGGAAACGTTGTGCACGCGCTCGGAGAAGGCAGCTTTAGCTGCTGTGGCTCCACGATGTTTCCCCAGGAGGCCGAAGAGCCGGACGCGGACCACGCCTTTTCCATCGAGCGCATCGAGGACGATTGGTACGTCACGCTCGATCATCCCATGACCAAGGATCACTACATTAGCTTTGTGGCATATGCGACTATGGACGGCATCTGCTTTAAGAAGCTCTATCCAGAGCAATCGGTGCAGCCGCGCTTCCATATTACCGGGCGCGGCAGGATATATCTTTACTGCAACCAACACGGACTCTTTACGTCGCTGACGCCTCGCAAATAACGGCTGTCTATCCGCCCTCCTCATGCGTTCCCGGGGGACCCAAAATGAGCGTGGATAATCTCCCGGTTTTGGCCTGTGTGCGGGCTCAAAGTGGGAGATTATCCACGCTCGTTATCTGAGTGTCCAAAAATCCACGCTCGTCGCTACTTGAGTCCGGGGAGGCGGGTGTAGGGAAACGACCGCTCTAAGAACTCGGAGCAGCGGGCGTAATCTTTGGCAAAGTAGCTGCTATAGAGCGAATCGAGTACGTATTGCACGGCGATATGGCTGGCGAATTGCGTGATGCGGTGCGTCATGCTCTCGTGGTCGCTTACCGTGAGATAGGCGGCAAAGCCGGGGTGAATGCGGGCACAGTACGGCGTGCCGATGACGATGACCGGGACATGTCGACTGCTAAGGATCGGCAAGATCTCCTTGAGGTTGGGGGCAAGGCCGCTGTAGGAGATGACGATTGCCACATGGTCGGGACCCGAGGCGAGCGCCGTGCGCACCTGCGCCTCGACGCTGTCGTGGCACGTCGCGCTTTTGCCGGCGGAAAGCAGGCGATCGCGGAACATTCCCGCTGGATACAGGTTATGCGAGCCCGTGTAGATGTCCACGGTGCCGGCGCGCATGATGAGCTTGGCGGCGTGGTCGAGCTGTGCAGGGTCGAGCAGCTCCTGCGTTTCGGCCAAGGTGGTCTGGTAGAGCCCCTCCATGCGCTCCATCACCTGCGCAGGGGCGGAGGTGGCATCGAAGGGAAAGTTGATGTCCACGTCGCGCCGGTTGCCCGCCTCGGTCGCCTGGCGGATGAGCTCGACCTTGAGGTCTTTGAATCCCTCGAGGCCGAGCTTTTTGCAAAAGCGGTGCACGCTCGCGACCGAAACGTTGGCGCACGCGGCAAATTCCTTAATGGAAAGCCCGCGCACATCCTCGCCCATGGCGAGGGCCGTTCGCCCAAGTTGTTGCTCGGTGGGGGTGAGGCTTTTGCCCTGCGTGATCTTTCGCCTGATATCCATATGGCTCCTATGCGTTTGCGTCGCGATAAACCAATCATAGCGATAAATAAAACGTTCGGCTTGGCTGGGAGTTTTGGTCCGCCGGTCTATGAACGACGGACCGCTCGACGCTGTGCGGGCTCAACATAGGGGCGCTGTCCTTGTTGGGCCGTTTGCGCCCGGGGCGTTACCCGAGCACGCGTACGGGCCCCAAGAGACCGCTGGGCTCGGAGGGCTCGGTCATGCCGAACACGTCGGGGACGGCGTGGTCGAGGGTGTTGATGATGTCGATCGTAAGCGCGTGCTCACCGGCCAAAAGCGCGCCGACCTCAAAGCGGTAAGGCGGACAGATACGGGTGCCGAGGGATTTGCCGTCGAGGGCGACGGTTGCGGTCTCAAAGACCTCGCCAAGGTCGATGACGGTGCTGGTGACCGCTTCGCCCAAGACAAAGGAGGCCTGGTAGCGGAATGTGCCGGCCTTGCCGGGGAACTCGGCCGAGGAAAGGTCGTGCAGGTCTGCAAGCTCAACAGGCTCGCCAAAGGCATCGGTGCCAGGGGCAGAGAAGGCAACCGCCCAGGGCCCGTCGATGCATGCGGCTTCGTCTCCAACGGTTGCCGCGCCGGCGGAACCTGTAGCCCCAAGGACCACGATGCAGCTCTCGTAGGGAGCCAACTCGAGCGTGCCGTCAAAGGCGGCGGGCTCGGTGCCGTTGAGCAGGTCGAGGCGCGCGCCTGCAACGGGTGTGCCGTCGGCAAGCGCAACCTGAGTGGAGATACCCTGCTTGGGATGCTCGTTGACGAGCATCAGATAGCTCTCGCCCGCCCGCTCGTAGCGCAGTGCGCGCAGCCAGGGCTGGGGCTCGGCGCAAACCACGGTCTGCATGCCGGTATTGGCAAGTGTGCCTGCGAGCCCGGTGGTCGCCAGGAGTTTGATGCCGGCGAGCGCGGTTGCATCCAGGGAGGCAAAGCCCTCGCGGCCTGCAGTGTCGCCGTCGTAGCGCTTGTTCGGCAACTTATCCAGCGCGTACACGGCAACGCCCGCGGCTGCGGCGCGCGCGGCAAAGTCGAGCACGGCTCCGCCGACAAACTCGGCTCCGGGCATCACCAGGCAGCGGTATGCCTGGCCGTTCACGCTAAAGCCGCTACCGTCTGCGGCAATTTCAACGGCATAGCGCCCTGCGTCCTCAAATGCCTCTGCTGGCACGATGTCAAAGTCGACCTGCGCGCGCATAAGCTCGGAGGCGGCATGCTGCATAAAGTTCGCCTCGCCTGCCCACTCGGCGTCCGCATGGTAGAGAAGCGCCGCCGGGGTCGTTGCACGCCCGCCGCTCAGCAGACTCGCCGTACGGTTCATGTAGCTCATGAGCTGCCCAAAGTGTGCAAACTGGGGGTTTTGGCCATGCGCATAGAAATGCGGCGGGCAGTCCCAGTCGGGGAAGGCGGCCATGCTAAAGGCATGCGGCACAAACCAATTGACGCCGCGCACCAAAAAATGATCGGCGATCCACTTCATCTCGCGCAGGCCTTCGTGCCATCCAAATGCGCCAAAGACCTCGGCCATGCAGCGCCCCTGCTTTTTGGGGTCGAGGTGTGCTGCCGAGGAGCCCAGCTTGGGCAGCACGTAGTTATAGAACTCGAGGTCCCATACGCCGCGTCCGTAGCTGTGAAGGCCGCGGTCCATGCCGGGCACAAGCTGGTTGATCACGATGTCGACGCCCGCCATGTCCTGACCGCCCACGGCGCGGAAGTAGTGCCCGGCGCCCACGCCCAGGCGCGCGTGGCAGTCCTTGTCTTCGATTACGTGACCGATGTATTGCACGCCGTGCGCGCGGCACCAGTCGCCGAGCTGGTCGCAGAAGCACTCCTTATAGAGGGTACTCGCGATGTCCATATAGACGTGGCGTACATGCGCGCCGGCCGGCTCGCGGTCCCACAGGTGCGGGAGCTCGTCCAGGTAGCGCTCGCCCAGCGCCGTGCGCAGGCGACGCTCAAGCTCGGCCGACCAGGGCAGGGGCGCGGTGGCCTTGCCGATGAGCGTATCCGAGATGCCGTCGGGGCCCGTGGTGCCCTTCTCGTTGGCAAATCCGGGCTCATCGGAGAAAAAGCCCAGGATCGTCTTGCCAAACTCATCGCCCAGATGCTCAAAATGCGGCTCGTAGACAGCATCGATGAGCTGCGCCACCGAGGCGCGGTCGACCATATTGATGTAGTCCTCGTTGTAGGAGGTCTTGCCGCTCGTGAACATCACGCATGCCTGCGTGAGGCCCGCAGGTGCATCGAAGACCAGGCGGCTGGGGTTGCCGTCTGCATCGTCGATTACTCGGTAAGCGACGTCGACGGGGCTGCCGTCCTGCATAAATGTCACGCCGTAGAAGTGCTCGGTTTTGTCGAACATGTTGGCGAGCGCGATGCTTGCGGCGGACGTGGGACCCACGATGTTGAGTGTGCGGTGCGTGAGAACGATCTTGCGGAGCTCGGGCACGGCCTCCTTGACGGCGCCGTTGGCAAAGCCCGTGGGGAAGTGCGCGTCGTCCAAGATCCAGAGCTTAAGGCCCAGCTGCTTGCACTCGTCAATGACAAAGCACAAGTCGCGCCACCAGCCCTCGCCGCAAAAATCGGGGTGTGGGCGGCTTTCGAGACAGACCTCGTGGATGTCGGCGCCGGCGATCTTTTCCAGATACTCGGCAATGGTCTTATGGCTCTCGCCCTTCATCCACAAAAACGGAAGCACGTGGTTGTCGTATGTGCCCTCGAGCACCTGCTGGTAGTACGCGGTCATGGATCCTCCTTGGCTCGATCGATCTGCTGTATAGCACAGATTATGGACGCGTCGGCGCGTTCTGCTAATATCTGAATCACGACGAACTATGACCAAATCAACGATTGGCAAGCCATGGAGATCGACGAGCTCGAGCGTAGGCTCAGCGAACTGAGCGCCAGTGAGATCGCTTATAAAGACGGCATGGCATTTGATTGGTCGATTATGACCGAGCATGTCGAAATCGACGGATGCCCAGTGCGCAAGATTGGGCAGCCAGGGTTTGCCTACGCCCAGCCCGGCATGCCGCGTGGCCTGACGATAAGGAAAAACTCGCGCTTTAATGCAGTTCCCGAGCACGTGCATGATTACGTGGAGCTGAGCTATGTGTATCGCGGGCGCTGCCCGCAGACGGTGGCGGGGGAGAGGCTCGAACTGGGCCGCAACGAGGTGCTTTTGCTCGACGCCCTCTGCCCGCATGCCGTGGCGGCGCTTGGTGAGGACGATATCATGCTGAGCATGACCGTTTCACGCTCTTTTTTGCGCCGGAGCCTCGAGTCGAGCCTCTCGCGCGAGAGCGCGGTCTCGCGGTTTTTGTTCAACGCGCTCAACAGCGAGACGGACCATCGGGGCCATGTCCGTTTTCATTGCGGCGAGAGCCGTCGGATTCGGCGCTACATGCAGGAGATGCTCTGTGAGCTGTATGACCCGAGCCCTAATGGTCCCGAGATCGTCCTGCGTCTGTTTCAGCTGTTTTTGGCCGAGCTCATGGATTGCTACGAGCGCAAGCTGGTGCGCGGCGCGGCGGACGGCGCGGCGGGGCCCACTGCCCTGGTGACGGGAATGCTCGGCTATATCGATCGCGAATTCGCTGCATGCTCCCTCGAGGGGATGGCGGCGGAGTTTGGCTTGAGCCCTAATTATGCGACGGCGCTCCTCAAGCGGCATGTGGGCAAGACCTTTAGGCAGCTTGTGCAGGAGCGACGCCTGGTGCGTGCGGCCGAGCTTCTGCGCGGTGGCGCCACGGCCGGGGCGGCTGCGCATGCGGTGGGCTATGAAAACATGAGCTTCTTCTACCGTAAGTTTCACGACAAGTATGGCTGCACCCCCGCGGCATACCGCCGGTAAGCGCGGGGCGGATCGTCTTCGCTCCTTCGGTGTCAAAAAGTTTCAGCTGCAGCGCTGTTGCAGCGCGCGTCTGCGAAAAGAAGTGTCGGGTTTGGCACCCCTGCCCCTGCCTGTCGCGTGCGTGGGCGATACTCGGCCTATCGACCCGCAATGCAAAGGAGATGCTCATGGCAAACATCAAGTTCCCCGAGGGTTTCTATTGGGGCGGCGCCACGGCCGCCAATCAGTTTGAGGGCGCTTGGAACGTGGACGGCCGCGGTCCGTCGGTCGACGACCACTTCTTGGGTGGCAGCTACAAGGAGCCGCGCCAGATTACGATCGACATCGACCCTAACCGCTTCTACCCCAACCATGACGGCATCGATTTCTACCATCACTACGAGGAGGACATCGCGCTGTTCGCCGAGATGGGCTTCAACATGTTCCGCATGTCCATCTCTTGGAGCCGCATCTTCCCCAACGGTGACGACGCCGAGCCCAACGAGGCAGGTCTCGCCTTCTACGACCGCGTCTTCGACTGCCTGCGCGCTCACAATATTGAGCCGCTCGTGACCCTGTCGCACTACGAGATGCCCTATCACCTGGTCGAGAAATACAATGGCTGGGCGAGCCGCGAGCTCATCGGCTTCTTTGAGAAGTACTGCCAGACCGTCTTCGACCGCTATCAGGACAAGGTCAAGTTCTGGCTCACCTTCAACGAGATCAACTGCGGCACCCAGGACATGGGTAACCTCTTTGGGACCAGCATGATCCAGGGCTTTGAGGGCCCGGCTTCGGCGGTCCACACCACGCCGCAGGCCCGTATGCAGGCCCTGCATCACCAGTTTGTCGCCAGCGGCCGCGTCGTGCGCTATGCCCACGAGCACTATCCGCAGTTTAAGATGGGCAACATGGACTGCTTCATCCTCTCCTATGCCGCCACGTGCGATCCGGCCGACGTGTTCGCCACGCAGCAGGAGATGAATACCATGAACTGGTACTGCTCCGACGTGCAGGTGCGCGGCAAGTATCCGTTCTATGCCAAGCGCTTCTGGGCCGAAAACGATGTCGAGCTCGTGATGGAGGACGGCGACCTGCAGGATATCGCCGACGGCAAGGTCGATTTCTACACCTTTAGCTACTACATGTCCGGCACCGTGGGCACCCACAAGGATCACGAGATGACCGAGGGCAACATGACCTTTGGCGGCAAGAACCCCTATCTGGAGTCCACCGATTGGGGCTGGCAGATCGATCCGCTGGGCCTGCGCATCGCCCTCAACGAGATTTACGCCCGCTACGAGATTCCGCTGATGGTGGTCGAGAACGGCATGGGCGCCTACGACGAGGTCGAGGAGGACGGCTCCATCCATGACCCGTATCGCATCGCCTACTTGCAGAGCCACGTCAAGGCCATGGGCGAGGCCATTGCCGACGGCGTCGACCTGATCGCCTACACCTGGTGGGGCCCCATCGACCTGGTTTCCGCCGGCACGGGCGAGATGCGCAAGCGCTACGGCTTTATCCACGTCGATAAGTACGACGACGGCACCGGTACCTACGAGCGACGCCGCAAATACAGCTTCTACGCCTACCAGAAGATCATCAAGTCCAACGGTGCCGAGGGCCTGGATTAATCGACAATATGAGTGCCACCGGGGAAAAGCGTTGGGATGGGCTCGCGATTCGAGTCCCCACCTTAGCATTTGAACCATTTGGCACTATAATCACCATAGGCATGCGCACAACGTTGCGCTTAATCAAGAGGAGAAAACGTATGGGTCTGTTTGACATGTTCAAGAAGAAGGCTGAGCCCGCGGCTGTCGCTGCTCCGGCCTCCATCTCTGCTTCTGCCGGCGCCGACGTGCTGTGCTCGCCCGTCAAGGGCAAGGTCATCAAGATGGCCGACGTGCCCGATCCCGTCTTTGGTGGCGAGGTTCTGGGCAAGGGCTGCGCTGTGTGGCCCGAGGACGACCTGGTCTACGCTCCCTGCGACGGCAAGGTGACCGTCACCATGGGCCACGCCGTGGGCCTGCAGTCCGATAGCGGCATCGAGGTTCTGGTGCACGTTGGCGTCGATACCGTCAACATGAACGGCGACGGCTTCGAGGGCTTCGTCAAGGCCGACGACGTCGTCAAGGCTGGTCAGCCCATGCTCAAGATCGACCGCGCCAAGATCGCCGCTGCCGGCTACAAGGACTGCGTCGTCGTGGCTGTGTCCAACACCGCCGAGTTCGCCGACGTCGAGCTCGCCGTCGAGGCCGACTCCGCTGTCGCCGCCGGCGATGCCATCGTCAAAGTCGTCCGCAAGTAAGCTGCGGCATCCAAAGGGTGTGCAAGGGTGGTCGGGTTATCCGGCCGCCCTTTTTTATTACAATGCGGCGGAACGTTTTATTGCGCGTTGGGCGGACCGGTAAACCGTTCGGACGTTAAATCGAGCCGATTGCGCCTTTGCTTTGCCGGGGGTGTTCGTTATCGGCTAGTATGGCCTTATTGTTACGACGTGCACCGCGTCGGGAAGCGCGGTGCCGCTTGTTGGGAGGAATGTCATGAAGAAGAAGCTGCTGCTTGCGCCCCTGATGGCTGTTCTGGTCGCGTGCGTGGTTGTGCTTTCCGGCTGCGGAGGTCCTTCGGTTGAGGAGCTCATTACCGAGGATCTTACGACGCAGTTTGACGAGGTCAAGAACGGCGGCGACGACTTCCTCGCTGGCCTGGAAGAGGCCTCGGGCGACGAGTTCGAGCAGCTGGGCATCGATCCCAAGGAGTACGCCAAGAGCTATCTCGAGGGCTTTGACTACAAGATCGGCGACGTGACGGTCGACGAGGACAAGGGCACCGCAACTGCCGAGGTCACCATTACCTGCAAGTCCATGAACCAGATCGTTGAGGATTTTGCCACCCAGTATCAGGAGAAGGTCGCCGCGCTCGATTCGATGCCTTCCGATGACGAGCTGTACAAGATGGCCGGTCAGGTTATGGTCGATGTGACCAAGGCTGCTAAGACCAAGGACACCAAGGTCACCTTCAAGTATTCCTGCAATGACGACGGCGAGTGGTCTGCCGACGATTCCGCAACCAACGAGATGATGAATGCCATGATGAGCTAGGGGAGTTACGGCGTTTTGCCAAACGCCGTAACTGTTCGACGCTGCGCGGGCGCCAGAGCGACAACTTGTCATTCAAAGAGGACGGCATGACCAGAAGGTCTATGCCGTCCTCTTTTCATGCCAATTTGTTCGCTCTGGTGCCCGCTCGCTGCCCGTCCTCTACCTGCGGCGTTGCCATGGTAGTCATTGAGGTGGCAGTTGGGGACGTTCCTTTTCTGCCGGCAGTTGGGGACACTCCTTGTATCAACGCCGCATCAAATGCTCGGGAAAATGCGACCCGGTTTTTGGCCGAATTCCGGGTCGCGGTTTCCGGATGGGGTGGGTTGCGGAAACCGCGACCCGGAATATTGCTCTGAAACGGGATGCGGTTTCCCCGACGCGCCTCAAATGGAAAGTGCATCCCATTTCGGAGCTCCAAAACGGGATGCACTTTCCGCGTGGAAGAATTGTCGCAGCTGCGTTAAGCGGTGTCGCTCGCTACTCGCCCAAGATTAGCTCGGCGAGTTCGTCCTGCGTATCTACCACGTAGTCGGCGCCGGCGGCTTCCAGCTCTGCGCGGCCGCGGAAGCCCCAGCTGACGCCCGCGCTCTTAAGGCCGGCGTTGTGGCCGGTCAGAACATCGACATTCGAATCGCCCACATAGAGCGTGGTTGCCGGATCGGCGCCCAGCTCTTTCATCACATGCAACGTGACGGGTGCCTCGGGCTTGGGCGGAAATGCGCCCACACGGCCCTGTACCAGCGCAAAGCGATCGGGGCCAAAGTATTTCTCGATAAGCGGGGCTGCCGAAATATGATCCTTGTTGGTGAGCACGGCAAGCTGAACGCCCGCTGTGCGCAGACGGTCGAGCATCTCAATCGTGCCGGCGTAGGGCGAGGTGTGGTCCTCCTTGTGCTCGCCGTAATAGGCCCTAAACTCGGCAAGCGTCTGCTCAAACATACGGCCGTCGCCCGCGTACTCGGCGGGCATAAAGCGCTCGACCAGCTTAAGCATGCCGTTTCCCACCTTGTAGCGGTACTCGTCCACGGCAAACGTGGGCCAGCCGTGCATCTCGCAGGTGTGGTTGCCGGCGGCCGCCAGGTCCTCGAGCGTGTTGAGGATGGTGCCGTCAAGGTCAAAGATCACGGTGGAAAAAGCTGCTGCCATGAAAGCTCCCGTCATTGGGTTTAAAACGCACCTCATAATACTGGGCTTACGTGTCTGGCGTGGCTGGAATCTGAACATCTCCAGGGTTATCAGGCCATATCGCGCCAGCTGTGCAATTCCGCCCTAGCAAATTCTCGGCAGCTGCTCTCCCACGAGCATGTCGAGGATGCGGGTCGAGCCCCAGCCGGTGCGCACGCGCACGGCGGGACGGGCACCCTCGGCAAGCGGCAGCACGCGACCGATGATGGCGGCATTCTCGCCGTAGCGGGCGGCGCGCATGGCGCTCAACGCGGCATCGGCTTGCTCGGCCGGCACCACGGCGACCATCTTGCCCTCGTTTGCCACCTGTAGCACATCGTAGCCGAGCATCTCGCAGGCGGCTTGCACGTCGGGACGCACGGGCACGGCATCCTCGTCGACCTCCATGGCAACACCGCTGGCCTGGGCAAACTCGTTGAGTGTGGACGCCAGGCCACCGCGCGTGGGGTCGCGAAAGCAACGCGTGCCGGGCGCTGCGGCCAGAACGTCGGCAATCAGGTGGTTGAGCGGCGCGGCATCGCTTTCGATGGTGCTCGAAAACGCTAGGCCCTCGCGTTGGCTCATGATGGCGATGCCGTGGTCTCCCAGTGTGCCCGACACCAGGATGACGTCGCCGGGCCGGCAGTTGGCACCGCTGAGTGTCACGCCTGCGGGCACCTCGCCTACGCCAGCGGTATTGATGTAGACGCCGTCGGCACCGCCACGCTCGACCACCTTGGTGTCGCCGGTGATAATCTTCACGCCTGCCTCATGTGCCGTTTCGGCCATGGTCTGCACAATCTGGCGCAGCTTGTCCATGGGATAGCCCTCTTCGAGGATAAAGCCGCATGAGAGGTAGCGCACGTTAGCGCCCGAGGTCGCGACGTCGTTGACGGTTCCGCATACGGCGAGGCGGCCGATATTGCCGCCGGGGAAGAACTGCGGCGTTACCACAAAGCTGTCGGTCGACATGGCGATTCGCTCGCTTGCGGGCAGCGCGGCGACACCAGCATCGTTGCCCGCAAGCAGCTCGGGCGACCCAAAGGCATCCAGAAAGACCTCATCGATAATGCGCTTCATCATCTGGCCGCCGGAGCCGTGGCCCAGCAGGACAGTGCTATCGGTGGCAGTACGGGACATATCGAAAACTCCAATCGTGGGTGGTGTCAGCATGCGGGCGCGTCCGGGTTAGTCGCGGTAGCGGTAGTACGCCGCGCAGCTGCCTTCGGAGCTCACCATGCACGGGCCGACGGGGTGCTCGGGCGTGCAGGTGCGGCCAAACAATGGGCAGTCGCTCGGCGTGATGGCACCGCGCAGCACGTCGCCGCAGCGGCACCCGCGCGGCTCGACCGTCGCCTCAATGGGCACGTCAAAGCGGGCGCCGGCATCAAAGCGCGCGAATTCGGGTCGGATGGAAAGACCCGAGTTGGCAATCGGTCCCAGCCCGCGCCACGTGGTGTCGCACGGCTCAAACACCTGCTCGACCAGCTGGCGTGCCACGGGGTTGCCGTCAGCGTTGACGCCACGGCGGTAGGCGTTGTCGATTGCGGGCCTGTGCTCGACAACCATCTGGACTAGCATGCTGATGCCCTGCAAGATATCGACCGGCTCAAATCCCGTGACCACGCCGGGGGTCTCGAACTCATCGACCAAAAACCTAAAGGGTGCCAGGCCCGTGATGGTAGCGACGTGACCAGGCAGGATAAAGCCGTCGATGGTCGTCTCGGGGTCGTTGGAGATCGCACGCAGAGCCGGCGGCGTGGTCTTGTGAGCACAGTAGACCGAGAAGTTCTGGAGCCCGCGCGCGTCGGCCTCCAGGATAGCGGCGGCAATGGTGGGCGTTGTGGTCTCAAAGCCGACGCCCATAAAGATGACCGGGCGTTCGGGATTTTGCTCGGCAATGTCGAGTGCGTCGAGCGGAGAGTAGACGATGCGGATGTCGCGCCCCGCCGCCTTTTGCGCGGCAAGCGAGGTGGACGATCCGGGCACGCGCATCATGTCGCCAAAGGTGGTGATGATGGCGCCGTCCATGTTGGAAAGCGCAATTGCGTGATCGATGTCGCGGTTGGCGGTGACGCAAACGGGGCATCCCGGGCCGCTTAGCAGTTTGAGTCCCGTCGGCATAATGGAGCGAAAGCCATAGCGGCCAATGCTCACGGTATGCGTACCGCAGACTTCCATAAGGTTGATGCTGCGGTTGCCGACAAGCTCGTGAATACGATCAATGAGCTCGCGAGCCAGCTTGGGGTCGCGAAATGCCGAAAAGTCGATACCGGAGCGAACCGGCTGCGCCGCCGCCACTAGTATGCCTCGGCCGGGTTGGTGGCGAGCTGGTCCTCTTCGGCCAGCTCGGCCATGGTATTGACGAGTTCGAGTGTCTCTTGGGCTTCCTGCTCGTCGACGATCTGAATGCCAAAGCCGGCGTGCACGAGAATATAGTCGCCTACCTGTGCCGTCGGCACGAGGCGCAGCGAAACGGGGCGCTCGATGCCCATCATGTCGACGGTCGCCTTAAGGTCGTCGTCGCGTTTGACCACTTTACCGGGAACGGCAAGGCACATAATGTTCCCCTTTTATACGTTTTGCGCTGGATAGGCGCCTAATTACCCATCAGTTGATGGTAGCGCTCGCGGGAGTCACGAGCAAACGCGTTACACCTGTGAGACGGCGGCGCGCAGGCTGGCAAAACAGCCTATCGCAATGCTGTCTACGCGAGGCGAGCGCGAGCGATGGCGGCCTGACCGTAGGCGATGCAGCCGTCGTTAACGGGCACGGCGTGGGGGATCAAGACGGCAAGACCGGCGTCTTTGAGTTCGTGGGTAAGGAGCTGAAGCAAAAGCCGGTTCATGAACACACCGCCCGAGAGCGCGACGGTATCGAGGCTTTCGTGATCACAGATCTCGCGTGCGATGTGGGTCGTAGCGTGCGTAATGGCGATGTGAAACCCGAGGGCGAGCCGGTCGGCCGGCGCGCCTGCCTCGATTCCATTCAGAAGAGCTTCGATGAGCGGTCGGGGGTCCAAGATGGGGGAGTCGTCGGCAGACGTGAATACGCCTGTATGATTGCCGTCGAGACGAACGGGCTTACCGTCAAGCGCGCGCCAGGCGGCGGCTTCGAGTTCTATGGCGGGTTCGCCCTCGTAGGTTGCCTTGTCGCAGATGCCCAGAATCGCTGCTGCGGCATCAAAGAGACGCCCCATGCTGCTGGTGCGCGGGCTGTTGATGCCGCGCTCGATCATGGTGGCTGTCACGCTGCGCGTTTGCTCGTCGAGGCTGTCCAAAAGCCGAGCGGCACCCGGGTGCTCGAGCAGGCCGAGCTCACTGAGCAGGGCAAAGGCGTTGCGGCGGGCGTCGCGCACGGAGGCCGCCCCGCCGGGGAGCGCCCAGGTGCGCAGGTGCGCGGCGCGCTCAAAGCCGCCAAGGCCGGCGACAAGGAACTCGCCGCCCCAAATGGTCCCATCGGTGCCGGCGCCGGTGCCGTCAAAGGCGATGCCAAGGACACGCGCGTCGGTTGCAAGCCGGCCTGCGACAATCGCCTCTGCCATTACGCTCGCGATGTGCGCATGATGATGTTGGACTTCGATAAGCGGCAGATTGTGCTCCCGTGCCTGTTCGCGCGCCCACTGGCTCGACAGATAGCTGGGGTGTAAATCGCAGGCCAAGGCGGCGGGCGCCAAGTCAAAGAGATCTTCCAAGCGCGTGCGCGCGGCGTTCCAGGCATCGAAGGTCCCGCCGTTTTCAACATCGCCGATATGCTGCGACACAAAACAGGTTACCTCGCCGTTCGCCCCTTCACGAGTGAGCGCAATCGTCGCCTTTTGCTGCGGGCCGCAGGCGAGGATGCAGGGTACAGTGCCGTCGCATGCCGGCAGCGGTAACGGCTGCGGAGCGTATCCGCGGGCGCGGCGCACGGGCATAACGGCGCCGTCGACCACGCGCACTACAGAGTCGTCGTAGCGCGAGAGGATCGCGCGGTCGTTACCGAGCAACGAGTCGGCGATGCCGGCGGCAATGAGGTGTTTCCAGGCAAGGTCGTCGTCGGTCTCGATGGGTTCTTCGCTCAGGTTTCCGCTGGTCATGACGAGCGCGTGCATACCGCAGACTTCTACCGCGGCAAGCAGCAGATGCTGAAGCGGGGTGTAGGGGAGCATAACACCGAGCTCGGGAAGGTCATGCGCGACGGACGGCGCGAGCGCGAGGGCGTCGGGGGAATCTCCACTCTCGCAAACGGCACGTCGGCGCAGCAGCACAATGGGGCGAATGCTGCCGGTCAGCAAGCCGCGCTCAACGTCGCTGACATGGCACAGGCGTTCAACGTCGGCAAGGTCGCGCACCATAACGGCAAGCGGCTTGTTGCTGCGGCGTTTGCGGCGGCGAAGCTCGGCTACCGCCTGCTCGTTGGAGGCGTCGCATGCCAAGTGAAATCCGCCCAGCCCCTTGATGGCGACGATACCGCCACCGGCCAGCAACTCAACACAGCGGTCGATAATGGCGTCGCTGGCCTCGCGTGTGGTGCCGACGGCCGGTGTCGCGGACGAATTCCCGCACGCATTGCCGTTCACAGCCTCGCGCCACGTAATATGCGGCCCGCAATCAAAGCAGGCATCGGGCTGCGCGTGAAAACGCCGGTCGAGTGGGTCGGCATACTCCGCGGCGCACTTGGGACACATGGGAAAACAATCCATCGAGGTGGCCGCTCGATCGTAAGGCAGCGAGCGGATGATGGTAAAGCGCGGCCCGCAGTTAGTGCAGTTGATAAAGGGGTAGTGATAGCGTCGGTCGGCGGGATCGAACAACTCGCGCAGGCAATCGTCACAGGTAGCGATATCGGGCGAGACGAGCGTCGTGTGCGCGGTCTGGTCCTGCGATGCCACAATGCGAAAGCCCTGCTCACCGGCAGCGCTCCAACCGCCAGGCCCCAAATCCGCAATATCGACTCGCTCAACGCGGGCTGCCGCAGGCGCATGCTCAGAAAGCGCGGCAACAAAAGCATCGAGCGCATCGGCCGGAGCGTGCGCCTCGATATGCACGCCGTCGCCCGCGTTGAGCACCCATCCGCAAATGCCATGCGCCATGGCCTCGCGATACACAAACGGTCGCATGCCAACGCCCTGCACAATGCCCGTCACATGAATATGCACATGCCGCATGCGACACCCCTCATCAAAACCGACCAAAAAGGGACAGGTTTATTTTGGTCGGTAAAACTTCTAAACCTGCCACAACAAACCTGTCCCTTTTTGGCAGGTGCGCTACAGTCCCAGGCTCTGCTTGGTGGCGGCGCACGTGAGCTCGCCGTGCTTAACGCCGCGCAGGCCCAGCAGACGGTCGGCCAGCTCGTAGACGCGCTCGCCGCGACCCTTGAGCGCCAGAATCTCTAAGCAGTTGTGGTGATCCAGATGCACGTGCATGGTCGATACGATCTCGTCGGTGTAGTCGTGCTGCACTTCGTCCAGACGGCGCGTCAGGTCGCCGGTATGGTGGTCGTAGATCATGGTGAGCGACCCGATAACATGCTCATCGGGCGTGCGCATCTGCTCCTTGGCGATCGAGGCGCGAATCAGGTCGCGCACGGCCTCGGAGCGGTTGGCCACGTCGCCGCGGCGCGCGATCTGTTCGTCAAAACGGCGCAGCAGGTCATCCGGTGCGGTAACCGAAAAACGGACCAGCTCGGAGCCGGAGCCACTACAGTGGCAGCCCGCGTCGCCGTCCGCCCCGTGCGGATGCTCGTGCTCGTATCCGCAGCCGTGCTCGTGTTCGGCCACGTTACACCAGCTTCACGGAGCCGACGGAGTTGTGGTCGGCCTCGATGGCCTCTTCGTAGCCCTCGAGCGCGCCGTGGGCCTCGTGCAGCGCGGCCATGGCGGCCTCGAGCTTGGCGCCGATGCGCTCCATGTCAAAATTCTCGGTCGCATGCAGCAACTGATGGCTCCATTCGTGAGCGAGCTCGATGGTGTCGTCGACCTGTTTGACGCTCATGGCAAGCTGGCTCATGTTCATTCCAACATCATGCATGGGAAATCTCCTTTTGTATGGGGCAGTTCAGTGGTTCAGATTTTACTACGCCCGCTTTGCGCGCAGCTGCATAAGAAAACGGGTGCGAGCCTGTGCGACCCGCACCCGTTCACTGGGGGCTGTTTGTAACTACCATACTATCCGTGGTCGCATGCCTTGCGTTTGGCACTCCGGTGAGCGGTGCGAAACCGCTCATGGACGGCAGACAAGTAACAAGCGTATTACAGATGTTTCTCCAGCAGTGCCTGAAGTCTTGCCTTGGGTAAGGCGCCAACCGAGCGGTCGACCTCCTCGCCGTTCTTAAAGACGATCAGCGTGGGGATGCTCATGACGCCAAACTTCATGGCCAGGTCCTGGTTGTCGTCGACGTTGCACTTGGCCACAGCCAACTTGCCGGCCAGCTCGTCGGCAACCTCGTCTACGATGGGCGAGAGCGAGCGGCAGGGGCCGCACCACGGGGCCCAAAAATCAACCAGTACGGGCAGGCTATCGTTGACGACAGCGCCGAAGTTCTCGGGGGTAATCTGCTTAATGTCAGCCATGGTGACCTCCATAATACGACGCGGCTCGGCCGCGTAAAACTCAGTACGACCGTGCTTATACCCAGCGGCCCGCAAAGCAACCACTCGCGGGCGGCTCTTTTATATAATGGTGGGCACGCAAACGATTGGAGAGCGCATGCCCACGTCACAAAGCCAGAAAAAAGAAGCCATCGCTCAGGCGACCGAGCAGGAGCTCGCGTCGCTTGCAGATCGCGGTGTGCGTATCGCGGGCAACGCGTGCTCGCCGATTGTGCTGGTCAAAGGCGATTTGGATGAAGCCGAGTGCTCGGGCGGCGAGCTGGCCGCCGGCGCGGATGGCGCCGCGTTGCGCAAGGCGCTCGGTGCCATCGGATATGCCCCCGAGGATTTTTGTGTGCTGGCAAGCGTCGCCGGCGCGGGCGACGGAGCGGTCGCGGCGGGCGAGGCCCTGACGTGCGACCTGTTCCGCGAGGCGCTGGAGACCTTGGACCCCGAGGCGGTGCTGCTGCTGGACAACAGTGCGGCCGATGTCATGCGCGAGACCTATGCCGATATGCTTGTGGCAATTGATGACTTTGACACCGCCATGCTCAAGCCCGGCCTGGTCGCCCATGTGCAGGGGCGCCGCGTGCTGGCGCTCGACGGTTTTGAGGCGGCGCTCACCGACAAGGCCGCCAAGCAGCGCATGTGGGCCTACATTAAGCAGCTGACCCCGGCGGCTGCACCGCTGTAGCGAGGTTGGCGGCAGCCCCTACATCACGGCGCGCAGCTCAAACCGGTCGCCGTTAATGCGGAACTGGCAGTTGCCGTTCATGCGCTCGACGGCAAGCATAATGCTCTTGGTGCCAAAGCCGTGCCCAGTGTGCTGAGTCACGGGCATGCCGTCGACCATGTGCGGCGCACGGCCAAACGTGTTGGAAACCAGCAATAGAAGCTGACCGTCTTCGTAGCGAAGGTCCAGGTCGACAAACCGCTTGCCTTCGGGGGCGGCGCTCGCCGCGGCGATGGCATTGTCCAGGGCGTTCGATACCACACTGAATAGATCGACATCGCCCACGTGGACGGTTTCGGGCACGGCGGCGTGCAGGTCGGCGGTGATGCCGTGCGCGTTGATGTCCGCGGAAAGCGACGAGAGCGCAATGTTGACCGTTTCGTTGGCGCAGTAGCGGCGCACGGCGGTGCGGTCGTTGGTCTCGCAGAGCGCGTCGATGCGCTCGAGTGCCTCATCGGTGTGACCCTCTTCGATCAGGGCCGCTAGACCGCGCAGGTAGTGGCGCATGTCGTATCACATTGAGACCAAGTCAAGAAGAATCGCTTCGGTCGAATCGCGTCTTTTGGGTGAGTTCTCAACGTCCGCTGCCGCTGGTTTCCACCGTATGCCGAAAACACCCGGACGATGCCGTGCAGATCGCTTCGCTCTGCTATAGTCTCCCAAATTCACGTTTTCTATTGGGATGGTGGTTAATATGGGCGACATACTCGAATCGTTCCTGCGCGTGGCGATGGTGGTGTTCATCGTCGGTCCGCTCACTGCATGGGTCGCCCGTCGCGGCGCGCGCGAGCGCAGTGAGGCGACGGACAGCCTCGATCGCTTCACGGTGCGCATGCCCGCTGCCATTCGCACGATCATCGCCTGCTGCGCCGTCGCGTTCGAACTGCTCATGCTGGGTGTCTACGTCTGGCAGGGCGTCTCGTTGGGCGAGTGGGACCACGAACTTGTGTGGTTCGGTCACGCCATGGCGCTCGCGGGCATGGCCATCTGGGCCCTGCTGAGCATCCCGCGCATCGACGTGGACGGTGAGCGAATTCTCTCGCGTAACGCCTTCGGCATCCGCAAGGAGACGACGTTTGGCAACATCACCCGTGCAACGCTTCACACGCAGATGATGAGGATCGACCTGTTCGAGGGCGACCGGAAGTTCTGCTCGATAAGCCTCGAGGGGGTGTGCTCGCTCAACCTCCTCGCCCGTCTGGAGGAAGAGGGCATCGAGGTCTCGGACGCTGTTGACGGCCCGATGACCAAGGCGGGTCTGTGTTGGTCTGCCATCAAGCCGTTGACGATTGTTTTCAACGGTATGGCGCTCGTCTTCTCGCTCGTGATCGCCTTCATGGCTGTTTTCACCGACGCCGGTGCTCGTCTGCTCCTGCTCGTCCCATGCCTCTTCCTGTTCATAGGGGGACTCCTGCCTCTGCTCATGCTCAGCATGCCCGCCAGTGGTATCTACGAGATCGGCAGACAGGAGCGCGAACTCGGTTTCTCCTTCGCCGAGGAGATGGCGAGCCGAGGTGCCACGGGCACCTCGCTTGTCGACGACGATTGGTTCATCGAGATCAGCAACGCCCGCGTCGTGGCGTTCCGCCGCGATTATCTCAAGAAGGTCACGGCGCACGAGGATAGCGAGAGCGGCGACCGTTGCACGGTGACCACGAAAGGCGGTCGCAAAATCAAGGTGTACGCAGCGGGCAGCACGCTCGAGGACCTGCGCTCGTGGTTCAAACAGGGTGCCAAGGCCAGAAGCACGCTCGACCGTGCAGAGGACGTGCTCGAGACGACGTCTGATTGGGTTGTCTGACCTGTATCGTCTTTTCGGACACGCATGCTAGAGGCCCAATCCTTTAGAATGCATTCATCGACGACCGAGAGGACGGTATGCTATGTCCAACCCAGCCGCCAAGTACACCGACGAGTTCAGGCGCGAGACCGCCGACTACATCATCTCGACGGGCAGGCCGATAACGGAATGCTGCGCAGAACTGGGCCTGAATTCCAAGACCGTGAACAAGTGGGTGCAGAGCCGCCGGCGCGAGCTTGCCGGCGGGCCCGACCCCAAGGCCGAGGACCGCGAGCTTCGCGAGGCGAAAAGGCGCATACGCGAGCTCGAGATGGAGAACGCCTTCTTGAAAAAAGCCGCGGCCTTCTTCGCCAAAAGCCAGGCGTAGCCGCATGCTACCGGATGATGTTGGCGGAGAAGGCCGAATTCCCGGTGAAAATGATGGCCCGCGTGCTCGGCGTGAGCCGATCGGGCTTCTACTCGTGGCTCTCCAACGGCTGCCCGCGAGAAGACTGGTCGGCCGAGCGCGAGGCGGTCCGGCGCGTGTGGCTGGAGTCGGACCGCAGGTTCGGCTTCCGGTTCGTGAAATGCTTCCTGCCCGGCGAGTTCTCCGGATTGACCCTGTACAGGGTGCGCAAGCTGATGCGCGAGCTGGGAATACGCGGCTGCACGCCCAACGCCAGGAAGCGCACCACCATCCCCGACCCGAAGGCCAGGCCCCGGCCCGACCTGGTGCGCCGCGACTTCACCAGTCCCGTTCCAACCTGCAAGCTCGTGGGCGACATCACCTACCTGCGCACCGGCGAGGGATGGCTGTACCTGTCGACGGTCATCGACCTCAACACCCGCATGGTGGTGGGCTGGTCGCTCTCCGAGCGCATGACCGCCGACATCGTGGTTTCGGCGCTGGCGTCGGCCAAATCGCGCGGCTACGTGGCCGGCAACGCGATATTCCACGCCGACCGCGGCGCCCAGTACACCAGCAGGCTTCTGGCTGAATGGGCGCGCGACAACGACGTGCGGCTGTCCTGCAGCCGCGCCGGCAACTGCCACGACAACGCGGTGGCCGAGTCGTTCCTCGCCACGCTGAAGAACGAGATGTACTACAGGCGCAGCTTCCCGACCAGGGATTCCGCCAAGCACGCGGTGGTCGAGTTCATCGAGGCGTACTACAACCGCCGAAGGCCCCGCTCGACGATCGGCTACAAGGTGCCGGCCGAGGCCATGGCGGCCTTCTTCGAGAGAACCGAGCCCAAGCTCGAGGCCATGCCTATGGCCGCTTGATTTCTCGAGCATGCGTGTCCGAAATCTTGACACAGGTCAGAAGGCCTCGATGCCAGCGCTGCGCCGATATGGGGCAGCGGCCCCCCGTTGGCCGCCATGGCCCTGACTTCCGAGCGTATGCTGGCGCCGCTCGTCTTAAGACGTTGACCTCCATCCGGAGCCTGCGGTTCTCGCGCTCGGGCTCCAGGATCCGGTTCTACTCGGGCGTGCGGTTGTCGGCGGCGCGCGGCGAGCCGGTCTCGTTTATCGACTTGACCCGCCTCTCCACGGTGCTCTTGTCGAGGTCGCACTCGTCCATGGCCTCGCGCCTGGGCTTTCCGGCGTTGTGGAGATCGACTATCTTCCTCTTGAACTCGTCGGTGAAATGCCTCGGTCTGGGGCCGGTCGAGGCCGAGCCCCCGGTCCGGCTGGGGTAGCATGTCGCTGCGGACCATTGTCTTTCCTCTCGTTGAATATCTAGGCGCTGACGATTCTAGGCGATGGCCCTCTCTTGCTTCTTACACCTCGATTGTGCTCGCTACCCCCAGCGGGCCCGGATCGAGCGATTCGGGCCCGCTTTTGGGGCCTGCCGGAAACCCGGTGGTCAAAAAGGGCCAAATATGAGTACTGTTACCAGTTTGGTGGCAGCCAAATGGCCTCAAAAATCGGTGCCAGAGGCCAAAAGTGCATCGATTTTCGTTCTTCAGAGTCGCGATCGGGCTCCAAACAAGGCGATTTTGCTGCTCTGGACCGGAAAATCGATGCTACTAATTTGGTGACAGTACTCATATTTGGCCCTTTTTGACCACTGCCCCTTGGTCCAGGACAAAACGGGCTGCCCGAATCATGGGGCGGGTCCATTTTCGGCTTTCCTCAGCTTGCCAGTTCGAAAATGGACCTGCCGCATGATTGAATCTTTATTTCAACTTTACACCTAGGTTTACAGCTGTCTTGTCAGCTGTAAACCTAGGTGTCATACTAAAGCCCCAAGATTCGCCAAAAGAGAGGGGCCTTGATGGCACAGAGCGCGAACATGGATGCGTCGGAGCTTGCACGCGATATCGCGGCCGGCCTAGCATCGGCAACGACGGCAACGGAGCGCGCGGCACTGGTGCCCGCAGAGCTCGTCGAGGCCATTCAGCAACTTAAAACCCAACGCGACGCGGTGATCCTGGCGCACTATTACGTGGCGCCCGAGGTTCAGGCTGTGGCCGATTACGTCGGCGACAGCTTCTACCTGGCAAAGCTTGCCAAGAGCCTGCCGCAGCAGACCATCGTGCTGTGCGGCGTGGAGTTTATGGGCGAGAGCGCCAAGCTGCTCAATCCCACCAAGACCGTGCTGCTGCCCGAGCCGGGCGCGGACTGTCCCATGGCGCACATGGTCAAGCGCGAGACGGTCGATGCGGCGCGCGCCGAGTACGGCGACGACCTGGCCGTGGTCTGCTACGTCAACTCCACGGTCGAGATCAAGAGCTGGAGTGACGTGTGCGTTACCAGCTCAAACGCCGTCAAGATCGTCTCCGAGCTGCCGCAGCAGCACATCTTGTTCATTCCCGACCAGAACCTGGGCCGCTTCGTAGCCGAGCAGGTGCCCCAAAAGCACGTCATCCTCAACAACGGCTACTGCCCGCGCCATCACATCATCACCGTCGAGCAGATCGTTGACGCGACGGAGGCCCACCCCGACGCGCTCGTGCTGGCGCATCCCGAGTGCAAGGCCGACGTCCTGGCCGAGGCCGACTACATCGGCTCCACCGCCGGCATCATCAAGTATGCCGAGGAGTCGGACGCGAGCGAGTTCATCATCGTGACGGTCCGCGGCGTGCTCTACGAACTTGAGCGCCGCTGCCAGGGCACCGGCAAGAAGTTCTACTTCCCTGCGGTGCAGCCCACCTGCGTCAACATGGATCTCATCACGCTCGAAAAGCTCGTGCGCTGCCTGGAGACGGGCGAGGGCGAGGTGCGGATTGGCGTGTCGGACGAGGCCGCCGATCAGGCCAAGCTCACGCTCGACCGCATGCTCGAGTACGCGGCGCGCTAAGCCAATGTGACATGAGGGACCATCCCTTATGTCACATTACAAGGGAGAGGATTCCTGTGGAAACCAAACAATACCCCGATATGGAGTGCGATGTCGTCATTGCCGGTTGCGGCGTGGCGGGCCTGTATGCGGCTCTCAATCTGCCGACGAGCACGCGCGTAATCATGCTCTCCAAGGGCGCCGTCGACGAGTGCGATTCGATGCTCGCGCAGGGCGGTGTCTGCGTGCTGCCCGAAGGCTCTGACTACGATGCCTTCTTTGAGGACACCATGCACGCCGGCCATTACGAGAACCGCCGCGAGAGTGTTGACATCATGATTCGCTCGAGCCGTTCGGTCATCAATGACCTGCTGGCCATGGGCGTGGACTTTGAGCGCAAGGCCGACGGCAGCCTCGACTTTACCCGCGAGGGCGCGCACAGCCGCCCGCGCATCGCCTTCCATGCCGATATTACGGGCAAGGAGATTACGACCAAACTGCTCCAGGCTGTCCGCAAGCTGGACAACGTGCAGATTCTCGAACACGTTGCCATGACCGATATCCTGACTGCCGAGCGCGATGGCGCCACGGCGTGCACCGGCGTCGTCGCCGTTTCCGTGGACGAGGACGATTCAGCTCGCCCCGCCGACGAGCTGACAAATGCCGCTGAGGACGTGCATGCCGGCGAGCCCTTTAAGATCCATGCCCGCCATACGCTGTGGGCAACGGGCGGCATCGGCGGCGTATACGACCACTCGACCAACTACCCGCAGCTCACGGGCGATGCCTGCTATATCGCTCAGGAGCATGGCATTAAGATGGAGCACCTGGACTACGTGCAGATCCATCCCACGGGACTGTTCTCGCCGCAGCCGGGCCGCACCTTCCTGATCAGCGAGAGCTGCCGCGGCGAAGGCGCAATTTTGCTCAACGCCGCCGGCGAGCGCTTTACCGACGAGCTGCAGCCGCGCGATGTTGTCGCCGCCGCTATTCGCGAGCAGATGAAGCTCGACGGCACCGAGCACGAGTGGCTGAGCTTTGCCCCCGTCGAGCGCGACGTGGTGACCGGGCATTTTGCCAATATCCGTGCGCGCTGCCTGGAGGACGGACGCGACATCCTGGACGAGCCCATCCCTGTCACACCCACGCAGCACTACTTTATGGGCGGCGTATGGGTCGACAAGGACGGCCGCACCTCGATGCCCGAGCTCTACGCCGCCGGCGAGACGGCTTGCAATGGCGTGCACGGCAAGAACCGCCTGGCTTCTAACAGCCTGCTCGAGTCCCTAGTTTGGGGCCGCCGCGCTGCTTGGCGTATGCGCACCGGCGAGTCGCTGACCGTGGAGCAGGCCGGTGAGCCCGCACTTGACGGGCGTCACCGCGCCCTGAGCGCCGATACCCTTGCAATCGATGATTTGGCCCGTGCCGCCGGCACGCAGGCCGTGGAGGAGTAGACCATGAATCCCATTACCATGAAGCTCGTCGTCGATGATCTGATTTTGCAGGCTCTGCGCGAGGACATCACGTTTGAGGACGTGAGTACGGCGAGCGTGTGCCCCACGGCGCGCCCCGCTACCGTTGAGCTCATCGCCAAGGCCGATGGCATTATCGCCGGCCTGGACGTATTCGCTCGCACCTTTGAGCTGCTGGATCCGCAGAGCTCCGTGTTGTTCGATGTTTCGGATGGCGACGAGGTGCATGCCGGCGACCACGTGGGCCAGGTGCGCGGCGACGCGCGCGTGCTGCTTTCGGGCGAGCGCGTGGCGCTCAACTACCTGCAGCGCATGAGCGGCATCGCTACCTACACGCACAGCATGGCCGCGGCGCTCGAGGGAACCAAGACCGTGCTCGTCGACACGCGCAAGACCACGCCGGGCATGCGCGTGTTTGAGAAGGCGGCGGTTGAGATTGGCGGCGGCAGCAACCACCGCTACAACCTGTCGACGGCCGTCATGCTCAAGGACAACCACATCGATGCCGCCGGCGGCGTGATGCGTGCGATCGAGATGGCGCGCGCCCATGCATCGTTTACCACGACGGTCGAGATCGAGTGCGAGAACCTGGACATGGTGCGCGAGGCCGTGGAAGCCGGCGCCGACATCATCATGTTCGACAACATGACCCACGACGACATGGCTGCCGCGATTGAGCTTATCGATGGCCGCGCCAAGACCGAGTGCTCGGGCAACGTGGACGCCAGCAACATTCGCGCCCTGGCCGATCTGGGTGTCGACTATATTAGCTCGGGCGCCCTGACGCACTCTGCGCCGATCCTCGACCTCTCGCTTAAGCACCTGCGTCTGCTGGACGGTAAATAATGAACGCCCGCGAGCGTCGCCGTGCCATCATGGGCGTGCTCGAAGGAGCCAAGGAGCCCGTTTCGGGCAGCGCACTTGCCCGCGAGGTTGGCGTGAGCCGTCAGGTCGTGGTTCAGGATATTGCCCTGTTGCGTGCCGATGGGCACGATATCGTGGCGACCAACCGCGGCTACGTGCTGCAGGAAGCCGCGAGTAGCCCCGCCGTGCCCACGCGTCTTGTTAAGGTTCGCCACAGCGTTGAGCAGGCAGGCGATGAGCTCACGAGTATCGTCGACGCCGGCGGCGCCGTGCTCAACGTGATCGTCAATCACCGCGTGTACGGTAAGATCACGGCCGACCTGGACATTCGCAATCGTCGCGATGTTGAGCGCTACCTGCACGATATCGAGAGCGGCAAGAGCTTTCCACTATTAACGGTGACGAGCGGCTATCACTTCCATCGCATTGCGGCAGAGGATGAGCAAACCCTCGACGAGATCGAGGCCATGCTCAAGGAGAAGGGCTACCTTGCCGATTTAATGCCCTACGAGGATGATTTGTCCTAGAACACATGCAAAAGGAGGCCTCCGCGGCGATGCGGAGGCCTCCTTTTTGTTTGTGCACGGTGTACTTTTGAGTGTGCAGGTGGGGGAGTTGTTACTCCTCGACGATCTCGGTGATCGCGCCAGCGGGGCAAGCGTCCTGGCAAGCGCCACAGGCGACGCAGGAGTCCTCGTCGGCGACGGTAGCGACGTCCTGGAGCTCCAGAACGCCAGCGGGGCAGGAGTCGACGCAAACGCCACAAGCGATGCACTCGTCGGCATCAATTACGGGATGAGCCATGGTAGTTTCCTCTCTGTTGACCGACGCTACAGGCGATGCGCGCCGGTTTGATTCGGGCAAAAACATACCACGGGAGCGACCGTTTGCAATACCCTCTGGCCGGCATCTTCATACCGTTCGCCGAGTATGCCAAGGTTTACTAAAAAACGCGCAGGTGGGGCCGCTGAGCTGCGCAAATGTTAGCTAAAGGTGACTTGAAATATTGAGCTATTGAGCGCGCTTTGGAAAGCGCATCCCATTATTTGGCCGAAAAACGGGTCGAACTTTCCCCAGGGAAGCCCGGGGCCGCCATGTGCGCTCCCAAGCCCAAACCTCAGCCATCTCTACATAGATCTCAATAGATCTGCCGAGAACTCAAACAGTGCATCTACCTGCGCATTTGAGAACCTAAACTCTCAGAGATAAGAAATCTTATATGAATTGACTTAGATTTTGTATATTCCGGCCCATAAGGGGATACACTACATCCTGAAAGACAAGCCGAAGCGCCACACGACAGACCGTCGAGGCGGCGCGAACGCAAAAGAGAGAGGGAATTTCTAATGAGTAAGATTCTTGGTATCGACCTTGGTACTACTAACTCCGCTATGGCCGTCCTCGAGGGCGGTTCTCCGACCATTATCGTGAACGCCGAGGGCGACCGCACCACCCCGTCTGTCGTGGGCTTCCGTGCTGACGGCGACCGCGTCGTGGGTAAGGCCGCTAAGAACCAGGCTGTCACCAACCCCAAGAACACCGTGTTCTCCATCAAGCGCTTCATGGGCCGCAAGTACTCCGAGTGCACCTCCGAGATCAAGACCGTGCCGTATGAGGTCAAGGAGGGCCAGGGTGGCCGTGCCGTCGTCGATATCGAGGGCAAGGATTACACCGCCGAGCAGGTGAGCGCCATGACGCTCGCAAAGATGAAGGCCGACGCCGAGAAGTATCTGGGCGAGACCGTCACCGACGCCGTCATCACCGTCCCGGCCTACTTCAACGACGCCCAGCGTCAGGCCACCAAGGACGCCGGTAAGATCGCCGGCCTCAACGTCAAGCGTATCGTCAACGAGCCGACCGCTGCTGCTCTGGCCTATGGCCTGGACAAGCAGGGTACCGACCAGCGCATTCTGGTCTTCGACCTGGGCGGCGGCACCTTCGACGTCTCCATCCTCGACCTCGCCGACGGCGTGTTTGAGGTTCTGTCCACCTCGGGCGACAACCACCTGGGCGGCGACGACTGGGATCAGCGCGTCATCGACTGGATGGCCGACAAGTTCCAGCAGGAGAACGGCGTCGACCTGCGTCAGGACCCCATGGCCCTGCAGCGTCTGAAGGAGGCCGCCGAGAACGCCAAGAAGGAGCTCTCCGCCGCCCAGCAGACCACCATCAACCTGCCGTTCATTACCATGAACCAGTCCGGCCCGCTGCACCTCAACTACACGCTGACCCGCGCCGAGTTCGAGAAGATCACCCGCGACCTGCTCGAGCGCTGCAAGCAGCCTGTCACCAACGCCCTGCGTGACGCCAAGCTTAAGCTCTCCGATTTGACCGAGGTCATCCTCGTCGGCGGCTCCACCCGTATGCCCGCCGTCCAGGAGCTCGTCAAGACCATGACCGGCAAGCAGCCCAACATGTCCGTGAACCCCGACGAGGTCGTTGCCGACGGCGCTGCCGTCCAGGGCGGCGTGCTCACCGGCGACGTCGAGGGCATCCTGCTGCTCGACGTTACCCCGCTGTCGCTGGGCGTCGAGACCATGGGCGGCATCATGACCAAGATGATCGACCGCAACACCACGATCCCGACCTCCAAGACCGAGGTCTACTCTACCGCTGCCGACAACCAGACCAGCGTCGAGATCAACGTGCTCCAGGGCGAGCGCGAGCTTGCCCGCGATAACAAGTCGCTCGGTAAGTTCCAGCTGACCGGTATCCCGGCTGCCCGCCGCGGTGTGCCGCAGATCGAGGTCACCTTCGACATCGACGCCAACGGCATCGTCAAGGTCTCTGCTAAGGACAAGGGCACCGGCAAGGAGCAGCAGATCACCATTTCCGGCTCCACCGCGCTTTCCGACGACGAAGTCGATCGCATGGTCAAGGACGCCGAGGCTCATGCCGAGGAGGACAAGAAGCAGAAGGAAGAGGTCGAGGTCCGCAACCAGACCGACAGCCTGTGCTACTCCACCGAGCAGACCCTCAACGAGCTGGGCGACAAGGTTTCCGCCGATGTGAAGTCCAAGGCCGAGGCCGCTATCGCCGACGCCAAGAAGGCGCTCGAGGGTTCTGACGTCGAGGCCATCAAGGCCGCTGGCGAATCCCTGCAGTCCGTAGCCTACGAGCTGGCTCAGGTTGTCTACGCCGACGCTCAGCAGCAGACCGACGGCGCCGCCGGTGCCCAGCCTGCCGACGATGACGTTGTCGACGCCGACTACGAGGTTGTGGACGACGAGGACAAGTAATCATGTCCGCCCGTAAAGCTCGCACGGAGGCGGCCACCGCTGGCGCCGCCCCCGTTGACTCTGAGGAGAAGGACGTGAAGATTCCCGTAGAGGCCGTCGACGATACCGAGGCCAACGAGGCCGAGGCCGCCGAGGCTGCCGAGAACCAGGTAGAGGATTCCAACAAGGAGGCGACGATGACCGAGGACGAGATGGTGGAAGCCGCTATCCGCGCCGGTGAGGAAGCCGCCGACAACGACTTTAAGCTCAAGTTCGAGCAGGCCCAAAAGGAGCTTGCCGACGTACGGAGCGAGCTCGATGCTGCGGCAGAGGCTCAGAAGGCCGCCGAGGACAAGGCAAAGGACGCCACCGAGCGTACCGCCCGTCTGCAGGCCGACTGGGAGAACTTCCGTCGCCGCACCGCCAGCGAGCGTATCGCCGAGCGCGAGCGCGCGACCGAGAAGCTTGTCACCGCGCTGTTGCCGGTGGTTGACGATATCGAGCGTGCAATCGACCATGCCCGTAGCCAGGAGCTTTCCGACGACTTTAAGCAGTTCGTCGATGGCGTTGATGCGGTGCATGCCAAGCTGCTCGATGTGTTTGCGCACGAGGGCGTTGAGCCCATCGACCCCAAGGGCGAGGCGTTCGATCCGCTCGAGCACCAGGCCGTGGGGCGTGTCGAGGACGCATCGCAGTACGACGAGACCGTCAACGACGTGTACCAGAAGGGCTACCGCATGGCGGACCGCATCCTGCGCTCCGCGATGGTGACGGTGACCTACGGTGGCGAGAAGCGCCCCGCACCGGAGCCCGAAGCGGCGCCCGAGGATGCTGCGGCCGATACGGCTGAGAGCACCGAGGAGTAATTGAGAAGGGCCCCGGGGCAACACCCGGGGCCCTTTCTGGCCTAGTGCCATATGACAGTATGAGCCGCCGCCCGTTGAGCGGTGGATGAAACAGGAGAGGAGCTACGATGGCTGCAGGCAAAACCTTCTATGACATCCTGGGCGTATCCAAGAGCGCCTCCGACAAAGAGATCAAGAGCGCGTTTCGCAAGCTCGCGCAAAAATACCACCCCGATGCCGGCGGCGACGAGGCCAAGTTCAAGGAGATTAGCGAGGCTTACGAGACGCTTTCGGACGAGAAGAAGCGCAAAGAGTACGACCAGATGCTCATGTTCGGCGGCATGCCGGGCGCGGGCGGCGCGTATGGCGGCGGCTACGGTGCCGGCGCGGGCGCCAGCGGCTGGGGCGATATCTTCGACAGCATCTTTAGCGGCAACGGCGCTTGGGGCAGCGATTGGGGCTCGGGCTTTGCCGGGGCTGCGGGTAATGCCGGCGCGGGCCGCAGCCGTGCTCGCAAGGGCGGCGACCTGTCGCTGACCGTCGACGTGACGGCTGAGGACGCGTTTCGCGGCGTGACGCACAAGGTTACCTACCGCATTCCCTCGACGGGCGAGCAGCAGACCATTACGGTCTCGGTGCCCGCGGGCGCGGTCGACGGTGGCAAGCTGCGCTATAAGCGTCGCGGCGAGTATGGCGTTGCCGGCGGCGAGCGCGGCGACCTGGTCGTGACCACGCACGTGGAGGAGCACCCGCTGTTTAAGCGCAAAGGTGCCGACGTGACCATGGAGGTACCGGTCTCGGTCTACGAGGCGGCGCTCGGCTGCACGGTGGACGTGCCCACGCCCGGCGGGGCGACGGTTCGTCTGAAGGTTCCCGCGGGTACCCAGACGGGCAAGAAGTTCCGCTTTAAGGAAATGGGGGCGCCTGACGTTAAGCACCGTGGCCGCACGGGCGCGCTGCTCGTCGAGATCAAGGTGCAGGTCCCCACGAACCTGTCTGACGACGAGCGCGATGCCATGACCAAGCTGCGTGAGGCCGACACGCGCGACTATCGCGAGAAGGTCAACCGTTACAAGGCGACGTACTAGGGCGGTCGCGGCGCACGCCCACGCCCGCGGGCTTATGATGGACGATAACGAGACGGAAAGGGGTCAGGTAGCATGGCCGAGGACAATAGGAACAAACCGCTGTACATGATCAGCGTGGCGGCCGAGCTGACCGGCATGCACCCGCAGACTCTGCGCGTCTACGAGTCCAAGGGCCTGGTGAACCCCCAGCGCTCGGGCGGTAACACGCGCCTGTATTCGCGTGCCGATATCGAGCGCTTGGAGCTCATCAACCAGCTGACCGACGAGGGCATCAACCTTGCCGGCGTGGTGCGCATCCTCGATATGAAGGAGCGCGCCGAGGAGCGCGAGCGCGAGAACGAGAAGCTCCGCGCCCGCGTGCGCCAGCTCGAGGACGAGCTGCACGAGTACAAGATGCAGAAGAAGATCACCGCCCTGGCCCCGCGCGACGGCTCGGTTAACCCCGAGCAAGTTATGCGCAAACTGCTAGGTACGGGTGGCGACCTATAGCTCCGCCGACGCTGCCGGGCACTCATTGGGGACAGACTTAAATGAGTGATGCGCAAGCTGCTGGGCGCCGGAGGAGATTTGTAGTTACGCGGTTTTAGCAAACCGCGTAACGGCTCGATGCTGCAAGCCCGCCAGAGCGGCAATCTGACGTTCAATCGTCGGTCGCGTACCGAAGTACGCTTCCCTCCTCTTTCACGTCACCTTGCTCGCTCTGGCGGGCTTTCGCTGTCTGCGCCAAAACATCGGCGTTGTTATGGGTAGTCATTGGGGACGTTCTTAAATGACTAGTCGAAAGGGACACTCTTGCACCAGATCTGCCGGACCACGCTGGGCTCGTCCTTTACTTTACTGAGATAAAGTGAACGTGTAGATTCGTAACCCACTCGCAACCGTTCTATGGCACGATATTGAACGAATGTATGCTATGCGCCCGAGCCTTTCGGGCAGAGTGGGAGACAGTATGGTCAAGCTGTACGAGGACGGCATCTACCTGCGCGGCGGCAGCGAGGTTGTGCCTGCGGCCGAGGCTGCCGAGCGCGGTATTACGCAGACGCCTGAGGACGCCAAGCGCGGCACCATCGCGTATTCGATCCTTCAGGCACACAACACGTCCGGCGACCCCGAGGCGCTCAAGATTCGTTTCGATGCCATGGCGAGCCACGACATCACCTTTGTCGGCATCATCCAGACGGCGCGTGCCTCGGGCATGGGGCAGTTCCCACTGCCCTACGTGCTCACCAACTGCCACAACTCGCTGTGCGCCGTGGGCGGCACTATCAACGAGGACGACCACGTCTTCGGTCTCTCGGCTGCCAAAAAGTACGGCGGTATCTTCGTTCCGCCCCATATCGCGGTCATCCATTCCTTTATGCGCGAGAACTTCGCCGGCTGCGGCAAGATGATTTTGGGCTCCGACTCGCACACCCGCTACGGCGCCCTGGGCACCATGGCCGTGGGCGAGGGCGGCGGCGAGCTGGCAAAGCAGTTGCTGCGTGACACCTACGACGTCGCCTATCCCGGCGTCGTCGCCATCTACCTCACGGGCGCCCCGCGTCCCGGTGTCGGCCCGCACGATGTGGCGCTCGCCATCATCCGAGCCGTCTTTGCCAAGGGCTACGTTAAGAACAAGGTCATGGAGTTTGTGGGCCCCGGCATCGCGAGCATGACGACCGACTACCGCAACGGCGTCGACGTCATGACCACCGAGACCACCTGCCTGTCGAGCATCTGGGCCACCGACGAGGACACGCACGCGTTTTTGACCATGCACGGCCGCGGCGACGACTACCGCGAGCTCAAGCCCGCCGATGTTGCCTACTACGACGGCTGCGTCGAGGTCGATCTGTCGAGCATCAAGCCCATGATTGCGCTGCCATTCCATCCTTCCAACGGCTTTGAGATCGACGAGCTCAACGAGAACCTCGAGGACATCCTGCGCGAGGTGGAGCTCGAGGCCGCCAAGATCGGCGAGGGCAAGACGCACTTTAGCCTGCTCGACAAGATCGTCGACGGCAAGCTGCACGTGCAGCAGGGCGTTATCGCCGGCTGCTCGGGCGGCAACTACGACTCCGTGGTCCAGGCTGCCCGCGCGCTCAAGGGCGCCAACACCGGCTGCGGCGAGTTCTCGTTGTCGGTCTATCCCACGAGCCAGCCCGTGGCACTCGAGCTTACACGCCGCGGCTACATCTACGACCTTATGGAGGCCGGCGCGATTGTGCGCACGGCGTTCTGCGGCCCGTGCTTCGGCGCCGGCGACACGCCCGCCAACAATGGCCTTTCGATCCGCCACACCACGCGCAACTTCCCCAACCGCGAGGGTTCCAAGCCGGGTAATGGCCAGCTGAGCGCCGTGGCCCTGATGGATGCCCGCTCCATTGCGGCGACGGCTGCCAACGGCGGCGTCCTGACGCCGGCGACCGACCTGCCCGAGGAGACTTGGGACGAGGCCTGCGAGTACACCTTTGACGACGCGCCGTACAAAAAGCGCGTGTACTGGGGCTTTGGCAAGGCGGAGCCTGCCGACGATCTGGTCGAAGGCCCCAACATCAAGCCGTGGCCCGCGATGGAGCCTCTCGGCGACGACATCCTGCTCAAGGTGTGCTCCAAGATCATGGACCCGGTCACCACGACCGACGAGCTCATTCCCTCGGGCGAGACGAGCTCCTTCCGCTCCAACCCGCTGGGCCTGGCCGAGTTTACGCTCAGCCGCCGCGACCCGGCCTACGTGGGCCGCTCCAAGGAGGTCGACGCGGTGGAAAAGCGCCGTGTGGCCGGCGAGGCCGCGGGCGACCTGGCGGCGTTCGATGCCGAGCTTGCCGGTGTGTTTGAGGCGCTGGCCGGCGCGGGTGTCGCGGCCGATGCCAAGGCGACCGAGTTCGGTTCCATGATTTACGCCAAGAAGCCTGGCGACGGCAGCGCCCGCGAGCAGGCCGCGAGCTGCCAGCGCGTAATTGGCGGCCTGGCCAACATCGTCCACGAGTACGCCACCAAGCGCTATCGCTCCAACGTGATGAACTGGGGCATGGTGCCCTTCCAGATGGAGGCCGAGCCCAACTTTGAGGTGGGCGATTACGTCTTTGTGCCGGGGATTCGCGCTGCGCTCAATGGCGACCTGAAGAACATCGCTGCCTACGTGGTGCGCGCCGACGGTTCGGTCGAGCAGATTGAGCTCTACATTGCCGATATGACGGCCGAGGAGCGTGCCATCGTCAAGGCCGGCTGCCTGATCAACTACAACAAGTTCAAGGCCGCTGCCGAGTAGCGCACTTAATTGTCCGCCCGGGGCTTACCCTTTCCCGCTCGCTCACGCGCTTCGCGAGGGTCGCGTTCGGGAAAGGGTAAGCCCCGGGCTACATTTCTGCGTTCTTGTTGGGTCTTGAGGGACGCTAATAAATAGACTTGCTTGATGCCGCCTCTTTTTATTGGGGCGGCTTCTTTTTGCCGAAAACCGCCACAAAGGGGCAAGCACCTTTGTGGCGGTGGGGGTGAGCTCAATGTCGGTGTGCACGTTGAGCGACATTCCAATAAGCGCCTCTACAGGATTTCATCTGGGTTGACGGGTTTGGTTGTTTTGGGGATGCCGAGTTTGGATGACGCGAAATCGTCAACATTGTCCTTAATTCCGTCTTTGGTGTAGACAGTGACTATATAGGTGTTGTGTCCGAATTCGCCCTTGTCGCGTGTTGCCCAGGCATCCCAGTAGGCGGCCCCGTTTCGCCCTTTGATTTTTCCGACACGGCGGAGTTCTGTTCGCTTTAATTTCTGGTTGCTATAGATGGTTCGACCGGCCTCCTCGGTGAGCCCGCACTGTCCAAGCATCTTGTCGAGGACTTGGTTCATGTGGCGCTCACCGGTGTTTGGTGCGTAGTCGTAGGCGAGGGTGATGGAGTCGAGTGGCTGGTCGTCGATCAAATAATTCATCGTCTGAGGTTCAAGGCTGAAATAGGGGAAGCATCCATCAATCGTTCCGAGCAGCGGTAACTTTGACCGCCAAATTCCGGTGGGAATTCCATCTTCGTAGAACACGCCGCGACAGATAAAGGAGAGCGAGGTGGCACGCGAGCCGGCGTCGACCATTCCGCATAAATCGAAGGGCGAGGTGATACCAAGGGAAAAGGGCGTGGCGACGATAAGGAAGAGCATCACGATGGGTATGGCGAGAATGGCGATGACGTTGCGACCGGTGGAATGAGACGGCTTCATATGCGCTCCTCGAGACAAAGATCTGTTGAGGATAGGCAGAAATGGATATGTTCAGAGAACAATTCAAGTTTAATCTCATGGCGCGAGATGGTCGACCGTTAGCGTCGAAAACCACCACAAAGGTGCCTGTCCCCTTTGTGGTGGTGAGGAGCGCGCGGCTTCTTTTGGTAATAGTGCTGGCTGGCGATATCATTAGTGCAGGTAGCGAAGGTTTGCGTTGCGAGGTGCTTTGCTGTGAGAAGTCCTGCCCGTATTGGATTGATTGTTTTGGCGCTTGCGATTACCGTGGTTGGCGCGGGCGTTGTCGGCATGGCATTTCTACCTGCTGCGGTGACGGAGCCGGTGGTCAAGCCTGTGACTCAATCTGTCGAACTTCTGACCGGCGACGACAAGCCCGAGACCATTGCCGTTGATTTTGATGAGCAGCCGGCTGTGCTGGGTATTAGCAATTATCCGCGTATTCAGCTTGGGGCCATGCGCTATACCACGGATACAAGCCTGATCGATAAGGCGTCCGAGCTACTCAAGGGCAAAACATTTAAGCGTTGGTACGGATATGCGTCCTATCGGGCAAAAGCGAACGACATGGTTGGCGGATGCCACTCTTCCATCGAGCTGGACACTGCAAACGGCGCAAAGTTATGTGATGTCTCGTACGATCCGGGCTACGAGGGCAATGAGGGTCCGGGCATCTACATCATGGACGGCGATGTCGCCTATGTCATGGAGGGCGACCAGACCGAGCTCAACGATTTTATGGGTCAGTGTATCCAAGATGCCTATAAACAGACCTGCTTGCCTGACCCGCAGACTGCACGCGATAGTGGGTCTGCCCGTACATGGCTGTTCGAGGATGAGATGCCCTGGACCGTCGAATCGGGAAGTACGGGTTCGGCGAAGGAGTAGAGACCGCGACTACCACAAAGGTACCCGTCCCCTTTGTAGTAGTTCTCGGTTTGTCTCGATCTGTAACATCTTGGCCGCTAAAAGTGGGCCTGGTGTTACAGATTTAGATTTTCGACTCAGGTGTCTTCGTTCGTCTCGATTTGTAACAGTTAGACCCTAATTTGCCGAGTAGATGTTACAGATTGAGACAAACGGTTGCCGCTGGTCATTTCATCTCGATCTGTAACATCTAGGATCAAAAATGGCTGCTAGATGTTACAGATCGAGACGGTAGCGCGCCTGGGCAGCGGCGGGCTGACATCTCAGTACCCTATCCGTAATTCACTCAGAAAATCTTATATATAGAGACTTAGATTTGTGTATAAGATCGCGTAAAGCTGGCAACAATACTTCTCGAACAACGTGAAGCCGCCCCGTAGGGCGGCCGCCCCAAGAGAGGTGATTCCATGAGAATCGATAAGCTAGCAATGACGTCGCGCGAGGCGCTGCAGACCGCCATGAGCACGGCTGCCGATGCACAGGCCGGCGCGGTGGAGCCGATCCACCTGCTGTCTGCCCTGCTCGGTGCCGGCGAGCGCAATATCTCCGTGATCATCGAGCGCATCGGTGCCGACCCGGCTCAGCTCGCACGCTCCACACAAGATGCCATCGACCATGCGCCCAAGGTGTCGGGCGAGGGTCAGCAGATGGGCCTGTCCAACGAGCTCGTTCGCGTGATCGAGAAGGCCGAGAAAAAGGCCACCAAGATGGGCGACAGCTTTGTGGTGACCGAGCATCTGCTGATGGCACTTGCCGAGGACAAGGGTGAGGCGGGTCGCGTGCTGCGTGACGCCGGCGTGACCAAGGAGCGCATCGAGCAAGTCTACGAGGAACTGCGCGGCGATGACCGCGTGACGTCTGCCGAGGACAAGACGCAGTTTGAGGCGTTGGAGCAGTACGGTCGCAACATCTGCGATCTGGCTCGCGCCGGCAAGCTCGACCCGGTCATCGGCCGTACCGACGAGATCCGTCGTACTATTCAGGTTCTGTCCCGCCGCACCAAGAACAACCCCGTGCTTATCGGCGAGCCGGGCGTCGGCAAGACGGCCATCGTCGAGGGCATTGCTCAGCGAATCGTGGCCGGCGACGTACCGAGCACCCTGCGCGACCGCGACCTCATCGAGCTCGACATGAGCGCGCTGGTCGCCGGCGCCAAGTATCGCGGCGAGTTCGAGGACCGCTTGAAGGCCGTGCTCAAGGAAGTGCAAAAGGCGCAAGGCAAGGTCATCCTGTTCATCGATGAGCTCCACACCATCGTGGGCGCGGGTGCCACCGAGGGCTCCATGGATGCCGGCAACATCCTCAAGCCGGCGCTCGCCCGTGGCGACTTGCACGCAATCGGCGCGACTACGCTCGACGAGTACCGCAAGTACATCGAGAAGGACGCGGCACTCGCCCGTCGTTTCCAGACCGTGATGGTCAGCGAGCCTACCGTCGAGGACACCATTTCAATCCTGCGTGGCCTCAAGGAGAAGTACGAGATCTTCCACGGCGTGCATATCACCGATAGTGCGCTCGTGGCAGCTGCCGACCTCTCCGATCGCTATATCGCCGACCGCTTCCTGCCCGACAAGGCCATCGACCTGGTCGATGAGGCGGCAAGCCGCTTGCGCATGGAGCTCGACAGCATGCCGGTCGAGATCGACGCCACCACGCGTCAGCTCACCCAGCTGCAGATCGAGGAACAGGCGCTCATGAAAGAGACCGACGACGCCTCTAAGGAGCGTTTGGAGGCTCTGCGCCAAGAGATTGCCGAAGTCCAGGAAAAGCTCAACGTGCAAAAGGCCGGCTGGCTCAACCAAAAGAACGCCATCGACCACGTGCAGGAGCTTAAGGGCCAGCTTGACGCGGCCAAGAGCGAAGAGGAGCGCGCGACGCGCAACGGCGATCTGGGCCGTGCGTCCGAGCTTCGCTATTCTGTGATCCCGGGTCTGCAGCAGCAGATTCAGGATTCCGAGGCTGCGCTCGAGGCGCAAAAGCAGCAGGACGGCGAGGGCCTCAACGAACAGGTGACCTCCGACGAGATCGCCGAGGTCGTGAGCGCCTGGACCGGTGTGCCCGTGTCCAAGATGATGCAGGGCGAGCTCGACAAGTTGAAGGGCTTGGAGGGCGAGCTGCATAAGCGCGTTATCGGTCAGGACGAGGCCGTCTCCGCTGTAGCCGCGGCCGTGCGTCGCAGCCGTGCGGGTCTCTCCGACCCAGACAAGCCCATCGGCAGCTTCTTCTTCCTGGGCCCCACCGGCGTAGGCAAGACCGAGCTCGCCAAGGCGCTGGCCGAGTGCCTGTTCGATGACGAGCGCGCGCTCGTGCGTATCGACATGTCCGAGTATATGGAGAAGTTCAGCGTCCAGCGTCTGATCGGTGCGCCCCCGGGATACGTGGGCTATGACGAGGGCGGCCAGCTCACCGAGGCCGTGCGCCGTCGTCCCTACTCCGTGATCTTGCTCGACGAGATGGAGAAGGCTCATCCGGATGTCTTTAACGTGCTGCTGCAGGTGCTCGACGACGGCCGTTTGACCGACGGTCAGGGTCGCCAAGTGTCCTTCAAGAACACGATTATCATCATGACGTCCAACGTGGGCTCCAAGGCTATCGCCGATCTGTCCGGCAAGGACGAGGAGGAGATGCGCCATCAGGTTGACGGGGCCATGGCTCAAACCTTCCGCCCCGAGTTCCTCAACCGTATCGACGATATCGTGGTGTTCCATCCGCTCGGCATGGCGCAGATCGAGAAGATCGTCGACATCCAGCTCGCCGACGTCCGCGCGCGTCTGGCCAAGGAGCGCATGACGCTGGCCATCACCCCGGCGGCCAAGCAGATGCTCGCCGTGGGCGGCCTGGACCCGGTCTTTGGCGCCCGTCCGCTCAAGCGTCTCGTGCAGCGCGAGGTCGTGGATGCCATTGCCGCCGCTATCATCGACGGTACGGTGCGCGAGGGCGATCAGGTGACGGTCGATGTCGACAAGGACGGCGGCTTTACCGTCGTGTGCGACAACACGCCGGCGGCCACCTACGAAGTCCCCGACGCCGAGTAGATTTTGGGCCGGCTTTAAAACCGCCCCTCATCGCAAAACGCCAAGGGCGGCGGATCCAATCGGGTCCGCCGCCCTTTTTCGTGCGACAATCGATGGTGTTGAACGTGAGTACATGGCAAGGAGCTATGCAGATGACAGACAAGAACAAGACGAACACGCCGGCGACCGATGCCGCACCCGCCGCACCTAAGCCTGCGCCTAAACCGGCGCCCAAGCCGCGCGACCCCTATATCCGTGCCGAGAACGAGGATGACGACGGCTACGATCCTTATAGCGATCGTCGCCCCGAGCGCGAGCCCCTCTTCGAAGCCGACCCCTGGCGTTAAGTAGCTCATTTGGGACGGGGCTTTTTTAGCTACTTTGTTTTCGGCTAGAGGCGTTCATGCCTGCCCCCCTCGGCCGCTCGATATCCTCCGGGAGGGGCCACTAATAGAAAACTTGCTTATCCATTAATCAAGATACGCATAATCTTGCTCTCCTGCTAATCAAGAATCGTTATAATCTTGATTAGCAGGAGAGCAAGATTGGAGAATTATGGCATTCAACGACTTGGTGGCTCAAAAAATAAAGGACTTTGAGCAACAGGGGATTCCGCAGGTCTTTGAGCGCGACCTTGATCTGGGCAACCCGCAGGAGCCAAAGCGCGACAACATCGTATATGTGATTGTGGGCGCCCGTCGTTGTGGAAAGACGTATCGCCTGTATCAGGAGATACGGCGGCTTCAGGGCCAAGGCGTCGAGCTTGACCGGATGCTATATTTCGATTTTGAGGATGAGCGCTTGCGTCCGTATGAGCCATCGCTACTAGCGGACGTGCTCGATACATTCTATGCACTATATCCTGCTGCTCGAGGCGAGGGCGCCTACCTTTTCTTTGACGAGATCCAGGAAATACCCGAATGGGGTGCGTTTCTGCGACGCGTGGTCGATACGGAGAAGGCGACCGTTTACGTGACGGGATCTTCTTCTAAGATGCTGTCCTCAGAACTTAAGAGCGAGTTCAGGGGCCGTTCTCTTGTGCGAGAGCTTTTTCCGTTGAGTTTTTCGGAATACGTCCGATATAAGACGGGGAGCGTTCCTGAGTCGAACGCACCCTTCTCCTCGAGCGATGCAGCGTTGCTCCGACACCATCTGGTCGGATATCTCGAGCGAGGGGGATTCATCGCGACACTTGAGCAGACGCCCGCAGACGCGATTCAGCTGCTACAGGAATATGCGTCGCGAACGGTCGCCATGGACGTCGTTGAACGTTACGACGTCAAGAACCCCCGTTTGGCCTCGCTGTTTCTGGCGCGGTGCATGGCATCTTCGGGACGAGAGCTGTCAGTGAACAAAGTGTACAACGAGTTCAAGAGCAGACAGATATCCGTCAGTCGAAATACGCTCAGCGACTTACTTGAGTATTACGAGGACGCCTACCTGCTGTTTTCGGTGCCGGAGTTCACGCGTTCGCTTGCAAATAATACGCGGTCTGCGTCTAAGGTCTACGCCGTCGATCCTGCGATGTTCGGAGCGTTCTCCCCCGCATCGGCATTGGATCATGGTCAGAGGCTCGAGACCGCGGTGTTCAATGCGCTCAGAAGAAGGACCCCCGCCGTGCGGCCCGGTTCGGTTTGCCGCCTGCTGATTAAAGATAAGAATAAAAGCCATGAGGTGGACTTTGTGGCTGGGGATGCACTGCTCATGCAGGCTTACGGCCTGATTCAGGTAAGTGTGGATATGACAAGCGAGAAAACGCGCGAGCGCGAAATTGCCGCGCTCGATGCCGCGATGGCCCAGTTTGATCTTGGCGAGTCGGTAATCGTTACCATGGATGAGCAGGCCGATATTCCATGCAAACACGGCGTGGTACATGCTGTGCCCGCATGGAAGTGGCTCCTTTCCTAATCGTCTATGGATTTGCGAGGCCAGGACTCAGGTGTCATGGTCCGCTAGTCCTGGGCCTTGATGCTCGGCAGGAGAATCTGGGCGAGGTAGTCGGTCTCGAGTTTGGTCGCAGCGTCGGCCTTGCCGTCTTTGCCGACCAGTACGTTCTTGATCTGGCTATAGGTGTAGCGGTTGCCGGTCGTGAGCTCGACAAGCTCAATGGCCGAGTCCATAGGGTAGGTCGACACGGGATTCTGCGTCCGTCCGTTGATGGTCTGGGGCACCACGTACGGATAGACGGGACCGCTGGCGTAGACGGTATAACCGTTGCCTAGGTTGGCCGCACCCAAAACCGTATCGCCCTCATCGGGCGTAAAGCTCTCGCCCTCGCGCACTGCGACGAGCGTCACAATCGGCGTATCGCTGTCGCCGGCAAGATAGATGCATAGCGTGCTGCCATTTTGCCAAGTCTCGACCTTGCCGTACCACTCGACGGGGATATCGAGCTGGTAGAGGTCGGTTGCCTTGTGGCGGGCGTCGGCATCACGGGCCGCCTGTGCCTTTTGCGCGCTCACGGCATTGACGGCGGCGTCGCGCCGCGCGGTTGCCGCCTGCTGGAGCACCTTGGCGGTGGCGGCGGAGCTCGCGCCTCCCTCCTCGGCATATTTGGCGGCGGCATCGATCTGGTCGTCGGTTACCGTGTCGGCCGAAGGCACCTTGAGCTTAAAGGCGGCCTGGCTGCTTAGGTCCTGTCCGTCGCTCTTGATCGTGACCTGCGCCTTGGTGGTCGGCACGGTATAGACGGTGCCGTCGGACGCGATGGGGGAGGCAGCGATGGAGAGCGTGTAGTCACCGGGTAGCAGTTTGATGCCACGGCCGTGCTCGTCAACATAGAGTGTTTCGCTCACGGAGGATCCGTCAGAATCCTGGCCACTCACTTGTACGGGAATCTTGGAGCCGGCGGAACAGTCGAGGCCCGCGGCATGCACGCCAATCTGCACCGACATCATCGTGTGGGCATTGGCGGCGACAGCGGCAGCCTGCTCTTGCTGATATCCGTTCCAGGCAGCATAGCCTGCACCGCCGGCGACGAGCGCGACGGCCACGACACCGGCGACCATCAGATTGCGGCGCTTGGGCGACATCTTGCGATGGCGGACCTCGGCTTCGTGTGCCGAGGGAACGGACGGCAGGGGAATATCGCCCATGGCGATGGTCTCATCCACGGCTGGTGCGGAACCCAGGCCAGGAAGCTCGCGAGTCAGCGAATCTTCGGCCGGTAAGCTGTCGAGCAAGACGGTTTCCTCGCCCGTGTCGGATTCGGGCTGGTCGTCGGCCTCGCTATCGTCCTCTTCGGCTTCGTCAGGAGCGTCTTTGGCGTCGCCGCCTTCGTCCTCAGTGTCTTCGTGCACCTCGTCTTGCGCGTCGACGACCGAATCGCTAAACGAGAGCTCGTCTAGCGCGATCCGGTCAAGGCTCTCCAGGGCTTCGGCACATGCTTCCGCATCCTGGGCCGCATCCTCGCGGCCATACGTCTCATCGCTCATATATCCCCCAATGCAATATCGGCTCAACACTGTACCCAAAAATGGAGCCATATAAAGCGCATACGAAATATAAGATCCGATTTAACCTGAGCGCATCGTTCGGCCGCATCCTCGCGGCAGCAAAAGGCCCCCGGAACGCGGACGAATCACATTCCGGGGGCTCTGCAATGCGTTGAGTTGCGCGGAGCCGGCTATGCTGCTTCACATTCAAGCGGCGTTTGCGCCGGGCATGTTACTCGGCGTGCGCGTAATCAACCTTGGCGCGGCGAGCGGTAGCCTTCTCCCAATCGCTGGTGCCCTCAAAGACGTCCTGCTTGTAGGGATTGCGGTCGAGCTTCTTGGCACGGTAGACGATGTAGATGATCGCGGCGACGTTGGCGACCAGCGCGGCGATCGAGACCGCGGTAGCGGCGCCGGGGTCGAGCGTGGAGTGGGTCACAAAGATGGACTCCTCCTGGAAGTACGGGAATACCTGGGCAAACATGCACCAAATAGCCAGCGTAAAGGCACGGTTCTGGATCCAGCCGCCCTTGTTCCAGATAAAGGCGGCGACGGTGGGCGCCAGCAGCAGTGCAAAGCCGCAGAACCAGGAGTGGGTGGGCAAGCAGTTGTAGGTGTAGCAGAAGTTCCAGATATCGTAGGCGATGATGTAGACCCAGGTCATGTCGGGCCACAGCATGTCGGTCTTGTCCTCAGAGGCGTAGACACTCCACCAACCGGTCATGCAGAAGATGTTGATGATACCGGCGATGCCGTTGAACACGTTGTTCCAGCCGGCGAGCTGCGTGGCGCCCTCGGAGGTGACCCAGGTGGACTCGCCCAGGACAAAGAAGTGATAGGCGCTCTCAAAGTCGGACACGACGGCGATCATGATGTTGATGGCGACGATCACAAACGGCCACGCGCGGAACCAATGCGCCTTGCCGATCTTGCCCCACTGGTACTTAATGGCAATGAAGCCCCAGCAACCGGCCAGCGCCGCGTATACCTTGGCGTAGTGGAACCAGCTGTTCTGGTACACATGGGTGGGGTTGGTGAGCGCCCACTCGGCACCCTGTGAGACGCCGATGGCGATAGCGACGCAGTAGATGGTCATGGCCAGCGGAGCCACGCCAAAGATGATGGCCGCGCCCAGCTTGGTGCGGCGGCCGACCTCGTTGAGCACGATCAGGCCAATAAAGACCATGGCCCAGCCGGCCCAGTGGATAAGGGTATCGCTACCCCAAACATCGAACAGCATGCTGCTCTCCTTTCACACGCCCGCGGCCCCTCTTCCGATCGCGGGCAGTTTGGCCAAATGTCGTCAGTTCTGGGGCTTGCGCTCCGGATACTTGGCGGTATAGCCCTCGATGTGGAGTGTCGAGGCGATGATTTCCTTGACTGTCTCGTCGGGCACATCGGGGTGCGTGCGGATATACATCAGCAGCCCCATGATGAGGGTGTAGAACGTCTCGTAGACATGGTCGATGCGTAGCTCGTGATGGGCGACAAAATCCACCACGGTGGTATCGCAGATATACTGCGCCACGCGCTGGACCACGTTGTGCAAAAAGCCGCCGTAGAGCGCGCCGCTGCTCGAGGTGAGCGTGCTCGGCAACTCGTGGCCGCTCACGACCAGGCGCTTAAAGAGCGGAGCAACGGTGTCGAGTGCGCCTTCGATGTCGCCAACCGTGCGGCTGGCGTTCCACTGCTCGAGCTCGGCGATAAAGCCGTCGATTGCCTCGTCCATGACAGCGGTGACGGCGGCGTCCATATCGGCAAAGTAGTGGTAGAACAATGAACGCGTGCAGCCGGCTCGCTTGGTCACAGCCGATACCGATAGGTGGGACACGCCCAGCTCGGAGCTTACGGTGCGCACGGCATCGAGAATCTCGCGGCGGCGTTCGTCGCCCGTCAAGCGCTTTGCCGCGCTATCGGATGCGGGGACGGCATCGACCGCAGAGGTACCTGCTGCGTTGTTGCCCATGTTTTGCCGCCTTTCATCCTCTTTTGCCTGACCGTTCGCCTAACAGTCTTGAATATTGTTGACGGTTCGTCAATACTGTTTTTGACACAATGTCAACAATAGCGGGTGAACGGCATGGGGGGCATGTCGAACCCGTACAAAGAGGGGCGCCGCGGTCTCGCCGGGCTGTGGCAAGAGAAGGGACGACTATGATTCTCAACGGACCGGGGATTAGCTATACCGAGCCCGATATCGGCGCGGAGTTCGTGCCGCCGATACCGGAGCATCCGCGCGAGGCCATTGTCAAGCTGTGCGAGCATTGCACCAACCGCCTGCTGCACCGCGACGAGCTGCTGGGCTACGAGTACTGGTCGTTTGCCGAGGCCGCAACCGACGAGCAGGCCGAAGTGCTCTGCAAGATGAAGATGCGCCGTCCCTATACGCTGCCCGAGATGGTCAAGCTCACCGGCATGCCCGAGGCCGATATCGAAAAAATGCTCGACGACATGAGCTACACGGGTCTGCTCGAGTACAACTGGGAAAACCCCGAGCGCGCCAAGCAGTGGGTGCTGCCCATGCTGGTGCCGGGTTCCGCCGAGTTCCTCAACATGCGCGTGAGCCAGCTCGAGGAGCATCCGGTCTATGCCAAGTTCTTTGAGCAGGCGTCCAAGGGACCGCTGTCCAAGGCCACGCCGATGGTGCCGCCCGGCGGTGCCGGCATCGGCATGCATGTCATTCCGGTCGAGAAGGCCATCGATGCCGCGAGCACCTCGGTGCCGATCGAGCATATCGAGCATTGGCTCGACAAATACGAAGGTAAGTATGCCGCTAGCACCTGCAGCTGCCGCGCGAGCCGTCGCGTGATGGGAGAGGGCTGCGCCGACGACCCGGCCGATTGGTGCATCGCCGTGGGCGATATGGCCGACTACGTGGTCGAGACCGACCGCGGCCATTATGTGACGCGCGAGGAGGTCTACGACATCCTGCGCCAGGCCGAGGACAACGGCTTTGTGCACCAGATCACCAACATCGACGGTGAGAACAAAATCTTCGCCATCTGCAACTGCAACGTCAACGTGTGCTACGCCCTGCGCACTTCGCAGCTGTTCAACACGCCCAACCTGTCGCGCTCGGCCTACGTCGCCAAGGTCGAGAAGGACAAGTGCGTGGCCTGCGGTCGCTGCGTTGAGGTGTGTCCGGCCGGCGCCGCCAAACTGGGCCAGAAGCTCTGTAGCAAAAAGGCTGGCGGACAGGTGCCCGAGTATCCGCGCCAGGAGCTGCCCGATGCCACCAAGTGGGACCACACCAAGTGGTCGCCCAACTACCGCAACGACAACCGTATCGAGACGCATGAGTCCGGCACCGCTCCCTGCAAGACGGCCTGCCCCGCGCACGTTGCCGTTCAGGGCTATTTGAAGCTCGCGGCGCAGGGCCGCTATGACGAGGCGTTGGCGCTCATCAAGCGCGAGAACCCGTTGCCCGCTATCTGCGGCCGTGTGTGCAACCGCCGCTGTGAGGATGCCTGCACCCGCGGTCGCGTGGACGAGGCCGTGGCCATCGACGAGGTCAAGAAGTTTATCGCCCAGCGCGATCTGGACGCTGCGACCCGCTACGTCCCACCTGTGGTGACCCCGACGCGTGCCGGCGGCTTCGACCAGAAGATCGCCATCATCGGCGCCGGTCCGGCCGGTCTGTCCTGCGCCTTCTATCTGGCCGAGAAGGGCTACAAGCCCGTCGTGTTCGAGAAAAACGAGCGCCCGGGCGGCATGCTCACCTACGGCATTCCCAGCTTTAAGCTGCAGAAGGACGTTATCGAGGCCGAGGTTGAGGTCATTCGCCTGATGGGCGCCGAGTTCCGCTATGGCGTGGAGGTCGGTCGCGATGTGACGCTCGACGAGCTTCGCGCGCAGGGCTTTAAAGCCTTTTACGTGGCCATTGGCTGCCAGGGTGGCCGCCTTGCCGGTATTCCGGGCGAGGATGCCGAGGACGTGACCGTGGCCGTCGACTTTTTGCGCGAGGTCAACAGCGGCAAGATCGACGCGCTGCCCGGGCGCACCATCGTGGTGGGCGGCGGCAACGTGGCCATCGATGTCGCGCGCAACGCCTGCCGTCTGGGTTCCGAGCACGTTGAGATGTTCTGCCTGGAGAGCGAGGTCAAGATGCCTGCCAGCGAGGAGGAGCGTCGCGAGGCCATTGAGGACGGCGCGCACATTAGCTGCGGCTGGGGCCCCAAGGAGATTCACCTGGACGAGGCCGGTCGTGTGTGCGGTATCACCTTTAAGCGCTGCACGCGTGTCTTTGACGACGAGGGCCGTTTTGCGCCCGAGTATGACGAGAACGACTTGCGCCGTGTCGATGCCGACCGTGTCGTCATGTCGATTGGCCAGTCCATTGTGTGGGGCGACCTGCTGGCTGGCTCCAAGGTGGAGCTCGGCCGCAGCCAGGGTGCCCTTGCCGATCCGCAGACGTACCAGACCGCCGAGCCCGACATCTTTGTGGGCGGCGACGTCTACACCGGTCCCAGCTTTGCTATCGACGCCATCGCCGCCGGTCACGAGGCCGCCGTGTCCATCCATCGCTTTGTGCAGCCGGGCTCCACGCTCACCATCGGCCGCAACCAGCGCCGCTACACCGCGCTTGACCGCGACGATGTTGTGATTGAGAGCTATGACAACGCAAGCCGCGAGGTGGCACGTGTCGACCGCGAGCGCGAGAAGGCTGCGCCCTTTAGCGAGTACGTTGAGACCTTTACCGAGGAGCAGGTGCGCGCCGAGACCGCTCGCTGCTTGGGCTGCGGCGCCTCGATCGTCGACCCCAACAAGTGCATCGGCTGCGGCCTGTGCACCACCAAGTGCGCGTTTGACGCCATCCATCTGGATCGCGACCGCCCCGAGTGCTCCACGATGGTCAAATACGAGCAAAAGCTCCCCAGCCTCGGCAAGTACGCTTTGAAGCGTGCGATCAAAATCAAATTTGGGAAGAAATAAAAAACGCAACAAACAAGAGAACGGCGTAGAGAACGGTTGGACAGCGAGCGAGTCCCAGGCGTGGCGAGGTGCCTTGAAAGAGGAGGGCATAGGGCTTTTGCCCATGCCCGACGATTGAAAGGCAGATCGTCCGTCTGGGGCTCGCGCAGCGTCAAGTCGACCGCCGTTCGTTAGAACGGCGGAAGAAAAAGTGCATGAATTAGGAATCGTCTATCACATCATTCGCGATGTCGAGAATGTGGCGCGCGCCAATGGCGTGAGTCGCGTTTCGAGCGTGACGCTGCTCCTGGGCGAGGTCTCGGGCGTCGTTCCCGATCTGCTGCTTGATGCTTGGCGCTGGGCGGCAGATAAAAAGCCTATCACGCAGGGCGCGGAGCTTATTGTGGAGCCTGTCGAGGCCGTGACGCATTGCGAGGCGTGCGGCTGCGACTACGCGACGGTCGAGCACGGCAAGACCTGCCCCCATTGCGGTAGCGGCGAGACCTATCTGCTGCAGGGCCAGGAGGTCATGATCAAGCAGATCGAGACCCCCGACGAGGACCCGACAGACGCTGCCCCCGACGGCCTATCCGATGCCCCCGATGCCGTCGACGCCGCCAACCCCCTCCACATCGCCTAACTTAGTCGTTGGGGACGTTCTTAAACGACTAGTCATTAAAGAACGTCCCTAACGACTACTTTGCTAGAGCATATTTCTTACCATTAGTCAAGCACCATCTGTTTAAACGAAATAGCCTCAACGCGAGCACATTTGTGTCTGTTTAAAACCGGCAATAATGAACAGCGTGCTCAATTCGGTCATGTAAATAGATCAGCTATCAATCCTCAGCAGCAAATCAGCCAAAATACTGGAATGTAATCAGCTTGTAACAAAACAAGACGTTTAAACAAATAATGCTACCTTTTGCAGTTTTTCAAACAATTCTGCTGTATTTGCAGCTATACTCCATAACTGTCGTGTAGGAATTACGTAGACAAAAAGGAGGTTATGTGATGGTAAGTATTGTTCTTGCTAGCCATGGTGACTTGGCGGCTGGAATCAAGCAGACGGGCTCGATGGTCTTTGGCGATCAGCCGTCTGTTGCCGTGGTCTCGCTCGAGCCGAGCATGGGCCCCGACGACTTCCGTGCCAAGGTCGAGGAGGCAATCGCTTCCTTCGAGGACCAGGAGCAGGTGCTCTTCCTCGTTGATCTGTGGGGCGGCACGCCGTTCAACCAGATCAGCGGGCTCATCGAGGGCCACGATTCCTGGGCTATCGTCACCGGTGTCAACCTGCCTATGCTCATCGAGGCATATTCGCAGCGCTTTGACGCAAAGAACACTGCACATGCGATCGCAAAACATCTCGTGACTGAGGCTAAGGCCGGCGTGCGCGTCAAGCCCGAGTCTCTGGAGCCCGAGGAGAAGAAGCCGGCTGCGGCCGCCGCTGCTCCTGCGGGTGCCATTCCTCCGGGAACGGTGATCGGCGACGGGCACATCAAGATCGCCCACGTCCGTATCGACACGCGCCTGCTGCATGGTCAGGTGGCCACCACGTGGACCAAGCAGATCAACCCCAACCGCATCATCGTGGTCTCCGACGGCGTTGCTCACGACGAGCTCCGCAAGACCATGATCGAGCAGGCTGCCCCTCCGGGAGTCCACGCCAACGTCGTGCCTATCAAGAAGATGGCCGAGGTCGTCAAGGACACGCGCTTTGGCGACACCAAGGCGATGCTGCTGTTCGAGAACCCGCAGGATCTGCTCAGGGCCATCGAGGCCGGCGTCGACATCAAGGAAGCCAACATCGGTTCCATGGCCCACTCCAAGGGCAAGGTCGTCGTCACTAACGCTGTCGCTATGGGCGATGACGATGTCAAGACCATCGAGGCTCTCAAGGCCAAGGGCGTCAAGTTCGAGGTCCGCAAGGTTCCTTCGGATTCCTCCGAGGATCTCGACGCCATGTTGAAGAAAGCTAAGGCCGAACTGGCCGCTCAAGCATAGTAAAGGAGGGTCCGATACATGTCTGCAATCACTATTCTGCTTGTTGCGATTGTCGCGTTGCTTGCCGGTATGGAAGGCATTCTGGATGAGTTCCAGTTCCATCAGCCGCTCGTGGCATGCACGCTTATCGGTCTCGTAACCGGTCACCTTCAGGAGGGCATCCTCCTGGGCGGTTCGCTCCAGATGATGGCCCTTGGCTGGGCTAACGTCGGCGCCGCCGTCGCGCCTGACGCCGCTCTGGCCTCGGTCGCTTCTTCGATCATCATGGTGCTCGCCCTCAACGGTGGCGCCACCGATTCGGCCAAGGCCGTTACCGCCGCCATCGCCGTCGCCGTCCCGCTGTCGGTCGCTGGTCTGTTCCTGACCATGATCTGCCGTACCCTGGCTACCGCTATGGTTCACGCCATGGACGCCTGCGCCGAGAAGGGCGACTTCGCCGGCATCGAGCGTTGGCAGTACGCCGGCATCCTCATGCAGGGTGTTCGTATCGCCATCCCGGCAGTACTTCTGTGCATCATCCCGGCCGAGGCCGTTACCAACGCGCTTAACGCTATGCCCGATTGGCTGTCCGGCGGCATGGCTGTCGGCGGCGGCATGGTCGCTTCCGTCGGTTACGCCATGGTCATCAACATGATGGCCACCAAGGAGACCTGGCCGTTCTTCATCCTCGGCTTTGTCCTTGCTGCCATCCCTCAGCTCACGCTGATCGCCCTTGGCCTCATCGGCATCTCCCTTGCCCTCATCTACCTTGGCCTTAAGGATCTGGCCAAGCAGGGTGGCGGCATGGGCGGTGGCTCCGGTGACCCGCTCGGCGACATTCTGAACGATTACGAGTAGGAGGGGAGTGATACATATGGCAGAGAACAAGATTCAGCTCACCAAGGCTGACCGTAAGAAGGTTTGCTTCCGTCATCAGTTCCTTCAGGGCTCGTGGAACTACGAGCGTATGCAGAACGGCGGCTGGTGCTTCGCAATGATCCCTGCGATCAAGAAGCTCTACACCAGCAAGGATGACCAGATTGCCGCTCTTAAGCGCCACCTGGAGTTCTATAACACCCACCCCTATGTTTCCGCCCCCGTCATTGGCGTTACCCTCGCCCTCGAGGAGGAGCGCGCCAACGGTGCTCCGATTGACGACGTCGCCATTCAGGGCGTCAAGGTCGGTATGATGGGCCCGCTCGCCGGCGTCGGCGACCCCGCCTTCTGGTTCACCCTTCGCCCGATTCTGGGTGCACTGGGCGCTTCCCTGGCCCTGTCCGGCAGCATCGCCGGTCCGCTGCTGTTCTTCTTCGCGTGGAACATCATCCGTTACGCCTTCCTGTGGTACACGCAGGAGTTTGGCTACAAGGTCGGCTCCTCCATCGCCAAGGACCTCTCCGGCGGTCTGATGGGCAAGGTCACCGAGGGTGCTTCCATCCTGGGTATGTTCATCATCGGCGCCCTGGTCGAGCGCTGGGTGTCCATCTCCTTCACCCCGGTCGTCTCCAAGGTCACGCAGTCCGCTGGCGCCTATATCGACTGGGCCAACCTGCCCGCCGGTTCTGAGGGCATCAAGCAGGCATTGACGATGTACAGCTCTGTCGGTGCCAACGCACTCGACCCGGTGAAGGTCACCACGCTTCAGGCCAACCTCGATCAGCTCATCCCCGGCCTTGCCGCCGTGTGCCTGACCCTTCTGGTCTGCAAGCTCCTCAAGAAGAAGGTCAGCCCGATCGTCATCATCCTGGCTCTCTTCGCCGTCGGCATCATCGGTCGCGTCTGCGGCTTCATGTAAGCACGCTTCGGCTTAAGACCGAGAGTTGCTAGGCAAGGGCTTTTGAGCCATTGAAACGGACCGCACCCGGTGGGTACACTGGATGCGGTCCGATTGTTTTATTTGGAGGGCGAGGCGCGTATGGCGCAATCTCAGAACAGCACGGTCGATCTGGCAACGCCGGCAACCTGCCTGATGGGGCTTACCAGTCACGGTAACGTGATGGTGGGCAATAAGGCGTTTGAGTACTATAACGAGCGCAATCCCGAGGATTATATCCAAATCCCGTGGGACGAGGTCGACTATATTGCCGCCGAGGTTTTGCGCGGCACCAAGAAGATTACGCGTTTTGCCATCTTTACCAAAGAGAATGGCCACTTTACGTTTTCGACGCGCAATGACAAGGAAACGCTTCGCGCGGTGCGTAAGTACATTGACGAGGACAAGCTCGTTCGTTCGCCCGACTTTATCGATGTGACGGCCAAGGGCGCCAAGAGCATCCCCTCCGTCATCAAGAACCTTTTCCACAAAGGCAACTAGCCATTAAAGAGCGCCCCCCTAAAGTGGGACGCGGTTTCCCATGAGGCTCGATCGGGAAAGTGCATCCCGGTTCGAGTGCCGATTGCGGGATGTAGTTTCCGGAACGGGCCCGTTTGGGAAACCGTGTCCCGTTTCGAGTCGAAATTCTGGGACACAGTTTCCCAGCGAGGTCCCATGGGGAAAGTCTGACCCAGAATTTGCCTGGATAGTGGGACGCACTTTCCGGAGGGCTGTTCCACCGCAACTTCGAAGAGTGGCTACACGCTGCATCACAACGTGTAAATCTGCTACACTAGTACAACATGCCTCCGTAGCTCAGGGGATAGAGCACCGCTCTCCTAAAGCGGGTGTCGACGGTTCGAATCCGCCCGGGGGCACCAGAAGATTATAACGGCGTCGCGAGAGCGGCGCCGTTTCTGGTTTGTGGGAGCTGCCGACGGATTAGGACCGTCGACACCCGCGTCACCAATTTCCCCGCGGGGGGGAGTTTTCGAATCAGCCCGGGGACACCAGAGATTGATCGAGCCCGGTACACCGTCACGGTACCGGGCTCTTCTGGTTCATGTCATGTCAAAAACGAAGCGCCCGCTTGCTGGGGGAGCAAGCGGGCGCCTGTGAGCGAATATGTTTGCGGCGGGAGCCGTAATGGGCGGTGGGGCGGCGACTAGTTGGTCGTACCGGAATCGTCGCCCGTGCTCGTGCCCGAGCCAGAGCCCGAACCCGAGCCAGAAATCGAAACCGTCAGCGTAATCGTGCTGTCGGTAGACTGCTTGCCGGTGGGGGAGACGCCCGTAACGGTGGCGTTTTCGTTGCCGCTCACGGGGTTACCGTTCTGATCGCAGAATGCGATGTTGTAGAACCCGGCGTTGTTGAGCGCGGTAACGGCGGCGGAGATGCTCTTGCCGTACAGGTTGCCCGGAACGCTGGCTTTGCCGGACTTCTTGGCAATGACGACGGTAATCGTGGCGCCAGGCTTCTGCTTGCCGCTGGGGTTCCAGCTAATCACGGTGCCCTCGGTAACCGAATCGTTCTCCTGGTAGCTCACGTCGACGCCAAAGCCTGCCATATCGAGGGCGTTGCGCGCCTGGGCCTCGGTCATGTCGGTCAGATCGGGGACGGAGGTGGTGTCAGGACCGCTGGAGACCTTGTACGAGATGGTCGTGCCCTTCTCGACTTCCTTACCGGGTTCGGTGCCCTGCTCAAAGACCTGGCCCTCATCGGCCTCGTTGGCCTCCTCGGAGGCGTTGCCCTTCAGGCCAACGCTTGCCAGCGCGGCTTCTGCCTGGTCCTTGGTCAGGCCGACAAGCCGGGGAACCTCAACCTTCTCGGAGGGCTTGGGGCCCTTGGAGATTACCAGGTTCACCTTGGTGCCCTTGGCCTTCTTGGTTTTGCCGTTGGGCGTCTGCTCGGCGACCTTGCCCTCGTCGATATCGTCGTTGTAGCTTTGGTCGATGGTGCCGACCTCGAGGCCGGCTTCCTTGATCTGCTCGACGGCAGTCTGCTGGTCCTTGCCCAGCACATCGGGCACGGTGACCTGCTCGCCGCCAAAGAGTCCTGTGGCAAAGGCCACCACGATACCGATGACGGCAACGGCTGCCACCACGGCGGCGATGATCTTGTTCTTGTTGGATTTGGGCTTTTCGACCTCGTAGGAGCCGGTGGAGCCCGAAACCGAGCTACGAGCGGTATTCTGGCCGCTCACGCCCGAGACGGGACGTACCATGGCGCGCGTCTGATCGGAAAGCTCGCGAGTCTTGGTGGCGCCCAGCTCACCGGGTGCACCGATGATGCGCGTGGGCTCCGAGATGTTGACGGCACGGCCCGACAGGTAGCTGTTGAGCACCTGACGCAGCTCGTCGGCGGTCTGGAAGCGGTTTGCCGGGTCCTTCTCCATGCACTTGAGGATGATGCGCTCAAGGTCGGCGTCGACACCGGAGTTGATCTGGCTCGGCGGAATAGGCAGCTCGTTGACCTGCTTGAGTGCGACCGAGATAGCGTCATCACCGTCAAAGGGCACGCGGCCGGTGGCGCACTCGTACATCACGACGCCCAGCGAGTAGATATCCGAGGTGGGGCCGAGGTCCTGACCACGGGTCTGCTCGGGACTGACGTAGTGGGCGGTTCCCAGCACGTTGTTGTCTTGCGTGAGGTGGCTGTTCTTGGCGCGCGCGATGCCAAAGTCCATCACCTTGATGTTGCCGTCGGGCAGCACCATGATGTTCTGCGGCTTGATGTCGCGGTGGATGATCTCGTGCTTGTGGGCGACCGAAAGCGCGGAGCTGATCTGCGAGCCGATCTGGGCGACCTTCTTGGGGTCGAGGGCGCCGTGGCTCTTGATGCCGCTCTTAAGGTCGGTGCCGCGCAGGTACTCCATGACGATGTAATATGTGTCGCCGTCCTTGCCCCAATCGTAGACGCCCACGATATAGGGGGAGGAGAGACCGGCTGCTGCCTGGGCCTCCTGCTTAAAGCGTGCGGCGAAGGTTGCGTCGCCAGCATACTGCGGCAGCATGATCTTGACGGCAACCGTGCGGTCGAGGACCTGGTCCTGTGCACGGTAGACGGTCGCCATGCCGCCTGTCCCCACCTTATCCTTGAGGAGGTATCTTCCCCCGAGGACCCTCTGTTCCATTCCTGCTCCTAACATAACTATTCGCTCAACGATGTGTGTAGTACCTACGATGTGGCCGCTGGGGCCGTGTGGCGCGTTGCCGCTAACTCTTCGGCCGCGGCGCGCCTCGGGTGTCCGATTCAATCATGGGCATCACGCTCCCTGTGCGGCGAGCGCCGCGGTCAGGACGATGCCGGCAATCTTGGCCGCCTTGACGTCGTGTTTGTCGTAATCCTCCAAGGCCACCGAGATGGCGACCGTGGGTGAATCGTAAGGTGCAAAGCCAACGAACGTCGAGTTGACGTTGGTGCCGCCGGTCTCGGGCGAGCCGGTCTTGCCGGCGACCTTGACGCCGGGGACCTGGGCATCGGTGCCGGTACCGGACTGGACGACGGCGAGCATGGCCTGCTTGACCTGGTCGGCCGTGGCGGAGCTGACGGCCTGACCCAGCGAGCGGGACTGCGTGGTCTTGACCACAGTTCCGTCCGGGGCGAGTACCTGGGCTACAAAGTACGGGTCCATGACCACGCCACTGTTAGCGATGGCGGCGGCAATCACGGCGCTTTGCATGACGGTGGTCTGCGGGCCGGGCGTGTGGTCCATGCCGACAGGCTGGCCGGCGCCGGCCCAAGCGGTCTCCCACTCGGTCATGAGCGACGGGTCTGCCATGATGGAGGCCGCGGAGGTCAGGTCCTGGCCGAGCTTTTGGCCGTAGCCAAAGGCGTTGGCAAACTGCACGAGCGTGTTTGCGCCAACTTCGTTTGCCACCTGGCCAAAGACGACGTTGGAGGACACGGCAAAGGCCTGCTGCAGGCTGATGGTGCCGTAGCTCTCGTTGGCATAGTTGGTGACCGGTGCGTTGCCGATGTCCATGGAGCCGGGCGCCTGGTAGGTGCTGGTAAGGCTGGCGGTGCCGGTCTCGAGTGCCGCGGAAAGCGTAACGACCTTAAACGTGGAGCCCGGCGTGTACAGCGCGTCCATGGCGCGATTGTACATAGAGCCGTCCTCGCCGCCGCCAGCCTGCAGTAGGGCGTCGATGTTGGTGTTGTCGTAGGTGGGCGAGCTGGCACATGCGAGCACCGCGCCGGTACGCGGGTCGATGACCACTACAGCGCCCTTAAAGCCCTTGAGTGCCTGCTCGGCCGCCGTCTGGATGCGCGAGTCGATGGTGAGCTTGGCGGTGTTGCCCGGCTGGGTCTGGCCCGCGAGCGACGCGATGGCGTTGTTCCAGCTGGAGTAGTCCTTAGAACCGGTGAGCGTGTCGTTCATGACGCTCTCGATGGCGGTGGTGCCATACTGCTGGCTCACGTAGCCAACCACGTGCGCTGCCAGGTTACCGTTGGGGTAGGAGCGTACGTAGGTGCCGTCCTCCTGCTGCAGCGACTCGGCCAGCGTCACGCCGTCGGACGTGATGATGGAACCGCGCTGGATGTACTTGGAGCGGGCGATGGTGTGGTTGTTGGTCGGCATGTCCTGATAGTCCTTGGCCTTGATGACCTGGACATAGGTGAGGTTGCCGATAAGGATGGCGAATAGCGCCGTAAAGGCGAGCACCGCACGGGTTAGACGGTTGGCGAGCGCAACGCGGCCGAGCACACCGGATTCAGGCGTGTCGAGCAGGCGACGGCGCATGCGCGAGCCGACGGAATGGCTGCCGCTGCCGTAGGAAGACGAGGTGGCAAAGCGCGTGCCCGTCGGGGCGGCGGCAGATGCGACCTGATCATCGGTGATGGCGGCCATAGTGCCGGTGCCGGTAAGCTCGGCCTCGCGTCCGGTCGCTTCGTCACCGGCGCGCAGCAGGAGCGCGACGATGATAAAGCTCGCCAGCAGCGAGGAGCCGCCCTGGCTCATAAAGGGCAGGGTGACGCCGGTCAGCGGGATCAGGCGGGTTACGCCGCCAACGATCAAGAAGGCCTGGAAGCTGATGGCGGCCGTAAGGCCCGTGGCACTAAAGGCTGCGAGGTCGGATTTAGCGCGGGCGGCCGTGGTGAGGCCACGCACGGCAAAGAGCATAAACAGGATGAGCACGGCGCCGCCGCCCAAAAGGCCCATCTCCTCGCCGATAGCCGAGAAGATAAAGTCGGACTCGACGACGGGGATGTTGTTGGCCATGCCGTTGCCGATGCCAACACCGACCAGGCCGCCATCGGCAAGCGAGAAGAGCGACTGGACGATCTGGTAGCCCTGGCCCTGGGCGTCCTTAAACGGATCGACCCAAACCTGGAAACGCACCTGAACGTGAGACAGGAACTTGTAGGCGCCCACAGCTCCAACGGCTAAGAGCGCAAGGCCGATAACGACATACGAAAAGCGCCCCGTGGCAACGTAGAGCATCAGCAAGAAGATGGTGTAGAACAGCACGGCCGAACCCAGGTCGCGTTCGAAGACGACGACGAGCAGGCACACACCCCACACGGCAAACAGCGGCAGCAGCAGTCGCAGGCGAGGGATCTTAAAGCCCAGGATCTTGCGGTTGGAGATGGAGAGCAGCTCGCGGTTCTCGGCCAGGTACCCTGCCAGGAACAGCACGATAAAGACTTTGGCGAACTCGCCGGGCTGGATGGTAAAGCCTGCGATGCGAATCCACAGCTTGGAGCCCGAGATCGTGGTGCCGATAAAGATAGGCAGCATCAGCAGGATGATGCCGATGATGCCAAAGGTGTACTTGTAGCGCATGACCACGTCGAGGTTCTTAACCAACGCGAGCGTTCCCACCATCAGGGCCACCGAGACAAACAGGATGATGAGCTGTGAGATGGCGAGAGCGGGGGCGAGACGCGTCACAAACGTGATGCCGATGCCCGAAAGTATAAATACGATGGGTAGGATAGCGGGGTCGGCACCGGGCGCCAAGATGCGCACGGCAATGTGGGCCGCGGCAAAGGCGGCAAAGAGGCCGATCGGTACGGCGAGCGTCTCAAAGGAGATGGCAGCGCCCGCGGTGAGGACGTACATCGCATACAGCAGGATGACGGGGAACGCCGAGGCGATGAGCAAGAGCAGCTCGGTGTTGCGGCGACTCATAAGCGGCACTCCCTTTCTAATTCTTATCGGAGGCTTCGGCCTCGGCGGACTGTTCGGCGGTTTTCTCGGAATCCGATTCGGAGGTGGATCCCTGATTGGTGTTGTCGCGAATCGTTTGCGCGTCGATCACCTGGCGGGTCTGCTCCTCGTCGATCTGGTGGCGGTACTTGGATATCGTGTCCTGCGCATCGTCGACACTTGTTTGCGGAATACCCGCCTTGAGGCGGTTTTGCGTGTCTTCGGGCAGGTCGGACAGCTTGATACTGGTTTCGCTTTCGAGCCAGTGAAGCTTGAGTCCGAGCGGCTTGCCGGGAAGGCCGCGCCAGACGGCGACATTGCCCTGGTAGGTACCCAGGTAGTACGAGCCGGTGACACCCGTGTAGGCCCAGATGGCAGCCGCCAGCACCAAGACGAGACCTAAGACGACGCCGATGGTGACGTTGCGGCGACGCACGCGTTGCGCCTCGCGCATAACGCCATCGTCAACCAGGTCAACGACTACTACGGTCACGTTGTCGTGGCCGCCGGCGGCAAGCGCCGCGTCCACTAGGTTGTCGACGCAGATTTGCGCGGTTGAGGACTGCGTGGCGATGTTCTCTATATCGCTATCGGGAATCATGCTCGAAAGGCCGTCGGAGCACAGGATCAGGCGGTCGCCTTCCTCGATATGCAGAGTGAAGTGGTCGGCATACATGGCGGGGTCCGAGCCCAGCGCACGGGTGATGACCGAACGGTTGGGGTGGACGCGAGCCTCGTCTGCCGTAATCTCGCCGGCGTCCACGAGTTCTTCCACATAGGAGTGGTCGCGGGTCACGCGGATGAGCGTGCCCTCGTGGAGCAGGTAGGCGCGCGAGTCGCCCACGTGGGCGATGGCGAGCGTATCGTTTTCGATATAGGCGCAAGTGGCTGTGCAGCCCATGCCGGGCTTGCCCAGGCCATTCAAGGCGGCCTCGATTACGGCGGCGTTAGCGGCCTCGACGGCTGCCGCCAGGCGTGCGGCGTCGGCGGACTGCGGGGCCGTCTTGGCAATAGTCTCAACGGCGATGGAAGAGGCTACCTCGCCGGCAGCGTGACCACCCATGCCGTCGCATACGCAAAAGAGCGGCGACTGCACCAGGTAGGAATCCTCATTGTGCGGGCGTACGCAGCCAACGTCGGAGCGGGCGCCCCACATGAGTTGCGTGGTGGTGCCGGCATCATAGGTCGAGTCGGTCTCGATGCGCTCCTCGGTCAGGGGCTCAAAGCTCATGGTCGACCCGGGGTCTTTGAGCTTGGCCTCAACGGCGGCAACGTCGATCTCGGCTGTGTCACCGGGAGAGACGGTGTCGGTCTCGGCGTTTGATTCGGAATCGCCGGTGTCCGGGGAGCCGGGCTCCTCGGACACGCGGGCGGTCGACTCGTCGTCTTGTGGGCTGACGTCTATAGGATCGGGCGCCGGCGTAGACGCGGGCGCAACCTCGGATGCCGGGGCTATGGGAAACGCCGGCGCGGCGGGCTCGGGTGCCGCAAACACCGCAGCGCTCTCGTTGATTGCCGCGGCGACGGGCTCTGCAAAGTGAGCCGGCGCCGGGGTTGCTTCGGGCGCTGTGGGCTGTTCTGCAGCATGTGCGCCGATGGGCGCCGCTACGGCATCCTCTTCGTCCTCGTTATCGGCGAGATCCGAAATATCATGCGTTACATGCGAAAGAGGCAGGGAGAACACGGTGTCCTCGGGCTCCACGGGTGCGGAGCCCGCCGGAGCGGCGTGGGCCGGCGCAGCTGTGGCGGCGGCCGGTGCCTCGGTCATAGTTGCGGACTTGTTCTCCTCGTCGATCATCGACGGTTCACCTTCATGACCACGTCGCCAATCTGGACTTCGTCGCCCTCACGCAGCGTCGCGGGCTCCACGAGCTGGCGGCCGTTGACGAGCGTGCCGTTAAGCGAGTTGAGGTCCTCGATGATGAGCGCCGGGCCCTGCAGCGAAAAGCGCGCATGCGAGGCCGAGACGAACGGTTCGTTGATGCAGATGTCCGAAGATGGCGAGCGACCGACGATGACGGGGCCGAGCATGTCTACGTGGATGCCGCGGATACCGCGCGGACCCTTGTCCACATCAATCGTCCAGATAGCCGAGTCGCGGCGCTGCCCGCGCACGAGTCCCACGCCGGTCTTCATGACGGCGAACAGGAAGATATAGAGCAGGGCGACCAGGACGATGCGGCCTGCAAAAAGGACGATATCGATGTTCATAAGCGACTATCCCCTAAATTCAAAGGTGCTCAGGCCAAACGTCAGCAAATCGCCGTTGCGCAGCGGGCAGCGCGTAATGCGGCGGTTGTTGACGAGCGTGCCGTTGGTGGAATTGAGGTCCTCGATCGACCAATCCGAGCCCGTAAAGGTGAGCTGGGCGTGGCGGCGTGACACGTTGGGGTCGCGCAGGGCAATGTCGGAAACTGAGCGCTCGCGACCGATGGTCACCTGTGCGGAGGTGATGCTATGGCTCTCGCCGCTCACGACGTCGACGAGCTGGGCGAGCGGGCGCTGCGGGGCGCGAGTGCTCGCCATGTTGGAGGCGATGCCGGCTGCGGCGCCTAGGCCCACGGCGGCACCGGTCGCGGCGGCTCCGCCCATGCCGGCAAGCGCGTCGCGCGAGACGGTCTGCGGCACCGGGATGGGTGCTGCGGCGGGGTCGGGGACGCTAGGCGCGAAGGGGTCTGCCACGGCAAGTGGGTCGGGAGCGGCGGCGCGAGGCGTCGGCTGCTGCTGGGGCATGGCGGCGGGGCGCTGCTGCTGCGGGGCAGCAAACTGCTGCTGGCCGGCGCGCGGGGCGCTGGCGGCACGGCTTGCCGCGGAGTTATTTTGGCCCAGACCGTTTTGATAGGCGCGCTCTTCTTCGTACAGGCGGCCGAGCGTGGGGGCATCGACGTTCTCGGCAAAGACCGAGAACTTGCCGGCGCGCAGCTGCGGATCGATCATAAAGCGCACGAGGGGCTCGCCGACAAAGACATAGCGGCGCTTTTCGGCCTGCGCCTTCACGAACTCGCGGACCTCGCGCGAAAGCTCGGGGTAGAACGGGGCGAGCATGGGATCGTCGTCGGCGGCGATCAGGATGGTATAGAGTGCCGGCGCCGTGTTGACGCCGTTGATCACCAGAGTCTGATCCTCCATGTCGCGAGCGGCCTGCTTGGCAAGCTTCTTAAAGGAGAACGGGGCACGGGTGGCACCGAAGATGCCGGCCACGTGGTCCTCGAAGATGTTCAGGAAGTTCACGAAAGATCACTCTCCGTATAGGTTCTTTGGTATCCGAGCAAATATAGGCATATCCCAACGATTATAGAGGATAGGGTTCCCGCAACCGCCGCCTTGGCGACGACCGCGGCTGCAAGGCTGGCAATTTCCATATGGTGTGCAAGACAGGACGCCGCTGCGCAGCCGATGCCGGTGACAGCGATGGCGGCGATTGCGGCAAGGTTTGAGCCCTGATCGGCACGCTTGGCATGCGCATTGAGCAGCGCGGATGACGCTGCGGAAGTTGCCGCGACCAGCACAAAGGCAGCCCAAAGGAGCGGGTCTCCCAGCGCTGCGGCAACGTTACCGAGCCCCAGCACGCCTCCGGCTGAAAGCGCGACCGTTGCCAGACGGGCAAAAAGCGCGCCCATGCCCGTTGCCGCGGCGGCGCTTGCCGGGCCGAGCCAAAATGACGCGACGCCGGCGGCGACCCCAGCTGCCAGGAAGGTATTGCCGGTCAGACAGCCAAGCGCGAGTGCACAGGTGAGCGCGGCGCTCGCGGCAGTCTCGGTGCGACCCCAGGCGATCCACCAACCGGACATGGCGGCGGCAAAGATCACCGCGACGGGCAGCATCGACAGGATGCCCTGTGCCTGCATGGTGGCGTTGGCCATGAGCACCAAAAAGCCCACAGCCGAGATGGCCGAGCCAATCTGGGGGGCCAGGCCAGCCGCCGCTCCGATCGCGATGGCCGCAATGACCAGGCCGGGAAGCGCCGCGACCCCGGCCGTTTGCATCAGCAAAAAGCTAAAGGTGCCGCACGTTAGCGCCGAGATAGCGCGCATGGTGTAGTCGCGCGCATGGCTCCAGCGCGTGCCCGCCCAGCCGAGTGCGGGGTCGACCTCGATGGCGTCGTCCTCGTAGTGCGACGGCTCGATATCGTCGAGCTCCTGCTCGTCATCCGAAAGCTCGCCAACCATTTGCTCCAGGCTGCGACGGCCTTCGCGCACGCTGCCCAGACCGGCAAGGAGCTGGTCGCAAAATGCCTCGATGCTGTTGGGGCGGTCCTGCGGCATGGGGGAGAGCGCGCTCATGAGCACGCTCTCGGCTCCCGGGGGAAAGTGTGGTATCAGCTCGCTGGGATAGGTGGCGCCGCCGATGATACGGCCGAGCGAGTCGGCGGGCGTGGCCGCCATAAAGGGAGCGCTGCCGCACAGGCCCTCGTAGATCACACAGGCGAGGGCAAAGACATCAGCGCGTTCGTCGACCGTGCCGGTCTCGATATCGAGCTGCTCGGGCGGCATGTAGCCGATGGTGCCGCCGCGCGAGCCGCCAAAGCCACCGGCGGACGACAGTCGCGCCATGCCAAAGTCGGTGAGCTTTACATTGCCCGAGTGGTCGATGAGCACGTTGGCGGGCTTAATGTCCAGGTGGAGTACGCCATTACTGTGGGCGAAGGTGAGCGCCTGGCCCAGGGCATCGGCAATGGCCGCGGCCTCGTCAAAGGTAAGTGAGTGGCCGTCCGCGCGGTGCAAAAACTCGGCCAGCGACATGCCATCGACATATTCCATAACCAGGTAGGCATAGGCTGTGTCGTGCGTAAAGTCGATGACCTGCACGATGTTGGGATGTTGAAGCATGGCGGCAGTGTGCGCCTCGCGCAGGACATCCATGATGTCGCTAGCGGGCATGCCGGCACCGTTGATAAGGGGGATGCGTTTAATGGCGACGCGGCGGCGCAGGTGCGTGTCGCGGCAGATCTCGATGGAGCCAAAACCGCCGGTCGCAAGCGTCTCGAGCGGCTGGTACCGCTTGAGCAGCTCGCGAGAGCTGGTGCCCTCCAAAGGAACGTCCGGCGAGAACCGGGCGGTATGTTGCGAGAAAAGCGGCATGGCCAACCCTCGTGCGTTTAAAGTTCGTTTGCGAGTGGCGGGCGCGGAGCCGAGCCATTCGCGGTGGCATAGATGCTGCTAGTGTAGCACGCTCGGGCAGATGGCGAGGAAACGGGGATGAGGTGGTCCGATCGATTCGGGCCGTTTCGGCTCGTTCGGAAAGCGCACCCCAGTTTTCAGCCAAATAATGGGATGCGCCTTCCAAATGGGGTGGGCTGCGGAAACTGCATCCCAGAATATTGGCCTGGAACGGGACGGACTTTCCGAATCGGCGCTCAAAAGGAAACCGCATCCCGCTTTGGGGCGGGGGCTGCGGACAAAAGCCGGACCGTGACCTGGCTCGGATTGGAGTTAGCGTGAATCGTTGATGTTGGCCGGTGTGGGCATGGAGATAGATGAGCGGCTCGAGCGATATAATGACACGCTATGGAGGCCGTATGCTCTTTTCCCGCCGTTCTGCTACATTTGCCTGCGCCATTGCGCTTGTCGTAATGGCGGTCACCCCTTATCACCGGTTTTCATCTTCAATCGGCCTAGCGTCAGGTGCAATGACCTGGCTCGTTATCCTGGGCGCATGCCTCGCGGCGTTTGTTCATGGTGCTGCGCTATGCAAGGGGGGAATGAGAAGGCCGAGGCATCTCGGTGCCATCGGTGTTTTCCTTGGTGTTATTGCAACGGTTCCCGAATGGGCCGACCTGGCTTTCTATGCTCGCGGAGACTCTATTCCAATCGTGTTTGCACCGATTTGGTTGTTACATGGCGTTTCGTGTGTCTCGTGCTTTGTTGGGTCGCTGCTTCTCTCATATGTTATTTGGGGCACGGCGGACTCTCCTTTGACGCAGAGGTCGACACGGACTGACGAAAGGGAAACTCGTCACCCGCAGGACGCGATTTTTACAGAAACAATAGCCGTCATGTCTTGCCTGCTGTTTTGCTGTCGAGTTTCATGGAGAGTCGTTCCCGAGCCATGGGGGATGCCCCCTGTAACGGCCGCGTCAATTGGCCTTGCGCTTTTAATTCCGTTGGTCTATCTCGCATTGACTGTGGCCCCGCCGTTTTGCCGCCCTCGTGCCTTTGGCCATGGGCGGCGCGACGTGTTTGCCTGTTCTGTGCTCGTAGCAGTTCCTATTGGTCTTATTCCGGCTGTTGAGGCGGCATACTTCGCAAGCGATGCCGTGGTCATTGCATTGCTGGCGATGGGGTCCGTTATCGCTGCTGCCTTCGTATGCATGTTGCTAAGGGGGAAACGGGACAACAATTCGGATATCGCCTGTGCGTCCGACACATTCGATGCGGGGGTGTTTTCCCCTGCCCTGTCGCCTAGAGAAGAGCAGTTTGTTCGACTGCTGCTCAAAGGGAAAACGCCGGCGGAAATTGCCAAGGAGACGGATACGAAGCCATCGACGGTGAGAACAACGCTTCACCGAGCATACGGGAAGGCGTCGGTTGCGGGCTCACGCGAGCTCGTGGCGCTGTTTGCGGGTGAGGGCGATACTGTAGGGCATGAGCTACCGCAGCGGCATGCTGACGATATAGTGGCATCAGCTCGAACGCGCCGGCTGTTTCGATACCTGCTCACATTATTCTTTATCCTCCTTGCGGCGGGGCCCTTGGTAATGGCGGATAGCGATTGGGGGTCCGGTGTTTCGCGGGCTGTCGCCTTTTCCCTCTTAAGCTACGCATTGGGTCTCGGACTGCTTCTGTCGCTACGCTACGCGGGTGGAAAAGCGAATCGTGGCGCTGCGCTGGATAGAGCGGGTGAAGCGATTTGGCTCGGAAGCCCGTACGTATGGGCGGTGCTATCTGCTGTGGAATGGTCTTTTATCTATATCGCGGCATTGATGTGCATACGCGTTCCGTTGATGGCTGTGCCGGTCCTGTTTTGCGGCGTGGCGTCTACGGCTTCGCTCGCTGTTGGGCTGCGTCCGTTTAAGGTGCATGCCCATGCTCGGGCTATCGTGCCGTTGGTGTCAATGGGCATGGTTGCCTTAATCTATGCGGTCGCTAGGGGGCGAATCCATGGACTTGCGGTGCTGACGGGGGTGCTGCTCACATATATAGTGATGCGAAGCTGTCCGCAGCGCAAAATGCTTGGGATATGGATGCTTTGCTTCGGGGCGACGGCTCCTGTTTGGGCTGTCTTGCTCAATATGGTGCAGGATCTGACGGTTTTCGAGCCGTTGTTCCTCGCGTCGTTGTTGGGGCAAAGTTCGGCTGTCAATGTCGTCGTGGCAACGGTGATTGTTTGCTGGTCTGTGCCCATGTTCGTTACGCACATCGCGCTCGCCCGCTCGGTTGAGGACGAGAAGGCCGTCTTGGAGTACCGGGCGAACGGGTCCACCGAAACGGCCCGCGTGCGCCAGCTGGCCCTGCTTACGTCGCGCTCCCTTTCTGATGTTCAGTCGCAAATTTTGCTGATGACGGCAGAGGGGGCAACGACAAAGGCCATTGCGGAGGATGTCGGTTACGCTGCATCTACGGTGCAAGCGCTGCGGTCTGCATCTTACCGCCAGTTGAAGATCAAGAATAAGGCGGAGCTAATTTTATTGTTATCGCAGGTAAATAACGTGTAAACGCCTGAGCAATCAACTCAATAGCGGGTGTTTACAGACATCTTTCTCTATTCATGCGAAGGTTGCCGTGCGTCGACGCATTGTTAACCGCTTTTGATTGGAGAAGGCCATGATTAAGCCAAGGAGCGCTATTGCTCGAATCGGAGTCGGCTTGGTGATTGCAGCTGGTCTGTCCCTAGGGGTTCCCGCTGCATCGTTTGCACAAGAGGAGTTTGACACCTCTCAGGTTTCCAGCATTACTCAAAACGCCGATACGGGAATTACGACCTGTACGAACAATGCCGATAAGGCATTTAGTTTTCAATGTGCCGGGACGAGTGCAACTGGCTACCGTCAAAAGGATGATTCCTCATCGCTCTATCTGGATATCCAGGGCCATACGGGAAATCCGCTTCGGTTATATACAGACGGTGCGTATAACACAAGCGGTAGCGGCAGCATGAATTGTACTCAGGGAACGTATCGTTCGAATCACAAGGGACAGTGGGAAATGTATAACCTCGTCCGTGAGAACGGGCGATCTGCGGCGCGACTGACTGCATGGGCGGAGTCTGGCTACGGCACTGTTATTGGCGTATGGAGCCCCGACTGCGTCGGGCATTTCCACAAGCTTCCCGCATAGTTGTTTGAAATGGCTCCCTTCCGGCTTTCTGGGTCGGAAGGGGGAGGAGGACGTATGAACCAAAAGCTCGCAAGATACGAACTGTCGAAAACGATTAGACGTCCAGCTTTTATCCTTGCTCTCTTGATTGCGGTCGCAGTTGCAATAGCTGCCGCGCTGGAGCCGTGGGCAAATTTGGAAAAAGAGCGCCACAACCTTCTTTCTTTTGGTTACGGCGTTGGCGTGCAAGCCGAAAATTATCTCGGTCAAACACGTGAAAGCAGCTTCGGTAACTGGATTGTTGTGAGCGCGAACGCGCCACTGTCTGCGTCGGTGTTTTTCTATGCACTGCCCCTGCTTGCAATGTTGGCTGGATCTTGGTCGTGTCTCTTTGAGCGTTTGAGTGGTTATGACATGCAGATATGCACGCGCGTTTCCAGAAAGGCGTACGTGAACGTAAAGATGCTGTCTGCTTTCCTCTCCGCGTTTACAGTGACTGCCATTCCTCTGCTCGTCAATTTCCTGATCGTCTCGATGCTTTTTCCTGCGTATCTTCCTCGGGTCGATGAGTCGACTTACGTAGGACTTTACCTGCATAGCTACTTCTCCGGTCTATTTTATTCGCATCCTTTGTCATATGTGCTCGCATACACGCTGTTCGATGCTGTCACGCTCGGGACTTTATCCATGGCTGTAACTGGCTTCTCAATTTTGTTTCGTAGCAGAATCAAAGCGATAATTGTCCCGTATCTGCTAATGGTTGCGTGGCATTTTGCAAATGGCTGGATCTTCGGCGTAATGGCTTGTGTGGGGTTTAACTGCAATATCCTCAACAGCATCAGGTCGGAATCGCTGAATAACTGGCCAGACATTCGAGCCGGTTTTGCGGAAATCATATTATTGACCCTTGCTTCGTTGGCTTTTTCTGGGGCGTGGAAAAGACGCGAGGTGGTCTGATGCTGTTTAGGCTGGTCGCCGCGGACCTGAGGACCGTTTTGAAGAAGAACATCATCACTTTTATTGCAATTGCGGCAGTGACCGTTGCGAACTTGGTGTACGCCTACGGATTGTCTTCTGTGTATGGGGTTAGAACGGATACCTTGGGGTTTGCGGATAATCTTGCGCTCGTGTTTGCCGGATCTGCTCCGTTTGAGCCTAGGCCCGGGGTCATGTTTGTGCCTCCGCTAGGATGGCTATTTCTCATTCTGCTTATTCTCTATACAACACTCGACTATCCGACCGAATCGTTGCACGGGTTTGGTTTGCAAGCGCTTGTTCGATGCCGGGCAAGAACCCTTTGGTGGGTCTCGCGTTTTATCTTGGTGGCGGCAGTAACGGCATTTTCACTGCTCGTGGTGGTTTGCTCTGTTGTGATTTGGAGCTTGGTGGTGAGCTCCTCGTTCAGCGCGGTCATTCATGGTGAGTCGCTTCAACTGGCTAATTTGGCGCCGTGGTTTCTCAAAGCTGCCGAGGCAGATGCGCTGCCGTTTTTCATAGGTCTCTTATTTGCTTTTGAGGCGCTTGCGTTTGCGCAGGCAGCGGTTGGGTTTGTGCTTGGGTCGTCAGTCTCGTTTGTGGTTTTAATGAGCTACCTGATCTGCTCGGCATATGCACGACATTGGGCGCTATTGGGTAACGCCTTGATGCTGTTGCGCTGGGGTGGAATTGTCAAAGAGGGAATCGCGGCGGGCTCGAGTGTCTTGTCATCAATTGGGCTTATGTCGTTATGCCTATCGTTGGGTGGACTGTGGTTTCGAAGGGCCGACCTTATAGAAAAGGGGGACAAGATATGAGTGTGATCGTAAGGGGCGTATCGAAGCGCATGGGTAAAAACGATGTCCTGCGCAACGTGTCCATCGAGGTTGACCCTGGGACTGTGGTCGGGCTTCAGGGGATAAACGGTTCGGGTAAGACCATGCTCATGCGAGCGGTTTGCGGGTTGATCAAGCCTACCGAAGGCGAAATCTCTATCGATGGCCAAAGGCTTGGGGCGGACATCTCGTTCCCGCCGAGTCTGGGGATGTTGATCGAGGCGCCTTCCTTTTTGGGATATCTGTCTGGCTACGACAATCTGAAGCTCATCGCTCAGATCAAGGGCGTTGCCACCCCCGAGGACATTCGCTCTGCCCTGCGGCTCGTGGGGCTCGATGCAGACGAAAAAAAGAAGTTCCGAGCATACTCGCTTGGGATGAAGCAGCGTCTGGGGATAGCTGCGGCAATTATGGAGAAGCCGAAGCTGCTTGTTCTCGATGAGCCAACGAATGCCCTCGACGAAGCGGGCGTTGAAATGCTCAAGCGCGTTGTGGCGATGGCGGCATCAACGGGTCGTGAGGTCCTTCTGTCCAGCCATGACGGAGAGGTGCTCGAGGAACTGGCCGATCGGGTTTACTGCATGCGCGACGGTGCCGTTGTGAAAGTTCGGGAAAGGTCGTGAGCGCGATGAAGAAGACCCTGTGGACGAGAAGATCGGCGCTCGCGCTTTTTTGCTGTGCTGCTGCCGGCCTTGCGGGCATGAGGGTGAGCGTCGTTAACGGGAACCGGACGGTCATTCCTGAGAAATATTACGCGGAGGGCGAATGGCTCTCGATGGATGGAGCGTTTCTGGGGTCGAAGGATGTGGTGACTGATGGGTATTCGTTTTGCATAGACGGGGCAGAGTTGCTCACGCCGCGCGAGTATCTCAAACGAGCACATGACGATTATTCAAAATATGGCACCGTGGATACGAAAACGAGACTGAAGGATGCCGACATCACGTGCGTTATCGCCGTAAAGATGCGTGTCAGAAATAGGGATAATATCGACGGTGGAATCAAAGCGTATGTTTGGCATCTGGTTCCGGAGTCTGCGCCAAACTATGATTTTGTAGTCAATACCGATCTGATAACGCAAGCCATGCCGGTCCTTGGCGGCTCTGCTGCGTTTGCCGTGGAGGTTGGGGCAGAAAACGAGTTGCTCGTCCCATTTATGATGCAGAACACCAACGACTATTTCGAAGGTTACGAGACCGTCCGTTTTGAGAAAGCATTTCCCGGGACTTACACGATGAAGATGACCGATCTGCCGGAGCGGAGGCTCTTAAGGTTTGAAGTGAAATAGCTCGAGAGCAAGGCAAAACGGGTCCATTGGCGGTACGCGCGCCCGATTCCAGGCGCCCCGGCCCGGAATCGGGCGCGGGACGAGGCGCCTTCGGTGTCGGCCGGCCTACCGCTTCTTCTTGCTCTTCTTCTGCTTGCGCTGCTTGCCCTTGGTCTCCTGGGGCTTGTCGCCCTGTTTTGCTTCGGCAGCGGCCTTTTCTGCCTTCATCTTCTTGCGTTTGGTCTCGATGCGGAGTTTTTTGTTGATGCGCGCCTTAAGGAAGGGACCGAACTGCTCGGCATCGCCGCGGACAAAGGTGTCCTTAGGGATCGTCACGCCCTGGTCGGCGAACATGGCCACAAAGATGCGCTCGCCGTCGAGCACGTGGTCGAGCTTTTCAAACGGGAAGAACTGCGACTTGCCGCTCGTGCCCCAAACCATCAGGCCGTCCTCGTTGGCGGCGACGCGGCGATAGCGGCCACCCATGGACTCGTCGGCCTCAACGGCGTCGATAAAGTCGCGGGCGAGGGTGTGGTGCAGGTTTTTGCTCCACCAGGCCAAAAAGGCGCCGAATACGATCAAGACGACGCCAAACTTGATCCAGTTGCCGCCGGCCACCAGCATGCCGATGCCGATGAGCGCGGCAATTGCCGCGGCGACATACAGCGAGCCGCGACGCCTGGGCGAGGCGACCAGGCGGGCGAAGTCGGTGACGAGGTCGTTTTCGTATTGGTACTCGTTGAGGTACAGGATGCCGTCGTCGGCTGCGGCCTGCTCCTCGAGCGCGACCTCGACCTGGTCGGCTGCTTCGGAGGGAACGAGGTTGCTCTCTGCGTCTGCCATGCTCTTTGGACTCCTATCGCGGCGGGCTCGCCGTACGGGTTATTATGGAATGCAGTATGCCGTGCGACCGCATGGCCGCCGCGGCAACAAGACTCAGTATACCCGGGGGAGCACCCATGGAATCGTTGTACCGAAAGTATCGCCCGCTCACCTTTGACTCCGTGGTGGGCCAGCAGCATATCGTCTCGACGCTCGAGCACGCCATCACCGAGGGGCGCCTGTCCCACGCCTACCTGTTCTGCGGACCGCGCGGCACGGGCAAGACCACCATGGCGCGCATTCTGGCCAAGGCGCTGCTGTGCCGCAATGCCGAGGCGGCGCGCGCCGAGGGTGCAAGCGGCTGCATGCCCGACGGTACTTGCGAGGAGTGCGAGCTCATTGCCGAGGGTAACCACCCCGATGTCTACGAGCTCGATGCCGCCTCCCGCACGGGCGTGGACAATGTGCGCGAGGAAATCATCAACTCCGTCAACTTTGCCCCGGTGCGCGGCAAGTACAAGATCTATATCATCGACGAGGTCCACATGCTCACGACGGCGGCGTTCAACGCGCTGCTCAAGACGCTCGAGGAGCCGCCGGCACACGTGATCTTTGTGCTGTGCACCACCGACCCGCAAAAGATTCTGGAGACCATCCTCTCGCGCTGCCAGCGTTTCGATTTCCATCGCATCGGCAACGAGGATATCGAGCGTCGCCTGGCATACGTGTGCGAGCAGGAGGGCTTCGATTACGACGATGAGGCGCTGGCTATCGTGGCGCGCCATGCCAAGGGCGGTATGCGCGACGCGTTGTCCACGCTGGAGCAGCTGAGCGTCTTTGGCAACGGTTCTGTGCATGCGGACGACGCCCGCTCGCTTTTAGGCGAGGTTTCGGACCAGATTCTGGGCGAGTTTTCCCGCGCCATTGCCGATCGCGATGTTGCCGAGCTCTATGGACTGATCCGTGCGCAGGTCGAGGAAGGAAACGACCTGCTGGAGCTGACGCGCGACCTGGTGGCGCATGTGCGTGACGTGTACGTTGCCTGCGTTGCCGGTGCCCGTGCCGAGCTGTTTGAGGGCGGCTCCGAGCAGGCCGAGGCGCTTGCTGCCGAGGCCGCTGCCTTTGGCGAGCATCCTGCCGACCGCCTGGCCCGTGTGCTGACGGTGCTCGACGATGCCGCACTGGAGATGAGGGGCGCGAGCGACGTGCGCCTGGTGCTCGAGATCGCCTGCACGCGCCTGGCACGTCCCGAGGCCGATTTAACGATTGAGGCATTGGCCGAGCGCGTGGCCCGCTTGGAGGCCATGGTTGCCAACGGCGCCGTGCCGGCGAGCGTGGCTGCTGCTCAGGCCGCCGCGCCTGCAGCATCCGTACCCGCTGCTGCCCAACAGCCGACGCTAATTTCGGGCGCTCGTGCTGCCGCTCCGGCGGCATCCGCTGCCCCCGCTGCTACGTCCGCGCGCCAGGGCGGTATGCCTTGGGACCGTGGTGCTGCTGTTCCGGCTGCCCAGCCTGCGTCCCGTTCTGCGTCCGTGTCAGCTTCCAAGCCTGCAGCGCCTGCACCTCAGCCTGCGCCGACTCCGACGCCTCAGCCCGTTGCGGCTCCCGCGCCTGCCACCGCTCCGGCACCTAAGCCCCAGTCCAACAATGCCGCCCAGGTTGCCGCCGCCGGTACTGCCGAGACGCCCGCGGTCGAGGATGCCGGAGAGCTGCAGCGCAAATGGGCCGAGGTTGTCGAGCGTGTCAAGGCGCGTCAGGCTTCCTACGCGGGGCTTTTGCTCAATGCCCGCGCCACGGCTGACGACGGCTCCAGGCTCACGGTCTCGTTCCCCGCGGGCTCGACCTTTGCCATCAAGATGCTTGGACGCGCCGACACGCAGTCGGTGGTCCTGCCGACAGTCAGTGCGGTCTTCGGTCGTCGTACCGTCGACTATGTCCTGGATGGGGGTGGCACGCCGGCTCCTCAACATGAGGAGCATTCTCCATCTGCACGGGCTGCGGTATCTGCGGACCCGCAACCCGTGTCCTCGGCGGCCCCTGCATCCTCGAGCGCCAGCGCGACGCAGCCAAAAGCAGCACCGATAGCGGCGCCGACCCCGTCGGCGCCTAAGCCCGTCATGGCCAAACCGGCTGCTCCGACACCCGCGCCCAAGCCTGCCTCGCCCGCGCCCAAGTCGTCTGACCTGGGCAAAGCCCCCTGGCTGCGCTCCGACAACCCCGCCGGCGCTCCTGCCACGGGCAAGCTCCCGACCGAGCCCGCGCCCCGAGCGCCCGAGCGCGCGTCCGCTCCCAAGGCTCAGCCCGCCGCGCCGTCTGCGCCATGGGAATCCGAGCAGGTTCCCTACGACGATGCCATGGTTGGCGGTTTTGTTGCCGATGCTGGTGGGGACGATCTGCCTCCGTTCGACGTGCCGGGTGCGGCGTCCGCGCCCAAGTCCGCTGCAACTGCCCCCAAAGAGGAGGACGCTCCTGCAGCTCCCTGGGAGTCCAACTCCGGTGCGGGCGGCCCCTTCGGCCATCAGGGTGCAGCCCCGAGCATCCCGCAGACCGAGGACGAGGCCAAAGCCCTCATCCGCAGCGTCTTCGGCCAGTCCACCATCTTCAAGCCGGTGGAGTAGCTGCGCAGGCGGGTATACTGCTCAAGAAGAGAACCCCTTGCCCGGGCGCATCTGTATTTCGGACATGTGCAACGTGGTGCCGCGTATATCGCATTCGAGCAGACAGGCGCGTGACGGTCGGCCTAGGGTGCTGAGGTCGACACGATACGTCGCGCGGCTGTCTGTGTACTCGACTTGCTCGGCGTCGAGGGTTGCTCCGATTGTCAAGAAAGCGCCTGGTTCGGCACCGACAATCTTGGAGTCCTTTATCTTGACCTTGAACTCTTGGTAGAGGGACGGGCTGTTGTAGTAAATGGTTCGGGTTCCATCGGTGCACTCATCGGTCGCTTCCCATTTGACGACGGGCTGGTCCGAGCTGGCTATCAGCAGTTCTGCTCCAAAGGCTATAGCATGGGTGATGACAACCAGTAATGCCCAGCCGACAAAGAGATAGAGAACCACATATGCAACGGGGTGTTTTGAGCGGATGTTTTGGAGCGCGTCGGGGGCATTCATGGGGGCACCTCCAAATTGCTGTCTGTGACAATCAAATTATACCCTGCCATCATGAGCGTCGCCTCGAGCAGCGGTTCGGCATTTTGTTATCTAGCTGGATGCAGAAAATGTCGGATTCCGGCTCTACAAGATTTAGCTTTCAATATTATGCAGATGCGAATTATTCAACTTCGCATAATCTTTGGGTGCGGTTTGCACTCCAGGACATGTATATCGACTGAGGTAGCGTGTCCGCCCCGCTCGCTGGCCTCGCGCCGTGGTACGATTTTTGAGTTTGAAAGTCCCGCCGTGTTCCGGCTGCCCTTGCAGCTCGGCGTGCGGCCGCACGTAAAGGAGCCATCATGGCCGGTATGAACATGCAGCAGATGATGAAGCAGGCCCGCAAGATGCAGGAGCAGCTTGCCGCCGCGCAGGAGAACCTCAAGTCCCAGACCGTCGACGCCTCTGCCGGCGGCGGTATGGTCAAGGTGACCGTCAACGGCGAGATGGAGCTCGTCAACCTCACCATCGATCCCGATGCCCTCGATCCCGAGGACGTCGATATGCTGCAGGACATGATTATGGCTGCCGTCAACGAGGCCGTTCGCGGCGTCAACGAGCTCGCCAACAAGCAGATGGGCGCCATCACCGGCGGCCTCAACATCCCGGGCATGCCGTTCTAAGACGCGCATATATATGAGTGCCAACCATAGCCTGCAAAAATTGCTCGATGAGCTGGGTCGCCTGCCGGGCATTGGCCCCAAGTCGGCTCAGCGCATCGCCTATTACCTGTTGGAGGCTGACGCCGAGGAAGCGCGCCGCCTGGCCGAGGCCATTCTGGAGGTTAAGCAGGAGGTTCACTTTTGCAGCCGCTGCTTTAACTACGCCACGGCCGACGAGTGCTCCATCTGCCAGGATTCGATGCGCGACACCACTCGCATTTGCGTGGTGGGCGAGCCGCGCGACGTCCAGGCGATCGAGCGCACGGGCAGCTACCACGGTCTCTACCACGTATTGGGCGGCGTGATCAGCCCCATGGACAAGATTGGTCCCGAGCAGTTGCACATTCGCGAGCTGCTGGCACGCTTGGGCCACGAGGATATCCATGAGGTCATCATCGCCACCAACCCCAACATCGAGGGCGAGACCACGGCGAGCTATCTGGCCCGCACTATCAAGCCTCTGGGCGTTGAGGTATCGCGTCTGGCGAGCGGCCTTCCCGTGGGCGGCGACCTGGAGTATGCCGACGAGCTTACGCTTGGGCGCGCCATCGAGGCCCGTCGCACGATTTAGGTGGCGAGCCTGCTCCTGCCGTATGTTTTCCTCGCGACGCACGGGGTAGTCATAATTTCCCCGTGCGACTGTAAGTTTGTTGTGCAACAAAGATGCTTTGTATCCGCTTATCGCATGGATGCTTCCACTCGCATCCTTAATTTGCCCATTCGTTGCGCAACCTTTTGGGTTCGCTGATACACTCAAATATGGATTCGAATGAATGCGCCGCTCCCGAGCGGCGTGTTTTTGTTGGAGGAGAACGCATGCGGCCCGGTGGCACTCAGACAAAGCGCGGCGCCGCGGTGCGCATGCGACGCCGACTGGGCTTGGCGCCGCGGGCGTACGCACTGCTGTCTTGCTCGCTGGTGCTGGTCATAGCTGGCGTTTCTGCCTATGGCATGACCGTGCCGTCCATGATGCAGGCACATGCCGCACGCGAACCGCGCGTGGGGCATGAGGTCAAAAGTGATCTGGGCACCACGACTGGATATGCTTGGGCAAGTGTGGTCGCGCATATTGTGTTTGGCGCCGACGACGCGGACGGCGCCGAGGCCCCGGACAACGAAGTCACGCTTGCCAATGGCAAAACCATCGTGCTCACCAACACCAAGATCATCGATCGGTTGTCCAACAATAGCGTGGCGGCAACGGTGAATAAGGTCGAGCAGCAGAAGGAGCAGGACGCCCAGCAGTCCGGAAAGCCCGGTAGCTCGGATACTTCTGGCTCCGGCTCGGATTCGTCGAGTTCGGGCGGTGGCTCTGGGTCGGGTTCCTCTGCCGGAGGGTCTGGAAACGGCGGCTCGACGGGCGGCAACACTGACAACGATGCAAACTCCGGTGGCCTTTCCGCTGCTGAGGAAGAGAGCATTCACAGCTGGCTTGTGACCAAGTACAACATGCTCGACGGCTATGTTTCTCGTGCCAATGACGTGGTCTCGACCTATAACTCTACGGGAGATCCCAGGCCGTGCGACAGCCTGGTCGGGGAGATGTTTGTCATTCGAGCCGAGTTCGGTCGTCAGACATTCTCGCCCCGGTCAAAGTGGTATCAGCAGTATGCCAATCTGTGGGGCTGTTACACCAACCTATGTCAATGGGTCGGCCATTACGGCGATGATGACGTCGCGCTCGGTAACTTCAACAATAACGTGGCGGCGCTTGCCCTATGATGACCGATCTTGCATCCACCACACCACAATCGCTCGGTCGCGATCCCATGGTCGGCCTGCGCCTGGCGCGTGTCGACGGGTTTGAGCCGGCCATTGCGCTCGGTCAGGACGAACTGCCTGCCTATCTGCGTCGTTTTACGATACTGTTTGCCGACGATGCCATCATGCGCCGTGGCGGTATCGGCCGCGTGACGCGTGCCGTCAACGCCCAAGGCGAGGCCGTGGCACTCAAGCAGCTCATCTTGCCAACGTGCGATGAGTTTGACGATGCCGCCGCCCATGAGGCGCTGGTCGCCAAGTTCAAAGCGGCGTTTCGCGAGGAATACGAATGCCATCGCGCCCTTTCGGGCCTTAAGGGCTTTCCCCGCCTCTATGGCTGGGGCGAGGTCGACGGTGTGCCTGCAATTGTCATGGAATGGGTCGAGGGCGAGACGCTCGCCCGCTTGCGCTCGCGCTTTGCCGTGGACGATGCCGGCCGCCTATCGCCGCTTGTGGCGGCGCGTCTGGGTCGCGACCTGTTCGATCTGCTCTGCCGTATGAGCCTGGTGGGCGAGGGCTTTGTCCATCGCGATATCTCGCCCGCTAATATTATGGTGCGTACGGCGCGTCTACCGCTTGACCGGCAGCTTGCCGAGGGCACCTTTGACCTGTGCCTGATCGACTTTGGCTCGTCGCTGGCGCTTGAGCCTGCGTCGGCCGTGGCCGGTACCGGCGGCAAGGCGTCGTTTACGGAGCGCTATGCCACGCTGCGTCGCGCGACGGTTGCCTATGCCCCGCCCGAGATGCTCACCGACGATATTCCCGACCTGCGCGCTTTGCGTATGTCGCCGGCGATCGACGTCTATGCCGCAGCAAGCACGGTTTACGAGCTCATTGCCGGCGCCGCGCCATACGAAGCCGCGCCGAGCACTTCGGGCACCTCGGGTTCGCGCAAAAAGACGCGCGACATCGCCAGCCCCTACCGTCTCAAGATGGACACGCTGCCCGACTATCCCATTGGTGCCCATGCGCCCGGTTGCGATTTGACTCAGCTGCTTCGTCGTGAGCCCGATGTGGCGCTCGCCGCGGCCGAGCAGGCCCAGCAGCTGGGGCTTGAGCCGGATTCCGAGGAGCTACGCGATGCGCTGGCGTTTGTCGATGCCCAGCTGTTCGACGTGGTGATGGCCTGTCTGTCCAGCCATCAAAAAGATCGTCCCGAGCCGGCGGCGGTCGAGGCGGCGCTCTCGGCGTTTTGTGACCACTATGCGCAAAATGTCGGTCGTTCGCTCCGCGGCGAGCCGCTCACGCCGTGCCCCATGGATGCGTCTGGCCGCGCGGTTCGTCGCGCGCTGATGGTCGGCGCGACGGTCGTCTGTGGCGTGGTTTGGGCTGTGGTCGTGGTTTCGGCCGCGCTGCTGGCGTCGGGCGCTCGCGTGACGGCGACTTTGGGATCGCTCGTGTGGTCTGGGTCGCTACCGGGTATTATTGCCGCACTGGCGCTGGCGCTGCCAGGCATAGCCGGCGTTGCCGCGGGGGCACTTGCGCGCGATCGGCGCTCGGGCTTCCTGCAGGGTGTGCTTGCGCTTTCTGCCTGCGAGGTTCCGGTGCTGGTTGTGGCTGCATGTAGCGTATTTTCCCAACGCGCCGTGATGGGCGGCCTTGTTGCCGCTCTGGTTGCAACCTATACGCTTACGTGGTTTTTGCTTGCGATGGGCTTTGCCTTTGAACTTCCCGTTTCGGCACCGCGACGCACAAAAGCCCAGATGGCGACTCCGCTTGCCGGTGGAGCCGCAGCTGTCCGTACTTTTGGCGGACCTGTCGAAGTATCGTCCGATTCTATTTCTACGACCAAGGAGGCCTAGGTCATGGCATCTCAAGTTGAGCTCACCCCATGCGGGGCCATGTTTGACATCTTTAAGCGCGCAGCGCATCTGAGCCATATCGAGCTGTGCGGCTTGGTGCTTTCGTCCCGTCCGCTCGCCGACGGCCGCAGCCCGCAGAGCCGAGCCGCCGATCGCTCTTGGGTTTCCCGCTTTATCGTTCGCGCGCCGGTCGGCACGCTTCAGCAGCGCTACTTTGCCGAATACGGTACCTCGGCTGCGCGTATTATGTCGCAACTGGCCCTGCGCCAGCGCAACCCCATGGACTCCACGGCTGTAATCAATATGGTGTGCGGTCCTGCAGGTGAACCGATGGTACGCGCGCTCGAAGAGTGCCACCAGGACACGAATCTCTATCGCAACGCGCTCGATCGCCTGTCCCAGGCGGCGGAACTCATGCCCGCCGAGCGCGCCGAGGTCGTGCTGGTGCTGTTTGTCGCCGTCGGTTGTTCGGCGGATGTGCGGTCCTCGGTGAACTATGCCATCGACTACGCGAACGCGACCTGCGGCGGAGGCACATCCACGCCGCGTTCGCTTGGCATGTCGCTGACTGCGGGCGAACGCGAACCCGCCCCGGCGCACCCTTTGGGCTTGCTGCGCGTGCAAAACAGTTTTGTCGTGAGCGCCCCGCGCTGGATTCAGCCGAGTGAGCAGGGTGTTGAGATTGGCGCGCTGGCCACTGGTGAGGGCGATATTACCGACGTCGGCGACGATGTCTCGGCCCGCCATGCCCATATCTGGTGCGATGCTCAAAATATCTGGCACGTCGAGGACTTGTCGTCCACCAACGGAACCGTGGTGGTAAACGGGGCCACGCGCGTTTGCATTCAGGTCGAGCCCGGCCGTTCCGCCCAGCTCAATCCCGGCGACGAGCTCAAGCTCGGCGAATCCACTACCTATGCCATCCTCTTCGGTGCCCTCTAGCCGGCAGTTAAGGACGTTCCTTTTCTGCCGGCACTTGGGGACACTCCTCGGCGCGCCAGAGCCGGTCGCCTGGGGATGGAGAGGCCATTTTGGCCCTTGGCGGTCAGTCGGGGCGAAACTAGAAGATCTTTCCGATTCGCGGCTGTTCATGCTTGTAGAGCATCTAAAACAATAGGATGTTATTCTGGAATATGCCGGGTGCGTGAACTTGCCTGTCTTAGCCTTAATAAGGTATAGGGGAGTTTGGCTCAGGGGTTCCGTGTTGTTCTTCAGCGCAGTATTGTGGGACAGATTTGCTGAGATTGGCGCCTTACACCGCAGAGCGCACGGAAGGCTCTCGATTTGTGTTCTGGCCCCAGAATACAGGGCCTGATACTTACCAACTGTGGCATGGATGTAACATCTGTAGAAATCAACCCTTTTGTTGTCGACCTTTGTAAGAAAAACACTGCCATCAACTCTTTGGATGACGAAACTAGGGTGCTTGAGGGGAGCCTTTACTCCCCTCTGAGAGATGACTCATGTTTTTCGCTTGTCGTTGTGAATCCTCCGTTACTGCCGATTCCGGATGAGATTCCTTATCCCTTCGTTTGAGATGGAGGACAATCGGGTCTGGATAAAACACTTCGTATTCTTAAGGGTGGCGATACGCATTTAGAGAAAAACGGTAAATACTGCTAATAGGGGTGACGACGATGGTGCGGGGGCGACCCGCGATGCTCTCATCAATACGTCGGATACTTGGGAAATCAGGTCTAGATGCATGTATGATGATGCTGTGTGGCTATTCAATTAATCCGCGTTCCGAATGGGTGCAGGGTATAGCTGCGACATCGTATGCTTTTGACCCGGCGCGATACTCAGATATTTCTGAGGCGGTTGACGAAGTTTATACGCACTATGCCGCGCAAGGCGTTTCGGAAGTTTGCACATCTACGTTACGGGCTTAGGTTTCTTCAAGCGAGCAGGCCGGTTGCGTTATTTCGAGCGATTTTTCTAGTCTAGACGACAAAAGGCAAAGGATTTGATGGGTATAAAACGCGGACGTTTGTGGGCGGATGCTCAAATCTATTGTGGCAATCGGGCGGTTGAAAAAGATATTTCAACCGCCCGATTGCCAGGTTCGTCGGAGGAGATGTCCGATTCCGACTCTCTTGTAGGAAGAGCTTGAGATCGTATTGGCCCAAGGCAATCTTAAAGCAGTCTCATTGGCAAATCTTCGCTCCTGTTGTGTTGAGGTGTAAGGTATCAGTGATTGATGTTTTGTGGCGGGTAGATTGGGGCCTTCCTTGATTCGATGCGTTCTCTCGAGGTTCATCAGAGCAAAAGGGGCTTTCGTCTTCATTGCTATCACGGTGATTGGAACCGCTCTCTCCTATGCCATGCCATACGTGAACGGGAAATTCTTAGATTTTCTTCTCGGTAACCGCAGCGAAAGAGACGCCGTACTCTTCGCGCTCCTGGTTGCGTCAATAGGAGTTTTCTCCACCCTCTTTACTTATTTTGCAGGAACACTTTCCATTCGCATAACCACGAGACTTTCCTTTGATCTTCTCAGGGAGGCCGTCTTGCGTTTTGAAAGAGACGATTACTTGGTGAGTCGGACCATCGATCCAGCCTATACAACGCAACGGATTATTTCCGACTCTAGCGTGGTCTCATCCTTCGTTTTGGCGAATTTTATCAGTGCGCCGCTGTCCATTGTAGCCATTCCCATCGTATTGCTTATCATATGGTCAATTGATTCAACTCTCGCGGTGTTTTCCATCATTCTCCTCATCGTGTATTTCTGTGTAATTACTGGGTTGAGGAAACTTTTGTATAGGGTCACGTATGAGAAGAAAGAGGCGGACAGCGCCTTTTACGCCGCAATTGCATCGCAGCTTAATCAGATTCTCAACATTCAACTGACATCTTCGTACGGCAAGAGCGAACAAGCGCTCGACGCTGGGTTTAAGAGCTATTTTCCCAAAGTTTTGCGCTCCGGAAAGCTATCATATTCTCTGACATCGCTCGATGGTCTTTTCGCAGCGTTGTTTCAAGCGGTGATACTTGTTGTTTCCGGAGTACGAATCATTAACGGAACTATGTCAATAGGCGAGTACACTATCATCGGTACATACTTCGCGGTTCTCTTTAAGACTTTGAAAAGTATGATGTCATTGTTCAAATCCTATCAAGATGCCAAAGCATCATGGGATAGGACGGCTATCGCGACGAGAGAAAAGGAGAGATCGGGGTGGAATCGGACCGATTTAGCTAAACTCGATGAAATAAATGACATTTCGGTATCTGATTTGGAATTCTCGGTTGCCCTTCCAGACGGATCTGTCCGAGAGGTCCTCGGCGGGTTTTCTTTCAAGTTTTCCGGTCCTGGTACATATTGCATAGTTGGGGAAAACGGAAGAGGCAAGACGTCACTTCTTTACTTGATGCTCGGGCTATACTCATCGAAAGGCAAAGTAAAATACAACGGCGTGCCAATCGAAGAATGCGACTTGGATTACATACGTGCGAGAGAGATATCGTGCTGCCCACAGTCGTGCTTCGCGCCGGACGAAACGGTGAAAGAGCTGTTAGAGTATTTCGACACGCCCTTTTCTTCCTATCACCGGGGTGTAGATGGCCTACTTTCGCTGGAAAACAGCGTGAAGGAGTTGCTCGGGAAACGTTGCTCCGCGCTTTCGGGCGGTGAGCTGCGCCGAGTGTACTTATGGTCGGCGATTTCACGCAAGTCGTCAGTTTTGGTACTCGACGAGCCCACGACTGGGTTAGACGCTGTAAGCCGCGCCGAGCTTGCGGCCTATGTTAAGCGCAACAAGCAAAGCCAGCTGATCATCATTGTCTCTCACGATGACGAGATGGTCGGCGCGGTAGAAGGGGTAGTGGATTTAGGCAGCATGTACCGGGGTAAATGCTGACAAGTGTAGTGCTACCCAACTGACAGAGATAACAAAAAAGCGATGCAGATGCACGTAGCATTCAGTCGGTTCGGACTCGGTGCCTTCACGCCATCGCAACGCTTTCAGATATAGTTCTCATTCTCTTACTAAAGGAAACTTTAGTCTACGTTGTCTTGTCGAGACAGAGGTGAAGCGAAGTGTTGTCGCGACGTATCTTATTCCAGGTGGCTCAGTATCATCGTGAGAATCACACCAAAGTGTACTTACAATTCTCGTGTCCCACGGACAACATGAGCTGAGCATTGAGGTTCCACCCTTTGCTGCAACTACACGGGGTTGGACGGCAATGAATATGCCGGGCCGCATGCCACGCGCAGCGGGGGTCCATGCCCCAGTATGTTGCCTACAGCAGCCTCGATGTCCACGCACACATCATCTCTGCCTTCGTGTTCAATCCGTTTGCCGGAGAGTGCGAGGGTTACAAGGCCGTAGAATACGAGCCGAACAAATGAAATGCGGTATCGACGCATAGGATTAAACTGACGATTGCTTTGCACCGAAAATACGCCCGGAAAGCCGCTATGGGTGGCGGCCCGGGTTAAATTGAGAGGCCCGTCCGGTCACTTTCATGTGACGAACGGTCGGGCTTCTTATTCCACTTGCCAATGCTCGGCTCATATTGGAAGAAAGCTACGCTAATGTTTGCGTGATACTCCTATTTTTTCCGAAGAAAGAATCGGATAATGAAGAATAACAATAAAAAAGGTGCCAGATATAAAGCAAGTACAAAGGTTAATCCAACGAGACCTTGCAATAATGGCATAACTCCTCCCAGACACGAGATTTTGGTATTTGTCCCCATCTTATTTTGAATTGGACCAAATAGTTCCTAGACACAAAAACTACTCGTCAACTGGATCGCACCAATCTGCTGGCAAAACACAGCTTGATTCTTTATCGACATAGCACCAATCCGCAACAGGGCACTCGGCGATGTCGTAAAAATTGCATATATCAACTCCAAGACAACAAGGCTCAACGGGAGTATGTTCATTTGAACCAACAGGATGGATATGCTTCATAACAGCTCCTCACCTTAATCCAATTAGAGACTACGTTTGATCAATGCCACAGTGATCTACAACGCAGATGCTGCCGCCATCCATGTCATAGTCGCAGTAATCGTATGCACCACAGCCATCTGCTTTATCATAAACAGTACAGATGTCAGTAATGCCCAAGAGGCAGTCAAAAGACATCGGCTTCACGCCTGCCTCGTCGCCACTTCCTGGATTAATCGGATGAATATGCTTCACGACTACCTCCCTTTGAGTGCAGAAAAACCTCAATATTGTGTATAACAAACCAAGATGTCTAGTTCACCATATTTCTAGAATGGTTTCGGCGAACGTAGCAATAAGCTTCGCAGACGGTAATCAGAAGAACGAACACCTCCACAATGGTGACAGCAATGCGCTGAACCGCTTATTCCGATACAGTAGCTTCTCGTTGATTTTTCTCCTGCGAAGATGAGTGGCGGGAAATAAGGTCAAAAGCCATCTCGTAGCACATTTTTCTATATTCACATGATGCAGGGTGTAGACTCTTGGGCAAGTAGCCGTGCTCGTCTGCAGCCTCCCAGCTACAGCCCCCACCACAGAAAGACCGAGCCCAACAGTCCGTACAGTCAATTCTTTTTTCGACACCCTGACTCCAGTTTTCAATATACCTAGTTTCGTCAATTCCGGTGACGATGTTGCCCATTTTGAATCGCATCATCCCGACAAACCTGTGACAGGGGTATACGTCCCCTTCGGGAGTCACGGAAATAAAACGCCTGCCAGCCCCGCATCCGACAAAGGCGATCCTGTTGCTCATAATCAAATCAACTGCAGTTTTCAATGTTCTAAACAAGGGCTTTTCCCCTTGATCAATCTGTTTGAGATATTGATCCGCCAAATCTATTAGGCCCGCCCTGATTTTGTTTAATGAGTGTTCGTCGAGTTTGATATTCTCATCGAATGAGCTCACGGGCGAGAAGTAAATCCTTCTGAAGCCCATCTCTTTAAACTGAAGATAGTCTTCAACAAGGTTACAGTTATTATTTGTTAAGGTCGCTCTTGCGCCGAAGGGGAACGACTCGGAAAAACGACGAACGTTTTTGTCGATATCGGAGAAAGAGCCGCCTCCCGTCTTGTACGGGCGCGATGCATCGTGCTTGCATCCTGTACCATCGAGACTAATCAGAACAGAAAACCCGTGCTCCTTGAAAGAATTCACAGCAGTGTCATTCAAAAGCGTTCCGTTGGTCGTAATAGAATAGGTAAAGTTTCTATTGGGGTATATTCTTTTTGAATAGTCGACCGTTTTCCATATCAGCGGCTCGTTAATCATGGGTTCCCCACCAAAAAAGACGATTGCAAGCGTTTCGTTTTCCGATGAACTTGCGACGAGGTAGTCGACCGCCTTGAAGGCTATCTCGTCTGTCATCAGCAGAGGAGACGTTCCATAATCTCCTTTACCGGCAAAACAGTAACTACAACCAAGGTTGCATGCATGTGAAACGTGGAGTTCGATGGATCTAAGTTTTCGAGGCGTGTCTTTTGTTAAGAAAGTCCGCTCAGACAATCGTTGATACTCATCAATGTCGTCTTCAAGTTCTGCTATGGTCGTTTGGTCGTAGCCTTTCGCAGCAAGTGACTTTGTTAGCAACTTCGAGTTGACCGTTCTTCCCGATGCTTCAAATATGCGAAGCGCATCTTCTGATGCTTGGTCAACCTGAAAGCAATTGCGAGTGACCTCATCGAAGCAGTAACGACGATCACTTACTGAGAAAAAATGCATACGTTCCTCAATTTCATGCTGGACTGGCACTAACCTTGTTTATTGTTACGCAGCTATAAAAAACCACCAGCGGGGATTCGGTGTGCGGCCCAATCGGACTCCCAAAAGGTTCTATTTGAGACTGGCAAGCTTTGTGTTGTTGGCACTTCGACAGCGCTCTTTATTCCAACATGGAGCCTCGCAGTTTGAGTCGACTTGCCTCTGGAAGGTCCGATCTCAACTTGATTTAGGATGAAAACAGATTACAGGCGCGCTCCTCTAGAAAGAAAGGAAACCAATCGCCGCCTTTCACCAGGAAAGTTTTTATAGCCCACCTCGAGCAAAATGAAAGATGCGAGAGCGATTGGGGAACAACGCGAATCTCCCCTTTTGGGTGGGAGCGAGCCTTCAGCCACCGGCGAACGACTCGCCCTGGTCAGAATCTGGAAGTGGTGCCGGGCCGCTTGGGCCTCCCCGGTGACTTCGTGGGGCTTACCTGCCTGACGTCGAGGAGTACATCCGCAAGATTCGTTCCCTATGCCGTTTGCTCTCACGCCCGCCTTGGTTCCAAGTCGGGCGAGCACGAGGTCGCGCCGGCGCATCCGCTGGGACTGCTGCGCGTGCAAAACGGCTACGCGGTGAGCGTCCCGCGCTGGATTCAGCCGAGTGAGGAAGGCGTCGAGATCGGCGCGCTGACAACGGGGGAGGGCGGCATCACCGATGTGGGCGATGACGTTTCGGCTCGCCATGCCCACGTGTGGTGCGATGACCAAAATGTCTGGTACGTTGAGGACCTGTCGTCCACCAACGGAACCGTGGTGGTAAACGACGCGACGAACGTCTGCACCCAGGTCGAGCCCGGCCGCTCCGCCCAGCTCAACCCCGGTGACGAGCTCAAGCTCGGAGAATCCACAACCTACGCCATCCTCCTCGGCGCCCTCTGACTCATCTCCTAAATAAGTTGCGGTGAAATAGGGGCTGTTTAAGGCTACGGCCGGCAAAAACAGTTCCTATTTCACCGCAGCTGCCATTTGGTCCCTCGGTGACGGAAGGATCAATTTTGCCCTTGATGGTCACCCAAGGTAAACCTTTACCGCCCGCCTATATTTGCCGAAATTACACTTGACGGCGGGGTACAATAAACCCGCATGCGGATTTCCGTTGCGGGCGCTTCCCATCGCCGGGGCGTGCCCGGGAGCATCCGGCATGCGGCCTTTGCGGCGCTCGGTCATGTGCAAGACGGGTAGCTGGGCTTGTGGAGCGCGTGCAGCCCTCCTCGCCTCGGCATGCCTTCTCTCCACGCCATGTACCTGCTGCTGAGCCTGCCTGCCAGATGATTGGAAGCAACAGCGAAAATCCCATCACGCCAACATCCCGGCGATCGCCGGGGCCTGTATACCTATATGAGAGGAGAGGGGTATATGGCGCGTAAGTTTAAGTCTATGGACGGCAACGAGGCGGCCGCATATGTTTCGTATGCGTACACCGAGGTAGCGGGAATCTATCCCATTACGCCGTCCAGCCCGATGGCCGACCATGTCGACCAGTGGGCGGCCCAGGGTCGCAAGAATATCTTCGGCACCCCGGTCAAGGTCGTCGAGATGGAGTCCGAGGCAGGTGCAGCCGGTACCGTTCACGGTTCGCTGGGCGCCGGTGCTCTGACCACCACCTACACGGCTTCTCAGGGTCTGCTCCTGATGATCCCGAACATGTACAAGATCGCGGGCGAGCAGCTCCCGGGCGTCTTCCACGTCTCCGCGCGTTGCGTCGCTTCCCACGCCCTGAACATTTTTGGCGATCACTCCGACGTCATGGCCTGTCGTCAGACCGGCTTCGCCATGCTCGCCGAGGGCAACGTCCAGGAGGTCATGGACCTCTCGCCGGTGGCTCACCTTGCCGCCATCGAGGGTAAGACCCCGTTCCTTAACTTCTTCGACGGCTTCCGCACCAGCCACGAGATCCAGAAGGTCGCCATGTGGGACTACAAGGATCTGGCCGAGATGTGCGACATGGACGCCGTCCAGGCTTTCCGCGACCACGCGCTCAACCCTGAGCACCCGCACACCCGCGGCAGCCACGAGAACGGCGATATCTTCTTCCAGAACCGTGAGGCCTGCAACAAGGTCTACGACGAGCTTCCCGCCGTCGTCGAGGGCTACATGAAGAAGATCAACGAGAAGCTCGGCACCGATTACGGCCTGTTCAACTACTACGGCGCTCCCGATGCCGACCGCGTCGTCGTGTGCATGGGCTCCTTCTGCGACGTGCTCGAGGAAGTCATCGACTACCTCAACGCTCACGGCGAGAAGGTCGGCCTGGTCAAGGTTCGTCTGTTCCGTCCGTTCTCCATCAAGCACTTCGTCGACGTTCTCCCCGAGACCGTCCAGAAGATCGCCGTCATGGACCGTACCAAGGAGCCGGGTTCCATCGGCGAGCCGCTCTACCAGGACGTCGTCTCCGCTCTCTACGAGGCCGGCAAGACGGGCATCAAGGTTGTCGGCGGCCGTTATGGCCTGGGCAGCAAGGACACGCCTCCCGCGTCCGCGTTCGCTGTCTTCGAGGAGCTCAAGAAGGACGAGCCCAAGCGCGAGTTCACCATCGGCATTGTCGATGACGTAACCAACCTGAGCCTGCCCGAGGCCGAGGATGCGCCCAACACCGCAGCCCCCGGCACCATCGAGTGCAAGTTCTGGGGTCTGGGTGGCGACGGTACCGTCGGCGCCAACAAGAACTCGATCAAGATCATCGGCGACCACACCGACAAGTACGTTCAGGCCTACTTCCAGTACGACTCCAAGAAGACCGGCGGCGTCACCGTCTCGCACCTGCGCTTTGGTGATTCCCCGATCCGTTCGCCGTACTACGTGACCAAGGCCGACTTTGTCGCCTGCCATAACCCCAGCTACATCGTTAAGGGCTTCAAGATGGTCCGCGACGTCAAGCCGGGCGGCACCTTCCTGGTCAACTGCCAGTGGAGCGACGAGGAGTTCGCCGAGCACATGCCCGCCGTGGCCAAGCGCTACATCGCGAACAACAACGTCAACGTCTACCTGATCGACGCTATCGACCTGGCGGCCAAGGTCGGCATGGGCAAGCGCACCAACACGGTGCTCCAGTCCGCCTTCTTCGCGTTGGCCAAGGTCCTGCCCGCCGAGGATGCCCTGCAGTACATGAAGGACGCGGCTACCAAGTCCTACATGAAGAAGGGCCAGGCTATCGTCGACGCCAACCACAAGGCCATCGATGCCGGCGCTACCGCCTTCCGTAAGTTCGAGGTTCCGGCCGACTGGGCTACTGCCGAGGATGCCGCCCCCGTCGAGCTCTCCGAGGAGACCAAGTCCGCTATCGCCCAGCAGGTCAAGAACCTGCTCGAGCCCATCGATCGCATGGACGGCGACAGCCTGCCTGTTTCCGCCTTCGTCGATTGCGCCGACGGCCAGTTTGAGCTGGGCGCCTCCGCATACGAGAAGCGCGGCGTCGCCGTGGTCGTTCCCCACTGGGACGAGACCAAGTGCATCCAGTGCAACCAGTGCGCCTATGTGTGCCCGCATGCCACCATCCGTCCGTTCGCGATGACCGAGGACGAGGCTGCCGCCGCGCCCGAGGCTACCCGCACGCTCGACGCTATGGGCCCCAAGGCCAAGGGCATGAAGTTCACCATGGCCGTGTCTCCGCTCGACTGCATGGGCTGCACCAACTGCGTCAAGGTCTGCCCCAAGGGCGCTCTCGAGATGGTTCCCACCGAGCAGGAGATGGACCAGCAGCCCGTTTGGGACTACATGGTCGAGAACGTCTCCGAGAAGAAGGAGCTCATCGCGGCCAACGTCAAGGGCAGCCAGTTTAAGCAGCCTTACCTGGAGTTCTCCGGCTCCTGCGCCGGCTGCGCCGAGACCGCCTATGCACGTCTGGTGACCCAGGTTGCCGGCGACCGCATGTTCATCTCCAACGCCACCGGCTGCTCCTCCATTTGGGGCAACCCCGCTGCCACCGCTCCTTACTGCAAGGACAAGGACGGTCACGGCCCGGCGTGGAACAACTCCCTGTTCGAGGACAATGCCGAGCACGGTCTGGGCATGGCCGTTGGCTATGAGGCCGTTCAGCACAAGCTGATCGCCGCTACCCAGGACATCATCGCTGCCGATGGTCCGTCCGACGAGCTCAAGGCCGCCGGCCAGGCTTGGATCGACTCCGTCAACGACGCCGAGGCCTCCAAGACTGCTGCCGCTGCCTACGTTGCCGAGCTCGAGAAGTGCGGCTGCGACGCTTCCAAGGCAATCCTCGCCGACAAGGCTTACCTCACCAAGAAGTCCTTCTGGATCTTCGGCGGCGACGGCTGGGCCTACGACATCGGCTTCGGTGGCCTGGACCACGTCCTGGCTTCCGGCCACAACGTCAATGTCTTCGTCTTCGACACCGAGGTCTACTCCAACACCGGTGGTCAGGCCTCCAAGGCCTCGAACCTGGGCCAGGTCGCTCAGTTCGCCGCTGCCGGTAAGGTGACCAAGAAGAAGTCCCTGGCCGAGATCGCCATGAGCTACGGCTACGTCTACGTGGCGCAGGTCGCCATGGGCGCCAACCCGGCTCAGACCCTCAAGGCCATTCACGAGGCCGAGGCCTACGACGGCCCGTCCCTCATCATCGGCTACAGCCCCTGCGAGATGCACTCCATCAAGAAGGGCGGCATGCAGAACTGCCAAGCCGAGATGAAGAAGGCTGTCGAGTGCGGTTACTGGAACCTCTTCCGCTTCAACCCCGAGGCTGCTGCCGGCAAGAAGTTCTCGCTCGATTCCAAGGAGCCCGCGGGCGGTTATCAGGAGTTCCTGATGAACGAGGCCCGTTACGCTTCGCTGACGCGTTCCTTCCCCGAGCGCGCCGAGGAGCTCTTCAAGGAGAACGAGCAGGCCGCTATGGACCGCTACGCTCACCTGTTGAAGCTCAAGACGGTGTACAACGAGGCCTAGGTCTCCCACCGCAGGATCTGAGGGCTAACCTTCGCGGACGTCCTCGGACATGAAAGAACCCCCGCTGCGCACTACGTGCGGCGGGGGTTCTTTCGTCCTGCGGAGTGTCCGCGAAGGTTAGCCCTCAGATCCTGCTACGACTACGTCCTCGGATTGTGGGGCTGAATGAAGGACGTGGCTGTGGGGGTGCCTTGTCCCGGTCGCTGTTTCGCGGCGTGGCCGCGAAACCACGCGCCACTTTGGGCATGGAGGGCTAGCTGATTGTGGCCTTCTGCTGCCCCAGTGCTGTTTCGCGCCTTTGGCGCGAAAGGCGCAGTACTTTGGGCGTGGGGGCTGGCTTGCGGACTCAGATGACCTAGAGAGATATGGGTGCAAACGAGAAATCGTTGTTGGGGTCGTCCTTTTCCATAAACTCATCGAGACAGAATGTCATATAGATTGGAACGTAAAGGATCTTGCCCTCTTTGCAAAGGTTTTCGTGGCTCAGCACAACGGCCTCGGGAATTTTGTACTCGCCCACACTCATCAAACGGTCGAGGGCTGCATGTGCTCGAACTTTCTTGCCCGATTTGACTTCGATTGGGACAACATGCCCGCGGGCACCTTCGATTACAAAGTCGACTTCACCGACCTCACGCGTTTGGTAGTACCACGTATCTGCTCCGAGGGCAACGAGTTCCTGTGCGACCACGTTCTCATAGAGGCCGCCGAGGTTGGGGGTTTTCATGTCAAGGTAGACGGCGCGTGCCGTGCTGCCGGGATACCGCGATGCGAGCATACCTGTATCGGACTCGTATAGTTTAAAGGCCGTCGTTTTCTCCGTCCTCTTGAGAGGACTTCGTGCCTCCGTCACCTGGGGGACCATCAATCCAACGCCTGCGTTCACCAGCCATAGGAAATCCTGCTCGTATTTTTGAAGACGAGCTCCCTCGCCTAGAGACGAGACGATAAAGCGATGGGACTCCGCCTCAAGCTGAACGGGAATTTGCTCGAAAATGGAGCGAACGTTAAACGCTCGAGTCGATGCATATTTAGAGATATCGCTTTTGTACTGATCGACTAGCTGAATTTGAAGCTCACGCGTTCTCACGAGCGAATAGCCCGAATCGATATAGTTCTGAACGACCTCCGGCATGCCGCCGCAAACGATATAGGCTCTAAAGTTTTTGAGCATCGCCTCATGAATATAGTTTTCGACGGGACGTCTCTCGACAAGGCGGCTGCGAATATCTGCAAGCACATTTTCGCTGACGCTGTTTGCCCAACAAAACTCTTCAAAATCCATCGGCCGCATAACAATGTGCTCGACATACCCTACCGGAAAAGAAGAGATCCCCTTAAACTCAGTCCCAAGCATAGACCCCGAGAAGACATAGCTAAAGCGTCCGTCCTCGACCAGCGCCTTCATAAGTGTAACGATCTGCGGATACTCCTGAATCTCATCGACGAAGATAAGCGTGTCTCCTTCAACAAGCGGTGCATTCGCAAGAAGGGCCACACGGTTGATGAAGTCAATGGAGTTCTTAGCGCCAACAAGTACGTCTCTTGCCTCGGCATCAAGTAGCAGATTGACCTCATAATACGAAGCGTAGTTGCTCTTTCCAAACGCGCGAATCGCATAGCTCTTGCCCATCTGACGCGCACCGGTAACAAGCAGGGCCTTATGGGAGTTATTCTTCCAGCTCAAAAGCCTATCAGTGACCTTGCGGCGTAGCATTAAAACACCTCATTGACAAAAATTGGCAAATAGATTTGCCCCTAATCATACAAAAATTGACAAATAGATTTGACCCAAATCATACAAAAATTGGGAAATAGCAAAGCTCACTTAGGCCTCAAAGCCAGCGAGCCAGCACGGTACTTTGCGAAAAGGCTGGCGGCGCCGTTGTTGAGGGTGGCCAGGTTGACAGTGGCGCCGTTAGCGTTCTCGGCTGCTTGGGCGCGCAGGAGCGAAAGGGCGTCGGCAGCGTTCATGCAGAAGCCGACGGTAAAGTTCCATACTGCGAACTCGCAGTCGCTTGCCGCGGGGTGAAGCGCGATCGGCTATCCCTTATGTTGGATGAAAAGCCCCATGTTTTTGCAGGGGTGCATACTCGTCAAATTAATGTATAGAATCGCGTATAGTGCGAGTAAGATATTGCGCTGTCCGTTTTGTGTTTAGCAAAGATATAGTTTGCATAATCTGGTCTAATCCCTGCTCTATTTAAATAAAGTTGCACGTAAATGGCGTAGATGTGCCTGAACTGGGCTTCTTTACGCTGAGCGGGTAAAATCGACCGTTCGCCGCTTAGGTATTTTCAAAATGAATAAAATGAGCGATAAAGAGAATATAAACCTTAATAAACTCGCGTATCGCACGGACGCGGGTTATTAATGGGTTGTAGGCCTTTTACAGAAAGGATTCCAGCAATGTCTAAGCCTCTTGGCAAGCCCGATCGTATTGTCGTCGCCCTTGGCGGCAACGCCCTCGGCAACAACCCCGTCGAGCAGATCGAGGCCGTGAGCAACACCGCCCACGCTCTCCTCGGTCTCATCGAGCAGGGCAACGAGATCATCATCACCCACGGCAACGGCCCGCAGGTCGGCATGATCCAGAACGCCTTCGCCGCCGCCCACGACGCCATCGGCACCCCCGAGATGCCGCTGCCCGAGTGCGGCGCCATGTCCCAGGGCTACATCGGCTACCACCTGCAGCAGGGCATTGGCCGCGAGATGCACAAGCGCTACAAGCGTTGGCACGCCGCCACCGTCGTCACCCAGATCGAGTGCGACCCCGACGACCCCGCGTTCAAGAACCCGACCAAGCCGATCGGCCCCTTCTACACCGAGGAGCAGGCCAAGGAGTTCATGGCCGAGGATCCCTCCAAGGTCTTCGTCGAGGACTCCGGCCGCGGCTGGCGTCGCGTCGTCGCCTCCCCCGATCCCAAGAAGATCGTCGAGGCTGACTCCATCCTCAACCTGCTCGACAACGAGTTCATCGTCATCGCCTGCGGTGGCGGCGGCATCCCCGTCGTCCGCGACTACGAGAACAAGGGCTGCTACAAGGGCGTTCCCGCCGTCATCGACAAGGACCTGGGCGGCGAGCTGCTGGCCGAGGACTGCGACGCCGACGTCCTGTTCCTGCTGACCGCCGTTGAGCATGTCGCCATCAACTTTGGCAAGCCCAACCAGGAGGAGCTCGAGGACCTCACCGCCGACGAGGCCGAGCGCCTGGCCGACGAGGGCCAGTTCGGCAAGGGTTCCATGGAGCCCAAGGTCCGCGCTGCCATCAAGTTTGCCCGTTCCCGCAAGGGCCGCACCTGCATCATCGGCGCCCTGGACAAGGCCGCCGAGACCATGGCCGGCCTCTCCGGTACCCGCATCCACGAGTAGTCTCTACTCTGTTGCCTCTCTCGTGGGCGCCAGGCAAAGCGCCCACAAACTAGCCTCTCTTCATGAGCCCCGCGGTCCGCTCCGACTGCGGGGCTTTTGCTGTTGAGGTGACTGTTCATGGGTGGTCATTGGGGACAGACTTAAATGAGTGGTCGCCCAATGACTACTCATTTAAGTCTGTCCCCAATGACAAGATCCGATCCAATTAGATGCTCAGGTCATGGGATGCCTGAAACCAGACGATGACTCCGAGAATCCTGATTCGGCGTTTGTCCAGCACAATATCCGGTTCCGATGTGCGATATGAGTAGGATGACAGCATCACGGTGTTCGTGCCGGTGCTATACCGCCGTATGACCACTCTGGAATTATCGGACAAGGCGAGGACGGAGCATCCGTTCCAGGGCTTCAGGTTGGGGTCCACTAGGAGAAAGGATCCCATCGGATAGCATTTGGACATGGCAGATGTGTCCATTTGAACAAAGAAGCACCCGCGATGTTTTTTGAATACGGATGAGGGGAGCGCCGTTGTTCCGGTCTGCTTAAGTCCAGTTCTGCCTCCATTCATCTGGATTTTAAATACATCGCAAAGGGAGTCAGTAGCAGTTTCCTTGGAATTCGGCTTCCGTCCTCCGTGGTCGAGCTTTGCGGCAAGCCCTGCGGTTTCTGATGCGAGGTCGTCAAGCTGCAGATTGAATTTCGAAACGATCTTGAGCAGTGTCGACCGGCGGATGGCATAGCGGTCCTTTTCCCAACGGCATACCGTTTCTTTGGAGACGCCGACAAGTGCCGCGAACTCCTCCTGCGTGAGCTGGTCGCGCTTGCGAAGCGCCTTTATGTTTTGACCCGTTCCCATGTTATGAAGCGCGGACGAGGGGAAGGCAGAGGCAGTTGGGGCCGCCAAAGCCGTTTGTCAGCTCAAAGATAGAGATGGGCACAAGTTCAATACCGGCCTGCTCCAGTGCCTTGTTAGTCTCGGTGTTCTCTTCGTATACGCAGACCTTGCCGGGTTCCAGGCAAAGGGTGCTTATGGCATTGTTGGTTCTTTCGACCTCTGCCGCTCCGGGATTTGAGCCGCCGCAAGGGATAAATTGCGGTGAACTTAAACCCAGGGCTAATCCCAGCGCTTCTTTTAGTCCGCCTTCGACATGACGCGCCCGGGTTGTCCTTTCCGATCTGCCTCGTGTAATGCAGTAGACCCGCGCTTGGTCCAGGAGCTCCCGGTCAATGAGGAATGTCTCATAGTTAACACGAGCAAAGTATGTGTCGAGATGAATGCAGAGATCATCGTAGGGAACCTCAATGGCCCATACGGAGTCAATAGTCGAGTTCTCGTCCCAGAGCAAGTTATTCGCTAGGGTGTCTATAGCTGCTGGCTCGGTTCGTTGAGAGATGCCAACGGCTACATTTTCGCTGTTGAGGTTGTGAAGGTCGCCGCCTTCAATGTGGTAAGTCGATTCATGCTTGAAGAACTGAGGAGTCTCGCGGAAATCCGGATGATAGTTAAAAATCGTTTTATAGGCGATAACCTCACGGTTGCGCTCTGGCCAGTACATATGGTTGAGCGTGACACCTTCGCCGATGACGCTTGCTGGATCGCGCGTGAACCACATGGTGTTAAGGGGGGCTATGAGAAGGTCGTCGGGTGAGTATGCGTCTCCCGTCAGCTTTGAGAGGCTGAACACCTCCTTGTTCGTGTCGAAGACCTGGGAGTAGCGAACGCCGTTGACGGCTGCCTGGACCAGGTCGCGGGAACCTTCGATATGCTCAAGATACTCGCGAATGGCGGACTCGAGCTCCATGCCCCTCGCGCCGCATTCTGCAATGTAGTTATCGATAAAAGAGTGATGCGCCTGTTTTGTCGCATCGAGGGCTTCGGTAAGAAGGTTCTCGAGATAGAGAATCTCTACTCCTTCGTGCTCGAGCATTGCCGAGTAAGCATGATGCTCCCCAAGAGCCTTTTCAAGATCAAATGAATTGCTAGAAGGGCGTAGCGTAAAGACTTGATTGAACTGGCCGTCGGGGTAGTTGCGCGTTTCGGGGCCGGGGCAGTGCAGCAGGACCCTTTTTAGCTTTCCTATTTCGTTTTGAACATGCAATGCGGACATGTGACCTCGCTTTGGCGATGAGTATTGATTGCTTCCATAGTGTCACATTAGAAGCTTGTTTCAATTTACATCATGTTTGCCACAGGAGAATGGCACGACCCAAGTAAATAATTGACGTTAAACATCTATCAAAAGTGATAATTGATAAATTACGTCAATCTAAAGTCCGTTTACGGGTCGATGCGCTTCGTTGGCGGGCGAAGAGGCGGAAGAGTGTTTTGCGCGATGACACAATGGCTTTGCCGGCAACGAAAAACCCCTGAATTAAGGAGGAGAGATGGCAGAGACAGAAAAGAAGCGCACTCTTCGAGTCCCGCACGTGTACACCATCATTCTCGTCTTGATGGCCGTATTTGCCGTTCTGACCTGGGTCGTGCCTTCGGGTTCGTTTGAGCGCCAGGAGGTTAACGGTCGCGAGGTAACGGTCTCGGGCACCTATGAGCCTGTCGATAAGGTCTATACGGACGAGGACGGCAACGAGGTCGATCTTCGCCAAGGCATCTTCGAAGTACTTGAGGCCCCTGCGATCGGCATCCAGCAAGCGGTCGAGGTCGTTGCATTCATTATGATCGTGGGAGGTTCCTTCCAGGTCATCACGGCGACCGGAGCCATCACGAGCGGCGTCGCCCGAGTGGTGAAGAAGTTCAAGAGCAAGGACGTCCTCATTATTCCGATCCTAATGGTGCTTTTTGCCTTGGGCGGCAGCACCTTTGGTATGGCAGAGGAGACGCTTCCGTTCTTTGCGATTCTTATGCCGATCATGATGGCCATGGGCTTCGACTCAATTACGGCGTTCATGACGGTGTTTGTGGGTGCCCGTATCGGATACATCGCATCTACCGTAAACCCGTTCAACGTCCTGATTTCCCAGGGCATCCTCGGTATCCAGGGCAACCCCCAGCTTTGGTTGCGTACTATCGCCCTTGTCGTGCTCACTGCAGTTGCCATCGCATGGGTTGTGATGTATGCCCTCAAGGTTAAGAAGAATCCCGAGGCATCCCCAGCTTTCCACGATGATATCGAGAAGCGCAAAGAGTTTGGTGCGGACGAGAATCTCCTCGATAGCGAGTTCACCGGTAGGCAGAAAGCCGTTATGGTTATTTTCGTGCTTGGACTTGCCGCCATCATTTGGGGTCTGGTGGCCCAGGGCTGGTACATGAACGAAATCTCTGCGATTTTCTTGGCCATGGCCCTTCTTTCGGGTGTTGTTTCCGGGATGAATGAGAAGGAGATCGCTGGCGAGTTCGTTAAGGGAATTGCAGACTTCGCGTTCTCTGCCATCGTTGTTGGCCTCGCCCGCGGAATCCTCGTAATCGCCAATGACGGCCTCATCATCGATACGATTCTCAACACGCTCGCCACGGCTCTCTCTGGAGTTCCGGCAGTTATCTTTACGAGCATTCTCTACGTCGTGGATAACCTTCTGTCGATCCTCGTTCCGAGCTCCTCGGGCATCGCTGCTCTTACGATTCCCATTTTCGGCCCGCTTGTTGAGCTGATGGGCTTAAACCCCGAGGCTGCAGTTACCGGCCTTTCCATGGGCAGTGCTGCCATGTCTCTCATTTCGCCGACAAGCGCGATGCTCGTTGCCGGTCTTGGCGTCTGCAAGATTCCGCTTGGCCAGTGGTGGAAGGTCGCTTGGAAATTCTTCCTGGTCGTAAGCGTTATCTGCATGGCATTCACTGCGGTTTCGGGTCTTATCCCCCTGCCGTAAATGCAAAACCCCACATACAAGTTGTGAGAAAGAAGGATAGAGATGAACAAAGGACTGAACGTTCATAGCGAGATTGGCGCCCTCAAGAAGGTGTGCGTCCATCGCCCCGGTATGGATCTTGTAAACATGAAGGCGGAGGATTTCGACCGCGTTTGGATTCACGACGCGTTCTATCTGGACTATGCCCAGAAAGAGCACGATCAGTTTACCGACCTTCTTCGCGGCGCTGGCGCCGAGGTCGTCTATATGGAAGAGCTGCTCGCTGAGACGTTTGACAAAGTCGAGGGCACTCGCGCAGAGTTCATGACGAAGTTCATGGGTGAGTCCGGCATCTCCAACGCGGCCCTTCGCCAGGCCGTTGTCGAGAAGCTTGATTCGATTAAGGACAACAAGGAGTTTGTCCTTGCTGCCATGGGCGGCCTCTACGTTCGCGACCTCGAGATCCCCAAGGTTGGCGGTTCTCTTGCCAGTATGGACGGCGAGGAGTTGAAGGCTGACGATATGGTGCTGTTCCCCATGCCGGCCTCGTATTTCTCCCGTGACCCCCTGGCTGTCGTGGGCAAGGGCGCTACCATGAACCGCATGTACTGGAATCAGCGCAATCGCGAGGTAATCTTCTACGAAACGGTGCTCCGCAACCATCCCGATTACGCCGGTAGCCCCATTTGGTATGACCACAACAGCGAGTGGCATATCGAGGGCGGCGATATCCTCAACATCAACGCCAAGACGCTCGCCATCGGTATTTCCGAGCGCACCCAGACTGCGGCCATCGATGAGCTCGCCAAGAATATGTTCTGGGGTTCCGATGAGGCCGAGATCGAGAACATCTATGCCATCAAGATCCCGCACGGCTACGCCTACATGCACCTCGACACCGTCTGCACGCAGGTCGATCGCGATAAGTTCACGGTCTATCCCGGCATCTACCAGACGCTTCGTGCCTACCGCCTGACCAAGGGCGATTCGGAGGGGGAGGTGCATATCGAGGAGCTCGAGGGCACCCTGCAGCATATTCTCGAGCTTGCGACGGGTATGGACCACATCACCATGATTGAGTGCGGTGGTGGCGATCCGATCGAGGCTTCCCGTGAGCAGTGGAACGATGGTTCCAACACTCTTGCGGTCGCACCGGGCAAGGTCTGCGTGTATGAGCGCAACGTTGTCACCAACGATGCTCTTTACAAGGCCGGCGTCGAGCTGCTCGTCGCTCCCTCCGAGGAGCTTTCTCGCGGTCGCGGCGGCCCGCGTTGCATGACCATGCCGTTCTGGCGTGAGGAAATCTAGTCAGCGTTAGCGTATCTGGGCGGCGCGTGTGCGTCTGCGCCGCCCATCCCTCCTTGTGTGTTCCAACAACCGAAAGGACTCAAATCATGGCTCTTAATCTTTCTGGTCGAAGCGTTCTTACCCTGCTTGACTTTACGTCCGAGGAAATCGAGTACATGCTCGACCTCTCAAAGAACTTCAAGGATATGAAGCGTGCCGGTTATCCGCACCGCTTTCTCGAGGGCAAGAACATTGTCCTGCTGTTTGAGAAGACCTCCACGCGCACGCGCTGTGCCTTCGAGGTCGGCGGTATGGACCTGGGTATGGGCGTGACCTACCTCGACCCCGGCTCGTCGCAGATGGGCAAGAAAGAGTCCATCGAGGATACCGCCCGCGTGCTCGGTCGCATGTATGACGGTATTGAGTATCGCGGCTCCGACCAGTCGATCGTCGAGGAGCTTGCCGCCAAGGCTGGCGTTCCCGTCTGGAACGGTCTGACCAACGAGTACCATCCCACCCAGGCCCTTGCCGACATTCTTACCATGCGTGAGGAGTTTGGCGACACGCGCGGCATGAAGCTCACCTATATGGGTAAGGAGCAGGGCAACGTCAGCGACTCCCTGATGGTTATCTGCGCCAAGCTCGGCATTAACTTCTGCTCCTGCGGACCCAAGGGCGATGTCGAGGGCGCCACGCACTTCGATCCCGAGCTTCTTGAGCGCTGCCAGGAGATCGCCGCTCAGAATGGCTGCACGATCCAGCTCACTGAGGATATCGACGAGGGCGTCAAGGATGCAGACGTGATCTATACGGACGTTTGGGTCGGTATGGGCCAGGCTGAGGAGCTGTGGAAGAGCCGAATCGATCTTCTCTCTCCCTATCGAGTAACGCCCGAGGTCATGGCCAAGGCAAACCCCGGCGCCATCTTTATGCACTGCCTGCCGAGCTTCCACGATACGCAGACCACCATCGGCGCCGAGATTGCCGAGAAGTTCGGCGTGACCGAGATGGAGGTTTCCGACGAGGTCTTTGAGAGCGCGCAGTCTCGCGTGTTCCAGGAGGCCGAGAACCGCATGCATACCATTAAGGCCATGATGTACGCGACGCTTCGCTAAGGGTTGGAAGATGCAGAACATTTAGAAGGAGGAATCATGAGCAAGCCTTACGGCAAGCCCGATCGTATTGTCGTCGCCCTCGGCGGCAACGCCCTCGGCAACAACCCCGTCGAGCAGATCGAGGCCGTGAGCAACACCGCCCACGCTCTCCTCGGTCTCATCGAGCAGGGCAACGAGATCATCATCACCCACGGCAACGGCCCGCAGGTCGGCATGATCCAGAACGCCTTCGCCGCCGCCCACGACGCCATCGGCACCCCCGAGATGCCGCTGCCCGAGTGCGGCGCCATGTCCCAGGGCTACATCGGCTACCACCTGCAGCAGGGCATTGGCCGCGAGATGCACAAGCGCTACAAGCGTTGGCACGCCGCCACCGTCGTCACCCAGATCGAGTGCGACCCCGACGACCCCGCGTTCAAGAACCCGACCAAGCCGATCGGCCCCTTCTACACCGAGGAGCAGGCCAAGGAGTTCATGGCCGAGGATCCCTCCAAGGTCTTCGTCGAGGACTCCGGCCGCGGCTGGCGTCGCGTCGTCGCCTCCCCCGATCCCAAGAAGATCGTCGAGGCTGACTCCATCCTCAACCTGCTCGACAACGAGTTCATCGTCATCGCCTGCGGTGGCGGCGGCATCCCCGTCGTCCGCGACTACGAGAACAAGGGCTGCTACAAGGGCGTTCCCGCCGTCATCGACAAGGACCTGGGCGGCGAGCTGCTGGCCGAGGACTGCGACGCCGACGTCCTGTTCCTGCTGACCGCCGTTGAGCATGTCGCCATCAACTTTGGCAAGCCCAACCAGGAGGAGCTCGAGGACCTCACCGCCGACGAGGCCGAGCGCCTGGCCGACGAGGGCCAGTTCGGCAAGGGTTCCATGGAGCCCAAGGTCCGCGCTGCCATCAAGTTTGCCCGTTCCCGCAAGGGCCGCACCTGCATCATCGGCGCCCTGGACAAGGCCGCCGAGACCATGGCCGGCCTCTCGGGCACCCGCATCCACGAGTAGCCCCTACTCCGTTGCCTCTCTCGTGGGCGCCAGGCAAGACGTCCACAAACTAGCCTCTCTCCATGAGCCCCGCAGTCCGCTCCGGCTGCGGGGCTTTTGCTATTCACCTAGTCGTTGGGGACAGACTTAAATGAGTAGTCCAAAACGGGTGCAGTTTCTTTTGAGGTCCTCAACGGGAAAATGCATCCCGGAATTTGGCCGAAAAGCGGGATGTTGTTTCCCAAACGGACCGCTAGCGGAAAGCGCATCTCACCATTGAGTTCCAAAATGGGATGCGCTTTCCGTACCGGCGGTTCCTGGCAATCTGGGACTACTCATTTAAGTCTGTCCCCAATGAGTGTCCCCAATGACTAGTAGTAGGCCCACATGGCTTCGATTTCGTTGAGGACCTCCACCACGCCCCAGCGGCGGGCGCTGCGGCTGGCCGAGTTGGGGTCGTAGACGCCAATCTGGTTGGCATCGTCGATGCCGTAGAGCACGATATAGTGGCCTACGTTGGTAAACGTGCCGGGGCGCACTGCGGCGATGACGGGCGCACCCGAGCGAAGTGCTTGGGTAATCGATTCGCGATTGTTATAGAGCTGTGTTCCGTTGAGCCCCAGCTGCCACGCACCGCCTGTCATAAACGACCACTCGGTGGCACCAGTGGGGGCGTAGTTGCCGGCTTCGGCCAGTGCGCATATATCGACCGGCGTCTTATCGGTATGGCCGGTCTTAAAGATATAGACCATGGTGAGGCAAGTGGGACCGCAAGCGTTTTCGCGAATAGTGCCACCGGCATAGGGCAGCTCCGACCATGCGGGGTCAATTTGGTAGATGTGGGGCATGGTGCCGGCCTGCCACTGCGAGCGTGGGGTCGAAAAAGCAAATGAGTAACCGGGTGCGACGGGAGCTTTAAGCAGCTTGTCCTCGGCAGTGGGCTCGAGACCGGCTGATCCGTGAGAGATACAGGATCCCAAAAACACAAAGACGAGGCAGGCGGCGATGGAGCAAAACGCAAGGCGTAGGCGGCGGGCCGGAAGCGCGTGACTTGTGGTGTGCGACGCGGGGCGAGGGGCGGAATTGCCGCGATCGCGTTGAGGTCGCGAAAAGGAGCGCTTAACGTAGTAGTCGGTCTTACGGCGATCGTAGCGGCGTGGCTGCGATGTGTCGGTCTGGCGTTGGCGTGTGCTCGTACTCATGCGGTCTGACTGCTGCACGGTACGGCTTTGTTGCCGAGAAGAAGCCCCGAGCTGCTCTTGGGGGCGCTGCGGGTTGTCGTTGTCGGAGGTGCTTCTGGGCGTTGGCGTGGTGCGGCCGGCAAGGCGCACGCTTTGTGGCCGTTGGTCGCCGTCATTGTATCCATATGCCATTCGAATCACCTTGCCTCATGTGTAACTTGTCTATCCTACATAAAAAGAGGCGCGATACATGGGTATGTGCGCCAAAAGCCTGACAAATGGTATGAACGTTGCCGCGCCGCGCGCCAAGCGTCACGGCAACAGGTATTCAAAAGCAGACAAGATGAAAGCGTCCAAGACGAATGACGTCTTCCGCCGTTCGTCCCAAAAACGGCGCCGCTCGTTTTGCAGTTCTGCCTTCAGCCGAGCCACAAGCGGCGCTGCTGTGCCAAGGCCGTATCTTAAAGCCACGAAATAAAAGCGCGCGGCAAAACAGACCGCGCAAGGGGTGACGCCAAAGAGGCGTCAATAAGGAAAGGAGGGGAACAATGGCGGACAAGAACGCAGAAGTTGCAGTCGAAGGTAACGGCGGCATGAAGAAAACGCTTTCGCTCTGGAACTTCTTCACCATCGGTTTCGGTGCCATTATCGGTACTGGTTGGGTCCTGCAGGTCGGCGACTGGATGGTCGTGGGCGGCGGTCCCGTTCCCGCTATGATCGCATTCCTCTTGGGTGCAATCTTCCTCGTGCCCGTCGGAGCTGTTTTCGGTGAGCTCACGGCTGCTATCCCCATCTCGGGCGGCATCGTCGAGTATGTCGACCGTAGCTTTGGCCGTACGCTGAGCTACATCACCGGTTGGCTCCTGGCCCTGGGCAACGGCATCCTGTGCCCGTGGGAGGCCATCGCCATTTCGACCCTCGTGTCCGAGATGTTCGGCAGCCTGCCCGGTCTTGAGTGGCTGCGCGCCGTCAAGCTCTACACCATCTTGGGCGCCGACGTTTACTTGTTCCCGACGCTAATCGCGCTCGGCTTTGCAGTCTACGTCATCTTCCTCAACTTCCGCGGTGCCAGCTCGGCCGCCAAGCTCCAGGCCTTCCTGACCAAGGCTCTGCTCTGCGGCATGCTGCTCGCCATGGGTGTCTCGCTGTTCACCGGTTCGCCGGAACACGCCATGCCCGTGTTCTCCCAGGTCACCGGTGCTGGCGGCGGCAAGCCCGCTACCGAGGGCACCAGCCTGTTCGCCGGCATCGTGTCGGTCCTGGTTTTGACCCCGTTCTTCTACGCCGGCTTCGACACCATTCCTCAGCAGGCTGAGGAAGCAGCCGAGGGCCTCAACTGGAACAAGTTCGGCAAGATCATCTCCCTGGCCCTGTTGGCCGCCGGCGGTTTCTACATGGTCTGCATCTACTCGTTCGGCACCATCCTCGACTGGCATGAGTTTGTTAAGAGCCCGGTTCCCGCGCTTGCCTGCCTCAAGGGCATCAACATGCTCCTGTACCTGGCCATGCTCGTCATCGCCACGCTTGGACCCATGGGCCCGATGAACTCCTTCTACGGCGCCACGAGCCGCATCATGCTCGCCATGGGCCGCAAGGGCCAGCTGCCCGAGAAGTTCGCCGAGGTCGATCCCAAGTCCGGCGCTCCCAAGCTCGCCTGCGCCGTTCTGGGCGTCATCACCGTCATCGGTCCGTTCCTGGGCAAGAACATGCTCATCCCTCTGACCAACGTGTCGGCTCTCGCCTTCATCTTCTCCTGCGGCATGGTCGCCCTCGCTTGCCTGCGCATGCGCTTCACCGAGCCCGACCTGCCTCGTCCCTACGAGGTGCCCGGCGGCAAGTTTGGCATCAGCCTCGCTATCGTTGCCTGCGGCACCATCATTGGCCTGCTCGTGATCCCGTTCTCTCCCGCCTCCCTCAACATGGTGGAGTGGAGCATCGTGATCGGCTGGTTGGCTGTTGGCCTGGCCCTCATGGCTTTCACCAATTCCCGCAAAAAGTAACGCCTGGCCGGGGCGGATCGGGTGCGCGGAATCCTCTCTCCCGCGCACCGAACCCGGCACCACTTGGGTAGCTTTGTGAGGCCTTAACCCAACACGGCCTCGCCCACTATATGGATCCATAAGGAGGAACCATGTCCACTAAGTATGCAATCGTTGGCGGCAAGCTCATCGACGGTACCGGTGCCGAGCCGGTCGAGAACTCCCTCGTTCTCGTCGACGACAACGGCAAGATCGAGTACGCCGGCACTATGCAGGACCTTCCTGAGGGCGTTGAGGTTATCGATGCCGCCGGCAAGACCGTCCTTCCCGGCCTGATCGACACCCACCTGCACTTCTCGGGCAACTTGACCGACGATGACACCGACTGGGTCATGCAGCCGCTCCTCGAGAAGCAGGCCGTCGCCGTCAAGCAGGCCTACGACTGCCTCACCCACGGTCTCACCACCGTCTGCGAGATCGGTCGCTTTGGTATCCAGATCCGCGACTGCATCGACAAGGGCGTCTTCAAGGGCCCGCGCGTTCTGGCAACCGGCCTTGGCTTCTGCCGCGTTGCCGGCCACGGCGACTCCCACCACTGCAGCCAGGAGCTCAACAAGGAATCGCACCCCTGGGGCGATCAGGTCGACGGTCCTTGGGATCTGCGTAAGGCCGTCCGTCGTCGCCTGCGCGAGAACCCCGATGCCATCAAGATCTGGGCTACCGGTGGCGGCATCTGGCGCTGGGACTCCGGCCGCGACCAGCACTACTGCTCCGAGGAGATCCAGGCCGTGGTCGAAGAGGCAAAGATGGTCGGCATCCCCGTGTGGAGCCACTGCTACAACAACCACGCCGCTGCCTACGATTCCGTTCGCTTTGGCTGCGAGCAGTTGATTCACGGCTTCGATATCGATGAGCGCACCATGGACCTCATGGCCGAGCAGGGCACCTTCTTCACCCCGACGATCGCCTTCCTGCCCACTTGGTACGCCACCTATCCGCCCGTCTACGTCCCCGAGCTGCACGACAAGTACGAGGGCACCCTGGTCGAGAAGGAGCTGCAGCGCAACTACGACTGCCTGCGCGAGGCCAAGAAGCGCGGCGTCGTCATGACGATCGGCTCCGACTCCTTCTCCTTCGTCACCCCGTACGGCACCTGCTCTATCGAGGAGATGTACGAGTTCGTCGACAAGATCGGCTTCACCCCGGTCGAGACCATCACCTGTGCCACCCTCAACGGTGCCAAGATGTGCCACATCGAGGACGAGACCGGTTCCATCGAGGCCGGCAAGTGCGCCGACCTGCTGGTCGTCAACGGTGACGTCGCCGCCGACATCCACGTGCTCAACACCGACAACATGGACGTCATCATGAAGGACGGCTGGATCGTCGAGGCTGGCACCTTTGGCGAGGCCAACAAATACAGCGCCTAAGATACCGTTTGTCGATGGCTGGATGTAAAACACAGTTTTTGATTGCATAATGCAATGGAGAGGGTCGCTTGCGGCCCTCTCCATTGCTATGGGGTGCGTCAGTAAGAAGGAGATGACGGTGGATCTCAATAGGCTGATTCTGGGCAAGAGCTACAACTCTACCAAGGTCTTTCGTACCGCTCAGCATGTGGTTCAAGCCATCTTGCTCGGTATTGTCGTTCCGCTGCTTATCCTGCTGCTCATCTGGGATCTAACCGATAATCCCAATCCCGTTCCGGCCGTTGTCGTCATTGCCGGCTTGGTCATGCTGTGCTTCTTCTTCTCGTACGTCTTTGTCGTTCCCGACGACCTCACATCGAGCGCTACCGACCGCACGCTCGCCATCGCGTCGAAAATATTCGCCTACACGTCGCGCGGCCTTACGCCCGAAGCTGCCCTGGGCGCCTCTAAGATCATCCTGTCCGAAACCATCGCCTCTGCCATCTGCTTTACCGACGGCAAGCAGGTGTTGGCAAGCTGGGGCGAGGACTCGGCAAAATGCCCCGCGGGCACCCCGGTGGTGCTGCGGACCACGCTCAATGTGATCAACAGCGGTGAGCAAAGCGTTTTCTCGCGCGATGCCTCGACCGAGACAGGTGGCTACTTTCCGCGCCTGCGCGCCGGTATTGTCGCACCGCTTACCGTGCGCGGGCATTGCGTGGGCACGCTCGAGCTGTATTATCCCCGTCTGAGCAGCATCGATATGCGCCAGACGGCGCTCGCCTCGGGCTTTGCCGACCTCATTTCCACGCAGCTTGCGAGCTTTGAGCTCGAGCGCCAGGACGAGCTTACGGCCCGCGTGGAGCTGCGCGCCTTGCAATCGCAGGTCGATCCTCATTTTCTGTTTAACACCATCAGCACCATTGTGTCGCTCGTACGTACCGAGCCGGACAAGGCCAGGTCGCTGCTCATCGACTTTTCCAATTACTACCGTCAGACACTGTCCGATTCCGATACCCTCACAACGCTCGAGCACGAGGTGGAACAGGGCACTCGTTACATCAACCTTATGCAGGCCCGGTATGGCGACGGCCGTCTGCGCGTCTCGGTCGATATCGACTTTGAGGTGCGCGACAGCATGGTGCCGCCGTTTATCTTGCAGCCGCTGCTCGAAAACTGCATCAAGCATGCGCAGCGCGAGACCGAGCCGCTTTCTATTCGTGTTAGGGCTTTTGAGACCGATGACGGTCTGGAGATCATCGTCGAAGATGACGGCATCGGTATGAGCGAAGAAGTCTGCGCGCACCTGTTTGAGCAGCATCGCCGAGAGGAGCCCGAGAGCATTACCGCCGACGGCTCCATCAAACGAGGCTGCGGCCTGGCGCTCTTCAACGTGCTTCAGCGCATCCATTTCTTTTACGGGGAAGATTCTGGCATGCGCGTGAAGTCCCAGGAGGGCGTGGGAACGCAGGTCATCGTCGAGCTGAACGGCGAGCCGCATGAGCCGGCGCCGATGAAGGTGTAGCGCGCGGTTGGATTGAGAGAAAAAAGAGGGGAAGCGCATATGTCCGAGGGATGGAACATCTTGGTGGTTGATGACGAGCCTCCTATTAGGGCTGAGCTACGCTATCTATTGGAAAAGGATACGCGTGTGGGTCATATTGCCGAGGCGGGCAATGTCACCGAAGCCGTGGAGTCGATTCTGTCGAACAAGCCCGACGTGTTGTTTTTAGACATTACCATGCCCGGTCGCTCGGGAATTGAGCTTGCCGAGACGCTGCAGAACCTAAAGACGCCGCCGGTCGTGGTGTTTGTGACGGCATTTGCCGAGTATGCGGCTGATGCCTATAACCTCGATGCCGTCGATTATGTCGTCAAGCCGGTTGAGGACGCACGCCTGTCAAAGGCACTCGACAAGATCGAGGCGGCCTTGGGCGTCCGTCGTGTTATCCACGCTCCGCGCCAGCCTTTGCGTCTGACGGTGGACCGCGGGGGCAAAAAGGTGTTCATTCCCGCCGCAGACGTTTGCTACTTTGAGGCGCGCGCCGATTTTTGCAACGCCATCTGCGCCGAGGGAACGTACCTGATCAATGAGTCGATCTCTTCGCTCGAGCGTCGCTTGGACTCCGAGGGCTTTATTCGCGTTCATCGCAGCTACCTGGTCAATTTGGAAGACGTGCACAATGTTGAGATTGGCTCCACGGGGTTGATGGAGCTCAGGCTCGACCGCGTGAACTCGACGGTACCGGTGTCCCGTCGTCGTGCCGCCGAGGTCAAGTCGCACCTGGGGCTTGCGTAAGAGGCTTGCGTGCTGTCGTTTACCATCGCAGGTTTGGCATGGGCGCGCGGTGGGCATAATGGGTGGCATCGAATGAAATCGAAAGGATCATTATGCCCGCGCTTATCACCCATCATCTGTTTGGCGAGGAAAGCATCGACCGTCTTCCGCAGGGCGTCATCACGTCCGATGAAGAGCGCATTGCCTTTATCTTGGGCAACCAAGGCCCCGACCCGTTTTTCTTTCACATTCTGACACCGCGTGTTTCCGACTGCACGCTGCTGGCGCAGGTCATGCATCGGTCGCGCATGTCTCGCCAGTTCGCGTGCCTGCGCGACGGCGTGCCGCATCTGCTGCCGCGCGATGCCAGCTTGGGTCGTGCCTTTGCGCTGGGCCTGCTGTCTCATTACGTGCTCGACCGCAACGCTCACCCCTTTGTCTATGAGCAGCAGTTTGGCATCGTGGAGTCCGATTCAGAGCTTGAGGATTCGAGCAGTCAGGTCCATGCCGTGATCGAGAGCGACCTGGATGTACTGATGCTGCAGCTTAAACGCGATGGCGCTACGGTCGACGATTACCCGCCGGCGGGCGAGATCGTCACCACCGATCGCATCAATCGCGTGGCCGGCGTGCTGATGAGCTATGTTGCCGGACGCGTGTACGGCATTGACATTCCGGCGGGGGAGTACGGTGCTGCCGTTGCCAATATGCAGCGACTTTACCGCGCGATTGAGCCGGCCGGCTCCGCAAAGACGCGCGCGATCTCGCTGGTTGAGGGCTTGGTGCACGACTACTCGCTGCTCGACGGCCTTGCGCACCGCGTGACGACCGAGCTGCCCGAGCGTACCGGCAACCTGGGCCACTTGGCATGGAAGAACCCCTTTACCGATGAAGTCTCGACCGAGAGCTTCCCCGAGGTCTTTGACCGCGCGCTGCTCGATTACGAGTGCACGGTTGCCCGCTTTATCGAGACCGGCGATATGGAAGCCGTGACCAACCATGTCAATTACAGCGGTCGCGTGCTCAATGCCGATGAGGAGTTCGACCGCGAGGAATAGGGCTCATGCGTGCCCCTTTGCCGAATCCTTACCGGTGCTTCTGGACAATTGGGGTACGATGAACTAACTGCATATCGGGCAAATACGAAGGGTCCCTGTCCATGAAATACACCAAGCTCGAGCGTAACTGGGTTATGTACGATGTGGGCAATTCGGCCCTCGTGCTGCTCAATACCTCGGTGGTGCCCATTTACTTTAACGCCATCAATACCGGCGCTTCCTCGGCCGACCTGGTGGTCGCTTGGGGCAATGCGCAGACGATCGCCTCGCTGGTCATCGCCATGCTCATGCCCATTCTGGGCGCACTTGCCGACTACGCCGGCAACAAGATCAAGTTCTTCTTGGGCTTCTTCCTCACGGGCCTGGTGCTTTGCCTGGCGCAGGCTATCCCAATGTCCGCCATGGCATTTTTGACCGTGTACGTGCTGTGCACCATCGGCCTTAACTCTTCTATGACGTTCTACGACGCCATGCTGCCTGACATTACCACCGACGAGCGCATGGACGCCGTGTCCAGCTCGGGTTATGCCTGGGGCTACATCGGTTCCACCGTGCCGTTCGTCATCTGCCTGGCGCTCATCATGGGTGGCCCCGCTCTTGGCATCCCCACCATGCTGGCAACGCGTCTGTCGTTTATCATCACTGGTGCCTGGTGGCTCATCTTTACCCTGCCGCTCATTCGCACCTATAAGCAAAAGTACGGTCGCGAGCGTGGTCCCGAGGACACCATCGGCCACATCGTGGGCGGTGTGTTCTCCGAGGTCGGACACACCATGCGCGAGATCGCCCACAACAAGACCGTACTGGTCTACATGATCGCGTTCTTCTTCTACATCGACGGTGTGCACACGGTTATTTCCATGGCAACCAGCTACGGATCGGCTCTGGGCATCGACTCGACCCAACTGGTGCTGGCGCTGCTCGTTACGCAGTTTGTGGCCTTCCCGTCCGCCATCATCTACGGTAAGCTCGCCGGCCGCGTGGGCACGCTCAACATGATCATGGTGGCCGTCGCCGCCTATATGGGCATCGTGCTCTTTGCCGCGTTTTTCTTAAAGACCGCCTTTGAGTTTTGGGTGCTCGCTATTTTGGTCGGCCTGTTCCAGGGCGGCGTGCAGGCGCTCAGCCGTAGCTATTTTGGCCGCATTATCCCCAAGGAAAAGTCCAACGAGTACTATGGCTTCTTTGACATCTTTGGTCGTTACGCAAGCGTTATGGGCACCTTTCTGGTGTCGGTCGTTACCTCGCTGACCGGCAACCCGTCGCTGGGCGTCCTTTCCATTGGCGTGCTGCTGGTCGTTGGCTTTGTGCTGCTGGTCCGTCTGTCCCGCATGTCTCAGACGGCAGAGCAGGCCGCATAGGAACCTGCCGGTAATTGCGTCCGCCGCGATACTCTTTTGGGGTTATCCGCAATAAACATTCTGACTTTCGAACAATGATTAGCCCAAGTGGGTATGATGGAGTCAGCTAGGTCGCGGGGCGTCGCCTGTGTTTGGCGGCGTCCCGTTTTTGTGTTGCAGGGAGGGTAAGGCATGAACGCCACGGTCGTGATTCCAACGTATTGGGCGGGCGATGACGCTCGCGCAAACGCTCCTGGCACCTATGACCATTCGACACGACTCAACGCCGACAATCCCGAACTCGACCGCTGCCTGGCCTCGCTTGAGCAGGTACGTGACATCCCGCGCATCATCCTTTTGGTGGTCTGTCCCGTTTCTGCCACAGCCGATGTGTCGCTGCGCGTGCACGAGATTGTCGACGCGCATCCCACGCTCAAGGTCACCGTTGTCACCAACACCCAGGCCTCGCGCATCGCAGACCGGGTTGCTCAGATCGCACCCAAGGGTTCGGGCGAGTGCGTGAGTCTGCGAGGCTACGGCGCCATCCGCAACATGGGGCTAGCCTGTGCCGCTGTGCTGGGGCATGACGCGGTTATCTTTTTGGATGACGATGAGACTGTCATCGACGCCGACTTTATGAAGCGCGCGACCTATGCGCTGGGCCAGCAGACGCGTCAGGGCCTGCCGATTTTGGTCAAGAGCGGTTACTTTTACGATCGCGACGGATCCCCGCTGGCGCCCACGGACAAGGTGGGCATCTGCCATCGTTGGTGGACCAAGCGCATCGAGTTCAACCGTTGGATGAAAAAGGCGCTCTCGGGCACCCGCATCTCGCGCTCCAACTACGTGTGCGGCGGCCTGATGGCCCTGCACGCCCGCGCCTTTACGCGTGTGGCCTTTGATCCGTTTATCACCCGTGGCGAGGATCTGGATTACCTCTTTAACATGCGCATGTTTGGCTATGACGTGTGGTTTGACAACGAGTGGGCCGTTCGTCACCTGCCGCCCGAGTCCGAGAAGCGCTCACCGCGCTTTATGCAGGATGTATACCGTTGGTACTACGAACGGGCCAAGTTGACATTCGCCGCGCATCAAAAGGAGCTCATTCCCGTTACGGCGGCATCGCTCATGCCCTACCCGGGCCCGTGGATTTCGCGCGAGCTCGACGACCGCGTGCGCAAGACCGCTATGGTCCGCAGCGTGTTTACCCGCGAGCATGAGGGCTACCTGCGCATCTGGCGCCATGGTATCGACGAGGCAAAAGCCTATGCGCGCCAAAACGCTGCAAGCTACCTGCGTTTCCAGAGCTTTTGGCCCAAGATTATGGACGGTCTCTGGCGTGACGCACAACTGACCAGCATCCTGGAGGGGACTGAATGATCGACCGCCGCGCCCAGCGCGATAGTTCAATATCAATCTTTCGCATCATTGCCGTTGCCTGCGCCATTTGCGTGCTGATGTACTTTATTTTTGCCCTGGTGACCGGTATCGAGCCGATCGCCACGGTGATTGCCTGTGCGCTGCTGTGCATCTTTCTGTGCATCTTTATCTTTTTGACGCTCAATCCCGATTCGGTGCGCTCCCAGTACACCGAGGAGACGCTCTCGGTGGCCTCGGCCATGCTCGAGGACATTAAGGGCGGTCTGACGCAGGAGTCGGCGCGTTTGGTGTGTCAGCGCATTTTGCCCGAGACGCGCGCCATGACGGTGGCCATCACCGACGAGGACAACGTGCTTGCCTGCGCGGGCGAGTTTGAGGAAAAACTGCTGCCCGATACTCCCATCCACACGCTTGCCACACGCTACGTTATCGAACATGGCATCGTGCAGTCGTTCAACCGTATGGTGGATGTCGTGGGCTCGGACGGCTCGCACAACCAAGTTCCCGCCGGCATTATCGCCCCCATCAAGGTGGGCGATCGTACCGTCGGCACGCTCAAGTTCTACTACAAGACCCCGCGCGCCGTCGACCGTACCCAGTATGCGCTTGCCTCGGGCTTTGCCGAGATCTTGTCCACGCAGCTCGCCATCCACGAGCTCGAGGTGCAAAAGGAACTCACGGCGCGCGCCGAGGTGCGTGCGCTGCAGGCGCAGATTAACCCGCACTTCCTGTTCAACACGCTGAACACCATTGCATCGTTTACGCGCACCGACCCGCTGCGGGCCCGCGAACTGCTTCGTGAGTTCTCATCGTTCTATCGTGCTACACTCGACAACTCGGGATCGCTTATTCCGGTCTCGCGCGAGGTCGCACAGACCAAGCGCTACCTTACCTTTGAGAAGGCCCGCTTTGGCGAGGACCGCGTGCTTGCGACGTTCGATGTGTCCGAGGACGTGGAAGATACGCTGGTGCCGGCGTTCGTGATCCAGCCGATTGTCGAGAACGCCGTACGTCATGGTATGGGCGATGACGACGCCCTGAGGATCGACGTGACCGTTCACCAAGACGGCGAGGATGCAATCTTGATTGCCGTGGCCGATAATGGCGTGGGCATGGATGAGGGTACCGCCGCCAGACTGTTTGACGAGCGCTCTGCCCGTCCCGACGCCAGCTCTCCCCAGGGTGGCGGCGCCGGTGTGGCCATGCACAATATTTCGGAGCGCATCCATCGCTTTTATGGGCCGCACTCCTATACGCGTGTCGAATCGGCGCCGGGCAAGGGCACCAAAGTGCTCCTTCATCTTGATTTGTCAGAGAGCATCTTTGACATTCAAGAGTAAAATAAAAGGCTACGGGCTCAACGTCATGCGACGGATGCCCGGCGTAGTTAGTTGACGAAAGGTTTTATCCCTATGCTGCGTGCGATGATTGTGGATGATGAGGCGCCGGCTCGCTCGGAGCTTCGCTTCCTGCTCGAGCAAACGGGCAAGATCGGCACGATCACGGAGGCGTCGAGCGTCCGCTCCGCCATCGAGATGCTTATGGAAAGTCGCGTGGATGTCGTGTTTCTCGATATCTCGATGCCCGGTGCCTCGGGCCTGCAACTTGCCGAGGCGCTGCATAAGCTCAAAAATCCGCCGGCGATCGTGTTTGTGACTGCGTATAGCGACCATGCGGTCGAGGCATTCGACGTGGATGCCGTCGATTATCTGATGAAGCCGGTCGAGGAAGCTCGCTTGGATCGCGCGATCGAGAAGGTCATGCAACGCGCCAAGCCGGTTACGGACAGCAAAGTGACCATCGAGCGTATCCCGGTGGAAAAGGGCGGCCGCAAGGTGCTCATTCCCGTGGATGACATCCGCTTTATCATGGCAAAGGACGATTACTCCTGCATCTATACCGTCGATGATCGCTTTTTGTCGACGACCTCGCTGGCGCAGTTTGAGGCCAAGCTCTGCGACTTTGGCTTCTTCCGTGTTCACCGCCGCTATATCGTCAACCTAGCGTGCGTCACGGACGTTGAGACGGTGCCCTCGGGCGCCATCCAGCTGGGCATTACGGGCGTCGACGAACGCGTGCCGGTTTCTCGCCGCCGCGTCGTGCCGCTCAAGAAGGCTCTGAGTCTCTAGCACACTGGCCCCGCAGCCCTGTAGACCCATCGTCTGCGGGGCCGTGGGGCCTTTTTTGTATGTATCTGCCGAATCGTTTTTTGCGGAAGGGATCCCATGAACAGCGCAAGCGCCAAGCGCATCGACATCATCTCGGACACCCACGGCTATTTATCGCCTGCGCTCTTGGATGAGCTTGAGGGCGCAGACCTGATCATCCACGCCGGCGACCTTACGTCAGAGATGGACTACGAGCACCTATGCACCATCGCCCCCGTGCGGGCCGTATTGGGCAACAACGATTACTACCGCGACTACGGCCCCGACGTAGACCGTCTTGCGCTCTTTACCTACGAAGGCCTCAAATTCGCCGTAGCCCACTACCGCGAAGACCTTCCGGTGGGATCCGTAGACGTAGCCATCAACGGCCACACCCACGTAACCAAAGAAGCCCAAGTGGGCCGCTGCCTAGTCCTCAACCCGGGCAGCGCCAGCTATCCCAGAGGCACCCGAGGCCCCACCATGGCCAGAATGCTCGTTAAAGACGGCAAGATCCTAAGCACCAAGTTTATTGACTTGGAGTAACCGCAACAAAAGGCAGAGCTTCAGCGACAACCTTAGACAACCCCGCCGAGGAGAACGGGGACCTCGAGCCGCGGAAGCGGCGAGGAACAACAACGACTCGAACAAAGTGACGGCAGGGAGGGTCTCCGGGGCTGGGGGCGGGGGTTAAGTTTGTCGCGAGTTCCGCACGCAAAGGAAAGCACTTAATGTGCTTTCCGTCTTGCGCAGGACTGTAGAGCAGCAAACTTAACCCCCGCCCCCAGCCCCGGAGACCCTCCCGGATGGCCCCAAAAATTTTTTCAAAAAAGTTGTTGCGCGCCGGACAGACTTCTGTGTATACTAATCCCCGCAGCGCACGCGAGCGGAAACAAACGCGAACGTCTGCCTGGGGAGTTAGCTCAGTTTGGTTAGAGCGCCGGCCTGTCACGTCGGAGGTCGCGGGTTCGAGCCCCGTACTTCCCGCCAACGCAATTAAAGCCACGTCTTCGGACGTGGCTTTTTGCGTTTGATGCACTTTGTTTCGATAGAACGATCGCCCTGGCGCATCTTCGCCCAGAATCCCCGCCCCTTCGGGAACGCAAGTAAAATCTAATAAGCATATCTGTCTAAACAACAGCTTTGTTGCGCAACACCTGTTCAACGAAGCAGGGGGTTAGGTTATACTAAATTGCACTGTGGGCCGCATCTGATGCATTTCGCTCCAAGCGCGGCATTCAGTGGATATCCGATTTACCATTTGGATGTCCTGCGGTCATTTAGCGTCTCGACACAAGCTCGGCCCCGGAGCTCGTTCGAGCTGTTCGTATTCCTTGAAAGGGGAAAAATGGACATATCGAGGAAGACTGATTACGCCCTTCGTATGCTGGCGATGCTTGCCGAGGATCCGGAGCGTTTGCTTTCTGTTCGCACCGCTGCCGAAGAGGTCAATGTTCCGTATTCGTTTGCCCGCTCGATTCAGCACGGTTTGGTCCAGGCCGGTATTGTGGAGAGCCTGCGTGGCGTCCACGGTGGCATGCGTCTCAAGGTCAGTCCGGACGACGTCACCATCCGCCAGGTCGTCGAGGCCGTTCAGGGCCCTATGGTTATGAATGATTGCACCGCACCCGATGGCGACTGTGCACGCATGGGCACGTGCTGCTATCATCCCCTGTGGGCCGGAGCTCAAGCGTTGATGCGCGATTACCTCGATTCCGTTTCGCTCGGCGACATCGTCGCTCACCGCCAGTTCCCGGCCGTCGATCCCAAATTCGCCGACCGCGAAGCGTTTCCCGAGTACGCCACCTGCGCGTGCGCTTGCCGGGAGGAATAGCGCCGCATAAGGAGCATAGATATGATTCAGGACCCCTTTCGTTCGATGATTCGTTCGGAAGGGGTCCTGCGTTATCGTGACCTTCCGTGGCGCCGCACGCGCGATCCGTACATCATTTGGCTTTCTGAGGTCATGCTGCAGCAAACACAGGTACCACGCGTGGAGACGCGTATGCCGGCGTGGCTCGATCGCTTTCCGACCGTGCAGGCGCTTGCCCAGGCCGCGCCTTCCGATGTTTTGGACGCTTGGCAGGGCATGGGCTACAACCGACGCGCTCTGGCGCTTCACGGGGCCGCTCAACGGGTCGTAGAGGATTGGGGCGGGGAGTTTCCGCACGAGACGCGTGACTTGGTCGCTCTGCCTGGTATTGGCCCGGCAACGGCGCAAGGTATCCGGTCGTTTGCGTTTGATCTTCCGGGCGTGTATCTGGAGACCAACGTGCGCACGGTCTTTCTGCATCACTTCTTTCCCGATGTACCGGCTGTTCCCGATCGCGAGCTGGTGCCGCTGATTCAGGCGGCCTGTCCGGCGGCCCCCGGTGCGGCGACCGACGAGATCGCTCCCTTTGCCGTGCCGCTCGATGATGCCGATACGCCGCGCGCGTGGTATTACGCGTTGCTAGATTACGGCGCATATCTAAAAAAGACGTTGCCCAATCCGTCCAGGCGCTCGGCGGGCTATAGCCGTCAATCAAAGTTTGAGGGCTCACGTCGCCAAAAGCGCGCGCATATCGTGCGCATGTTGCTGGCAGCGCGCGATGGCCAGCCGGCGGGGATTACGCTTGCTGATGCCGTGGTGGGCGTTAACGAGATGGAAGCGGCGGCTGGGCGTGGACCGGTCGAGCGCGAGCTTGTCGCGGGCATTCTGGCCGACCTGGAGCGTGAGGGCTTTTGCCGAGCCGAGGGCGATCGCTGGCTGAGCATCTAGCCCGTGCAAATCTGAAGAACAGGATTGTAAGGTTTAGATTTTCGGCATGAGGGCATCCTAAAGACGAGGCCGCTCGAAGCCTACGGGCGGCATGCGTTGAAGGGAAGTACACCTATGGATTTTGAGAATTCTCAAACCAAGAAGAACCTCGAGACCGCTTTTGCCGGTGAGTCCCAGGCACACACCAAGTATCGCTACTATGCCTCCAAGGCCAAGAAGGACGGCTACGTTCAGATCTCGAACATCTTTGCCGAGACGGCTGGCAACGAGTCCGAGCACGCCAAACTGTGGTTTAAGTATCTGCACGATGGCGCCGTCCCCGATACCCTGGACAATCTGCGCGATGCCGCCGCGGGTGAGAACTACGAGTGGACCACGATGTACGACGAGTTTGCCAAGACCGCCGAGGAAGAGGGCTTTGCCGAGATTGCCGCAAAGTTCCGTGGTGTCGCCGCCGTCGAGAAGGCCCACGAGGAGCGCTACAACAAGCTCGTCGAGCGCATCGAGTCGGGCGAGGTGTTTGAGCGTGAGGGCGTAAAGGTGTGGAAGTGCCTGAACTGCGGGCACCTGCACGTTGGTGCCGAGGCGCCCGAGGTGTGCCCGGTGTGCAACCACCCGAAGGCGTACTTTGAGGAGCAGGTGGTGAACTACTAGCGCGTGGCGCTGGCTGTTGCGGAGCGCAGGGCGGGGGAAACACCTTTCCCTCTCGCTCACGGCTCCGCAGGGTCGCGCGAGGCAAAGGTGTTTCCCCCGCCCTGCGCTCCGGCTTCGGGTCGTCGCGTGCTCGTTACTGAAAAGCTGATATTAAAGATTGTGTGCCGCCCCTTTTTGGGGCGGCACGTTTTGTGTGGGGTCTCGGTCTCCACAATTTTCGTCAAGCTTTTGGTTAGATTTTGGTTAGTTGGCGGGTTGGCGGAAGGGCAAAAGACCATTCGATAAAAAAGCTCAGAGAAAGTGCTGGTAGGGGAGTTGTTGAGGTTTTCGACAGCTTTTGTCAACAAGAAACTTTGCGGCTATTGCTACGGATTGCGTTGTCGCGGTCATGGCGGTGCGGGATGCTGGGCGTAAGCGTCGAATGCTCCGATTTTGGAGGCCAGCATGGATTTGTTTCTTGAGACTCCGCAGCAACAAGCTGAGCGCATGCTGCGTCAGCAGCAACGACTCATGGAGATGCAAATGCAAGGGGCGGCAGTCCAGCCCTTTGCGCAAAATGTCGTGCCCGCTGCTGTACCTGCAGCTGTGCCCGGGTGCGAATCGGCACCAGAGGCCTATTCCGTACAGCAAGATTCATATGCGCAGGAGCTCGCGTTCGACAAGCGTCGTGCGCGTCGTCGCCGCGTGGGCCAGCGCCTGCGCACCTTGGCGATGATCATGCTCGTCCCGTTGGGGCTTGCGGCCATCTTTCTGGCGTCGTATGCCCTCACGTGCATCCTCAACGGTGCATCGCCCAACGAGGTGCTCCAACATCTAGCGGCCCTGGGCCAGCGCCTAGGTGACGTCATAACAACCATCCGCGCCGGCTGGGAGAGCTAGCGTTTTAGCGCCCGCGGCTCTAAGAGAAATTTGTCTGCAACGCAGTGAGTGATCCGTGTGTATGGCGGGGTAAGATTGATCGCGGTTTTGATTGGTGCTCGATTGGGTTTGTTGGGCGGAGTTTATGTCTGCTATTGATATTGTGCTTGTTGTGATCGCCTTGGTGGCGGTGGGGGTTGCTGTGGCTTGCGCCCTCCAGCTCAAGAGCCTGCGTGCCGAGCTGCGGGAGCGTGGCGACAGTAGCGCGGAAACGCTGGCAGCGCTCGAGCAGGCCAACAGCACGCTCGACACCCTGAACGTCGCGTTGGCCGAAACCCGCCGCACGGCAAATGCCATCGCGCAGCAGCAGACGACCGACGCCGCCGTAGAGCAGCAGCGCTACCTGACCATTGCGCGCGAGTTCTCGCAGGCCGGCGACCGTATGGATGACCTGCGCCGCGAGACGGCCCAACAGCTTGGCGCCAACCGCGAAGGCATCGAGCATCGCCTGGACAAGGTGCGCGAGACGGTCGATGCTCAGCTGGGCGCCATCCGCAAAGACAACAACGTGCAGCTCGACCAAATGCGCGCGACGGTGGACGAGAAGCTCTCTCGCACACTCAACGACCGACTGTCGGCATCGTTTAAGCAGGTGAGCGACCAGCTCGAGGCCGTGTACAAGGGCCTGGGCGACATGCAGTCTATCGCCGCCGGCGTGGGCGACCTTAAGCGCGTGCTGGGCAATGTCAAGGCGCGTGGCATTTTGGGCGAGGTGCAGCTGGGCGCGATCCTGGCGGACATCCTTACGCCCGACCAATATCTGGAAAACGTCGCCACCAAGCCCGGCGCCTCGGAACGCGTTGAGTTTGCTGTCAGGCTGCCGGTAGACGAGGGCGACCCCGTGCTGCTGCCGATCGACTCCAAGTTTCCGGGCGACGCGTACGAGCATCTGCTCGACGCCCAGGAGTCTGGTGACGCTGAGGCCGTCGCCGCAGCGCGCAAGACGCTCGATACGATGGTGAAACGCGAGGCCAAGGACATCTGCGAAAAGTACCTGAGTGTGCCGGCAACGACCAACTTTGGCATCATGTTCGTGCCGTTTGAGGGGCTGTACGCCGAGATCGTCAGCCGCCCCGGGCTTATCGAGATCCTGGGCCGCGACTATCACGTCAACGTAGCCGGTCCCAGCACCATGGCGGCCATCCTCAATAGTCTGCAGATGAGCTACCAGACGTTTAGGCTGCAAAAACGTACCGACGACGTACTGCGCGTGCTCTCCGCCGTCAAGGCCGAGCTGCCGCGCTATCAGGCGGCGCTGCGCCGCGCCCAACAGCAGATCGAGACCGCAGGCAAAACGGTCGAGGGCATCATTACCACGCGCACCAACGTCATGGAGCGCAAGCTCAAGGACATCGACGCGCTGGAAGATGCCGACCAAGCCGATGAGATCTTGGGACTCACGCCCGCGGGCCTTCCCACAGATCAAGAAGACGAGGGCTAATTGCAACAAGACGGTGGGGCGCCGGCGTAAACGCGGGTGCCCCACCGCTTTTCGCATCGCGCTTGCCTGAAGTGCGCTTTAATGTGCAACAATGGCCTCTCGCCCTATCAGACGCGAAAGGAAGCCCATGTCTCAGAGAAGCACCAGTCCGCTCAAACGCTCCACCGTGCGCCGCACGTTGCAGCGTTTTTGGGGTGTCACGCGCACGCAGCCGCTGATTGTCTTTCTCTCGGTGCTCTCGTCGGCGGGCTACATCTTTTTGCTGACGTTTGCCAATACCTATGTGATGGCCCTCATTGTCGACCGCATTCAAGCCGGTCCCGTGGCGGGTGACCAGGTGTTTGAGGTCTTCGGCCCCTATATCCTGGCGCTCGTACTCGTTAACCTGGTGGGTCAGATCCTCTCCAAGCTACAGGACTACACCGTCTACAAGCTCGAGATTGCGGGCAACTATCACCTGGCGCGTCTGTGCTTCGACACGCTCTCCAACCAATCCATGACATTCCATACCAGCCGCTTTGGCGGATCGCTTGTGAGCCAGACAAGCCGTTTTATGAGCGGCTATACGGGCTTGGTCGACGTGACGGTGTATTCGCTCATCCCCACCATCACCTCGGTCATCTGCACCGTGGCCGCACTCGCTCCGGTGGTGCCCACATTTACCGTGATCCTGGTGGGCATCATGGTCGTCTACATTGCGTTTGTCTGGCTTATGTACAAGCGCATCATGCCACTTTCGGCCGCGACGTCCGCCGCGCAGAATAAGCTCTCGGGTGTGCTGTCCGATGCGGTCACGAACATCTTGGCCGTCAAGACCTGCGGGCGAGAGGACTTTGAACGCGATCTGTTCGATGCCGCCGACCGTGCCGCGCGCGATGCCGAAACGGTATCGATGCACGCCATGATGCAGCGCAACTTTACGACCTCGGGTCTTATCGTCATCACCATGGCCGTGGTGAGTGTGTTCGTGGCGGGCGGCAACGCGTGGTTTGGCATCTCGGCCGGCTCGCTCGTCATGATCTTTACCTACACCTATAACCTCACCATGCGCCTGAACTACGTGAGTTCCATGATGCAGCGTATCAACCGCGCTTTGGGCGATGCGGCCGAGATGACGCGCGTGCTGGACGAGCCGCGTTTGGTGGCAGACGACCCGGACGCCTCTGAGCTCAAAGTGACCGAGGGCGCGATTGATTTTGAGCACCTGAGCTTTGCGTACCGTGACGCTGCGGCGGGCGAGAACGTGTTCGATGACCTGACACTTCATGTGGCGGCGGGCCAGCGCGTGGGCCTGGTGGGCAAATCGGGCTCGGGTAAGACGACGCTCACCAAGCTGCTGCTGCGTCTGGACGATGTTCAGGGCGGCCGCGTGCTCGTGGACGGTCAGGATGTCTCGCACTGCACGCAGCAGAGCCTGCGCCGCCAGGTTGCCTACGTGCCGCAGGAGGCGCTGCTGTTCCACCGCTCCATTCGCGAAAACATTGCCTACGGTTGTCCCGGCGCCACTGATGAGCAAATTCGCGAGGCCGCGCGCCTGGCCAATGCCCTGGAGTTTATCGACCGCTTGCCCCGTGGCTTTGACACTATGGTGGGCGAGCGCGGCGTCAAGCTCTCGGGCGGCCAGCGTCAGCGCGTGGCTATCGCCCGCGCCATTCTAACCGACGCGCCGATTCTGGTGCTCGATGAGGCGACCTCTGCCCTCGACAGCGAGTCCGAGGCGCTGGTGCAGGAGGCGCTCGAGAACCTGATGCGCGGCCGCACCTCCATTGTGGTGGCACATCGCCTGTCCACCGTGGCGGCGCTCGACCGCATTGTGGTGTTGGCCGATGGTGAGATTGTCGAGGACGGCACGCATGCGCGGCTCGTCGAGGCGGGTGGCGAGTACGCGAGTCTGTGGAGCCGTCAGACCGGCGCATTCTTGGAGACGTAAGCGTCTCGGACGTGGGACAATTGTGCCCATAAGTTTATTGTGCCGTTGAGCCGAGGAGTCGTTATGCCACGCGAGACCAATGCCGCCAAGCGCGAGCGCGCCATCGAGGTGTGTGAGCGCCTCAACCGTCGCTATGGCCCGGTCGAGTGCTTTTTGGACCACGAGAATCCCTTCCGCCTGCTGATCGCGGTGCTGCTTTCGGCGCAAACGACCGATGCGCAGGTCAACAAAGTGACGCCGCGGCTGTTTGCCCAGTGGCCCACGCCCGAGGCCATGGCCGGGGCGAGCGTAGCTGACGTGGCAGACACCATCAAGTCGCTCGGCTTCTACAAGAGCAAAGCCAAGCATGCCGTCGAGGCCGCGCAGATGATCGTCGCCGACTATGACGGCGAGGTGCCGGCCGACATGAAGGAGCTCGTGAAGCTGCCGGGCGTGGGACGCAAGACGGCGAACATCGTGCTCAACGTGGGGTATGGCATCGTGGAGGGTATTGCGGTGGACACGCACGTCAACCGCATTGCGCACCGCCTGATGCTGAGTCCCAAGACGCATGCCAAGGAACCGCTCAAGACCGAGCAGGATCTGCTCAAGATTTTGCCGCACGAGTATTGGGAGTCGGTCAACCATCAGTGGATCACCTTTGGTCGCGAGATCTGCGACGCCCGCAAACCCAAGTGTGACGAGTGTCCGCTGGCAGATTTGTGCCCCAGCGTGCGCGTGGCGGGGTAGGGCGGAACGCATCTTCGTCTGGCGTTTTTTGCGGGGCTGGGTTTGCCCTTGAGCCGGAGTCCTCTCCATGCGCTACCATGACAGACAATGTATTTGACGTACGACCCGCCGAGCTTGCCCCGGCGGGCTTTTGGCGTTGCGATGCCGGAGGAACAGCATGCTCATTCACCGTATAGCCGCGCAGCTCTACACTGCCGAGGCGCTGCAGACCGTCGAGGCCGGACTCGATGCCGGCGAGGACGTGACGCTGGCCGTGTCGCAGTCGGGCCGCACGCTCATGGCGGCAGCTCAGTTTGCGCGCCGTCCGCGTCCCACGGTCTACATCGTGAGCGGCGAGGACGCGGCCGATCGCGCCGCGCGCAGCCTGGCCGCCTATGTGGGTCTGGCGCATGTGTGCCGCTTTCCCGAGCGCAAAGACTATCCATGGCGTGAGCAGGCGCCCGACGACGCCGTGGTGGCCCAACGCTGCGAGGCTTTAGGGCGCATCGTGCGCGGCGATAACTGCATCATGGTCGCCTCGGCCCGCGCACTGCTGCGCTGCGTGCCGCCGGTCGAGAGTCGCTACTGGGAGTCCACTACTTTTGCGGTGGGCGAGGAGATTCCCTTTGACGAGGTGCCGCAGTGTCTGGTGGGCATGGGCTACACCAATGCCGGCGCCGCCGATGCACCCGGCCTGTTCCGCGTGCACGGTGACACCGTCGAGGTGTTTCCCGCACAGGAAAAGGCGCCCGTGCGCATCGAGTTTTTTGGCGACGAGATCGACCGTATCCGCCGCATGGTGAGTTCCACGGGCCAGACCATCGGCAACGAGGACAGCATCGAGATCTTCCCCTGTCGCGAGCTCGCACTCACCGACGACGCCGTCCACAACATGCATGTGGCGCTCTATCGTGCCAGCCAGGACGACAGCAAACTGGCGGCGCTGCTCGAGATGGTGGATGCGCGCATCGTCACGCCCGAGCTCGATCGCTTTTTGCCGGTGATGTACGGCCAGACCGTGAGCCCGCTGGCGCACGTGAGCGGCAAGGCGCTCGTGGTGCTGTCCGAGCCGCGCTCGCTGTTCGACGATTGCCTGCGTGCCTACGAGGATATCGAGGCGCGTGCCGGCGAGGCGGGGATTGACCGACTGGATGGCCTGTATGTACGTGCCCAGCAGCTCGATTTTGGTGCTCAGCAGCGCCTGAACTACGTGAGCCTGATTCGTGCCGGCGGTGCGGTGACGGCAGAGCTCAAGATTGAGCAGCCGGCCATTGCGGGCTCGGACAATCGCTTTATGACGCGCATTCGGGAAGTCGTGGGCAAGCGCTATGCCTGCGTATTTGCCATCCCTGACCGCGGTGCGCGCGAGTCGATGGAGCTCACCTTTGGCGACGAGGGCATTACCTTTGAGGAGTCGTTGACGGCCGCGCCCGAAAACGCCGGCGTTATTGGCGAGCGCGTACGCGTGGCAACGGCGGATTCTGCCGACCGTGCCGCACGCCAGGAGGCCCATGCTTCCATTCACGAGCGTAAGGCCGACGCGCTCAACGCCCGCTCGCTCGAGGCGGGCGCGGCCCAGGCTGCCGCCGGTGCCGCCGTGCCCACCATCTCGCGCGGACGCGTGACCTTTGTGGATGCCGCCCTGCCGCAGGGCGTGGTGGTGCCCGATGCCAACCTGGCCGTGTTCTCAATCGCCGACCTCAACGCCCGCATGGACGCCAACCGCGCGCGCAGCCGCCGCAAGGTGGACATTACGCAGATCACGTTCCCGTTTAAGCCGGGCGACTACGTGGTGCACGCCACTCACGGCATCGCGCTCTTTAGCGAGATCGCGCGCCAGGAAGTGGGCGGCAAGGAGCGTGACTACTTTTTGCTGGAATATGCCGACGGCGACAAGCTCTACGTGCCGCTGGAGCAGGTTGACCGCATTACGCGCTACGTTGGTCCCGACGGTGACAAGCCGCGCCTGACCAGGCTCAACACCGCCGACTGGACGCGTGCCACCAACAAGGCGCGCAAGAACGCCAAAAAGCTGGCGTTTGACCTGGTCGATCTGTATACGCGCCGCTCCTCGATTGCCGGTATCGCCTGCCCGCCCGATACGCCCGAGCAGATCGAGATGGAGGAGAGCTTTCCCTACGACGAGACGCGCGACCAGCTAGAGGCCATCGCCGATATTAAGGCCGACATGGAGGCGCCCAAGCCCATGGACCGCCTGCTGTGCGGCGACGTGGGCTTTGGCAAGACCGAGGTCGCCCTGCGCGCGGCGTTTAAGTGTGTGGACTCCGGCCGCCAGGTCATGGTGCTCTGCCCCACGACCATTCTTGCCCAGCAGCACTACGAGACGTTCTTTGAACGCTTTGCCCCGTTTGGCCTTGAGGTCGAGGTGCTCAGCCGCTTTCGCACCCCGGCGCAGCAAAAGCGCGCGCTCAAGGCGTTTGCCGAGGGCACGATCGATGTGCTGATCGGCACACACCGTCTGCTTTCGGCCGACGTGAACCCCAAGAACCTGGGCCTGGTGATCATCGACGAGGAACAGCGCTTTGGTGTGCAGCACAAGGAGCAGCTCAAGAACCTGCGCGAGCAGATCGACGTGCTCACGCTTTCGGCCACGCCCATCCCGCGTACCATGCAGATGGCAACGAGCGGCGTGCGCGACATGAGCCTGATCACCACGCCGCCGACCGGGCGCCGTCCCGTGATTGTGCACGTGGGGGAGTACGACCCCGACGTGGTGAGCGCGGCGATTCGCCTGGAGGTGGGTCGCGGCGGCCAGGTGTACTACGTGTCCAACCGCGTCAAGACCATTGACGACGCCGTGGCGCGCGTGCACGAGGCCGCGCCCGAGGCGCGCGTGGGCGTGGCGCACGGCAAGATGAGCCCGCGCGAGGTCGAGGACGTGATGATCGAGTTCGCGACCAAAAAGATCGATGTGCTCATCGCCACGACCATCGTGGAGAGCGGCATCGACAACGCGTGCGCCAATACGCTCATCATCGAGGACTCGCAGCGCCTGGGTCTGGCACAGCTCTACCAGCTCAAGGGCCGCGTGGGTCGCTCTGCCACGCAGGCCTACGCGTACTTTATGTTCCCGGGCGAGCTGCCGCTCACCGAGGAGGCCACGGCGCGCCTGACTGCACTTTCCGAGTTCCAGGACCTGGGCAGCGGCATGCGTATCGCCATGCGCGACCTGGAGATTCGCGGCGCCGGTTCGCTGATGGGCGCTGAGCAGCACGGCAACCTGTCGAGCGTGGGCTTTGATCTGTTTACGCAGATGTTGGGCCAGGCCGTGGCCGAGGCGCGCGGCGATGACGACGCCGGCGTGGAGGCGGCGAGCGTGGGTATTAATCTGCCGGCCGATTACTTCTTGTCCGAGGAGTACCTGCCGGCGGTGGACCAGCGCGTGCTCGTGTACCGCAAGCTCGCAGCGGCCGAGGACCTGGAGAGCATCGACGAGGTGCAGGAAGAGACCGAGGCCGCGCATGGCGAGCTGCCGTTGGCGGGACTCAATCTGTTCAACCGCGCGCGTATCCGTATCCGCGGCGAGCGCTTGGGGCTCGAGAGCGTCACGCTCAGCGGCGGACGCATCACGTTTTTGGGCGTCGACGTGCCCAAGAAGGTGGCCTTTGAGTTTAAGAATCGGTACGGCGCGGTGAACTTCCCCAAGAGCCGCAAGCTGTCGGTGCCCTATAAGGCGGGCGCCGGTGCGGGCAGCGGCCTGGGTCGCGGTCTCGATGCCAACGACGGCACCGGCCCCGTGGCAGCCGCCCTCATGCTGCTGCAGCAGCTGGGCGCCAGCGATGACGACTAATGGGTCGACGCTGCAAACGCCCCATTTGGGCAATCTGACCTCATCGAAAGGAAAGCATGTTCGGATACATCTATAAGAAAGATGTCGCCATGATCGCGGTTGTCCTGTGCCTTTGTCTGGGCGTGGGCAGTTTCTTCGATTATCAGATCTCGAGCGCGCTCTTCAATATCGGCAGCATGTACGGTCGCTTTATCGAGGCCGCTGGCGAGCTGCCGTTCGAGCTGACGGCGAGTATCGCGGGCGTCATGCTCGTGCGCGCGGTGCGTCCCGACTCCAGGGGGAGCAAATGGCTCGCCGTGCTCGGCATCCTCGTCAACGTTGGCCTGGCCGGCCACGAGATCGTCTCGTCCCTGAAGGTTGGCGGCAAACTCATCGCGGTTCAGCTGGTTCTGACGTTTGCATTGGTCATCGCGGCCAACCTCATCGCCTATCGCCTCACGCGCGACACCGACTCCGACGAGCTCACACGCTGGGCGCTGATGGTGCTTGCCGTGTGGGTCGCTCAGGCCATCATCCTCAACGTGATCGTCAAGCCGCTGTGGTCGCGCCCGCGCATGCGCGTGATCGAGGTGACGCAGGGACTCGATTTTCAGCCGTGGTGGGTGATCGGCAACCCCGACAAGTGGGCCTATATCGCCGCCGGCGTGATCAAGGACGGCTTTAAGTCGTTTGCGAGCGGACATACGGCACACGCGGCGATCGGCCTTATGCTCGCCGGGCTTCCCGCGGCGGCCTTTAAGGAAAAGCCGTCGCGCCGCCGCGCGGTCTTTTGGGTCGCCGCTGCGGTTGCGGCGTTCGTCGCCTTTGGTCGTATCGTGATCGGTGCGCACTTTTTGAGTGACGTGAGCTGCGGCTTTGCCCTGGTGCTGGCGCTCGAGTGCCTTGCAGCGCGCATTGCTTATCCGAGCGGCGTACAATAGCCCCATCTGAATCATCGGGCTCGTGCCCGGCTAGAGAGGATTACCATGCTCGCGTTTAACAATGACTATTCCCACGGCGCACATCCGGCAGTGCTGCAGGCGCTCGTCGACACTAATATGGAGCCGCAGCCCGGCTACGGCACCGATGCACACACCGAGCGTGCCAAGCAGCTTATCCGTGAGGCCTGCCAGGCGCCCGATGCCGACGTATTTTTCCTGGTAGGCGGCACACAGGCCAACGCGACGGTGATCGACATGCTGCTCGCGCCCTACGAGGGCGTCGTTGCCGCCGAGACCGGCCACGTTGCCTGCCACGAGGCTGGTGCCATCGAGTTTGGCGGCCACAAGGTACTCACCATCCCCGGCTACGAGGGCAAGATGCACGCCGAGGACCTCGAGAACTATATCCAGGTGTTCTACGAAAACGAGAGCTACGAGCACACGGTGTTTCCGGGTGCCGTGTACGTGAGCCTATCGACCGAGTACGGCACGCTGTGCTCCAAGGCCGAGCTCGCGGCGATTCATGCGGTGTGCCAGAAGCGCGAGATTCCGCTGTTTGTGGATGGCGCCCGCCTGGCCTATGCGCTGGCGGCCGATGAGTGCGACATTACCCTGCCCGAGCTGGCGCAGCTGTGCGACGTATTCTACATTGGCGGCACCAAGTGCGGCGCGCTCTGCGGCGAGGCTGTGGTGTTCTGCGGCATGCACGCTCCGGCGCATCCCATTCCGCGCATTAAGCAGCACGGCGCGCTGCTGGCCAAGGGCCGCCTGACGGGCGTGCAGTTTGAGGCGCTCTTTACCAATGGCCTGTATTTTGAGATCGGTCGCCAGGCGATTGAGACGGCTCAGGCGCTGCGCCGCGTGCTGCATGAGCGCGGCTACGAGTTCTTCTTGGAGACGCCTACGAACCAACAGTTCGTGATTCTGCCCAACGAGGATATGGCCCGCATTCGCGAGCACGCCTCGATCGAGTACTGGGAAAAGTACGACGAGACCCGCACCGTGGTGCGTTTTTGCACCAGCTGGGCCACGACGCAGGAGGACATCGACGCGCTGGCTGCCGTCCTGTAAGTTGATGCAATGACGAGGGCCGCCTTGCGCTTGGGTTTGGCGCAGGGCGGCCTTTGCTTTTGGGAGAAGGGTTGTATGACCGAGATGTCCGAGCCGACGATTCGCCTGGCGACGCCCGATGACGCGCCGGCGTTGCTTGCCATCTATGAGCCGTATGTGCGCCAGACGGCGATTACCTGCGAATACGAGGTGCCGAGCGTTGAGGAGTTCGCCGGGCGCATCGAGCATACACTGAAGCGCTACCCGTATCTGGTGATGGAGCTGGACGGGCGCCCGGTAGGCTATGCCTATGTGAGTCCGCTCAACAGCCGCGAGGCGTACGACTGGTCGGTCGAGACATCGATCTACCTGGCGCGCGACGTGCGCCACGGCGGACTGGGTCGCAGGTTGCACGACGCGCTCAAGCAGTGCCTGGTCGCGATGGGCATCACCAACATGTGCGCCCTCATCGCCGTGCCGCACGACAAGGACGACGAGTATCTAACGCACAACAGTCAGGATTTCCATGCCCATATGGGGTATCGCCTGGTGGGTGCCTTCGACCGCTGCGCTCAAAAGTTCGGTCGCTGGTACGACATGTGTTGGATGGAGTTGGTCCTGGCCGAGCGCACGCCCAACCAGCCCAAACCAACCTGGTTCCCCGATCTCCTCAAACCTACCATTTAGGGACAGGTTTATTTTGGCAGGTTTTATCTGGGCAAACGTTGCAAGCCGCTGCGAAGGATGCGGATACCTTCGCGGCGGCTTTTGTTTTGGGTGTGTATGACCAAGGCGATTGACCTGCGGATATAATAAAACCCCAGATAAAACCTACCAAAATAAACCTGTCCCTTTTTGGCCGGTTAGCCGATGGGCTCGGTGTATTTGGCGCGGTCGGTGCGCTGGATGCGCTTGGAGATATGGAGCGGGCGGCCGTCGGTGTCGTAGACGTAGTCGGTGATCAGGATCAGCGCCTGCCCGCGCTCGACGTTGAGCAAAAACGCCTCGTTTTGCGAGGCATAGCACACCTCAAAGGTCTTGTGCCCCTGTGCCGGCGCGCGATGGAATTCTTGGCGCAGCGTGGCGTAGAGCGAACCGTTGATATCGCGGTCGATGAGTGCCTCGAAGCTTGGCGGCAGATAGGTGGTCTCCAGGCACAGCGGCGCATCGTCCAGATAACGCAGACGGACAAGTTTGGCGAGCTTGCTGCCCACGGCGGCGTCAAAGAACTTAGCTATGCTGCCGGCCGCCTTGGCAAAGCCCGAGTCCACGGTGCGCGTGGTGGGCTTCATGCCCTGGCCTTCGACCTGCTTGGTATAGCTCGAAAACATCAGGTTGTTCTCGTGGAGCGCGGGCGTGTCGGCCACAAAGGCGCCACGCCCGCGCTCGGTGCGCACCAGGCCCTCATCAACGAGCACCTTAAGGGCGTGGCGCACGGTGCTGCGCGACAGACCCGATTCGTCCATGAGTTCCATCTCGGACGGCAGCTTGTCTTCGCGTGCGTAGGTGCCGGCGGCGATGCGGTCACGCAGCGTACCCGCCAGACGCTCGTATTGGGCCAAGTTCTTTTTTGACGAAGTGCTCATGCGAATAACCTGTATCTAACTTGTATGCTTACTGAACCAAGCATGTATCCAACATGACAACAAAACCGCTGGTAATGGATTGCCGAAAACTTTACCAGCAAAATTTCTAAGACAAATATAGCATACAACTAGTCGACATAACCAAAACATGTATGTAACTTGTATGCCATCGAGAGCATCAAACGAGAAGAAAGGCTGATGCACGATGACTACTCAGGAACAGGTTAAGGACGTCGTCTCCCAGGTTTTGGCTGACAAGGCGGACAAGGGCGGCATCAAGCGCGTCGTGTGGATCGGCGCTGGCGGATCCAACGGCGGCAACTATCCTGCCCAGTACTTTATGGAGCACGAGGCCACGCAGGTCGTGAGCTCCAGCTACACCAGCAACGAGTTCGTGCACGCCACCCCGGCCTACGTCAACGAGAACACCCTGGCCGTCGTCGTGTCCATGCGCGGCACCAAAGAGACCATCGTCGCCGCCCAGGTCGCCAAGGATCACGGCGCCAGCACCATCGCCATCTATGTCGACGAGTCCGGCCTCACCGAAGTCTGCGACTACAAGATCCAGTATGACAGCCTGGCCGTCGATGAGTCCTGCATGGGCCGCACCAACTCCGCCGTCGTGACCATGATCGCCATGGAGCTTACGCAGCAGACCGAGGGCTATGCCGAGTACGAGACCGCTATGGCCGCCTTCGACCTGGTCGATCCCATCTATCGCAAGGCCGTCGAGTACACCCGTCCGCTCGCTGCCAAGTGGGCCGAGCAGAACGCCGACAAGCCCTGCATCAACGTCATGGCTCAGGGTCCGCTCTTTGGCGCCGCCTATGTCTTTAGCATCTGCAACGTGCAGGAGATGCTGCAGATCGACTCCTGCACCATCAACACCTGCGACTTCTTTCACGGCCCCTTCGAGATCCTGGACAAGCGCACCTCGCTGTTCCAGCTCATCAGCGTCGGCCGCAGCCGCTGCAACGACGAGCGCGGCATCCGCTTTGTCAACCAGTACGGTGGCGAGCGCGTCTATCAGCTCGACGCCAAGGAGCTCGGCCTCAACGACATCAAGGACAGCGTGAGCGAGTACTTCAACCACCTGATCTTTGCCCCGATCCTCAACAACGTGTACATGCGTGCACTCTCTGCCGTTACCCACAAGGACTACATGACGCGCCGCTACATGTGGAAGCTGGACTACTAGTTACGCCGTTCTACCGAACGGCGTAACGGCTCGACGCTGCGCGCCCGGCATTTGGCCAATCTGCCGTTCAATTTCAAAGGCGCGACCAGAAGGTCAGCGCCTTTTCATTTCACGGCACCTTGGCTCAAATGACGGGCGCTCGCTGACGTTGCCAAAACGTCGGCGTCGTCGTGTTTGTTAAGGGGTTGGTGCATTGGGGCCAGGTTCATATGCACCAAGTTGGTGCATATGAACCTGGCCTCTTTGCACTAATGGGTTGTAGCGGAAAAGCAGATTTTCCCGTCTGCCGATTTGTGCCTTGAAAAATGTATATAACGACTATAACGTAGTGTGAAACATATTGGAAACAATACCGAGGAGGCTGCGTTGAAGAAAAGCAATCTGGGCTATGTGCTGGTGCTGATCGCCGCGCTTATGTGGGGCAGCATCGGAATCTTTGTAAACGGCATCTCGGCCATGGGCGTTACGTCCCAGAGTATGGCTGCCTTTCGCTTGTTGTCGGGTGCCGTCTTAATGGCTCCGGTCTTGGCATTCATGGGTTGCCAGGGAGGTGCTCGTGAGGGAAAGGCATCGGGTCCCCTGGCACTGTTCAAGGCAAGCCCTAAAGAGCTTGTTCCCTGCGCGCTTGTCGGTATCGTCGGTTTGGCCGCCGCCAACACCTGCTATTACGAGTGCATGGGCGAGGTGGGCATGTCCACGGCCTCGGTGCTGCTCTACACCTCGCCGGTGTTTGGCGTCATGCTCGGCCGCGTGCTTTATCGCGAGGACGTGACCCCCAACAAGCTCGTTGCCATTGTCTTTAACATCGTTGGCTGCGTGCTTGCAGTGACCAATGGCGACCTTTCCGGTTTTCATTTTTCGGTTTGGGGCGTCACGTCGGGCGTGATTGCAGGCCTTTGTGGTGCGTCGCTCGCGGTGTTTAGCCGAATAGCAACCAAGACGGTCCACCCGCTGGCTGTCACGTTTTGGGGCTTTGTTTTTGGCGGTGCGGTTATGGCGGCTATCGCGGCTCCGTGGCCGGATGTCGCCGCGGCAATGTCGCCACAGCTGCTGCTGCTGTTCCTTGGCTTTGGACTCATCCCCACAGCCGTGGCTTACATCTTATATATGCAGGGCCTGTCCATGGGGCTCGAGACGTCGAAAGTTCCCGTCGTAATGTCATTCGAGACAGTCGTCACCGTACTGCTGGGCATTGGTGTCTACGCCGAGCCCGCCGGTGCGATCAAAGTCCTGGGCATCGTGCTGGTGCTCGCGTCTATCCTGATTATGAACACCGACTTCTCCAAGCTGCGCAACAGCGTCATTGCCAAACGTATTGTCGAGAGCATGACCTTTAAGCCCAATGCGTGGTGGACGGAGAAATCGCAGGACATGGATCTGTTTAAGGAACGCACCGGCATCGCGCTGGAGCCCACCGTGCAGGAAAGTCCCTGGTACTTCGTGCGATAGGGGGGTTGCGCGCGGCGTCCGACCTGGGGTTATCCAGCCAGCGCCGGCCTACCCAAGACCATCGTTTCGATTGCGTTAAACCCGCCAACGGTCGTTTTTCACCCGCGAACGGTTTATATACTAATTATCAATATAAGCAACGTATAAGACGTTATAATGACCATAACGAAAAGGAGGAGGCAAGATGAATCAGATCATTCTCGCATCTCATGGCGGCCTGGCCGCAGGCGCCAAAGACACGCTCGAGATGGTTCTCGGCGACGTGTCGAACGTCCACGTCGTGTCGCTTGCTCGTGACGACAAGGAGCCCATCACCAATAAGGTTGAGGCTATGATCGCCACGTTCAACGCGGACGACACCGTCTATGTGCTGACCGATATGCTCGGCAGCTCGGTCAACAACAACATGGTCGAGCTTTCCAAGAACGGCACGAAGTTCACGGTTGTTAGCGGTTTCAACATCCCGCTGGCGCTCACGCTCGCTATGAGCCCCGTCCCCGTCAAGGGTGCCGAGCTCGCGGCCCTCATCAACGAGGCCCGCACCGGTCTGACCAACCCCAACGCACCGGTCGAGGCCGCCGCGGCTCCCGCCAAGAAGGCCAAGGCGTCCCGTCACAGCTCCGGTCCCGCCAAGATCGTCCTCGCACGTCTTGACTACCGTCTGCTGCACGGCCAGGTCGTCTTTACCTGGACCACCAAGGTTCAGGCCGAGCGCATCATCGTCGTCGACAACGCTGCCGCCAACGATGACATCAAGAAGGGCGCTCTTAAGCTGGCCAAGCCCCAGGGCGTGCGCCTGAACGTCTTCACCGTCGAGCGTGCCCTCGCCAAGATGGACAAGCTCAACACCCTCGGCGAGCGCGTCATGTTCGTCTTTGGCAACACGGCCGAGATGCTGCAGTTCTGCCAGGGCTACAAGCTCGACGCCATCAACCTGGGCGCCACCGCCAACCACGACGGTGCCGATCAGGTCGGCGGCAAGGACAGCTCCGTCTTCCTCGACGCCACCCAGAAGGCCGACGTCAACCAGCTGCTCGACATGGGCATCAAGCTCTACGTCCAGCAGACCCCTACGTATCAGAGCGTCGACATCGACGCCAAGCTGTAATCAACCAGGCTTTTGCCTGACTGAAAGGAGAAGGGTATGAATACGTTCATCAGTGCGGTGCTCGTCGGCCTCGTCGGCGTGTTCTGCATGTGGGACTCCCGCCTGCTCGGTCGTCTTAACTTCGAGCAGCCTCTCGTTGGCGCTACGCTCGTCGGTCTGCTGCTGGGCGATGTGCCCACCGGCCTTGCCGTCGGTGCCGCCGTCGAGCTCGTGTCCATGGGCCTGGTGCAGGTCGGCGCCGCCGTTCCGCCCGATATGGTCCTGGGCGGCATCGTGGCAGCTGCCTTCGCGTGCCTGACCGATGCTTCTGCTGAGACCGCCATGACGATCGCCATCCCGGTCGCCGTCCTGGGTCAGCTCCTCGGCATCGTGTTCCGTTCCATCATCGCCGCCCTCACCCATGTGGCCGATAGCGCGATCGATAACGGTAACTTCAAGACCGCCTACCGTATGCACATCTGCGCCGGCTCCGGTCTGTACGCCATCATGTACTTCCTGCCGATCTTCCTGGCCGTCTTTGTTGGCACCGACCTGGTTCAGGCCATCGTCAACATGGTTCCCGAGTGGCTGTCCACTGGTCTTAACGTTTCGACCAAGATCATGACCGCCTACGGCTTGGCCCTGCTGCTCACCATGATGATCAAGAAGGGTATGACTCCGTTCCTGTTCATCGGTTTCCTGCTCGCCGCTTACCTCAACCTGTCCGTCATCGCGGTCGCTCTGATCGGTGTGTGCCTGGCTGTCGTCTTCATGGGCTTCAAGTTCAACGGTTCCCATGCAGCCGCCGGTGTCGATTCCGACTACGATCCGCTCGAAGACGACGAAGACTAAGGAGGAACACACTATGGCAACCGCAACCAAGGACGTGTCCCTGAACAAGAAGGTCAGCCAGTTCTTCTGGCGCTCCTGGGCCATCCAGGCCTCTTGGAACTACGAGCGTCAGATGAACATGGGCTTCCTCTACGGCATGGTTCCCACGCTCGATCGCCTCTATCCGGATGAGTCCGACCCCAAGCAGCTCGCCGCTAAGAAAGAGGCTTACCACCGTCACATGGCGTTCTACAACTGCACCCCGCAGACGAGCGCTTTCATCCTAGGCCTCGCCGCCTCCATGGAGGAAGAGTACGCCAAGGATCCCGAGAACTTCGACCCCGATTCGATCAACGCGGTCAAGACCTCCCTTATGGGTCCGCTTTCCGGCATCGGTGACTCCTTCTTCCAGGGCACCATCCGCGTTATCGCCTTTGGCCTGGGTGTTCAGCTGGCTCAGCAGGGCTCCATCATGGGCCCGATCCTGGCCATGCTCATCTCCATCGTGCCCTCCGTGCTGATCACTTGGTTCGCAGCCAAGATCGGCTATCAGGGCGGCCACGAGTACCTGAGCAAGCTCCAGGGCGGCGACCTCATGGAGAAGCTCATGTATGTCTGCGGTATCGTGGGTCTTATGTCCGTGGGCGGCATGATCGCCACGCTGATCGGCGCCACCACCCCGCTGCAGTTCGCTGACGGCACCGTCGTGATCCAGGACATCCTGGACGGCATGATGCCCCAGATGATCTCCCTCGGCCTCACCGGCCTTATGTACTGGCTCATCAAGAAGAACGTCAACACCGGTTGGCTTCTCGTGATCGCCATCGTGGGCGGCATCGCCCTCTCCGCGGCCGGCATCCTGGCCTAGTCGCGACCAAGCGCCTAACCGCTTTCCCCCGGGGGCCTGCCTGGCATCCCATACCCCAGGCAGGCTTCCATCCCTAGATGTGTCAAAGGGACAGTTCCTTTGACACATCCTCAACGGGCCGGCGACTCGGTCCAAACCACGGTAACCCTGCGAGCGCCCGGCAATGTGGCGCCGCAAAAAATCGAAAGGAATGTGTCAGATGTACGAGATCGACCTTAACCTCCCTAAGCAGATCGTCGCTGACGTCCTGTCCAACCACGAGATCCACAGCGTCGCCTTCGTCGGCTGCGGTGCTTCCATGTCCGACCTTTACCCTGCCAAGTACTTCCTGGCCAACAACACGGACAAGCTGAACGTTCAGATCTTCACCGCTAACGAGTTCAACTACGACACGCCTTCCTGGGTCAACGAGCACACCTTCGTGATCACCTGCTCCCTGGGTGGCTCCACGCCCGAGACCGTCGAGGCCAACAAGACCGCCAAGAAGCACAACTGCCCGGTCGTCTCCCTCACCAACAAGGCCGGCTCCGCTCTGACCGTCGACGCCGACCACGTCATTGTTCACGGCTTCCATGCCAACTACGCTGCCAAGTGCGAGAAGCCTGGCTACGCCATCGCTCTTGCTCTCGAGATCCTTCAGCAGACCGAGGGCTATGACCACTACGAGGACATGATCACCGGCCTCACCAACGTCTTCGAGCTCTGCGAGAACGCCGCTCAGTCCGCCAAGGGCCTCGCCAAGCAGTTCGCCCAGGACTTCAAGGACGACAAGATGATCTACTTCATGGCCTCTGGTGCCTCCGAGAAGATGGCTTATTCTCACGCCGCCTTCCTGTTCACCGAGATGCAGTGGATCGACGCCGCCGCCTACAACACCGGCGAGTACTTCCACGGCCCGTTCGAGGTTTCCACCGAGGGTAAGCCCTACGTCTTCTTCATGTCCGATGGTGCCACCCGTCCGATGGACGCCCGCGCCCTCACCTTCCTTAAGCGCATGGGCGCCAAGGTCGCTCTGATCGACTCCAAGGACTACGGTCTGGCCGACGCCGTGCCGGCAAGCGTCGTCACCTACTTCAACCCGCTGCTGCACCTCGCCGTTATGCGCGAGTACGGCAACCAGATCGCCGAGGCCCGTCAGCACCCGCTGACCATGCGTCGCTACATGTGGAAGCTTTCCTACTAATCACAAGTAAGTAGACCTTACGGGTTGATTGAGAGGGGATGGGGTTTTGCCCCGTCCCCTTTTTTGCTTTGGGGAGGGCGTGTCTGTCGCGTCGCAAAACACCAGATAAAACCTACCAAAATAAACCTGTCCCTTTTTGGCAGGTGGGAGGAGATGCGTATGATCAAGGCAGTGCTGTTTGATATGGACGGCGTGCTGGTCGATACCGAGTGGTTCTACAACCGTCGCCGCGTGGCCTTTATGGAAGAGAAGGGGTTCCATTTTGACGAGATCCCCGATCTTTCGGGGTCTAACGAGCCTGCCATTTGGAAGTCGCTGGTGCCCGACGATATTGAGCTGCGCGAGCGTCTGCGCGTGGAGTACAAGCAGGTCTACAGCCCGGTTCACCCCGTTCCGTATGCCGAGCTGCTCAACGAGCAGACGGAGCCGGTGATGCGCGAGCTGCACGAGCGCGGCGTGAAGTGCGCCATCGCAAGCTCGTCCTATCGTGAGCTCATTGACGAGCTGGTTGAGATTGCCGGTATCGCCGACGTGCTGGACTACACCATCAGCGGTCACGAGTGCAGTGCGTTTAAGCCCGACCCCGAGATCTACCTGCGTGCCATGAAGGCGCTGGGAGTTGACCCCGCCGAGTGTCTGGTTATCGAGGACTCGCCTTTGGGTATCGAGGCCGGCAAGCGCTCCGGCGCCCGCGTCCTGGCACTGCGTCCGCATGAGGGCGTCAACCTGGACCAGTCCGCCGCCGACGTCGTCATCGACAACCTGAGCGACATTTTGGCCGCTCTGTAGTGTCAATCCACCGCGAGAAGCACTGGTTCACGCGTCATTTGCTGCAGATTGGCTTAATTTGGCATCAATTTAGATCCGTTTGGCTTCGATTCGGGCTAAGTGAGTAGACTTTTTGGCGCAGGCCGAGCACAAAGCGTTTCTGACTTAGTAAAACCGCAGGTCACAGAGGTGGCTGTTATTGGCTGTGCTCGGCAGGTTGCGAAAAGTCTACTCACTTAGAATTTGGGCCTTTGGTTGTGGGGTTACCGGTCCCGTTTTGGTTGTCGAGAGAGGGTGAATTGAAGCGCCCTCTCGCGCTCCATGCTACAATCGCCGGCATGCCCCACAATTACATCTGCCTTCGAAAGGAGCCTACGTGGCGAACGCCATCGATCAGCTCACGGACCGCGTGCTCGTGCTCGGCCGTCTCACCATCGTCCGCCGCGCCATTACTGCCGTGGCGGTCACCATCTCCGCCGTTCTCCAGACATTTCTGATTCAGGCGTTCATTCGCCCCGCCGACCTGCTTCCGAGCGGCCTCACCGGCGTCGCGGTCCTGCTCGATCGCGTCACCTCGCTCGGCGGCGTTCATATCGACATCTCGCTCGGCATGCTCGCGCTCAACATCCCCGTGGCGCTCCTTTGCTGGAGCGGCATCAGCAAGCGCTTCGTCATCTTCTCGATGATGCAGGTCATGCTCTCGTCGCTGTTCCTCAACATCTTTCACTTCGCCCCGTTTTTGGGCGACAAGATCATGCTCATCATCTTTGGCGGCGTGGTCTCGGGCCTGGGCGCCGCCATCGCGCTTAAGTCCGGCGCATCCACCGGCGGCACCGACTTTATCGCGCTGTGGGTTTCCAACCATACAGGCAAGACCATCTGGGGCGTCATCTTTGGCTTTAACTGCGCTATCCTGGCGATCTTTGGCTTTATGTTTGGTTGGGACAATGCGGCGTATTCCATCGTGTTCCAGTTTATTTCGACCAAGACCATCGACAGTTTCTACCGACGCTACGACCGTGTGACGCTGCAGATCACGACACGCAAGGCAGACGAGGTCATGACAGCCTATGTTGACCATTTTCAGCATGGCATTAGCTGCGCCGAGGTCATTGGCGGATACAGCCGCGAAAAGATGTATCTGCTGCACGCCGTTGTCTCGACCTACGAGAGCCAGGACATTATCAAGCTGGTGTGCGATATTGATCCCGGCGCCGTGATCAATGTGTTCCACACGCTCAACTTCGTGGGCGGCTGGTGGGGCGGTCATGTCGACGAGCCCATGCCCACGGCCGTACCCGATCCCGACAAGCCCGCGCGCATGGCCAGCAGGCAGGCGCGCCTCAGCGAGCAGGACAGTCTGCAGCAGGACGACGGCAAGTAAGGATTTGCTGTATGTGGTGTATCGTTTTATCAAACTGAGATAACATATAAAAAGACGTTATATACGTATTAGTTATTTCGCTATTTTGATAAGAGTGATCAGATATGCCCGCACCCAAAAATGCACCACTTTACCAGCAGATTTACGACGAAATCAAGGATGCGATCGAGAAAGGTGTTTATGCACCCAAGGAGCGTATCCCGTCCGAGCTTGAGCTTGCCGAGCAGTACGAGGTAAGCCGCATTACGGTGCGTCGCGCCGTTGAGGAGCTGTGCTCCGATGGCTACCTGGTTAAGCAGCAGGGCCGCGGCACCTTTGTCTCCACGCCGCACATCAACCGCCAGTTCCACGCCTCGACGCTGCAGACGTTTACCGCGCTGTGTGCCGACAATGACATGAAGGCGGGTGCACACGTGGTCGATCGCCAGATTGTGCCGGCACGTCAAAACGAGATGGAGTTCTTTGGCCTGCAGAAGGACGCGCTGCTACTGCACATTAAGCGCGTGCGTACGGCCGACGGCGAGCCCATCTTTGAGGAAAACATCTTTGTGCCGTTTGATACATACCGTGAGCTGTTGACGGCCGATCTTGAGGACAAGTCGATTTTTGCCGAGGTCGAGCGTGTTGGCGGAACGCCGATTGTCTCGGTTGGCTACCGTACGGTCGAGGCCGTTCGCGCTAACGCCGAGCAAGCGGCCGAGTTGGGCATTGCTCCGCACGATCCACTGCTCAATCTACGCGCCGGCTTTACCGGCCCCAATGGCGAGCCGGTCCTGATGGGTAAGCAGTACTACGTGGGATCGCGCTACGTTATGGTGATGTAGCTCTAGTTGCGCGGTTTTCCAAACCGCGCAACGGCTCGACGCTGCGCCCTTGGTTCCGCCGTTCTAACGAACGGCGGACCGGTCGACGCTGCAAACGCCCCTAAGCGGCAATCTGACGTTCAATCGTCGGTCGCGTACCGAAGTACGCTTCCCTCCTCTTTCACGTCACCTTGCTCGCTTAGGGGCGTTTTCGCTGACTTATGCTCAACCTGCGACGTTTCCACGCCTGTCAAGAGCTTAGCCGTTGGGGACGTTCTTAAACGACTAGTCATTCAAGAACGTCCCCAACGGCTACCCGCAGAATGAGCGTGGCTGACAGCCGTACGGCAGCGGTCCGCGTGGCGGCGTATAATCGGCGGCAGATGACTTGGACGTTAGGAAACCATGACCGATAGCATGCAGCAGATGGCGCTCGACACGCTCGGCGCCTATTTTGGCTACACCTCGTTTCGCCCGGGGCAGGACCGCATGGTCGATGCGATCCTTGCCGGTCGCGATGCGCTGGGCGTTATGCCCACGGGCGCCGGCAAGTCCATTTGCTACCAGGTGCCCGCGCTCATGCTGCCCGGCATTACCTTTGTGGTGAGTCCGCTGCTGTCGCTTATGGAGGACCAGACCCGCGCGCTGCTCGCGGCGGGTGCGCGCCCCAGTTATCTCAACTCCAGCCTTACTCCGGCCCAGCAAAACACCGTGCTCAAGCGGGCGCGCGAGGGCCGCTACCAACTTATGTACGTGGCGCCCGAGCGCCTGCTCGAGCCGCGCTTTTTAGCCTTTGCGCAGGAGGCCGCGGCGGACGGCGGCATTGGCGTGCCGCTCGTGGCCATTGACGAGGCCCACTGCGTGAGCCAATGGGGCCAGGATTTCCGCCCCGCCTACCTGCAGATTCGTGAGTTCATCGATTCCCTGCCGCAGCGCCCCATCGTGGCGGCCTTTACCGCTACGGCGACTGAGCGTGTGCGCGCGGACATTCAGCAGATGCTCGGCCTGCAAAATCCCGCGACGGTGGTGACGGGCTTCGATCGCAAGAACCTCTACTTTGGCTGCGAGGAGATGGGCGACAAGGCCAAGGCAGCCTGGGTGCGCGACTATGTGATTGCGCATTCGGGCGAGAGCGGCATCGTGTATTGCTCGACCCGCAAGACGGTCGATGCGCTGGCAGGCGAGCTTGCCGAGGCGCTGGGCCCCAGCGGCATTCGCGTTGGCCGCTACCATGCCGGCATGGGCAACGACGCCCGCCGTCAAAGCCAGCGTGCCTTTATTGACGACGATCTTCAGGTGATGGTTGCCACCAACGCCTTTGGCATGGGCATCGACAAGCCCAACGTTCGCTATGTCATCCATAACAACGTGCCCGAGAGCATCGAGGCCTACTATCAGGAAGCGGGCCGCGCCGGCCGCGATGGCGACCCGGCCAGCTGTCACCTGCTGTGGAACGGCAACGATTTTCGCATGCGCCGCTTTCTGATAGACCGCGGCGATGCTGCCGACGAGGCACTCGACGATGAGCAGCGCGCGTGGGCGCTCCAGAACCGCTACCGCCTGCTCAGCCAGATGGAGGGCTACTGCAATACCACCGGCTGCCTGCGCGAATACATGCTGCGCTACTTTGGCGACGAGGCCGCGGCCGAGCATGCGTCAGCGTCTGGTGCGGGCGGCGCCGCCACGAACGAGGCCGAGGGCTGCGGCAACTGCAGCAACTGCCTCACGCAGTTCGAGGTCGAGGACGTCACCGATATGGCCCGCGCTGCCGTGCGCTATGTGGCCACGCGTCCCATGCGTTTTGGCAAGTCGCTGATCGCCGACGTGCTCCACGGCGGCAACACCGAACGCATTCGCCAGATGCATCTGGACGAGGACCGCGGCTACGGTGAGCTGTCGAGCGAATCGGTCGGGCGCATCAAGGACATCATCGGCCAGCTGTGCGGCCGCGGTTATTTGGTCACCTCGCAGGGGCAGTACCCGGTCGTGGGCCTGGGCCCGCGTGCCGGCGAGGTCGAGGACGAGGCGTTTGCCTTTACCGTTAAGCGTCGCGCGTCCAAGCGCAAGGCCTCGGCCCGTGCTCGCCGTGCGGTGGATCTGCTGCGCGAGGAGGCCGAGCTGGATCAGCGCCCGCGCGTGGGCGACGATGCCGAGCTGTTCGAGCGCCTGCGTACCCTGCGCAAGGAGATCTCGACCGAGCTCGAGATGGCGCCGTACATGGTCTTTTCCGACAAGGCCCTGCGCGGCCTGTGCCGCCTGCGCCCGCAAACGCGCGACGAGCTTATCCAGGTCAACGGCATCGGCGAGAAAAAGGCCGATGCCTTTGGCGAGCAGTTTATGGCGGCGATTGAAGAGTTTGAGTCCGAGCATGCGCGGGATGGAGCGTAACGATGGCAACCGACGATAAAACCGACCGCGCTGGCGTATCCGCCGTACCGCTGTACCAGCAGGTCATGGACGACCTGAAGGGCGAGATCGCACGCGGCGTGTATGCGGCCGGCTCGCGCATTCCTTCCGAGATGGAGCTCGCGAAGTCTTACGGCGTGGGACGCATCACCGTGCGCCGCGCCATCGAGGAGCTGTCGCGCGCGGGATATCTCAACCGACAGCAGGGGAGGGGCACCTTTGTGTGCGCTCCCAAGCTCAAGCGCAAGATTGTCCAGAAAGGCGACGTCCAGAGCTTTACTGAGGGTTGTGCCGCCAACGACATGGTGGCCGGAGCGCGTCTGGTGTCGCGTACGGTGGTCGCGGCGACGCGCGAGGATGCGGCGTTCTTTGGCGTGGAGCCCGGCTGCGAGCTCATCGTGGTCGAGCGCGTGCGCACGGCCGACGGCATCCCCGTCATGCTCGAGAACAACGCCTTTGTGCTGGCCGACCATCCCTACCTGCAGACGCTTGCCGACGAGGACCTCGCCGATAACTCGATCTTTGCGCTCGTCGCCGAGCATTCGGGCCGCGCGCCGCTCAAGTCCGACCCCTGTACCGTGGAGATTGCGCTTGCCGATGCCCAGGCGGCCCCGCTGCTGGAGGTGCCGGTCGGCGAGCCGCTCTTCTATATGGAGGCGTACTTTACCGATGCGGACGGGCGGCCCCTGCTGCTCGGGCGTCAAAAGATCGTGGGCTCGCGCTACGTGTTCGACATCTAACGTCCATAGATAGAACAACATAGAACAAATTTGCTGAAATGACTTCACGGGCACCTGCTTGCATGCTATAAATAGAACAACATAGAACGACTGCAGGTACGAGCTGCCGTCGTCCAAAGCCGCCACACAAGGAGGAGCGTCACCGTGAACGCACACGATCTGATTCAGGAAATTATCGAGCGCAAGGGTAAGATTGAGAACGTCTTTTGGATCGCCTGCGGCGGTTCGATGATCGACTTAATGCCGGCCAACGAGCTACTCAAGCGCGAGGCCACTACGTTTGCCTCGACGGTCTACACCGCGCGCGAGTTTTGCCTGATGGCCCCCAAGAGCCTGGGGCCGAAGTCGCTCGTCGTCGCCTGCAGCCACAGCGGTAACACGCAGGAGGTCGTCGACGGTTGCGAGATGGCGCTGGCTGCCGGTGCCGAGGTCGTGACTATGACCGACTATGCGGGTTCCAAGATCGACAACGGCAAGTGGACCACCTGGGTCTATCCGTGGGGCAAGGGCGAGTCGCAGGCCGAGGTCCCGCAGGGCATTGGCGTGCTAATGGCTGCCGAGCTGCTCGACCAGCAGGAGGGCTACGAGGCGCTCGCCGACATGTATGCCGGCCTTAAGCAGATGGACGCGCTGCTGCCCGCCGCCCGCGAGAAGGTCAACGCCGAGCTGGGCGATCGCTTTGCCGAGCTCTGCCAGCAGCACAAGTTCTTCTATATCCTGGGCTCCGGCCCCAACTTTAGCCAGACCTATGCCATGGCCATCTGCTCGCTCATGGAGATGCAGTGGCAGCACTGCTGCTACATCCACTCCGGCGAGTACTTCCACGGCCCGTTCGAGGCTACCGAGCCCGGCGTGTTCTACTTTGTGCAGCTCGGATCGGGCGAGTGTCGCCCCATGGAGGAGCGCGCGCTGGCGTTCCTCAACACGCACACCGACACGATCATGGTGCTCGACGCACTCGAGTACGGCGTGGGCGACGTGCCTGCCAGCGTGCGTTCGTACCTGGAGCCAATCTTCTTCTACGCGATGAGCTGCGAGCTGCGCGCAGCCCGCGGTAAGGCGTTCGACCACAGCCCCGAGATTCGTCGCTACATGGGCATCGAGCAGTACTAGGTACCGGGAATTATCTTTTTTGACGGGGTCTGCGCTGCGCGCGGGCCCCTTTTTGCGTTGTGGCGGCCGGATTCGTGTCTGCGCGAAAACGAAGTCTAATACTTTTCCGCGAAGTGAACGACCTATTTTGGACCTCCGAAGCATCGACATTTTTTGGCGCCAAAACCGCAGGAAAATCTTAATGAAACCGCAGGAAATGGTTCCCATAAAGTGTCGATGCTTCGGGGGCTCATTTTTGCTCGTTCACTTCGCGGAAAAGTATTAGACCTAAATTTGTAAGCGTGTCGTGTGAGCCAAAAAGCGGGCCGCGCCGATGGGTTTCCGGCGCGGCCCGCTTTACATGGCGTCCGTATGGGCGAGGTGTCGCGTCAAGCGGCGGCCTACTTTGCGTCGTACGCCTCGGCATCCCACCAGTCGAGCTGGGCGATGTTGTCGCGGATGTGCTGGCAGCTCTTGTGGAAGCCCTCGAGCTCGTACTCGGACAGGTCGAGCGTGTAGACCTCCTCGACGCCCTCGGCACCGATCACGCACGGCAGGGAGGTAAAGATGCCTTCCTCGCCATACTGGCCGGTCATAAGCGTAGAGGCCGAAAGCACGGCGTGCTCGTTGTGCAGAACGGCGGCGCAGACGCGCGCGGCGGAGTTGGCGACGGCGTACTCGGTGCACTGCTTGCCGGCGTAGGTCACATAGCCGCCCTTGCGCGCGAGCTCCTCGACCTCCATGTGGTCGAAGGCGTACTTGTCGGGGTTCTCGGCCTGAAGCTCGTTGAGGCTCTTGCCGGCGATGGTCGCGGCTTTAAAGGCGGCAAGCTGGCTAAAGCCGTGCTCGCCGATCATGTAGGCGTCGATGGACTTGGGGCTCACGCCGATCTTCTTGGAGATCTCGGTGCGCAGGCGGGCGGAATCCAGGCCGCAGCCCGAGCCGATGATCTTCTTGGGATCGTAGCCGGTCAGGTGCCACAGCTCGGTGCACACGACGTCGCAGGGGTTGGAGATGCTCACGAAGATGCCGTCAAAGCCGGCGTCGACGATGCGCTTGGCAAAGGTGCGCGCGGCGTCGGTGGTAAAGAACAGCTCGCCGTCGCGGCTGCCAGCGGCCAGCGCGACCTTGCCGGCGGCATTGACGATGACGTCGCAGCAGGCCAGCTCCTCGTAGTGGTCGTAGCAGTTGACGATCTTGGTGTTGTACGGGACAAACGAAAGGGAGTCGCGCAGGTCCTGGACCTCGGACGTCACCTTGGCCTCGTTAATATCGCACAGGTACAGCTCGTCGGCAATGCCCTGCATAAGCAGGCTGTTGGCGACATGTGCTCCCACGTGGCCCTGGCCGACCACACCGATCTTACGCGTCTGGTACATATACGTATCCTTCCGGCCGAGTTTTTCGCGTCGAACCATTGTAGCGTCCTGTTGCCACTTTGCTAGACTAAAGTGCCGTAGATTTTTGGGACATGCCTTAATTTCTACTTTTGGAGTGATTTGGGCCGCCGACGGCATCGCTGGGCGATGTGCTCGCGCGGATGGGGTCGCTCGTTGTACCATAGCTGCAACTGACTCGTAAGGAGCATCCATGCCCATTCGCATCCCCGACGCCCTCCCTGCCGCCGCGCAGCTCGAGAGTGAGAACATCTTTGTCATGACCGAGTACCGCGCGCTGCACCAGGACATCCGTCCGCTGCGCGTGCTCATCCTCAACCTCATGCCCACCAAGATCGCCACCGAGACGCAGATCATGCGTAAGCTCTCCAACACGCCGCTGCAGGTGGAGGTGGACCTGCTGCGCACCAAGACGCACGAGGCCACGCACGTGAGCGCCGGCCACCTGGAGACGTTCTACCGCACGTTCGACGACATCCGCGATATCCACTACGACGGCCTGATCATCACGGGCGCGCCGGTGGAGCAGATGCCGTTCGAGGAGGTCGACTACTGGCCCGAACTCTGTCAGATTATGGATTGGTCCACCACGCACGTGCACTCTACGCTGCACATTTGCTGGGGCGCGCAGGCGGGGCTCTACCATCATTACGGTATTCAGAAGTACGACCTGCCGGCAAAGGCGAGCGGCGTCTTTGAGCATTATCTGGTGAAGCCGCAGAGCCCGCTGGTCCGCGGTTTTGACGACCGTTTCTATGCTGTGCATTCGCGCAACACCGATGTGCGCCGCGAGGACGTGGAGGCCGAGCCGCAGCTTGAGGTCGTGGCCGTGTCCGACGAGGTGGGCCTGTACATCGTCAAGTCGACCGACAGTCGCCGCTTCTTTGTATTTGGCCACCCCGAGTACGATACCGACACGCTGCGCCTGGAGTACGAGCGCGACGTGAAGCGCGGGCTTGATCCCGAGGTGCCGGCACATTACTTCCCGGGCGACGACCCCACCGCCGAGCCGCGCAACGTCTGGCGCAGCCAGGCTCAGCTGTTTTACACCAACTGGCTCAACTACTACGTCTACCAGACCACGCCCTACGACCTGGCCCGCGCCGGCGAGGAGCACTAGACTGCGATGGTACTGCTGTAGCCGTGGCTGATGTGGCGGCGATTAGGCGCTGATGATGTTGGGCAGCGGCAGGTCGTGGGCATAGGTGGGGACGTGGTTGATGCGTTGTTCGTCAAAGGCGATGCCGATGATTTGGCATGCGGGTGAGAGCATGGGCAGGTAGCGGTCGTAGCAACCGCCGCCGTAGCCCAGACGTGCGCCGGTTTGATCGAAGGCCACGAGCGGCACAACAATCATGTCGAGTGCTTCGGCAGGCACGATGGGGAAGCGGCCGCTGTCGATGTCCGTGGCCGCGAAGGCCCGCGCGGGGTGGGCGATAAACGGAGCCGCGAACGCATCGTCGGCGGCAACTGCTCGCATACACATGCGCTGGCCACAAGCTGCGGCATCAATTGCCGAGAGCATGCACGGATAGGCCACGCGCCAGCCGCGCGCGGCGACCGCAGCGGCAAACGCGGCAGGGTTGACCTCGGAACCCATCGCGGCATAGATGGCAACGGTGTGCGGCACCGCGGCATCCGAGCGATCCAACAGCTCAACCAGCCGCGTACAGATAACGGCGGACTTTGCCGCACGCACATCCAAATCAAGAGCATCGCGCCGGGAAATCACCGCCCGTCGCAACTCAGCCTTATCCATCCCAGCTCCCTCTCCCAAACCTACCAAAAAGGGACAGGTTTATTTTGGCAGGTTTTATCTGGGCAAACGTCGAAGCCGCCGCAAAGGCGCCCTTTGTGGCGGCTTCGACTCGACGTTGGCTTCACAGCGCCGCAGCGATCGCTTCAGTCACAAACTTATTGAGTGACTCACCCTTCTTTGCCGCCGCCAGCGCTGCTTGCTTGTGGAGCTCAGAGCCCGTTCTTACGTTGAACGAGCTCTTAAAAGCCCGCTCGGGTTCCTTGCCCTTCTCGGCGCAAAACTCAAGGTAATCGTCGACGGCGTCGTGGAAGCATTGCTCCACTTCTTCAGCCGTGGAGCCTTCAAATACGATTGCGTCCCTAATGCCGGCGACCATACCTGTTAGCACATGCTGTTCGGCATCGAACTCGACTGGGGCGAAATAACCCTTGTATGCCAAAACGTTACTCATGACTACCTCCGACATCTTGCAGAAAGCGAACGATGTTTCGAATGGTCCCCGCTGTCAATTCGTCAGATGGATGAGGCGTGTGCATTACGATCATCCTGCCATCTGATGGCCTGTAGAAGCGAACGCGCGATCCGGATGTCTTGCCTTTGCTGTCCATTTCAAAGCCATATGAAGCCATAACTTTAAGAAAGTCAGCGAATCTATACGTTGAAGGACAGCTAAGCAGCTGGGCGATGAGTTTATCGGATCGAGTCATCCCGCCTCACATTCTGCAACTATATTCTAGTTGCAATTTCAGTTTGATGCAAGCACCTCTACTATAGAACATGTGTGCGTATAGAACAAGTGTTCGAATCACAACTGAGGAAGGAGACAGGCACCTTTGTGGTGGTCTGTGCTGTGGAGTGGGCGTCTGCGGCGGTTTGTCTCAATCTGTAACAGTAACTCGGCAAAATTGGACCTAGATGTTACAGATTGAGACAAACCGCCGCGGTGGGCTGCGCCGCCCCGCTCAAACCGCAGAAAAAAGGTAGATTTTCAGACATGTCCCAAAAATCTACCTTTGCCGTGCGTTAGCCCATCAGGTCGACGACGTTAAAGTCGGCGTTGCTCTTGGCGATGACGTCTCGGCCGCCAAAGACGCAGGTCGGCGACTCGGCTGCGATGCGCGTCACATCGGCGCCGAGCGAGCGCAGTTCACCGGGCGTGGCGGCGAGCATCTGGGCGCGGCGCTTCTCGCGCGCGTTGGGATCGAGGCCGGCCAGGTAAGTCGTGTTGCGGCGCTTGGTGAGCGCGTAGGGCTTCACCGGCGCGTCCATGCCGCTCACGCAGCTCACGATAAAGCCCTCAAAGGCGGCTTCGTCGGGTTCAAAGCTGCCGAGCCATTCGCCCGCGCGCGCCACGCGCTCAATCGAGGGATCGATTGCCGGGTCGCGGTAGGTGTAGAACGCCGCCTGGCGCTCGCCGGCCGCGCGGAATCCGCAGCCGTACGCGCCGCCCTTTACGCGGATCTCGTTCCACAGGTAATCGTAGGAGAGCGCGTTGGCGGCAACCGCCCAGGCGCCCGTCACGTCGATGCCCAGACGGCGCGGGTCGCATGCGCTTGCCGCAAAGCAGATGTCGCTGGGGATGACAAAGGCCTCGTGGCGGTCGCGCGGCACCGGCACCACGAGCGCGTCGCGGCCGGCAGCGCCGTCGCCGTCGCCCACGCCAAGCCCCAGGTCGCCCGCGGTGGCCCAGTACGTGTCAAAGTCCTCGTCGCTGCCGGTAAAGCTCGCCATGCAGCCATCGGCCACAAAGATGCGGCCCGCCAGCTCGGCAAACTTGGCGCGCAGGCTATCCAAGCGCTCGTCAAAGTGCTCGAGCAGATCACGCAAGAACAGGTAGAAGTCCACGCCCGAGAGCTGTTCGCGCACCACGGCCGAAGGCGAGCTGTAACTCATCGCGCGACCGAGTGCTGCCGAGTGGCCGTTGTTGATAAAGCCCTGCTCAAGCCCAATGCGAATCTGCGTGAGCACGTCGCGCACGCGATCGGCGCCGGCATCGAGCAGCAGCGTGCTCGACCACACCTCGCGCGGCAGGTTTGCCAGCGCATCGATCTTCTCGGACAGGGCGCCGGCGCTTACCAGCAGGTAGGGGCGCACGCCGTCCACGTCGGGCTGCGTCATGACCTCGGTCGTAAAGCTCAAAAAGCCCAGCTTGCCGGCGATGAGATTATCGAGCTCCTCGGCCGAGTGCTCGCTCGTGGGCAGCTGCTTGAGCAGGCGGCAGAGCAGGGTCACGTAGGGCAGGTCCTCAAACGCGACGCAGCTCAGGTCGAAGTACTGCATGGCGTAGGCCAGGCGGTTGGTGGGGATGCCGTGGCGCAGACAGGGGATGGGCGCGGTCGTGTCCACGACCAGCGGCGGCTCGGGGCGCGCCTCGCCAATGTCGGACACGCGCAGGCGCGGCAACGTGGCCTTGGCCTCGGGCGTGTCCTCGGCCTCCTGCGCGGTGCGCAGCGCGGCCGTGCGCTCGACCACATCGGCCAGCTCGGCATCGGTCATGGCATCGCGCTTGGCTGCCAGCTCGGCGGCCTCGGCACCCTCTGCGCCCTCGGCGGCGTCCACCGGCGCCAGCTCGACCAGAGCCATATGGTCGTTCTGCAGCACCAGCTCGCGCAGCAGGTCCTCAAAGTAGCTGCCGTCCAGCTCGCCACGAAGCTCCTCGTACACTGGGCCGTACTTGAGCGCCAGCGTCGCGGCGTCGTCATCGTAGAGCCAGGTGCTCAGCGCGTCGCACGCAATGGCCACGCCGTCGGCGATACCGTAGTCGCGCTGGCGCAGGTCGTATTCGTTGCTGCTGATGATGGCCTCCAGGCGCTCGCGCGGAACGCCGTGCTCGCACAGGTCGCGGCAGGCGTCCTGGAACACGCGGCGCAGCTCGCGCGCCACGCCGGGCTGCGCGTTTTGCAGCATGATGAGCTCGTAGGGCTGCAGGCTCTCGGCCGCGGTGTAGCTCACCACGTTGCCGCCCAGGCCGGCGGCCAGAATGGCCTTCTTAACCGGCGCTTCGTTGGAGCCCAGCAACGCTTCGAACAAGATGTCCGCGGCGATTGTGCGCTTGCGGTCGAGCGCGCTACCCAGCACAAGGCCCAGGCCCACCAGGGCGTTCTCGGGCGTGGTGGCCATCTCGACGCGCTTATACTCGCAGGTCACAGGCGCCTGCACGTCCAGCGGATTGGGCGCCAGCGTGGACGGGTCGTCGCCGGCGGCGACGGCAGCGTCCATGCGGCGGCTCGCGGCGCTCGGCTGCGACAGATAGCGCTCGTCCAAAAAGGCCAGCGCGCGGTCCACGTCCAGGTCGCCATAGAGCGTGATGTAGGAGTTGGAAGGGTTGTAGTGGCGCGAGTGCGTGTCCAGGAACTGCTCGTAGGTGAGCGCGGGAATTGCGCGCGGGTCGCCGCCGCTCTCGTGCGCATAGGCAGTGTCGGGATAGAGCGCGGCGTTGACGGCGTCGTCCAGCACGCTCATGGGGTCGGACAGCGCACCCTTCATCTCGTTGAACACCACGCCGTTATAGCGCAGCGTGCCCTCGCGCAGGCTCGCGGAGCCGCCCTCGCCCTCGCCCTCGACGCTCTCCGGCAGGTCCAGCTCGTAGTGCCAGCCTTCCTGCTCAAAAATGGTGGGCTTGGTGTAGATCGCCGGGTTGAACACCGCGTCCAAGTACACGTCCATCAGGTTGTACAGATCCTGCTCGTTGGTGGTGGCAACGGGGTAGATGGTCTTGTCGGGGTAGGTCATGGCGTTGAGGAACGTCTGCATGGAGCTCTTGATCAGGTCGACAAACGGCTCCTTGACGGGAAACTTGGCCGATCCGCACAGCACCGAGTGCTCAAGAATGTGGAACACGCCGGTGGAATCGGCCGGCGGCGTCTTAAAGCCAATGGCAAAGGCCTTGTTTTCGTCGTCGCACGCTAGGTGCAGCAGGCGAGCGCCCGAGGCGGTGTGGCGCAGCACGTAAGCGTCTGCGTCGAGCTCGGGCACGGTCTCGCGGCGTTCGACGGTAAAGCCGTGGCAGGTGGTTCCGGGCACCAGCAGCGCGGCGGCAGCGGCGCGCGGGTCGGTTGAGGTAGTGGACATATGCAGTCTCCTTTGACGCCCCAACGGGGGCGAATCGAGTCGAATCTCCGAGAGTATACCCATATGGGGCCTTCGACCAATCTGCCGGATGAGCGTGGATTTTCTGGCACACGAGCGTGGAAATTCGGACGTCTGCCGCACGAGCGTGGATTTTCGGACGAAATCGGCCGCCAAAAGCCCAAAAACCGTCCAAATATCCACGCTCGCGCGTCAAGTACGTATCTCTCACCTCACATTCATCTCTACGACGAGGGATGAATGTGAGACAGGTATAAGATAAAAATCAATCGGCTTATCGGATGCATATACCGCCATCAGATTGAAGCTGTATGCGGAAATGGATGGACTCTACACCGCTTACGCAAAATAACCCCTCGTTTGCTAAAACATTATAGGAAATGGCGTGGAGTGCTAAAAAGTTCTAATACAATATAAGTCATTTATCTATAGGCTGCTGATTCCTTGTAAAGGTATGGTTGATATGGTTGAGGCAAATAGCGTTATCCCCCTGTACAAACAGATTGTTCGTGCGCTTTCTGATTCAATCGCCAACGGCACGTACCGCCCGGGAGATAAGCTTCCGACCGAGGCGGAGCTTATCGAGCAATTTGGCGTGAGCCGAATAACGGTTCGCTCCGCAATTAAAGAAATGGAAGATGCTGGGCTTGTTGAGAGGGCCCGCGGCAAGGGCACGTTCGTTTCGTCGGACACGCAGATGTATGCCGCGGACGACCGTGAGAGCTTTACCCATTCGTGCCAGCTTGCGGGCAAACAGGCGTCTACCAGGGTTCTCGAAATGGGCTGGGACTTCCCAAGTCTGCGAGACGCGAAGTTCCTGGGCGTAGACGATACCCAAAAGGTATTGCGTAGCCGTCGTCTGCGCCTTGTGGATGGCAAGCCCACGATGCTGGAAACCAATAGCTATTCCGCTGCGCTTTCTTTTTTGGAGCATGAGTCCCTCGATGATTCGCTGATGGCGGTACTCGATCGCCAGGGGATCAAGATGGGTCCCAACACGCGTACGCTCGAGGTCTGCTATGCGAGCGAGCTCGAGGCGGCATACCTTAACGTGGAGCTGGACTCTTCGCTGCTTCTGTTTGTCGATAGACGTTATGCCCCAAGTGGCGAGCCGCTTTTCATCTCCCGTCAGGTGTACTGCACCGAGCGACTGAAGTTCTATTTGTAAATTAGCGATAGATTGGTCGATTTACCGACCAATTGTTACCGTTCGCGGATTTGGAAAATAGACACACCACGTAGGGTAGATTGCTAATATACTTTGTTATGACAATATAGTACGTCCTATTGGTATTGGAGAACTATGAATAAGATATTGCTAGCGAGTCATGGTTATCTCGCCCAAGGCATGAAAAGCTCTCTGGAGATTCTGATGGGCACCAACGACCGAATCGAGTGCCTGTGCGCCTATGTCGATGACGATTCAAGGGACGTCGCGGCGTTGATTGATGCATGGATGGAGACGAGGGACCCTGCCGACTCTTGGTTTGTCGTGACTGACATCTTTGGCGGCTCTGTAAACAACGAATTCATTCAGAGGCAGACCGACGGATCGTTTACGTTAATCGCTGGAATGAACTTGCCGCTGCTGGTGGAAATGGTTACACAGATGGACTCCCTGGATGCGGACAAGGCCAAAGCCGCGGTCGAGGGATCGCGTTCGTTTATTCAGCTTTGCGAGGCGGCGGACATGCTTGCCGGCGCCGAGGAAGAAGAGTTCTAGTTAGTTCTGGTTCGAGCCCTAGCTAGGGGCCACACCTGTCATTCCCTTTATCACGTGCGGAGATGATAACGATGATTAAGCTTACGAGAGTTGATTACCGACTGATTCACGGCCAAGTTGCCATGTCCTGGACTCACGCTTTGGATGTAGATTGCATCTTGCTTGCCAGCGATGCTGTGGCAAAAGACGACATGAGGAAGGCGGCCTTGAGGCTCGCCCGCCCCAACGGCGTTAAACTCGTCATCAAGGATGTTGACGCTGCTATCGAGGCGCTCAACAGCGGCGTTACCGACAAGTATTCGCTGTTTATCATCACTGAGACGATTGAAGATGTCTATCGTCTCGCTAAGGGTTGCAAAGACATCAAAGAGATCAATCTGGGCGGAACCCGAAAGACCCCTGAGACCACGCTTCATCCGACCCCTGCGATCTTTGCGACCGAGAAAGATGCCGAGCATATCCAAGAGCTCCTGGGCGATGGCGTGGCCATCGAAATCCGTCAGGTCCCCAATGACGCTAAGGTGTTTGCCAAGGACGTTTTCTAGCCGGAAACACGTTGATGCTCGGCATTTATTGAACCAATGCTCTATGCCTATGCCCGTCGATCATTTGATCGGCGGGCTTTTTATTAAAGAAAAATCAAAAAAAATCTGAAATAGTTCTTGCATAATTAGTTATATAAAGTATTATAACGTCATGGGATGAATGAAGGGTTCATCCAAGTGAGTTAGGAGTAAGGGATGTTCAATTTCGATGAGCCTCGTTACGAGAAGGTTGTGAGCGATGCCCTCGCTCTCCGTCCTCAGATTGAGGCTGCCGTGGACGAGGTCTGCGAGCAGGGTTATTCCAACATCTTCTTCATCGGCTGCGGCGGCACCTGGGCCCACACGCTCCCGATGAAGTATTGGGTCGAGACCACCACGGCCGACGTCGATGTCCACTGCGAGATCGCCGCAGAGTTCCTCGCCTGCCCGCCCAAGACCTTCAACAAGGATTCTGTCTGCGTCTTCTCCACCCGTACCGGCACCACCCCCGAGATCATTGAGGCTGCCAAGTTCTGCCAGGAGCAGGGCGCCCGCACGCTGATGTATGTCTCCAACGACAACACCCCGGCCACCGAGTACGCCGATTACAAGTTCTTCAGCTTCGCCGAGGACGACGTTCTGTGCGAGGCCATCTACACCTACCAGATCACGCTGGTCGCCCGCTTCCTCAAGAACGCCGGCGCCTTCCCCAAGTACAACACCTTCATGGAAGAGTTCGGCAACATCGCTCCGTACCTCATCAAGGCCAAGGACGCTCAGGACGAGCGCTGCGCCGCCATGGCCGAGGACTTCAAGGACACCGATTACCACATGGTGATTGGCTCCGGCATGCTCTGGGGTGAGGCCTACGACTACGCCATGTGCATCCTCGAGGAGATGCAGTGGATCAAGACCAAGTCCATCCACGCCGCCGAGTTCTTCCACGGCACCATCGAGCTGTGCGAGGAAGGCACGAGCCTCATCATGCTCTACGGCGAGGATGACACCCGTAAGCTCATGGACCGCGTGGACAACTTCACTCACATGCTCGCCGACGAGAAGGGCGTCAACGTCCGCGTGAACAAGTTTGACACCGCCGAGGTCGAGCTGCCGTTCAGCGACCCCGAGTTCCGCAAGATCGTTTCCCCGATGGTCACCTACACCATCACCGAGCGTCTGAGCTGCCATCTCGAGCACGTCCGTAACCACCCGCTCACCATGCGTCGTTACTATCACCAGATGAACTACTAATCCTCTCAAATTGCTGCGGTTGTCTGCAGGCGAGCTGCGCAGAATGCCTCGCCTGCAGACCTGTTTCTGGGGTTGATCGAAATGGTTGTCCAGTATCTTCTAGTTGCACTGGTCGCATTTATTGCGTCCATGGACGAGCAATTATTTGGCATTACGATGCTTGGTCGTCCGCTGTTTACGAGCCTGTTTGTCGGCTTGATTCTTGGCGATGTCCAGCAGGGCGTTATCGTCGGCGCTGCTTTGGAGTCCATGTTCATGGGCGCCATCATGGTCGGCGCGGCGGTTCCTCCCGAGGTCTATGCCTCCGGCGTGCTTGGCTGCGCGTTTGCCGTCATTACGGGTACGGGCACGGCAACTGCCGTCGCGCTCGCCCTTCCCGTCTCCGTCTTCCTTCAGGTGTGGCGCAACTTCTGCTACGCCGTTCCGGGTGCCTTTGCCTGCAAGAAGATTGAGACCGCTCTGGCAAATCGCGATCTTGCCAAGGCGAATCTGTACCATCTGACCATCGTGCCGCTGTCGATTGGCATTCCGTCTGCACTGCTGGTGTTTGGCTCGCTGTTCTTTGGTGCCGACCTTATCAACAATGCGCTCAGCGCGATTCCGCAGTTTGTGATGGACGGCCTCAACGTTGCGTCCGGCGTCATGGTCTGCATCGGCTTCGCTCTTCTTATCAGGACCATGGGCGATAACAAGCTCCTTCCCTGGCTGTTCCTGGGCTTCATTATGGTCATCTACCTCAAGATGGACGTGGTCGGCGTCGCCGCAGCTGCCATTTGCGTCGCGCTGCTCCTGGCCTTCCGCGAGGGCTCGTCCGGTCCGCAGACGGTTGCTGCAGATGAAGAGGAGGACTTCTAATGGCTATCCAGAACACCGACCTCAAAGAGGCCAAGAAGGACGCGATTATGACTCCCGATATGTATCGGAGCATGTTCCTTCGCCAGTTTACGAGCCAGTGCTCGCAGTCGTACGACAAGATGATGGCAATGGGCTTCATGTACACCATTCAGAAGCCCCTGCGAAAGATCTATCCCAACGACGACGATTACTATGCGGCGCTCGATCGCCATACCGAGTTCTTTAACATCACGCCTCATGTGCTTCCGTTTGTAGCCGGCCTAACGGTTTCGATGGAAGAGCAGGCGGCTGCCGATAAGAACTTCGACACGTCCTCGATTAACGCCATGAAGGTCGGCCTTATGGGACCGCTTTCCGGCATCGGCGATTCGTTCTACTGGGGTACGTTCCGCGTGGTTGCCGCCGGCATTGGTATTGGCATCGCTTCGACGGGCAACCCGCTCGGCCCCATCGTGTACGCGCTTATCTACTCCGTGATTAACTTTGCAACGCGTATCGTCGCCGCCCATCTGGGTTACGACTTGGGAACCAAGTTTTTGCAGCAGTCCGAAGAGAGCAACCTTATGTCTCGCATGACGCATGCTGCCGGTGTTCTCGGAATGACCGTTATCGGCGCCATGATTGCGGCACAGGTCTCGCTGTCCACGGCTTTGACCTTTGACGTGGGTGGTTCGGAGATTGTCCTGCAGGATCTGTTCGATTCGATCTTCCCCGGTCTGCTGCCCTTGCTGGCAACGTTCGCTTGCGTTGCCCTCTATAAAAAGGGCGTCAAGACCATTTGGATCATCTTGGGCATCTTCGCAATCTGCATCATCGGAACGGGCTTGGGAGTGTTCGCGGCGGCGTAATGTTGACTGCTATGCTCGCGCGTTGGATAACTAACTGACCGTTTGAAAACGGGGCTCGGCGTAAGGCCGGCCCCGTTTTTTATTTGAGGGATTTTCCGACCGTCCAAAAAATCACACTCGTCCATCACTCACGCATCTCTCATCTCTCATTCGTCACTAACACGAGAGATAGCTGAAAGACGAGAGATAAATATGAGAGATAACTGAGCAGCAAGGAGACAAGCAATCATGGTATTGTCTCAATACTGATTGTTCTACCAGCAAAAACATGTTTAAATGAAACAGATGACAGACATCTTTTCTTTCATCTCTCACTTATCTCTAATATGAGAGATAGCAGAAAGATGAGAGATAATTACGAGAGATAACTGAGAGACGAAGGAAATCTATTCGTGGCATTCTCCGCCGGGCCGAGCGAAAGGACATGCAGATGAACGAAAACGAGCTGACCGGTCTGCTCGAGTCTTTAAGGCGCATGGGCTCGGACGATCTTAACGTCGAGGTCAAGGAGAGCGCCACGACGCTTTCCCGCGACGTATGGGAAACGGTTAGTGCATTCGCGAATACCGCTGGCGGAATTATCGTGCTCGGCGTGAGCGAGCGCGCGGGCTTTGTCCCGGTTGAGAACTTTGAGACCGAGAAGGTGCTCAACCAATTCGTAGCGGGCATGGGTGATGCCGGCGGCCGCGGAAAACTGGCCAATCCGCCCAAATACACCATTGAACGCGTGGAGCTTCAGGGCACCGTGGTTCTGGTCATCGCGATTGAGGAGCTCGACCCGTCGAGCAAGCCTTGTTATGTCATAGAGCGGGGCGCTCAAGGCGGCAGCTACAAACGCATCGATGACAAAGATGTCCCGCTTTCGTCGACTGAGGTCCTGTCCTTGTCATCGTATGAACGGACGAGCCCCAGTGATCGCGATGCAGTACCCGGCGCGGTCGCAGGCGATCTTGACGAGGCCCTGGTCGACCGCACGATAGAGCGTGCTTTCTCGCTGACACCCCGTGCAATGCGCGGCGCGCCGGACAAGAAAACGAAGCTGGAGCGCCTGAATTTCCTCGACTCCCAGGGCAATGTTACTAAGGCCGGGCTCCTGGCCGCGGGTGCCTATCCTCAGCAGTTCTATCCCAAGCTCTTTATCGATGTGGCGGTCTATGCCGGAACGCAGAAGGGCGCGGCGGGGTCGTTGAGGTTCATGGACCGTACGATCTGCGAGGGAACGTTGGGCGAAATGATCTCGGATGCCGTCGCGGCTGTCGCCAAAAACCTGCGCCGCACCTCGACCGTCCAAGGCATCTCGCGTATCGACTCGCTGGAGATTCCCGAGGAGGTCCTGCGCGAGGCAGTCGCCAACGCGGTTATCCACAGGGAATACGGGGATCGGTTCTGTGGGCAATCGATCGCCGTCGACGTTTTTGACGACCGTATCGAGGTGACGAATCCCGGCGGCCTTTATGGAGGGAAGACTCGCGAGAACTTGTTTGACGGCAGCTCCCGATGTCGTAATGCAACGCTCGTGAAACTCATGTCGATTGTTCCACTGCCGGATGGCGCAGGCTCGCCGGCTGAGGGAAATGGCTCGGGCATCCCGATGATGATCGATGCCATGCGCGCGCATGGTCTGGCCGATCCCCTGTTCTGCCCGGGGTTCGATCGGTTCAAGGTCGTACTTTACCGTTCAAAGGTTGAGCCGGTCGATCATGGCGGGGACTTGATTATGACGGCACTCAAGCGCTACGGCGAATTGGGGACGCGCGAACTGGCGGAGCGCACGGGACTCACGGTTTCCCAGGTTAGGGCACGCGTCAATGCACTCATTGCGCAGGGTGAGCTTGAGCCGACGGCGCCGTCGACAAGCCGCAACCGCAAATATCGACTGTCAGAGCGCGTGGAATAAATGCGTTAGTGGACGAGGCGACCCATTAATCGACTCTCGATTGGCGCCCACCAGGGTAAAGCAGTTGTTGCCCAGTCGACGGTGATGCTAAAGACTCGGCTTACGCCGGCATGGCCCCGAACCCGCCCATCAAGAACAGCCTAAGAACCAGTTTGATGACATATCCCGGTTTGACTTCTGCCGCGTCAAAGACGTGGCGCTCGGCGAGCTCGCTGCAGTATGCATAGATGTCGCGGATAAGGTCCGCGCCCGAAAGCGTAAACATATAGCCTGCGTCCGAAAGCGCATTGGGTGCGGCGGGCAACTTGGCCATGCGGCAAAAGGTCAACAGGTCGGGTGCCATAACATTCTGGTAGTCGAGGTGGCCGCTGACATCCTGTGCGGCAAGCTCCAATTGGCGCACAAAATCCAGCGCCGCCGCTAACACAAAGCTCGGCGTAGGCGCATTGACGTCCTCCGTGCTCGCCACGAGTCTGCCTGCTGCCTGCGTGACAAGCCAGGCGACCTCGCGCTGGCAGCGCACGGCCTTGCGTGTAACCGGCTTGATGGACGAAGAAGAAACGCTCCCCTTAGGCGGATTCGAAGCAGCTATAAGGCCCTCCCATGAACGACCCGGTCCAACAAGCCCGGATGAAACACGTGCTACATCAGTATACAGGGAAGTGGGACAGCGGGGTACAAGCGCGCCAGCGGCAAACCGAGAGCATCAACGACGTGCCGATCGCGGAATGAGACCTCGTAATAATTGACTCTCGGCCATATTATTGAGGGGCATGATTCGCGTTCGTATGGTTGTAGGTGCTGGCGATGAACGACATTGACCTTGCTGTTCCGTTGATGGATGGACCAAGCTATGACCGCGCCTGCAGTCTCGTGCCTTCCGAATACGTTGAGGCATGGGAGTGGTTTCTGGGTGAGGAACAGCGCGGCGGCGTTTGGACCAGCCTTCCGCACCACACCAAGGAAGATAGCCCTCAGTATCAGTATCGTTTGAGAATTGGCTCGGACTTCTTTCCCGTAACGCGGGATTCAGGGATCTTCTGGCCGGGCCAGGATCGGGTGAAGCAAGATCCCGATAAGATCTTTGCGCTCTCGGTTCATAACTCTAAAAAGAGTTTCTATACCGATGTTCCTCCGCTCTATTTGGATGACGGCACGTGGGTCATTAAGTATTCGGTTCAAGCGCCGGGCACCGTTGGTTCTCGAGACCAAGACTATAACCGGAAAATGCTCAACTGCATGGAATGTGGCGTTCCAGTTGGAGTCATATTTGCAACTGAGGTGGGCTATAAGGTGCTTGGCCTTGCGTTTGTTGAACGGTTCGAGCCCGAAAACGGCTGGTTTGTTCTGCATGGTCCCGTTCATAAAGGCGGGCCTGACCCTCGTTTTGCGTCCGACATGAGCTATCTGAAGCACATGCCAGTCGACATTGAGTTTGCCGGACGGGATGCGACCGATGACGAAAAAGTTCGCTATGCGTTAAGGCGCGAGCGACTGGGGCAACAATGGTTCCGCAAGCAGCTCGTTGCCGCCTATGACGGCCGTTGCGCGGTGTCGGACTGCGGCGTCAGCGAAGCTCTGGAGGCTGCACATATCGAGAATTACTCGGGCCCTAAATCGCAAGTTGCCAGCAATGGCATTCTGCTTCGGCGCGACTTACATTCCCTATTTGATGCTCATCTGATTTCGTTTGAGCCTGTTTGCGGTGAATATCGGCTGTGCGGATCGTACCTGCTGGATAAGACCGACTACGCTTCCTTTGCAGGTGCGACGCTAAGGCAGCCGAATGAGCGTCAGTGGCGACCCAATACGGCGTTTCTTGAGGCCCATCGCATTGAGTTCGATCGCTCGGAAAAGAAGCGTGAAAAGGCGGGGATTCTGCCGTATTAGCGTATTTGGCTTTGGTGGTCTTTTAAGATCGTGTTGTTTGATCGGATCGCGTGGCGATGCAATTTCGCGCGCACTTGCTGGTGCATGCTCTTCCTGGTTTCAATTACGGGAAGGGAGCGAGCGTGAGCTGGCGAGGCGATGTCGTGATGGGGAAGTACGGAAAACTGCCGCGTGCCCTTATCGACAACAATATGTTTCCGAGCGTAGAAGTTGATTGCGGGTCGTTTGTCGTCGCCTGTCCTTGTTGCGGCTCGCAAATACCGTGTCTCGACATTCGGTTCATCGATGCGCGCGACAGACTCAGCGACGAAGTGAGAAAACGGACAGGCGTTCATATGCCGGTGTACCCGGAGAAATGCCCTGTTTGTGGCCTCGATATCGTGTACGACGCCGGCGACGAGGGATAGGTGATGCGGAGGAGCTGGCTGTGAAGGCCTCTCCGTCCCTACAAATAAATCCCCTCACCGAGTTGCTTGTGGAACTCGGCGTGATGGTCACGTGCCCAGGTAAAGAGCGCCTGGTCAAAGTCAGTGCGCGTAGCCGGGACGCCAAAGACGCCGGCAACTTCGACGCGCACAAACTCCAGTGCCGGCGGCTTGTTGATGGCAGTGAGGGCAAACGGGGACGAGGGCTCCTCGAACAGATAGCGACTGCCTTGCAGCGCGTCGCAACTGGTGCACGTGTTGCCGAGCGACGGGGCTTTGGAGGCTCGCGCGCCTACGGGCTTGTAACCGCAGCGCTTATGAAGGTAGTCGCGGATCTCGCCCGGCACGCAGCCAAGAGCGGGCACGATGGCGAGTGCGTTGGCGTTGGCCGTGTCGATGGCAATGTGCCCGGCTTCGTTGGCCGCGTGCGCGATGGCGATGCTCTCGTCGTTATCGGTTCGATAGGGAATGCCGAAGGCCGCGACCGAGGTCTCTTTGTGACACTTCCAGCACTCGCGCTTGCCCAGTACTAGATATATATACGGCGCCGAGAGGTCGGATCGGTCAACACCGGGCAGCCACTCGGCAAAGGGCTCGGGGTTGACGCCGCTGGGTACATACCAGATCTTCTTGGTCCGGTCCCATTTGGCGCCCAGCGCCTTGGCTTCTTCTTTGTGCGAAAAGGGGACATCGAGCTCGGTGCGCATGGCGGCTCCTTGGTGCTGCAGGTGCAAGTGGCTCAAGGATACCGCAGAGCGCAGACATCGCGGCGTTTTGCTGAGAAGCTGCGGCTCGGATGGGTTCGAGACGCGTTGGTCTCGGCCTCGGTGGCTATTGGGCGGTTGGAGCAGTTTGCGGCGCAGTTTTGTGCCTGGCTATTGTTGATGTTGGGGTATTGTATTTATTTGGCAGCCATTCGTCAGGTGAATTGATGCTACGTTGCGATGATGGTTGGAGCTGCCAGCGGATTTGGCGACATAAAACAAAACAGCCCAGAGACATAGCCTCTGAGCTGTGAACATTTGGTGGGCGTTAGAAGATTTGAACTTCTGACCTCTTCCGTGTCAGGGAAGCGCTCTCCCCCTGAGCTAAACGCCCGATCAAGGGTGCGCAAGTGCGCAAGGGATAATATAACGGAGCCTGAACTCGGTGGCAAGAACATTTTTAAAAATCGCTTGCATTGTGGTCTGGTGAGAAAAAGCCGCTCGCCGCCTGCAGGTGACCGTTTGCGGTCAAATTATCGACAAAGCGTAGACAGGTTTGTGGCAAGGTTTCAGGGAAGTATGTGCTGGCTTCGCCGTCTTGCGCACGATTGCACGAGGCGTGTGCCGTTGTTTGAGTAGTATGGGGGCCGACAATGAACATGCTGGTCGTAGATGATGAGGCTGATATCGCAAATATGCTCGCGGAGTTTTTCTACATGGAGGGCTACGAGGTTTCGGTTGCCCATGATGGGCCGTCGGCCCTGGCGGCGGCTTCTTCTGGCCCCGCCCCCGATATCATGCTGCTCGATGTAAACATGCCGGGGATGGACGGCTTCGAGGTCTGCCGCCGCGTGCGGAAGCATGTGAGCTGCCCGATCATCTTTCTAACGGCGCGCGTTGAGGATATGGACCAGCTTGATGGTTTTGCGGCGGGTGCCGACGACTACGTGCTCAAGCCTTTTTCTCTCGAGGTCCTGGGTCGTCGCGTGGCGGCGCACATGGCGCGCGAGGGAAGGGCTCGCGATCGGCAAAGCGACGGCGCCGTCCGCTTTTTTGGCGAGATGACCATCGATTACGCTCAACGCATCGTTGAGGTTCACGGTGCGGGTGGTAATCGGGATTCGTCCGCCGGGGGCGATTCGAACGCGGTGACCGTCGACTTGACCAAGCTCGAGTTCGACATCATCGCCCTGTTGAGCAAGCGCCCTGGCCAGGTGTTTGACCGCGATGTGATTTACGAGCGCGTGTGGGGATGGGACGCCGCGGGTGACCCGTCGCAGGTGCGCGAGCACATTCGCCGCATTCGCAACAAGTTTACGTCGGCGGGGATCGCGGACGATCCGATCGCAACGGTATGGGGCGTGGGCTACAAGTGGGTGGCAAAGTGACAGGTTTTGGTAAGGGCCCACGCGGGCGCCATGCGCCTCACGAAGACGGCCGAGTTGTCGCTTGCGAGGACGGTTGTCGGGACAATGGCGGTTCTGTCCGCAGGCGCGACCGCCGCGCAGCTCGCCGCGCCGAGCGACGCGCGGCCCGCGAGCTTGAGCGCGAACAGCTGAAACGTCTGCCGCGAAAAGAGCGCCTGCGTACCTGGTGGAGCCTGCGGCCGTTGGGCGTGATCTTCACGGCGTATCTGGTCGCCTATCTTGTTGTGGCCACGGTGCTTGCGCTGAGTGCCATCGAGGTGCTCGCGGCTTGGAATAATGGATATTACGAACTTGAGGTGACGCTCGATAACGGTTTGACCGAGCACGGCGTGATCGATTCGGGCCCATACATCTACGACCCCACCTCTCAGCAGCTGCTTCCCGCATCCGAGCTCAACTTGCCAGGCGATGGGCCGTACGCGGTCTTCATTGCGACGGGCGATTGGGGGACCGGTAGCGATTACGTGCCGGAGGGCGGGCGCACCATCAGCACGCTGTACGCGACCGTCGACATGGTTCGTAGCGGCCAGGTGCAGCTCTACGACTGGGGGCTCAATTACAACGAGGGCTATCCGCAGGAGGAGATTCTCGAGGTGAACAGCACGATTCCAGCGGAGAACCTCGCCCGCTATGACGCGTTGAGCCGCGCGGGCCGCGCGCAGAGCGTGGAGCTGTTTGAAAACATGACGGGAGCCGATCTTGAGGAGACGTTTGGCGAAGGGCTCGTCTCGAACACTGCCTATTATGCGGCTTCACCGCCTCCCGATGGTCCGATGCCTTGGGTCCTCACGCTTGCGACGGGGCTTGTGCCCGTTTTGGCGTACGGCGGCCTGGGTTGGCTCACGTTCAAGCACTTCTACCGCGTTCACATCGCCGGGCCCTTGGGGGAGCTGGCGAGCGCCGCGGGGCGCATCGCCGGTCAGGATTTGGATTTCTCGATCGAGCGCGTGCGGGGCAAAGAACTTGGTCGCCTGTCCGAGACGCTGGAGAATATGAGGGCGTCGCTGCTCGATGCCCAGCGCGAGCTGTGGCGCACCGCCGAAGGGCGGCGTCAGCTCAATGCGGCGTTTGCGCACGACCTCCGAACGCCGATCACGGTGCTCAAGGGGACGGTCGAGATGGCGCAGATGCGCCTGCGTCGCGGCGATGAGCTCGATATTGGTTCGTTGGATGCCCTGTCGGCCCAGGTGGTGCGTTTGGAGCGGTACGCAACGGAGATGGGAGGGCTGAGCAAGCTCGAAGATCGACCTGTAGACCGCAAGCCGCTGACGCCGCGGTCCCTTGTGGATGAGCTCGAGTCGCATGCGAACGAGGTTGTTGCGGCGCGCGGGGAAGGGCTCGCGTTGAGGGTTGCAATCGACGAGGGTGAAGATGGCGCCCGCGCCGACATGACCCACATCGATCTACCCCTGGTCGAAGAGGTTCTCGACAACCTCTTGAGCAATGCGTGCGGCCACGCGAAGGGCGTCATCGAGGTTGAGATTTCTGTTCGAGAGGGCAGGTTGGCCCTGAGCGTTGCCGATGATGGTCCGGGCTTTACGCCCGAAGCCCTGCGGCGCGGGTGCGATCCGTTCTTTAGCGAGAACAAATCTGCCGAGCATTTTGGGCTGGGCTTGAATGTGTCGAGCATTTTGTGCGGTTTACACGGGGGAGCGCTTGAGTTAGGGAATGGTTCGACCGGCGGGGCGCGTGTGACGGCGACGTTTAGCATGGGCGGCGATGGGGACGAAACAGGGGAATTGTGACGAGGGCTCGCGCGCTACGCGGGCGGGCGTCGCCGGGCTCATCGAACCGTCGGCGAACCAGTTGCCTGCTCTTACCTTAAGAATGGCTTACCTTAACGTAAGGCTTACTGAATTGTCATTGCTGGTAGACAAAACATAGACACCAAGTTGCGAAACTGTCCTTGTCAGGTACACAAGGAGGTAACGCGATGATGAGGATGCAGCCCGAAGCCGAAGGGTATTCCGGTCAGGTTTCTTGCGGGGGCGCCGCTCGCCGTCTTGACGTAAGCGCCTTGAGCGAGCTTCGCAATCGAGTCGCGGGCGCTCATGACGCGCTGGACGACGCCTCTTCTGCCGGCGCGCGGACCGCAAACGCCCCCTCATTCGCGACCGCTGCGGCAATGTCGGCCGAGGCCGTCGCAGAGGACGATGGTCTCGATGCCCGCCGTCGAATCCTGCGCCGTCGCGTGCTTTTGGCGCTTGCAGCCTCGGTCGCGATCCTCGCGACTGCATGCTGGGAATACCTTCCGGGGATCTTGGCATGGCTTGCAGACCCTCAGGCGGTTCGGTCGTTCGTCGCCGACCATAGCGTGATAAGTCGTCTCGTCATGCTTGGAATCAACGTCACCCAGATCTTCTTGGCCTTTTTGCCCGGCGAGCCTGTGGAGCTGGCGAGCGGTTACGCGTTTGGCTTCTGGGAGGGGACGGCGCTGTGCCTCGTCGCCTCGGGGCTGGCGACGTCGGCGATTTATTGGATGACGCGTCGATGGGGCTGGAGCCTGGTTGGCCTCTTCTTCGACCGCAGCCTTCTCGACCGGTTTTCGTGGCTCAATAATGCGAAGCGACTCGAGCTGGTCATGCTGGTGATTTTCTTGATCCCGGGAACCCCGAAGGACTTCTTGACGTATTTCGCCGGCCTCACCAAGATGCGCTTCGCCCCCGTGGTGCTCATCGCAACGTTTGGGCGCATTCCCTCCATTGTGACTTCGACGGCCGCGGCATCCGCTGCGGGCAGCGGAAACTGGTTGGTGGTTGGTGTCGTCGTTGCCGTGTCACTGCTGTGCGTGGCGTTGGGCGGCTTGCTGTATCGTCGCCTGCGTGCCAAGGCGAGCTGAGGCGGCCGGCGAGGATGTACGGCGGCTGATGGGCCTTTTGCGGCTACATCGGACCGCCGGTCGCCACAGCAATCCAAAACCTCCCCAACATGTGCATTCTGAAATCGAAATCTTGCGGAAACGCGAGCAAAATGCACTGCTGGGGGAGGTTTCGAGGGTTTACGCGCTTGCGACTCCGCTATACGCTCCGATTGATGAAGAAATCGGCCATGGAGCAGAGCAGGTCAGCGGCGTTGTTCGAAATGACGCCGTTCTCGGCGAGCGCACGGCTGGTGTCTTGCGCCTCTTGCGCGAGCTTGAGTGCGAGATCACGACACGCGTCGATGCCCCCGCCGATCTCGATGAGCTCGACGGCGCGCGCGAGGTCCGTGGGATCGTTCGTTTTTGCTTCGAGCAGCCCCCAAGGGCCGCGGCCTCAGGTTCGACCGGCTGGCCCCGGCGGACCTGTCGCTCGCGATGTCGCACGTGAACTCCGAGCCGCGTGGCGCGCTCGGCTTCGCGACGCCCGCCCGCGCCTTCCGGGCGATGCTCGGCGCCGACGCGGAGGCGCTGCTGGATGCGTACGGCGTGGAGGACGTGCCCGTCGGCGAGCTCGACCTGACGCCGGGGCTCATCGCGCGGGCGCGCGAGGAAAGGGGCGATGCCCCGCTGTCCTAGCCTAAGGGAAAACGGAATAGACGGAACCGACCGTCCGGCTGAGTCTGGGAAGAGGCGCCGGGCGGCGGGCGGAGCATGGCCACCGGACCCATCGAAACACATCTCCACCGTTCATTCAACTGGGAAAACGGCGCCCCCGGGCCCCGGGAGGGGCCGCGGGGGCGTTCGGCTAGGTGCGGGAACGGCCTATCTGCTCAATGTGTTCGGCTGAGATCGGAAATCAACCCTTGCATTGTGGAATTCGGGGGCTTTGTCATATCCATTTCAAAAGAGCCTGCTGCCGCGATTTGACTGTCGCATAATGCAAGGCCATTGCGGTACCGAGCTATGGAAAGACGCCTGCGGAATTGTCCTACCGATAAGCGGACAAGCCTCCGGCTGGTGCCTTCGCCGTGGTAAGGTAAGCCGAATTGTTTCCAGGCTGTTTCGGGGGAGTGGAATGAGCAAAGAGTGCGTCGAGCAGGTCGAAGGCGCAGGAGCTTCGGTGCCGATGACCGATATATCGAACATTGATGTGCCCGAGGGCACCGACGAGCTCAGCCGCAGCACCCGCCGTGCATGGCGCGACCGCCTGAACAGCGCTTCGACGCGCAAGTTGATCATGGGCGTCTTGGCTACGCTGGTGGGCGGTTCGTTTTGGGGCTTCTCGGGCACCAGCGCGAGTTTTCTGTTCGATACCTATCACGTCGACACCTTGTGGCTTATGAGCGTGCGCCAGATTCTCGCCGGTCTACTCTTTATGGCCGTGGTTGTTGCGCGCGACCGCGAGCGCCTGATTAAGCTCTGGACCACAGCCGCCGATCGCAAGCAGCTGCTGCTCTTTACCGCCTTTGGCCTGCTGTTCAATCAGTTTTGCTATCTTTCGGCCGTGCGTCTGACGAACGCCGGAACTGCGACGGTGCTCCAGTGCCTGCAGCTCGTTATCATCATGGGCTACACCTGCGTGACCGATCGCCGCATGCCGCGTACTCGCGAAGTCATCGGCATCGGTCTGGCTCTGGGTGGCACCTTTTTAATCGCCACCGGTGGCGACCCCACCAGCCTGAATATCTCGCCGCTCGGCCTGATCGCGGGTCTCATGTGTGCGGTCAGCGCTACATGCATGGCGGTGATTCCCGCCAAGATCCTGCCCGAATACGGCAGCCCCATCGTCACGGGCTCGGCAATGCTCACGGCGGGCGTGGTCTCGTGTTTCTTCGTGCAGCCTTGGGCGCATATGCCGGCGCTCGACGCTGCCGGCGTCGAGGCGCTCGCGGTGTTCGTGGTTATCGGCTCGTTTTTTGCTTACATGCTCTATATGCAGGGCGTTAAGGACATCGGCTCGGTACGTGCGAGCCTCATCGGAACTGTGGAGCCGGTTTCGGCGACCATCACCAGCGCCGTTATGCTGGGCACGGTGTTTTTGCCGACCGACCTTATCGGCTTTGCCATGATCATCGTGATGATGTTCCTCACGGTGTAGCTGGCGCCGCCGCCAAGACAGAAAAGGTGTTGTGCCACATTTTCGCCAATTGATGTCCGTGTCTGGAGTTTAGCTGTCGATGCCCAAAATGCCATAAACTAGCAACGTTATGGACTTTTTCATTGCGACTCAATTGCGAGGATTTCTTTATGGCTGGTAATCACTTTAAGAGCAGCGATAGCGGCCGTCCTGCAGTTCCGCCGCGTCCGAACGGGGCTGGTAAGGCCGGCACGCCGGGCGGCGCTGGACAGGGCGGTTCCGGTAAGCGCGTGTCCCCGGGCGAGACGGCGATGTTTACCGCTCTGTACGAGCAGTCTCAAAAGGCAAAAAAGACCGGCCGTGCAAGAGGGAATGTCTTTGCGGGCGGTGCAACCTCCACGTCGCAGCCGAGCGGGGCTCCTTCGGCACCTGCGAACAACGCAGGTGCTGTCAACGCCGCGAATACCGACGGCAACGTTAATGCTGGCAGGGCCGCCAACAATACTTCCTCTTCCGGTGGCGTGGGGCTTACGGGTAACCTTGGCACGATTTACACCGGCGCCTCCGAGACTGGCACGTTCGCCCGCCTGGATGATAGCGGTGTCGAGTTTGCGGGCTCGGGTTCCAAGGAAGATTATTACGATTTTGGCTTGAACTACGGTGGCGACGCTTCGTCGAGTTCGACCTCTGACGGTCTGGTCCGTCATCGCCATCGCAAGGGCGAGCGCAAAAAGCGTCACACTGGCGCCATTATTGCCGCTGTAGTCGCGGTGCTTCTCGTTGCGCTTGGCGCAAGCGGCTTTATGCTGCTTAACTCGGCAAAGACCGTAAAGAGCGAAGCGAAGGAGGCTGTCGAGATCGTCGGTGGCCTTAAGGACAAGGTCACGTCGGGCGATTTTTCGACGCTGCCTGACGACGCGAAGAAGATCGATGAGCTCTGCGACAGCATGAAGGCGGAGACCTCGAGCCCGCTGTGGACGGCGGCTTCATTTATCCCGGTGTATGGCAGCGATATCAATGCGGCCCGCACCATGATCGACGCCCTGTCCGATGTCTCGAGCAACGCGCTGGTTCCCATGGCCGATAACCTTTCGCAGGCCACGCCCGGCAAGCTGTTTCAGGACGGCATGATTAACGTGTCCGCGCTGCAGGCGGTCGCCGATTCGCTTTCCAGCAGCTCGAAGGTGTTCAAGAGCGCCAACGAGAAGATCCAGGGCATTGGCGATACTCATATTTCCCAGGTGACCGAGCTGGTCGATAAGGCCAAGGACGGCTTTGCCACCCTCAACGGCGCGGTTGACGCGGCGGAGAAGGTCGCCCCCGTCCTTCCCCAGATGCTCGGCGCCAACGGCCAGACGCGTAACTACCTTGTGTACGCCATGAACAACGTCGAAATTCGTGCCTGCGGCGGCTTTGGCGGTTCGCAAGGTTTGATTTCGGTCACCGACGGCCAGATGTCGATTGGCGAGTTTGTTCCCCGCATTGGGCTCAGTGAGGATGAGGCAGTCGAGAGTGTCGACGAAGAGGATGAGGCGCTGTTCGGCAACCACAGTAACCTGTACAACTCGGGCAATACCTATTCGCCTGATTGGCCCCGCAACTCGCAGCGTGTCGCCGCGCTGTGGAAGTCCCAATATGGGCAGGACGTTGATGGCGTCGTCGGCATCGACCCGGTGTTCCTGCAGTATCTGCTGGGCCTGGTCGGTAACGTGTCGCTGCCCGACGGAACGGTTGTCGACGGCACCAACGCCGCAAAGGTCCTCATGCACGATGTGTACTGGAACTATCCGGTCGAGGAGTCGGACGGCATCTTTGCATCCGTCGCCAGCGCTGCCTTCGACAAGATCCTTGGCGGTATCGGCGATGTCGATGTTACGAAGCTTGTCAGCGCCGTTGAGCGCGGTGCCGAAGAGGGCCGCCTGATCGCGTGGGTGAAAAACGATGACGAGCAGAACGCTATCAAGGAGATGAACATCGACGCCTCGCTGCCCGATCCGGATGACCCGAGTGAAGATCCCGTTGCTGGTGTCTACTTTAACAACCTGAGCTTCTCCAAGCTCGACTGGTACCTGAATGCCGATACGCAGATTGGCCAGGGCATCAAGAACGGTGACGGCACGTGCTCGTATCGCATCACCGTTACCCTGACGAACATCATGACACAGGAGGAGGCAGGCAAGCTGCCCGATTACGTCGCGGCGAGCGCGCCCGATGCCGCGCGCGACGACGAGCGTCTGAATGTCTCACTGTTTGCCCCGACGGGCGGCAACATTACTGATCTGACCGTCGAGGGCACCCAGTTTGGTCTTGGCGCCGCTACGTGGCATGGAATTCCCTTCTATTCGGGCACCGTTGACCTGCATGCTGGCGAGACGACGACGATCACGTATACGCTGACCACGTCGGCCGAGGCGGGGGACAAGCCGCTTACGCTGCGTCAGACTCCTACATGCCAGGCGGCTCGCGACAGCGCGTCGGCGTAGGGTTTTTCTGGTAGCGCAGATAATCGAGTACCATTTTGGGGCGGACAGGCAATCTGTCCGCCCCTATTTTGTAAGGAGAGCGCATGAAGTACTTTGGCACCGACGGCTTTCGCGGTGAGGCCAACGTTGGGCTGACGGTAGAGCACGCTTATAAGATTGGCCGTTTTGTGGGCTGGTATTACGGCGCCAACCGCGAGCGCAAGGCGCGCGTGATCGTGGGCAAGGACACCCGTCGCTCGAGCTATATGTTCGAGGCGGCGCTGGTGAGCGGCCTGGTCGCGAGTGGTGCGGATGCCTATATGCTGCACGTGATCCCCACGCCGGGCGTAGCGCATCAGACCGTGGAAGGCTGCTTCGATTGCGGCATCATGATCAGCGCGAGCCACAACCCGTTTTGCGATAACGGCATTAAGCTCGTCAATAGCGACGGTTTTAAGATGGACGAGGACGTACTGGAGCTCATCGAGGACTACATCGATGGTAAGAGCGAGGTACCGCTGGCCACGGGCAACCACATCGGCGCCACGGTGGACTACATGCAGGGCCGCAACCGCTACATTGCTTCGCTCATCGCCAGCGCGAACTTTTCGCTGCAGGGCGTCAAGATCGGTATCGACTGCGCCAACGGCTCGGCTTCCTCGGTGGCCAAGCCGGTGTTTGACGCGCTCGGTGCCGACGTGCGCGTGATCAATGCCGCGCCCGATGGCTTTAACATCAACGTCGACTGCGGTTCCACGCATATGGAGCGTCTGCGGCGTCATGTGGTGGAGCAGGGCCTGGACGTGGGCTTTGCCTATGACGGCGATGCCGATCGCTGCTTGGCCGTGGACGAGCGCGGTCGCGTGGTAGACGGCGACCAGATCCTGTACGTGTGCGGCGTGTATCTGAACAAGCACGGTCGCCTTTCGGGCGGTACCGTGGTGCCGACGATTGCCAGCAACTTTGGCCTGGTCAAGTCGCTGGAGCTTGCCGGCCTAAGTGCCGTGACCAGCGGCGTGGGCGACCGTCACGTGTATGCCAAGATGCGCGAGGGCGGCTACAGCCTGGGCGGCGAGCAGACGGGCCATACGATCTTTGGCGATATCGAGCGCACGGGCGACGGCATTATGACCTCGCTGCGCGTGATGGAAGTGATTCGCGCCGAGCGCGAGACGCTCTCGCAGCTCACGGCACCGTGCAAGCTGCTGCCGCAGGCGCAGGTTGCCGTGCGCGTGGCGGACAAGGACGCCGCGCTGGGCAACCTGGGTGTGCAGGCCGCCATCGCCGAGGCCGAGGCATCGCTGGCGGGCGAGGGACGCGTGCTCGTGCGCAAGAGCGGAACCGAGTCGGTGATTCGCATTTTGGCCGAAGCCCCCGACCAGGCATCCGCCGATGCCGCCATGAAGCGCATCGCCAACGCACTCGAGGCTCTATAGGGCGCCTTTTGGGCTGTCTGACAGGGGGTTATAAAAGGCTGTGGTCAAAAAAGGGCAAAAATGAGTACTGTCACTAAATAAGTAACAGCAAATTTTGCCTCAAAAGGCCGTTTCGGCATTGCCTGAGCGTTATATCGACAGACGTTGCTCCTCATATGTCCAATAAACAGGGTCGCGGATGAGATTAAATCTCATTTGCGACCCTGTTTTAGCCCGAAATAAATGCTATCAACCTGACAACAGTACTCATTTTTGCCTTTTTTGACCACAGCCTCTCCGGGGCAGTCACCCAGCACTTGGGGGCGTTCCCTTTCTGCCGGCACTTGGGGACGTTCCTTATCTGCCGGCAGTTTAGGAACGTCCCCAAGTGCCGGGTTGTTGGCTGGCGAAGAGTGTCCCAAACGACTAGTCATTAAAGAGCGTCCCCAATGACTAAGTGAAGGGGGGGCGCTGCGAATTGATTCCGCGGCGCTCCCCTTTGCGTTGGCGTGTCGGTTATGCCTTACAGCTGGTACAGCGTGGTGAACTTGTCTTGGAGGTAGCTGCAGTAGTAACGGGCGTCAAAGTCCATGCCACAGGCGCCCTTGATGAGCTCCGGCGCGTCCTTGGCGCGGCCCCACTGCCAAATGTGCTCGCCCAGCCAGGCACGGACGGGCGCCAGATCGCCGCTCGCGCAGGCACCGGTAAGGTCGACGCCGTCGCGGCACATGGCCGGCACAAACATGGCGTCGTAGGCGCTGCCCAGCGCATAGGTGGGGAAGTAGCCAAACGAGCCGCCGCTCCAGTGCGTATCCTGTAGGCAGCCGTGCGTGTCGTCGGGAACGGGAATGCCCAGGTACTCATCCATGAAGCGGTTCCAAAGCGCGGGGATGTCCTTGGCCGTGGCCTCGCCGGCAAACAGCATGCGCTCGATCTCGTAGCGCACCATAATATGCAGCGGATAGGTGAGCTCGTCGGCCTCGGTGCGGACCAGCGACGGCTGCGCGATGTTCACGGCGCGGTAGAGCGTGTCTTCGTCCACGCTGCCATAGACCTCGGGCGCGTGGCGGCGCAGTACCTCGAGCAGCGGCCCCATAAAGGCGCGGCTGCGGCCCACGGTGTTCTCGAAGAAGCGGCTTTGGCTCTCGTGGATGCCCATAGAGGTGCCGCCCTCCAGGCACGTGCGCGCATAGGCGGGGTTCACGCCCAGCTCGTACATGGCGTGTCCCGCCTCGTGGATGATGCTGTAGACATTGGAGATACAATCGTCCTCGTAGATGTGCGTCGCGATGCGCGCGTCACCCACGGCAAAACCCTCGCTAAACGGGTGCTCGGTAAAGGCAAGCGTGGTGTCGTCCAGATTCAGGCCGACAAGCTTCATAAGGTCGAAACTCATGGCACGCTGGGCGGCCTCGGGCACGCGGGCGTGCAAAAAGTCGGCAGCCGGCTGCTGGCCGCGCTCGCCGATGGCGTGCACGAGCGGCACGACCGTGGCCTTGACCTCGTCACAAAACGCATCGAAGCTCTTGGCGGAAAGGCCGCGCTCGTACTGGTCGAGCCAAACGTCGTATGGGTCGCGCTTGGGGTCCATAAGCTCGGCCTGATGCTTGAGCTGGCCCACAATCTTGTCCACATAGGGCTCAAAGCTCGCCCAGTCATTGGCCGTCTTGGCCTTGTGCCACACGGCGTCGGCCTCGCAGGTGAGCCTGGTCCAGGCCTCGGCCTCCTCGGTAGGGACAACGCTCGCTTCGCGCTGGTCGCGGCCGAGCACGCGGAGCTCGTCGAGCAGCTGCGGGTCGTCTACATGTCCGCCTGCAACCGTCTCGCGCGCTAACGAGCGTACGAGCTCAACGGATTTCTCGCTGGTCAGCAGCTTGTGATGCTCGCCGGCAAGCGTACCCATGGCGTCGGCACGGGCGGCAGCGCCGTTGGCGGGAGCAATCGTCGCTCCATCGAACTCGGCAATCTTGAGCAGGTACTCGCGAGTCCACAGCTTGCCTTCGAGTTTGCGGAACTTTTTGACGGCCTTGTCGACCTTCATGCCTTTAGGCGTCTTGCCCGCTGCGGGCTTGGCCTTCTTATCGAGCTTCTTTCCCATATCGTATCCTTAATCTCGCAGGCCGAGCGCCGCAGGCGGGTGCACGGCCAGTTTGCACAGCTACCTGCTTTGTACCCAGCGCGAACAAAACGGAACGCGGCGATATGCTTGCAGAATGTGTTATCCTATAGCCCAATGCGTTGACGGAGAGGGTTTTGCCCGCCGCGTCGCCGGCAAGAGAGGGAAGGTCATGGGCTGCAAGCCTTCCTGCGGTGGCAAGGGCCAAGCGTTCACTCCCGAGCAGCGACCTCAACGGGCGCGCGGCCAGTGGCAGCAAAGCCCCAGTAGGGAAGCCGTGAGCCTCGCGACAAGAGGCGCAGAGTGGGCGCGGCGGGCCAGACATCCGCCGGGTCAAACAAGGTGGTACCGCGGAATTTAACCGTCCTTGGGCAATGCACATGCCCGAGGGCGGTTTTTTTGTTACCGAACCGGGCCGCGCATCCGCAGCATCGGGCGGCGTCAGCCGTCCCGGAGCGCGGATACGCGAGAGACGAAAGGGAAGACATGAGTCTGATTGATGATCTGGTCAAACTCGAGGAAGAGGCCAAGGAGCTCGTCGCAGGCGCCGACGACGCCGCAAAGCTCGAGGCTGCGCGCGTTGAGCTGCTCGGCCGCAAGGGCCGCATCACCGGCCTGATGCGTATGATGGGCAAGCTCGCCCCCGAGGATCGTCCTGTCATGGGCAAGCGCGCCAACGAGATGCGCCAGCTGATCGAGGGCATGCTCGACGAGCGCACCACCGAGATGAAGGCCGCCGCCCTCAAGCACGCACTCGAGCACGAGGCCGTCGACATTACGCTGCCGGGCATCCGTCCGCAAATCGGTCACCAGCACCTGATCAAGCAGATCATCGAGGAGGCCGAGGACATCTTCTGCGGCATCGGCTACACCGTCGAGTCCGGCCCCATGGTCGATACCTCCTACTACAACTTCACCGCGCTCAACGCGCCCATGGATCACCCGAGCCGCTCGGCCCGCGATACCTTCTACGTGGTCGACAACAACCCCGGCAGCGTCGCGCACCCCGAGGCTCACGCCCATGGCGAGTCCGACGTACTGCTGCGCACCCAGACTTCGGGCGTGCAGATCCACACCATGGAGTCGCAGAAGCCGCCCATCTACATGATCTGTCCGGGCACCGTCTATCGTCCCGATACGGCCGACGCCTGCCACCTGCCGCAGTTCAACCAGATCGAGGGCCTGGTCGTCGACGAGGACATCACCTTTGGCGACCTCAAGGGCACGCTCGACTACTTTGTTAAGTGCATGTTTGGCGAGGACCGCAAGACGCGCTACCGCCCGCACTTCTTCCCCTTCACCGAGCCTTCCTGCGAGGTGGACGTGAGCTGCCACGTGTGCGGCGGCAAGGGCTGCAACTTCTGCAAGCACAGCGGGTGGATCGAGATCCTGGGCTGCGGCATGGTCGATCCCAACGTGCTCATCAACTGCGGCATCGACCCCGAGAAGTACACCGGCTTTGCCTTTGGCATTGGCGCCGAGCGCGTCGCGGCCCTGCGCTACGACCTGCCCGACCTGCGAACGCTCATGACGGGCGATATGCGCTTCTTAAATCAGTTCTAGGCCCGGCGGCTTTCCCAAGCACCGCACCTTGCCTTTCAATCGTCGGTTGCGTACCTAAGTACGCGGCCCTCCTCTTTCAAGGCAATCTGCGGCACTTGGAAAACCCGTCTCCGTTGCAGTTTTTGGCTCAAAGCCGCATTTATGAAAGGAGACCAGTTAGATGCGCGTTTCTTACGACTGGCTCAAGACCATGATTGATATTCCGGAAGATCCTAAGACCCTTTCGGACGAGTATATCCGCACCGGCACCGAGGTTGAGGCGATTGACACCGTGGGCGAGTCCTTCGACCACGTGGTGACCGCCAAGGTGCTCACCAAGACCCCGCACCCCGATAGCGACCATATGTATGTGTGCTCGGTTGACGTGGGTGACAAGAACCTCGACGCCGACGGCAACCCCGCCCCGCTGCAGATTGTCTGCGGCGCGCAGAACTTCGAGGCCGGCGACCACATCGTCACGGCCATGATCGGCGCAGTTCTGCCCGGCGACGTCAAGATCAAGAAGAGCAAGCTTCGCGGCGTCGTGTCCATGGGCATGAACTGCTCTGCGCGCGAGCTCGGTCTGGGCGGCGACCACTCCGGCATCATGATTCTGCCTGAGGATACGCCCTGCGGCATGCCGTTTGCCGAGTATGTGGGCTCGAGCGATACCGTGCTCGACTGCGAGATCACGCCCAACCGCCCCGACTGCCTGTCCATGATCGGTATGGCCCGCGAGACCGGCGCCATTTTCGATCGCGATTTCCACGTGGAGCTGCCCGCCATCAAGGCAGAGACCGGCCGCGCGACCGACGACGAGCTTTCGGTCGAGATTGCCGACGAGGGCCTGTGCGACCGCTATGTCGCCCGCATCGTGCGCAACGTGAAGGTCGGCCCGTCGCCCGACTGGATGGTCAAGCGCCTCAACGCCCTGGGCGTGCGTCCGCACAACAACATCGTCGATATCACCAACTACGTGATGATGCTCACTGGTCAGCCGCTGCACGCCTTTGACCTGTCAACCTTTGCCGAGCGCGAGGGCCATCGCCGCGTGGTGGTTCGCGCCGCCCAGCAGGACGAGAAGTTCACGACCCTCGACGGCGAGGAGCGCACGCTCGACGCCGGCATGGGCCTCATCACCGACGGCGAGCGTCCCGTGGCGCTGGCCGGCGTTATGGGCGGCATGGATTCCGAGATCGAGGACGACACCGTCGACGTGATGGTCGAGAGCGCCTGCTTCAACGCCGGCCGCACCTCGCACACCAGCCGCGACCTGTCGCTGATCTCCGATGCCTCCATCCGCTTTGAGCGCCAGGTCGACGAGACCGGCTGCGTGGATGTCGCCAACGTTACCTGCGCGCTCATCGAGCAGATCGCCGGCGGCGAGGTTGCTCCCGGCTACGTCGACGTTTTCCCCGCGCCCAAGACCATCGACAGAATTAAGCTGCGCCTGGCCCGCGTGCACGCCATCTGCGGCGCCGACATCGAGCCCGACTTTATCGAGCGCTCGCTCACCCGCTTGGGCTGCACCGTCGAGCGCGACGGCGAGGACTTTAAGGTTACCCCGCCGAGCTTCCGCCCTGACCTGCCGCGCGAGATCGACCTGATCGAGGAGGTCCTGCGCCTGTGGGGCATGGGCCGCGTGACGGCGACCATCCCGGCTGCCAAGAACCACATCGGCGGTCTGACGCGCGAGCAGAAGCTTACCCGCAAGGTCGGCGAGATCCTGCGCGCCTGTGGCCTCAACGAGACCACGACTTTTGGCTTTGCCGCCCCGGGCGACCTGGAGAAGATTGGAATGTCCACCGAGGGCCGCGGCTGCCCCGTGGTGCTCATGAACCCGCTGGTGGCCGAGCAGACCGAGATGCGCCGCTCGCTGCTGCCGGGTCTGCTGCAGTCTGTGGCCTACAACGAGGCCCACGGCACGCCCAACGTGCACCTGTACGAGGTCGGCAGCCTGTTCCACGGCCGCGAGAACGCCAGCCTGCCCAAGGAGACCAAGTCCGTGGCGGGTGTGCTCTCGGGCCAGTGGAGTGAGCAGTCCTGGAACATGAAGTATCGCAAGCTGCGCTTCTTCTTTGGTAAGGGCATTGTCGAGGAGTTGCTCGCTCAGCTGCGCATCGAGAAGGTGCGCTTCCGTCCCGCCGAGGGCGAGGGCTACGCCTTCTTGCAGCCGGGCCGTGCCGCCGAGGTACTCTCGGGCGGTACCGTGCTGGGCTGGGTCGGCGAGATCCACCCCGAGGCGCGCGAGGCCTGCGGCATCGACGAGGTCGTCGTTGCCTTTGAGCTCGATCTGGACAAGCTGATCAAGGGTGCCCGCAACCAGGAGAACTACCGTGAGTTCTCGCAGTACCCGGCTGTTGAGCACGACCTTGCAATCGTGGTCGACAACTCCGTGACCTGCGAGGACCTTGAGCGCCGTATTACCAGTGCCGGCGGCAAGCTGCTCGAGGGCGTGCGCCTGTTCGATGTCTACCGCGATCCGGTCCGCATTGGCAAGGGCAAGAAGTCCATGGCCTTTGCGCTTACGTATCGCTCCGACGATCACACGCTCACCAGCGAAGAGGTCGAGAAGGCGCACCAGAAGATCGTCACCAAGGTGTGCAAGGGCGTAAACGGCGAGGTCCGCGGCTAAGATCGCTTGCGTCTGTGACGAATGTATTGCAAAACGGCGCACTGCTTTGTTGGCAGTGCGCCGTTTGCTATGATAGCCGGCGGCGTGTTACGAATCTATCAATACGTAACACTATCAAGGTGATTCAAACGGCGCTGCGATTGCGTGCCGACAATCGGGAGGCATACATGCACATTCCAGATAATTATCTGTCCCCGCAGACCGATGCCGTCATGGCGGTGGCGATGGTGCCCGTTTGGGTTCACTGCATCAAGAAGGTGCGCGCCACGCTCGATCGCGAGCACATGGCTTTTCTGGGCATCTGCGCCGCGTTCTCCTTTTTGCTCATGATGTTCAACGTGCCGCTGCCCGGCGGCACCACGGGTCACGCCGTCGGCGGTGCGCTCATCGCACTGCTGCTGGGTCCCGAGGCCGCTGCCATCGCGGTTTCGGTCGCGCTGGCGCTGCAGGCGCTGCTGTTTGGCGACGGCGGCGTTCTGTCGTTTGGCGCCAACTGCTTTAACATGGCCTTTGTGCTGCCGTTTGTCGCTGCTATCGTGTTCGGTGCGCTCAACAGTCGTCTGCACGACAAGAGCTGGGGCACCTCGGTTTCTGCCGTCGTGAGCGGTTGGGTCGGCCTGTGCCTGGCGGCCCTGTGCGCGGCAATCGAGTTTGGTATTCAGCCGATGCTCTTTACCAACGTTTCGGGCGCGCCGCTGTACTGCCCCTTCCCACTGTCCGTGGCTATTCCGGCTATGTTGATTCCGCATATGCTGGTTGCCGGCGTGATCGAGGGCGTGGCGACGGCCGCCATCTACGGTTTCATTAAGAAGACGGCGCCGAGCATTATCGTCGGGCCCGAGGCCGTCGATGGCCAGCTTGCCGCCGATGGTACCGCCAAGAAGAATTCCCTAATCCCCACGCTCATTCTGGTCGCCGTACTTGTATTGGCCACGCCGCTGGGCCTTTTGGCCACGGGTGACGCCTGGGGCGAGTGGGACGCTGAGGGCGCCGCGACCGCCGTTCAGGAGGCTGGTGACGACAGTCTGCAGGCTTCGGTCGGCCTCGATGCTCCGACCTTTGCCGATGCGCTGCCCACGGGCGACTACCTGCAGGTCTATTCCGAGGAGCAGGGCCTTGGCTTTGCCGGCCAGGCCGCGATGTATATCCTTTCGGGCGTGATTGGCGTGGCGGTGCTTACCATCGCATTCCGCCTGGTCTCGCTGACGGTCAAGGAAAGCGGTGCTCATGGCAATAGCCGAGCTGCCTAGCTGGCTTGCGGCCGAGGAGCGATATGAGCCCGTGGGGGCTCGGCATCGTGTGATGCAAAAGAATGTCCTGCACCTGGCGAGCCTGCTTGAGCGGGTTCGCCTGGGTGGAGGTGCGCACGAGGGCGGGTCGATGGTCGACCGCGCCCTTTCTTGCGTTTCGGCTCCGGTGCGCCTGGTGGGGATGTTCGTTTGCGTCCTGTGCGTGTGTCTGACGCAAAGCCCGCTGTATCTCATGTTGATGGCGGCTATCGCGCTGGTGCTCGTTGCCGTGCGCCCTGTACGCGGGCTGCGCGCGACCTTTGTGCCGGCGCTCGGCGCCGCGGGACTCGCAGTGGTTCTGGCGCTGCCTGCTCTGCTGCTGGGCGCTTCTGCCACGGGCGCCATGCTCAAGATCGCGCTCAAGACCTTCATTAATGTGTCGCTGGTACTGGGCGTTTCGTGGACGCTTACCTGGAGCCGCATGTCGGCGGCGCTCAAGATGCTGCATCTGCCCGACGAAGTTATCTTTACGTTTGATATGGCGCTCAAGCATATCGAGGTGCTGGGACTCACGGCGCACGATCTGTGCGAATCGGTCATGCTGCGCAGCGTCGGATCCGCGCCTGCGGGTTTTTCGCGCACCGACTCGCTGGCGGGTATCATGGGCATGACGTTTATCAAGGCGATGGAATGCAGCCGCGCGATGGATGAGGCTATGCTTTGTCGCGGCTTTGCCGGTGCGTATCCGGCGCCCGCGCGCGCCGGGTTTGGCTGGCACGATGCCGTTTACGCGGCCGTTGTGGCGTTGCTCGTCGTGTTGTGCGCGGTGTTGTAGCGCGGACGGTCGAACTGTCGATGTGAGTAGGGAAGGGCGGCGTTTTGGCAAACGATACGAATAACGCGATGGGTGCGAGCGGTGCTGCCGGCACCGAGATCACGCCGCTCATCGAGTTTCGCGACGTGGTGTTTTCCTATGCGGGTCATACGGTGGTCGACGGCGTTTCATTGCGGGTGAACCGTGGGGAGCTCGTTGCTCTGCTTGGTCCTAACGGCTGCGGCAAGACGACGGTCATGCGTCTTATCAACGGCCTTGAGCTTGCGGACGCGGGTGCGTACCTGTTCGACGGGCATGTGGTCGATGCGGCATATCTCAAGGATTCCGCGACGGCCCAGCGGTTCCATCAGCGCGTGGGCTTTGTGTTCCAGAATGCCGATGCGCAGCTCTTTTGCGCCACGGTCGGCGAGGAGGTCGCGTTTGGCCCCGCCCAGATGGGGCTGCCGGCAGACGAGCTCGAGCGCCGCGTGCGCGATGCCATGGGGCTGTTCCAGGTTGCCGACCTTGCCGACGCCTCTCCCTATCAGCTCTCGGGCGGGCAAAAGAAGCGCGTTGCGCTGGCTGCGGTGGTGTCGATGAACCCGGATATCTTGGTCCTCGATGAACCTACCAATGGACTCGACGAAGATTCATGCGACATCGTGGTCAACTTTTTGCTGGCCTACGTTGCTGCCGGTAAGACGGTTTTGATGAGTACGCACCATCAAGATTTGGTGCGCCGCCTGGAGGCCCGTGCCATCTATATCGATCGATATCACCATGTGGTCGAGGCGCCCGTGCCGTCGTATGGAACCGAAAGCGGTGCTGCGGAATAGTTGCTGCGTAGGGTATGTATGGCCGCCTGTGCGACTCTGCCGTGATGGTATAGTTAACCAGGTTTTATGGGGGTGGCTATGCCAAGTTGGAACATTCATATCGCTCAAACGGAGCGCTTGCTGGCACGTGCTAGCGTGCTTGCCGATAGCGTGCGCGACCGTAATGCCTTTTTGTTTGGCTGCGTGGTTCCGGATATCTTTGTGGGCTACATGGTTCCCGGCATTGCCGATCCCATCCCGTACCGCATCACGCACTTTGCTAAGCCCGAGCCTATCCCCAAACCACGCGAGCACGAGTTCTGGGATACCTATGTGACGCCGCTGCTTAAAAGTTCGCCCACCGGTGCGCCAGCCGCGGCGACCTCGATTATCGAGGAGCGCGAGCGACTGAACCGCGTGCACTATCCCCAGCGCTACAAGGATGCCGAGCCGGTTGCCGGTCCCGGCGCCTGTGAGTTCTCGCTTGCGTCCGAAGATGTGGCGCAGTCGCTGCTCGATTTAACGCTGGGCGTCTGGTCGCATCTGGTGGCCGATACCGTATGGAATACGCGCGTGAATCAGTACCTGGAGGCGCACGGCGGCAAGCCGTGCGAGGAATTCCGCATTAAAAAGCAGGGCGATTTTGACTGGTTTGGTAAGACGCTCGGCATTGTTTCCATCCCGCGTGCGACCGATCGTCTGTATACCGCTGCGGCACGTTTTGGGCAGTATCCCATCCATAAGGAGTATGTGCTCAAGACCATCGGCGTTATGCACGAGATTGTGCGCGAAAACCCCGGTGAGCCCGATCATCCGCCATACCGCCTGCTAACTGAGGAGTTTTTCGATGCAACGTTTACCGAGGTCATCGAGCTGACCGAGGTGGGCTTTGCGACTCGCGTTGCCGCTTCTGACGTCCCCGCAGTCCCTCTGATCACTAGCTGCTAGCTGGCCGGCTTGACGGCGAACAGCTCATCCCAATCGACCAATAGCTCCCGCCGCAGGGCATCTTCGGTGGTGCGTTTCTGATCGGTCTTTGGGATGTAGGGGAGCCCTGCCTTTTTATGGATGAGTTCGGCGATGTTGTTAAAGCTCTTCGTGTCTTTGATTTGCTCATAGGTTATCTGGATAACGTCATAGCCCATGCTTGTGAGGGCGGTGGTGCGCTCGGCATCGGAGAGACTTGCGGCTTCGCCATCGTGGGCGGAGCGGCCTTGGCATTCCAAGATGACGCCCATGCTGTCGGTGTTGCTCTCGATGAGGATATCGGCGTAGCAGCAGGTTTTGTCATACAGTGAGCGCGCGGCGTCGCTAAGTGGGATGCGCACGTTGTTTGCGATGTTGATGCCCATGCCGCCCTCGTTGCGGGGGAGCGAGACAAGCATAGAGGTCTGTACTTCGAAGGGCGAGGCGGTCTGCCCCGTCATGTGCTCGGCCGCCCAGCGCAGTTGTTTAACGCCGCGCAGGCCTGCAGCCTGCTTGGCGAACGCGGCGATATCCGCCGCGCTGAGGAGCGGCGGGCGCTTCCACAAATTGGTGTCATTGCCCTTGGTGTCGACAACACGCTCCCAACCGCAGTTGGATGGAATGAGCTTAAGCGAAATGGCTTCATCGAGTTGTTGTTGCGTTCGCTCGCAGGGCGTAAACACTGCAAAGGAGCCGCACATCTCGTAGCAAGCCATGAGTAACTGGTTGCGTGAGACCTGCGTAGCAAGGCTGAGCAGCGTAAACTCGGGCGACGTGACATCAAATCCATGTTCAGTTTGCCTAAACGACCCGGGAGGCGGCTCTTGGGTCAGGAGGTGCGATTTAAACAGGCTTCGCGACCCGGATTGTGCTCGAGTGAATACAAGCCTGTGAAGCGGTGCGTGAAGCAGGTCTTTTACAACTGCATGACTTCCGAGGCCGCAACATCTGCGATCCATATTGCCAAGGCTAATAGCGGGGTAAAGCCCTAATACCTGCGGCGGGATACGGTGATAGTAAAAAGCGGATTGACCGCATAGCGTCAGGTCCATGATATCCTCCTGGTCGAAATGTGCTTTTGGACCGTGCGATGCCAGCGTCAATTCGGAAGTATGCGGCAAAATCTGAACCCTGTGAGCAGACCTGGCTTTTGAGGCCAGTTTATCAGGCATTTTGTTGCGAAAAAACGGGGTGTGCTCGGAGGTCTCAGAATTTGCCGCATACTTCCGAAAACGCGGTCGATCTGGCTCTTGCTAAAACGATTTAGCAGCGTCGGGTAAGGTGTGGTTTCGCCATCGGGCGAACACTTTTAGCGCTTGGGACTTTATTTTTGGGCCTCGAAAGGTGGATTTCGCGCTTTTGGTAAAGAAATGGGTGCGTGTTTTGTCGTGTGCCGGCATTGACACAGAAAAAGGGCCCGGAAGGCGAAGCCTTCCGGGCCCTTTGCAATGCAAACATGCTTGCAAGTACGACTTAACGCACCTGAGCGACGTAAGCGACGTTGGTCGAGGAGACCTTGTCCTCGAGCTGGACGCTCATGCGGGGATCGCCGGCGGTAGCGACGGTCAAATCGCCAGCCTCGACGTAGCCGAGCTCCTTAGCGGTCTCGATCGCCTTGACGATCGTGCCGTTGACGGTGCCCTGGGTAATCTCGGCCTGATGCGGGATAACGCCCCAGTACATGATCATCTGCTGGACGGCCCACTCGTGGCGGGAGAACGCGCAGATCGGCATGTTGGGACGGAAGTGCGAGATCAGGCGAGCGGTACGACCGGTGGTCGTCGGCACGGTGATGCACTTGGCGCCAACGGTGGTAGCCATGTTCACAGCGGACATACCCACAACGTTGTTGACGACGCGGGTGCCGTGAGCATCGGCCGGAACCTCGAGCGGAGCGTGGGCCGGGAGGTACTTCTCGGTCTCGAGAGCAATGCTGGCCTGCATCTTGACGGCCTCGACCGGGTACTTACCGGCAGCGGACTCGCCAGAGAGCATAACGGCGTCGGTGCCGTCGTAGATGGCGTTAGCAACGTCGGCAACCTCGGCGCGCGTCGGGCGCGGGTTCTGCTGCATGGAGTCGAGCATCTGCGTAGCAGTGATGACGGGCTTGTAGGCCGCGTTGCACTTGGCGATGATCTCCTTCTGGATGTGGGGAACGAGCTCGGGCTTGATCTCGATGCCCAGGTCGCCACGGGCGACCATGATGCCGTCGGAAGCCTCGAGGATCTCGTCGAAGTTCTCGACGCCCAGGGCGCACTCGATCTTCGGGAAGATCGTCACGTGCTCGCCGCCGTTCTCGCGGCAAAGCTTGCGGATGCCACGGACGGACTCGCCGTCACGGATGAAGGAAGCGGCGATGTAGTCGATGTTCTCGGTCAGGCCAAAGAGGATGTCCTGACGATCGCGCTCGGTGATGGCGGGCAGCGAGATGTTGACGTTGGGCATGTTGACGCCCTTGCGCTCGCCGATCAGGCCGTCATTCTTGACGACGCAGGTCATGTCCTGGCCATCGACGGACTCGACCTCGAGGGCAACCAGGCCGTCATCGATCAGGATGAGGGAGCCCTTCTCGACCTCGGAGGGCAGAGCCAGGTAGTCGAGGGAGATGTGCTCAGCGGTGCCGTGGAAATCCTCGGACGTAGGCTGAGCGGTGACGACGATCTTATCGCCGGTCTTGACGGCAACCTTCTTGCCGTCGACCAGAAGGCCGGTGCGGACCTCGGGGCCCTTGGTGTCGAGCAGGATGCCGACAGGCAGACCGAGCTCCTTGGAAATACGGCGGACGCGCTCGATGCGACCGTGGTGCTCGTCGTAGGAGCCGTGCGAGAAGTTAAAACGGGCGACGTTCATGCCCGCCTTGATCATCTCGCGGATGGTCTCGTCGCTATCGCAGGCGGGACCCATGGTGCATACAATCTTAGTGCGCTTGTACATTCAGACCTCCATCTGACATCGTCTTGCGCTGATAGATAAACCATAAGAAATAAAACCGAGATGATTATAACGAAATGCCGACCGAATACCCCAAAAAATCGACCGTATGCCGAAATGGAAGTTCATTTTTTGCGGGAAAAACGGTATATGAAAAATCTTTACCAACCACTCCAACCGCTGCTATCTGGGCGATATGTCAGTTTGGCGATGTGCCGAAGAAAAAACGTTTTACCAATGTTGAGCATCACACGGTCTGCACCGTTGCGTGCGGACCATATTTCCAAACCGATTGTTTTGGCTAGACGCGTCTCTTTGGGGTACCATAGCTCCACTATCAACTGCCGCTCAGCACGGCAGCCTTGATGAGCCCTTGCCCTTCTCCTGGGAATTATGATCGGGCATCAATCTGCTGAGTGGCCCGAATCTCAGGAGGGGACTCTATATGCAAAAGGAATACCTGTCCGCCGCGGCGGAGGTGCTCAGCGACCAAGGTGTCGATGAGAACCTCGGCCTGAGCAACGACGAGGCGTCTTCGCGCCTCGCCAAGACAGGCCCTAACAAGCTCGAGGAAGCCGAGAAGACGCCGCTGTGGAAGCGTTTCTTTGAGCAGATGGCCGACCCCATGGTCATCATGCTGATCGTTGCCGCCGTCATCAGTGCGCTCACGGGCATGGTCAAGGGCGAGCCCGACTTTGCCGATGTTGCCATCATCATGTTCGTCGTTATCGTCAACTCGGTGCTGGGCGTGGTCCAGGAAGCCAAGAGCGAGGAGGCCCTCGAGGCCCTGCAGGAGATGAGTGCGGCGCAGTCCAAGGTGCTGCGCGACGGCAAGCTCGTGCACCTGCCGAGCGCCGAGCTCGTGCCCGGCGACGTGATCATGCTCGAGGCGGGCGACTCCGTCCCGGCCGACTGCCGCGTGCTCGAGAGCGCCACGATGAAGATCGAAGAGGCCGCGCTCACCGGCGAGTCCGTGCCCGTAGAGAAGCACGCCAACGTGATCGAGCTCGCTGCGGGCACCGATGACGTGCCGCTCGGCGACCGTAAGAACATGTGCTATATGGGCTCCACCGTCGTGTACGGCCGCGGTCGCGCCGTCGTGGTCGGCACCGGCATGAACACCGAGATGGGCAAGATCGCCGGCGCCCTGGCCGAGGCCAAGGAAGAGCTCACGCCGCTGCAGGTGAAGCTCGCCGAGCTCAGCCGCATCCTTACCATTATGGTTATCGTCATCTGCGTCGTCATCTTTGGCGTTGATATCATCCGCCACGGCGTGGGCAACGTTCTTACCGACCCGACTGCCCTGCTCGACACCTTTATGGTTGCCGTCTCGCTCGCCGTCGCCGCCATCCCCGAGGGCCTGGTTGCCGTCGTGACCATCGTCCTCTCGCTTGGCGTGACCAAGATGGCCAAGCGCCAGGCGATTATCCGCAAGCTCTCTGCTGTCGAGACCCTTGGCTGCACACAGACCATCTGCTCCGACAAGACCGGTACCCTTACCCAGAACAAGATGACCGTCGTCAAGCACGAGCTCGCTGCGCCCAAGGAGAAGTTCCTGGCCGGCATGGCGCTGTGCTCCGATGCTCAGTGGGACGAGGAGCTGGGCGAGGCCGTGGGTGAGCCGACTGAGTGTGCGCTCGTCAACGATGCCGGCAAGGCGGGCCTCACTGGCCTGACTGCCGAGCACCCGCGCGTGGGCGAGGCCCCGTTTGACTCGGGCCGCAAGATGATGTCCGTGGTCGTCGAGACCCTTGACGGCGAGTATGAGCAGTACACCAAGGGCGCGCCCGACGTGGTGATCGGCCTGTGCACCCATATCTACGAGGGCGATAAGGTCGTCCCCCTGACCGAGGAGCGCCGTGCCGAGCTCGTGGCCGCCAACAAGGCCATGGCCGACGAGGCCCTGCGCGTGCTGGCGCTGGCAAGCCGCACCTACACCGAGGTCCCGAGCGACTGCAGCCCCGCTGCGCTCGAGCACGACCTGGTCTTCTGCGGCCTGTCCGGCATGATCGACCCTGTCCGCCCCGAGGTCGCCGACGCCATCCGCGAGGCCCACGATGCCGGTATTCGCACCGTCATGATCACGGGTGACCATATCGACACCGCCGTGGCCATCGCCAAGCAGCTGGGCATCGTCGCCGATCGCAGCCAGGCCATCACCGGCGCGGACCTCGATCGCATGAGCGACGAGGAACTCGACGCGCACATCGAGGACTACGGCGTGTACGCCCGCGTCCAGCCCGAGCACAAGACACGCATCGTCGAGGCTTGGAAGTCGCGCGACCAGATCGTGGCCATGACGGGCGATGGCGTCAACGACGCCCCGTCCATCAAGCGCGCCGACATTGGCGTTGGTATGGGCATCACCGGTACCGACGTCACCAAGAACGTCGCCGACATGGTACTTGCCGATGACAACTTCGCTACCATCATCGGCGCCTGCGAAGAGGGTCGTCGCATCTACGACAACATCCGCAAGGTCATCCAGTTCCTGCTTTCGGCCAACCTTGCCGAGGTGTTCTCGGTGTTTATCGCCACGCTCATCGGCTTTACCATCTTCCAGCCGGTGCAGCTGCTGTGGGTGAACCTGGTCACCGACTGCTTCCCCGCGCTTGCGCTGGGCATGGAGGATGCCGAGGGCGACATCATGAAGCGCAAGCCGCGCAACGCCAAGGACGGTGTCTTTGCCGGACATATGGGTCTGGACTGCGTGGTCCAGGGCCTAATCATCACCGCGCTGGTGCTGGCGAGCTTCTTTGTGGGCGTGTACTTTGACATGGGCTACATCCACATCGCCGATATGATCGCCGGCAATGCCGACGAGGAAGGCGTGATGATGGCGTTCATCACGCTCAACATGGTCGAGATTTTCCACTGCTTCAATATGCGCAGCCGTCGTGCGTCGCTGTTCACCATGAAGAAGCAGAACAAGTGGCTGTGGGCTTCCGCCGCGCTGGCACTGGTGCTGACGGTGATCGTGACCGTGCAGCCGACGCTTGCCGAGATGTTCTTTGGCCCCGTGACGCTTGAGCTCAAGGGCGTTGTCGCTGCCCTGGGCCTGGCCTTCCTGATCATCCCGCTGATGGAGATCTACAAGGCGATCATGCGCGCGGTGGAGAAAGAGTAACGTACCTGTCCGGGCCCGCCCGCCTGCGGGGTTTCTTCTTCGCTGGTCCTCGCGCTTCGCGCTGCGGGATCGCTCAGAAGAAACCCCTCCCGGCGTCGGGCCTTCGGATAACCTCTCGGGACCATGAGCTGAGGGAAAGTGTGTGAGCCGGTCGAGCGTTTGCTCGACCGGCTCTTTTTTGTGGGTAAAATACCTGCTCAGTTGTGATTTATGGTGCTGGGAGGCGCTTGTGGGCAAGGCTAAGGCTAAAGCGAAGAAAAAGACGACGGGGGCGCGGGCTAAGCGCGATCGTCGTCGGAAGCTCGCGACCGAGGCGCCCGCGTCTGCCGAGGAGCTGCTGGCGAGCGTGCCGGGACTCGACGCGCTGCAGGACGTTCCGGCGTTCGATGACCTGCCGGTCGATGAAGCTCAGCAGGCTGCCTTTGATGATTTCTGCGCACATGCCGAGGAGCCCGAGCAGATGCAGCTTGGCGCCGTGGTGCGCTTGGATCGTGGGTTTCCGCTGGTGGCGACTGCCGACGATACCTTCCGCGCCGAGCATGCCGTGGGATTTGCCAAGTCGCGCGGTGGGGACGAGGTCCTGCTGCCTGCCGTGGGCGATCGTGTGGCGGTGCGCCGCGCTCCCGGGCACGATATGGGCGTGATTGAATGCGTACTGCCGCGCCGTACGAGCTTTGAGCGTTGGCGCGGCCGTGCCCGCGGAGAGCGCCAGGTGCTCTGCTCCAACGTGGATAGCGTGCTAATCGTGCAGGCGCTCGGTGCCGGCGAGGTGCTGCTCGACCGTGTGGCGCGCTCGCTGGTGTTGGCGCTCGACTGCGATGCCGAGCCGGTGGTGGTGCTCACCAAGGCTGACCGCTGCGATGCCGGGGAGCTCGAGCGCGATCTGGACCGCGTGCGCCGTCTGGTGGGTCCGGACGTGCGCGTGATCGTGACGTCTTCTGCCGAGGGCCGCGGTCTGGACGAGGTCCGTGCCTGCGTGCCTGCCGGGAGCTGCGCCATGATTCTGGGCGAGTCGGGTGCCGGCAAGTCGACGCTGCTCAATGCACTGCTGGGCCACGATACGTTGGCGACCGGCGGTGTGCGCGAACGCGACGACCAGGGCCGTCACACTACCGTCGCGCGCGTGATGGTGGCGCTGCCGGGCGACGCCGGCGTGATCGCCGATGCCCCGGGTCTGCGCAGTTTGCCGCTCGTGGGTCACGAGCGGGGTCTGGCACGCGCCTTCCCCGAGATTGTCGAGGCATCGCGTGCGTGCCGGTTTGGCGACTGCACGCATACCCACGAACCGGGTTGCGCCGTTCGCGAGGCCGAGGACGCCGGGCAGATCGACGGCCTGCGTCTGGAAACTTTCCAAAATCTGGCGTCATCCATGCGCGTGAGCGCTCAAATGCTCGATCCCGATGTCCATCTGTAATTGATTTTTCCTATGACAGCCGTCTCCCAACTGTTCGGGAGACGGCTTTTTTGCTGCGGAAAAGCATCGAAACATGCAGTTTGCTGACGTGCTGACCAAAACCTTGCCACGAGCTTGACGGGCTGGTCAGCTTTTGGTCAGCGATTGGTTTGACATCGAAAACCAAGATTGCGATTGCGCCGCTTTGCACTCTGGCCGCCCAGACAATGGTGGTACGGGCATTCGCCCGGCACTGCCATGAGAGGAGCGGCCGTGAACAAGAGCAAGCGCATCGCCATCAGTCTGGTCGCGGGCGTGCTCGCTGCTCTGCTCTGCATGGTTTACGGCTCGTCGATCCGCTCGCAAGCCGAACAGGTCCAGGCTGAGACCTTGGCCAAGTACGGTGGCGATCGCGTCGAGGTATGCGTCGCGGCGCGCGATATCGATGTGGGTGAGACCCTCGATGAGACCAATGTCATAACCCAGGAATGGCTGACGAGCCTGCTGCCGCGTGACGCAGCGACCGAGCTGCGCCAGGTGCGCGGCGACGTGACGACTTCGCGTATTCCCAAAAACGCCGTGATCTGCAATGTCTACACCAAGGCCGAGAGCCGCAAGCTCGAGGTGCCTAAGGGCAAGGTTGCCGTTTCGGTGGCGGTCGATGCCGAGCACTCGGTCGGCGGTGCCACGGGCGTGGGCAGCTACGTGGACGTGTACGTGCAAAAGGACGGCGTGACCGATCGGCTGTGCGGTGCGCACGTGATCGATACCAGTGAGGATTCCGGTGCCACGCGCGAGGGCAGGATCGAATGGGTGACGCTGGCGGCTGACCCCGAAGACGTCAAGGAACTGCTGGGAGCCTCGGGCAAGGGAACGGTCAGCTTGACGATTCCCGCCACGGCGCGCGGCAAAAAGAGCGGAGGCGACGAGTGATGAAGGCGATCTGGCTTGCGTGCTGCGCGTGCGGCGATTACGGGCTGTTGCAGCGGGAAGTCGAGGGCCGTGATGTGGGTGCACAGGTGCTTCGCGTGGGTGACCTGGACGGGCTGGTTTCCATGGCGCGGGCGTTTCCGTCGCGCCGCGGGGCTGCCATCATCGCGGCGTCTCTGTTTGATACCGAAGATGTGCGCAAGACCGTTGCGCGCCTGACGGCCGAAGGCCGCGTGAGTCGCGTGGTCGTGTTGATAGAAGCGCTCGATCCGTCGGATATCGAGGGGCTGTTTCGCGCGGGGGCGACCGAGGTCATCGCTGCACACAGTATATGCGGCAACGGGCGCGCGGGCGAGGGAGCGGTTGATTCCGATCGGAGCATGACGATTGAGCCCGATGCTTTTGTTGATAGGGAACCCGGGGCGCCTCGCGCTACAAGAGGCCCGCGTGTTGATGATTATGGAAAAGCGGAAGCCGAGCATGGTCGGCGCCCCCGGAACCCTCTTGTATACGATGACGCTGGAGAGCCGGCGCAGCATGCTGGCGATTCCCCGGCTGTAGATATGGGATACGTGCACGGCGTGAATCTGGCGGATGAACTCGATGAAGTTGAGGGCTTTGCCGGGTGCGGCGAGTTGTCGCTGATGCAGCATGAGCAGATTGCGCAGAACGAGCCTGCCTCGCAGACCGAACAAGCTGCCATGCCGGCTTGGACGCAGCGTGTGGTTGCGGCGGGGGAGACGGGGACGCTGTCACCGACGCCCGCCCCGCCGCCTCCGATGCCGCCGGCAGACGCTGCCGCTTCGCCGCATCGAGCTCCGGTCATCTGCGCCATTTCGGGTTCGGGCGGTTGCGGCAAGTCGACGATCGTTGCCACCATGGCACACACATCGTCGCTGTTGGGCTTGCGTGCCGCCGTGCTCGACCTGGACCTGATGTTTGGAAACCTTTACGACTTGTTAGGCGTCGATGCTCCGCGCGATATGGCGGCACTTATCGAGCCGTCGGCGGCGGGCACGCTCACCGAGCCGGATATCGTAGCCGCTTCGATGCGCGTGGCACCGGGCATTACGCTCTGGGGTCCCGTCGCGGCGCCCGAGCAAGCCGAGCTCATGGCACGTCCGGTGGAGCTACTGCTTGATGTTCTGCGTCGCGAATCCGACGTGGTCTTTATCGATACTTCGGTCTTTTGGGGCGACGCCGTGGCGGCTGCGGTGGCGGCGAGCGACCGTTGCCTGGTCGTTGGCGATGCGGCGGTGTCGTCCGCGGCATCGGCATCGCGCGTCATTGAACTGGCAGGTCGAGTAGGTGTGCCGCGCACGCGCATGAGCGCCGTGTTCAACCGGTTCGGTGCGCGCGGGGCAGACGAGGACGTCGCCATGCGCTTTGAGATTGCCTGTGCGTTGAGCTCCAAGATTCGTATCGCCGATGGCGGGCAGGATCTCGCCGCGCTCATGGCGTTTGGGCGCGCTGACGAGGCAGTGGGGCAGACCAGCGCTTTTGCGACTAGCGTGCGCGAGGCCACACGCGAGATGCTCGTGGAACTGGGGTGCGCCGTCGGCCCTTGGAGCGATATGGTCGCCGACCGTGCAACGCGCACCGAACGCCCGCGTATCCGCCTTCCCTGGTCGCGCGAGGGTGATCAGCGATGAGCCTGCAAACGAGGATTAAGGCTGCCGGCGCTGCAGCGGCGGTAGCGCCTGTGGATGCGGGGCGTCGCCGCGCGGTGAAACGACGCACCAAGCGCGCCGTGATGGACCGTATGGGCTACGACGAAGTGGCGCGTATCAGCGCCTATATCGACCCGACACTTGCCCGCTCGGAATTGCGTCCTGCGGTGGAGGCGGCGCTCAATGTTGAGGAGCCGACCGATCTCGCGACGCCCGAGCGCGAGACTATCATCGACGAGATTTTGGATGACGTGGTGGGCTTGGGGCCGTTGCAGCCGCTCATCGAGGACGACACCGTTACCGAGATCATGATCAACGGCTGCCGCTCGGCTTTCTTTGAACGCGGCGGCGTCTTGTACCCCATCGAGCATGCGTTTGAGGATGATGAACAGATCCGTGTGCTTATCGACCGCATCATCTCGCCACTTGGCCGCCGTATCGACGAGCGCAGCCCCATCGTCAACGCCCGCCTCAAAACGGGTTATCGCGTCAACGCGGTGATTCCGCCTGTGGCGATTGACGGACCGATTCTCACCATCCGAAAGTTTTCGGACCGCATCTGCTCGCTGGACGAGCTCGTGGGGTTGGGATCGCTGCCGCTTTGGTATGCGCAGCTGCTGTCGTGTGCGGTGTCGCTGCGACAGGACCTGGCGGTTGCGGGAGGCACGGGATCTGGTAAGACCACCCTGCTCAACGCGTTGTCATGTGAGATTTCCACCGGCGAGCGCATCGTGACGATCGAGGACTCTGCCGAGCTCAAGTTTGCGCATCATCCGCACGTGGTGCGCCTAGAGGCGCGCGAGGCTTCAATTGAAGGCGAGGGCGCGGTGACGATCCGCGACCTGGTGACTAATGCCCTGCGCATGCGCCCCGACCGCATCGTGGTGGGCGAGGTGCGCGGTGCCGAGTGCTGCGACATGTTGCAGGCCATGAACACGGGCCACGACGGGTCGCTCACCACGCTTCATGCGGGTTCAGAACAGGAGACCGTGGTGCGTCTGACGTTGCTTGCACGTTATGGCATCGATCTGCCGAGCGAGCTCATCGAGGAGCAGATTGCCATGGCACTCGACGGTATCGTGATGTCCGAGCGCCACGCCGATGGCAGGCGCTTCGTCTCCTCGTATTCGGGGGTGCGACGCGCCGCATCGGGCGGCGTAGAGCTCGAGCGCTATGTGACGTTCGATGCCGCCGAGCGCACCTGGACGCTTGACCGCGAGCCGCCGTTTATCGCAGAAGGCCTGCGGTCGGGGACGCTCACACAAGAGGAGGTGGACGAATGGAGATCACTGTGCCCCTCGTCGTAGGGGGCTTGGCAGGGCTTTCTGTCGCGACGGCGTGCGGGGCGGAACCTCGTGTGCCGCAGGTACCGCCGGCGGAGCTGGCACGTCAGGCGCTCGAGACGGTGGCAGAGAAGCTGCCGCGTGAGCTGGTGGAAAACGATCTGCTGAAAAAGATCGCCCGTTCGTGGGCATCGCTGGCTCCGGCGCATCGCCTTGGCCTCGTGATCGAAGATGCTTCGGGACGTTTGGCGTTTCTGCTGCTATCGAGCGGTGTCTGCTGCGTTTTACTAACGATGGTGTCGTTATCGCCCCTCGGATTTGCCTTGGGACTTGTTGCTCCGTTTGCCGTTGGTGCCGCTCGGGATGGCTTTGAGAGCCGGCGCGAGCAACACGATGCAGAAGAGGCAATGCCCGAGGCGTTTACCGCACTTTCCATGTCGCTTGCCTCGGGACATTCGCTGGCCCAGGGCATGCGCTTTGTGGGCGCTCATGCGCAAGAGCCAGTGCATACCGAGTTTTTGCGGGTGGCGGCGGCGATCGATTGCGGCATCTCGGCGACCGACGCGCTCGATGACTTGCTCGTGCGTATCGACGCCCCCGGTCTTTCGCTTGTGACCTTGGCGCTTAAGGTGTCTCAGCGCACCGGCGCTCCGCTTGCCGACTTATTGTCCGAGGCGTCGAGCATGGTGGGGGAGCGCATTGAGCTCAAGCGCCGCCTGGATGTTAAGACGTCGCAGGCTCGCATGTCTGCGCATATGGTCGCGGCGATGCCGGCGGGCATGTGCGCGGTGTTGGCGCTGCTTTCGGCAGATTTTCGTCGCGGTCTTGCGACGCCTGCCGGCGCGGGCGCTGTGGTGCTGGGTCTTGCCCTCAACGCCGTTGCCCTGGTGGTTATCCGGCGCATTATGCGGGTGGAGCTATGAGCGCCCCGGTTGCAGTTGCGGCTTGCCTGTGCGCCCTGAGTGTATTTGTCGCGACGGGTTTGGATCGGGCGGATGCACGCAAGATCGCAGGGGCCTGCAAGCGCGAGGCGGTGCTGGTCGCTGCCGCGGGTCGCTCGGTGGTCGATGCTCTGACCGCGCGAGTGAAGGGCGCGGTTGGAGCGGGCGGCCCGGCGCGAGTGTCGCTCGGCGAAGTGTCCGAGATGATCGATGTTGTGCGCTTGGGTCTTTCGGCCGGTCTTTCGTTTGATGCGGCGCTTGAGATTTTCTGCGCCAACCGCCGGTCAGTGCTGGCTCTTCGCCTTGAGCGCGCCTGCATGGCGTGGCAGGTGGGCGTGGGCACGCGTGAGGACGAGTTGTTGGCCGCCGCGCGCGACCTGGACGTGCGAGCGCTCGAGACCTTTGCCATCACGGTGGGGCAGGCGCTCGCCCTGGGTGCCCCACTTGCCGAGACGCTGGCCGCTCAAAGTTGCGAGATCCGTGCGGCTCATCGCGCCGCGGTCGAGCGCGAGATCGAGCGTGCACCCGTCAAGCTGCTGATTCCCACCGGCACGCTCATCTTGCCGGCGTTGCTTCTGTCCATATTGGGCCCGCTGCTGGGAGCAGGCGGGATGATGTAGGGAGGAATACATGAACACGATGACTGACGCTGCTGGCAAGGTCCAGGGCTGGGCGTTTTGCCGGGCGGCACATGTTCGTCAGCGCGCCAAGGAACTATTGCAGGAGGAGAGTGCACAGGGTACCACCGAGTATGCCATCTTGGTCGGCGTGCTCGTGGTGATCGCGATTATCGCCATCGTCGCATTTAAGGGCAAGGTCCAAGATCTATGGAACGCTATCAGCGAGGGCATCAACAGCCTGTAGAGGGCGAGCGCCCCATCGGGGTGCTGCTGGTGTTTGCTTGCCTGACCGTGGCGATAGCGGCGGTGCTTTGGGGGCTTAACGCCGCGCGGCAGCAGCGTCCTGGGACCGCCTCCGATTTGGGCTCAGATTCGGCGGTGGCGTCTCAAAAAGATGAGATGCGAGATGCGGACGATTCGGATGTCGCTGTCACGGCGCAAACCTTTCTGCGGACGCTCGACAAGCGGTCTGGCACTGCGACGGATTCGCCTGAGGGCAACGCGATTGCGGTCCGGCTTGCATGGTCCGAGGACCGACCGATGACCGAAGCGGCGGCGGATATGCTGCGTGCCTATCGCGAGGTACCCACGGCGCAACTTGCTCTGAGCGGCTATCTCGACATCAAGGGAAACGTGTGGGGCGCCATCGTGCGCGACGAACGCGGCTGGGTCGATATGGTGACAATTGCCGCGGATGCTGGCGATGCTTCGTGTCGTCTGCGCGCCGTGCGCCTGAGCCCGCAGGCAACGGACTCAAAGGAGGGATCGTGAAATGCATGATGTCCTGCGTGAGGAATCTGCCCAGGCGACGGTCGAATACGCCATCGTCACGGTGGCGCTGTTATCGATCGTGCTGGCGATCGCGGGACTTTGGCGTGCCGGCACCGATGGGCGCTTGGCGGCGCTGGTTGAGCGGGCGGCATCCCATGGCGTTGCCTCGACGTCGGTTATCGACGCCGCTGCGGCCGCTAAGGACATCGCGTTGTATTGATGCCGCGCGCGAGGACCGGGCGCAGTCTACGGTCGAGGCCGCTTTTTTGCTGCCGACGTTTCTGACACTCATCCTTCTCGCGCTGCAACCGGTGTGCCTGCTCTATACGCGCGCGGTCATGGAGTCTGCCGCCGCCGAGACCGCGCGGCTCATGACCACGACGACGGCGGAGGACGACGATCTTAAGGAGTTCACCCGCCGCCGACTTGCCGCAGTGCCCAACGTTTCGATCTTTCATGCCGGCGGGCCGTTGTCGTGGGATATCGAGCTTGGCCGGGCCGGTGCGGGTGGCGTCTCGTCCGTGTCCGTTTCCGGCGAGGTCAAGCCGTTGCCTGTGATCGGTGCGTTTGCGCAGGCTATGGGTGGTACCGCCGAGGGCGGCTACGTTGAGCTCAAGGTCGATGTCTCGTATCAATCGCGTCCCGAATGGCTGGAGGGAGATTATGATTCGTGGATTGCTGCATGGGATTAGGCGCTGCCTGTTGCGGGTGACGCAAGGGTTTGCGGCCCGCCGTCGACCAGGCGCTCTTCGCAAACGAGGCGGCTTTATGGGTCGAGCCGGTGTCGATCTGTTTATCGAAGACGGCGCCTATACCACGCTTTCTTCTGCCGTGGTCATCCTAGTGGTGCTCACATTGTTGTTTTCGTCGACCGCGGCGATATGGAGCATGTCGCGTGCCGGGGATACTCAGGTGGCGGCTGATAGTGGCGCGCTGGCGGGTGCCAACGTAGTGTCGTCCTATCACACGGCTGCCACGGTGGTTGATGCGAGCATCTTGAGTCTGGGGCTGGCGGGGTTTGCCACGATCGGGACGGGCCTGGTCGCCATCCTCATCCCGGGTGCCGAGCCGGTTGCCGGCAATATGGTCGACACCGGGATTGAGATCATTAAAACGCGCAACAAGTTTGCCAAAAGCGCATCGGAAGGCTTACAGAAAATCGAGACGGCTCTGCCGTATCTGATCGCCGCGCGTGCCACGCAGGCGGTGTCGGCGCAGGATACCGATAGTGTGACCTATACCGGTACGGCGCTTGCCGTGCCCAGGACATCCGAGTCTGACTTCGCTGCGCTCGAGGGGTCCGAGATCTCGACCGATGCCATTAAAGACACATCAGATGATTTAGAGTGTGCGGCCGAGGAGCTGCGGAAGGCTTCTGAGGACACGGCGAAGGCTAAAGAGCGTGCTTGGCTGGCGGATTGTGGTGGGTCTGACAAGGGCTCGGTCGGCAGCTGTTCTTGCATGTGGGAGCGTGCGAAAAGCCTAACGGATCTCTCCGGTGTTCAAAATCCGCATTACTCATCGAGCGTTACGTGGGAGCCCCAAGTTGCCCTTGATCGCGCGAAGGACTACTACCATTGGCGTCTGACAAATGAGAAGCCCCACGGCTCGAGTGTCGAGATGAAGGCAGAGTCTGCGGCGCGTAAGGCGTTTTATACCTATGCGAGCGCGGAGGTCGATCGGGCGCATATAACCGAGAACGGAGACAGGGTTTCCTCCTATATTCCGCTGCTGCCGCGCAACTCTGATGAGGTTCGGGCGACGGAACTCTATACCGATGCGGTGTGGCCGACTAGCGTGAACGATGACAAGGCGTATCTGCATTACGGGACGACCTGCCCTAACTATAAGAAAGGGACGCCGAGCGGATTTGCTTCGGTTGCCGATTACGATGGACAGGATAAATGCAGCAAATGCCATTTTGGCGTTTTGTCGATTGGTGCTGTTGCGGCGCCTTCAACCTCTATCGAAAACGGCTTCGAGTATCACTTTGACAAGTTTAAAGACGCCCTGGAGGACTACGTCGACTGTCGCAACAAGGAGCTCGAGCTCGAGCGTCAGACCGAGGACGAGGCCGACCGTGCGGGCAATGCGTTCGATACCGCCATCAAAGAACTTTCCGGTGAGCGTCCGCGTATCGCCCCACCTGGCCGCAACGGCGTAGTCGCCTTTGCAGTTTCGGGTGATATTACCAGCCCCGATCAACTTAACTCTTCGTTTAACACGACGGTTGAGCTTGGCAGTCGCGGTGCCATCTCTGCCGCGGTGCTGGCGCCCGATGAGGCGACGGCGCAAAACAACGTGCTTTCGCGATTTTTCTCGACATTGAAGGAACGCTCGGGTGGCGTTGCCGGCGTACTCGATGGCGTCATGGATGTCTGGGGACGGCTGCTTGTGGGATACGGAGACATCCAAGGTCCGGCCGACGAACTTATGGACGAGATGATTAAAGGCCTAGGAGGGGGCAGCGGCGCGTTGGGCTCCATTGCATCGTGGCTCGGCGATACCGTTTCGGCGTCCGTGGCGGCGTTGGGTCTGGAGCCGTGCGACTTGCGCCTGCGAAAGCCGGTGCTGACCGATTCCGCCAACGTCATTAAGAGTCCGGGGTCTGACATTGCTGGTCTCTCTCAAGCTCAAGACAAGCTGCGAAGTATTCCGTTGGGCGTGACCGATCCCAAGGCGCTTTGCGAGGCGTTGGAATATCAAGTCGAACGCACCATTAGCGGTACGGTGTTCACGCTTGCGGAGATTCCTCTGCCCGGCGGTGGCTCCATCCCACTCACCGTCGATGTCGCCAAGCTGGTTGGCGCTCTGGGCGGTGGGTCGTAATGAGTATCCGCATGCGTCTGCGCGAGGAGCGCGCCCAGGCGACGGTGGAGATGGCAGTGGTTACGCCCGTTTTGCTGGTGCTGGCACTCATCGTGTACAACGTCATGATCTTTGCCAGCGCTGTCGCGCGCTTCGACCGCGTGGTGCCCGACATCGTGTTGGCGCACGCCGTGGCGTCGGAGGGGGAGGGCGACGAAAGCTCTGCCGATGCCTCGGCGACGGTTCAGACTCAAATTCTGAATGCCATGGAAGGCTATGACTTGCAGATCGAAGTGTCGAGCGAGCAAGGCGCGGAGGCATCGGATGGTGGCCTGCTCTCCCTATCCGGTACGTTTAGGACCTACACCTGCACCATGCACTATGAGCCGTGGCCGACTTCTCTCAGCATCGCTGGCGTTCCGCTGGGGGCGCCGACAACGTTGTCGCACGAGCGCGCGGTGACGGTCGATCCATGGCGTCCGGGGGTGGTCATGTGACCGCGGTCTCGTCCTACATCGCGTACGCGCGGGCGCTCAATAGGCTGGGTTGGACGCCGGCCGAGTTTGTGGTGGCGGAGTCGTTTGCCGTGCGCCTGCGCGGCATGCTGGGACGGTGTCCGGTTGCCGCCAACGGTCTGCCGCTCGTCATGGCGTTTCCACGCTGCTCTTCGGTCCATACGTGTTTTATGGCCTATCCCATCGACATCGCCTTCATCGATCGCGACGGCAATATCCTCGCGCGCTACGAAAGCGTTCGTCCTTGGCGCACGTGCTCCTGCCCCGGCGCCTGGGCCGTACTAGAGCGTCCTTCAATCATTGTTTCGATCCCTGCTCTCCAACGCGTGCCGGCTTAAGAATTGGCGACAGCGGACTTTCGTCATACGAAATTGGGTAAGATGGAGGAGAAGATGCATGGATGTTGAGATCCATCCCAACGCTAAAAAGCACCTGACGGAAAAGCAGGTGCTTAGCGCTTGGCTTGCGGTTACTGAGTGCATTCGTCGCGAGCCGAAGGACGAGCCGCCGAGATGGCTTGCGATTGGATGGCTCCCAGACGGACGAAGCGTGGAGCTTGTCGCGGTCGAGCTTGTCCGTGGGGGCTTATCATTCATGCCTTGTCTCCAGTCCAGAAGAAATTTTGGCAGGAGATTGAACGGGCTCGGCAAAGGGGTCGATGATGGGCAAGACGTATACGGCCGCTAATGGTCAGGTTGTAACGGATGAAATGATTGACGCGTGGTGCGAGTCGTACGAGCGCGGAGAGTTTCCGGATGGCGAACACACCGTTGGTGGGATCGTGCATGGACGGCCCCCACTCTCAGGTGAGGGGACGGCAACGCTGTCGGTCAAGATTCCTCTGGGAATGAAGGAGGCCATTCGTCGACGGGCGGCTGCCGAGGGGATGACGCCAAGTGAGTTTGCCCGTGCGGCTCTGAGCGAAAAACTTCTTGCTGCCGGCTGATGCCTCTGACGTGCCGATTTAAAGAACCGAGGCTGTGCTCAAAAACTTTTTTGAAATTCTCGGTTGACCGGAACGCGTCCTTGGTTATACTAATCAAGCCTTGAAACAAGGCACACCTCAAATGGCTGGGTAGCTCAGTTGGTAGAGCAGAGGACTGAAAATCCTCGTGTCAGGGGTTCGATTCCCTTCCCCGCCACCTTGAATTGACTAGGACCTCTGCAAAGGGGTCCTTTTCTTTTATGTAGCCCTCGCACGGAATCGAACCCCGTGAGGGCGCGGAGCTGAGTAAACGCGTAAGCGTTTGCCAGCGCAGCTCGCAAGGCGCGTAAGCGCCGCAGCGGTCCGTCCGCGCAGCGCGCGGACGCGATTCCCTTCCCCGCCACCTTGAATTGACTAGGACCTCTGCAAAGGGGTCCTTTTCTTTTATGTAGGGTTCTGCGGAAACTGCGTCCCAGAATAAGGGCTCAGAACGGGACACACTTTCCGGTGCCTGCCTCCGGCGCGCGTACACACCTCGTCGCACCATTCCGAGCCCGCCCGCCCCAGACATTCCTCCCACTTTCGCGTCACTTTACAGACCGTTCGGTCGCCTGTCCGCACACGCGGGTATACTCAAAACGATACTTATCCTATGCAATACGATGCGGGTTCGACCTGCATGATCCGAAGGGGGCAGTGATGGAGAGGATACTCGGCGTTAATCTCTCTGGCTGGTTTATTCCCGAGCCTTGGGTGACCCCGTCGCTGTACGCGGCGACCGGTGCATCCAACGCGGCCGAGCTACAGGAGGCCATGGGTACCGCCGCCTATAACGAGCGCATGCGCCGCCATTACGAGACGTTTGTGAGCGAGGACGATTTTCGTCGCATGGCGCAGATCGGTCTCAATGCCGTGCGTCTGCCGGTGCCTTGGTATGCCTTTGGCTCACAGGAGTCCGATGCCTCCTACATATCGGTTGTCGATTACATCGACCGCGCGATTGAGTGGGCTGCCAAGTACGACATCCGCGTGCTGCTCGATCTGGCAACTGTGCCCGGTGGCCAGGGCGATTCCAACGATTCGCCCACCACGCCGGAGGCTGTTGCCGAGTGGCATTCGTCCACTAACGGCCGCCATGTCGCACTCGACGTGCTCGAGCGCTTGGCCGATCGCTATGGCGAGGCCGAGAGCCTGCTGGGCATTGAGCTGCTGGACACGCCGCAGATGAGCGTTCGCAAGAGCCTCTTCACCATGACGGATGGCATTCCCGCTCACTACCTGCGCAATTTCTATCGCGATGCCTACGAGCTCGTCCGTTCGTATATGCCCGAGGATAAGATCGTCGTCTTCTCGTCGTCGGGGCATCCCAGCGAGTGGAAGCATTTTATGCGCGGCGCCAAGTACAAGAACGTCTACATGGACCTTCACCTGTACCATTACCGCGACGAGTATGCGCTCGACATCACGAGCCCTCGCGGGCTGACGACGGCGATTTCGCGTAACAAGCGCGAGCTTAAAGAAGCGATTTCGACTGGGTTCCCCGTGCTGGTGGGCGAATGGTCGGGCGCGGCGATCTTTGCCAACTCGTCGGTTACGCCCGAGGGCCGCAATGCCTACGAGCGCGTGTTTATCGCCAACCAGCTGGCTTCGTTTGCGCCGGCTGCCGGTTGGTTCTTCCAAACGTGGAAGACCGAGAAGCGCATTGCAGCATGGGACGCCCGCGCGGCGCTCGGTACGCTCGAGCGCGGCATGATTGAATAGGTTGATATGACGCAAAACAGCGCCCATACGGGCAAACTCTATGTGGTCGGCACGCCCATCGGCAACCTGGGTGACCTGTCCCCGCGCGTTGGCGAGGCCTTTGCCGCTGCCGATGTCATCTGCTGCGAAGACACGCGTGTGACGTCAAAGCTGCTGATGCACCTGGGCATTTCCAAGCTGCTTGTCCGTTGCGACGAGAATGTGATCGCTAGCCGCGCTGCCGGCCTGGTCGACCGTCTGCTGGCGGGGGAGACCCTCGCCTTTGCCTCGGACGCCGGCATGCCGAGCGTGTCCGATCCCGGCCAGGCGCTGGTCGAGGCGGCGCGTGGGGCCGATGTGCCCGTCGAAGTTATTCCCGGGCCTTCTGCTTGCGTCACGGCGCTCGTTTCGTCCGGTATTCCCTGCGAGCATTTTTTCTTCGAGGGCTTTTTGGGCCGAAAGCACGGCGACCGCGTGCGCCGTTTGCAGCGCCTTGCCGTGGTGCCCGGCGCACTCATCTTCTACGAGTCTCCACATCGCATCGTGGCGACGCTCGAGGCCGTGACGGAGGTCTTTCCCCAGCGTGAGGTTGCCGTCTGCCGCGAACTCACCAAGCTGCACGAGGAGGTCTTGCGCGGGCCCGCTGCCCAGCTTGCCGAGGAGCTGCGTGCTCGCGGCGAGGTAAAGGGCGAGATCGCGCTGGTCATCGCGCCGCCGAGCGAGGATGAGGAGGCCGGTATCGTGCCGGTCGGCGCTGCGGCAGCGGATCCCGACGAGGCCCTGCGCGAGGATATCCGCGCCGCGCTCGAGGAGGGGGAGCCCGCGTCTGCGGTGGCCAAGCGCCTGTCTCAGAAGTATTCGCGCCGCAAGCGCGATGTCTATGCCATGGTGCTCGATATGCAATAGATGGAGGATATCCAGCCCTTGCGCTAGAATCATCCTCTGTATGCAACGTTTTTCTGGAGGACAAACCCCATGGATCAAAGCAAGCCTTCGTTCTTTATCACGACGCCCATCTACTACGTCAACGCCGATCCGCACCTGGGCACGGCTTATTCCACCATCATCGCCGACGTTCAGGCTCGCTATCGCCGTTCCGCCGGCTATAACGTCAAGTTCCTGACCGGCATGGACGAGCACGGCGAGAAGGTCGCCGAGGCCGCAGCCAAGCATGGCATGACGCCGCAGGAGTGGACCGACAGCCAGGCTCCGCACTTCAAGGAGCTTTGGAGCAAGCTCGAGATCTCCAACGACGACTTCATCCGCACCACCGAGCCGCGCCAGCATCATGCCGTGCAGTATCTGTGGGAGCGCATGAAGGAGTCCGGTTACCTGTATAAGGGCAGCTACGACGGTTGGTATTGCGTGCCTGACGAGACCTACTTCACTGATACGCAGGTCCAGAAGGGCGACGAGGAGTACGGCAGCGTCGGCCAGCATCTATGCCCCGACTGCCACCGTCCGCTTGAGCGCGTGCAGGAGGAGTCCTACTTCTTTAAGCTTTCCGCCTTCCAGGACAAGCTTCTCAAGCTCTATGACGAGCACCCCGACTTTGTCGAGCCTGCGTTCCGCATGAACGAGGTACGTAGCTTTGTCGAGGGCGGCCTTAACGACCTTTCCGTGAGCCGCACGAGCTTTGACTGGGGCATTCAGGTCCCGTTTGACGAGGGTCACGTGACCTACGTGTGGTTCGATGCGCTGCTCAACTATATGACGGCCGTCGGCTACGGTGTCGACACCGACGAGGCGCGCGCCGAGCTGGCCTATCGCTGGCCCGCGCAGTTCCACATCGTGGGTAAGGACATCATCCGCTTCCACTGCGTCATTTGGCCCGCCATGCTCATGGCCATCGGCGAGGCCCTGCCCGAGCACGTCTTTGCCCACGGCTTCCTGACCGTGCGCAATGCCGAGACAGGCAAGGCCGAGAAGATGTCCAAGAGCCGCGGTAACGCCATCGCTCCGCAGGACGTTATCGACATGCTGGGCGTTGAGGGCTATCGCTATTACTTTATGACCGACGTGGTCCCCGGCACCGACGGCGCCATCAGCTTCGATCGCATGGAGCAGGTCTACAACGCCGATCTGGCCAACAGCTGGGGCAACCTCATTTCGCGCTCGCTCAACATGAGCGCAAAGTACTTTGACGGCTGCGCCCCGGCTAAACCGGCGTCTGCCGACGCGTTCGATAACCCGCTGGCAAAGATTGCCGACGGTTTGGTCGAGCGCTACATGGCCAAGATGGACATGCTCGATTACGGCGGAGCCAAGGATGAGGTCATGGAGCTCATCCATGCCGCCAACCACTACATCGAGGACTCCGAGCCCTGGGCGCTTGCCAAGGACGAGGCCAAGGCTGACGAGCTGGCATTTGTGATTTACAACCTGCTCGAGGCCATCCGCATCGCCGCCCACCTGCTGATGCCGCTCATGCCCCAGACTTCTGTCGAGGCTCTGCGCCGCCTGTCCTGTGAGGGCGAGGCCGCGAGCGACGACCTCAAGGGCATTTGCGCTTGGGGCCTGCTTGCTGGTGGTCAGCCCGTCGAGAAGGGCGATCCGCTGTTCCCGCGTCTGGCGTAGAGACCGCGCGAGCGCCATATCGGCAATTTGCTGTTTAGCTGTAAGGGCATGGCCGCCACGGTCCATGCCCTTTTGTTTCAAGACGCCGCCATCATGCTAAGGAGGCAACCATGACAACTTCGCCTTTGGCAAACCCCACGGCCACCAGGGAGCTGCTGGAGGAGTTTGGCCTTGCGACCAAGCATCGCCTGGGTCAGAACTTCCTGATCAACAACCATGTGATTGAGCGCATTTGCGAGCTTTCCGAGCTTGCGGGCGATGAGCGCGTGCTCGAGGTTGGCCCGGGTGTTGGCACGCTTACGCTTGCGCTGCTGCAGGAGGCTGCGCGCGTCACGTCGATCGAGGCCGATCCCGAGCTCGAGCCGGTGCTCGATGCCCACGCTGCCGACTATGCCAACTTCCGCTTCATTATGGGCGATGCGCTCAAGGTGACGCCGAAGCAGATTGAGCAGGCTGCAGGCGGCGAGCCGACAGTATTTGTCGCGAACTTGCCCTATAACGTGGCAGCGACGATCATTTTGCAGTTCTTCCAGACGATGCCCGCGCTCAAGCGTGCCGTCGTCATGGTGCAAAAGGAAGTCGCCGATCGCATTGCCGCCGTGCCGGGCAACAAGACCTATGGCGGCTATACGGCAAAGCTCGGCCTGTATGCGCAGGTAACGGGTCGCTTTGAGGTGCCGCCGCGCTGCTTTATGCCGGCGCCGCATGTGGACTCAGCCGTCGTGCGCATCGACCGCGTTGACGGCGTGGTGCCCGAGGGGCTCGATCGCGAGTTTGTGGCCCGCGTGATCGACGCCGCATTTGCTCAGCGTCGCAAGACCATTCGCAACTCCATGAGTGCCAACGGCTTTGCCAAGGACGTGCTCGATGCTGCCTTTGAGACTTGCGGTATCGCACCCACCACGCGCGCCGAGACGCTCGACGTTGCCGACTTTGTCCGTCTGGCCCAGGAGCTCATCCATGACGCCTAATGACGAACGCGTGACGTTTACCAAGAAAAAGAAAACGGTCGCCTGCCCGGAGCCACTGGCGCCGCTTGCCGATACGCATGCGCACCTGCTTTCATTCTGGGGCAAGGAAGTGCCCGAGACGCTCGTGCGCGCTAAAGCCGCGGGCGTCGACCTGCTGGTGACGATCTTCGATCCCATTGCCGATAAGCGCAGCGTTGCGGACTATAGCGACTGGCTAACGCGCGAGATTCTGCCGATGCAGGATATTCCACAGGCAAAGTATCTCGCTGGTGTGCATCCGTATGGCGCGCCGGACTATACCGATGACATTCACGCGCAGGTTGTTGCTGCGCTCGATGACCCCTTGTGTGTCGGCATCGGCGAGATCGGCCTGGACTACCACATGGACTACGACGACGACATCGCGCCGGCGCCTCACAGCATGCAGATTGATTGCATGGCGCGTCAGCTCGAAGTTGCCGTGCGCCGTAATGTGCCGGTTGAGCTGCATCTGCGCCACGAGGACGCGGATGGGGAGCGCACCTCGCATGTGGATGCGTACAACGTATTGCGCGAGGTTGGTGTGCCTCAGGCCGGCTGCGTGCTGCACTGCTTTGGCGAGGATCGCGCCACGATGGAGCGCTTCGTGGGGTTGGGCTGCTATATTGCCTATGGCGGCGCGGCCACCTTTAAGCGCAACGACGACGTGCGTGAAGCATTTGCGGCAACCCCGCTCGATCGGATTTTGTTCGAGACGGATTGCCCGTATATGGCACCGGAGCCCATTCGCGGCCTAGAGTGCGAGCCGGCAATGATCTCCATCACGGCAAACGCGCTGGTCAACGACCGTGTTGATCGTACCGGCGAGGATGCTGCGGCAATCGCGAAGGCCGCTTGGGAAAATGCTCGCAAACTTTTTCAAAAATAGTTCTTGCGTTCGCGGTGGCGCTCCGTTATTCTAATTCCTGCACGCGGGCGTGGCGGAATTGGCAGACGCGTACGGTTCAGGTCCGTATGGGGGCAACCCCATGAAGGTTCAAGTCCTTTCGCCCGCACCATTGAATGAAAGAGCTCCCAGCAATGGGGGCTTTTTTGTTATAGGCCCATCGCGGGGACTTGAACCTGCGAAGGAGCGAGCGTAAAGAAAACGCGGAGCGTTCTTAGCGGGCTGGCGAGTCCGCCGGCAGGCGGCCGAAGCCGGTGCGGATCCGCGAAGCGGATACGCGGACGTCCTTTCGCCCGCACCATTAAATGAAAGAGCTCCCAGCAATGGGAGCTTTTTTGTTATGCACGATCTCCTTGGACGGGTATCCTAATGGCAACGTGTGCCTATCAGAGGAGAGACCATGCTGTTTTCCGGTATCATCGCTGCCCTTACGAGCCTTTTGATTCCCATCATCATCCTGCTGCTGTTGCTTCCCAACGCCTGCTACGTCGTTGAGCAGCAGCACGCTGTGATCATCGAGCGCTTGGGTAAGTTCAATCGTATCGTCAACGCGGGCTTCCACGTGAAGGTGCCCGTGATCGACCGCAAGGCCGCCACGGTGAGCCTGCGCACCATGAAAAACGGTTTTGGCATCGACGTTAAGACCCAGGACAACGTGACCATCGGTCTTGAGGTCTCCGCTCAGTACCACGTGAGCTACGACATGGGCGCCGGCCCGGCAGATTCGGGCATCTACAAGAGCTACTACATGCTGCAGGAGCCCGTCGACCAGATGCGTGACTTCATCACCGACGCCCTGCGCTCTTCGATTCCTGTCTACACACTCGATGAGGTCTTTGCCAAGAAGGATGACATCGCCAAGGATGTCAACGCTACCGTTTCCGAGCAGATGGCCGCCTACGGCTTCACCCTCGTGTCGACGCTCATCACCAAAATCGCACTGCCGACCGAGGTTGAGAACTCCATGAACGACATCAACGCCGCCCAGCGCAAGCGCGCTGCGGCACAGGAGCTCGCCGAGGCAGACCGCATCAAGCGCGTCACCGAGGCGACCGCCGAGGCCGAGGCAATGGAAAAGGCGGGCGAGGGCATCGCCAACCAGCGCAAGGCCATCGCACTGGGTATCAAAGATTCGCTCGAGATCATCCAGGAGACGGGTGTCGGCAATGACGAGGCCAACCAACTGTTCATGTTTACGCAGTGGTCCGAGATGATGACGGAGTTCGCTCGCACGGGTAAAACCTCGACGGTCGTGCTGCCGAGCGACTTTTCGCAGTCGGCCTCGATGTTCGAGCAGATGCTGGCCGCCGGCAAAGTTCAAAACGATTCGAAGGAGTAGACGCGCGTGAAATACACCGTCGTTTGCGTCGGTAAGCTCAAGGAGCGCTTTTGGAAGGACGCGTGCGCTGAGTACACCAAGCGCCTAGGTGCCTATGCCAAGGTGGATATCCGCGAGGTGGCCGATATCGACCCGGCTAAGGCGGGCGGCGTGGATGCCGCGCGCGACAAGGAGGGGGCGGCGATTCTTGCCGCCTTGCCATCTCGAGCGCATTTGATCCTGCTGGCTATCGAGGGCAAGGAGCGCTCGAGCGAGGAGTTTTCGGCGAGGCTCGACGATCTTATGCTGCGAGGCAGCAGCGACATTGCCTTTGTAATCGGCGGTTCGGACGGCGTGAGTGATGAGGTGCGCGCCCGCGCCGACGAGATGCTCAGCTTTGGACGCATTACCTTGCCGCATAACCTGGCGCGTGTGGTGCTGCTAGAGCAGATTTACCGTGCCTGCAAGATCAGTCGTGGCGAGCCGTATCACAAATAGGTCGGCAATACGAAACAATGGCGTGGGACAATACCTTTCGTTTTGAGGAATGTGTCTGAAAGGACTATGAGATATGAAGATTGGATTTGTCGGTTTTGGCAATATGGCGAGCGCTATGGCCGATGGCTGGATCGCTGCCGGTGTAGCTGTGAGCGACATGTGCGCCTGCGCGGGTCGCTACGACGCACTGGTTGAGCGCTGCGAGGCGCGCGGAATGGTCGCCTGCCACGATGCCGCCGAGGTTGTCGCCGCATCCGATATCGTGGTCGCTGCGGTCAAACCGTACATGATCGAGAAGGTATTCGCCCCGCTTAAGGATGCTCTTGCCAAAAAGGTCGTTCTGTCGGTTGCCTGGACCTGGGACAGTGCCAAGTGGGAGCAGGTCCTGCCGGGCGTCGCGCATATCTCGACGGTGCCCAACACGCCGGTTTCGGTGGGCGAGGGCGTCATCGCCTGCGAGAAGGCTTCGACGCTTAACGACGAGCAGCGTGCTGTGGTGCTCGACCTGCTCGGTAAGCTTGGCGCTGTCGTCGAGCTCGATACGAGCCTGCTGTTTGTGGGCGGCACCGTGGGCGGTTGCGCTCCGGCATTCGTCGCCATGGCGATCGAGGCCCTGGGCGATGCGGCGGTCAAGCACGGTATCCCGCGTGCCGATGCCTATCGCATTGTGAGCCAGATGGTGCTGGGTACGGCAAAGCTGCAGCTCGCAACCGGTCAGCATCCTGCAGCGATGAAGGATGCCGTGTGCTCGCCCGGTGGTGCCACCATCAAGGGCGTCGTCGCGCTCGAGGACGCCGGCATGCGCAGCGCCCTAGTCAAGGCAATCGACGCAACCCTCCAGTAAACCGACCAAAAGGGACAGGTTTATGTTGGCAGGTTTTTCCTGCGGTTTTGTCCTTTTAGCGAAAAACGCCCCGCAACTGGTTCAATTCCAGTTGCGGGGCGCTTGCGTTTGCCCAGAGAAAACCGACCAAAATAAACCTGTCCCTTTTTGGCAGGTTAGTCCCAGAAGCTGTCTTCTTCGTCCTCGGACTTGGGGCCGCGGTCGACATACATCTTATGGGTGCGCTTCTCCATTACAAAGGCAAGAATCGCAAACAGCAGGATGCCGCCGGCGAAAAGGATGGCAAAACCGGTGCGGGTGCCAAACAAAAAGGAAAAAACTGCGTCCATTGGGTGCCTTCTTGCGTAGTTGAGTTGGGTCGTAAACGCTCATAAGTATATACTTGCCCATACATGTACAAGGTTGCAACCTAAATGGAATGTATATCGCCGGAGGATCTAATGCTTGATATCAAGTTTGTTCGCGAGAACCCCGATGCCATCGATGTCGCCATGGCTAACCGCCAGACGTCTTGGGATCGCGAGAAGTTCTTTGAGCTCGACGACGAGCGTCGTGCCGTCATCACCGAGGTCGAGGAACTTCAAGCCACGCGCAACGCCGAGTCCAAGAAGATCGGCGCCCTGATGAAGGAGGGCAAGAAGGACGAGGCCGAGGCCGCCAAGGAGGCCGTGCGCGCCGTCAACGAGAAGATTGACGGTCTGGCCGAGCGCCGTACTGCTCTCGAGCAGGAGCAGTACGACTTCATGGCTCACCTGCCCAACATTCCTTGCGAGGCCACGCCGTACGGCAAGGACGAGGACGAGAACATCGAGCGCCGTCGTTGGGGCACCCCGCGCGAGTTCGACTTCGACTTTAAGCCGCACTGGGATCTGGGTACCGACCTCGACATCCTCGACTTCGAGCGCGGCAACAAGCTCTCCGGCAGCCGTTTCACCGTTCTCGGTGGCGCCGGCGCCCGTCTGGAGCGCGCCCTCATCAACTTCTTCCTCGATACGCACACCAGTCGTGGCTTTAAGGAGTGGTGGCCGCCCATCGTCGTCAAGCGTCAGACCATGTTCGGTACGGGTCAGCTGCCCAAGTTCGAGGACGACGCCTATCACGTCTCGGGCGACAACTTCCTGATCCCCACCGCCGAGGTCGTGCTCACCAACCTGCACGCCGGTGAGGTCCTCGACGCCGATACCCTGCCGCGCCGCTACACCGCCTTCACCCCCTGCTTCCGCGAGGAGGCCGGCTCCGCTGGTCGCGATACCCGCGGCATCATTCGCCAGCACGAGTTCGACAAGGTCGAGATGGTCAAGTTTGCCAAGCCGGAGGAGTCCGACGAGGAGCTCGAGAGCATGACCGCCGAGGCCGAGTTCCTGCTGCAGCAGCTGGGTCTTCCGTATCGCGTGATTAGCCTGTGCACCGGCGACCTGGGCTTCTCCGCCCGTCAGACCTACGACGTCGAGGTCTGGCTGCCGAGCTACAACGCCTACAAGGAGATCAGCTCCTGCTCCAACTGCGGTGACTTCCAGGCCCGTCGCGCCAACATCAAGTATCGCGACCCCGAGAACTTCAAGGGTTCGCGCTATCTGCACACCCTCAACGGTTCCGGTCTGCCGGCTGGCCGTACCATGGCAGCCATTCTGGAGAACTACCAGAACGCTGACGGCACCATCACGATCCCCGAGGTTCTGCGTCCCTACATGGGCGGCCTCGAGAAGATCGAGCCGGTCGCGTAGATTGGCTGCATAAGCGATTTGCTAGGGCACTCCTTTTTGGGGTGCTCTTTTTGTGTGCGGCCATACCATGCTGTGCGGACAGCTCAATAGAAAACACACGAACAACTGTTCTGTATACAGCCATCTACCTGCTATGCTTTTGCTAAATAAGAGCGAGAGAAAGGGGACGCGATGGAGCTGTTTGATGATCGGGTGGTTTTGTTTGAGAGCGACGAGGGCGGGGAGTACCTGCTTGTAACGTGTGAGCCGTCTGGCATGGGTGGCCTGGTGGTTCGACAGACGAGCGGGGGTCCGTTGACCCAATGGTGCTTTGAGGAGTCGCCTCATGTGGTTGAGACGTTTGTGGCGCACGAGGGGCTTGTGGCCCTGGAGCATTTCTATGGGGTCCGGACATCTAACCAGGTTGCTCGCATGTTGAGTATCTCGTTTGCCGATTATGATTGTGCCCAGCGGGTGAGATCGCTCCTGAGGGAACTTGATGCTAAGTTTGACGTGATCGAAAAGCCAATCGATCGTACGGGGAACGACGGTATATGCGGAGCAGCATGACAAGACTGCGTTCCACAAAAAAGTTTGAAATTGTGCTTGACTCCAATAAGCTAAAGTGGTTTTATATGTCTTGCGCTGCGGCGTTACCTCAGCTGGATAGAGGGTCTGACTACGAATCAGAACGTCATAGGTTCGAATCCTATACGCCGCACCAATTGAAATTGAAAGCCTCCGGCAACGGGGGCTTTTCTTTTATGGCAACACCGCATGGATTCGAACCTCGGTCGAGGCGCGGGCGTCAAGAAAACGCGGAGCGTTTTTAGCCCGCGGGCGAGTCCGCCGGCAGGCGGGCGAAGCCGGTGCGGATCCGCGAAGCGGATGCGCGGAATCCTATACGCCGCACCAATTGAAATTGAAAGCCTCCGGCAACGGGGGCTTTTCTTTTATGGCAACACCGCATGGATTCGAACCTCGGTCGAGGCACGAACAACTTAATTATCACTCCGTAAATTTTTTTTCTAATTGTCGCTTGACCCATCGGGGGCTCGCGTGCATAATAATCCGTGCGTTGCGGCGTTACCTCAGCTGGATAGAGGGTCTGACTACGAATCAGAACGTCATAGGTTCGAATCCTATACGCCGCACCATTTGAGATTAAAGCTCCCGGCAACGGGGGCTTTTCTTTTACGTAAACACCGCATGGATTCGAACCTCGGTCGAGGCGCGGGCGTAAAGAAAACGCGGAGCGTTTTTAGCCCGCGGGCGAGCACGCCGGCAGGCGGGCGAAGCCGGTGCGGATCCGCGCAGCGGATGCGCGGAATCCTATACGCCGCACCAATTGACTTTAAAGCTCCCGGCAACGGGGGCTTTTCTTATATCGCGATGCGTCGAAGATCGCGCCAAGCCCTCCAAATGATTAAAAATCAAATTCGATAACTTTTTTTGAAAAAATGCTTGACCATTATTCAGTCTCTGTGCATAATAATCAACAAGTCGCGGCGTTACCTCAGCTGGATAGAGGGTCTGACTACGAATCAGAACGTCATAGGTTCGAATCCTATACGCCGCACCATTTGAGATTAAAGCTCCCGGCAACGGGGGCTTTTCTTTTACGTAAACACCGCATGGATTCGAACCTCGGTCGAGGCGCGGGCGTAAAGAAAACGCGGAGCGTTTTTAGCCCGCGGGCGAGCACGCCGGCAGGCGGGCGAAGCCGGTGCGGATCCGCGCAGCGGATGCGCGGAATCCTATACGCCGCACCATTTGAGATTAAAGCTCCCGGCAACGGGGGCTTTTCTTTTACGCCAGCTTGAGTGCTTTCGTCCAAAGGGACGATTTCCTGTCGACTCGTGTAAGATTCCGAGTAGATGTCGCGACTTATTCGCGACCACTCCTTCTCAAGCGACCGATCAGGGTGATATTTCGTGGCAGAGCGTCCGACATACAAGCTCAGGTTTCTCGATCCCAAGAAGCGCTTTCCGGCGATGTCCGAGCAGCCTGCGGGACGCTCATATGGCGTGGTCTGGAAACTCTTTGGCGAGGATCAGCATGAATCTTGTTATGTCGTCGAATTCGTTGGCAAAAGCCATGTGTCGCTTTTGGGCTACGTAAGCGTTTCGGGTGAGGTGTACAAGGTGGACCGCCCCGTTAGCGAGGCTCCGCTGCCCAACGATTCCGACATGGAACTGGTCCTTGACGAGTCGGACTCCGGTATTGGTGAGATTATGGTGAGGGGAGCAAACGGCACGATGCGCGCGTGCGCGCGAACCGTCGGCTCTCCCGAAGGCCCCATGCGCGAACAGTCCGATCACGAGACATGGAATTCGACCCGCTCCCTTCCTTACGGTGAGTTCATGTCATCGATGTTCCTGCGCTACGTGATATTCGCTGACTCCGAAAATACCATTGCGAGCACGGCGGACGCCGACGGACTCGACGAGGGTATGCAAAACGTTGTCGACAAGATCAAGCTCGTAAAGTTGCCCGAGCCGGTCGAGGTGTTTTTGGGCTTTAACACGGCACCGCTCCCTGATGCTATCGAGACGCTGCTTTACCGCGTTGACCATGCCGAGAATCCGAGCGGTATCGAGCGCTATGCCGCTGCCCTTATGAGTGAAATTGACTTGCCCCGCCTGCGCACCATCGCTGCCAAGTCCGAGATGAGCCTGGCTCGCATTGATCGTTCAAAGCTTTTCTATCTCAATTTTGATCGTAGCCTGCTGGACCAGGACGAGATTGACATGCTGCTTGCCATCGAGTGCCGTCTCAACCGCCTCTCCGGCATCCTCGAGCGCATCGGGGCTGGATTGGTCCCCGCGGCCTCGTCGCCGAGCCTTGAGGGCTGCGCGCTCTTTGATGCGTGGCATATCGCTAAGACGACCAACGATGTTCCTCGACTGCTCGATACGGCCTCGAGCGATAACCCGTGGGGCGAACCGGGTACGGTGGCTTGCCAGCCGGGCGGTGAGTGGGATGTGCGTACCCGCTTCGCGCGTATTGTCGAGGCGCTTAACGTGGTCACGCGGCTCGACTATACCTATCGGGCAAACGTTGCCGAGGGGATTATGCTCGTTCGGTTTGGGCAGTCTGTCGTTGATGCCATGCCGCAACGTGAATACGACGCTCAAGATGACGCCTGGCACGAGCTGGACGAGGACACGCGCACGATCTGGGCCGCGGAGCACGATGCGCGCGTGGCGCTCACGCTTGCGGCAGCGTGTTTTGCCGCGGGCACCTGCATCACGCGCTGCTATGTGCAGATTGCTGCTCCCGACAGTGAGCAGGGCGAGTGCGTTGTCGCAACGTATTTCTTTGGGCGTGCGGCCTATCTGGCCGATTGCGTGCCTGTCGCCAAGGATCTTGAGAGCATGGACATGGACGATATGCCGTGCAAGCGTGTGCTTGAGGCGTATGAGTCAACCGCTCCGGAGACGATTGAGCCGGCGGAGGTTCATGCTCGTCCGCGTGATGACCATCGCATGCTGCCGCCGGCGCTGCGCGATCTGCTGCTTGTCGATACGGCTGACGAGCTGGAGGTCATGGAAGAGGACGACGACCCATACGTGGCCCGTGTTGTTGAATTGCGCGAGCAGGCAAAAGTCGACCGTACAGGTGCTTTTGAAGGCTTTTCCCGTCTTGTCGAGGAGTTGGAGGCCAAGTGCGCCGTCGCCGAGCTTTTGGCGACAGGTCCGGTTCAAACGCAGTTTTGCGATAACCAGCTGGTGCGCATGGTGCTACCGGTGTTGGAAGAAGACCGCTCTGTGCGAATCCTTCGTGCGCCCGATGCGCTGTACTTTGCCCAGCACGAGATCTGCAGCTTTTACGCCGAGCAAGAGGACTTTGAACGAGCACTGCCCGAGGTGCGCCATCTTTACGATCTGGCGCGCTCGTCCATGCAGTCGCACTTTGCGCTCATCAACGTGCTTGCGCGTCTGGAGCGCTTTGACGAGATTATCGAGGTGGCGCGCCACGGCCTACGTATTGCCAGCGATCGTTCTGCAATCGGCTACCTGTTCTATCGCTTGGCGTTTGCCTATTGGAATTGCGATCAGCTCGACCTGGCGCTGGCTTGTTACCGTCTGGTGCCGCGCGGCGAGGAGTCGGGCAGCAGCGCGCTGGAAGAAATGCAGGGCCTTATGAACGAGATGGGCATCAGCGGGCCTCCGACGTTCGAGGAAGCGGTCGAGACCATCCACAAGGCTGGACTAGAGCTGCCGCCAGTGTCCGCCGTGACGAATCAGCTGGCAGATGCCGCTGTGCAACTGGTCGACAACGGTTTCTTTTTCCTGGCGCGCGGTTGTATCTTCCAAATGTGGCGCACCATGGGCAACGACGAGCTCGGCTCCCTCAACCGCTCGCTGGGGTAGGCGAAGCTTTCAAGAAGGAAAGGCTGCTAGGCAATTAGAAAATTTCCTCTTGCTCATCCTTGGCTGTTTGGTTACTATAGAACGGCTGTTACGGAGAGCTGACCGAGAGGCCGAAGGTGCTCGCCTGCTAAGCGAGTATGCCCCAAAAGGGCATCTGGGGTTCGAATCCCCAGCTCTCCGCCAGTATGACTTGAAAGAAGGGTCCCATTTGGGGCCCTTTTTTGTGCGGAGAAAGGAGGCTGGGGATTCGAACCCGAGAGGGCACGGGCGTTAAGCAAACGCGAAAGCGTTTGTAGCCCGTGGGCGAAAAGCCGCCAGGCTTTGAAGCCGGAGGGCATGCGTAGCATGCCCGGACATCCCCAGCTCTCCGCCAGTATGAACTTGAAGAAGGGTCCCATTTGGGGCCCTTTTTATTATCAAGAATGGCGGCTGGGGATTCGAACCTCAAAAAAGGAGGCATCCTTTCGGACGCCTCCTTTCAGTGGACTTATTATTCTTGCGCCCTACACCTCGGGCGCCTTGGCGACGGTCTCGCTTTCTGCCGTGAGTGGGCGGTTGTCGATGCGACGGCCCAAGCGATCGAGCTTCACGAGTAGCCATTCAATGGGATTCGGCCCTGCGCCTTCCTCGTCGGCAACTAGGTCCATGACGGCGATCTTGGTGCCGTCCTGCTTGAGCGTGACGCTGCCCACCTTGTCGCCCACATGCACCGTGCCCGAAAGATCGTCGTAGCTAACCTTTTCGGTCACCTCGCCGGCAAGGGAAAACACGGTCGCTTGCGCCGTGGGATCGGCGAGTGTGGCGTCGATCGTCTTATCCGTCCAGTCGGTTTGACCAATGCGCGCCATAAGCGGGTTGTCGTTGGCGGTCTTTTCCTGTGTGTTGGCGATTGCGACCGTCACCTTGTGACCGTAGTACCAATTGGCAAGGGTTGCGGTATCGGTAAAGCGCTGGTCGGTGGTGGTGGAGTTCAAAACGACGGTGTAGATCTCGTCGCCGTCGCGGTTGTAGGCGCTCGTAAAGCAATAGCCCGCGTCGTCGGTGGTGCCGGTCTTGCCACCGATGTTGCCATCTTGGCCCAGCAAATAGTTATGCGTGTCCATGGAATGCGAATGGTCGGTGCCGTCGGCGCCCGTGACCTCGATCCAGGAATCCTCGCTCGCTACGACCTCGCGGATCGTGTCGTTTTTCATGGCCTCCTGCATCATCAGCGCTACGTCGTGTGCGGTTGAGTGCATATCGCCAGCCCACTCATCAAAGTCCAGACCATGCGGGTTTTCAAAAAGCGTACCGGTGCAGCCGAGCTTCTTAGCGCGCTCGTTCATGGCCTTCACAAATGTGGCCTCGGCGTCTTTGGTCTTAGGGTCGATCTTCTTGCCCACATATTCGGCGAGCACGATGGCGGCGTCGTTGCCCGAGGGAATCATCAGGCCGCGCAGTGCCTGCTCCACGGTAAGCTCGTCACCTTCGAGCAAGCCGGCGGTCGAATTACCCACGGTGGCTGCGGCGTTGCTCACCGTGACCTTCTCGTCCATCTTGCAATTCTCGACGGTTAGGATTGCGGTCATGACCTTGGTGATCGAGGCAATTTTGACCTGCTCATCGGCGTCGCGCCCATAGTAGACGGTGCCGTCTTTGCCCATGACGAGGGCATTGGTCGCATCGATATCGGGCAGGTTTTCGGCCGTGATGCCGCGCGCATCGGCGGTTTTGCCGCAAACATTGTCGGTCGTGAGCACTTGGGCGCCGGCGACGGTGGGCACGCCAGCGGTAAGGGCGATAGCGCAGACAAAGCCGGCGGCAAGCTGGGCTGAGCGCTTTGCAAAAGAGGTGAGGGACTTCACAGATTTCGCTTTCGACGGGATGGTCTCTTCTGGAACTAGAGTATATCGTTTGCCGGCATCGGCGATCATCGCGTGCGTGCGTGGCCCACATCCGCGCCCGAACGGACACATTGGTGCTTAAGGTCGACTTAATCGCCCGCGCTTGTTGTGTGTGGCGTGCGTCGCCTCGGGCATAATGGAGCGCGAGAGGAGCACACATGAACGAGCGCATTTTGGTAGTTGATGACGAAAAGGCCATCGCTGACTTGGTTGGTATCTACCTTACAAAAGAGGGCTTTGATGTCCAGATTGCCTATAGCGGGGCCGATGCTGCCAAGGCAATCTTGGAGCAGGAGTTCGATCTGGCGCTGCTGGATGTCATGCTGCCCGATATCGATGGATTTGAGCTGCTGCGTACGATCCGTTCCAGCCATACCTATCCTGTGATCATGCTGACGGCGCGCGATGCCCAGCAAGACAAGATCGAGGGCCTTTCGCTTGGCGCGGACGATTATGTGGTTAAGCCGTTCCGTCCGCTGGAGCTCATCGCGCGCGTGCACGCTCAGCTTCGCCGCTACACCAGCTACGGTAGCCGCTCGCAGGCGGCCGAGTCTCCGACCGTCCAGCTCGACGGACTGGAGATCAACCGCGATGCTCGTTCCGTAACGGTGGACGGTGCGCCGGTGCGCCTTACGCCCATCGAGTATTCCATCTTGCTGTATCTGGTCGAGCATCGTGGTAGCGTGGTGCCCGTGGAGGACCTGTTCCGCGCGGTGTGGAACGAGGACTTTATGCCCGGCTCCAACAATACGGTTATGGTGCACATTCGCCATCTGCGCGAAAAGATCGGCGACGATGCCCAGAAGCCGCGCTTTATCAAAAACGTCTGGGGCGTCGGCTACATAATCGAATAACGCCTTTGATGGTGGGGAAGTGGATATGACAAAAGACGATAGGCAGGCATTCGAGGTGCCCGATCGACTCTTTGAATACGTGAGGTCGGTCGTCGACAACCGCGCGCTTGCAACGGTGCTGCTCTTTTTGCTGAGCCTGCTGCTGATTGGCATCGATAACATCGCCGGAGTCTTGGCGGTGCTGCTTGTCGGCTTTTTGCTGATCGATCGATTTGAAATCGTACGCCGCTGCGTGGTGATTGGCGGTGCCGCGTGGGCCATGACGTTGGCGATTGGCGCCATGGCACTCGGCGGCATCGAAGGACCGGTGCTGTTCGATGCCGGCTTTGTATTCAACATGCTTGGCTTTGTGCTGGCGCTTGCCGTGTGCGTGCTGTTCTTTTGCGGCCGCGCCCTGTACTACCAGGGCTATGAGCAGGGCGAGCAGCATGCCGATTGTGTGCTGGCCGCTCGTATTCAAGATCGCCTGATCGATCACCCCGACACCTGGGATAACATCGACGGCGACTTCCTGGAGGTCGAGGGCGCGCTCAACCGTGTGCGCGATCGCGAGCGCAAGGTGCAACAGGCCTTGCGTGACGAGTCTCATCGCAAGGACGATCTGGTCACGTACTTGGCACATGACCTACGCACCCCGCTTGCCAGTGTGGTGGGCTATCTTTCGCTGCTGCAAGAGGCTCCCGAGCTGCCGGTTGAGCAACGTGCACACTTTACGGGCGTGGCGCTCGACAAGGCGCACCGGCTCGATGCGCTCATCGAAGAGTTCTTCGATATCACGCGCTTTGACTTCCACGATATCGTGCTCACGCGCGGCTATGTTGATCTGGGGTTGCTGCTGGCACAGGTGGCCGACGAGTTCTATCCCATTCTCAACGAACAGCATAAAGAAGCCCAGGTTGATATCTGCGAGGATCTGACGGTGCTCGTGGACGGCGACAAGATGGCTCGCGTATTCAACAACATCATGAAAAACGCCGTCGCCTATAGCTATGAAGGCTCGATGATCACGATTGAGGCCAGGCGCCTGAGCGACGGCGGCGTGCGCGTGCGGTTTATAAACCAGGGCGATCCGATCCCTGAGCCTAAGCTCAAGGTGATCTTTGAGAAGTTCTATCGCCTGGATGCGGCGCGTGCGACCAATCGCGGTGGTGCCGGTCTGGGCCTTGCTATTGCCAAGGAGATCATCGCGGCGCACGGCGGTACCGTTGCATGTGAATCGACGCCCGAACACACGATATTCACCATCGAGCTGCCCGCCGCGTAGCGTGGGCGCCCTTACAAACACCTGACAATGCGCTCACGTGCGTATGAGCCGCGGTTTCTACTATCGATACTGCTGAATTGATATCGACGTGGAGGTATGCGGTATGACGGCTGGTGTGGCTATGGAGCCCACGGAGCTCGAGGAGCTAATGGAGGCGCGAGCCGAGGCTGCGCACGAGCGCGAAGTCGGAGACGCGACGCGCCCCACGGCGCAGGATCTTGCCGCCTCGCCGACGCGCATCGATGTCGAGGGCCTCGACCTGTTCTATGGCGACCATCATGCGCTCAAGGACGTGAATATCAAGATCCGCGACAAGCAGATCACCTCGTTCATCGGGCCTTCGGGCTGCGGAAAGTCCACGTTGCTGCGCTGCTTTAACCGCATGAACGACGGCATCAAGGACTGCCGAATCGAGGGCAAGATTGCGATCGATGGTCAAGATATCCTGGGCGATTACGACATCTGCCGCCTTCGCCAGCGCGTGGGCATGGTGTTCCAGCACCCCAACCCGTTTCCCATGAGCATCTACGACAACGTCGCGTACGGCCCCCGTGGCATGGGCGTGCGCGATCGCGTCGTGCTGGATGAGCTGGTCGAGGATTCCCTTTGTCGAGCCGCTCTGTGGGATGAGGTCAAGGACAAGCTCAAGGAGTCGGGCCTGGGTCTTTCGGGTGGACAGCAGCAGCGCCTGTGCATCGCCCGCGCACTTGCCGTGCAGCCCGACATTCTGCTGATGGACGAGCCGACTTCGGCACTCGACCCTGTGTCGACGTTGGTGGTGGAGCAGCTGGCCTGCGAGCTCAAGGAGACCTGCACGCTGGTGGTCGTGACGCACAACATGCAGCAGGCCGCGCGTATTTCCGATTCGGTTGCGTTCTTTTTGCTGGGTGAGCTGGTGGAGCACGCGCCCACCGCGCAACTCTTTAAGAATCCGTCCGATCCGCGCACCGCGGATTATTTGACGGGGCGTTTTGGCTGACGCTGTCTTTTACAGGTGCCTTTAGGGTTAAGATGCGGTCATATCGGCCGCAAAGGGGTTCAACATGATCTATTACGTCGAGGACGATGACAACATCAGGGATTTGACAGTCTACGCGCTGCGCAAGCAGGGAATCGAGGCCGAGGGCTTTTCGTGTGATGGCGAGTTTAAAGCTGCCGTGGCGCGACGGGTGCCCGATGCTGTGCTGCTCGATATCATGCTGCCCGACACCGATGGCTTGGCGATTATGCGTCGCCTGCGTGCCGATCGCCTGACGGCGACGGTGCCCATCATGATGCTTACCGCCAAGGACACTGAGCTCGACAAGGTGATGGCGCTCGATGGCGGTGCCGACGATTACCTGACTAAGCCGTTTTCGCTCATGGAGCTTGCGAGCCGCTGCCGCGCACTGCTGCGTCGCGGCGGCATGGTCAAGCAGGCGAGCGATGTGCTCAGCGTGGGCGACATCGTGCTTTCGCCTAGCCATCGCGAGGTGACCGTTGCCGGCGAGCCGCTTAAGCTCACCCTGCGCGAGTTCGACCTGCTCGAGTACCTCATGCGCAAGCCCGGCGTGGTCTTTACCCGCGAGTCGTTGCTGCAGAGCGTGTGGGGCTGGGACTTCGACGGCGGTTCGCGCACCGTTGACGTGCACGTGCAGACGCTTCGCCAAAAACTGGGCGAGCATGCCAGCGCCATCGAGACCGTGCGCGGCGTGGGTTATCGCCTGGCCGAGCCTTCTGCCGGTGATGGTGCCGAAGGCGACGACACCGCGGCCACCGCATCGGAGGAGTAACCCGTGGTCTTCGCCCCCCAGGGAAAACATACGCTGTCGCACCGCGTTTTTGTGACGATCTTTGTCTGCGCCATGGCGGTTATCGTGGCGTTTACGGTGCTGGGTGCGTTCTTTGTGCAAAACACTTTGGCGGATGCCACGAGTGCCAATCTGGCGCAGGAAACCGAGCTCATTGCTGCCGCCCTCGACGAGCAGCAGGAGCCCATTCCGTTCTTGCGAAGCCTCGATCGCGAGGATCTTCGTATCACGCTGATCAATAAGGACGGATCTGTTGCCTACGACAACGAGGCGTCGCCTTCCACACTGCCCAACCATGGCGATCGCCCCGAGGTCATCGAGGCCTTTGAGAGTGGTTCGGGTTCCGCGGAGCGCGCAAGCTCTACACTCGACGAGATTATGCTGTATCGCGCCGTCACCCTTGATAACGGCCAGGTCGTTCGCTTGGCGCAGGCCCAGCCTGGCGTTGCGGCGATTTTGCTGTCGATGCTGGCGCCGATGCTGCTTATCGCAGCAGCGGGTGCAGTACTCTCGTTTTTTATGGCGCGCCGTGAGTCCCGTGCCATCATCGCGCCGTTGCAAGAGGTGGATTTGGATCACCCACGCCGTAGCTATGAGCACGCCTATGCCGAGATGGTCCCCATGCTTGAGCGCATCGAGTCGCAGCGCCAGGAACTCAAGCGCCAAATGGCGGTGCTAGCGGACAACGACCGTATGCGCCGCGAGTTCACGGCGAATATCACCCATGAGCTCAAGACGCCGCTTACGGCGATTTCGGGCTATGCCGAGCTCATCGCAAATGGCATGGTCGAGGGCGAGGACGACCTGCGCAACTTTGGCGGTCGCATCTATCGTGAGGCGGGCCGCTTGGCAGCGCTTGTCAACGACATCCTTACGCTGTCTAACTTGGACGAGGCCGAACGTGCAACTGAAGGCGAGGCAGTGCCCATTGGGTCCACGGAGCCTATTGAGCTCTCGCGTGCGATCTACGCGGTTGAGCAGCGTCTTGAACAGGTCGCCCGTCAAGCGAATGTGACGATAAGTCATGAGACCAAGCCTGTGGTCATCGAAGGCGTGTCGCGCTTGGTCGACGAGCTCATCTATAATCTGGCAAGCAACGCCATCCGCTACAATCGGCCCGGCGGTACGGTTGCGCTGCAGTGCGGCACCAACGACGAAGGCCATCCGTTCCTCGCTGTCGCCGACACGGGAATCGGTATCGCGCCTGAAGAACAGGGCAAGGTATTTGAGCGGTTCTATCGCGTGGACAAGAGTAGGTCCAAGGCACGCGGCGGAACCGGCCTGGGGCTTGCCATTGTCAAGCATGCGGCCCTGTATCATCACGCCACGCTTGATCTGTCGAGCGAGTTGGGCGTGGGAACCACCATTACGGTGACGTTTCCCATACAGCAGGACGAGCCATTCGCATAGCGATACAACACAGATATTGATGTAGACGCCGCATTTGACTTTCGGGTGCGGCGTTGTTGTGCAATTTTACGATTGCTTCCGACATTTTTACAGGAGAGCCTGTTTCTTATGTATAGAGTTTGGTCTCGGTAAAAAGATGCGATAACATACGGACAGTTTTGTCAATCCGAACTGGGGAAATGAAAGGCAAGCTGCATGACCCTTCTCGAACTGTTCCAGCTGCTGAAGAAGCACCTCAAGCTGGTCATCACCCTTCCGGTGGTCTGCGCGATCGCCATGGGCATCGTGTCCTTCGTTGCGATGGACAACACCTATACCGCGACGACGAGCATGTACATTCTCGCCAAGACCGACGATAGCGGTCAGATGAGCTACAACGATCTCTCGGCGAGCCAGATGCTTTCCAACGATATCGCCACGCTGCTGGATAGCGATAGCGTTAAGAGCGGCGCCGCCAAAGAACTGGGCCTTACCGATCTGGATGACTACAAGGTGTCTGTTTCCTCCGAGACCACCACGCGTGTCATTACGCTTTCGGTTACCGGCACCGATGCCAAGGAGACGGCTGAGGTCGCAAAGGCCATTGCCAGCTCGGTGAGTACGGTCGCTCAGAACGTCGGCGCTGCCCAGAGCATCAACGTTATCGACGAGGCTAAGACCCCCGAAGCCCCCAGCGGCCCCAAGCGCACGCTGTATATTGCCGTCGCGTTCCTCGCCGGTATCTTTATCGCAGTTGCCTATGTCGTTTTGGCAGACATGCTCAATACCCGCATCCGCGGTGCCGAAGAGGCAGAAGAGCTCCTGGGTATTCCCGTTGTTGGCCGAATTCCGGCTATGAAAGGTGGTAAATAGGCATGGCTAAGGCAAAGAACACCGATAAGCTCGTTGTGCAGAATGCCGCCAAGACCCTTCTGGCCAACATCCGCTTTGCGAGCGTGGATGACCCCATTCGCACCATCACCGTTACCTCCTCGATTCCCAACGAGGGCAAGTCTACGGTTTCCATTAACCTTGCTCAGGCAATCGCCACGAGCGGCAAGAGTGTCCTGCTGGTCGAGGCTGATATGCGTCGCAGGTCCCTTGCCGATATGCTCGGCGTCCGCTCCCGCGGCGGACTCTATGCAGTCCTGTCCGAGCAGGTTTCTATCGACCAGGCGATTGTCGAGACGGGTCAGAAGAACTTCTACTTCCTCGATGCCGAGCCGCACATTCCCAATCCTGCCGACATCATCGTCTCCCATCGCTTTGCCAAGCTGGTAAAGGCACTGTCCGCCAAGTTCCAGTACGTCATCTTCGATGCTCCCCCGGTCGGCACCTTCATCGATGCTGCCGAGATCGCAAGTCTGACCGACGGTGCGCTTTTTGTCGTGCGTGAGGATTTCACCAAGCGCGAGGAGGCGCTCAACGCCATCGGTCAGCTTAAGAAGTCCGAGAAGGTCAAGCTCATCGGTACCGTCATGAATTACTGTGAGACCGAGACCAGCGAGTACTACTATTCTTACTACACCAAGGACGGTAAGAAGGTTAAGAAGGGCTCCGACGATCAGGGCACTTCCAAAAAGGGCATCTTCACCAACCGAGCAAACGTTTAGTTGATTAAGGCTGACCTATGCGTGACATTCATTGCCATATCTTGCCGGGTGTAGACGACGGCGCCGCCGATCTCGAAGAGAGCTTGGCGATGCTCGAGGCTGCCAAGCGGGCCGGTGTAACCAGAATCGTTTGCACTCCTCACTGCCGTGATCCCTATTTTGATTACGACAAGATGTGGGATGCCTTTGAGCTGCTGCGCGATAACGCTGACGGTTTTCCGCTCCAGATGGGCTTCGAGGTCAACCATCGAAAGCTCGTTGAGCTTGGTATCGATGCCGCGGATCACTTGCATTTCGATGGGACCAACGAGTTTCTGCTCGAGCTTTCGACGCATGCCGATGCGTATGCGTTTAGAGAGTACGAGAACACGATTTACGATTTGCAGTGCCGTGGCTACCAGGTGATCATCGCTCATCCTGAGCGCTATCGTGCGGTTCAAAAGGATGTAAGCGTGGCGGAGCGCCTGGTCGATATGGGCTGCAAGCTGCAGGCTTCGGCGGACTTTATTGCCGGCGGTCGCTTTGGTCGCGAGAAAAAGCCGGCACAGCGCCTGTTCGATCAGAACCTGTACAGCTTCATCGCGAGCGATGCCCATAACGTGGGTCATTACGATTGCCTGGCGAAGGCTCGCGCGAAGTTTAGCGTGCGCGGAGCTCATTTTCGCTAAAATCTGTCCCTAACGTTCGCATTGAATGAAAGGGCAGCCATGGATATCCAACTTAAGACGGGATGCTTTGATGACGCGGCGTTGGTGCGCCGCGTCGTTTTTATGGACGAGCAGGGCTACGAGAACGAGTTTGACGCTATCGACGAGGATCCGAACTGCATTCATGTGACGCTCTATGTAGACGGCGAGCTTGCCGGTTACTCGCGCGTGTTTCCCGAAGAGCTTGAGCGCGCGGCTGACGCAGAGGCTCCGGTGTCGCCGGCGTGCGACTTGGACGAAGGCGTCGCAGCGGGGGAGACCTACATTATGGGGCGCGTCGCCGTGCTGCCGGCTATGCGTCGTCGTGGTTTGGCGAGCAAGATTGTCGAGGCCAGTGATACCGCCGCGCGTGATGCCGGCGCCAAGCTCATTAAGCTGCACGCGCAGGAATACGTGCTGCCGCTCTATGCCAAGGCGGGTTACACGCAGATTGCCCCGGTGGACTATGAGGATGAAGGCCAGCCCCATGCCTGGATGGCCAAACGGGTCGAGGGTGGCAGATAGGGACGTTCCTTTTCTGCCGGCAGTTGGGGACACTCCTTGGCAATTGGCGCATCAGAGCGTTTGGACATACAGTTTTTCGATTCCGTATGTATATATGCGCGCTAATGGGTTATAAAATCTAAGTCTGAACATAGCAGGTCTGCGATGCGGCTCGGGCAACCGGGCCGTTTTTGCGGACGGGGGTAGCGCGAAAGGACTGCACATGCGTCAATTTAAGACCGAGAGCAAAAAACTGCTCGACCTCATGATCAACTCCATCTACACCAATAAGGAAATCTTCCTGCGCGAGCTTATCTCTAACGCGAGCGACGCCGTCGACAAGCTCAACTTTAAGAGCCTGCAGGACCCGAGCGTCAAGCTCGACCAGGGCGACCTGGCTATTCGCGTCTCCTTTGATAAAGACGCCCGCACCATTACCATCTCGGATAACGGCATTGGCATGACCGCCGAGGAGCTCGAGCGCAATCTGGGCACCATCGCCCATTCCGGCTCCGAGGAGTTTAAGACCGAGAACGCCGAGCAGCAGGGTTCCGATGTCGACATCATCGGTCAGTTTGGCGTGGGTTTCTACTCCGCCTTTATGGTCGCCAGCCACGTGAAGGTTGTCAGCCGCGCTTATGGCGAGGATACCGCCCACGTTTGGGAGTCCGACGGTCTTGAGGGCTACACCATCGAGGATGGCGAGCGCGCCGAGCACGGCACCGATGTCATCCTGACGCTGCGCGAGAACGAGAAGCTCGACGCCGACGGCGAGGCCGAGACCTACGATCGCTTCCTGACCGAGTGGGGCCTCAAGAGCCTGATTCAGCAGTACAGCAACTATGTGCGCTACCCGATACAGATGATGGTGTCCAAGAGCCGCCAGAAGCCCAAGCCCGAGGATGCTGGCGATGACTACACGCCCGAGTACGAGGACTACCAGGAGCTCGAGACCGTCAATTCCATGACACCGATCTGGAAGAAACGCAGCTCCGATGTCGAGCAGAAGGACTACGACGAGTTCTACAAGTCCACATTCCACGACTTTGACGATCCCGCGCGCACTATCAGCTTCCACGCCGAGGGCACGCTTGAGTACGATGCGCTGCTGTTTGTGCCGGGTCGCGCCCCGTTCGATCTGTACAGCAAGGACTACGAGAAGGGCCTGGCGCTCTACAGCTCTAACGTGCTGATTATGGAGAAGTGCGACGACCTGCTGCCCGACTACTACAACTTTGTCCGTGGCGTCGTGGATTCTGCCGACGTGTCGCTCAACATCTCGCGTGAGACGCTGCAGCAGAACCGTCAGCTTAAGGCTATTGCCAAGCGTGTGGAAAAGAAGATCACCGCCGACCTTGAGGATATGCGTGACAACGATCGCGAGGCCTACGAGAAGTTCTTTGAGAACTTTGGCCGCGGTCTTAAGTACGGCATCTACTCGAGCTATGGCATGAAGGCCGATGAGCTCGCCGACCTGCTGCTGTTCTGGTCTGCCAAGGAACAGAAGATGATTACCCTGGCCGAGTATGCCAAGGGTATGCCCGAGGATCAGAAGGCCATCTACTACGCCGCCGGCGACTCGCGTGAGCGCTTGGCCAAGATGCCCGTGGTAAAGGGCGTGCTCGAGCGCGGCTATGACGTGCTGTTGCTGACGCAGGATGTGGATGAGTTCACGTTCCAGGCTATGCGTGAGTACGTTGCCGCCGATATGCCTAAGATCTACGAGGACGACGCCGCCCGCGAGGCTGCCGAGAAGGCCGTTGCCGACGGTGCCGAGCCCGAGGTCGAGGATCGTCACCTGGAGCTCAAGAACGTCGCGACTGGCGATCTTGATCTGGCGACCGAGGACGAGAAGAAGGAGGCCGAGGACGCCACCAAGGAAAACGAGGACCTCTTTAGCGCCATGAAGGAGGCGCTCGGTGACAAGGTCGAGAAAGTTGCCGTCTCCGCGCGCCTGACCGATGCCCCCGCTTGCATCACCACCGAGGGTCCGCTTTCGCTCGAGATGGAGAAGGTGCTCCAGAAGGGACCCGAGGGCGCGCCCGACGGTATGCCCAAGAGCCAGCGCGTGCTCGAGCTCAACGCCAAGCACCCGGTCTTTGACAAGCTTGTCGCTGCCCAGAAGGCAGGCGACGCCGACAAGATCAAGCAGTACTCCGGTCTGCTCTATGACCAGGCTCTGCTGGTCGAGGGCATTCTGCCTGAGGACCCCGTTGCCTTCGCGGCGGCTGTCTGCGAGCTGATGTAACTAGGGTGTTACGCGGTTCTACGAACCGCGTAACCACTCGACGCTGCCCTTCGTTCCGCCGTTCTAACGAACCTATTGGTTCTGCCGTTCTAACGAACGGCAGACCGGTCGACGCTGCAAACGCCCCTAAGCGGCAATCTGACGTTCAATCGTCGGTCGCGTACCAAAGTACGCTTCCCTCCTCTTTCACGTCACCTTGCTCGCTTAGGGGCGTTTTCGCTGACTTATGCTCAACCTGCGACGCTTTCGTGGTCCTAAGTAGTCATCGGGGACGTTCTTGTTTGGCTAGTCGTTTAAGAATGTCCCCAATGACTATTCGGATTGCTAATTTGTGCGGGTTGTGGTTTTGTGACCTGCTGAAATTTGAGATACTGTACAACTGTACGTTAACTCATCTTCGTAGTATATTGCTACCCGCAAAACTCAGCACCATTGTGCCGCGAGGCACTAAAGCGCCTACGTACAATGGTTGTCGATAGTACGATTCGATTCAACGACAGGATGGATGGTCTAAGCGTGAGTCTCGGCAGCAAACTATCCAACGCAAAGGTATCCTTTGCGATCTTTAAGCGTGACATCAAGCGATTGCTCGTGAACCCCGTCGCCTTGGTGGTTACCCTCGGCGTGTGTGTTATTCCCTCGCTGTATGCCTGGTACAACATCGTGGCAAACTGGGATCCGTACGGAAACACCCAGGGCATCAAGATTGCTATCGCCAACAACGACCAGGGAACCCAAAACGACCTGGTGGGCGAGCTCAATGCGGGCGACAAGGTCGTCGATCAGCTCAAGGAAAACGATCAGCTGGGCTGGACCTTCGTCGATTCGGCCGCCGATGCCAAAGAGGGCGTCGAGAGTGGTGAGTACTATGCGGCCATCGTAATCCCCAAGAACTTCTCAGATAACCTGGTCTCGATGCTCGACGGCAATTACCATCAGCCCAAGCTCACGTACTACGTCAACGAGAAGAAGAGCGCTATTGCGCCCAAGGTCACCGACACTGGCGCCAATACCATCGAGGAGCAGATCAACTCGGAGTTTGTCTCCACGGTGGGCGAGACCGTCGCGGGCATTGCTAAAGATGCTGGCATCGACCTTAAAGACAAGGCGACCCAGACCCGGGATTCGCTGGCGGGCTCGGTGTCCGAGGCGTCTGATACCCTGGGCGAAGTACGCGATTCCATCGGCGACATGAACACCGCCATCGATAAGACGAGTGGCGCTATCGCCTCGGCTGATGCGGCGCTGGCGGGCCTGCAGGGGCAGGCGCCCTCTCTAACGCAGGCGATCTCCCAGGGCAACGACCTGCTGGGCGAGGCTCGCGCCACGGCGGGCAACTCTATCACCTCGCTCTCCAAGGCACTCTCGGAAGGTAGCCTTGCACTCACCAAGACGTCAGCCTCCGCGAACGCTGCGATTGGCAAGCTAACGGGTGCGGTCACATCTACGACCACCCGCATCGACAACTCGCTCGAGTCTCTCCAGGCGACGATCGATCACAATAAGGTCGTTATCGGACACTTGGAGATTCTCGTTAATGACACGTCGACAGGTTCCGAGGAAATTGACGCGCGCATTGTATCGACCATCGATTCGCTTCGCGAGCAAAACCAGAAGCTGCAGAGCATCAAGGATGGCCTTTCTGCACAGTCGAGCGCCATGGCAAACGACGCTACGGCAATCTCGAACGCGAGCAACGCACTCAACGCGGCAATTCAGACCGGTACGGCTAACCTCGGTCAGGCTCAGACCGATCTGGGTCAGAACGCACTTCCGAAGGCTTCGAGCGCGCTTGATTCCTTTGCCGCCGTTTCGGGCGATTTGACCGGCATTGTGTCGGGTATGACCCCCACGATAGCGAGCGCGCGCGGCACGCTGGCGCAGCTCGACGCCACGCTCAAGCAGGCAAAGACCACGCTATCCCAAACCGACGCCTCCCTTGCCAAGGTTCAGGACAAGCTCGCGACCGCCGCCAATGACATTGCGGCGCTGCGGACCTCTGAGTCTATGGGCGAGTTAGCCGACCTCATGGACGTCGACGTCAATGACGTGGCAGATTTCATGGCATCTCCGGTTGAGCTGACGTCCAAGTCAATCTATCCGGTCAAGAGCTTTGGCTCGGGCATCGCGCCCTTCTACACCAATCTGGCGCTGTGGGTAGGCGGCTATGTGCTCATCGCTATCTATAAACTCGAGGTCGACCGCGAGGGCATCGGTAGCTTTACGGCGCGTCAGGGCTACTTTGGCCGCTGGCTGCTGCTGGTGATCCTGGGCGCGTTCCAGGCCATTATCGTTACGGTGGGCGACCTGGTCATTGGCGTTCAGTGCGTCAATCCGCTGCTCTTTGTACTGGGCGGCATCGCTATTTCGTTCACCTACGTCAACATCATCTATGCGCTGTCCACCACGTTTAAGCATATCGGTAAAGCCATTGGCGTCATCCTCGTCATTGTGCAGATCCCCGGCTCGTCGGGCATGTATCCCATCGAGATGATGCCCGGCTTCTTCCAATGGCTGCATCCGCTGCTGCCCTTCACCTATGGCATCAACCTGCTGCGCGAGACCGTCGGTGGCATGTATTCGTTCAACTACCTGTTCAACCTGTGCATCCTGGGCGTGTTCCTTGCCATCGCGCTCTTTATCGGTCTGCAGCTGCGCCCGTTGCTGCTCAACCTCAATCTGCTCTTTGATAAGCAGCTTTCCACGACGGGCCTCATGATCTGCGAGTCCAACGACCTACCGCGCCGGCGCTATTCGCTGCGCACGGCCATGCGCGTCATGCTCGATTCGGATTCGTACCGTCGCGAGCTGCTCGATCATGCCGTGGCGTTTGAGCATCGCTACCCGTACTACATCAAGGGCGGTTTTGCCGCCGTGGTAGGCGTGCAGGTTCTGCTCTTTGTGCTTTCGACGGTGCTCGATATCGACAATAACGGCAAGATCATCCTGCTCGTTATCTGGATCATTTCGGTTATCGCCATCTGCGGCTGGCTCATCAACATCGAATACATCCGTGCGAGCCTCAATACCCAGATGCGTATCTCGGCGCTTTCGGACGAGGACCTTCGCCGCGAGATGCGCGAGCACACGGCTGCCATCCCTGCCGCCCGTCGCATGTTTGGTCTCAACGCCAGCGAGCGTGGCGCCAAGGGAGGCGAACAGCCTACGAGCCGTCTGTCGCATATCGGTGCGCATCGTAAGGCTCAAGATGCCGACGGCGCTGACAACGTAAACGGAAACGACGGGGACACCACCTCGCTTGGCAAGCACTCTAAAGGAGGTGAGGCATAAATGAAGAACATCCTGCACCTGTTTAAGCGTGATGTCCAAAACGTGTCTCGCTCCGTGATCGGCATGGTCGTCGTGATGGGCCTCATTATCGTGCCGTGCCTGTACGCGTGGTTTAACATCGCCGGCAGCTGGGATCCGTACGGCAATACCGGCAACCTTAAGATTGCGGTGGTCAACACCGATGAGGGCTACGAGAGCGACCTGATTCCCGTCGAGGTCAACGTGGGCGAAAACGTAACCGCCACCCTGCGCGGCAACGAGAACTTCGACTGGGTCGTCCTCAACGACCGCGATAAGGCGATTGAGGGCGTTAAGTCGGGCGCGTACTACGCTGCCGTCGTTATCCCTAAAACGTTTAGCGCCGACATGATGACGCTTTTCTCGACCGAGGTGAAGCATGCCGATATCGAGTTCTATGAGAACCAGAAGGCCAACGCCATCGCACAGATCGTGACTGAAAAGGGTTCGAGCGCCGTCCAGAGTCAGGTCAACGAGACCTTTACCAAGACCATCACGACCATCGGCCTTAAGACCGTGTCCAGCCTGCTCGACTATATGAGCACCGACCAGGTGAGCAACTTTATCGCCAATCTGTCCTCGACGCTGGGCGATTCGGTCGAGGACCTGCAGGACGTTCAGGCGAGTGCGACGTCGCTCGCGGGCATTTTGAGCTCCACGTCCGATTCACTGACATCGGCGGGCGGCATGCTCAAGCAGACGGGCACCGTTGATGAGTCGACGAAGCAGCTGATGGAGCACGCCAAGAGCGGCATCAATGATTCCAAGGAAGCGCTCAAGGCCGCCAACGATGCCGTTGACGCGGCGATTGACGGAAGCGCGGGCTCGTTCGACAACGTGTCCGCCGAGCTTGCGAAGGCATTCGATGCCGCGAATCAGCATGTTGCCCTTACGGTGTCTCAGCTCAACGAAGCCGCAGCGGCGCTCAATACGCGTGCTGACGATATCGATGCGATGGCCGATCAGCTCCGCAACCTTGCCGACCAGGTGAGTGACGACAAGTTCAAAGACGGTCTCAAGTCCGTTGCTACGTCGCTGGGCAGAATTGCCGTGGAGTACCGCAACAATGCGAAGGACCTGACGGCGACCGCAAAGTCCCTTTCGGTCGGCATGGCGGAGGTCAACAACTCGCGTGCCGAGGTCGACCAGGCCATCGCCGATGCCAAGGCGGGTATCTCGGGAGCCAAGTCCGACTACGATTCCACGTTCTCGGTTAAGGCCAAGGAGCTTAAGAAGACCATCTCGGGCGTTCTGGATTCCCTGAACGGTATCTCGGGTGACTTGGATAGCGCTGTGAGCGGTCTGACCGACGCCTCTGGCTCGCTCGCAAAGGGCCTCTCCAAGGCTGCGACGCTGGTCAACAAGGCTTCTGATCAGTTGGGCGAGGCGTCGGACAAGATCAGCGCTTTTAAGGACGAGCTTGATAGCGCTCTGATGTCGGGTGACCTGGCCATGATTAAGACAATGATTGGCAACGACCCCGAGGGCCTCGCCGTGTCGCTTTCCGGCCCCGTCGCGCTCGACCGCAAACCGGTCTATCCGATCCGCAACTACGGTTCGGCCATGGCGCCGTTCTACACGATTCTGTCGCTGTGGGTGGGCTCGATTGTACTGGCGGCCATGATGAAGGTCTCGGTTGACGATGAGCTCATCAACGAGCTGATCCCCGTGCGCCTGCACGAGATCTACCTGGGCCGCTACCTGTTCTTTGGAGGTCTGGCCCTGCTGCAGGCGACACTCGTGTGCGCGGGCGACATCCTGTTCTTTGGCATTCAGTGCGACAACCCGCTGCAATTTGTGCTGGCGGGTTGGGTCGCGAGTCTCGTGTTCTCCAATATCGTCTACACGCTTACGGTTTCGTTTGGCGATATCGGCAAGGCGCTCGCCGTCGTGCTGTTGGTTATGCAGGTCGGCGGTTCGGGCGGTACGTTCCCCATCGAGATGACCGGCCCTGTGTTCCAGGCGATCTATCCGTTCCTGCCGTTCACCCACGGCATCAACGCCATGCATGCCGCCATGGCTGGCGCCTACCATATGGAGTACTGGATTGAGCTAGGCATTCTGGCGAGCTATCTGATTCCGTCGCTGGCACTGGGCGTCGTCTTCCGCCGCCCGGTCATCAAAGCCAACGACTGGATCATCGAAAAGCTTGAAAGCACGAAGCTTATTTAGTGCAACAGCGTGACATTGACAAAACGTCGAGGTTCACTTTGCTGACGCTTTAGTGGGCTGGATTGCGGTGCAACGCTGGTTGTTGCTACAGTAGCGGGGCGTGCCGGGGGTCCGGTGCGCCCCGTTTTATTTGACCATGAGGCGGCACGCGGCCATGCACGTGCGGACACCACGCCCAGACTGAGCGCGAGGATGCCCTATGGCTCAGAATGCCGTTGATGAAATCGAAAACATGCCCGATAGCCCTGTAGCGCGCGAAGACCTGGGTGCCGGCGGCACCTCCCGCGGCGCCGGCGCGCGTTCTCCGTTCTTCTGGAAGGTCTTGCTGCTTTCGGTGGCGGTCATCTGGGGCTATTCCTTTACCACCATGAAAGATGCGCTCGATACCATTCCGGTGTTCGAGCTGGTCTACGTTCGCTTTCTCCCGGCATCACTGGTTATGTTTGCTATTTTCCATAAGCGCATCATCGCTCATTTCAATGCCCGCAACCTGATCGTCGGGCTGGGCATGGGTGCGCTCATGTGGGGAGCATACGGACTGCAAACGATTGGCCTGGCACAGACCACGGCAGGCAAGAGTGCATTTTTGACGGGCACGTACTGTATCCTTGTGCCGTTTGCCAGCTATGTCCTGAGCGGCGAAAAGCTCACCCGCTATAACCTGGGTGCGGCACTGCTGTGCCTGGCGGGCATTGGCCTGGTGGCACTCGATAGCGTCGAGTTCAATGCTGGAGATGTCATCACGCTGGGCGGCGCGGTCTTCTTTGCTATCCAGATGGCAGTGACCGCCAAGTATGGCCGCAAGATGGACATCAACGTCATCACGTTTTGGATGTTTGTGGGCAATGGCGTTTTGAGCTTAATCACGTCGCTGCTATTCGAGACTCAGGCGCCTCTGTCCGTGTGGACGCCGAGCTTTGTCGGCGTGGCGGCCTTTCTCTCGGTGGGCTGTACGTGCGTGGCACTGCTCGTCCAAAACGTTGGATTGGCGCACGTCCCGGCCTCGACGGGCTCGCTGCTCCTTTCGATGGAGTCTCCCTCGGGCGTGCTGTTCTCGGTGCTGCTGATGGGGGAGGCGCTCACCTCGCGCCTGCTTGCCGGCTTTGCGCTCATCTTTTTGTCGATTATCTTGAGCGAGACGCATTTCGATTTCTTGCGCCGAAAATCTCGCCCGCAATTGTAAACAACTTGTTGCGCCGCCCTCCTGGGGCGGCGTTTTTTATGCCTCGCCTTTAAAGTTGTACCTTGCACTTTACGCTATCAAAGTGCTTACTGCAAAAACGCTACTGGAGGGCATTTATGGCACCAGCTCAGTCCGATCTTCAACCGCAATCAGCGCCCAAGGCCACCGCAGCGGCGCAGGCCGCTATCGGTGACGGTCTCGTTGCAGAAGCTCAGGCTTTTGCAGACGAGCTCGCTGCGTGGCGACACGATTTACACCAGGTGCCCGAGCTGGGTAATAGCCTCCCACAGACCTCTGCGTATATTCAAGCGCGCCTGACCGAGATGGAAATCCCATTTGCCACGCTCGTCGATGGTTCCTGTGTCGTGGGCCTTGTCGGCGCCGGTGCCGCCGCGGCCCAGGGCAATGGCGTCTGCACGGACGAACAGGCCGGTACGGTCATCATGCTCCGTGGCGACATGGACGCCCTGCCCGTTGCCGAAGAGTCAGGCGAGCCTTTCGCCTCTACGAACGGCTGCATGCACGCATGTGGACACGATATGCACGCGACGGCGTTGCTTGGAGCGGCGCGCCTGCTCAAGGCCCGCGAGTCTGCGCTTGTCGACGCCAACGCCACGGTTAAGTTGCTGTTCCAGCCGGGCGAGGAAACCTTTGAGGGTGCCCGCGCCGCCATCGCCGACGGTCTGCTGCAGAACCCGCGTCCCCAGGCCGCCTTTGCCATGCATGTCAATAGCCAGTCGCCGCTTGGCCTGGTGCTCTACGGCAGCCCGGCGCTCTCGGGCGTGTACGGTTTTCGCATCACGCTTCAGGGCAAGGGCGGCCATGGCTCGAGCCCCGAGATCTGCATCGACCCCATCACGGCCGGCGTCCATGTGCACCTGGCGCTCCAGGAGCTTATCTCCCGCGAGGTGCCAGCGGCCAAGGAAGTCGCACTTACCGTTGGTAAGTTCGCTGGCGGCTTGGCGGCCAACGTCATCCCCGACACCTGTGTGCTCGAGGGAACGCTGCGCGGCTTCGATGTCGAGCTCATGACTCATCTCAAGGAGCGTATCGCGGAGGTCGTCAACGGCGTTGCCGCAACATATCGTACGCCGGCAACCATCGAGACGCTCTCGGACGTTCCGCCGCTCGTGCTCGACAGCGATATGACCCAGGCCTCGCTTGGTTACGTGGGCGCGGTGCTGCCCAAGGCTGACTTCCTGCCGCTATTCCACGCCATGGCGAGCGAGGACTTCGCGCTTATCTCGAGCGAGATTCCGAGTGCGTACTTTACCGTGGGCGCGGCCGTGACCGATACGGACGAGCATTTTGCCCAGCATCATCCCAAGGCGCGCTTTAACGATGCCGAGCTTCCTCTCGGCGCCGCGGCTTATGCCGCCGTCGCTTTGGGCTACATCGCCGACCACCGGTAGCACCCAATCTTGCTACTCGTTTGCTTAAAAAGGAACAGTATGTCTCAGCAACGTAAGTTCTTCCCCGGCTGGCTCGTGGTGGCCTCCGGCTTTGTGATCATGGCCACGTGCTACACCATTTTCGTCAACTGCATGAGCCTGTTCCAGCCGTTGATCGTCAGCGACCTGGGCATTTCCCTTGCGCAGTACACCATCTCCAACGCCCACTATCGCTGCGTCTAAGCAGTTTGGCATGGCCGACCTGGGTAAGGTCACGGGCACCATTACCTCGCTCGAGATGGTTGGCGGCACGGTGGGCGCCATCGTCTCGGGAATACTGTTCGATGCCACGGGCTCCTTTACGAGCACATGGATCGTGTGTCTGGCGTGCTCGGTGGCAATGCTGGTGTTCCTGCTGGCGTCTGAGCCCATCGCGGCTAAGCTGCGCGCGAGCGTGGCGGGGGAGTAGGGACGACGTCGCTCGTAGCTCTTTGCCCCGTTTTGTCCGTGGCTGCCTTGGAAGCCGAATGGATGCTCGTACCGTCATTCGGTTTCCCATGTAGCCACGGGCTCAAGAGATGACCCGAAGTCTTTCCGTCCAACGGATTTTGTGATCCGAAGAGGCGGAAGGATTGCAGATTGCACACCGCGGCGGCGCATCTGGCCGAACGAGTCCCCATACCCTCGTTCGGTCAGATGCACCGCCGCTGTTTGTGTTTGTGCCGTATAATGACCACTACCTATGACGCGATACAAAAGAAAGGTGTTTGCCCATGCAGGCACAGAAGGCGGAGGGAACCCGCGACCTTATCGGCGCTGAGATGCGCGCTTGGCAAAAGATGCAGCAGATCGCTGCCGGCGTGTTCGAGCCGTTTGGCTTTAAGCCCATCGAGACGCCCGCCATCGAGCAGGTGGACGTGTTTGTCCACGGCATCGGCCAGTCGACCGACGTCGTGCGCAAGGAGATGTTCCGCGTGTTTAGCGGCGCCAACCTGGAGCGCGTCTTTACCGAGGGCACCGATACCAAGCTCAAGCCCAAGCAGCGCCTGGCGCTTCGTCCCGAGGGCACGGCTGGCGTGGTGCGCGCCGTCGTGGAGAACAACTTGGTGCCCCAGGGCTCCACGCCGTTTAAGGCTTACTACGCCGAGGCCATGTTCCGTGGCGAGCGTCCCCAGAAGGGTCGCCTGCGCCAGTTCCACCAGGTGGGCATCGAGTGGCTCGGTGCTCCCGATCCGGCGGCAGACGCCGAGTGCATCATTATGCTCATGGAGTTTTACAAGCGCCTGGGCTTCGATCTTTCCAAGCTCCGTCTGCTCATTAACTCGATGGGCGATGCCCAGTGCCGTCCGGCCTATCGCGAGCAGGTTAAGCAGTTCATTCTCGACCACGCCGACGAGATGTGCGACGAGTGCCGCGAGCGCGCCGAGCTTAATCCGCTGCGCGCCTTCGACTGCAAGAACGACCATTGCCGCGAGATCATGGCCGAGGCCCCGTTGATGGGTGACAACCTGTGCGACGAGTGTCGCGAGCACTACGAGCAGGTCAAGCGCTATCTGGATGCCGCTGGCATCGAGTATGTCGAGGACCCCACCCTGGTGCGCGGCCTGGACTACTACACCCGTACCGTCTTTGAGGTCGAGGCTCCCGGCGCCGGCGTCGGTTCCATCGGTGGCGGCGGTCGCTACGATGGCCTGGTTGAGCTCGAGGGCGGCAAGCCCACGGCCGGCGTCGGCTTCGCCGTCGGTTTTGAGCGCGCCCTGTTGGCCCTGCAGGCCTTTGGCAGCGACCTGGGCGCCGATGAGGCCCCGTGTGTCTACGTCGCCAATGCCGGCAAGGAACTGCGCCAGAACGTGTTTGCCATTACGCAGCAGCTTCGCGCCGCAGGTATCGTGACCGAGGCAGACTATCAGGGCCGTTCGCTCAAGGCCCAGTTTAAGCAGGCCGACAAGGTGGGCGCCAAGCTCATTTTGGTCTTGGGCGGCGACGAGCTTGCTGCCGGCAAGGTTAAGGTGCGCGACATGCAGAGCCATGACGAGGTTCTCGTCGATTTGGCCAATGTGGTCGAGGCGGTTCGCGAGCGCCTGTAGCGCATCTTTTTGAGCTGCGGGCCTGCTAACGTGCCCTGCTCATGGAGAACGATTGTTACGGGGGTGTTTCGCTTTTATGCGGAATGCCCCCGTTTGTATATGCCGCCTACCGAGAAATACGACCATTTAGGGCAAAAACCCTTGCAATGCAGAAAATACTTTTGTGTGGTAAAGCGCAATCAGCGTCGAAAGTTTTTGCCGAGTGCCTATAATGGATACCGCATGTTACGTGCATAGAAGGAGGAATGGGAGGAAACGTGGCTGAGAACCCAAGCAACCAGTCTGTACCCGAAGCCGCGGCGCGTGTCGCTGCCGTGGTCAACCGCCTCGTTAACCGAATCGGCTTGAATGCCGAGTCCAAGGAGCGTCTCGCCGAGATCGAGATCCCCGAGGAGCTGCGCGACAATCTGGCGCTGTTCTTGCGCCTGGAGCGCCGTGTGCTTAGCGAGTATGATCCCGAGATCGCGGACCTGTTCGACAAGATTTTGACAGCCGAGATTGTGGCCAATGCCGGCAACCCCGGTAGCCGTGCTGCCGACGAGTCCGTCGACGAGCAGGGCGTGCCCACTGCCGACGAGCCCACCGCCGTGGCGTTTCGCGAGGTTGTCGATATGATCGACAGCCTGCCGCTCGATAAACAGCAGGTTATCGTCCGCGCCTTTACGAGCTTCTTCCATCTGGCAAACCTGTCGGAGGAGAATTACCGTGTGGCGCAGCTGCGCGAGCGCGAGGCCGGCGCATCGACCGATACCGGGGTCGATCCTGCCAACGAACTCACCGTCGCCTATCACCAGTTGGTAAACGAGATGGGTGTCGAGGGCGCCAACGAGCTGCTCGGCAAGCTCGAGTTCCACCCTGTCTTTACCGCACATCCCACCGAGGCCCGTCGTAAGGCCGTCGAGGGCAAGATTCGCCGTATCTCCAACCTGCTGGAGGAGCGTCCGCGTCTGGGCGGTTCCGACCTGGTGGAGAACGAGCGCCATATGCTGCAGGAGATCGACGCCCTGGTGCGTACGAGCCCCATCGCGCTCAAGAAACCCACGCCGGTCGAGGAAGCCGATACCATCATCGACATCTTCGATAACACGCTGTTCGACGTTATTCCCGTCATCTATCGTCGTTTTGATGACTGGGTGCTGGGCGATAAGGCCGGCACCGTGCCGCCGCTGTGCCCGGCGTTCTTCCACCCCGGCAGCTGGATCGGTTCCGACCGCGACGGTAACCCCAACGTCACCGCCAAGGTGAGCCGCGAGGTCGCTGCCAAGTATTTCACCCATATGGTGCTCAAGCTCGAGGACAAGTGCCGCCGCATCGGCCGCAACCTCACGCTCGAGGCCACCTACAGCAAGCCGTCTGCCGAGCTCATCAACCTGTGGAACCATCAGGTCGAGATGAGCACTCAGTACACCGCACGTGCTGAACTAATCTCCGAGCACGAGCCGCATCGCGCCGTCATGCTCGTCATGGCCGACCGACTCAACGCCACCGTGCGTCGCATCACCGACACCATGTACCACAGCGCCGATGAGTTCCTGGAGGACCTGCGCGTCGTCCAGCGCTCGCTGGCCGCCTGCGGTGCCGTCCGTGCTGCCTACGGCCCGGTCCAGACCATCATCTGGCAGGTCGAGTCCTTCGGCTTCCACATGGTCGAGATGGAGTTCCGTCAGCACTCCGTGGTGCACGCCCGCGCCCTCAAGGATATCCACGAGAACGGTATCCATGGTGATCTGCAGCCCATGACGCGCGAGGTCATCGATACCTTCCGCGCTATCGGCTCCATCCAAAAGCGTTACGGCAAGAAGATGGCGCACCGCTACATCATCTCGTTCACCAAGAGCGCCCAGCATGTGGCCGACGTCTTTGAGCTTGCCCACCTGTCCTTTGCGCATGAGGAGGATGTCCCCGAGCTCGACGTGATCCCGCTGTTCGAGCAGCTCGAGGACCTCGAGGGCTGCGTCGACGTGCTCGACCAGATGCTTACGCTGCCCGTGGTGCAAAAGCGCCTTGCCCAGACCAACCGTCGCATGGAGGTCATGCTGGGCTATTCCGACTCCTCCAAGGATGCCGGTCCTACCACGGCTATGCTCGCGCTGCACTCCGCACAGGAGCGTATTGCCAAGTGGGCCGAGAAGAACGATATCGATCTGGTGCTCATGCACGGTCGCGGCGGTGCCGTGGGCCGTGGTGGCGGCCCGGCCAACAAGGCCGTGCTGGCGCAGCCCAAGGGTTCGGTCAACTGCTTCTTTAAGCTCACCGAGCAGGGCGAGGTCATCTTTGCCCGTTACGGTAACCGCACGCTGGCTCAGCGCCATGTTGAGTCCGTTGCCGCTGCAACGCTTTTGCAGTCGGCCCCGAGCGTCGAGAAGACCAACACCGAGACCACGCAGAAGTTCTGGGATATGGCCGAGAAGCTCAACGCTGCAAGCCACGAGCGCTATCTGGATCTGCTGAACACCGAGGACTTTACACCGTGGTTCTCGACCGTGACGCCGCTGACCGAGGTCGGTCTGCTGCCGATCGGCTCGCGCCCGGCCAAGCGCGGTCTGGGTGCCAAGTCGCTCGACGACCTGCGTACCATTCCGTGGATTTTCAGCTGGAGCCAGGCTCGCATTAACCTGGCCGCTTGGTACGGTCTGGGTACCGCCTGCGAGCAGCTGGGCGATCTTGACCAGCTCAAGGCTGCCTACCAGGAGTGGCCGTTCTTCCGCACGTTCATCGACAACATCGAGATGTCGATCGCTAAGACCGACCAGCGCATCGCCAAGATGTATCTGCACCTGGGCGATCGCCAGGATCTGTCCAAGAAGGTCTTCACCGAGATGCAGCTCACGCGTAAGTGGGTCCTTGCCATCGTCGGTGACGAGTGGCCGCTACAGCGCCGTCGCGTGCTTGGCTGCGCCGTTCGCGTGCGTAACCCCTATGTCGACGCCCTGTCCATCGCTCAGGTCCGCGCCCTTCGCGAGGTGCGTATGAACCAGGACGAGATGGCCGAGGAGAAGAAGGCCGAGTACATGAGCCTGATTCTTTCGACTGTGACCGGCGTCTCGGCAGGATTGCAGAACACGGGGTAATCGATAACCCTGTAGTCGTCCGGGTCCGCCATCAGTTTACTTTTAGGCACGTCCTCGGACATGCAAGAAGCCCTCGCTGCGCACTTCGTGCGGCGAGGGCTTCTTGCGTCCTGCGGAGTGTGCCTAAAAGTAAACTGATGGGGCCCTACGATGTCCGGTCTTCGGCGGATTACTGCTGGGGAAAAGATAGCGCGCTTCGCGCGTTTTGGATGGGGTCTGTCTCGGCGGCGCGTTTGGCGCTTCTCGCCTTGCGACTGTAGCGCCCGCGGTCCTCATTGGGACCACGGCCGTTTTGTTATGGGTCAAATATGAACGTTGTGTTAATGAGTCGGTGGACGGTGGTGTTTTTCGGTGAGCGGCGTATCCTTCCAACGGTTTGACTAGTGTGTCAGTTGAAAGGAAGAGGGCGCTCGTCAATGTTTGAATGTGAACTACCGTTTGACCACAAGACGTTGCATCTGGAGCTCGAGGACAAGAACTTCGCGGGTGTGATGGAAGGTCATCAAAACGAGTTTAAGACTACAAAATCGCAGGAAGAGCTGGTAGAGGAGTCGCTTGCCAACCCTTATGGCTCGCCTTCGCTCGAGGAGCTTTGTGCTGGCAAAAAGGATATCGTAATTATCAGCTCTGACCATACGCGTCCCGTTCCTTCGCGTGTGACGATGCCTATTCTGCTGCATCACATTCATGCCGCTGCGCCCGAGGCCCGTGTGCGTATTTTGGTTGCTACGGGTATGCACCGTCCGTCGACGCACGAGGAGCTCGTCAATAAGTATGGCGAGGACATCGTTGCCAACGAGGAAATCGTTATGCATGTCGCGACCGACGACAGCATGATGAAAAAGATCGGCACCCTGCCTTCTGGTGGCGAGTGCATCATCAACAAGATTGCGGCCGATTGCGATCTGCTGCTTGCCGAGGGCTTTATTGAGCCGCACTTCTTTGCCGGTTTCTCTGGTAGCCGCAAGTCCGTCCTGCCTGGCATCGCCAGCTACAAGACCATCATGTACAACCACAACGGTCAGTTTGTGAACGATTCCCACTCGCGTGCCGGCAACCTGTGCCACAACCACGTGAGCGAGGACATGTTTGCCGCCGCCGAGATGGCTCACCTTGCCTTTGTGCTCAACGTGGTGCTCAACGGCAAGCACGAGGTCATTGGCTCCTTTGCCGGCGACATCCACAAGGCGCACGAGGCTGGCTGCGAGTTCGTGAAGAGCCTTGCCGGCGTTGAGCCCGTCGAGTGCGAGATCGCCATTACCACTAACGGCGGCTACCCCCTCGATCAGAACATCTATCAGGCTGTGAAGGGCATGTGCGCTGCCGAGGCCACGCTTCCCGAGGGCGGCGTGATCATCGACGTCGCCGGTTGTGCCGACGGTCACGGCGGCGAGGGCTTCTATCACAACATCGCCGACAACGATCCGGCAGAGTTTGAGCGCGCCTGTATCGATCGTCCTAAGGACGAGACCCTGCCCGATCAGTGGACGAGCCAGATCTTTGCCCGCATCCTGGCGCATCACCCCGTGATCATGGTCACCGACCTGTGCGATCACCAGATGCTCAAGGATATGCACATGACGCCGGTCAACACCCTCGAGGAGGCGCTCAAGCTCGCCTTTGAGATGAAGGGTGCCGACGCCAAGGTCGCCGTCATCCCCGATGGCCTGGGTGTTGTCGTCGCGCAGCACTAGTGCGCGGCTTAAACGAATCGTTTATAACCGACAAGAAAGATAAGGTTTTATGCTTACCAAACTCCTCTGCGAATTCGGCGCGACGGCCCTCATGATCGTCTTTGGCGTGGGCGTGCACTGCGATACCGTGCTCAAAGGCACCAAGTATCAGGGCTCCGGCCATATGTTTGCCATCACCACCTGGTCTTTTGGCATCTCGGTCTGCCTGTTTGTCTTTGGCGGCGCCGTGTGCATGAACCCCGCTATGGTGCTTGCCCAGTGCATCGTCGGTCTGGTGCCGTGGGGCAACTGCATCCCCTTCATGCTTGCCGATATGCTCGGCGGCTTTGTGGGTGCCGTGATCGCTTGGTTTATGTATGCCGATGAGTTCAAGGCTTCCGAGGGTGTCGTCGATCCCATTGCCCAGCGCAACATCTTCTCGACCAACCCCACCACCGAGGGTACGAACTATGCCCGCAACTTCTTCTGCGAGGCAATCTGCACCTTTGTGTTCATTAGCGCCATCCTTGCTGCTGCTAGCCGTGCTGGTGAGGACGTTTTGATGCTCGCCATCTGCGTCGGCCTGATTGTCTGGGCCGTTGGCATGGGCATGGGCGGCATCACCGGCTTCGCTATGAACCAGGCACGTGACCTTGGTCCCCGCCTTGCTTATCAGGTGCTGCCGATTAAGAACAAGGCCGACAACAACTGGAAGTACGGCCTGCTTGTTCCTGGCATCGCTCCGTTTGTCGGTGCCGCTCTGGCCGCACTGTTTGTGCACGGTTTCTTGGGCATGTTCTAGTCCGAGGCTACATAGTTGTCCGCTGGCCGCATGGGGTAACTTCCCAGCGCGTCCTCGGACATGCAAGAAGCCCCCGCTGCGCACTTCGTGCGGCGGGGGCTTCTTGCGTCCTGCGGAATGCGCTGGGAAGTTACCCCATGCGGACAGCTGCGGGGTCTTTGTTGCGCTCGTACAAGCAACCCAACATATATCTGAATTTGGATGGGAGGGGCTTGTTGCTGGTATGGATGTTGAAGCGCGAATGACACTTTGGGATGCGTGGCGGCTTGGGTTGGGGCGATGCTTTGGGATGAGCTTCTTACTTAGTTGAAGAGGGGTTTTATGGCTGATAGGTAGTCTTTGGCTACGTCGGCTTTGTCTGCTTGGAAGTTGTGCCAGGCCCACCATTGGACCATTCCTACGAAGCTTGAGGCTATGTGGTGTAGTAGGAAACTGCGGTCCATGGTGCCGGCGGGGCCTGCGGGGTCGACGGGGACGGTTTCGGCTGCGCGCGACATGATGGTCTTGCGGAGACAGTCGGCGAAGACGCGTGAGCCGGCGCCGGCTACGAGGGCTCGAACGCCCTGGCGGCGTTCCCAGAGATTGTTGAGGATATGCTCGACCTGCACGAGTGGGTCGTCGAGCGGTGTGCCATCGTCGTCAAGAGCGTGGGTGCAGATGTCGCTCACGAGTTCGGACAGTAGGTCGTCTTTGCTCTTAAAGAGACCGTAGAATGTCGCGCGGCCTACGTGAGCGCGAGCGATGATGTCGCCGACGGTGATCTTGCCGTAATCTTCCTCGCGCAGGAGCTCGGAGAACGCCGCAACGATGGCGGCGCGGCTTTTTGCCTTGCGGGCATCCATGGCTATGCGTCCGCGTGAACGAGCAGGCAGCGGAGCGTGCCGGAGCAACCCTCGTAGGGGCGTTTGCCGGCGCCGTAGCCGACAGCTTCGATGCGGTAGCGTGAGGGCAGTTGGTCGGACGTACGCAGGGCGGTGACGATGGCGGCGCCTGTGGGCGTTACGAGCTCGCCAGCGACCGGTGCAGGCGTGAGAGCGATATTGCCCGCCTGGCACAGGTTGACGACAGCGGGGACGGGAATGGGCATGAGGCCGTGTGCACAGCGGATGGTTCCGTGGCCCTCGGAGAGCGACTCGACCACGATGTCCTCAATGCCCAGGTCATCGAGGCAGATGGCGACAGAGCAGACGTCGACGATGGAGTCGATGGCGCCCACCTCGTGGAACATGACGGTCTCGGGCGTTTTGCCGTGAGCCTTGGCCTCGGCAGCGGCGAGTGCGGTAAAGATGGCGAGGGCGCGACGCTTGGCGCCATCGCTTAGCTGCGAGCCATCGATAATGGCGGTGACGTCCGCCAAAGACCGGTGGTGATGGTGGTGGGCGTGATGATGCCCCTCGTGGCCATGGCCGTGGATCTCATGGTCATGGTCGTGTGTGTGCTCGTGCTCATGCTCGTCATGGTCATGATGGTGGTGCTCATGCTCATGCATATGCTCGACAGCTGCTTCGTTGCCGTAGAGCCAGGCCATATCGTGGTCGTGGTTCTCGAGCTCCTCTGCCAGCTGAACGTCAAAGTCGCAGGCGTCGATGCCGTGCTTGTTTACGCGCGTGACGGCGATCGAAAAGCCATCGACCGGCAGCGTGGCGAGCTGTTCGCGCAGCTGCTCCTCACTGGCATCCAGGTCGAGCAGGGCCGCAACGGTCATATCGCCGCTGATGCCCGAGGTGCCGTCGATGATAAGCGTGTGCTGATGGTTGGACATGGGATGCTCCTTAGCGGGCGCAGGGCGTGCCGGCGCTCAGATGATTGATAAGACTTGCCTGGTAGGCGGCACCAAAGCCGTTGTCGATATTGACGACCGAGACGCCGCTGGCGCAGGAGTTGAGCATGGCGAGCAGCGCGGCCACGCCACCAAAGTTCGCGCCGTAGCCCACGCTGGTGGGAACGGCGATGACCGGGCAACTCACCAGGCCGCCGATGACGCTCGCCAGGGCGCCTTCCATGCCGGCGATGGCGATGACCACCTGCGCCTGGGCAAGTTCCTCGGCATGCGCAAGCAGGCGGTGCAGCCCGGCGACGCCCACGTCGTAAAGGCGATCGACTTCGTTGCCATAGAACTCGGCCGTCAACGCGGCTTCCTCGGCGACGGGCAGGTCGCTCGTGCCGGCGCAGGCGACAACGATGCGTCCGTTGCCGGTAGGGGAGGGCTTGCCGCCCACGAGGGCGAGCTGCGCGTCCGGGACATATCCCAGGTCGATGCCGTTGCCGAGAAGCTCCGAGGTGCGGGCGGCCTTTTTGGCGTCCAGGCGCGTGACCAGGATGCGCTCCTGGCCGGCATCGCGCAGCGCTTTGATAATGGCGGCAATCTGATCGGCGGTTTTACCGGCACCGTAGACAACCTCGCCGGCTCCCTGGCGCACCCCGCGCGAAAGATCGAGCTGCGCAAAGCCCAAATCGGCGGTCGGAGCCGTCTGGATGCGCGTGAGGGCGACGGCCGGGGTGACTGCCCCGCCGGCAACATCGCTCAGTAACTGCTCAAGATCTCGCTTATCCATATATGTTCCCTTCGACGGCGCAAAGTCTAGCACTCAAAGGGTATGTTTCCGAACATTAAGACAAAATTGTTCGGAAACTATAGGACAGACTGATTCAATTGTTAGACGGATCGACTAGTCACGCAGGATGATGTCCATGGCGAGCATCAGATTGCGCTCGTCGATGGCAAACGGGGCGGCCTCGCGCGTCTTGGGCTTGGCACAAAACGCGATGCCCGTGCCCGCGGCCTGAATCATGGGGATGTCGTTGGCACCGTCGCCGATCGCGACGGTGTGGGCCATGTCGACGCCGCACTCAACTGCCCAGTCCAGCAGCTGGATGAGCTTGGACTCCTTGGTCACAATGTCGGCAGCCAACTTACCGGTGAGCTTGCCGCCTACGACCTCCAGACGGTTGGCCAGGCAAAAGTCGATTCCCGCGGCGGCCACGATCTTGTCGGCAACCTCGTGGAAGCCGCCACTTACGACGCCGACCTTCCAGCCCTTGCTGTGCGCCGAGCGCACAAGCTCCAGCGCGCCGGGGGTAAACGTCACGCGCTCAAAGGTGCGCTCGAACACGCTCTCGTCCAAGCCGGCAAGCAGCCCCACGCGCTCCTCGAGCGCTTGCTTAAAGTCAAGCTCGCCGCGCATGGCGCGCTCGGTGATCTGCGCCACTTGCTTGCCCACGCCGGCTTCCTCGCCCAACAGGTCGATGACCTCCTGGTTGATGAGCGTGGAGTCGATATCCATAACGATGAGGCGTGCAGTCATGGCGGGCCTTTCCAAGTGCAGTTGTATTGGGGCACATTGTCGCACGTGACGAGCGCGGGCGGGTGTCACGGCGCGTCAATTGTTTCGTCTCCGTCAAGTCTTTGGGCAGGAGCCACTTTTTCGCGGCACATCGACGCGAGTGCGATAAGATAGAACGCCATGTCTGGCTGCGCGGTTTACGCAGGCTGGGCAAATCTGTACGACGCCGCCCGGAACGACACGGGGCGGCACAGATCCATAAAGGAGGATCACTGGTATGAGCCAGACCCGTCCCATCGATGAGCATTCCATGCACACCCGTACCTGCGGCGAGCTTCGCTTCGAGAACGTGGGCGAAGAGGTCACCCTCACCGGTTGGGTGAGCCGTCGCCGCGACCACGGCGGCCTTATCTTCTGCGACCTTCGCGACCGTGAGGGCATCACGCAGCTCACCTTCGACCCCGAGCACTCCGACGGCGACGCCTTTAAGATCGCCGAGACCATGCGTCCCGAGTGGCCCATCAAGATTCACGGCGTCGTGCGCGCCCGTGGCGAGGAGACCACCAACACCAAGCTCGCGACTGGCGAGATCGAGGTCCTGACCGACCACGCCGAGGTGCTCAACACGTCCGTCACCCCGCCGTTCCAGATCGAGGACGGCATCGAGACCAGCGAGGACACCCGCCTGCGCTATCGCTATCTGGACCTTCGTCGTCCCGAGATGATGGCCAACCTCAAGCTGCGCTCCGACTTTACCTTTGCCATTCGCGAGGCGCTGCACAACCGTGAGTTCATGGAGGTCGAGACGCCCTCCCTGTTCAAGTCCACGCCCGAGGGCGCCCGCGACTTCATCGTCCCCAGCCGCATCCAGCCGGGCAACTTCTACGCCCTGCCGCAGTCCCCGCAGCTCCTGAAGCAGCTGCTTATGGTCGGTGGCGTCGAGCGCTACTATCAGGTTGCCAAGTGCTTCCGCGACGAGGACTTGCGTGCCGACCGTCAGCCCGAGTTCACCCAGGTCGATATCGAGATGTCCTTCGTGGACCAGAACGACGTTATGAGCGCGCTCGAAGAGGTTCTTGCCGATGCCTTCGGCCGCATGGGTGTCGAGATGCCCACGCCGCTGCGTCGCATGAACTACTGGGAGGCCATGGACACCTATGGCTCCGACAAGCCCGATACCCGCTATGGCATGCACTTGGTCGACCTGACCGACATCTTCGCCAACTCCAAGTTCAAGGTCTTTGCGACTGCCGCGAACGAGGAGGGCTCTGTCGTCAAGGCCATCAACGCCAAGGGCGCCGGTGCCTGGGCTCGCGCCAAGATCGATAAGCTTGCCGGCGTGGCTTCCACGTTTGGCGCCAAGGGCCTTGCCTGGATCGCCTTCCGCGAGGACGGCTCCATCAACAGCCCCATCGTCAAGTTCTTCTCGGACGAGGAGATGGCTGCCCTGCGCGAGCGCATGGACGTCGAGCCCGGCGACCTTGTGATGTTCGCCGCCGGCCCGCGCCTGCTCTCCGACGAGATCCTGGGCGGCATGCGTTCCCACATGGCTAACGCGCTCGAGATCAAGCGCGAGGGCCACGACTTCTTGTGGGTCGTCAACTTCCCGCTGTTCCACTGGGACGAGGACCGCAAGGCTTACGCTGCCGAGCACCAGCCCTTCACCCTGCCGACCGAGACCGACATCGCCAAGATCGAGGCCGACCCGCTGGCAGCCGGTTCCTGCACCTACGACTTTGTCATGGACGGCTTTGAGGCCGGCGGCGGCGGTATGCGTATCCACAACGCCGAAATGCAGATGTCCATGCTCAAGCTCCTGGGCTTTACCGAGGAGCGCGCCGAGTCGCAGTTCGGCTTCCTCATGGAGGCTCTCAAGTTTGGTGCGCCCCCGATGGGCGGCTTCGCCCTGGGCCTGGACCGCGTGTGCATGCTGCTCACCGGCTCCGACTCCATCCGCGACGTCATGGCGTTCCCCAAGACGGCCAGCGGCTCCGACCTCATGTCGGGCGCCCCGAGTGCCGTTTCCGGCGCCCAGCTCAAGGACGTCAGCCTGCGCCTGATGTAGGCAAGCGGCTACATATTGCCCGTAACGAGGGAAGGACACGTGCCTTCCCTCGTTTTTTATACGTCGAGATTGTGAGGGCATGGGATGACCGGGCGTTGCGGAAAGTGCGTCCCGGAATCTGCGTCCAGAACGGGTCGCGCTTTCCCAAAGGGGGTCCTCTGGGAAAGCGCGACCCAGAATTCGGCAAAATAATGGGGCACAGTTTCCGCTTGAGCGGTCTAACGGAAACTGTGCCCCAGAATGAGCGCTCAAAACGGGGCAGGCTTTCCGCAACAACTGTCTGGCGAAAAGCCCGGCCCAGTTTCCTACAGCGAGTCTCTCTGAACGAGCTGCATGTGCATCACGGAGGTGGTGGGCTCGGCGCCCTTGATCATGTCGAGCGCAATGTTGGCGGCCATGTGGCCTTCTTCGCGCAGGGGCTGGCGGACGGTCGTGAGTGCGGGGACGCAGCGCGCCGCAATCTCGTGATCGTCGAAGCCGACGACAGAAACGTCCGCCGGAACGGATAGGCCTGCCTCGTTGAGTGCGGTGATGACGCCAGCCGCGATACGGTCCGATCCGCAGAGCACGCCATCGAAAGCAATCTCGCGCGCGAGGATCTGGTGCATGGCCTGATAGCCGTCTCCGCTGTTCCAGCCGGTATAGATAACGTTTGCGTCTGGGAGGTCTTCGCCCAAGACGGCGCGGTAGCCGCGCAGGCGGTCGACAACAGCGGGGTTGTCTTGCGGTCCCAACACGGCGACGATATCTTTGCGCCCGCGCTCCTTCATGGCGAGTGCCGCAAAGCGTCCGCCCTCTTCGTCGTCAGAGTAGACCGTCGAGAACACATCGCGATAGGGGTGACCCTCGAGCTGGCCGCACAACACGGTGGGCACGCCCAGCTCGCGCAGTACCTCGAGCAGTTCGCTGCCCTTGTAGGGGGAGACGTTGATTACGGCGTCGAACGAGCGGCGCTCAAAGTGCTCGCGTGCGCGGTTGCGCTCATGCGTAGAAGACGCCTGCAAGATAACGGGCAGATAGGATGACTCCGACAGTTCTTCGGTAATGCCGCTCAAAAACTCGCTATAGGTGGGGTCGCTGAAGAGTTCACTCAGGGGCTCGGTCACGAGCACGGCGATGATTTCCGTGCGTCCGACAGCGAGCGCTCGGCCACGAGCGTTGGGGACAAAATTGACTTCCTTGGCCGCTGCGCGGACGCGCTTTTTGGTTTCCTCGCTAATGCGGGGCGAATCGTTGAGGGCGCGCGATGCCGTGGAGCGCGACACGCCGGCAGCTGCGGCAACCTCGGCAAGCGTAGGTGCGGTGCGAACTGGTTGGGTCATGGCGTCTCCTGGAAAATGCGGTCGATGTTGTCATTGATACGGGCTGGTGCGGATACAGCTTACTATAGTGCGCCTGAACAGCGTTCATGATATCCGGCTACTGGTGGCATTTCACGTTCAAGCTGCTGTTGAACATGGCTTGCACGGGTGGGGCATAGATGGGCGCGGCCGTTGTCAGCCGCCTGGGAATGCTGTTTTGCGCTGAGTTTCGATACTCAGGGTGACATAAGTGTCGTGGTTGTACAACCGGTTGCACCGTTAATCCGACAAAATCGACCGTTCGGCGGACAACCGGTTGCACAGATTTTTGTACCGCCCGTAAGATAAGGACAACCGGTTGCACAAAGAAGCACTACGATGACGAAGGAGCATCACCATGGACGCCATTAACGATTGGGAAAACCAAGCGCTCACCCACAGGAACCGCCTGGCACCCCATGCGTACTTTATGGGTTATGAGGCCGCCGATCTCGCCGCTACGTACAGCCGCGAGCTGTCGCGCGGATTTGTCCAGCTGTCCGGCTCGTGGCAGTTCCGCCTTTTTGAGGGCCCCGCGGCCGTCTCCAACGAAGCACTTTGCACGTACAAGCCCGAGTGGGATCACGTGGAGGTTCCGCACCTGTGGCAGGTAGACGGCTATGGCAACCTTGCCTACACCGACGAGGGTTTTCCGTTCCCGGTGGATCAGCCGTTCGTTCCCTCCGACGACCCTACGGGCGTCTACCAGCGCATCGTCAAACTTCCCGCCGTGCCTGCCGGCGCTCGCGAGATTATTCGCTTCGACGGTATCGAGAGCTACGGCGAGCTGTATGTCAACGGCAAGTTTATCGGCATGACCAAGGGTTCGCGCCTGTCCGCCGAGTTTGACGTGACCGACGCGCTCGTCGAGGGCGACAACCTGTTTGCGGTCAAGGTTCTGCAGTACAGCGATGGTAGCTACATCGAGGACCAGGACATGTGGTGGGCATCGGGCATCTTCCGCGATGTGTACCTCATGCAGCGTCCCGCCGCGCATCTGGTCGACTTTAGGTTCCGCACGCACCGCGAGGGCGATGCCGCTCTGATCACGCTCGATACGGTTGCCGAGGGCGCAAGTCGCGTCGTGTATACGCTCAGCGATGGCCAGAATGTGGTCGCTACGGGCGAGTGCGTCGACGGCCATGCCGAGTGCAGCGTTGCCGATGCCCACTTCTGGAACCCCGAGGACCCCTTCCTCTATGACCTTACGCTTGAGGTCTACGACGGCGACGAGGTCAGCGAGTACGTTCCGCATCGCCAAGGCCTTGCCGAGGTGACGGTCGAGGGCAATCATATCTACCTCAACGGCACCTACTTTAAGATGCATGGCGTCAACCGCCACGACCACGACGATCACAAGGGCCGCGCCGTGGGTCTCGAGCGCATGCGCCGCGACCTGGAGCTCATGAAGCAGCACAACATCAACGCGGTGCGCACGTCCCACTACGCCAACGATCCGCGCTTCTACGAGCTGTGCGACGAGTACGGCATCATGCTGGTCGCCGAGACCGATATGGAGAGCCACGGCTTCGAGAATATCGGCAATATCGCCCTGGTCACCGACGACCCTGCCTGGGAGCCGGCTTACGTTGACCGTGTTGAGCGCCTGGTGATGCAGGAACGCAACCACGCGTGCATCATCATGTGGTCGATGGGCAACGAGAGCGGCTATGGCTGCAACATCCGCGCGATGTACGCCAAAGCTCACGAGCTCGACGGTCGTCCGGTCCACTACGAGGAGGATCGCAACGCCGATACCGTCGACGTCATTTCCACCATGTACTCCCGCGTGTCGCAGATGAACGACTTTGGCGAGCATCCGTTCCCCAAGCCGCGCATCAACTGCGAGTACGGCCACTCCATGGGTAATGGTCCCGGAGGCCTGTCCGAGTACCAGGAGGTCTTCGATCGCTGGGATTGCATCCAAGGCCAGTTTATTTGGGAATGGTGCGACCACGGTTTGGCTGCTGTGACCGAGGACGGCGTTGCCTACGACATGTATGGCGGCGACAACGGCGATTACCCCAACAACAGCAACTTCTGCATCGACGGCATGGTGTTCCCCTGGCAGCAGCCGAGCCCGGGCCTTACCGAGTACGGCCAGGTCATCTGCCCGGTTCGCATGGCCTACGATGCCGAGGCGGGCGAGCTGACCGTCACCAACAAGCGTTGGTTTACCACCCTCGAGGATGTCTGCCTGTCGGCGGAGACCCTGGTGGACGGCGACGTGGTCTGCCGCAAGACGCTCATGCCCGGTGCGGTTGCCCCCGGCGAGTCCGTCCAGCTTCCGCTGGTGATTCGCGAGGCCGCAGTGGGCGAGACCCTGCTGACCGTGCACGCCTACACCATGGCGGCTCACGCCTGGTGCGAGCCGATGTTCCAACTGGGTGCAAGCCAGTTTGCCATCGCAAACCATCCGGCGCCGGCAATTGCCGCCCCCACTCGTCCTGAGCTTACGGTCGAGGAGACCGAGCAGGAGATTCGTATTCGCTCCCTCAACGGCGAGCTGACCTTCAGCAAGGTCAACGGTACCGTGAGCGAGTGGAAGGCATCCGGTCGCGACGTCATGACCTCCGGTCCCCAGGTTGGTTTTTGGCATCCGCTCGTCGATAACCACGCCCAGGAGTACGACTCCCTGTGGAAGGATAACTTCATCGATGTGATGCAGACGTCTACCCGCAATGTTTCTTGGAAGCAGGACGACAATGCGGTTGTCGTTACCGTGAGCCAGCGTATCGCTCCTCCCGTCCGCGCGTTCGGCATGCGCGTCGAGCTCGTCTATACCGTGCTTCCGAGTGGCCGCGTCGACCTCAAGGTTTCCGGCGAGCCCTACGGCGACTATTCGGACATTATCCCGCGCATCGGCATCTCCTTCGAGGTCCCCGGTTGTGATCGTGCCGTCGAGTGGTATGGCCACGGCCCGGGCGAGAACTATCCGGACTCGCTGCGCGCCAACCCGGTCGGTCATTACCGCACTACGGTCGACGACATGTTCACGCCCTACGTTATGCCCCAGGACTGCGCCAACCGCGAGGGTACCCGCTGGGTCGCCCTGCGCTCCAGCCACGGTGACGGTCTGGTCGTGACGCGTCCGAGCGACGCCGCTTCCAATCCGTTCTCGTTCTCCGCATGGCCCTATAGCTGCGAGGCTATCGATAATGCCAAGCATGTCTACGATCTTGTCCCGGGCGACACGGTTACGGTCAACATCAACGACCAGCTGCTCGGCCTTGGCTCGAACTCTTGGGGTTCCGAGGTGCTCGATTCCTATCGCACCCGTTTTGAGAGCTTCAGCTTTGAGGTGTCCCTGCGACCGCTGACGTCTGCCGATCTGGCTCAGGCGCTGGCACCCATTAAGGAGGCATAAGTCATGCATATCTTTAACTCGCGTGCCGATTTCGACGCCCAGATGAAGTCCGTCAAGAAGTGGATGCGTACCGGTCAGGCACTCGACGGCGTTTCTGAACTGCAGCACGATGTGGCGTACTCTATCGGCGACTCGCTGGTGTATTGGTGGGTGAACGCCCATGAGGCGGCTACTGCCGATCTGGTCGGTCACCGTCGCTACCATGCCGTGCTCGCCCCGCTCGACGGCAATCTGACCGTTGAGGTGGCTTCCAAGGCCGATCTTACCTGTACGCGCGCCTACAGCGATATCGATGATCGCGAGCGCTTTGAGGGTACGGGGGAGACCGTGACGATTCCCACCGGCGGCGTTGCCGTCGTCGAAATTGACGAGGCCTACCGTGTCGTGGCCGATGCCGCGGATCCCCGCGTCGTGGTGCTGCACGTGACAGTCGAAGGTTATTCCTTCCCCAACAAGTAGTATTCGTCCGCCTGGACGTTTGCTTCGCGCCGTTAAGGGGGATGGCTTTGTTGACTCCCTTTTCCCCATTCCCCTTAGCAGGTGCGCCGTCCGTGTTTGCACTTGCAGCTCGGACGGTTTTAGATGACATTTAACAGATGATTGGGAGGGCTTATGAGCTCTGAAAAACGAGGAACGATTGGTTCGTTCGCTCTGCTGGGCATGACGGTCGCCGCCGTGTTCGGTATCAAGAACATCATCAACAACAACGCGGCCATCGGCTTGGCAGCTGCGCCGTCGTTCTTCTTCGCCACGCTTTTGTACTTTGTCCCCTATACCCTGGTTACCGCCGAGTTCGTCGGCCTCAACAAGGACTCCGAGTCTGGCGTGTACGCATGGGTTAAGACCTCGATGGGTGGTCGCTGGGCGTTCCTGACGGCATTTAGCTACTGGTTCGTTAACCTGTTCTTCTTTGCGTCCGTCCTGCCCAACGTCATCATCTACGCGAGCTACGTGTTCTTTGGTGCCAACGCCGAGCTTTCGCAGCTGTGGATCACCATTATCGAGATCGTCGTCTTTGCTATCGCCACGTGGGTTTCGACCAAGGGCGCTAAGTGGATCGGCTCCATTTCCTCCTTCGGTTCGACCGCGGCTCTCGGCCTGACCGCCGTGTTCATCCTGCTGTCCCTGGCTGCTGCCTTTGGCGGCGTTGAGTTCGCTACGGCTCCTACTCCCGCTAACATGGCTCCCGACATGAGCAACTTCGCAACTGCGTGGGGCTTCTTCGGTACGCTTGCCTGGATCATCCAGGGCGTTGGCGGCGCTGAGTCTGTCGGCGTGTTCCTTAACGACCTTAAGGGTGGCGTCAAGGCCTTCGTGCGCACCGTCGTTATCGCCGGCCTGACCATCGGCCTTCTGTATGCAGGCGCTTCGCTGCTGGTTAACCTGTTCATCCCCGAGGGCGGCGTTGCCATCTCCACCGGTATCTTCGACGTATTCGGCGCTGTCTTTGCCCACTTTGGCATTCCCATGGAAGTGTCTACGCGCGCCATCGGCTTGATCCTTCTCGCCGCCACGCTGGGCTCCCTCATGATGTGGACCTCTGCTCCCATCAAGGTTTTCTTCACCGAGATCCCCAAGGGCGTCTTTGGTAGCAAGATCGTCGAGCTCAACGAGCATGGCATTCCTGCCCGCGCTGCTTGGCTGCAGTTCGCCATCGTCGTCCCCATCCTGATCATTCCGGCCCTGGGCTCCGGTAACCTCGACGACCTGCTCATGATCGTTACCAACATGACTGCTGCCACCGCTCTGCTCCCACCGCTGCTGATTTTGCTTGCCTACTTTATGCTGCGCAAGAACTTTGACGCCGCTCCCCGTGGCTTCCGCATGGGTTCGCGCCGCTTTGGCCTGGTCGTTGCCGCATTCCTGCTTGTGGTCTTCTGCTTCGTGCTTATCTGCGGCACCATTCCGCTCGATCAGCCGCTGTGGCTGACGCTGGTCTACAACGTTGGCGGCGTGGTTGTCTTCTTGGGCCTTGCCGTGATGTGGTACAACCGCTACATCAACCGCCTGCGCGAGACCGATCCCGAGGCCGCCGAGAACGAGCTTCGCCCTTCCGTCCTCGATATGATGGAGTAGCGGCTAGGATTAATCTACGGCTGTGGAATAAATCGATTCCCTTTCCTAAGGAGGGGCCTTACGAGGCCCCTCCTTTTGTGTTTTGGGGCATGGTTTTGGCCCCCGTGGTCAAAAAATGCCAAATATGAGTACTGTTGCAAAAGAAGTGCCATATTTTTCGGCCTGCTCTGAGCGAAAATGGGCTCAAAATCGATTTATCTAACTCCCTTTAAAGGGCGTTTGACGGCTTTCAACCTCTTCGAATCGCTCAAGCTAGGCAATTTGCTCTCGATTTTGCTGCTACTAAATTTGTGACAGTACTCATATTTGCCACTTTTTGACCACGGGGTATCCGGAGGGGCCCTCGATAAGCATCTAACGCTACAATAACTACCACGTGGCTGGGTTTGCCGGCCGAATGTGTGATGTCGTGGGAGGGGACATGGTCGAGTTTACAAAGACGATTAAAGATCCGTTGGGACTACACGCCCGCCCGGTTGCGCTGCTCTATGACATCATTGCCAAGCACCGTAGCGACGTGTCGGTCAGCATCGGCGACCGCCATACCGACGGTCGCGATGTCATGGGCCTCATGGCTCTCTACGGCGAGTGCGGCGAGGACATCATCTTTCGCGTTTCGGGCGTAGACGAGGCTTCCTGCGTTACGTCGATCAGAAACCTCTCGCTCTAAGCATGACAGGGCGCGGCAAAGGACAGCTCTTTGCCGCGCCTTTTTGTTTCATATAGGAAACTTTTTCGAAATCTGAATAGGGACCCTTTCCAAAAAGTTAACCACGTGCTAGTTTACTAAAGCGAACATAGACGTGGTTAACTTTTATCGCGTCGATGTTGAGGACGAACTGACGTTAGGAGCCACTCATGTCTTGCGGACCGCAGATGCCGGCCATGCCGCTTTCGATGGTAAAAGCGGGCGAAACCGTGCGCGTGTCTCGTGTAAAGGGCAATGAGGACATGAAGCACCACCTCAAGGACCTCGGCTTTGTCGAGGGCAACGAAATCCACGTGGTGAGCTCGAGTGGCGCCAATATCATCGTCACGGTGCTGGGCGCACGCTTTGGCATCGATTCCAAGGTTGCCATGCACATCATGACCGTCGGTTAGTCCGCAGCATTTCATAAAAACTGAAAGGGGGACAAGAGGATGAAGACGTTGGGTGACGTTAAGGTGGGCGAGAGCTCTACCATCGTCAAGCTTCACGGTGAGGGTGCGCTTCGCCGTCACCTTATGGACCTGGGGCTCATCAAGGGCACTTCGTTCAAGGTCGTGAAGGTTGCACCGCTCGGTGATCCGGTCGAGATCAACGTGCGCGGCTACGAGCTTTCCATCCGCAAGGAGGAGGCTGCCGTCGTCGAGGTCCAGTAAGGGCTCGCGGCGCATATATCTGCAGATAAAGTTAGGTTTTTCTAACTTAATGCAGCATCTTTGAAGCACATTATCCAGCCTGCGCGGAGAAAGCAGCGCAGGCACACAAGGAAGAAGGATTGAATGGCGGATTCTCAGATCCATGTCGCGCTGGCGGGTAACCCCAACTGCGGCAAGACCACGCTTTTCAACCTGATCACCGGCGCCAACGGCTACGTTGGCAACTGGCCCGGCGTCACGGTTGAGAAAAAGGAGGCCAAGCTCCTAAGCGACAAGAACGTTACCATCACGGACCTCCCTGGCATCTACTCGCTTTCCCCCTACAGCCCTGAGGAGCAGTGCTCGCGCGATTACCTCATGAGCGGCGAGCCCGATGTCGTCGTCCAGGTGGTCGACGCCACCAACCTCGAGCGTAACCTGTACCTGGCGCTTCAGGTTATCGAGACCGGCCTGCCCGTGGTCGTTGCCCTCAACATGGCCGACCTGGTCGAGAAGAACGGCGATAAGATCGACACGGACAAGCTCTCCAAGAAGCTCGGTTGTCCGGTCATGATGATCTCGGCCCTTAAGAACAAGGGCATCAAGGAGCTGTTCGAGCAGGTCAAGAAGTCCGCTGCTTCCAAGGGCCAGGTGCCGGAGCACAAGTTCGATTCCTCCATCGAGGACGTTCTGGACCACATCGAGAACAATCTGCCGGCGAGCGTTCCCGCCAACAAGCGCCGCTACTACGCTGTCAAGCTGTTCGAGCGCGATGCGGACGCCTGCAAGCTCATCAACCTCACCAAGGAGAAGGCCGCTCGCGTCGAAGGTCTGGTCGCTCAGTGCGAGCAGGACTGCGACGATGACGCCGAGTCCATCATCACCGGCGAGCGTTACGGCGTGATTGCCCACATCATTGACGAGTGCCTCACCAAGGCTCCGGCAAAGATGAGCACCTCCGAGAAGATCGACCGCGTGGTTACCAACCGTATCCTGGGCCTGCCGATCTTTGTGGTCATCATGTTCTGCGTGTACTACATCGCCGTTTCTACCTTGGGCGGCACGGTGACCGACTTCACCAACGACCAGCTCTTCGGTACCGACGGTTGGTACGTGCTCGGTCAGGGCCGCGACGCCTACGACGCGGCCGTCGAGGCTGCGGGCGACAATGCCGACTCGGTCGACCCGGCACAGTACGGCCCCTATGTTCCTGGTATTACCACCATGGTCCACGACGCCCTTGTGGCGGGCGGCACCGAGGACGGTGGCCTGGTCGATTCGCTGGTCTGCGACGGCATCGTCGGCGGCCTGGGCGCCATCTTCGGCTTTGTCCCGCAGATGTTCCTGCTGTTCGTCATGCTGTCCTTCCTGGAGGACTGCGGCTATATGGCCCGCGTCGCCTTCATCATGGACCGCGTGTTCCGTCGCTTTGGCCTGTCCGGTAAGTCGTTCATCCCCATGCTCGTATCCTCGGGCTGCGGCGTCCCCGGCGTCATGGCCACCAAGACCATCGAGAACGAGAAGGACCGCCGCATGACGGTCATGACCACCACGTTTATTCCCTGTGGCGCTAAGCTGCCGATCATCGCCCTGCTCATGGGTTCCATCATCGGCGATTCTTCCACCACCGCCGCGTGGATCAGCCCGCTCTTCTACTTCCTGGGCGTCTTTGCCGTCATCGCTTCGGGCCTCATGCTCAAGAAGACCAAGCTCTTCGCCGGCCGCCCGACGCCGTTCGTTATGGAGCTTCCCGCCTACCACTTCCCGGCGATCCGCTCTTGGGCGCTGCACGTGTGGGAGCGCTGCTGGGCCTTTATCAAGAAGGCCGGCACGGTCATCTTCGCGTCCACCGTCGTTGTTTGGTTCCTGTCCAACTTTGGTAGCTACAACGGCACGTTTGGCTTCCTGCCTGCTATGGAGGGCATCCCCGAGGAGTTCATGGACTACTCCGTGCTTGCCATGCTGGGCAACCTGGTCGCCTGGATCTTCGCCCCGCTCGGCTTTAGCACCTGGCAGGCAACTGCGCTGACCGTCTCGGGCCTTGTCGCTAAGGAGAACGTCGTCGCCACCGCCGGTTCGCTGCTGTCCGTCGCCGACGCCGGCGAGACCGACCCGAGCCTGTGGACCGCGTTCGCCGGCATGTTCCCGACTATGGGCGCTTGCGTTGCCTTTGGTGCGTTCAACCTGCTGTGCGCTCCGTGCTTTGCCGCCATGGGCACTATCCGCAACCAGATGGATTCCGGCAAGTGGACCGCCATCGCGATCGGTTACGAGTGCGCCTTTGCTTGGGTCATTGGTCTGTTCATCAACCAGTTCTACAACCTGTTCGTTCTTGGACAGTTTGGTATCTGGACGGTTGTGGCCATCGTGCTGCTGGTTGCGATGCTCTTCCAGATCTTCCGTCCCATGCCTAAACATGCTTGGACCGACGAGGACGAGACCAACACTGCTTCCGCCGCAGTTTCCGCTTAAGTCCGAATAAGGATTAGCCCCTTTCCATGAGCCCGGGTGTCCCAGCGACACTCGGGCTTTTTGGTGCAATGGGGGACAGATTGCTTTGCTCCAGAAGTAAGATGTGGCGTTTCCGCAGATAAAACCGACCAAAACAAACCTGTCCCTTTTTGGCAGGTGGAAGATGGGGTAAAGTAAGTGGTGGTTAACTAGAGGAGGCTTACTATGGCACCTATCGATATTGTTGTGTTGGCTGTTATCGGCATTGCGTTTGTCGCCGTGTGCGTGCGTATCTACCGAAAGGGCACCTGCGCCGACTGCGCCCAGGGTGGCGTTTGTACGGGGCATTGCTCCAACAAAAAGACCTGCGCCGCACTTAAGGGCGTAGACAAAATCGCCGAAGACTTGGGCCGCGGTATCAAATAAAGGTCCAGGCACCCAAGCGCCTCGCGAGCATCCGTTCGCGGGGCGCTTTGCACATTTGGGGGAGAGTGTGGCGAGTTGAAGAGTATTTTTGGGTATCGCTAACTATGTGGTCAACGGCCCGCTCACCGTGGTCCATGCCGTAGCCGGCGCCAAGCTCGCCGTCGAAGGCATGACGAGCTACCTGGGCCTCTAACCCATCCCATCCATCAGTTGCGGTGGAATACGGACTGTTTTGGCTGTCAAAGGCCTTATCTACTCCGTATTCCACCGCAACTTTTTGTGGGGTGGGCTAGAGACGCTGCATGCGGTACCCGACACCCATGTGCGTCTGAATCATCTTAGGGTGAGAGGGGTCTGCCTCGATCTTCTTGCGCAGGGTGCGCATGAACACGCGCAGGCTCGCCAGATCGCTGTCCCAGCTCGTGCCCCATATCTCGCGGGTGATGAAGGTGTGGGTGAGCACCTTGTCGACGTTTTTCGCCAGAAGGACGAGCAATTTGTACTCGGTTGGGGTGAGCGAGAGCTCGCGTCCGTCTTTCGTCGCGTATCCCGCGGCGTAGTCGATATGCAGCGGACCGTTGTCGAACGTGCTCGCTTCTGTCGACTCACTCGACGCCATCGAGGAGCGCCTCAAATTTGCGCGGACGCGCGCGAGCAACTCATCCACAGAAAAGGGCTTGGTGAGGTAGTCGTCTGCCCCTGCGTCAAGTGCTGCAATCTTGTCGGAATCTTCGGTGCGCGCCGAAATGACGATAATGGGGACTGCCGACCAGCTTCGGATCTTCGTGATGACCTCGATACCGTCAATGTCGGGAAGGCCGAGGTCGAGCATGATGAGGCTGGGGCCGTGCGACACCGCATCCATGATGGCGGCCTGGCCGTCGCAAACCTTGCTCACGACATAGCCGTGGAGGTCAAGCGCGGTCGAAACGAGGTTTTGAACGGTCAGGTCATCTTCGACCAGGAGGATGCGTGGCTTAGCGGCATTATTCATGAATCTCGATCTCCTCAGCGGGCAGGGTAAAACGGAAGACGGCCCCATGGGGGTGGTTGTCGCGAACTTCGATGACGCCGCCATGCGCCTCCACGATGGAGCGGCAGAGCGACAGCCCAAGGCCGATGCTTCGACGCGAATCCACGGGCCGCGTATTGCCTGAGGTAAAGAAGCGCTCAAAGATATGAGGCTTGTCGCAGTCTGCCACACCCGGCCCATCGTCTGCGACGTCCACCACTACGAACGCACCCTCGCGACGTGCGCTGACGGTGACAGTCGAGTCCTCGGGCGTGTATTTGAAGGCGTTCATGATGAGATTCGTAAGCACCTGCATGATGAGATGGACGTCGATGCGTACCAGCAGGATGTCGTCAGTGTGCTCGATGGTGACGGTACGTCCATGCGATGCTTGGGCGACATGGCTGAGGGCGGCCTCGATGACCTCGTCGATGAGCTCGGATGTGAAGTTGAGGCAAATGGTGCCATCCTCGACGCGTGTGATGGCGAGGAGGTTCTCCACGGTATCGATAAGCCAGAGGGAGTCGTCGTAGATGGCATCGGCAAGATCGCAGCGTTGTTCGAGGCTGAGCTTCTCGTCGCTCTTCCGAAGGATTGCCGCAGATCCGGATATAGCCGTGAGGGGTGTCCTCAAATCGTGGCCGATGGAGCGCAAAAGGTTGGCGCGCAGCTGCTCGTTTTTCGCCAAGACCGCAGCCTCTTCGCGCTCTTGCGCCGCCCGGTCGCTTTCGAGCGCCAAGGCGCATTCGCCTACGATAGATAGGACGATCGAATGCTCGAAGGCTTCGATCTCGCGCCCCTCCAGGTCGATGCCGATGACACCGAATACCTTGTCGCCGGTGCGAACCGCGAGGTAGAGGCAGCGCGCCTCGGGCAGGGTCCGCGTGCTTGCGCCCGCGCGTTTGTTGTTGGTGTAGGTCCAGGTTGCAACGGCGCGCTCGTAGTCGGTGAGCAGCGACGCGGATCGGTTTTCGGTGCCAGCGGACTCATAGAGCGTCTTGCCGAGCGTGCCGTGTTCGGCGGTGTAGAAGACCACGTCGAGTTTTAGCAGTTTGATGAGTTGGTTCATGGCGACGCGGGCGCACTCCTCCGCGCTATGGGCTTGCTGTAAGAGCTGGTTCGTTTCGAGGAGTACGCGCGTTTTGAATGCGTTCTCGGCGGAGGTACGGGCGTTGTCGGCGATGCGCGCAGTTAACTCGCCGGCGACCATAGCGGTAGCGAACATGATGCCGAACGTGACCAGATAGCTTCGGTCGTAGCTGGCGAGCGAAAACAGAGGCGTTACGAAGCAGAAGTTGTAAAGCACTACAGAGAGCACGCTCGATACGATCGTGCAGATACGCCCCGTCGTGGTGACGGCGGTCAGCAGGGCCGTGAGGATATAGAGGGATATGATGCTGGAATCGGCAAATCCCAGATGGCGGAAAGCCGTGCCGATCGCCGTGGCGACAAGAGAGAGGGCCAGCGTGCGAAGCACGTTTCGGCTGCTGGGCGGCTGCAGGGCGAGCGCATGGCGGCGTCCTTTGGGTCGGGAGGGCGGAGTCGACTGGTCTGGAATGATGTAAATGTCGAGGTTCGGGGCGAATGTTATGAGCTGTTCTACGAGAGATTTGCGGCCAAAGAGGGCCTGACGGACGCTGCTGTGCTCGCCCGTGCGCCCCATGACGATCTTCGAAATACCCGACAGGCGCGCGAACTCGGAGATCTGAAACGCGACGTCGTCGCCATAGACGGTTTCCATATGTGCTCCGAGCTGCTCGGCTAGGGCGATATTGTCTGCAAGCTTGGCGCGCTCATCATCGCTCATGGCTTGCGTGCGCGGGCTCTCTACGAACAGGGCGACGAGCTCGCTGCGAAACGCTTTCGCCATGCGTGCGGCGGCACGGACGATGCGGGGATTGGTCGGCGCCGGGGAGACACAGACTAAGATACGCTCCCTGGTGTAGTAGTCACGGTTTCCCAGCACGCGTGCGGCATCTGTGAGGTGGCCGGTGCGATCGGCGCAGCGGCGCAGCGCAATTTCTCGGAGTGCGGTGAGGTTCTCGACGGTAAAAAAATGCTGTTGCGCTCGCTCGGCTTGTGCGGGACGGTAGACGAGGCCGGCGCGAAGGCGCTCAAGTAGGTCTTCGGGCTCTATGTCAACGAGCTCGACCTGGTCGGCATCATCGAAGATGCGGTCGGGGATTCGTTCGCTCACGACAACGCCGGTGATGGATGCAACCATATCGTTTAGGCTCTCGATATGCTGAACGTTCACGGTCGTATAGACGTCGATGCCTGCATGTAGAAGTTCCTCGACGTCTTGATAGCGTTTGTCGTGGCGAGACCCCGGCGCATTCGTATGGGCGAGCTCGTCGACAAGGATGAGCTGAGGGGCGCGTTCGATAGCCGCATCTAGATCGAACTCGCTGAGCGCAATGCCGTTGTGCTCGATGAGTTTACAGGGCACGTTCTCAAGCCCTTGTGCAAGATGGGCAGTTGCCGGACGTTCGTGCGGCTCGATGTATCCCGCGACGACGTCGACACCTCGCCGCTTGGCGGCGTGGGCGGCTTGAAGCATCGCATAGGTTTTGCCTGCACCAGCAGCGTAGCCAAAGAAAATCTTGAGGTGTCCCCGGCTGGTTCGAGCGTCATCGGCGACCTCGTCTTTCTCAATTGCCTTGAGGATGAGGTCTGGATTGACGCGAGTGTCCGATGCGTCGCGCTGCATAGCGTAGCCTTTCTGAAACGTTGTCCATGCGTGCATACGCGGTGAGGACGCCACTGTATGCTCGCGAGGTCGAGTATAGGCGCACTGCAGCCGCAATAGTGCTTTCTACCTGCATCTTTACGGCATCTTAAGGTCGTGAGCCCCGGTCCTCACGCCTCTTTAATCTCTAGAAGCGTTTACTGTCCCCAGGCGCTTGCGAGAGCAGGCGTCCGAGACATCGGACCGCGCGTGAAAGGGGCGGTAATGGACATCCTCATTCCCATTATCGGAGTCGTCTGCATCGGACTCCTTATCTATTACATCTACATTCTGATGAGGAGTGATTCGTAAACTATGGACGCTGCGATTCAGTACATCTTGTACTTTGCCGTGCTCGTCGTCCTGGCCGTTCCGCTCGGTCGGTTCATGGCCCATATCATGGATGGCGAGCATACGTTCCTGTCGCCTGTGATTGCTCCTGTGGAGCGTGGCGTCTATCGTCTGCTTCGCATCGACGCGGCAGAGCAGATGGGGTGTAGGCGCTATCTGGCGAGCGTGCTGGTCTTTTCGGGGATCGGCCTCGTGGCCCTTGTGGCACTCCAGGCGCTTCAGCCCTTCTTGCCAGGCAATCCCCAGCACCTGCCGGGTGTGTCATGGGATCTGTCGTTCAATACGGCTGCTTCCTTCATAACCAACACCAATTGGCAATCCTATTCCGGTGAGACCACCCTGTCCTACCTTGTGCAGTTCATGGGCCTCACCGTGCAAAACTTCTTGTCCGCCGGCACCGGTATTGCGGTCATGTTCGCGCTCATCCGCGGCTTCCGTCGGGTCAAGGAGCAGGGTCTGGGTTCCTTCTGGGTCGACCTCACCCGCACCGTCCTGTATGTGCTCATTCCGCTGAACCTCGTGTTTGGCATCTGCCTGGCTGCCGGTGGTGTCATCTCCAACTTCCAGCCGGCTCAGAAGGCTGAGCTCGTAGAGCCCGTCGCTGTCCAGCCTAATGCAGACGGCGGCTGGAGCGTCATCGACGGCGCCCAGATCGAGGGCGACACGGTCAAGGTCGACGGCAAGGTTGTCGAGGGCGCGCGCGTGGTCACCGAGCAGTTCCTGCCCCAGGGTCCCGCGGCTCCTCAGGTCGCCATCAAGCAGTCCGGCACCAACGGCGGCGGCTTCTTCGGCGTGAACTCCGCCCATCCGTATGAGAACCCCAGTGCCTTCACCAACATCATCGAGATGACCAGCTTGCTGCTGATCCCGGCCGCCTGTTGCTTCACCTTCGGTATCGGCGTCAAGAACACCAAGCAGGGCAAGGCCATCTTTGCCGCCATGTTCATCCTGCTGGTGATCTTCACCGGCATCATCGCCGTCAACGAGCATGCGGGCACCCCGCAGCTGGCCGATGGCGGAGCGGTCAATATCGAGATGACCGACGGCCAGGCCGGCGGCAACATGGAGGGTAAGGAGAGCCGCTTCGGTATCGCCACCTCCTCCACGTGGTCGGCTTACACCACCGCCGCTTCCAACGGCTCGGTTAACTCCATGCACGACTCCTACACCCCGCTGGGCGGTTTTGTCCAGATGCTCCAGATGGCTCTGGGCGAGGTCGTTTTCGGCGGCGTGGGCTGCGGCCTGTATGGCATGATCGGCTTCGCCATCCTTACAGTGTTCATCGCCGGCCTTATGGTCGGACGCACGCCTGAGTTCCTGGGCAAGAAGATCGAGCCGGGCGAGATGCGCTGGGCAGTTGTCCTGTGCCTGGCAACTCCGTTTGCCATTCTGGTGTGTTCGGCCATCGCCTGCATGGTGCCCGGTCTTGCCGACCAGCTCAACAATGGTGGCGCGCACGGCTTCTCCGAGGTGCTGTATGCCTTCACCTCATGCGGCGGCAACAACGGCTCGGCGTTTGCAGGTATGAACTGCAACATTCCCTGGATCAACGTCATGCTCGGCCTCGAGATGCTGTTCGCCCGCTTCATGCCCATCATCGGTACGCTGGCTATCGCCGGCTCGCTGGCCAAGAAGGGTAAGGTCGCCGAGAGCGCCGGTACCCTGTCTACCACCAACGGCATGTTCGTATTCCTGCTCGTGTTCATCGTTCTGCTGATCGGTGCCCTGAGCTTCTTCCCGGCCCTGGCGCTTGGCCCCGTTGCCGAGTTCTTCCAGATGATTGCGTAAAGGAGGGCGCAGATTTATGACTATGCAAAAAGACATGATGGGCCGCGCGGTCCGCGACTCGTTTGCCAAGCTGGACCCTCGCGTCCAGATTCAAAACCCGGTCATGTTCCTGGTGTGGCTTTCAGCCGTCATGACCTCCGTCCTGGTCGTCGCTTCCATCTTCGGTGTGCGGGACGCGGGTGTGCCCACCTACTATGTGGTCGCCATCGCGGTCATCCTGTGGCTCACCGACCTGTTCTCGAACTTCGCCGAGGCGCTTGCCGAGGGCCGCGGTAAGGCTCAGGCTGATTCTCTGCGTGCGGCCAAGAAGGATGTCGAGGCCCATCGCATCGAGTCCGTTGAGGACAAGGAGCGCTTCACCGTCGTTCCCGGCACCGAGCTCACGCGCGGCGACCTGGTGATCGTACGCGCCGGCTAGCAGATTCCCGGCGACGGCGACGTCATCGAGGGCGCTGCCTCCGTTGACGAGTCCGCCATCACCGGCGAGTCCGCCCCCGTGGTCCGCGAGGCCGGCGGCGACCGCTCTGCCGTTACCGGCGGTACCACGGTGCTGTCCGACTGGATCATCGTCAAGATCTCCAGTGAGCCCGGCCAGAGCTTCCTGGACAAGATGATCGCGATGGTCGAGGGTGCCGCGCGCAAGAAGACCCCTAACGAGATCGCTCTGGAGATCTTCCTGGTGGCCCTTTCCATCGTCTTTATTCTGGTCACGCTGGCCCTGTATTGTTACTCCTGCTTCTCGGTCGGTCTTAACGACATGGTCAACCCCACGGCCGTGACCACGCTCGTGGCGCTGCTCGTGTGCCTGGCTCCCACTACCATCGGCGCCCTTCTGTCCGCCATCGGCATCGCCGGCATGAGCCGTCTGAACGAGGCCAACGTGCTGGCCATGTCCGGCCGCGCCATCGAGGCCGCCGGCGACGTCGACATCCTCATGCTCGACAAGACCGGCACCATCACCCTGGGTAACCGCCAAGCCGCCGAGTTCATCCCGGTCGACGGCGTCGATCCCGCGGAGCTGGCCGATGCCGCCCAGCTTTCCTCGCTGGCCGACGAGACCCCCGAGGGCCGTTCCATCGTCGTGCTCGCCAAGGAGCAGTTCGGTCTGCGCGGCCGCACGCTCGAGGATAAGGGCATGGAGTTCATCCCGTTCACCGCGGCAACGCGTATGTCCGGCGTGAACTACGAGGGCAATGAGATCCGCAAGGGCGCTGCCGATTCCGTGCGCACCTATCTGGAGGCAGCCGGCGGCGTGTTCTCCCAGGAGTGCGAAGAGGCCGTCGAACGCATCGCCAAGGCCGGCGGCACCCCGCTGGTCGTGACCAAGAACTGCCGCGTGCTGGGCGTTGTGTACCTCAAGGACATCATCAAGTCCGGCGTTAAGGAGAAGTTCGCCGACCTGCGCAAGATGGGCATCAAGACCATCATGGTGACGGGCGACAATCCGCTCACCGCCGCGGCAATCGCCGCCGAGGCCGGCGTTGACGACTTCCTGGCCGAGGCCACCCCTGAAGGCAAACTCGAGAAGATCCGCGAGTTCCAGCGTGAGGGTCACCTGGTCGCCATGACCGGCGACGGCACCAACGACGCGCCCGCTCTGGCCCAGGCCGACGTCGCCGTGGCCATGAACACGGGCACCCAGGCTGCCAAGGAGGCCGGCAACATGGTCGACCTCGACTCCAGCCCCACCAAGCTCATCGAGGTCGTGCGTATTGGCAAGCAGCTGCTCATGACCCGCGGCTCGCTCACGACCTTCTCGGTGGCCAACGACGTGGCGAAGTACTTCGCTATCATCCCGGCCCTGTTCTCGCCGATCTATTCGGGACTGGGCGCCCTCAACATCCTGAGCCTCACCAACCCGTTGACGGCCGTGCTGTCCGCCATCATCTACAACGCGCTGGTCATCGTCGCGCTAATTCCGGCGGCTCTCAAGGGCGTCAAGTACCGCGAGGTTCCATCCGGCCAGCTGTTGACCCATAACCTGCTGGTGTGGGGTCTGGGCGGCATCGTGGCGCCGTTCGTATTCATCAAGATTATCGACATGCTGCTGGCCTTGTTCGGCATTGGCATGATGTAGACGGAGGTTTGTATGTTCAAAGGTATCGCATCGCGCGCACTTGGCGTGTTCGCGCTGTTTACCATCGTCTGCGGCCTGGGATACACGCTCGTGGTGACCGGCGTCGTGCAGCTTGCGTTTCCGTACCAGGCGAACGGATCGCTTATTACGGTCGACGGCAAGGTTGTGGGTTCCGAGCTCATCGGCCAGAACTTCGATGACGAAGCCCACATGTGGGGTCGTATCCAGAACGTGTCAATTGTCGAAGGCGAAGACGGCGAGCTCATGGCGTATGGTGCCCCGTCCAACCTGTCCCCGGCGAGTGAGAAGTATCGGCAGCTTGTGGATGCGCGCGTGAAGAAGATTCGCGCCGCCAACTCCGATGCCGATATGGACGCTGTGCCCGTCGACCTGGTGACGTGTTCGGGGTCCGGCCTCGACCCGGAGATCTCTCCGGATGCCGCCGAGTACCAGGTCCCGTGCCTTGCCAAGGCCACGGGCAAGAGCGAAGACGAGGTGCGCGAGATCATCGCCCAGTGCACCAAGGGCCGTTTCCTCGGCGTGTTCGGCGAGCCCACGGTTAACGTGCTCAAGGTGAACCTTATGCTGGACGGCGCGCTGTAAGTGAGGGAGTGGCGGATGAGGGCATGACTGACTATCTGAGCCCTCAATTCCACCCCGCCCATCGGTTGCGGTGAAATACGGACTGTTTTGGCTGTCAAAAGTCTCATCTACTCCGTATTCCACCGCAACTTTTTTGTGAGGGTCGGGATTGAAGGTGGGGAGTGCGAGCGAGTGCGAATGCGGCGGATACTGATACGATAAGTACGTTAGTAACTGCCGCCGAGCGGCTCAAACGAAAGGAAGCCTGCATGGAGTCTTCTGCCTATCCAATGCTCTTTAGCCCGATCAAGGTCGGTACGACCGAGGTCAAGAACCGCGTCTTTATGCCGCCGGTATCTACCAACCTGGCCGATCACGGCTATGTGACCGACGACTTGGTCGATCATTACCGTGCCCGCGCCAAGGGCGGCGTGGGCCTCATCATTACCGAGGTCGTGACGGTCGAGCCCACCTATACCTATCTGCCGGGTGACATGTGCTGCTACGACGACACGTTTATCCCCGGCTGGGAAAAGCTCGCCGCAGCCGTCCACGAGTATGGCTGCAAGATCATGCCGCAGCTCTTCCATCCCGCCTACATGGCCTTTAACATTCCGGGCACGCCGCGCCTGATCGCTCCGTCCTTTGTAGGCCCGTCCTATGCCCGCGAGGCGCCGCGCCCCATCACCATCGACGAGATCCACGAGCTCACGCATCAGTTTGGCGACGCTGCCGTGCGTATGCAGAAGGCCGGTGTCGATGGCGTCGAGGTCCATGCGGCGCATGCCCACGGTATGCTCGGCGGCTTTTTGACTCCGCTCTACAACAAGCGCACCGACGAGTACGGCGGCTCGCTCGACGCCCGCATGCGCTTCCTGCTCGAGGTCATCGCCGAGATTCGCGAGCGCTGCGGCAAGGACTTCATCATCGACGTCCGTATCTCGGGCGACGAGTACACCGATGGCGGTCTGACCCTCAACGACATGGTCTACGTCTCGCGTCGCCTGGAGAAGGCCGGCGTCGACATGATTCATGTGTCGGGCGGCACCACCATCAAGCGCGGTTCCGCCATTCCCGCCGCCGGCACGCAGCAGGCCTCGCACGCCGCCTGCTCGCGCGAGATCAAAAAGCACGTCAACATTCCCGTTGCCACGGTCGGCCGCATTAACGAGGCATGGATCGCCGAGGAGCTGATCGAGGACGGCGCTGCCGACATTTGCATGATGGGCCGCGCCAATCTGTGCGATGCCGAGTTCTGCAACAAGGCTGCTGCCGGCAACGCCGACGACATCCGCCCCTGCATCGGTTGCCTGCGCTGCCTGAACGGCATCATGTTCGGCAAGCGCATCTCCTGCACCGTCAACCCGGATGTGGAGCGTGACGAGGCTGGCTACGAGCCTGCCGCCGAGGCAAAGAACGTGCTCGTTGTGGGTGCCGGTCCCGCGGGCATGGAGGCAGCCTACATTGCCGCCAAGCGCGGTCATAACGTGGTGCTCGTGGATAAGCAGGACGAGCCGGGCGGCGAGATGCGCATCGCAGTCGTTCCGCCGGCAAAGCAGGAGCTCACCCGCGTGATCAAGTACCAGTACCGCCGCCTGGCCGAGGCCGGCGTCACGTGCGTCTTCGGTACCGAGCTTTCGGCCGAGGACATCCAGCGCGACTACGCGGGTTACGAGGTTGTCCTGGCCTATGGCGCCGAACCCATCGCCCCGGCCTTTATGCAGGGCTTTAAGCAGGTCATGACGGCTGATGACCTGCTGGGCGGCAAGGCTTTCCCGGGCAAGAAGATTGTCATTGTGGGCGGCGGCACCGTTGGCTGCGAGACGGCCGATTACCTGGCCCCGTTGGTCAACGACCTGTCGCCGGCCAACCGCGATGTCACCGTCATCGAGATGACCAAGACGCTCGCCGCCAACGAGGGCGGCGCCGGCCGCGCGGTGCTCATCACGCGCATGCTCTCCAAGGGTGTTCACGTGCTGACCGAGGCCAAGGTGACCGAGATTACCGAGGACGCTATCAGCTACGAGAAGGACGGCGAGGTCCACACCATCGCCGATGCCGATACGCTGGTGCTTGCCATGGGCTATCGTCCCAACACCAAGTTGGCCGATGACCTTGCCGCTGCCGGCGTTGCCACCCACGTGCTGGGCGATGCCCAGAAGTGCGGCAACATCCGTGATGCCATCGGCGACGGCTACAAGGTCGCCTGCGAGCTGTAGTTAACCCTTTGTTGCGTGGGGGCCAGGTTACTTTGCGCTAAGTTGATGCATGTAAACCTGACCCCATTGCACCATTTGATAAAACGCAAGCGCTCGCTGCCTGCGTTTTATCAAAGAAAGATTATTGTCGAGCCTTAAATGCCTTTTGTTTGTGTGCCTTCCGCAATCATATTGCGGTTGTAGACCAGGTGCAGATACATCGCATCGTGAGCGGCGGTGGGGTTGCGCGTCTCAATGGCGTCGGCCACACCGTGGTGCGTGCGGATGGTCTCCTCGACGAACTTTTTTGCCCGTTACGTCGATAAAGAGGGGAACGGATGCCTTGAGCACACCCATCAGACGGGTAACGGCGAGGTTGCCGCCATCCCAGGGCGGCTTCATGGGGTAGCGCCCGTACGCATCGAATTTTTCCTCTCATAGATGTGCGGCACAAAGAGCCCCGAGTTCATACGAGCTCGGGGCTCTTTTCGTTTGGATTTCAGACGTATTGACAGACGAAAACAGTCTGCGTCCGGTATTGAGCCATACGAAAGCGAAATTATGCGTCTTAATTCCGTACGCAAATCAAGACGAAAACAGTTTGCGTCTTATATAAATCAGTACGCAAACGGTTTTCGTCTTATAATACGGTTATGAATGGTACGAAACGAGGGGGTTGTGCATATGGTTGTTAGAGAGAGCCCTACAGTCGAATACAAGGAAAGCGTTACGCCGACGTTTCTTAAAACGGTGAGCGCCTATGCAAACTATGGGACGGGCAAGATTGAGTTTGGCGTTGATGACGAGGGCGTGGTTGTCGGCCTTGCAGATCCGGTCGCAGAGTGTCTCCGCATCGAGAACATGATTAATGACAGCTTGGACCCCGCTCCCCGTTACACGCTCGAGCCCGATGAGAAACACGGGACCGTAATCCTTACGGTTTATGAGGGACAGGACAAACCCTATCGAAGCAAGGGAAAGGCCTACAGGCGAAACGATTCGGCAACGGTGGAGGTCGACCGGTTTGAGTATGGCAGGCTGACGCTCGAAGGCAGCAACGTAACGTTCGACGCGCTCACGTCGGCTCGCCAGGACTTGAGCTTTCATACGCTCGAGCATAAGTGTGTTGAACACCTCGGCATTTCCGAGCTAACGTCGGATATCTTGCGTACGCTCCGCTTGCTCGGCAAGGATGGCTATACCAATGCCGCGGCGATTTTAGCGGATAAGAATGATTTTCCAGGCATCGACTGCGTCCGTTTTGGCGATACCGAGGATGTGATCTTGGATCGCGAGGCGGCGACAAATGTATCCGCAATTGAGCAGGCGGACAGGGCGGTGGCTATGTTTGCACGCTACTACCGTTATGAGCGTATCGAAGGGATGGAGCGCGTCCAAACCGATCGAATTCCTCTTGAGGCATTCCGCGAAGCTGTTGCAAACGCTTTAGTGCATCGGACGTGGGACGTTCGAGCGAACGTTCAAATTGCCCTGTACGATGATCGCGTCGTTGTGACCTCCCCCGGATCGCTGCCCGCCGGTTTGACGACGGAACAATACCTGTATGGGCAGATATCCGTGCTCAGAAACCCCATCGTTGCAGAGGCCTTCTTAAAGCTGGATTACATCGAGAAATTTGGTACGGGAATTGCGCGCATTAGACGTGCCTATCGCGATTCGATCAATCAACCAATTTTTGATGTTCGCGGCGGCATGGTGGCCGTCACATTGCCCGTTACCGATGCCTTTGAAGGGTCCGAGGAAGAGGTCCAGGTTCTCAAGGCCTTGTCGGGCGGGCGAATTATGTCGCGAAGCGAGATTGAAAAACAGACGGGGCTGAGCCGCATGCGGACGTTGGCGGCACTCGAATCTCTGCTTGAACGGAATGCAATCGTAAGGCAGGGAACCGGGCGGGCCACGAAATACGAGCGCTCATAGTCCAAAAGAGCCATGGTACAAGACGGACCCCAAGCCAGCGTTGGCTTGGGGTCCGTTATATCCCGGATGGTAATGGGCCGATTATTGTCAAGTTATAGCAAAGTACAGCGACGTACAGCAAAGTATAGTGAGATATAGCAAGCCGTATAGCGCGCCTTGATTTTCAACCCTTGATTATCAACCGTCCGTATTTCACAGCAACTTATAACAGGCTCGGGGTGCCAATTTGGGGTGCAGTAGTGCTGCGCCACGAAAAGGGCCTATCTACTACGTTTAAGCCGCAGGGGTCAACCATAGTCGGTTTTTTCGAAAGGCTATGTCACAACAAACAGTTGATAAATAGCCATTTTTATAGGGGAGTATCAGAACTCCCCTACAAACTGTTATTTGCAGTTATCTATACTCATTTGGAATTTCGATATGAAGTGTCTCACACAATAACTTCACATCATGTGCATCATTTTCATCAAACTCGTATCCCAGATGGAACATTACTTGACTATATGGTTCAATACAGGAAACCTCTATTTCCTCAATTCTTCCTTTACCCGAAAAAGTTTCTACCGGAAAACAATCCCCATCATAAAGAATTTCACCTTCGTCCGTATATTCAAAACAATGCAAATCAATAATTCTGTTTTTCAAATCTTCCCATACAGTATGGTTCAATGTTGTATATTCCATCTTAATCTCATAAAAGCCATTAGCTTTCATTATTTCTATAAAGTTCTGATAATCGTTCTTTTCTACAAAAATGTCAATATCATTATGGGCTCTTGACTGATATCCAAGAAGAGCATCTACACCCCAGCCACCATCAAGAAAGACTTTAATCTCCGCATCTATTGCAAATTGAAGAATCTGTTTTACATCTGTTATATTGACCATCTTATCATCTCCACAAATTCTAATTAGGCGACCAGAGGAACTGCTGGTCTGTTTGATAAATCTCTGCATTTAGCAGTTTTCAATGTTGCCAAAACGAAAGTTAAGAAGATGTTCCTTTTCTCCATGTCGCTTTCTTTGGCGTAATTTACAAGGTTATTCCACACAAGATAGTTGTTCAGATACTTGGTAGAAACACCGTTAAAGCCACGCATAAACCTCTTTAGCTGGCTATGGTAGCTATTGATATGTTGGATATTATAAATGCCTTTCTTGGCTTTGCCAGTCTTTAACTGCACAAGGTCAATGCCATTGGCATTTGTAAATCTCACATAGGAGTTCATCTTGTCCGTAACAAGAGTGGAATTGGTCTTAATCCTACCATCATAAATATGATGTAAATCTCTTGTAGAAACTCTACCAGTATTCGTAATCTTGGAGATAGACAAGCCATTCCTATTAACCGCACAAGGAACACATACCTTTTCTTGGGACAAGCCTCTGATATGTGTAGAATGACCACGCTTATGAGCCTTGCGTGGCATAGCAAATGTCTTACTCTTGCTATGATTGCCCTTGTACGAGATGGCGAAAAAAGTTTCGTCAGCCTCAATAATGCCGTCAAGGGTAACATCGTCTGCCATATTCTGAAGTGCATCCAAAATCTTGTGTCTCCAAAGGAATGCGGTGTTTCTGTGAATCCCACAAGCAACAGCAGTCTTACGAATGGATAAGCCATTCATCATACAATCAATGTACTGCTCCCACACGGACAAGTCTTTTCTTGTACCAGACACAATGGAGTTCGTAGCAATCACGAAGGACTTGCCACAATCCTTACATACATATCGCTGTGTGCCATCTTTACGATGACCATTGCGAACCACATGGATACAGCCACAAAGAGGGCATACACGACCATTTGCAAAGCGTTCCTTTGCTACGAAATCTTCAATATTCAAAGACTTTACAAAGGCAGGACTTAAAAGCATTGTTTTAAGGCTTTCCTGCTCTGCGACAGTCAACTTACCGATAATATCTAATGCGTCTTTGATAGTAGGCATATCCAATTACCTCCTTCGGTGGTACTGTTTCTTACTATTATTATACGCTATTTCTCGTCAAAATCAACCATTTGTTGTGACAGAGCCTTTCGAAAATCGACAAGCTGTCTACCTGCGGTTTTGTTTTCACGGTTTTCGGTATGGCCGAGGCTATCCGTGTTAACGTAATAGATGGGCCACTTTTGTGGCAAGGGGGGCCGATCTGCGGGCCAGGGTAGCTAAAAGAGCCCCGTCCCAAAAAGACTGATTGGGAGCTGGGGCGTGTCGATGCGATAGTATTACGTGGTGAAATTCGACAAACCGTGAGCTTCATCCGAGGGCTTTATGGAACAACACCAGCATAATCAGAGCCTGCAAGATCAGGCATACAACGCATTGCGCTCCAAGATCATCTATGCCGAGCTCAAGCCCGGCACGCGCCTTTCGGCGATTGGTCTGGAAAAGGAGACGGGAATCGGGCGCACGCCCATTCGCGAGTCTTTTGTGCGCTTGCGTGAGCAGGAGCTGGTGGAAACGCGTCCCAAAAGCGGCACCTATGTCTCAAAAATCAGCATGGAGCGCGCCGAGAACGCCTGTTTCTTGCGCGAGAAACTCGAGAGAAGCGTGCTCATTAAATGCTGCTCTGCCGTCACGCCCGAGCAAAAGCAGCGGCTCGAGCGGATTCTTGCCGAGTCCGAGTCGCTCGACCATAGCGAAACGCGTCGCTTTTTCGATCTGGACAACCTGTTCCATGAGACGTGTTTTGAGATTGCCGGCCGCCACATGTTGTGGGATTGGATGAAGAGCGTCAACACACATTTTGAGCGATACAACTGGTTGCGTATGGTGTCGCAGGATCTGGATTGGGAGCCGATTCGTCGGCAGCATCGCCGAATTCTCGAGGCCATTAAGAAGGGCGATACCGACGCGGCGAGCTACCTGGCAGAGACGCACCTGCATCTGATGCCCGAGGAACAGGGCCCGGTTATCGCCTTGCATCCCGACTACTTTGAGCTGTCGAAAGACTCGTCAATCTAGCCCATCGCCGCATCTGCTCGAGACACAAAAACGATGCTGCTCACCTACAGCGTTTTGCAACCGAGATTTTTAAAAAATGCCTAAAATGGCTCAGATTGCTGACAATTGGGAAACGGGGTGCGCTATGGCGCAGATGAGGATTAAGGACATTGCCGCCGAGGCAGGCGTGAGCCCGGCCACGGTCTCGCGCTATCTCAATAACCGCCCCGGGCAGATGACCGAGGAGACCCGCGCCCGCATCGCGGCGGTTATCGAGCGCACCGGCTATCGCCCACGTGCCGCCGCACGCAATCTGCGCAGCTCGCGCGCCAACCTCATCGGCGTAATCTTGGCCGACATCGCCAACCCGTTCTCCAGCGCCATGCTCGAAGGGCTTTCCGCCAGCGCCGCCGCGCGCGGCTGCTCGCTCATGACGGCCATTAGCGGCAACGACCCCGCCAAGGAAGCGGAGTCGCTCACCAGACTTATCGATGCCGGCGTGGACGGCCTGGTCGTCAACACCTGCGGAGGCAATGACGAGGCGATCGCCGCGGCAGCGGGACGCCTACCCGTTGTGCTGCTCGACCGCGATGTTGCCGATGGCGGCATCGATCTGGTGACATCTAACAACCGTGAGCTGGTCGCCGGCCTGGTAGACGCCTTGGCTGCTGCGGGCAGCGAGCGTCTGTGCCTGCTTACCGAGGCAAGCGATGACAGCCCCGTGCGTCGTGAGCGCGCTGAGGCGTTTGCCGACGAGCTCTCGCGCCGCGGCCTGGCCGGCGAGGTCGTCACCTTGGCGGACGGTGGTGCCGAGGGTGTCAGTCGCCTGGACGAGACCATCCGCGGCTATGCGGGTAAAAAGCTCGGCCTCATTGCCGTCAACGGCCTGGTCTTCCTGCGCCTGACCGAGGCACTGGCGCAGCTGGGTCCCTCGCTGCCGGCGGGCCTTAAGATCGCAACGTTTGACGATTACCCCTGGAACCACGTGCTCTTTGGCGGTGTGACCACGGCCGCGCAAGACACCCACACCATCGCCGAGCGCGTAATCGAGCGTCTGTCCGAGCGCATCGACGTCGTTACCACTACGGTGGGCGACGCCGCAAAGCTCGCCCCCAAGCGCATCGAGATCCCCGGTCACATCGAACACCGCGCTTCGACCTCGCGCTAGTCTGTGTGATATTATATAGACAATGTCATACAGGAGGTATCCATGGCTGCGTCTGTGCTGAGTGTTCGAGTGGACTCGTCAATTAAAGATTCATTTGCCGAGCTGTGCGAAGAACTCGGCATGACTTCGTCCGTTGCGGTCAATATGTTCATGAGGCAGATGTTGCGCGAGCGCTCGCTGCCGTTTGTGCCTTCACTCGGTAAAAGCTCTGCGAGCGAAAGCGCCGCAGCGGGCATTTTGGATACCGCTCAGATTGAGTCCGCCGTCCGCGAGGCAGCCAGCCCGATTCCCGCCATCAAAACCGTGATCCTATTTGGATCGTATGCCCGTGGCGAGGCGCGTGCAGATAGTGATATCGACTTGCGCCTCGAAGTCGATCGCGAGCAGGGCTTTGGTCTTTTTGCGTTGTCGGCGTTTGGCGAGGCAGTGCGCAAGGAAACCGGAAGGCAGGTGGACCTTGTCTCGAGCGATTATCTTGATGACGATCTTGCCGCGGTAATCGAGCGCGAAGGAGTGATCCTTTATGATCGCGCGTAAGTCAGACGGCCTCCGCGCCCAAGAGGTCTTGGAGGCCATCGCTGAAACGAACGAGCGCATCAAGGCTTTTGATATCACCGAGGACCAGTTTCTGCATGCGAATGACGTGCGGACGAGGGCGTTGGCGGACTCCCTTTTGATGTGCGCGCTTAGGGTGACGGAAGAAGCGGGCAAGTTGTCGGAACGCTCGCAGCGGCTTCATCCCGAAATTGAGTGGCGTGGAATTATCGGCATGAGAAATTACCTCGCGCATGATTACGGCAATGTCGACCGATCGGTTGTTTGGGATGCGGTGACGATGGAGTTTCCGGCGCTGGAACGAGCGTGTAGGCAAATTGTTTCCGAATCCGAGCGATAATCACTTGTCATACCAGCCTGTTCACACACGTTTTTTGAGCGCTTGATACGCTTTAACCCTGCGGAAACATTTTTCTGCGATAGTATCTGCGATATAGACCAGTCGAAACCCGCCCGAAAGAAAGGGGAGCGACATGAACCAGCAGAACATCGATTACGTACTCCGCTCCGTAGAGCAGCGTGATATCCGCTTTGTGCGTCTGTGGTTTGTCGACATTCTCGGCCGCCTCAAAAACTTTGCTATTAGCCCCGAGGACCTCGAGGTCGCATTTGAGGAGGGCATTGGCTTTGACGGCTCGGCCATCGAGGGCTTTGCCACGCCCGAGGAAGCCGATATGCTGGCGTTCCCCGATGCCTCGACCTTCCAGATTCTGCCGTGGCGCCCGAGCCACAACGGCGTCGCCCGCGTGTTCTGCGACGTGTGCACTCCCGATCGCAAGCCGTTTGCCGGCGACCCGCGCGATGCCCTGCGCCGCATGTTCCGCAAGGCCGAGAAGGCTGGCTATCTGCTCAACGTGGGCGCTGAGCTGGAGTATTACTACTTCCCCGACGAGCACACGCCCGAGCCGCTCGACAACGTGGGCTACTTCGATCTTTCGGTGAGCGATGCCGCTCGCGACCTGCGTCGTAACACGGTCCTCACGCTCGAGAAGATGTCCGTGCCCGTGGAGTACACCTTCCACGCCGCCGGTCGCTCACAGCACGGCATGAGCCTGCGCCACGCCGAGGCCCTGAGCATGTCCGACGCCATTACCACGGCCAAGCTCATCATTAAGCAGCAGGCTTACGAGAGCGGCTGCCACGCCTCCTTTATGCCCAAGCCGCTGGCGGGCGAGGACGGCAGCGCCATGTTTTTGCATCAGTCGCTGTTCGACCATGACGGCAACAACGTCTTTTGGGGCGAGGGCGACGAGAAGTACCATCTCTCCGACGTCGCCAAGCACTATATGGCCGGTATCTTGGCGCACGCGCGCGAGATTAGCGCCATCACCAACCCCACGGTCAATTCGTACAAGCGCATCACCACGGGCGGCGACTCCGTGCCGCAGTACGCCACGTGGGGCCTGCGCAACCGCGCAAGCATGATCCGCATCCCGGTCTACAAGCCCGGCAAGCAGCTTTCCACACGCATTGAGCTTCGCAGCCCCGATCCCATGGCTAACCCGTATCTGGTCAACGCCGTCACGCTGGCGGCTGGTCTCGACGGCATCGAGCGCAAGCTGGAGCTCCCGCCCGAGGCAACGGCCGAGACGCTCAAGCTCACCGGCCGTCAGATGCTCGAGGCCGGTTACGCGCCGCTGCCGCGCTCGCTCAAAGAGGCGCTCGACGTGTTTGAGGACTCGCAGTTTATGAAGGATGCCCTCGGCGAGCACATCCATAGCTTCTTCCTCAAAAAGAAGCGCGACGAGTGGCATAAGTTTGAGTCCACGATCACCGAATGGGAGATCAAGCACTACCTGGCGAACTCCTAATCGCGCTGGCTTGTCCCAGTACGATTGAGCTCATTTCTTTGGAGGCCGATATGTCCGAAAAGAGTGCCCTGTTCATGGCGCGCACGACGCGCTTCCACGAGTTTGCCCGCAGCTTGACGACCACCCTGGGTGTCGAGGTGAGTCTGGCCACCCCCGATTCGCCAACTGCGGCGCACGACTTTGACCTGCTGATCCTCGATTCCGATGGCATCCGCAGCGACCGCATCGATCAGATTGCCAAGTGGCTCGACGATCGCGGCGGTGTTCCCATGCTGGTGATCGTCGACGACGAGGCGCTCGGCACCCTGCGCCTGCCGAATCATGCGCATGCCGACTTTGTATGTCCCACGGCGACGCCCAACGAGCTCAAGGCTCGTGCACAGCGTCTGATGGGCGAGGAGGAGCCCGTCGCCTCCGATGATGTGCTCAACATCGATAACCTTGAGATCAACCTGGCCACCTACCAGGTGACACTCGATAGCGAGCCCATTGACCTGACGCTGATGGAGTACTCGCTGCTGAGTTTTTTGGCGACGCATCCCAACCGCGCCTACAGCCGCGAGGTACTGCTGCACCGCGTGTGGGGCTTTGAGTACTGCGGCGGTACGCGCACCGTCGACGTGCATATCCGACGCATCCGCTCCAAGGTGGGCCCGCAGATCGCGGCACACATCACCACCGTCCGCGGCGTGGGCTATCTGTTTAAGGACTAGATTTCCACCACAAAGGGGACAGGCACCTTTGTGGTGGTTTTGACGCAGGTGCGGGTTCCTTTCGAGTTTGCAGCAGAACTTAAGCCTTCCTAAAAGATTGCGTTCTCGTACACGTACGCCCGCATATTGGGGTACAACTCAACGTGAACAATGATGGCCCGCCACGGTGTTTGGCGGGCCTTTGGTTATTTGACGAAAGGATCGCAGCTATGAGCGAGAACGATTCCCAGCGTCCCCAGGATGTTGGCAATGCCGGCGAGACTCAGCAGCAGCCGCGCGTGCAGGTGGAGTCGACGCCTGCCGACGGCAACAACATTCCCTACGTGCAGGCCTACGATACGCAGACCGGCAAGCCGCTGGGCGGCCAACAGGTCGTGAACAAGCACACGGTGGTCAAGACCAAGACCAAAAAGCTGCCGATCTTTATTACAGCGCTTGCCGGCTGCGCATGTGGTGCTCTGCTGGTCATTGCGCTCATTATGAGCGGTACGCTCGATATCGGTGGCGGCAAGAATGCCGTGACGGCGGGCGCTTCGGGTTCGTCGACGCAAAAGATCACCATCGACTCCGAGGACACCACGCTGGCCGAGGCCGTTTCTGCCAAGGCCCTGCCCTCTGTGGTTTCCATCACCGCCACTTCGAGCGGTGGCCAGAATGGCTCGCTTTCGCAGTCTGCCGACGAGTCGGACAACTCGGGCAGCGTCGGTTCGGGCGTGGTGCTCGATACCGAGGGCCACATCCTCACCAACAACCACGTGGTCGATGGCTATGACCAGTATGTGGTGACCATGGACGACGGCACCACCTACGAGGCCGAGTTCGTGGGCAACGATGCTTCGAGCGACCTGGCCGTCATCAAGCTCAAGGACGCCGATGCCTCCAAGCTCACGCCGATTGAGATCGGCGACTCCTCCAAGCTCAACGTGGGCGAGTGGGTTATGGCGATCGGATCGCCATTCGGCAACGAGCAGTCTGTCTCCACGGGTATTGTGTCGGCTCTGTATCGCTCCACGGCCATGAGCTCTACCAGCGGCAACACCATCTATGCCAACATGATTCAGACCGATGCCGCCATCAACCCGGGCAACTCCGGCGGCGCGCTCGTCAACGACAACGGCGAGCTCGTGGGTATCAACTCGCTCATCGAGAGCTACTCGGGTTCCAGCTCGGGCGTGGGCTTTGCCATTCCGGTTAACTACGCCAAGAACATTGCCGACCAGATCATCGACGGCAAGACTCCGGTGCATCCGTACATGGGCGCCACGCTTTCGAGCGTCAACGCGCTCAACGCCCGTACCAACAAGCTGAGCACCGATAGCGGCGCGTATGTGGCGAGCGTCGTTGAGGATGGTCCCGCCGCCAAGGCCGGCATTCAGGAGGGCGACGTCATTACCAAGCTGGGCGACGACGAGATCACGAGCGCCGACGGCCTGATCATCGCACTGCGCAGCCACGAGGTGGGCGAGAAGGTCGAGATCACGCTCATGCGCGGCAAGGAAGAGAAGAAGGTCACCGTCGAGCTGGGCTCCGATGAGGAGCTGCAGAACCAGCAGCAGGACGACAGCGCAACCGACACTGGCAACGGCGGTATTACCGATGAGCAGCTGCGCCAGTACCTGGAGGAGCTGCTCGGCCAGCAGGGCCAGGGTCAGGGCAACGGCCAGGGTTTCTAACGAGCTGTATCGCACATATCGAAGCCAGAGGGGCTGTTCCGCCAGCGCGGGACAGCCCCTCTTTTCGCGATGATCCCTTGGAGACGGAGGAAAACGGATCATTTAGAAACGGCAAGGGCATGGTTTGAACGCGCGATCCACTCCAGTTTGATGGCTGCCGATTCGGTGCGGTTTGAGACCGCTATTCGGCCCCATGGTGACCGGTGGTACTCTTGTATCCGTTTGAAATCGAGCGAAGGAGTGCCGCTATGGAGCAATCGAGCCTGTTTGGTGACGGCGTGGACATCGATACCGAAACGCCCGCGAGCGCGGGTACCGCTGCACCGGCCGATGCCCGCGCCCAGGCGGCAGCGCGTGCGGCCGAGCTGCGCCACGAGCTCGATTACCACGCCTACCGCTACTACATGCTCGATGCGCCCGAGATCACGGACGCCGCCTTCGACAAAATGCTCGTTGAGCTGCAGGAAATCGAGGCGACCTACCCCGACCTGGTAACGCCCGACAGCTATACTCAGCGCGTGGGCGGATACGTGAGCGAGCAGTTTACGCCGGTCACGCACATGGCACGCATGTATTCCATGGACGATGCCATGGATCTGGACGAGCTCGACGCATGGCTCCAGCGCACCGAGGATGCGCTCGGTGCCGGCAGCGTCACCTATACCTGCGAGCTTAAGATCGACGGTCTGGGCGTGGCGCTTACCTACCAAAACGGCACCTTTGTGCGCGCCGCTACACGTGGCGATGGCACCACGGGCGAGGACGTGTCGCTCAACGTCCGTACCATCAAGGATGTGCCCATGCACCTGTCCGAGCCGGCGCTCGCCCACATGGGCGCCGACCGCGAGCGTACCATCGAAGTGCGCGGCGAGGTCTATATGCCCAAGGGCAGCTTTGTGCGCCTGAACGACGAGGCCGATGCCGAGGGCCGCGACCCCTTCGCCAACCCGCGCAACGCCGCCGCCGGCAGCCTGCGTCAAAAGGATCCCAAGGTCACGGCGCGCCGCGATCTGGCCACCTTTATCTACGCCATCGCCGATACCGATCCGCTGCACGTCCACAGCCAGCGTGAGTTTCTGGACTGGCTGCGTAGCGCCGGCTTTAGCGTCAACCCCAACGTGGCGCGCTGCGCCACGCCGGCCGAGGTCCACGAGTTCTGTGCCCAGGCGCTCGAACACCGCGGTGACCTGGACTACGACATCGACGGCGTGGTCGTAAAGGTCGACAGCTTCCAGCAGCAGCTCGACCTGGGCTTTACCGCCCGCGCACCGCGCTGGGCCATCGCCTTTAAGTTCCCGCCCGAGGAAAAGCAGACCGTCCTGCGCGAGATTCGCATCCAGGTGGGCCGCACCGGTGTGCTCACACCGGTCGCCGAGTTCGACCCGGTGACGGTTGCCGGCTCCACCATCGCGCGCGCCACGCTGCACAACATCGACGAGATCCGTCGCAAAAACGTGCGCGAGGGCGACACTATCATCGTGCACAAGGCGGGCGACGTGATTCCCGAGGTCGTAGGTCCGGTGCTCGATAAACGCCCGGCCGATTCGGTCGACTGGCACATGCCCGAGGTCTGCCCCGTGTGCGGTAGCCCCGTGGTCCACGAGGATGGCGAGGTTGCCTACCGCTGCGTGTCCATCGACTGTCCCGCACAGCTCAAGGAGCGCCTGCTTCACTGGGTAAGCCGCGGCTGCATGGACGTCGACGGCCTGGGCGACGAGATCGTCGACAAGATGATCGCTGCCGGCCTGATCCACGATGTCGCGGACTTCTACCAGCTCACGGTCGACGACATCGCAGGCCTGGACACAGGGCGCGTGTACGCTAGCTCCAACAGCAAAAAGGGCGTCAAGAAGGGCGACCCCATCCCGGTGGGCCTCAAGACGGCCGAGAAAATCATCGCCGAGCTCAACAAGTCCAAGAGCCAGCCGCTCGGTCGCGTGCTGTTTGCCCTGGGCATCCGCCACGTGGGCAAGAGCGTGGGCGAGGTCATCGCCGAGCGATTCCTGTCGATTGATAAGCTCATCTTGGCGAGTGAAGAGGACATCGCCGAGTGCGAGGGCATCGGTCCCAAGATTGCGGCGAGCGTCAAGCAGTTCCTGGCCGTGCCCGAAAACCTTGCCGTGCTGGAGCGTTTGCGCCAGGCGGGTCTGTCGCTCGAGGTCGACTTGGGCGCCGCGCATGCACAAGCCGCAGCCGACGCGGGCGTGGCGGGCGAGCTCGCCGATGCACAACCGCTCGCGGGTCTGACCTTCGTGCTCACCGGCACGCTCGTCAACCGCACCCGCGACGAGGCAGGCGCGGCGCTCAAGGTGCTCGGCGCCAAGGTCTCGGGCAGCGTGTCCAAGAAGACGAGCTATCTGGTTGCCGGCCCCAAAGCGGGCTCCAAGCTCACCAAAGCCGAGCAGCTGGGCGTACCCGTGCTGGACGAGGACGCCCTCGAGCAGATCCTGGCGACTGGTCAGGTGCCGGAGGCTTAAGGCGTCGATAACCAAATTGAAGAACCGCCCGGAAGCACGATGCCTTCCGGGCGGTTCTTACTTTGCTGGGGCAACCGGCACCGTGATCTGCGTCACGTAGGTTGCCGGGTCGTCGCTGATGATGTCATCGATCAGGGCAATCTCGCGTTGCCCCGCTACGCCACCAACTTGTCAAAAGCCCCGCGGCGGTTGAGTACGGTAAATGCAATCACGCAAATGACCGCCGACAGAATGGACCCGCACGGCGAAGCGATGCCCATGGGAAACAACGTATCGGAATAGGCGTTCGACAGCAGCCACGCGCCCGGCACGCGAATGAGCGCCACCGCCAGCACGTTGTGCGCAAAGCCGATGTAGCTCTTGCCGTATGCAGCGAAAAAGCCGCTAAAGCAAATGTGGATGCCGGCAAAAATCGCGTCGAAAATGTAGCTGCGCATATAGCCGGTGCCGGCGGCGACTACTGCAGCGTCCTTGGCAAAAAAGCCGATAAACGCCGGCGCCACCAGCCACATCAGCACCGTGATCAGGCAGCCGTACACTACCGAGATCGTCATGGCGTCCTTGAGCACCTGACGCGCGCGGTCGCCCTTGCCCGCGCCGGCGTTTTGCGCCGTGAGTGCGCTGACGGTGGCGCCCATGGAACTCGGCACAATGAATAAAAAGCTGATCATCTTCTCGACCAGGCCCACGGCGGCGGCGTCGACGAGCCCTCGGTGGTTGGCGATGACGGTGATAAACATAAACGCCACCTGGATGCAGCCGTCCTGTACGGCCACGGGCACGCCGATCTTAAGAATGCTGCCGAGCACCTCGGGCTGGGGACGCAGGTCGCTGCGCTTAACGTGAATGTTCGTGCGGCGGCTCTTGAGCCACACGAGCGCAAGGGCAACGCTTGCCGTCTGGGCGGTTACCGTGCCGAGTGCCGCGCCTACGGGACCGAGTCCCATGTGGCCGATAAACAGAAAATCGAGTGCGATGTTGATGATGCATGCCACGCCGATCACGTACATGGGCGAGCGCGAATCGCCCAGGCCGCGAAAGATGGCCGAGAGGATGTTGTATGCGGCGATAAACGGAATGCCGACAAAGCAGATGCGCAGGTAGGCGGCAGTGCCTTCGACCGCTTCGACTGGCGTGCCAATGAGTGCCACGATCTGCGGGCACAGTGCGAGCAGGACAGCGGCCAGCACCACCGAGACGCCCATAAAGAGCGTGATGGTGTTGCCGATGGCAGCCTCGGCGCGGTCAAAGCGGCGCGAACCCACGGCGTGGCCGACGATGACCGTCGTTCCCATGGCCAGGCCCACAAGCGCCACGGTAATGATATAGAGCGTCTGCGCGCCATTGCCCACGGCGGTGATGCCGGCAGCGCCGCTAAACTGCCCCATCATGTACAGATCGGCCATGCCGTAGAGCATCTGCAAAAAGTACGAGAGCATATAGGGCAGGGCAAAGACCGCGATGGTCTTGAGGACATTGCCGCGTGTGAGGTCGTGTTCCATGGGCGGGGCTTTCTGGCTGGGTTTGTTTACGTACCAGTGTAGTGAAAACCCTACAACGATTGTAGAGTCAAGGTTTGTGCTGGCATCGGGGTGAAAAAGTCACGCTCCGAGCACAATGCTTTGACCTCTTCGTGCCCCTCACCTCGCCTCAAACCATCACAACATTCGACGTTTTTTGCCAAAAACGGGAAAAGCATCGAATGTTGTGATGGTTTTTCTACCACTCGACCGGGTGGAATCGCTTTCTTGCGCACGAAGGTGTGCGGACCCGTGGGCAGGGGAATAAGGTTGGTTATCCGACTCCATTGGAGGGCTCATGGACCTGCCGATCGTCCTGTCCCATAAGACTGCCTGGCTGTACCACAACGTGGCGCGCCCGTCCGAGCCGCTCTCGCGAGCAAGCAGTCTATACGATGAGGACTCGCTTGCTAACGAGGCGGAGCCGACCGCGAGCCTGCCCAAATTGGGACTCGATGCCAAGGGGCTGAGGGCTTCGACGGCAGTTGGGATCGCTACTGACTATCTGGTTTCGCTTGGTATTCCACGAGAAGAGCTCAATCATATCGATACGCTCGTCAACTTCGATTTTGAGCGCTCGACGCCGGCTGGATTTAGGTGCCATGTGTTTGGGGCGCCGGTACCTCCAGGGCATCTTATCGAGGTGGCAGAGGGCCTTCTGGTGGTTGATGAGGTCATGTGCTTTGTCCAGGCGGGTTCGTGGATGAGCGAGCCCGAGCAGTTGGAATATGGCTACGAAATCTGTGCCCGATACCATCTGAATCATCTGTCGACAGGCGATTATATCGAGATGGGGCAGAGGTATACCGTTGCCGACTTGATTGCCTATTGCAATGAGAACCGATCTCGTCAGGGGGCCATACGCGCGGCCGCCGTGCTCAAGCGCGTGCACGATGGCGCGCGATCGCCCATGGAGACGGCTACCACAATCATGGTCGTAGCAAAACGTTCCCAGGGCGGGCTAGGATACGTCAAGGTTGAGCTCAACCATCGGGTCGATGTTCCCAACGAGTTCAAGTATCTCGCAAAGGCCGGGTTTTTCGAGATCGACGTATATGCGCCTGCGAGCGGTACGGGGATTGAATACAACGGTTCGGACCATCTTGATAAACAGCGCAGCGCGTCGGATGCGGAGCGCATGACCGTGCTGAGCGCGCTGGGCTTTAGGATGATCGTCCTCACCGGGACTCAGTTTGCCCATCAGCTGCAATTGCACCGGGCGATGAACGCCATTGCGCTCGCTATGGGCCTCAAGTGCGACCGAAGCGAAGCGTTCCAAAAGCGGCAGAACGACCTTCGAGAATTCGTGATTCGCCACTGGGACGGCGGCCTCTAGGGGCGCTTTGGTCTTTCTACGGGGTGCCGTGGGCAGGCAAACCATCACAACATTCGACGTTTTTTGCCAAAAACGGGAAAAGCATCGAATGTTGTGATGGTCTGTGTGTTGAGGATGGGCTTGGGAAGTCCGTTTTGCTCGAAGCGACCTGTCCTGTCGTACGGGTGTCGGCATGATTCTCTCGTGGGGTATTATGTTTTCCGAAGAATAAAACGCCGCGTGAGGGGAGGGCTGCGTGGACGGGCACGTGCAACATGACGGCTTTGGCCGCGATATCAACTACCTGCGCATTGCCGTTACCGACAAGTGCAATTTCCGCTGCATTTACTGCATGCCGGCCGATGGCGTGGCGCCCCGTGCACACGACGAGCTACTCAGCGCCGAGGAAATCGCCCGCTTTGTGCGCTTGGTGGCGGGGGAGGGCATTCGCCGCGTACGCCTGACGGGCGGCGAGCCGCTGGTCAGCCGCCGTATCATCCCGCTCATTCGCGACATCCGCGCGATTCCGCGGATCGAGGACATCTCGCTCACCACCAACGGAGCCCTGCTGCCCAAGCTGGCGCCGCAGCTCAAGGACGCGGGGCTTAACCGCGTCAACATTTCGCTCGACACGCTCGACCCTACGCTCTTTGGAAAGATCACGCGCCTGGGTCGACTCGAGCAGACCATGGCTGGCATCGACGCGGCGCTGGCTTGGGGCTTTGAGCCCGTTAAGGTCAACTGCGTTGTTGTGCGCCGGCTCAACCAGGATGTGGCGGCCCTCGCACGACTGACCGTCGACCGCCCCATCCACCTGCGCTTTATCGAATACATGCCCATCGGCGACGAGCGCACGAGCTCGCATTGCGCCGTGGACCCTCACGCACCCACGCTCAACCCCGAGTTGTGGGATGCGAGCGACAGCGTGCCGAGCGACGAGCTGCGGGCGCGCGTCAATGCCGGGGCCGCCGCGATGGGTCTGGGCGAGCTCGAACCGCTTGACATCACCGACGCTCCTGCCGGCGCGGGCCCCGCGCGCTATTGGCGCTTTCCGGGCGCGGCGGGAACGGTCGGCTTCATCAGCGCCATGTCCAACCATTTTTGCGCGAGCTGCAACCGCCTGCGCCTGACGGCCGATGGCAACGTGCGTCCGTGCCTGTTCAGCGATGCCGAGTATTCGGTGCGTGAGGCGCTTCGCCGTGGTGATGATATGCAGGTACTTTCGATTTGGCGCGATGCCGTGGCCCACAAACCGCAGGAACACGCGATAATTGAGGGCACGCAACGATTTATGTCCCAAATCGGAGGATGATCATATGGCCAAGAGCAGGTACGCCGATGCCACCAAGGCCGCTCGCAGGGCCGCGATGTCTGCCCACAAAGTCACGGCTGCGACGAATGCTGGCAGCGCCGACGCGTCCGTGCAGCCGACTGCCAGTGCTGCCACCGAGCTCGTCCGTGACGCCCGTCGCGACGAGCTGACGCACGTGGACGCCAAGGGCGAGGTGCGCATGGTCGACGTGTCCGACAAGGCCGAGACCCATCGCATCGCCATCGCCGAGGGCACCATCCTCATGCACCCCGAGACGCAGGCCATGGTGCTGCAGGACCGCGCCAAAAAGGGCGACGTGCTTGCCTGCGCACGTGTGGCGGGCATTATGGCCATCAAACGCACGAGCGACATCATCCCCATGTGCCATCCGTTGCTCATTACCAAGAGCAAGTGCGACATTGCGCCCATCGCTCCGGCGGGGACGCCGGCCGAGGACGTGCCCGAGGGCTGGGCGCCGGCGCGCGCAGACGGGCAAGTTGGCTTTCACGTACTGGTTACGGCTGGCGTGACGGGCAAGACGGGTATCGAGATGGAGGCTCTGACCGGCGCGAGTGCCGCGTGCTTAACGATCTATGACATGTGCAAGGCCGTCGATCGTGGCATGGAGATCGTCGACGTTCGCCTGCTGCACAAGGAAGGCGGCCGCTCGGGTGTGTGGGACCGCGCCGAGCGCCAGGCCGCTGCTGTTGAGGCTGTGGGGGCCGCGGGCGACGCACCCGCGAGCGCACCCGTCGCCGTCGCACCCGCAGCTCCCACTCCAGCCGTCCCTGCGATCGCGTTTATCGGCTACCAAAACTCGGGCAAGACCACGCTCGTCGAGAAGGTTATCGCCGAGCTCACCCGCCGCGGCCTGCGCGTGGGCTCGCTCAAGCATCATGGGCATCACGGCTTTGATATCGATGTGCCCGCTAAGGACACCTGGCGCCATCACCAGGCCGGATCCAAGCACGTGGGCCTCATCTGCGCCACGCGCTGGGCGGAGTACGCCGACACGCGCGAGGAGGACGAGATGCCCGCGCGCGAGCTGCTGTCGCGCTACAACGATGTCGACGTGGTGATCATCGAGGGCTACAAGACCGAGGGCTTCGACAACATCGTGGTCGCGCGATCGGGTGTCGACCGTCTGCGTGGCAAGAGCTCGCTCGACCTGGTCGACGGTCACACGCTGGCCCTTGCCTGCAACGAAGCCCTGGCGCGTCAGGCCTTCGACGCCGGCTTCGCGACCCGAGCCATCAACATCAACGACGCCCGAGCCATCTGCGATCTTATCCAAGATCACCTTTAAGGGCCGGCTCGCTGCGCTGCCATAACCTGCCAAAAAGGGACAGGTTTGTTTTGGCAGGTTTTATCTGGGCAAACGTCATTTCCACCACAAAGGGGCCAGGCACCTTTGTGGTGGATTTTGCTTTAGTAGATGTGTGGGACATGCCTTACAATCTACCAAGTAGTTCATGACGGGCGAAAAACGGAGAAAAGGGGCTCGATGCGTCCTTAATGTTTCATGTGGATAGATTGATTTGACAGACGGTGGCGAATGCCCGCCGTCCGCATTCGTACGAAACAAGGAGTCTCCATGCTCGCCTCTCTTTTCTCAAAGTCTCAATCATCGCTGTCCGTGCAGGCCAAGCGCCTGGTGGCAATGCGCTTTCTCATCTACACCGGCTTTCAGACCAGCTACTTTATCGGCGTCATCGGAACGCTCACCTATGCGGATGACGCTTCGGTCGTCGCGACATCGCTGGCCGTCCTGTTCATGAACGTTTTCGTGATCCTGGGATCCTTTGCGGGCGGCGCGGCGCTCGACGCCTGGGGCCCGCGCCGTCATTTCTTGCTGAGCATCATCGGCGCTCTCGCAACTGGCACGGCAATCATCGCCTTTGGTAGCGCGACCGGCGTCGTCCTGCTCGGCGCGGTGTTTCTGGGCTTTGTGATGGGATTCGCCCAGCCCATCGCCACGTCCTATCCGGCCTACCTCACCGACGATCCTGTCGAGCTCAAAGACATCAACTCCGCCATCGCCATGTTTTCAAACGTGAGTATCATCGTTGGCCCCACGCTGGGCGGCTTTGTCGCGGCGGCTGCGTCGTCGCGCGCGGTGTTCGTGCTCATGATGCTCTTTACCGTGCTGGCGCTCGTCGCCGGTTGGGGCTTTAGGCCGCAGACCAGCCATGTCGCCGGGGATGCGGATGCCGATTCGGCAGAGGAAGGGGAGCGTGCGGGACAAAGCTCCAACCCCAGCACGTCCTCCCGCGTCACCTTCGCAGCCAGCGTCAAGACGGTCTTCACCAACAGCGTCCTCGCGCTACTTTTCTGCATCATTTTTCTTTCGAACTTTGGCTACGGAGCCTTCGATCCGCTGGAGTCGTTCTTCTACCGCGATGTCCTGCATGTCGGTGTTGAGTGGATGGGCTGGCTCTCGTCGGCCAGCGGTGTGGGCGCGGTGCTGGGCGCCGTCCTCGCGCTCCGTTTGCCGCCGCACCTGGTCAACCTTAAAACGCTGCTCGCGGCGCTTATGTCCGTGGGCCTGGGAAGTTTGCTCTATGTGGGGACGCCGTACGTGGGCGTAGCCCTTGTCGGCCAGATTGCCCTAGGCGTGGCCTGGGGCGTCGTCAACCCGCTCCACAACACGATCGTGCAAACGACGGCCCCGCTCGAGCAGCTCGGTCGCGTCAACTCGGTCATGGGCTTTGGCAACATGTTTGCCGGCGTAGCCCCGCTGGCGATTGCCCCCTGGCTGGCGGCGACGTTTGGCGTGCAGCAGACGCTCGTTGGTGCGGGCATGGTCGTGACGACGGTTCCCGCGGCGCTGCTGCTGTTTGGACGCAATCACTTGGATCGTGCCGCAAAGCAGTAAAAACCATCACAACATTCGATGAAAATCGCGATTTTGCCGAAAAACGTCGAATGTTGTGATGGTTTGCGCTCCGGGCTAGGCCATCCTGCATCCTGCCACCACAAAGGGGGCAGGCACCTTTGTGGTGGTTTTGCTTTGACAGGCAGCATCCGCGCCTTGGTATACCATGTACGCCGTTTGCGAATACACCCCACATCGCCGCACAACCCAGAAAGGCTCCCATGGACACCACCTTTAGCCACATCAAAGCCGTGTTCTGCGATATCGACGGCACGCTGCTCACGAGCCAGCACACGGTGTCCCCGCGCACCGTGGCGGCGATCCGCGCCCTGCGCGAGCGTGGCGTGCTCTTTGGCCTGTGCACCGGGCGTGACGCCCACGCGACCGAGGCCATGTACGAGCTCTGGGGCATCGAAGGCCTGGTAGACGTGCTGGTGGGCTGTGGCGGTGCCGAGGTCATTGACCGCGCGCACGACATCAACGAGCTGAGCTATCCGCTGCCGGGCGAGACCATCGCGCGCATCTGCAAGCACATGGCGGACCTTCCGGCAACGCCCGTCTGCCCCCGAGACGGCGTGTTCTACGTGCCCGAGAGCAACGCATGCGTCGAGCACCTGTCGCGCGTCGACGGCGTGCCCTACCAGGTGGTCGATTTTGCCGAGTTTTTGCGTGAGCCGCAGCCCAAGGTGATGTTTACCATGGCGCCCGAGGTAATGCCGCGGGTGATTGAGCGGGCGTCGACGTTTGCCGATAACACTGTTAAGGCGGCGGCTCTGCAAACCACGCAGCGGCTCTACGAGTTCATGGATCCCCGCGTGTCCAAGACGCGCGGCCTTGTGCGCGTGGCGGAGCTCAACGACATGGAGCTCCAGAACATCTGCGTGTTTGGCGATGCCGATAACGACACCTGCATGGTGGCTGACGCCGGCGTGGGTGTGGCCATGGCAAACGGCAGCGACGCCACCCGTGCCGCCGCCGACTTTGTAACCGCGGGCAACGACGAAGACGGCATCGCGATCTTCATCCAGGAGCACCTGCTGTAGCGCTGGGGGAGAACCACCGCAAAAGGGGCAGGCTCTTTTGCGGTGGACTCAGGCGATTTGGGCGAATTGATACCTAAAGTCTGTGTGATAATTCAAATATTGTTGTCTTAACATCATGCTTCTAACCACCGATGGGTTAAAGATATTCTCATCAGTTTGGTAGGATATTCATCCCGGTTAATGACCTACCGCTCACGGTCGATTTTCGACCGTTCACAGGATGTTTGCTCTTGAGCAAATTGTTGTGCAAATAAATCTAATGCCATTAAAAAATAATAGGCAACTAAATTACCAGCAGAAACAAAAAATAGATAGCGAATAAACGAAGGCAAATCCGAGCAATTGTCAAGAGAATTGAGAACTTGCACAAAAATGTCGGTTTTGCTGCTCAGATGTTTAAACAATCATTATAATTGCTTCATTAGCGAGCGCAATTACAGATTGCGCAGATACGTTTGATGGTGAAAGAGCAAGATCGCGGTCTCTTGGGGAGGAGACATCGATGAAAGCGAATTCGGACAAATCTAAGCAGAGTAATAAAGCGACGCGCCGTGTACTGGCAGGCGTTTTGTGCGGAGCCTCCGTGTTGAGCCTGGTGCTGTCGCTCGTCATGCCCCCGATCTCGCAGGCCATTGCCAACGATGCCCAGACGGTTTCTACCGAGAAAACTGTGATGGGGGGGTTCCTCAAGTGAGTCTACTGATGTAGGCAACACCAACAACGGGGATACCAAAAAGCTGAATAGCGGCGAGACCGAGGGCGGCGCGACCGAAGACGCTGCTGCTGCGGGCTCGACTGCCGATAGCGTGGAGGCCAAGGGCGCCGCACAGCCTTCCGACGCACAGCTTGCGGATGATGAGAATAACGATGAAAACGCGAACGCTCCCGCCACCGTCAGTGCCAATGACTATACCGAGGTAAGCAACGATGTTTCTAAGAAATTCGCCGACGGCGGCAAGTTCCGACTGACGGGTTCTGCCTATTCGGATCAGCAGATTAAAATCACCAAAGACACCATCATCGATCTTAACGGCAACATGCTCTGTAACCGTTCTGGCGGCTTAGACTCCTTCTTTGTGGTCGAAAACGGAGCCACACTCACTATCGAGGATTTGAGCAAAAAAACAAATGATTTACCAAGACCGGTCGATACGGCTAATGCGTCGGCGGGTCAGCCTGCGAGTATGGAGTGGGAAAGGGGAAGCGGCTCTAATAACGGCACTCCTAAGAGGCTTACTTACTATGAGACTAAGAGCACGCCCAATACAAATAGACTTGGCACCACCGAGACTACGTACGAGCATGTCGTTACGGGCTTTGGCGCTATTGATGCAGCATCGGAAAGCGGTTCCGTAAAGTATGTGGTCAACGTTGAAGCGGGCGGCATACTCAATCTCAAGGGCGGCATGATTACCACGGCTGCCAACCTGAGTAACGACGGTCATGTGATTTTTTCTCAGGGTACGGTCAAAATCGAAGGCGGTTACGTCACCAACGGCAACGGCGGTGGCTGGGGCGGTGGTCTGTGCATAACGGGCGCGAATGCCAGCCTCGAAATGACAGGCGGCGTGGTCGCGGGAAACAAGGCAGCTGCCGGCGGCGGCGTCTTTGCTGATAATGGAGCCACTCTGAACCTTGCGGGCGGAATTATCTCTGGCAACGCAACGTATGATAAAGCTATCAATAATGGTGAAAACACACGCGATGGCGGCTACGGTGGTGGTGTTTATACCAAGGGTGCAAAAGTTACCATTAGCGGTTCTGCCTGTATAACCAACAATCGAGTCGATGCTCGCATCACAGATATTGACCACCTTGGCAACAATGGCCTGCTCGGTGGTGGTGGCATTGCATGTACGCACGATGGCACGCTTAACTTAACGGGCGGCTTCGTTACGGCCAACTATTCCTATGAGGCTGGCGGTGGCGTCTACGCTGGTTTTTATGATAAAGATAACGACGGCGAGATCGAGAAAATCACTTTTAAAATGACTGGCGGTACGATTGCCGGCAATGTTGCCGATAACGCCGAAGGCGGCGGTCTGCGTGTCGCGGGCGGCGACAGCGCCGGCACGATGGCAACAATTAACGCCAGTGATACTGGCAGGGTTTACATTACGAACAATAAGACGAATACGGGTAGCACCAAAGGTCGTGGTGGCGACTGGGGCGGCGGTGGCGTCTTTATTCAGAAGGGCGGCAAGCTTAACATCGTAAAGACGCTGATTACTGATAATGAGGCCGGCGGCTGGGGTGGTGGCATCGGTGCCTGCCCTACGGGCGAGACAATTGTTTCGCACTCAAATGGTGCCGCAATCTACAACAATACGGATTATGGCAAGCACTTCTCCGCCGGTGGTGATGGCAAGGATCAGGACAAAGATATTGAGGGTTCTGAGTACATTACCGATGACTTCAAAAATGAGGGTCACAAGGATTTCTTCCTCGTGCGCAAGAAGGGCAGCAATAAGACGGTCGCAGTCGTTCTTGGCAAGATGCTCGGCAATCGTTCTGCTGGCTGGAAAGGTACCTGCGATGGCCAGAAAATCACCATCGATCCTAATGGCGGCGCCGAGGCCAAGTACATGTTTGGCCTTGAGGCTCATCCTTCCGACCAGGCTAAAATTGATGCACAGGCAGCGGCTACGACCATCATCAGCGGTAACTACTCTTACACCCACGGCGGTGGCATCATGACCAACGGCGACCTCATCGTCGGTGAGGTTACTTCCCTGGACGTGTATCCTGCAATCAAGGTCAAGGCTAACAAGGTCCTCATGAAGGACGGCAAACCGCAAGGCCTCACGGGCCACGGCTATAAGTTCAAGCTGTTGGGTAAAGCCGCCGATTCAGCTGGGGAGCCGTATTGGAATACGGACGGCTCACTTAACGCAAACGGATGCGAGGCGACGTCCGAGGTTACCGTTAATGAAAGTGGAGAGATCGTCATTGATACGGCTGCGAACTACCAGTCGGGCAATTACGACCTCTACCTTGTTGAAGTCCCTATCAATGAGGAAGGCACGACCTTTGATAAGGCCATTTACAAAATACATATAAAGGTTGGTACGACACCATTTAATACGACCAACCTCTTGGGGATCAATATTAATCGTTATGAAGTTGATAAGAGCGCTTCCACAGTATCCGTTAAAAGGGAAGGCGAAACGGGCTTCACCGAGTGTAAATCTCCTGAGTTCTATAACTGGAGTGTAGATCCGAAAGATAATACAATCTCGACCGTAAAAATCGGCAACAGCTCCAAACCTGCGTTTACGAACGAACTTGCGCCCTACCAGACTTCAGGCACTTGGACGCCTCAGGTGACCAAGAAGGTCGATGGCGGCGAGATGAAGAAGTTCAAGTTCGAGCTATATACCATGGATGGCAGCGAGAAAACGGTGCTTGATACAAAGAGTACCGCTGATGACTCGAACAACTTGCAGACGGTGACGTTCGCCGAGCAGAAGATCGGACCACTCAAAGTCAGCGACTTCAACGACGATAAGGCAACATTCACTTATTACATTTGTGAATGTGCTGCTGACGCCGGCGAAGGCACCAGCCACAAGGGCTATACCAACGACACCAAGACTTTCAAGGTCGTGGTGACGGCAACGGATGACGGCAAAGGACATCTGAACTGCACGCCGTTCTACTACGAGGTCGACGCCAGCGGTCATGAGAGCGCGAAACCGACTGACACCCCCACCTTCACCAACACCTACTCCACATCTTTGCCCCTTTCTGGTATGTCGGGCGTCACTCTGACGTACCTTGCCGGCGCGGCGGCGCTTTGCGCTGCTGCGGCCTGGATGCACATTCGTCGCAAGGCGAATGCGAAGGGAGGCGAGCGTCGTGAATAAGAAAGTTTGCTCCTTCCCGATCTTGTTTGCGCTGCTCGCCCTCTTGATCGGCACCTGCACGGTTGTGTTCCCCGCATCCGCGCAGGCCGCGCCGAGCGCGACCGGATCCATCACGGTGAGCGGCACCGTGGCGCGCAGCTACGACGCCTACCAGATCTTTGACGCCAACGTCGTCGATGACGACAACGACGCCAAGATCGCCACCGACCTTGTCTGGGCAAGCGATGCCGTGCGCGACGCCGCGCTGCCTGTGTTGCACAGCGCCGGCATGCCCAATTCCCAGACCACCGCGCAGGAAGCTGCCGAGTGGCTCAACACCGATTCCCACCTTACGAGCGCGCTGAGCGCACAGCTCGCTCGTTCCCTCCAGAGCTCTGGCGCCGAGCTCGTGGCCCTTAACGCGGGAACGACGGCCGAGCTGCCCTGCGGCTACTGGCTCATCGTCGCCGACGACGACACCATCGCCCAGAACGAGGCCGGTACCGCGCCGATCATGGCCCTGGTCGGCGGCAGCGCCGTCGCCGTCAAGCCCAAGGCGGCGACCCCCAAGGTCCAAAAGCATGTGCTGGAGGACAGCACCGCCGCCTGGCGGAAGGCCGCCGACGCCACGGTCGCCGACGACCTGTACTGGCGCCTCTCGGCCACGGTCCCGGCGGGTCTTACCGCCTACGACACCTATACGGTGCAGTTCGTCGACACCATGAGCGCGGGGCTCGACCCCTCCAAGGTGGCCGCGAGCATGCGCGTGTACGTGGCGGCGGGCGCGGACGGCGGCTTTGACGCCGTTTCGGCCGGCAAGGACGGACGCGCCGGCACCGAGCCCGCGCAGGGCTGGACCGATATCACGGCCCAGTGCGCCACCAAGGTGGCGGCGGACGGGACCTTCACCGTGCGCACCGGCGACCTGATCGCCGCGCTCGGCGGGGCCGACGCCTTCACCGCGGGTGCCCGCGTGGTCGCCGTGTACAACGCGCCGCTCAACAGCGCATGCAACCACGGCATCGCGAAGGGCAACCCCAACGAGGTCTACCTGCGCTACCCGCGCTCTCCCTTTGCCGATCAGTCCGGCGATGCCGGCTTTACCAGCACGCCGAGCGACGACGCGTGCGCCTACACCTGGGATCTCGCGCTCACCAAGCGCGGCAGCGACGGCGACAAGCCGCTTGCCGGGGCGGTCCTGAGCATCACCGACGACCGCGGTCGCACGCTGGCGGCCGACGGCACGTGGGATGCGCAAGGCAAGGCCACCGTCACTACGGGCGAGGACGGCCGCGTGACCGTCTCGGGCGTGGACTCGGGCAAGCTGGAGGTCCGCGAGCTCAAGGCGCCCAAGGGCTACACCGCCTTTGAGGGCACGCGCTGTGTGACGGTTAAGGCCGAGGGCCTGGACGTCGACCAGGTGGCCGCCGCCAAGCCCAAGCTCACCATCACGGCCGAGTCGCCCCTGCGCGCCGACAGCGCGGACGGGTCGACGGGCAGCCTGGAGGCGTCGCTCATCAACACGCCCACCGGCACACCCCCTAGCATTACCACCGGAGGTTTTATGCCCTCGACTGGCGATATGGCAATGTACGCCGCGGCCGCCGCAGCGGTCGCCGGAGCCGCGCTCATCGTGGTCGCGCTCCTGGTCAAGCGGGGAGGTGGCAGCCATAAAGAGTAGCTGGCAGCCCCACAGAGAGCGGGGCGAGACGTAGCGAAGTAGATGCTAAGACACAGACAGATGATGATCGATCGAATGAGAACCAACCGGAAAATGGAGGAAAAGAAGATGAGCATGAGCAAGAACATCGCACGCCTGGCAGTAACCGCCGGCCTCACAGCAGCGCTGAGCTTTGGCGGGGTCATGGCCCCGGTTACGATAGCGTTTGCCGAGGGCACGCCGACGGTGGCCACGGAGAAGGGTAAGGTGGCTATCACCGACGAAACATACACCGGCACGACATTCAAGGGCATTCAGATCTTCACCGCGAAGGTCACGCAGGATCAGAAGGGCGATGGGAGCTGGGATGGCTCGGCCGCTAAGACTCTTTCCGATATTCAGTGGGCTCCGGGTAATGTGAAAACCCTCGTTACGACTGCGCTCAAAGACGTTACTGGAGCACCTGACGTAGATGCTGACGCCCAGACGTGGGCGGAGTTCATCAGCACGACTCAGGGCTCTAATTTTGGAGAGACTACGGCGGTTGATACTGGTACAACTCTTGACTTGATTGCCAAGGCCTTGGAAGGGGACAAGACCCTCACGTGGACAAAGCCAAGCGATTCCACCAAAGGTAGCTTTAAGGATCTTGATAATGGCTACTGGCTTTTCGTGACCGATACGCCCAGTACGACCAGCGGTGCTAATGGCAATACTGATGCGTATACCTCGCCGATTTTCACCATCGTCGGTGGTTCTGACGTTAACGTGGCCCCCAAGAAGGACGTCCCCAAAGTGACCAAGGCCGTAAAGGATGACAAGAACGGCAAGTTTGTTACGGACGATAGCAAGAATGTCTTTACCGCAGCCAACAAGGCTGCCGACTCCGCTGCTGAACAGCCTGTTGAATATCAGCTTGCCGGCACTGTGGCTAGCAACATTAACACGTATGTCAAGTACAGCTACACTTTCACTGACGAGCTCCCCTCCACGATGGTTCCAGAGCTTCAGGGTGGTAACCCAGTCGTTGAGGTCAAGATTGACGATTCAGTCGTGGATCCCGCTTGCTACAGCGCGACCTATGTCCCGGGGGAAAGCACGAATACGCTCACTGTTTCCTTCGAGAACCTCAAAGAAGCAAAGGATAAGGCCGGCAATCTCATCAAAGTTGACCGTGGTTCGACAGTCTATGTGAACTATGAGGCAAAACTGGTTGCTGGCAAGATTAACGCGGATATGCTCGGCAAGGCCCAGGTGAACAATGTCAAGTTGACCTATTCCAACAACCCGCACACCAATGGCACCGGTACCACGGTTGACCATCCGGCCTACGACTACACCTATGGTATCGACGTTACCAAGGTTGGCAGCGATAATGATGAGGCCGGCAACCCTAAGACTCTCAAAGACGTCGAATTCACGCTGAAGGAGCAAGGCACCAGCAAATTTATCAAGGCCGACGGCACCACGACGTCAAATGAGAATGAAGCAATACTGACCACCACCTCCGAAGGCAAGATCAACGTTGTCGGCCTCGATGAGGGCACCTATATCCTCACGGAGGTTAAGCCTGCGCCTGGCTACAACAACTCCGCGGCAAACGGTGTGACCTTTACTATCAGCCGCACGCTCAATCAGGACGGTGCGAATGTGACGCCCGACACGACGAGCGCCATTGTGGCAGGTCAAGATGTTGTTCAGGAGGGCTCCGCGAAAGCTGAAGTCGGCAAGCTCAGCTTCACCATCGTCGACAAGAAGGGCTCCAACCTCCCGCTGACCGGTCTTAATGGCGTGACCTTCACTTGGATTGCTGGTGGCGCGGTGCTGTGCATCGGTGTGGCTCACCTCATCCGCAGCCGTAAGCAGGCTGAGGAGTCCGAGCAGGAGTAACGCTCGCTCACCCATCCCTTTGGCAGGTGGGATGTGATGGCCATGAGACTTGCGGACACTTTTCTCGTCCATCCACGGTCTTGCTTTGCCATTCTCTTTACGGGGCAGACTCCGCGCTGGAGTCTGCCCCGTTTTTTTGGGATAACGCAGCCAGCCTCCATCGTCCGATGCGGGCTCGTTCGTCATCGCGTTTCTCGACTCGTATGAGGTTCGGTTTAAGGTCCGTAGGCGCACGCGCGGTGCGGACGGTAGAAGGCATTTGCGCCGCAACAAGCGCAAATAAGAATGCCCGGGGTTCGGAGCCCGGGCATTTAACAACGTCGGAAACTGGTCGCCCGCGCTCCTAAGTACTTACGCGGGGTGCGTCGTTTCCTGTAGCTATTGTATCCCGAATCACCCCGCCGATTCGGGACATTTTGAAAACGCAAATATGGGCTTAGGCACGAACGGTATCTCATTAATTCCGAAAATTATGTATAATTCCAATACAAACTGGAATCGAACGAAAACAATGGAAATGAACGAAGCGCTAATCTACTTACAAGAAGCACTAGGCCTTTCCGCCAAGACCAAAACTTGGCCTGGATCCGCACACTTGCCGCTGCATCTGCGGACGATTGAGGTCCGCGCTGTTGACGCAAACGGTTTTTCGTTTTTGCTTGCAAGTTTGCCTACTGGCGTCGGGCTTCCCGAGGCTAAGAGAGTCTATAGTCAGCTAGCCTTGCGCGCGGAGACTCCTGTTGTCGTTTCGTTTCCTGATGCCGATGCACGTCAGCGCAAAGCATTGATCGCACAAGGGATTCCCTTTGTCTGCCCAGGCAGACAGGCTTTTCTTCCATTTATGGGCACAGCCTGCACGGAGAGGGGCGGTGTCCGGTTTCGCAACCACGCGACCAAGATGTCACCCAACGCGCAGGCTGCCGCAATCTGGGGAGCAGCCCAGGAGCCATATCGTCCCTATGACCTTTGTCGTGCGCTTGGGATTTCGGCAAGCCGCGCGAGCGAGGCCATAACCGAGCTTGTTGACAGGGGGCTCGCGAGACGCGAGCGTCGCGAGCGACGTGTCTTCGTGTTCCCTGTTGCCGTTGATCTTCTGCTCAGCGAGCACATGGCAGAGCTCTCCTCGCCTGTCTCGAAGGTCTTTATTGCAAGGAAGACGCAGCAGATCGACTATCTTGTTGACGCCGGGGAGACGGCGCTCGCTGCGCGTTCGATGCTCGCTGCGCCGGGCATGGAACAAAAGGCCGTCTTAAAAAGTGCATGGCGTCAACTGAGCGACCTCGAAGTCGCAGATGGGGAGTTGCCGGATAACGAAACGGCGATGATCCAAGTGTGGCGCTATGCACCCGTGTTTGCCGACTCCTCTCGTGTCGACAACATTTCGCTTGCGCTATCTTTGGCGGCAATCGACGATGAGCGAATTCAACTCGAAGTCGATCGCATGTTTGGAAAGGAATATCCATGGCAAGAAGCGCTGTAGAAGGTCTCCAAGAATTCGAACCGTAGGCGGCGTTTCGGTCCTAGCTGCGTTGTCCGGTGCATGAGTTTGCTAATCGGCTATTATTTGTTTAGACAACCTGAGTTGTAGAGGAGTGACCGGCGATGGTGCAGGGCGCCAAACATATGAAGAGCAATAACGCCGCGGACAACGGCGGCTCAAGCCCTCAGCCCAAACCTCAACCAAAGCCCAAGCGTCGTCGCAAGCGACTGCCGCGCTGGGCCGACCGGCTCATCACCATCGTCATCATCCTTATTGGCGTGGGCCTTATGACCTGGCCGTGGATCTTGGACCGGCTCGAGGCCTCGGGCGTGTTCAACCAGATCAGCACCGTGTCCAGCACCGTGGACGCGCTGTCTGCCGAGGAGCGCGAGCGCATCCTGCTCCAGGCGCGCTCCTTTAACGAGCAGCTGGCGGGCGAGGCCACCGAGCTCCCCGCCGACCAGATCGAGCCCTACGCCCAGCAGCTCATCTTTGACCGTGACCCCATGATGAGCTGGGTCGAGATCCCCTCCATCGACGTGAGCATGCCTATCTACCACGGCACGAGCGAAGAAGTCCTTATGGCGGGCGTCGGTCACCTGGAGGGCACGAGCCTGCCGGTGGGCGGCACTTCGACGCACTGCGTGCTCACCGCGCACTCGGGCATGCGCAACCTGAGCATGTTCGACGACATCCATTCGCTGGAGCCCGGCGACCTGGTGCTGCTGCACACCATGAACAAGACGCTCGCCTACAAGATGGTGGACTCCGAGGTGGTGCTGCCCGAGGAGATGGAGTCGCTGACCATCGAGCCCGGCGCCGACAAGGTGACGCTCGTCACCTGCACGCCCTACGGCGTGAACGACCACCGCCTGCTGGTGCATTGCGTGCGCACCAAGTACAACAAGAAGGACGTCGACAAGCAAAAGTCGCTGGCCGGTCGCCACTGGGGCAAGCGCGAGTTTGCCGTGCTCATCGTGGTCGTAGCCATTGTGCTGTTGCTGCTGGACATCGTGATCCACGCGGTCCGCAAGCGCCGCAAGGCCAAGGCCTCGGCATAAGACATTCTCCAGAACCACCGCAAAGGGGACAGGCACTTTTGTGGTGGTCGGGACTTCCAAACCATCACAACATTCGATGAAAATCGCGATTTTGGCGAAAAACGTCGAATGTTGTGATGCTTTTCGTTGCGGGCGGGACGGTTTTCGTTGTGAGCAGTACGGTTTTCGCTATGGACGGTGCGGTTTCGCTGCAGAACCGCCAGCCCGCCGCCTGTCAATCGCCGCTCTCGTTACGTTTTCGCTGCATTTGGGTAAAGCGCCTGCTCCAAGCGGCGTTGCCTTGTATACTAGAGCGGTTTATCTGTTATGCGGAAGGGAGCGCCTATGGCACTCAGCGAGAAAGACGTGCGCGGCATCGCCGAGTACGCAAAGATCGCACTGACCGATGACGAGCTCACCCAGATGACGTCCTACATGAACGACGCCGTCCAGATGCTCGAGCCCGTCTTGCAATATGACTTGCCCGACGTGGAGCCCACGTTCCATCCCATCGGAAGCCTGTCCAACGTGATGGGCGACGACCTGCGCGAGCCCGAGCGCGACCTGCCGCTCGACGTCGCGCTCGAAAACGCCGGCAGCGCGCGCGACCGCTACTTCCGCGTGCCGTCCATTTTGGGAGAGGGGGAGAGCGAGTAATGGCGCAGAGCTTCGATTCCCTTACCGCCGCCCAGATCGCCGCGGGCGTTTCTGCCGGCGACTTTACCGCTACCGAGGTGGCCCAGGCCTCCCTTGCCGCCATCGAGGCGCGCGAGGGCGGGGTCCAGGCATTCCTGCAGGTGGCGCCCGAGCTTGCGCTCGAGGCCGCTGCGCGCGTGGATGCCGACCGTGCCGCAGGCAAGCCGCTGCCCCCGCTTGCGGGCGTGCCGCTAGCCATCAAGGACAACATGAACCTCGTGGGCACGCGCACCACCTGCGCTTCCCGCATGCTTGGGGACTACCAGAGCGTCTACACCGCCACCTGTGTCCAGCGCATGCTCGACGCCGGCTGCCTGCCCATGGGCAAGGCCAACATGGATGAGTTTGCCTTTGGCAGCTCCACCGAGAGCTCGGCGTTCCACCGCACCAACAACCCCTGGGATACCGAACGCGTGCCCGGCGGCTCCTCGGGCGGCTCCGCTGCCGCCGTCGCCGCGGGCGAGGTCGCGCTCTCGCTGGGCTCGGACACCGGCGGCTCCATTCGCCAGCCGGCGTCGCTGTGCGGCGTGGTGGGCTTTAAGCCCACGTATGGCGCCGTGAGCCGTTACGGCGTGGTTGCCTTTGGCTCGTCGCTCGACCAGGTGGGGCCCTTTGGCCGCACGGTCGAGGATGTCGCGCTGGCCATGAACGCGCTTACCGGCGCGGGCCACGATCCGTACGACTGCACGAGCCAGGATTGCGCCGTCGACTTTACCGAGCATCTCAACGACAGCATCGAGGGCAAGCGCGTGGGCATCATCCCCGCGTTTATGGAGGCCGAGGGTCTGACGCCCGAGGTCAAGGCCGCTGTTCAGCGCGCCGCCCAGGAGCTGCAGAACCAGGGCGCCGAGCTGGTCGAGGTCGACCTGCCGCACCTGGATGCCGCCATCGCTGCCTACTACGTCATCGGTCCGGCCGAGGCGTTCTCCAACCTGGCTCGCTTTGACGGCATTCGCTACGGCTATCAGGAGGAGGGCTGCGCCAACCTGTCCGACCAGAGCTCGCTTTCGCGCGCCCACGGCTTTGGCGCCGAGGCCAAGCGCCGTCAGATGCTCGGCGCCTACCTGCTGAGCTCGGGCGTGTACGACAAGTACTACTACGCTGCGCAAAAGGCCCGCACGCTCATCACGCGGGACTACGATGCCGCGTATGCCAAGGTGGACACCATCCTCATGCCCGCCTCGCCGCGCACGGCCTTTAAGTTTGGCGAGATCAGCGACCCCACGCAGATGTACCTCTCCGACCTGTACACCATTTCGCTCAACATTTGCGGCAACGGCGGTATCTCGGTGCCGCTGGGACTGGGCGAGGACACTCAGCTGCCCGTTTCTGCCCAGCTGGTGGGACCTGCCTTTAAGGACCGTCAGCTGCTCACGTTTGCCCGCGCCCTGGAGCGCGGCTTTGCCGATGCCGCCACGGGTGCGCCCGTGCTTTCCGTCGCGCCCGATTTTGCCGGGAAGGGAGGCGAGCTGTAATGAAGGAGCTTTCCGAGGTCCTGCAGGATTGGGAGGCCGTGATTGGCCTGGAGATCCATACCGAGCTCACCGCACTCGATACCAAGATGTTCTGCAACTGCAAGCTCAGCCACGATGACGAGCCCAACGCCAACGTGTGCCCGGTATGCCTGGGCCTGCCCGGCGCCCTGCCGGTGCCCAACAAGCGCGCCATCGAGAGCATCGTCAAGGCCGGTCTCGCCACCAACTGCGAGATTCAGCGCCACTCGATGTTCTACCGCAAGCACTACTTCTATCCCGATATGGCCAAGAACTTCCAGACCACGCAGGGTCCGGTCGCCTTTGCCATGTACGGTCATCTGGATCTGGACGTGACCGGTCGCGGTGCCGCCGAGCGCCCCGACTGCGCGTTTGGCGAGGCCGAGGCCCAGAGCCTGGCGAGCGCCTCGGCCAACGCCGAGGGCCTGTCCACGTCCATGACGTCGACCATGCGCGAGGGCAACCAACGTGCCGGCCACTTGGCCAGCTACGATGCGTCCAACCTGCAGATGCCCGAGCGCCGCGAGGACGGTTCCTACACCGTGCCCATCCGCATCCTGCGCATCCACATGGAGGAGGACGCCGCCAAGATGGTGCACGTGGGTGGCGCCGAGGGCCGCATTACCGCCGCGGCCGAGTCGCTCGTCGACTACAACCGCTGCGGCACGCCGCTCATCGAGCTCGTGACCGAGCCCGATTTGCGCACGCCCGAGGAGGCTCGCCTGTTTATGGAGAAGCTCCGTCGCATCTTTGTGACGCTGGGCATTTCGGACTGCTCCATGGAGAAGGGCTCCATGCGCTGCGACGGCAACGTTTCGCTGCGCCGCCGCGGCGAGACCAAGCTGGGCACCAAGACCGAGCTCAAGAACCTCAACTCGTTTAAGAGCCTGCATGACGGCCTTGCCTACGAGATCTGCCGCCAGGCCGAGGTACTCGAGGAGGGCGGCATCATCTATCAGGAGACCCGCCACTGGGAGCCCAGCCGCAAGCGCACCGTTGTCATGCGTGTGAAGGAGACGGCCGACGACTATCGCCTGTTCCCCGATCCCGACCTGGCGCCGTTCGACCTGGACGACGAGTTCATCGACCGCTGCCGTGGCGAGATCCCCGAGCTGCCCGATGCCAAGCGCGTCCGTTTTGAGGCCGACTTTGGCATTAAGGCGGCCGATGCCGAGCAGATTGCTGGCGACCCGGAGTTTGCCGAGTTCTTTGAGGCCGCCGCTGCCGGTATGGCTGGCAAAGAGGCCCAGACGGTCGCAAACCTGCTGGTCAACGAGATGATCGCCTACCTTAAGGGCGCGGGCGTGTCGCTCGCCGAGTCCGGCATCGCGCCGGCTCAGGTGGCGGCACTCGCCAAGCTGCTGGCGACCGATGCCATCAGCTCCAACCAGGCGCACGAGGTCTTTGAGGCCATGGCACAGACCGGCGACGACCCCAACAAGATCGTCGACGAGCGCGGCATGCGTCAGGTGAGCGATGCCGGCGCGCTGCAGCCGATTGTGGACGAGGTGCTGGCAAACTGTGCCGATCAGGCGCAGCAGTATCGTGACGGAAACCAGAAGGTCATCGGCTTTTTGGTGGGCCAGTGCATGAAGGCGAGCCGCGGCAAGGGCAACCCCAAGCTCTTCAACGAGTTGCTGAGAACGTCGCTCTCGTAAGCGGGAACCCGGGAGCCCCGGCAGGGCGGGTGCTTCCTCAAAATTTCAAACAGTCCTGCGCAAGACGAAGGCCACATTAAGTGGCCTTCTTTGCGTGCGGAACTCATTTTGAGCAAGCGCCCCGCCGCTCCGGGGGCCTTCCCCGCCCTGACGACTCGGCCTTTCAGGTCAGGCGGGCTGAATGGAATAGAGTGAATGGGCGCGCCGTTGGCACGCCCATTGTTTTTGAAGGGAACTCATTGAGAGGCAAGGCCCTGCGCCCGGCCCCTCGGTTCCGTGACGACTCGGCCGTTCGGGTCAGGTGGGCTGAATGGAATTTGGTGAATGAGGGCGGCGTTGGTGCCCTCATTTTTTGTGGATGTGGCGCCGGGGCGGTTCCTTGGTCACACCGCGTTCTAAGATTTCCAAAAAGTTAACCTTTGTTGACCTCAATAGTTAGATAGACTAAACTATTTTCCAAAAGTGTGCTCGAGCAAACTTGTTTACTCGGGTGCTGAGGCACCATGCCGCGTCCAATGCGGCAAAAGGGAGAAGCAACATGAAGAAGTCGACGTTCAATACCCTGCTTGTCGGTGGCGGTTTTCTGCTCGGTACGGCCGGCATCAAGCTGCTCACCAGCGCTCCGGTAAAGAATGCCTGCGTGCAGGGTATCGCGTGCGGCATGCGCATCAAGAACGGCTACCAGGACATGGTCGAGCAGGCCAAGGCCAATGTCGATGACATGGTTGCCGAGGCGGCCTACATCACCCAGAGCGAGGCCGCTGCTGACGAGGCAGCCGAGTAACGCTCCCAGGCGCAAACTATGAGATTCTCGATTATTAGCGAGATCCCCGGCAGGACCCGTCTTCAATTGGCGGGTCCTGTGCCAGAGAGCGATCTCGATGCACTTCTTAAGCTTGGCGGCGACATCGATGGCGTGCGCAAGGTGTGCGTCTACGGCCGCATCGGCCAGATGGCGCTCGAATACGACGAGCCACGTCGCGATGCCGTGCTGGCCGCCGTCGGTGCGCTCGACGCTCAGGCCATTGCCGACGCAAAGACGGGTTACGTGATGCAGCTTGAGCCGCGCAAGCACAAACTCGTTATGGACCTGGCGACACTCGTCGGTGCCCATTACGCACGCCGCTGGTTTTTGCCCACGCCACTGCGTGCGGTGTTTGTCGTGGCCGGTTACATGGCATTTTTGCGCGCCGCCCTCCGTGAGCTCGCGCAGCCGCGCCTGACCGTTCCCGTGCTCGACGCTTCGGCCATCGGTATCTCGTTTGTCAAACGTGACGTCGACACCGCGGGCCAGACGATGTTCCTGCTCAACGTGGGCGAGCTGCTCGAGGACTACACCCGCGCCATGAGCGAAAACGAGCTCATCAACTCGCTGCTCGATGTGCCCGACAAGGCGCAAAAAGTGGTTGGCGACACCGAGGTAAGCGTTGCCGCGACCGAGCTTGAGCCTGGCGATCTGGTCGCCGTGCGCACCGGCATGTCCATCTGCATCGACGGTGTTGTCGAGCAGGGGAGCGCCATGGTCAACCAGGCGACCCTGACCGGCGAGCCGCTGGCCGTCGAGCGCAGCGTGGGCGACGACGTATTCGCCGGCACCGTCGTGGAAGACGGCGGCATCTTGGTACGCGTGCGCGCCAACACGGCGCAGACCAAGCTGCGCTCGATCGTCTCGCTCGTGCAGACGGCCGACTCGCTCAAGTCCGAGGGCCAGTCGCATATGGAGGACCTCGCCAACAAGATCGTCCCGTGGAACTTCCTGCTCGCGGGTCTGGTCGCGCTTACCACGCGCAGCCTTATCAAGACCTCGGCGGCACTGATGGTCGACTACTCGTGCGCGCTCAAGCTCACGGGTTCCGTTGCCGTCATGACCGCCATGAGCGATGCTGCCAAGATGGGCGTCATGGTCAAGGGCGCAAAGTACTTTGAGTCGTTTGCCAAGGCCGACACCATTGTGTTTGATAAGACCGGCACGCTCACCGAGGCACAGCCGCGTCTAGCTTGCGTGCTCACGACCGATGGCTGGAGCGAGGACGAGATCCTGCGCCTTTCCGCTTGCTTGGAGGAGCATTTCCCGCATCCGGTGGCACGCGCCGTGGTCAATGCGGCACGCGAGCGCGGGCTCGAGCACCGCGAGCGCCATGCCGCCGTCGAGTACATCGTGGCGCACGGCATCGCTTCGTCCATCGAAGGGCGTCGCGCCATCATCGGTTCCGCGCACTTTGTATTTGAGGACGAGGGTGCGCAGCTCGATTCCGACATTAAGGAGCGCATTGAGTCCCAGATGCAGGGCCTGTCGCCGCTGTATCTGGCGGTCGACGGCAAGGTCGTCGGCGTGCTCGGTATCGAGGACCCGCTCAAGTCCGGGGTCCGCGAGGCCATCGCCGACCTGCACGCGTTGGGCGTTAAGCACGTGGTCATGCTCACGGGCGACTCGGAACGCACGGCCGAGCGCATTGCTCGCGAAGCAGGTGTCGATGAGTTTAAGGCCGAGCTGCTGCCCGAGGACAAGTACGCCTATGTGGAGCGCATTAAGAGCGAGGGGCGCCATGTTGCCATGGTGGGCGACGGCGTCAATGATTCGCCGGCGCTCGGTTTGGCCGACGTGGGGCTGGCAATGGGTGGCGGAAGCGACATCGCCAAGGAGGTCGCCGACATCATCCTGGCCGATACGGACCTGGCCGCGATCGTGCGTCTGCGCCGCATGAGCCAGGGCCTCGTTGATCGTCTGACGAGCTCCTATTCTAAGGTGATGCTCACCAACTCAGCGCTCTTGGCACTGGGCATTACCGGCGCGATTACCCCGCAGGCGTCGTCGCTGCTGCACAACGGCTCGACGATTGCCTACAGCCTGGGCAACGCAAAGGCGTACCTGCGTTAGCAGACGTGTTCGCCCACGTTATCTGGCCTGCGCCCAGACGGCATCGGTGTCGTCCGAGCGCAGGCCTTTTGCGTTTGACCATGTGCTAGCTTCTCTATATAGTGTTGCTAGCAGGGCTAGCAATTGAAGGGAGCGGGATCGACGTGGGTGCTGTTAGCGGCATGGCGCAGGTGAACGTTCGCGTAGATCGCCAGGTCAAGAACCGTGCCGAGGAGGTGCTGCGGCTTTCGGGCGGGTCACTGCCCGAGCTCATCAAAAAGGTGGTGGCCAAGGTCGCGCAGGGTGGCGGGCAGTGCGAGGAAGTGCTTGCGGCCGTCGACGACCGGCAGCAGACCGTCGCGCCCGATACTCCGTTCGCCGCATCATGGGCGGCGGCAGATCAGCTTTACGCGGACCTGGGCATCGCTACGTCGCCCGTATCCGACGATCGCGGTTGGGAAACAATCTATTCCGAAGCCATGGACGAGCACTATCGCCAAAAGGGGATGATCCTGTGAGCGGGGCTCCCCTCAAAATAATAGTGGATGCCAACGTATGGGTTGATTCGTTTTGCGCCGACCATGCCGAGTCGCTTGCCGCGCGTGCGTTTATTGGGCGGGCGACGGAATCGGGCGCAACGTTGTTCTTTCCGGTGCATATCGCCAAGGACGTGCTGTACGTTGTCCAACACGAGCTGAAGCGTAGCGTTCTTGCCAGCGGGGGAGTGCTCGACGAGGCATCTGCCCGTGCAATTGGCGATGCGGCGTTGGCGTTTGTTCGGAACATGACCGAAAACGCCACGGCCGTGGGTGCAGATGCGTCGGACCTTTGGCTGGCCGACAAATACTTAGCGCTCCATCGCGATTACGAGGACAACTTGGTACTCGCCGCATGCAAACGCGCACAGGTTGATTACTTGGTAACTAACGATCGCAAACTGCTCGAACATGCCGATCTTGCAGCAAAGACCCCGCGCCAAATAATGCCGATTCTGGCTTTGGCCGAACGTGGTGGCGTGGCAATCGGTTAACGCGAACTGTTTGCGGGCCTCTTGGACGACGATGCGCCAAGGGGCCCGCGTCTGCTATTTACAAAAGCGCGGCCTAAATGGCGGGACTTTCTGCGAGCTGCTCGGCTGCCTTTTCGTCGGAGCTGTCGAGTGCTGCCAGACTGCGGTAGACCCACTCGTTGACCTGGGTGTTCTTGACGCCTGCGGTCTGCATAAGGGCGCCTACCTCGCGGATTGCTGCGAACAGATCGGCCTTGGGACCCGCGAGCTCGACCTCGATACCGTGGTAGGCGGCCACGCCGCGGTTCTCACTCACGTGGTCGATAAAGCCCTCGACGGTCTCAAGCTGCTGGGCGAGAGCTGCATCATCGTCAACGTCCAGCGCGACGAGTGCGTTCGATACCGTGAGGGCGGGATGTCCGCAGGGGACAAAGCCCTCGATGACATCCATAGCTTCGGTAATGGTTGAGCCCAGGCCCGCGAGGGCATCGACGAGTTGCTGCTTGGTATCCATAACGGTCCTTTCGACGGGTCAATTTTGCTTGGCGAAAATATACGTGACGCGATCGGTAACAAAAGTGCGAAGTGCGGCGCACATTGGGGTCTTCACAGCTCGTGCATAGAACAGCTGTCCGCTTTCAGAACGTGGTAAGATAACACTCCACAAGCGGGGCTCGCCCCGTATGTTCCTTGAAAAGTCGACGGTTATCGGGTGTTTGCAGGCCCGATACCATCCAGACTTTCCCGACATTCGGGGGCGACTGGTTTCGACACGATAGCTCTGAGAGAGGAAGCAAGCCGAGGTCTCCTCGCCTCGTTAAACAGGGGTACCGTCAAATTGAATTGACAACAACTCTTCTTTTGAGCCTATGGCTCTCGCTGCTTAATTTATAGCGGCGCGTCAACCCGGTGATTTCCCCGACACCGGCGCGACGTCATCTTAGGGGAATGCTCCTGCGCACGTAATCGGTATGGCGCGGGCTAAGACCGAACCGGTTAGGACGTCGCGAGCGTGTCGCTGCGCGCAAGGCGTCCGAGACTAAACCAGCGACTGAGCTTGGAGATGCCAATCAGGGGGCTTTCGTGGACCGGAGTTCGATTCTCCGCGCCTCCACCAATAGTTACAGGCAGGTAGATATTCGTATCTACCTGCCTTTTCATTTCTAGCCCGTACCGCGGAGAATCGAACTCTGTGCAGGGCGCGAGCGTAAAGAAAACGCGTAAGCGTTTTTAGCCCGCGGGCGAGGACGCCGGCAGGCGGCCGAAGCCGGTGCGTGTTCGCGAAGCAAACACGCGGATTCTTCGCGCAAAGCCCCAGCCAAAACAGATGTGCTGCCGACGGCATTTCTGCTGGCTGTGCCCCGCGCCGACAGATCCCCTTCATCCGCGGAGAATCGAACTCTGCTCCAAAACCCATGCGCCCTCCATCCCAAAACTGGGTAGAAGAAAGTCAAAACGCAATCGCAGGAGGTCAATATGACTGCAGAAGATAAGGCAAAGAACGCCGGCAAGGTCGCGCTCGTCTTGGAGGGTGGCAGTTTTCGTGGGCAATTTACCGCGGGCGTGCTCGACGTTCTCATGGAGGCCGGCGTCGAGATTCCGGCTGTCTACGGCGTATCGGCCGGCGCCCTCAACGGCGTCAACTACAAGTCGCACCAGATCGGCCGCACCAACCGAGTCAATTTGACCTTCTGCAACGACAGCCGCTACATGGGCGCCGCGTCGTTTGCGTCCACGGGTTCCATCGTGGGTTACGACTTTATCTTCAACGACGTCCAGGACCGCCTGGATCCTTTTGATAACGAGACGTTCGACGCCAGCCCTATCGAGATGTACGCCGTCGCGACGGACATGCTGTTTGGAACCGCTGCCTACCTGCCGGTCAAAAGCGCCGTGCTCGACCTCGACGCCGTGCGCGCCTCGACGTCGCTGCCGCTGGTGACGCCGCCGGTCGAGATCGACGGGCACAAATACGTCGACGGCGGCGTAGCCGATTCGGTCCCCATCGAGCACGTGCTGGAGGAGGCGGGCTTCGATCGCGCGGTTGTCATTGTCACGCAGGACCGCTCGTACGAGAAAAAGCCCTACGAGTTTATGCCTGCCGCGCGCGCCCGCTATGTCGACTACCCCTATCTGCTCGAGGCTATCGAGACGCGCCACGACCGCTATAACCTCCAGCGCATGCACCTGTGGAAGTATGAGCGCGAGGGCCGCGCGCTGGTCATTGCTCCGCAAAAGCCGGTCGAGGTCGGCCATGTCGAGCACGATCCGGCAAAGCTTTTGGACCTGTATATCCAGGGCCGTCAGGAGGCAAAGCGCTTGCTGGGAGATATCGAGGCGTTTGTCGAGCGTCAACGCTGCGACATCACGGCTCGTGGATGACATGTGCAGAAACTCTGGTCGGAGCCAAAATACCTGTTGACTCGTACGGCGAGCGGGGTAATATGGACGGGTTACTTGCAGAGCCCCGTGAATCTCTGTAACAACACGTACTGTACATGGAGGAGTCTAAGTGATTTCGAAATCGACTCACTACGCCAAGCAGGGCGAGGTCCAGCGCAACTGGGTTCTCGTCGACGCCGATGGTGCTGTCCTGGGCCGTCTTGCCACCCAGATCGCAATGATCCTGCGCGGTAAGAACAAGCCCCAGTTCACGCCCAACAGCGACTGCGGCGACTTCGTTGTCGTCATCAACGCCGATAAGGTCCAGCTTACCGGTAACAAGGCCGACACGAAGACCTATTATCGCCACAGCGGCTACAACGGCGGCCTCAAGGCTGAGAGCTTCCGCCAGGCTATGGAGAAGCACCCGGAGAAGGTCATCGAGCGCGCCGTTCGCGGTATGCTGCCCAAGACCACCCTCGGCCGTGCCCAGATGACCAAGCTTAAGGTCTACGCTGGTGCCGAGCATCCGCATGCTGCCCAGAACCCCACGAAGATTGAGCTGGAGGCTTAAAGATGGCTGAGAACACCGTTGTCTACCAGGGTACCGGCCGTCGTAAGAACGCCGTCGCCCGCGTCCGTCTCGTCCCCGGCACCGGCAAGGTGACCATCAACAAGCGTGACGCCGAGCAGTATTTCGGCCGTCATCAGCTCGTTGAGAACGCCCTTGCTCCCTTCAAGGTGACCGACACCGCCGGTCAGTTCGACGTTATCGCTCTGTGCGATGGCGGCGGCATCTCCGGTCAGTCCGGCGCTCTGCGCCTGGGCATCGCTCGCGCTCTTCTGAACGCTGGCGACTACCGTGCTGACCTCAAGAAGGCCGGTTTCCTTACGCGCGATGCTCGCGTGGTCGAGCGCAAGAAGTACGGCCTCAAGAAGGCCCGCCGCGCTCCCCAGTTCTCCAAGCGCTAAGGTTTTATCTCCTTTCGAGATACAATGTACAAGCGGGGCCTGCCGATTCCTCGGCGGGTCCCGCTTTTCTTTTTCGACTAGGGTGGGCGGTTGCATATCGCCTGCTAGGGAAGGAGCGATCCTATGCCCCAGAACATCTTCGGTACCGACGGCGTCCGTGGCGTCGCCAATGCCGACCTCTCGTGCGACCTCGCGTTTCGCCTGGGCCGCGCGGCGACCAAGTTCCTTGGTCCGGATATCTGCGTCGGCCGCGACACGCGTCTTTCGGGCACCATGCTCGAGAGCGCTCTGACCGCCGGCATCATGGCCGAGGGCGGCCGTCCGCACTGCTGCGGCGTTATCCCTACGCCGGCCGTGGCGCTGCTCACCGTCCAAAATGAGCTCGACGGTGGCATCGTCATCTCCGCTTCGCACAATCCGCCGGAGTTCAACGGCATCAAGTTCTTTAGCCGCAAGGGCATGAAGCTTCCCGATGCTGTCGAGGAAGAGATCAGCGCCTGGGTCATGTCCGAGGAGGCCATGGCTGCCGACACGCTGCCGACCGGCGCCGGTGTGGGTCACATCATCAAGATGAAAGACGCCCGCAAGGCCTATGTCGATCATGCCATCAGCACGCTCGACGGCCTTAAGCTCGATGGCCTGGTTGTTGCCGTCGACTGCGGCCACGGTGCTTCCTGCCAGACCACGCCCGCTGCGCTGCAGCGCCTGGGCGCCACGGTCCATGCCATCAACACCGATTACTGCGGCACCGACATTAACGTTGAGTGCGGCTCCACTCACCTTGAGCCCCTGCGCGAGCTCGTGCTGCGCACCCACGCCGATATCGGCCTGGCCCACGACGGCGACGCCGACCGCGTACTGTTCGTGGACAGCGAGGGCAATGAGATCGACGGTGACTACATCCTGGCTATCTGCGGTTCTGACCTCGCCGCCCGCGGCAAGCTCGCCAACTCCGAGATCGTCTCGACCGTCATGTGCAACCTGGGCTTCTCCATCGCTATGAAGGAGCAGGGCTTCGAGATGGTTCAGACCGCCGTGGGCGATCGCTACGTTCTGGAGCGTATGCTCGCGGATGGCGCCGTCATCGGCGGCGAGCAGTCCGGCCACATCATCTTCCTGGAGCACAACACCACCGGTGACGGTCTGGTGACGGCTCTGCAGCTGCTGGCCGTGCTCAAGCGCACCGGTCGTACCCTCACCGATCTTGCCGGCATCATGAAGAAGTACCCGCAGGTACTCGTCAACGTGCATTCCGACAACAAGGCTGGTCTGGATGATTGCCAGCCCATCTGGGATGCCGTCGCTGCTGCCGAGAAGGAACTTGACGGCCGCGGTCGCATTCTGGTGCGTCCGAGCGGTACCGAGCCGCTGGTCCGCGTTATGGCCGAGGCCGAGACGCACGAGCTGACCCAGCGCGTTGTCGACGACATCGTCGAGGTTGTCAAGCGCGAACTTCCCTAATGGTCAAAAACGAGTGCCAAGTGGTAAACTGTTAAGGCTATTTTGGTCAATTGGTATGTCCGAGGGGGAGCATGTTCACTAAAGTCCTAAGGTCTTTTGGTATGCGTGGTCGAGTCCTTACGCTGGATGCTCCCATCTCGGGCGACGTCATTCCGCTTTCCGAGGTAAACGACCAGACATTTGCCACCGGCCTTTTGGGCCAGGGCGTGGCGATTCAGCCTACCGGCACGCGTGTGATTGCACCGGCTGATGCCAAGGTCGAGGCCATTTTTCCCACGGGACACGCTGTTGCGCTTAACACGGTCGATGGCTTGGACGTGCTCATCCACGTTGGTTTGGACACTGTTCAGCTTGAGGGCAAGCACTTTACCGTACATGCGCAAGTGGGTGACATCGTCCATAAGGGCGATGTGCTCATTGAGTTCGATCGCGAGGCAATTGCTGCCGAGGGCTACGATGTGACGGTTCCCATCTTGGTGTGCAACTCTGTTGAGTTCTCGAGCATCAAGGGCTCCGTTGGCGTGCATGTCGAAGAGATGGACCAGCTCATCGTTGCTCGCGAGCGCTAGCAAGTGCACGTGGCCATTAGCCTACAATTCAAACACGTTTACGGAGGGCGCCCTTGAAAGAGGACGCCCTCCGTGGCAAGATGGGATTTGTCCGAAGCTAAAAGGCTTCGGGTCACCGTGGACGGGCAGGGGCCTCGACGCGGCTAGACACGAGACACATACATTACGCGACCTCGCCCTGGTGGCCGCACACGTTGGTTGCGGCCGACGCGGGCCGCGGGCAAGTGCTTGTAAGGGGAGCCTTGCCTCTCTTGTACGAGAAAGGACGCGTAATGAAGATCATTAAAGCTAAAGACTACGAGGATATGAGCCGCAAGGCCGCCAATATTATCTCGGCGCAGGTTATCCTCAGGCCCGACTGTGTGCTGGGACTTGCCACCGGCTCCACCCCGATCGGTGCCTACAAGCAGCTCGCTGCTTGGTACGAGAAGGGCGACGTCGACTTTGCCGAGGTCAGCACCTACAACCTGGACGAGTATCGCGGCCTTTCGCACGACGATCCCCAGAGCTATCACTATTTCATGCGTGAGAACTTCTTCGATCACATCAACATCGACCTGAACAACACGCATGTGCCCGACGGTTCCAACCCCGATGCCGCCGCTGCCTGCTCTGAGTACGACAAGATCGTCGCCGCCGCCGGTTACCCGGATCTGCAGCTGCTCGGCATTGGCAACAACGGCCACATCGGTTTCAACGAGCCCGATGACCACTTCTCCAAGGGCACGCACTGCGTCGACCTCACCGAGAGCACCATTCAGGCCAACAGCCGCCTGTTCGACAGCATCGACGACGTTCCCCGTCAGGCCTACACCATGGGCACCCAGACCATCATGTATGCCCGCATGATCCTGGTCGTCGCCAACGGCGAGGCCAAGGCTCAGGCCGTGCATGACATGTGCTACGGTCCGGTTACGCCGGCGTGCCCGGCTTCGATCCTGCAGCTGCACACCAACTGCGTTGTCGTTGCCGACGAGGCCGCCCTTTCGCTCTGCGAGTAGCGCGAATCCTGCACCTCGACATAGCCTTGCCTAAGGCCTCCGCTTTGCGGGGGCCTTTTTGCTATCCCTTTCCGCCCGCTTGACCAAAATCTTGCCGCAAGCTTGACGAATGCCGGATGTCAAACAGCTTGATTCATTCCATATCAGATTCTATGCAAAAATGCCACTAAAAGGTCGTAGACGGTAGCGGGTGCTAGGCGAGTTGAATGACATGGCTGAACCTTGTTCATTTGCGTTACACTGCCGCTTAGATGGGACAAGCTGACAAGCCATTTACCTGCTTAAAGACCGATTAGTCGGGGGATTAATAACAATCGGCCCTCGCTGTACAAAAACTTGCCGCTTGCGTACCAAAAGACAACCTAAAACACAAGGTCGCTCTATTCATAGCGCGGCTTGTATGGTCTTGCGGTTACAGTGTCCATACGGTCGAGTTGAGGAGCGGGCATGGTAAACGATTTGGGCAGTATAGACGACCTCGAGCTGATGCCGCTGGGCGGAGGCTATATGGTGCGACGCGAACGCTTGATGAATGAGCTTCTCGCCAAGGGCCGAAAGGCCGGCATTGTGGTTCTTTATGCGCCCGACGGGTTTGGGAAGACCTCGGTGCTGCTGCAGTACACCCATGAGGTTAAATGCGACCCGACGCGAGGCCCCGTGCGGATTATCGAGGCCGATCGCGCCACTGGGCGCGAGGTGTTTATGCAGCTCGAGGTGGTTACCGAAGAACTCAAAGACAAACCGCACTCCCTTATCGCGATTGATAATGTGCCAAACCTCGATCAGCACGATACCGAAGACCTCATCGACAGGATTCGCGGCCTGCGCGCTATGGGGGTGGGGGTCTTTATCTCCTGCCGTCCTTCAAATCGTCAACTGATTCATGGGCTGGGCGATTCGGTTAAGATCAATGCGCAGATGCTCAAGGTGCATGCCTATGAGTATTCGGCGTGGGCATCGGCGTTTTCGATCAGCACATCGCTCGACTTTTATCAGCTCACGCAGGGCGTGCCCGAGCTCGTTTCGGCATTGCAGACGGGTCTGTATGGCCAAGGCGACGTAGCCGGTCTGCTCGAAAACGAGATTGTCAACGTATGTGGCGCGGCACTTGTCGATCTGGCTTCGCTCGACAATAATGCGCTGTTTTGCGTGGCATGTCTCATGATTTTGATGGGCGAGGGCAATATCGCAGAACTCGAGGCTTGCGGGGTGAGGCTGTCGATGGTCGACCAGTCCTACTTTGTACGCGACTACCCGATCTTTGGCTTGGACCCCGCCGAGCGGAGTTTTACGTGTCTGGGCACGGAGGATAACGGACGCTTGCGCTTGCGTAAGTTGGTGGCCGAGGTTCGCCCCGAACTTGTTCCGAGGGCGGCCCGGATTTTGCTTAAGGCGGGTAGATGCGATGCGGCGATGGGCCTGGCGGACGCCTTTTTGGACCGTGATGCGGTCCTTGAACTTGCTGGGCAGTATGGGGTCGATCTGGCTCTGACGGGGCACGGGGCCGATATCTGCCGAGCAGCGCTGGGCACGATCGATGCCGAGGATCCGGCTCCAGAGCCAACGCCTGCCGAGGCGCTTGGCGTATATCTGGCAGCGGTCAGCGTGTCCAATACAAAGCTCGCTCGCTATATGGCATCGGTCATCGAGCGCGGGGGCGAACGGGCGGCCTGCGAAATAGACCCTGTTTCATGGAGGGTGGCCCAGACACTGACGGCTGTTTGCTATGGGGACAACGGGCTTGGGCTTCCTACGAACCTGGCCGTGCCAGAAATCGAGACATCCCATACCGCACTCGATATGTTGTCCGCACATATCGAGGTCAAGCGCTGCCTGACCGAGCGGGGAGATGACGGCGGCGTTCTACAGCAGCTCAAAACGAGCAAGGCCTACGACTGTGAGCTCGACATCGCGGGGATTGTTATACGGGCCGATAGCATGCTGGTGGAGCTTTTTGACGGGTCGTTTGCGGGAACCGACGAGCGCGACGACGAGATGACGGTGGTGCGGGAGGCGCTCGACGTACGTGGGCTTAAGGCGATGGCTATCTGGGTGCGCATGGTGTTGGCGGCACGGCGGCTCCTTTCCGGCCTGCCGGTAACCGACGACGCGGCATTCAACGAGCTCGATCGTTTTGCCGTGCGCATGCGCGACAACCAGATTCAGCTGTTTGGCCTGTTGCTAGAAGGCTGGCAGTCGCTGGCAGAGGGACGGCCGGTTAATGCAAAGTTTCGTGCGGTCCAAGTGCTCAAACTTGCCGAGGAGTCGATTGCGTACATGCGCGATAACGCATTGCTGCTGGAGCGCGCGGCGTATCTGCGTAACACCTCGATGGTTTCGGTGCGCGAGGAAGCGGAGTTGCTCGATATAAGCCAGACGCAGGTTGGTGGAGCGGAGGCCTGGATGGTGGCGCTGCATTTGGCCTGTGCGGGCCGAGACAGCGATCTTGCGGCCTGGATGTCCATGAATCGTGCGGGGATTCTGGAGCCATCGTATCGGCTCTTTGCGCGCCTTGCCATGCATTGTCTGGGCGAGCCGGCGACCAGGATTCGCAAGAAGCTTCCCGTGCGCGAGCTGTCGCGGTACTCGCTGCGCGATGATCTGGAAGGGGAGGGCGAGCGCTTATTTCAGGCCGGCGAGGTTGAAGCCGTTGATACCATCGACCATATCGAGATTCGCATGTTTGGTGCGTTTCGCGCCGAACGCGACGGGTTTCCCATCACGGACAAAATGTGGCGCCGCAAGAAGGCGGCGACACTTGCCGAGCGGCTTGCGCTGGGCATGGATGCGCTCGTCGATCGTGAGACGCTGGCTATGGAGCTGTGGCCCCATGCCGAGTTCAATAGCGCCCGCAACAACCTGTACTCGACGATATCGCGCTTGCGGTCGGCTTTGGGACCGACGCCGGATGGCAAGTCGTGTGTGCTCATCCAAAATGAATGCATCGGACTCAACGGCGACTACGTCAAGACCGATGTACGGCTGTTTGACCAGATAAGCCGCGAGGTTTTGGGAAATCGAACGGGTGCGCGCGGGCCCCATTTAGTTGAGCTGTGCCTTAAGATTGAGCAGCTTTATGCCGGACCGCTGTATGTTCCCAATGGCTGTAATCCCACCTACTTTTTGCGTATGCGACGCATTATGCAGTCAAAGTATATCGATTGCATGATTAAGGGAGCAAATGCCGCTCTAGAAGAAAACGACCTGCAGTCGGCGATTTGGCTGGCGGAGTCGGGTCTTCGACAGGAAACGGCGCGTGAGGATATGGTGCGCTGCGCCATGCGTGTCTACAGTGCGGCGGGGCGGCGGCGCGATATCGTCGAGCTGTACAGCGGGCATATGCACCATCTGAGGGAGCAGGTCAATGGCGTGCCCGAGCCCGAGACGCGGCGTCTATACGAGCGCTTGGTGGAGGGGCGGCTCAATCGCGTGCTGGTCGAGCGATAAAAACGGGCGCCCGAAGTACTTGGACACCCGTAAGCTCGCTATGTGTTGGCTCGCCGATCATTGGCTCTTAGACGAGCTTGATCTTCTCGATGTCCTTGCGCGAGGACTCGCGATACAGCGAGAACTTGCGGCCGATAACCTGAACGACCTCGGCGTGGCAACGCTCGGCGAGCTCCTCGGCGGCCTCGCGGGCGGAAAGACTGGAGCCATCGAGCACGGAGCACTTAACGAGCTCGTGCTTCTCCAGGTAGGCGACCGTCTGCTCGACGGTGCCCTCGTTAATATCGGACTTGCCGATGATGATGGCGGGGTTGAGGTGATGGGCCATGCTGCGAAGCTGCTTGACCTGGGCTCCTGTCAGTGCCATGGGTTCTCGCTTTCTATGTATGGGGCGCCCCGCGACGGGGCCTTAATCTACGTGAGCTGTCCCACGATAGCGCAGGAACGGCGCGGTGTGGAGCGTGTTTGCCCAGTTCAAAAAGAATGCGGATGCCGAGTGAGTGGGCGGCGCGGGCTGCGAACAGGCTATGAGCTGGGCGCAGAGACTGGCTCCCATGCAATAAATGCCCAACGGACCTTGCGGACGTGGTCGAGCATGTAGCGTCCCTGCGGCACACCCTTGGAGCCCGGCTCACCGGCATGGGGGTTCTCGATCATGTGCTGGGCGATGTAATCGCGCAGGCGGTCGATCTTATCCTCGTTGCCATGTTCGAGCATACGGGAAAAATCCGCCACACCTGCCTCAAGGCTATCGAAGGTGTCGCATCGAGGCGATTCAAAGTATGTAACCTGCGGCAGGGCACCCATCTGAATGAGGATGTTGAAGGCGTACACAAAGCCATTGCTGCAGGTAACCGAGGCACCAATGGCGTTCATCAAGTGCAGATCATAGCGCGGGCTGGAGTTAGCGACCATCGTGACAGCACAACGACGACGAGCCGTACGGTCGAGCTTGGCAAGCGCACCTTTTAGATTGGTCGTCGTAACCGACCGACTGGCAAAGGCAACATCCACCGCTTTCGCGACCGGTCCAACCAAATCCCAATCATCATCCCAAGCAAGCTCAAGCGGCGTAATAAGATCCTCGAGTCCGTAATACTCAATGCCAGCATCAAGGGTGCCCAGCATGGCAGGGGAGAAATCAGCCGCAATCACAGGATGCCCAGCCTGAGCAAGCGGAATAGCAATCGACCCAGCCCCACACCCCATATCCAGCACCGATTCACCAGGCTTTAACGCCAACAGCTTCATAAAGTCCCGGGCATACGGAGCAGTCTCAAGCGGCCGAAAATGCCGAGCCCGCTTATCCCACTCAAAAGAGTCATCAGCCTGCCGCCGACCAGCCTGCAAGCGCATCCATTCCTCATTCCAATCCGCAGAAAGCAGCTCAGATTGAATTACACCATCAGCCACGGGCCAACCTCCTAGCAACAAAAAAGCGACTCCTCCCAAAAGAAGAGCCGCAACCAGCATATATCAGAAAGAACCGATCCAACGCCAAACCGTCATACCAGCAAAGTGGAGCAGAAGCGAAGCGACTGCAACCGGGATAGAACCCAACCGAGGTCCCGTTGTGCGGGAGCCCCGGGGAGGGCAAATATATAAGGTCGATCGCGAGTTCCGCACGAGCCGGAGAGCACTTAATGTGCTCTCCGTGCGAGTCAGGACTGTCCGAGCAGGCGACCTTATATATTTGCCCTCCCCGGGGCTCCTCGCCCGAACCCCTCAGCTAGTTCTTCAGCGAGTTCAGCGGTGCCGGGAAGCGTCCACCGCGATGGGCAAGCACGGTGCCGGCGTTGGGGTTCACCGGCATGATGGGTGCACGGCCGAACAGGCCGCCGTACTCGACGCAGTCGCCCACGCCCTTGCCGATGGCGGGAATCACGCGGACGGCCGTGGTCTTGTTGTTGATGACGCCGATGGCCATCTCGTCGGCGATGATGCCGGCGATGGTCTCGACCGGGGTGTCGCCGGGGATGGCGATCATGTCCAGGCCGACGGAGCACACACAGGTCATGGCCTCGAGCTTCTCGAGCGAAAGCGCACCGGCCTCGACGGCGGCGATCATGCCGGCGTCCTCGGATACGGGGATAAAGGCGCCGGAGAGACCGCCCACGCTGGAGCTGGCCATGACGCCGCCCTTCTTGACAGCATCGTTGAGCATGGCGAGCGCGCAGGTCGTGCCCGGGCCACCACAGGTGCCCACGCCGATGATCTCGAGGATGCGTGCGACGGAGTCGCCGATGGCAGGCGTGGGAGCCAGCGACAGGTCGACAATGCCCTTCTCGACACCCAGGCGATGGGCGGCCTCGCGGCTCATGAGCTCACCGGCACGGGTGATCTTAAAGGCGGTCTGCTTAATCTTCTCGGCGACTTCCATCATCGATGCGGAATCGGGCAGCGTCTCCAGGGCTGCGGCCATAACGCCGGGGCCCGAGACGCCTACGTTGATGACGGCGTCGGCCTCGCCACCGCCGTGGACGGCGCCCGCCATAAACGGGGAGTCCTCGACCATGTTGGCAAAGCAGACAAACTTGGAAGCGCCGACGGAATCCTGGTCGGCCGTGAGTTTAGCGGCATCGATGATGGTCTGGGCGGCCATAAGCACGGCGTCCATGTTGATGCCGGCGCGCAGGCTAGCGACGTTGACACTGGAGCAGACTCGGCTCGTGGTAGCGAGCGCCTGGGGGATGGACTGGATGACGCGGCGATCGGCGTCGCCGATGCCCTTCTGGACGAGCGCGGAGAAGCCGCCAAGGTAGTCGATGCCGAGGGTCTCTGCCGCGCGGTCGAGGGCATGCGCGATGGGGGTGAGGTCCTCATCCTTGCAGCACGCGGCGATCTGCGCCACCGGGGTGACGGAGACGCGCTTGTTGACGATGGGGATACCGTACTCGCGCTCGAGGTTCTCGGCGGTCTCGACCAGATGCTCAGCCGTGTGCGTCACGTGGTCGTAGATCTTCGTGCACATGCGGTCGAGGTTCTCGTCACCGCAACCCATGAGCGAAACACCCATGGTGATGGTCCTGATGTCGAGGTTCTGCTCCTCAACCATGCCGCGGGTTTCCGCGATTTCTGCGGGCGTGATCGCCATCCTTGCGCTCCTATCTGCCAAAACGAGCATAGTCTTTTCTATTCTAACGTGCCGCACGTGCCAAGTGGCGCGTGCGGCACGTTTTGGTGCTTGGTTGTTTCCGTTGTGTTACTGCCCAAAGACCTCTTCGGCGATACGAGCGCTCTCGGCGGCGTCCTTGGCGTAGTAGTCCGCGCCGATCTGCTTGGCGTATTCGGGGGTGAGTACGGCGCCGCCTACGATGATCTTGACGCCCGGCACCTCGGCATGAAGCAGCTTGATGGTCTCCTCCATGGCGACGACGGTGGTGGTCATAAGCGCCGAGAGGCCGACGAGCTTGATGTCACGCTCCTTGACGGTCTTGAGTACCTCCTGTGGATCGACGTCGCGGCCAAGGTCAAAGACGGTGTAGCCGTAGTTGTCGAGCAGCATTTTGACGATGTTCTTGCCAATATCGTGGATGTCGCCCTTGACGGTGGCCACGCAGATCTTACCCTTGTCGGCAATCTCGCCGGCGGGCATCAGGCGTTTGATGGTATCGAAGCCCACGCGCGCGGCCTCGGCCGAGGCCATGAGTTGCGGCAAGAAGAACTTGCCCTGGTCAAAGAGGACGCCCACCTCGTCGAGGGCGGGGATAAAGTGGTTGTTGATAAGGTCCATGGCGTCGTGGTCTCCCAGCAGACGCTCGGTCTCGGCAGCGATCTCGCCTTTGCGGCCCGAGACGACCATGCGACGGATCGGGTCGTCGTTGCCGTCGGCGCCGGCGGCAGGCGCGGCATCACTCGATGCGGGCTGAGCCGCTGCCGGGTTTGCGGCGATCTTATACGGATCGGTCCAGCCGGCGTAGCGCTCGATGTATCCGGTCGAGCCCTCGTCCTCAACGCTCAAGACGCGATAGCTGTAGACGGTGTCCATAAAGCGCTTGGAGCCCGGGTTCATGATGGGGGCGTCCAGGCCCGCGCCAAAGGCGGCGGCCAAAAAGACCGAGCCCAGCAGCGGGCGAGCGGGCAGGCCAAAGCTGATATTCGACACGCCAAGCGCGCATTTGACGCCCAGACGCTCCTTGCACAGGGACATGGCGCGCAGAATCTGCTCGGCCTGGCGCTGGTTGGTCGAGGCGGTCATGACCAGGCAGTCGATGAGGATGCGATCCGGGCCGATGCCGTAGCGGGCGGCCTCGGCCACGATGCGCTCGGCGATGGCGAAGCGAGCCTCGGCGGTATCGGGGATGCCACCTTCGTCGAGCGTGAGGCCGACGACGTTGGTGCCGTAGTGGGCGACCAGCGGGAAGATCTCGTCCATGATCTGCTGCTTGCCGTTGACCGAGTTGATGATGGGCTTGCCGGCGTAGCGACGTACGGCGGCCTCGACGGCGGCGGGGTCGGTGGAGTCGATCTGCAACGGCAACAGCGTGGAGCCTTGGAGCTGCTCGGTCGCTTGCTGGATGACCTTGACCTCGTCGATCTCGGGCAGGCCCACGTTGACGTCCAGGATGTCGGCGCCCTGTTCTTGCTGGCTGATGCCCTGGCTCACGACGTAGTCCAGGTCGCCGTCGCGCAGGGCCTGCTGCAGGCGCTTTTTGCCGGTGGGATTGATGCGCTCGCCGATGACGGCAATCTTGTGGCCGTCGCAGGGAAGGTCCACCACAGTCTGGGCACTTGTGACCGACATGCTGGGCTTGCGGTGGCGCGGACTGGGCGTGTGGTTATCGATAAGCGTGCGCAAGGCGGCCATGTGCGCCGGCGTGGTGCCGCAGCAGCCGCCCACGACGCTCACGCTGTCCTCAATCATGCCGGCGACGGCTTTGGCGTATTCGGGGGCCTGGATGTCAAAGACGGTATTACCGTCGTCGTCCACGTGGGGCAGTCCCGCATTGGCCTGCACCATAACGGGTTTGTCCGTAACGGTGAGCATACGTGCGGCGAGCCCTCGGAGCTCGGCCGGTCCCTGGCTGCAGTTGATGCCCAAAACGTCGGCGCCGATGGCGTCGAGCGTGATGGCGGCCACCTCGGGACTCGTGCCCAGGAACGTGCGACCGTCTTCCTCAAAGGTCATGGTGGCAAAGACGGGCAGGTCGGAGTTCTCTCGGCAGGCGAGGACGGCCGCCTTGATCTCGGCAAGGTCGGTCATGGTCTCGATAATAAAGAGGTCCACGCCCGCATCGACGCCGGCGCGCACTTCCTCGGCAAAGAGGTCGTAGGCCTCGTCGAAGCTGAGGGTACCCAAGGGGCGCAGCAGCGCGCCGATGGGGCCGATATCGCCAGCGACGTAGTGGGCACCGGCTGCGCGGGCGCAGGCGACAGCGGCGGCAAAGACATCTGCCACGGTGGCGGTACCGTCGAGCTTGTGGGCGTTGGCGCCAAAGGTGTTGGCGGTGATCACGTCGCAGCCGGCCTCGACGTACTGTCGCTGAATGTCGGTAATGACCTGGGGCTCCTCAAAGTTGAGCAGCTCGGGCAGGGCGCCTGCCTTCATACCAGCGGCCTGCAACATGGTGCCCATGCCGCCGTCGAACAGCAAGTGCCCCGTGCCCTCGATGGCCGCACGCAGGCGATCGTCCTTAATGCGCAGATCGTCGATCGTGCGCGTCTTGTACGCGGCGCCGTTGCAGCGCGCGGCATTGACAGGTGCCGCCAGCGCAGCACCGTCCAGATCATGAGTGATAAGCGGAGTAAACATCGAGGGCTCCTAATGGCTGGAATAGCAGGTGGTGTGGGCGGCACGGAAGCGACAGTGCTCGCGCATGCGGCAGATATTGCAGGTGGGGCGGCTCTGGGCGTCGTGGACTTCGCCGTCAAACAGACCAATCACCGCGGTCACGCTCTTGGTGGGCATGAGCAGGCTGGTGGGCGTGACGGTAAGCCCGATGAGCCGCGTGGCGTTGAGCGCATTCACGATCGAGCGCTGGGCCGAGAGCGGGCAGTCGCCATAGCCGGGACTAAAGCGCCAGTTGCCGGCGAGCCCATGAACGGCGGCGTCCGTCTTGACCTGCTGGTCCATTTGCTCAACGGCGGCTTCTACATAGGCAGAGCATGCGGCGTCGAGCACGGCTCCCTCTAGGGGCTGCTGAGCTCCCGTGGTGCGCAGACGACGCTCGGCGTCCATGCCGAGGGTGCATGCCATGAGCGCGGCCATGCGGGCGTCCTTGAGATGTCGATAGATGTCGCGACCGCGCAGCTCAACGTTGGTGCCAACCAGACGGATGCAAGGCTCTCCCTGCTCGTCCACGCCCGTGGCATCGACGGTAAACACGCGCCGCACGCCGCGGGGCTCAATGTCCAGCTCAAGGCGCTCGACCACAAGCTCAATACGTCGTGACAGCTCGGGCTCAATCTGCTGGCCGCCGTAGCCCAGATACCGCAGCATCTCGGCACGGTCGACACGGGGATGGTGCGCAGCATCGACACGGTAAAGCGCCGGCGACGCAAGGTCGGCCGGCACTTCGACAGCGGTTGTATCGATGTGCGGTTTTTCCATTACCCCAGGCGCTCCATAATGGTCGCGGCGATCGCAGGACGATTCATAGTGTACAGGTGCAGACCGGCGGCACCGTGCTCCTTAAGGTCGCAAAGCTGACGGGCGGCATAATCTACACCGGCTGCCTGCAGGCTCTCGGGGTCGTTCTCGTACTTGGCGAGAATCTTGATGACGGGGGAGGGCAGCGACGCGCCGCACATAAAGACCATGCGGCTGATTTGCGACTTGCCCATAAACGGCATGATGCCCGCGGTAATGGGCACGGTGATACCTGCCTTGTTGGCAAGCTCGCGGAAACGGTAGAAGCACTCGTTGTCAAAGAAGAGCTGCGTCACAAAGAAGCTCGCGCCGGCGTCCTGTTTTTGCTTGAGGTATTCGACCGAAGCGTTGAGGTCCTCACAGGCAATGTGGCCCTCGGGGTAGGCCGCGGCGCCCACACAAAAGCCGGCGTCGACAAGCTCGGGGATGAGCTCGCGGGCGTAGGCGTAGTCCGAGGCGGGCTTGTCATCCTCGGTCGCGCCAGCGGGCAGATCACCGCGCAGGGCCAGGATGTTTTCTACGCCGGCGGAGCGGTATTCGTCGATCTTGGCGGCGATATCGGCGTGCGAGCGGCCCACGCAGGTGAGGTGCGCCACCGAGGGCGTATTGAATTCGCTCGTAATCATTTGCGCGATGGGGGCGGTGGTGGCGCCGTTGCCCGAGCCGCCGGCAGAGCAGGTGACCGAGACAAAGCTCGGCGAAAGCTTGCACAGATTGCCTGCCACCTCGCGAGCCGTGTTGAGGGTAAGCTCGCCCTTGGGCGGGAACATCTCAAACGAAACGGGTGCGGTGCCCTGGGATGCTGCCTGCTTAAAAACCTCGTCGACGCGCATATCGTGCTCCTTTAGATACGTAATAGTGTGATGTGTTGTAAGGATTCTACAGCACCACTGTGTCACGGTGGAGTTTCACTCGCTATTCGGGGATACCAATCAAAGATGCCTTGCTATCGACATTCCCTATAGCAGAGCGGTCAATCTGGGATGGGGCTATAAAGACTGGTATCTGATGCGAAATACCAGTTAATAGAGCCCCATCCCAAATTGACTACCCTTAAACCATGGGGAGAGGTCTGCAATTTATACAGTTGATTGGCTGTTGAGGGCGGCAACGCCGCCGCGATGCGGTAACCTCATTGATTGGTTTCGTGACAGCAACATAACGGTAATGTTGCGGAAACACGACGAGCCTAATCTATGACTCGTTCGTTAGTAATCAACACCGCTTCTCACGCGGTGCCGATACGAAGGGAGTTCCGTATGGCCGAACTTACTGACCGCTTCGGGACCATGGTGTTCTCTGAGGAAGTCATGAAGGACTACCTCCCCAAGGACATTTGGAAGCGCCTTGCTGCAACCCTCGAGGACGGTGAGCCGCTCGACCTGGATGTGGCCAACGCCGTTGCCCACGCCATGAAGGTCTGGGCCATCTCCAAGGGCGCGACGCACTACGCGCACTGGTTCCAGCCGCTTTCGGGCATTACTTCCGAGAAGCACGACAGCTTCCTCGAGCCCAACCACGACGGCACCGCCATTACCAAGTTTACGGGCAAGAACCTCATCCAGGGCGAGCCGGACGCCTCCAGCTTCCCCAACGGCGGCCTGCGTGCCACCTTCGAGGCCCGTGGCTACACCGCTTGGGATCCCACCAGCCCCGCATTCATTAAGGACGATGTCCTGTGCATCCCCACGGCTTTTTGCTCCTACACGGGCGAGGCCCTGGACAAGAAGACCCCGCTGCTGCGCTCCATGACCGCACTCTCGCGTGAGTCCAAGCGCGTTTTGGCGCTGTTTGGTAAGACCCCCAAGAAGGTCGTTCCTTCCGTGGGCGATGAGCAGGAGTACTTCCTGATCAAGAAGGACGCTTACCGCAAGCGCAGGGACCTGGTCATCACCGGGCGCACCCTCTTTGGTGCTGCTCCCTGCAAGGGCCAGGAGCTCGAGGAGCACTACTTTGGCGCTATCCGCCCCACCGTCTCGTCCTATATGAAGGACCTGGACGATGAACTGTGGGCGCTTGGCATTCCTGCCAAGACCAAGCACAACGAGGTCGCTCCCTGCCAGCATGAGCTCGCCCCTGTCTACGGCGAGGTCAACGAGGCCATCGACCAGAATCTGGTCATGATGGAGAAGATGAAGCTCATCGCCTCCCGCCACGACTTGGTCTGCCTGCTGCACGAGAAGCCCTTCGAGGGCATCAACGGTTCGGGCAAGCACAACAACTGGTCGCTTGGCACCGAGTCCGAGAACCTGCTCGACCCGGGCGACACCCCGCTCGACAACCTGCAGTTCATCGTCTTCCTCACCGCGGTGATCGAGGCCGTCGATAACTATCAGGAGCTCCTGCGTGCCTCCGTTGCCTCGGCCGGCAACGATCATCGTCTGGGCGCCAACGAGGCTCCTCCGGCGATTATGTCCATCTTCCTGGGCGACCAGCTTACCGAGGTCGTCGAGAAGATCATCGATGGCAAGGCTTCCGTCCATGCCACGCGCGGCGTGCTTGACCTGGGCGCCGATACCCTGCCCAAGCTGATGCAGGACAACACCGACCGCAACCGCACCTCCCCGTTTGCCTTCACCGGCAACAAGTTCGAGTTCCGTGCCTGCGGCTCCGAGCAGAACGTCTCCGACTCCAACCTGGTGCTCGATGCCGCCGTGGCCAAGTCGCTCAAGTCCTTCGCCGACGCACTCGAGGGTACGCCCGAGGATAAGTTCCAGGACGCCGCGCTCGAGTACTGCAAGAAGGTGCTGACCGATCACCAGCGCATCCTGTTCTCCGGCGACGGTTACTCTGACGAGTGGCCCATCGAGGCCGAGAAGCGCGGCCTTGCCAACAACAAGACCACGGCCGACGCTCTTCCCGCCTTTGTTTCCGATAAGGCCATTGCGCTCTTTGAGGAGACGGGCGTCCTGACCAAGGCCGAGGCTCAGTGCCGCTATGACTGCAAGCTCGAGAAGTACAACAAGCTCATGAACATCGAGGCTACCACGATGGTTCGCGAGGCGCGTCGTACCTATCGCCCGGTCATTACCGCCTATGCTACCAAGGTCGCTAAGGGCCTTGAGACTATTCGTGCCGCCGGTGCTGAGGCCGCCATGCAGTGCGAGCAGAACACGCTCAACAAGCTCTGCAACGGTATCACCGCCATCAACGACTCCATCAAGGCGCTCGACGCCGTACATCAGAAGGCCGAGGCTCTCGATGGCCAGGAGCAGGCCAACGTGTACGCGCACGAGGTCGTTCCCGCTATGGATACGCTGCGTGCTGCCGTGGACGCCATGGAGGAGATCGTGGCCGCCGACTACTGGCCGGTCCCGACCTACGACGACATCCTGTTCTACGTGTAGAGCGTAACTGACATATCGTCACGGTATTGAGCCGGGGTCCGCATCGCGCGGGCCCCGGCTATTTGTTTGCGAAGGACGCTTTGGATCCCGCTTTGCAACTGATTCGCCCACACAATAAGGGGTCGTGGGCAAAAACGTCAAATATGAGTACTGTCACAAGCCCTGTAGCATTATCTTTTTGCAAAATATGCAGTGTTACGCAACATATGTCCAAGTACTTAGCTGATAAATGCCTGCAATTCCTCCGCCGTAGGACGCCTTGTGTCCAAATCGCCTTCTGATGGCATGAAATCGCTGTTACTAAATTGGTAACAGTACTCATATTTGCTATTTTTTGTCCACGGGCCCTTGGATGACAGTGTGATTTTATGCCTTCGGGGTTCGAATCCCGGCGTATGGGTAGCAAAAAGCCCGTCACCGAATTGGTAACGGGCTTCTCAGATTCTGTGGTGCCCCCAGCGGGATGTCCGCGTGCGGCTGGCGCCGCCCGCTTTCGCTGCGTCGCTCCGCTCCTTGCGTGCTGCGCTGGAAAACGCTTACGCGTTTCCTCAGCTCCGCACCCTGTCGGGTTCGAATCCCGGCGTTGGAGAAGAAAAAAGCCCGTCACCACAAGGGTAACGGGCTTTGCATTTCAAATGGTGCCCCCAGCGGGATTCGAACCCGCGATATCCACCTTGAAAGGGTGGCGTCCTTGGCCGCTAGACGATGGGGACAGCGGGAAAGAGTATAGCAGACTTTTTTGCCGGCGCGTATATCGTTGGCAAACTGGAAAACCACCACAAAGGTACCTGTCCCCTTTGTGGTGGTGGGGTGCTAGGGGAGGAGCTTCATGGCGGCGTCGTGGGCGGCGTGCTCGTAGGTGTCGTCGAGGGGCTTGAGCGGCAGCAGGGCTGTGGCCTGCGCATCGCCGCGGCGCTCGAGGGCGTGGGTAATGAGCCAGTCGGCAAGCTCGGGGTTCTTGGGCAGTGCCGGTCCGTGTAGATACGTGCCGATGACGCCCTTGTAGATCAGGCCCTCAAAGCCATCGTCGCCGTTGTTGCCGGTGCCCGCGACGACGGACGTTCCGAGCGGCATCGCCTCTGCGTCGAGCAGGGTGCGGCCGCCGTGGTTCTCGAATCCCACAAAGGGCTCGGGCGCCAGGTCGGTCGTGACGGCGACATTGCCGATCAGGCGGTCGGAGCCGCGCACAGTCTCGGCGGCAATGACGCCCAGACCCTCAATGCGATCCTCGCCCATATAGTACGAACGGCCGAGCAGCTGATAGCTGCCACAGATGGCAAGCAGTGTGCCGCCAACCTCAACATAGGCCGCGACCTTGTCTTTTTGGGCGAGCAACTCGTGTGCCACGGCTAGCTGGTCGCGGTCGGAGCCGCCGCCCATCATGACGATATCGGCATCGGCCAAATCAAGCGTCTCGCCCATGCGGACCTCGTCCACACGCACGGGAATGCCGCGCCAGGCGCAGCGGCGCTCGAGGGCAATGACGTTGCCGCCGTCACCATAGAGGTTGAGGGCATCGGGATACAGGTAGACGATGCGCAGGGGGCGCGAGAGCTCGACCGGCGCAATATCGGTGGGGACAGCGCTGCCATTGGCGCGCGTTGCGGCGTGGGAGGCAACCGAGCTCGCATCGGCGCCCTTAAGCTCGTCGAGCTCCTTGACCAGCGGCGGGAAGGCCGTGTAGTTGGCGACGGCGTAGAAAGTATCGCCAGCCTCCTCGTCTGCCACGGCGCCGATCGCCTGCTCGATATTCGAGATGATGGCGGCGTCGATGCCGGCGTACTTCAGGCGTACCTGCATATCGTGCGCGCGCGTACCCCCGACAAAGGCGATAAGCCCTGGGGTATCGGCGATGCGCTCGAAGTCGACGTCGTAGATCCACGAGACATCGTGGCCGTCGGCGTCGTTGTCGTTCAGGAAGAAGGCGCAGAGCCTGCCGCCTGCCGTTTTAATGGACTGAATCTGGCGATCGAAGCCCACGGGATTTTTGGCCAGGTTTGCCTCGACGGTGCGGCCGGCAATGTTCCAGCGGCCCATGCGTCCGCCGGCGGGGACGTAGGCATCGAGCGTGGGCTGCAGGTGCGCCGTATCCACGCCCAACTCATGTGCGGCAAAGAATGCGGCGGCAACGTTGTAGACCATGTACAGACCGTTGTAGCGCGTGGCGATGTGTACGGCAGCCGCGTTGGACGCAGATCCAAAGACCAGGTCAAAATCGTAGCCGTCGCAGCCGAGCTCCACGCCCGTCACGCGACGGACAAGCGCAGGGCGTGCCCAACCGCACGAGGGGCAATGGTAGGCGCCGAGCTGGCCGTATTGCACATAGTCATACTCCAGCGGCGCGTTGCACTGCGAACAAAAACGCGAGTCGCTAATGCGATCGGACTCGGTGTCCGTGGCGCCGTCGATGCCAAAGGCGATGCTCATATTGGGGACGCGCGCGGCGATCGAGGCGCACAGCGGATCGTCGGCGTTATAGATGAGCGTCGTTGTCGGCGAAAGCTCCAGCGCGTGGGCGATGACGTCCTGGGTGTGGTCGATCTCACCGTAGCGGTCCAGCTGGTCGCGGAACAGGTTGAGCAGCACAAAGTAGGTCGGCTTGAGCTTGGGCAGGACGCGCACCGTGTAGAGCTCGTCGCACTCAAAGACGCCTACGCGCTTGCTGCTGGCGGTTCGCTTAAGGTTGCCACGCGCCTCGAGCAGGGCACCAACCACGCCCGGCTCCATGTTGTTTCCGGCGCGGTTGCATACCACGGTGGCGCCGCTGGCGGCAACGGCATCGGCGATGAGGTTGGAGGTGGTGGTCTTACCGTTGGTGCCGGTGATCACCACGCTGCGGTCGACAAGGCCCGCGAGGTCGCTTAGCAGCTCGGGGTCGATCTTCATGGCGATGCGGCCGGGGAGTACGCCGCCCTGGCGCTTAAGGACGGAGCGCAGCCCCCAGCGGGCGATATCGCTCGAGGTGCAGGCGAGAGATGAGCGGAAGTTCATGAAGCCGTTCCTAACGTGAATGACATGGTCGTGGCGTTTGCGCCGTTAAAAGCCGTAACGGCGCGCAAATTCCTGGGCAAGCTGCGATACGTCTTCGCAAGCGCTGGCCCAGGGGGCAAAGTCGGGAGTATCCGAGATGATGCCGTCGGCCTCCCAAACTGCCTGATGCGAAAGGTCCCAGGGGTCGTGCGGTTCGGGCCGGCAGGGAAGGTACGGCGTCTGATACATGGGGTTCAGCAAAAAGAACGCGCCGCCCTCGCAGCGGTTGGCAAACTCACGCAGCGCGCGTGTCGCCGGGCGCATCTTGTTCGTTTTGAACAGCAAGATCGTGCGGGCGAGCAGGTACCAGGGGGAGTTCTCGAGGGCATCGGCCCCCATCTGCTCCTCGAGCTGGTGGGCCAGGGCAAAAAAGCCGTCCTCGTCTTCTAGGCGAGCGAGGGCGAGTAGCACGGTGCCTGCAGCTCGGGTGGGATAGCCTTCCGCCTTAAGGACGCGGCGGGCGTAGTTGGCGGCAGCACGGTAGCGAGCGCTCGCCATGCACAGCTGCGAGATGGCCTCGAGCGTGTGGAGCCACCCGATAAGAGCCGGCTCGCTTACGGTGAGATCGGCCGCCGTCACGCCGTCTGCCAGCACCTTGTTGGCCCAGTAGTGCGGGGCCTCCATGTCGAACCCGGGCACGCTTTGCTGCAGGTAATCGGTCGTGGTCGCCTCGAGTTTCATCAGGTCGCCCAGACAGGCGTCGACGGGCGTGTCCGCCAAAATGATGGCGAGCAGCTGGGCATCGACGGCCAGCGCGTCGACGCGGACGATCTTGAGCAGCTCATCGCGCGTATCGTCGAACAGGTGGTTGCGCGTCTGTTCAAACTCCTCGTCGCTGCCCATGTCCTCGATGCGATGGAGCTCGTCGAGCAGGTGGCGGTGGACGCCTGCATAGGACAGCAGTGCCTGGGCATGCTCGGTCTGCGCATACTTATGAGGGTTGACGCTCACGTCGTTATGGACAAGCTCGCGTGCTGCATCGGTGAGTTCGGGGTGCGACGCAAGGTAGGCGCGCTCCAGGTAGGCGGGGATGTAGACGCTCGGATCCATTAGAGGTCTCCTCCCTTAAACGGCAGGCCCTGCTCGGCCGCCCGCAGGATGCGCTCGTCAATCTGGGAACGCACGATATCGTTGGTGGCGACCCAGGCGGCAAAGCTGGCGTTGTCGGGGGCGCCCAAGCCCTCTTGCAGTACCGGCGTCGCCTCGGACAGCGCAAGGACAAGCTCGTCGGTGGAGCCCACGCCCACGTTGACGCGGGCATAGACGCCATCGGGAAACTCGGTTTGGAAATAGAGCGCCTCGGCTGCGTGTGGGCACGAGCGTGCAAGGATGCGCAAGTAGTGCTCGGCACCCTCGTAGTCCAGCTCGCGCCAGGCAGCGCTCATCAGCGCGATGAGCGTCCATGGGTCCAAGTCGCGCTCCGCGTCCTTGGGACGACGGCGTAGCGGCGTGTTGGTGAGATAGGGGACGGAGTGGGCAGAGCGAAAGCGCTTGAGCTCCTCGGCGGGGTATTCGAGCTTAGCCATGGCGAGCATTGCGGTGTGGCGGACGCCGGCCGGATCGTTGGGGGCAAAGTCGAGGCTGCAGTTTGCGGCTTCGAGCGACATGCGATAGCGGCCGCTAATGAGGGCGCGTGACGCAAGGGCGGCAAGCCAGCGCAGGTAGGGACGGCGCATAAGGTCGCCTGCGGCCTCACGCTCGTAGGGGTCCTGCGCCGAGGCGATCTTGAGTGCCAGGTCGTGCTCGACTTCATCGCGCTTGGATACCAAGTACTGTACGTACTCCTCGTTGGAGTTGGCGGTGAGGGCGGTCAGCATGCGCTGGGCATCCCAGTTGGTGGGGTCGAGCGCGGCTGCCTCGCGAAGCATGTTCTCGGCAGCGGCCTCTTCTTGCTCTGCCTGGGTATCGTCAGGGATAAAGGGAATGCGGTAGTCGACAGCCTCGACCACCTTGGCAATGAGGTGCCCGGCGCGGTCGCGGTCGTGCACGATGAGCGGCGCGGGGTTGCGGGTGAATTGTTCCATCAGACGCTCTACGGCGGCACCGTCGGTGAGCGGGATATTGTCGCGGCGCAAGGCCTCAAGAACGAGGCGATGGCAATCCTCTTGAAGGGGATCGAATGCCATGGGGCCTCCTTTGCTGCGGTTAGGGTTCAAATGTCTCTATATAAGGTTCTAGTTTACCCGCATGTGGCACACCGGGGGTGCCGCACTTGGACATGCACCTTTGCACCACGAAGACGGATGTCGCACAAATGTCGGCACCTTGGACGACTGAGTGGTATCACGATGCCGCAAACGGTCGATTTTTGGCGGCGAACGGGGCACATTTTGGAGGGCCACAGTCCTGCCCGGGATATGTGGTCAACCTTGATAAAACGTTTGCCCAGCTTGGGAGTATGAATGCCCCACAAGGGTCTTCAGGGATAGAAAAAACGTTTCATCATTGTCGGCTTTAGGTGAATAACTGACCAACCAGAACGGTAGAATAGTGTTTGTCTGAGCGTTGAGACGTTTAGACATCGCGCATTGTCATCGCCGGCAACGCGCAAAACGGTCCTAACGGAGCCAATCGGGTGCTCCGTTATATACGCAAGTCTAAGAGGGGCTTGTTTAGGAGGCACAGTATGGGACGTTTTACCAATCCTCGCGATCTGTACTTTGGTGAGGGCGCTCGCCACGAGGTGAAGAACCTCAAGGGCAAGAAGGCCATCATCGTTTCTGGCGGCAGCTCTATGCGCCGCGGCGGGTTCCTGCAGGACGTTGAGGCCGACCTCAAAGAGGCCGGCATGGAGGTCAAGCTGTTCGAGGGCGTCGAGTCCGATCCGTCCATCGAGACGGTCATGAAGGGCGCCGAGGCCATGCGCGAGTTCGAGCCCGACTGGATTATCGCCATCGGCGGCGGCTCGCCCATCGATGCCGCTAAGGCCATGTGGGTCTTCTACGAGTATCCCGAGGAGTCCTTCGATAACATCATCCAGCCGTTCAGCTTCCCCGAGCTGCGTCAGAAGGCTCACTTCTGCGCCATCTCCTCTACCTCCGGTACCGCTACCGAGGTCACTGCCTTCTCCGTCATTACCGACTACGCCAAGGGCATCAAGTACCCGCTGGCCGACTTCAACATCACCCCTGATGTCGCCATCGTCGACCCCGAGCTCACCTACACCATGCCCGCCAAGCTGTGCGCTCACACCGGCATGGACGCTCTGACCCACTGCATGGAGGCCTACGTTTCCACCTGCGCTTCCATGTTCACCGACGCCAACGCTCTGCACGGCATCCGCGAGATCGTCGAGTGGCTGCCCAAGTCCTATGCTGGCGACCATGAGGCCCGTCAGCACATGCACGAGGCTCAGTGCATCGCCGGTATCGCCTTCTCCTCGGGCCTGCTCGGCATCGTTCACTCCATGGCTCACAAGACCGGTGCTGCCTTCGAGAACGGCCACATCATCCACGGTGCTGCTAACGCCATGTACCTGGGCAAGGTCATCCAGTGGAACTCCAAGGATCCCCGTGCTGCCGAGCGTTATGCTTACGTGGCCAAGGAGATCCTGCACCTTCCCGGCGAGACCAACGAGGAGCTCATCGCCGCGCTCGTCCAGAAGATTCGCGACCTCAACGACCAGCTCAACATTCCGCAGTCCATCAAGGATTACGCGAATGGTGGCGTGAAGGTCGACGCCGAGAACCCGCAGATGGTCTCCGAGGAGGAGTTCCTCGCCAAGCTTCCCGAGATCGCCGCGAACGCCGAGACCGACGCCTGCACGCCCGAGAACCCGCGTGAGACCAAGGCTGCCGACTTCGAGAAGATTCTCAAGGCCTGCTACTACGACACCGACATCGATTTCTAATCGACTCTTGTTATCGTAACGAGGGGCTCCGCACGTATCTGTACGGAGCCCCTTTCTTTTTTATTTTAGAGAATGGGATAGTTATGGCTGCAATTTTCAATAGCCCCAGCAAGTACATCCAGGGCCCGGACGAGCTGGCCAAGCTCGGTTCCTATGTCGAGCCGCTCGGTGCTAAGGCCCTCGTCATCGTGACGCCTTCGGGCAAGAAGCGTGTCGGTGCCAAGATCGAGGGCAGTTTTGCCGAGGCTAAGGCCGAGCTGCTGTTTGAGGACTTTAACGGCGAGTGCTCCAAGGGCGAGGTCGATCGCCTGGTTGCGCTCGCTCGCGACAACGGTTGCGACATCATCGTCGGCGTCGGTGGCGGCAAGATTCTCGACACCGCGAAGGCCGTTGCCTATTACCTGGAATCCCCGGTTATCATTTGCCCCACCATTGCTTCGACCGATGCCCCGTGTTCGGCGCTTTCGGTGCTCTATACCGATGACGGCCAGTTCGACAAGTACCTCTTCCTTAAGGCAAATCCCAATATCGTCCTGATGGATACGACGGTTATCGCGGCGAGCCCGGTGCGCCTGACGGTTTCCGGTATGGGCGATGCGCTCGCAACCTACTTTGAGGCCCAGGCGACGCATGATGCCGACGGTGGCACCTGCGCTGGCGGCAAGGGTGGTATGGCCGGCCTGGCGCTTGCCAAGCTCTGCTACGAGACGCTTATGGCCGATGGCGTCAAGGCCAAGGTCGCGCTGGAGAAGGGTGCGCTCACTCCTGCCGTCGAGCACATCATTGAGGCCAATACGCTGCTTTCGGGCATTGGCTTTGAGAGCTCGGGCCTTGCTGCTGCTCATGCCATCCACAATGGCCTGACGATGCTGCCCGAGTGCCACGGCATGTATCACGGCGAGAAGGTCGCCTTTGGCACCATCGTTCAGCTGGTACTCGAGGATGCTCCGACTGAGAAACTCGAGGAAGTCTTGGGCTTCTGCATTGAGCTGGGCCTGCCGGTCACGATGAAGGAACTTGGCGTTGCCGAGCTTACGCGCGAGCAGGCCATGATTGTTGCCGAGGCCGCCTGCGCGCCCGATGACACCATGTGCAACATGCCGTTTGAGGTGACGCCCGAGATGGTCGCAAACGCCATTCTGGGTGCCGACGCACTGGGTCACTACTACCTCATGGATGAGTAAACTAAGGTAAGGAAGGGGCAAAGCCGGCAGATGGCTTTGCCCCTTTTTGCTATGGTGCAAAGGGGGCAGGTTACTTTGCACCAATCGTTGTTTGATGAAGGGCGGATTCTCGTATGGCGCTTCCTATGGTTTATGGCGGTCCCGGCCGGTATGTTCAGGGGCCGGGCGAACTTTCGCGTCAGGGCAGGTATTTGTCATGGTTGGGCTGCGCTGCCTATGTCTTGTTTGACCAGGGCACCGAGGATCGGCTGTGCAGGCAGATCGTCGATGGATTTCTGGACGAAGATCTAAGCGAGCCGTTCTTTAAGATTTATGACGGTCCGTGTACGGAAGATGCCGTTGTCGAAATGGCCAAGGAAGCTCGGGCCGTGTATTGCGACATGGTGGTGGGTATTGGCGGCGGCAAGATGCTCGATATCGCCAAGGCAGTAGCGTTTTATGCCGAGTTGCCGTTGTGTGTATGCCCCACGGCGGCTTCGATGGACGGTCCGTGCAGCGCGATTTCGGTGCTGTATCACGAGGATGGGTCGTTCGACCGCTACCTGATACTCGAGAAGAATCCAGACCTGGTCGTGGTCGATACCAACGTGGTCGCGGCGGCCCCACTGCGTATGACGGTCGCTGGCATGGGCGATGCGCTGGCAACGTACTTCGAGGCGCGTTCGTGCGCCGCGGCGCACGGCACCAACGAGCACGGTGGCGCGCCGGGGCACTTGGCTCTGGTTGCGGCTCGTGCCTGCTACGACACGCTCATGGAATGCGGTGTCGCTGCCAAGCGCGATCTCAAAAAGGGCCGTACATCGCCGGCGGTTGAGCGTCTGATCGAGTGCAATATTCTGCTCTCGGGCGTCGGTTTTGAGAGCGGTGGCTTGGCGTTGGCGCATGCCATCGCCAACGGCCTGACGATTTTGCCCGAGTGCAAGGCCATGCACGGCGAGGCCGTAGCGTTTGGTCTGGTGGTCCAGCTTCGTCTGGAGCGTGCGCCCGAGCTTGAACAGGTGCTCGAGTTTTGTCAGCGCGTTGGTCTGCCGACGACGCTCGAGGAGCTGGGCCTTGGCGAGATTTCCGATGCCGACCTGATGAGCGTTGCGGACGCGGCCTTTAGAAACGAACGCAATATGGCCAACGAGCAGGCCAAGGTGACCAAACAAAAGCTCGTCGAGCTCATGCGCGAGGCATAGTTTGGCGTTTGATTGACCTTGTGCAATCGAGGCGGCGATAGGCCGCGGCTATTTGCCTCAAAGGTGCTCCGCGTGTAATTTGCCCGAGGCGTGGGCTGATAGCGTATCATTATCTCTTGCTTGTTTGCACTGCTCAGGGAGGGGCCGCGCATGGCGCAGGAACACGATCTGTTTGATGACATTATCGAGATCAGCAAGGGTTTCGACTTTCTTAAAAACCCGCTTGGCGGTGTGACCGATGCACTCGATCCGTCGGCGCCGCAGTGGAATCCTGCCGACTACAAGGAGCGTCCGCGCGGAAACACCATTCCGTGCCTGGCCTGCAAAAACGAGAAGAGCGGCTGCACCGCGTGCATGGACGTGTGCCCGGTCAACGCCATCGAGGTCGAGGAAGACGCCATCGAGATCCTCGACTCCTGTCGCAAGTGCGGCCTGTGCGCCGCTGCTTGCCCGACGGAGGCGATCATCTCTCCGCGCCTTGCGCCCAAAAACGTTTACGATGACATTGTCTCGGCAGCTACGAGTCATGAGACCGCCTACGTTACCTGCACGCGTGCTCTTAAGCGCATGCCGCGCGAGAACGAGGTCGTCGTTGCCTGCGTGGGCGATATTACGGCCGAGACCTGGTTCTCGGTGCTGGCCGATTATCCCAATGTGAGCGTGTACCTGCCGCTGGGCGTGTGCGATAAGTGCCGTAACACCGGTGGCGAGGACATCTTGGGCGAGGCCATTGCTACCGCCGAGGAGTGGGCGGGCACGGGCATGGGTCTGGAGGTCGATCCCAAGAGCCTCAAGTGCCATAAGCGCCGCGAGTACGAGCGCAAGGAGTACATGGAAAAGATCGCCCGCACCACGGGCCTAACCGTGACTAAGCTCAACCCGGCGACTGCGGCACTGGCCTCGGTGACACAGAAGTTGAAGGCCCACCGTCACCAGATCACGCAGCTTGAGCGTACGCTCAACACCATGTGCGGCACCACGACGGCCAAGCGTCGCCGTACGCTTACGCACGGGCGCCAGCTGGTACTCTCGACGCTGCAAAACCATCCCGAGCTTGCCCAGAACATGCAGGTGAGCACGCCGGAGTGCGATTTTGACAAGTGCACGTCGTGCGGCGAGTGCGTCAACGTGTGTCCCACGTTTGCCTGCGATCTGGTGGGAAGCGGCCGCTTTGCGTTGGAGTCCACGTATTGCTTGGGCTGCGGTGCCTGCGTCAAGGTGTGCCCCGAGCATGCGCTCAAGTTGGTTGAGCACGACGCCTCCAATCTGGTTGTCGTCGATCCCGAAGCCGAGGAAAAGGCTGCCCAGAAGGCGAAGGCCCACGAAGAAGCCCAGAAGGTCAAGGCCGAGGCAAAGGCCAAGCTCGATAAGATGCTCGACCAGGTGGAGAAGCTCGCGGACTAGTCAGCGACCCCTATCTCTGCTTCATTCGTGCCGCCGTGGCGTCCGGGTTAGCCCAGATGCTGCGGCGGCGCTATACTTATGCAGTTTGAAATGCTTGTACCAAAAGGAGCTGTCGTGTCCCTTTCCATCGGTATCGTGGGCCTGCCCAACGTGGGCAAGTCGACGCTGTTCACCGCGCTTACAAAAAAGACCGGCCTTGCCGCCAACTATCCGTTCGCCACGATCGACCCCAACGTGGGTATCGTCGACGTGCCCGATAGCCGCCTGCAAAAGCTTGCCGACATCGTTAACCCGGGTCGCATCGTGCCGGCGACGGTCGAGTTCGTCGACATCGCAGGTCTGGTGAAGGGCGCCAACGAGGGCGAGGGCTTGGGCAACCAGTTCCTGGCCAACATTCGCGAGACCGACGCCATCTGCGAGGTCGTGCGCTACTTTAAGGACCCCAACGTCATGCGTGAGGTGGGCCGCACGGGCGAGTTCGTCGATCCCGCCGGTGACGCCGATACCATCATGACCGAGCTCATCCTGGCCGACATGGGCACGCTCGAGAAGCAGCTGCCCAAGCTCGAGAAGGAGGCCAAGCGCGACAAGGAGCTCATGCCCAAGTTCGAGGTCGCCAAGCGTCTGCTTGCCTGGCTCAACGAGGGCAAGCGCGCCGCGTCCATGGAGATGACCGACGAGGAGCGCGCCGCTGCCAAGGGCCTGTTCCTGCTCACTATGAAGCCCATCCTGTATGTGGCCAACGTGGACGAGGATATGCTCAACGACGATCTGGCGCCCATCGATGGTGTTAAGCCGCTGCCCATCTGCGCCAAGATCGAGGCCGAGCTTTCCGAGCTCGATCCCGAGGACGCCGCCGACTACCTGGAGAGCTTGGGCTTGGAGCAGCCCGGCCTAGACGTGCTCGCACAGGCGGCCTATAAGCTGCTTGGCCTGCAGTCGTTCTTTACGGCCGGCGAGATGGAGGTCAAGGCCTGGACGGTTCGTCAGGGCGCGACCGCCCCGCAGGCCGCCGGCGTCATCCACACCGACTTTGAGCGCGGCTTTATTAAGGCCGAGGTCATTGGCTATGACGACTACATCGAGCTCGGCGGTGAGCAGGGCGCCAAGGCCGCCGGCAAGCTGCGTATTGAGGGCAAGGACTATGTCATGGCCGATGGCGACGTCGTGCACTTCCGCTTTAACGTGTAAGGACGACGCGCATGTTTAAATATGGTAAAAAAGCCGGCTACATGGGTATTGCACTGCTCGTACTTGCGGTGATTCCGCTGGTGGTCGCAGCGTGTGTTATCCCCAACATTGGTCCCGAGGTGGCAACAAAGTTTAATGCCGCCGGCGAGGTGACGCGCTGGGGCAAGAGTTACGAGTTGCTGGCACTGCCGGTGCTCAACCTGCTGCTGAGCGTGGCGACGTACTTTACGGCAGGACGCCAGGCTAAAAACAATGATGACTCCGCCGCCATGGCGCGCATCGTGTGCGAGCGCTACCTGCGTAACGGTTGCATCACGGGTGTGTTCCTCAACGTGGTCAACGTTTACTTTATGTACTCGGCGATTACCGGAACGGGCTTTGGCTTTGGTTTCTAGCCTGTCCTTTTAGGCAACGAGCCTGCACGCATATTCAAGGGCTGCTGCGAGGCCGCCGCTCGATCGTGGTTTAAAGACCATGTCGGCGGCGGCCTCGTTTTCGTATCCGGCGCCGCGAAGGGCGAGTGCGATACCGGCTTCCAGGAGAAGGGGCAGACCACGTTGGCTGGTTGCGATTACGGCAGCCTGATTGAGCGAGCAGCTGTGCGCTTGGCATTGGATGGCAAGTTCACCTTGCGCCGGGCAAGGGACCAGAACGGCGGCGACGCGACTTGATAGCAATGCAAATGCTGTGCGCTCATCGGGCGAAAGGCAATCAGCTTCAACGACGACGAGCTTGGGCGGTGCGCTGTTTGTGCGAAGCATGGCTCGGTACATGCGGACCGAAGAACCCGACATAGAAAACTCCTGTGTATTCGTTTAAACGTAAACTATAGTTTACGTTTTTGTTCAGCTCCATTTCAAACTCGGCTGCATGGACGAACGTGCGAAACAGATTCTTGGCAAGCGAGTCGAGCAGACGCGCAGGGACCTTGGTATCTCCAAGGTCGATTTTTGTGTGGCGACAGGAATCAGCCGACCCTACCTCGACCGAATCGAAGATGGGACGGCAAATTTCACGCTCAAGGTTCTATTTAAGATCGCGCCCGCACTCGGCATGACGGTATCAGAGCTTCTCGAGGGCATCGAATAGGGGATACCCGTCGACAACTGAATTACGCCATCGGGATGCGGTCGTGGTTGACTTGGCTGTAGAACAGGCGCTGGATCTCGGCGGCATCACGTGACTGGCCGAGTGCCCACATGGTCTTGGCCACGAGCGTCTCGGTGGTCATGTCGTCGCCGCGCAAAATGCCCGGATGATCGGCGTAGGCACGGCCGACCTCATAAACACCCAGGTCAAGGCCCTCTTCGGGGACCTGCGTGGTCATAACGACGGTGCGGCCCGAATCGACCCAGCGGAAAATCGCCTCTTGGAACGACTCGCCCGACTCGCCAAATTCGGGGATACCGCCAATGCCAAAGGTCTCAAGGATTACAGCGTCGTAGCTATCGGCAAGGGCGTCGAGGATGCCCGGGTTTACGCCGGGCGTGAGCTTGAGTACAAATACGCGCGGGTCGATGCTGTCGTAGAAACGCACCGGGTTTTCGCCCTGATGCGTGCCGTGAAGCCCGTTGCGCACGATGCGGTCGTTGCGGATATAGGCGATGGGCGGATAGTTGACGCTAATGAACGCGTTAAAGCTCATGGTGCGCTGTTTGCGGGCGCGCGTACCGGCAATGGCTACGCCGCCAAACACGATTGAGACGTCGTGCGAGTGCTCGTCGAGCGCATAGAGCAGGCTCTGGTACAGGTTGAGCTTGGCGTCGGTAAAGGGATTGCCCATGGGCTTTTGCGAGCCGGTGAGTACGATAGGCTTGGGGCTGTCCTGAATCAGATAGGAAAGCGCCGCCGCGGTGTAGCTCATGGTGTCGGTGCCGTGCAGAATCACGAAGCCGTCGTGGTCGGCATAACCCTCGACGATGACGTCGCGGATACGCATCCAGTCACTGGGGCGCATATTGGTGCTGTCGATGTTCATGGGCTGCACGACGTCGAGCTCGCAGAGGCCCGAGATCTCGGGGACGCTCTGGGCGAGCTCCTCACCGGTCAGGGCGGGGGAGAGGCCGTTGCCGTCCTCGGTCGATGCGATGGTGCCGCCCGTGGCGATGAGAAGGATGCGCTTCATGCTGGTATTCCTATCGGTTTTGTCGCCGCAAGGGCGGAGTCGTTCGGCAGTATTGTGGCACAGGGCGTCCAATGTTCAAACGTAATACATCATCTGTAATGTTTAGTAATACTTCAATTGCCGTCAAATAAGGGCCCAGGTCGTGCGTTTGCCGTGCGCTGATGGCCGCGAGGGACGAGAAACCCCATATAACGTGTACACTATGAAAGTTATTTTCGTTCATTCACGCGGGTGGGCACCGGCTCCCCGCCAACAAGAGGGGGAAACCATGGATCAAAAGGCTTCCGCAAAGGTCCTCGTACTCGACTTTGGTGCGCAGTACGGTCAGCTCATTGCCCGTCGCGTCCGCGACCTCAACGTGTATTCCGAGATCGTTCCCTGTGACATCTCGGCCGATGAGATTTGCGAGATGAACGCCTCTGCGCTCATCCTTTCTGGCGGCCCGGCCTCCGTGTACGCCGAGGACGCTCCGTCCATCGACCCCGCCATCTTTGACCTGGGCCTTCCCGTCCTGGGCTTTTGCTACGGCCATCAGATCACGGCCGTGACGCTCGGCGGCAAGGTCGGTCACTCCGAGGTGGGCGAGTACGGCCGCGCCACTATTACGCGCACTGCCGGCGCCAAGCTCTTTAACTCCACGCCCATGGAGCAGACCGTGTGGATGAGCCACCGCGACGCCGTGTCCGAGGTGCCCGAGGGCTTTACCGTTACCGCCAGCACCGACGTGTGCCCGGTTGCCGCCATGGAATGCGTCGAGCGCAAGATTTTCACCACGCAGTTCCACCCCGAGGTCAAGCACTCCGAGTACGGTCAGCAGCTGTTGAGCAACTTCCTGTTTGAGATCTGCGGCCTGGAGCCCAACTGGAGCATGGACAACCTGGTCGAGACCATGACGGCCGAGTTCCGCGAGAAGGTCGGCGACGACCGCGTGATTCTGGCCCTGTCCGGTGGCGTCGACTCCTCCGTCGTGGCTGCGCTGGGCGCTCGCGCCGTGGGCAAGCAGATGACCTGCGTGTTCATCAACCACGGTCTGCTGCGCAAGGGCGAGCCCGAGCAGGTGGAGGAGGTCTTCACCAAACAGTTTGACGTCGACTTTATCCACGTCCACGCCGAGGACCGTTATGCCGAGCTTCTGGCCGGCGTGACCGAGCCCGAGGAGAAGCGCCGCATCATCGGTACGCAGTTCTGGAAAGAGTTCTTCGCCGTGGCGCAGCAGCTCGAGACCGATGGCAAGCCGGTCAAGTACCTGGCTCAGGGCACCATCTACCCCGACATCATCGAGTCCGGCGCTCGCAAGACGGGCGGCAAGACGGCTACCATCAAGAGCCACCACAACCTGATTCCGTTCCCCGAGGGCGTGCACTTCGACCTTATTGAGCCGCTCGACCACTTCTTTAAGGACGAGGTCCGCGCACTTGGTCTGGCGCTGGGCCTGCCGGGTCACATCGTGTTCCGTCAGCCCTTCCCGGGCCCGGGCCTGGCCATCCGCATCATCGGTGCGGTCGACAAGGAGAAGCTCGAGATCCTCAAGAATGCCGACGCTATCGTGCGCGAGGAGCTCGACGCCTACAACCAGCGCCTGTTTGAGCAGACCGGCGAGCGCAACTCCGAGCACAGCTGCTGGCAGTACTTTGCGGTCCTGCCCGACATCAAGTCCGTTGGCGTTATGGGCGACGAGCGCACCTATCAGCGCCCGATCATCTTGCGCGCCGTGGAGTCCAGCGACGCCATGACCGCCGACTGGGCCAAGCTGCCCTACGACGTCCTGGCCCGCATCTCCGGCCGCATCGTTGCCGAGGTCCCTGGCGCCAACCGCGTCTGCTACGACATTACGTCCAAGCCGCCCGCGACGATTGAGTGGGAATAGTAAATTCCTAAGTTATGGGGGTAGAATTTTGATTTCCTATAGGATATGCTCCCATTAATAAATGAATTGATCTGCTGCCTCAAATAGTAGGGCAGACGTTCGATATAGATTTGATAATGCAAGATAGCGGGCACGGTTTCAATAGAATCTGTGCCGCTGCTGTATATGTGGTGGTGCTTGTGATCGGTGCCTGCAATATTCTTGCCTGCGCTTCGGCCCTCGCCGCTCGAAATGCATCGCAAGGGGTTCCTCGCCGGCAATCTGTCTTCTCGCTGGAGGAGGGGTGGCCGTTCTTTTGGAGTCTCGAAACCAGCTAAAGTTGCTTACTGCGGGCTTGCTTGAGCCAGTTCCTTTTGAAAGGGCCGACACCGCCGAAGAACTTGCCGTACGTCTCGCCGCCCTCCCCGCCATCGAACTTGACCAGGGCGAGTTCGATGGCGGGGGAGATATCGCGCCCATGCGTTCTATTAGCCTTACCAGGTCGTTGAGCTGGCTACGGCGGTAGACGAGTGCGAGCAGATAGTAACGAGCCTTGCCGCCGCGGTCACTGCTCTCATCGACAAAGATGCTGAGCTCCTTGGCCAATGGAGACGCCTAAAGGAATAAAAAAGCCGGGGGACTCCCCCGGCACTTGGAGGTAGCTTAATGTGCCACCAATAACCTTATAGCCTGCGCTGGCGCTGAATACAAGAGGGAAGTGGAGAAAGACGCCCATACGAGCACCTGACTAGTAGCTGGCGGGCGTTGTCGAGGGCGGGTGCCCTCCAGCGTCTGGGCGTGAGCCTGTCGGTAGTTTCAGGCGGCGTCGCCTGCACGTCGTGCACCGCGGGATAGCCCTCCTGCGCCTCATTGGGACAATTATGAAATCGCCCTCGATCACACTGTTCTCGATGACGGTGCGCTCGAGTTTGGGCACCTTTTTGAATAGACTGTTTCTTATGGAAGCGCGTCCTTCGCGCGCTCATTTTCTTAGTCGGAAGATGGTGATGCGGAGGCGTGCCGCTGCTGCTAGGCGGGTGCTTTCGACGGGCGCGCACCCGCGCAAATCCCATAGTGCCTTATTGACCGCTCCTTTCGGCATATCTTCACTCAAGTCCCTACACTGCTTTTGCTTTCGTCGTCTCTATCCGCACACGATGAGGGTGACCAGTTCATCGAGTCGTTGTTCATCGGCAGCTGTTGGCTCGATGCCGCTGTTAAAGCGTTTTCCCATCTCGCTGAGTTCAGCCATTTGTTTATCGTTGGCGTCGAATTTTGGAACAGTGAGATAATCGACTACGCTCGTTCCGAGACTTAACGCCGATGCATACGCCCCGATTGCTCCCGATACCAAAGAGGAGTTAAGGAATGCTGTGAGATAAGCAGCCTCTGGTTCGGTTTGCACAGGGATGAAATAAACCTTGTGATCCGGAACAACCGTCTTCATCGTTCCACCGGGCATCGTCTCGGAGCCAATATAAGCCGCAACGAAGCTGGAGCCTGACATCTCCTTCCAAACCACCTTGTACGGAGCAAATGTGTACTTACCAACGGTCCATATGGACCAGAACGGCTTGCCTTTTTGGAAGCGGCGGTAGCTGGATCTGGTTTCAAGAACATTTTTGAAGCGGGCGAGATATTGAAAAAGCTGAGGTGACGTTGCGGGAAGCTTATCGTCACCAAACATGCCCGTCTGAGGTACGATGACGCAGCTTCCAGGGGATGGTGTTGCGTTAAAACGCGATATTTCACGACCCCGAAGGAGTGGATAGATATAGGAACTCTCAACATCGGCGGTTATGCGGGGCAGGCTGCGCCTCCCGTTTCTCGGATCGTTCGATATCCTCACAACATCAGGCACATTGGTCGCATGTGTGCTTACGAAGTAGATGCCATTTGCATCTGTTGTGACACCTTTTCGTGCGGAATAGCTCTTGTCGGATGAGGTGGCGTCCATTATCTGCGACCAAGCAGAGAGTTGGCCGTTCGACCCGACGAGCCACGGGCCATCGATGGTTCCGGGGATGGGAATGGCTTGTTTCTGTATGGGCATAGATAGAAGCTCGCCATCCACTGGCTTCCCTTGAGGCTTGCGATATTCGCGATATGTGACTGGATAAGCTGTATTTTCGCCATTACGTTTAATTATGAGAAGTGAGGGCCAATTTGCTACGCCTTCGAACGGGCGAATCGCTTTGTAGTCTTCAACGAGTTCGACGCTCATATTCTCTGAAGTTCCATTTTCATGGTGAAGAGTCCAGCGTCTGAAACCCTGGCTCGATTCATTTTTGAAAACCGTTCCTGTAATGAGGAATGCAAGCAATCCCCCTGGACGGACAAACCTATCCAAGGCGTGGTATGTGACAACGGTGGAGATGTCTGACTGAATGCCGCCAACCCAGTTATCCTCGCTAAAAATATCCATTCGTTCGCAGAGAGGTTTGATGAATTCAGCATACGGACGAGGAAGGTCGCTCCATTTGACCCAAGGAGGGTTGCCCACGACGTAGTCAACGTCATGCACGCAGCCTGCTTTAATTCTGTCGAAAAGAATGAAGCACCATATGCCGTTCCAGTGGTTTCTATGAAGCTCAACGAGGTCCGTTATTGTCTTTGCAAGGACATCTTTCATGTTGATGTCCAGGTACTTTACGGTTGGCGATATCTGTTCGAGTGTTACGGCTATGTCGCCGGCATCAAGGTCCGAGTCCACGCAAATGCGGAGATGGTCCATGACATCGTAGAAGTCTGGAGAGACTGCCATTTCGTAGGGAATAGCAAAAGTCTTCTCGCCCTTCTCTGTCAAGATGCTATGTGTGAAGACGCCGTCTTCAGGGTCAGCCGTATTTATGGCGTCTGCCAGAAATACGGGCAAGAGAGTTTTTCTGGATTCAGAGAAATGGCCTGCTAGGAACACGACGAGAGATGCTCGTGCTGTTAGAACGGCAAGCGGATTGAGGTCAAAACCGTATAAACCCTCGAGGATTTCACTGGCCGTATTCCGCGGGTGTGCATCTTCAAGTCGTCTCTTTACCGCTTCAAGTAGGAACGTTCCACTACCGCATGTCGGATCGAGAAGAGAGTCGTATAAATTCCACCCCGCGAGGTCGATCACATGTGCCGCTAGCCAGTCTGGTGTGTAGTACTCTCCCAAGGCATGGCGCATGGGAGTGGGCGTGAACTCCATATAGAGCCCCTTGAACAAGTCTATGACGGACTCGGAGCTTTTCCTAGCTACGTCAAAGTCCATTGAGCTTAGGCTATCCAGTAGGATTTGTAGTCCGCCTGCCAACGGCTTGAAGACGTCTGCTCCTAAGTACCACGAGAAGAAATCCGTGGTTAGCATATTCTGGATACCCTTTAGCTTGAAGTACATGCCGTTCTCGACATTCTTGAGGAATTCGAGTGACGTGGTATTTGGCTGGGCGGATTTATCGTCCATGTCAATTAAGGCGTGAACTGCACACACTTTAGCGACGATTGCGATGTAGGTGTTGAGAGCAAAGACATATGCCTGGGGGTACTCTTGGTAGTTGACCCCGTGCATCGCTGAGGCACTCGAGAGATAGGTCTGCAATCGCTCCGAGCCAGTACCATCCACCTGGCCAAAGAGGCGAGCCCACTCCGTGAATATCAATTTTGTTCGCGTCGTTCTCGAATTGTTTATCGCACCGACAATTGCTTGGTATAGCGAAGGAATGACGTTCTTGCCGACCTCTGTTTCCGGTCCAATAAACTGTTTGAGTGCCATAGGGCTAACGAGTGGTTTGCCTCCGCGGTCGATGAGGGTGAGCAGCCTGTGGAGGCAAACCGCATCGAATGACTCGGGGTCGTTCCAAAAGAAGTCGCCATCACGCGCGTCGCCAAATGATATGGTCTCTCCATCCCAGACAACAAGGGAATAAGCGCCGTTGCGCCTGCCTTCTTCCTCTGCCAGGAGATTGCAATAATCTTCTGACTGCTGCCGCGCATGCCGAAGCTGAGCGCCTGCCATATGATTGAAAGACCTAGGGGGCTCATACTCTATGATCGTTGATCCATGTACCGCATCTAGGCGGAAGCTTCCAGAGCGAAATGAATGTTCATACGTATATGGATTCCAGAAGATACCGCAGGAGCTGCAAATCGTCCTTAGGATGTCTTCGACTTCAATCTTAAGTTGTTCCTCGTTCTGCGCTGCCTGAGCTGTACGGAGAATTTTCGAAGCATATGGTGCAAGTTCGGCAATGGGCGGTATGGAGGTTATTTCTGTGGCGTGGGTCATCTACATCCCGTCTTCCTCGTTATCCATGATTGCTACGTCAAGCGGCAAACCGTCGCGCCTTGCCACGGCTCGAAGGAAGATGTTAGCCGCTGTGGATAGAGACAACCCGAGTTCGTCGAAGATTTCACTGGACCAATCTTTTACTTCTGGGCCAATCCTAATCGCTGCAGTCGAACATTTAGCTATGGATCGTCTTTCGATTGATATGTGAATTACATTGTACATGATGCTGCCAGAGCGGTAGATATGTTGAGTAGCCTGGCCGAGTTAATGAGATTAGCTCTTGGGTCTCTGCGGCGTGGAGTTTTGACACTCCCAAAAGTGTAATTAGATTCGAGTTTTAGGAGTATTTCTTGAAAGGCGATAGGTCGAAGCGCCACAATAGATGTCTCGAGGAGGCGACGCTCTTTCGTAACGCCGGCTTCTCCAATTTAATCGCGGGCGCGCGAAGGTCGAAGCGCAGTGGCCGATCTCTCTCTATGCCACACATTACGACCTGCACGGCAAGGCGCTCCTCAAGACGAATCCAAATCAATGAGTGAGCGTCATTATCCCTGAGGACGATGTGAGACCGTTTCATGGGCAGTGAAACTGGATTTATTGATCCTCTTGATCCAATCCAAGTTCTTTCAAGTCTTTTTCGTTTTGGATATCTTCAGTGGTTTTCTTGCCAGTGATAGCACCGTAGGCTTCTTTTATGCCGTTTTTCACTGCCCATTTGATAACGAAATACAGCGCAATCAAAATAATGATAGCCGTTCCTCCGCTTATGCCCAGTTCATTCCACATGATTCAATTCTCCTAATTTCAATTTGCTGCTTATTTGTAGTCTTCGATTATAACTTGAACCCTGCCTGGGACAATCGCAGTCATTGGCCCTGAGCAGCTGCACTGAAAACCGGCATTCGCCGTTATGATTTGGCAGCCTCGTATTCAAGATGCATATATCGAATGCGAGTTGGATGGAGAACGACTGTCGACGAGTTATGAATGGATAGCCGCGTCGGTTTCGAGTGGAACCGGTGCCGCTTCTGCATAAGGCTTGCCGCAAATGGCGATTAATGCCCGCGATGCTTCAGCTTCCGCTGCTCGAAGCGTACCTCCGCCTCGTCAGCGCGGCGTTGGCTTCTTGTGTGGGCCGACTCCCGTTTCATTGTCTCCCGCTGACGCGCGAGCGCCTGCTGCGCCTTGGCGCCCATCGCCGGGTGCTTAAGGGCCTTCGATGCCTCGCGGGCGGGGCACTTGGGGGATTTCGCAAGATTTCTCGTCTCTGCGGGTTCGTCGCCGAAGAACGCGAGCTGCGCCCATTTGCTTGTAGCGAATTGCAGAATCTCCTCATCGGACAGTTCCGCACCGAAGACGATGCGGGTCGAGCATGATTGAAAAGCTCGGGCTTACAGCGCAAAACCCTCGCGATTTCCACGACAATGATCTTCATCACAACGCCTGACGCCATAAACCAAAAAAGGGGTTCTTTAGCCTGTTGCGAGCTGACCGCGCGAGAACAGCGCCGCGAGCGCATCATGAGCAGGCAGGACTACATCATGGCGCAGCTTGTCGGCACCGAGATAGCGGTGAGGCCGTCGTCGCGGGTCCAGCGAGCGCCGCGCGACTCCGTGAGGAGTCTGGCGGAGCGGCTCCTCGCCGTGTGAGAAGCCGACGAGCTCGATGCGGACCTCCAGAAGCAGCTCGCCCTGGTCATGGAGTTCTTCAACGGGCTCGGCGAGGCCCCGTCGGTCGGAAGGCGCGCAAAGCGCGAGAAAGGGCCCAGCGACGATCTCTTCGGGATGTCTCGATGCTAACCCCAGGCCGCGATTGGGAGACGCAACCGCTCCCGGGCGCACGCGCGCGTGCCGGCGCGGCGAGGGACCGCAGGCGCGATGCGTGGGCGGCCAAGGCAATCAGAGGCAATTTGATGAAAAAAGTATATACTATTTTCATCAAAAAGGAGGAACGCCATGACAGAAGCAGAGGCCATCGCTAAGCGCATAGAGAGCTTCGGCTCCGGTAGGGCCTTCACGGCCGCCGACTTCTCCGACGTCGCAGGCCGACGCAACGCTGCCAACGCGCTCGGGCGCTTGCATGCAAAGGGGGAGATCGCCCGCGCCGTCCGCGGCGTCTACTATGTGCCGGAGCGCAGCGCGCTCATGGGCACCGAGGTGCCGGCCAGCGCCGACGAGGTCGTGCGCGCCGTCGCCCGTGCCAACAAGTGGATCGTTGCGCCGTCCGGCGACGCGGCGCTCAACGCGCTGGGCCTCGACACGCAGGTGCCCGCGAAGCTCGTCTACGTCAGCAGCGGCCCGTACAAGCGCTACGAGTACGGGCCGTACGATATCGAGCTCCGGCACCGCGCCAACCGCGACCTGCTCGACTGCTCGCAAATCACCTGCACCATCGTGCAGGCCCTCAAGGCGCTCGGACGCGAGAACATGGGCGACGAGGAAATCAGAACGCTCGCGCGCAACCTCACGGAGGAGCAGGCCAGCGCGTTCCTGGAAGAGTCGGCGGGGCTCACATCCTGGGTTGCCGACGCCGCGAAGAAGATATGGGAGGCGAAGCATGGACAGGATCGCTAGGGCCTCGACCGGCGAGCGCAGACTGGTCTTCGAGGCCGCCGCGCAGAGGATGGCGCTTGCGCCGGCCATCGTCGAGAAGGACTTCTGGGTGTGCTACACCTTGGACCACCTTTTCCACAGAAGCGGCTTCGCCGAGTCCATGGTGTTCAAGGGCGGCACGAGCCTGTCGAAGGCTTTCGGGCTCATCGAGCGCTTCTCGGAGGACATCGACCTCATACTCGATTGGCGACTCCTGGGCTACGGCGAGGACGAACCGTGGGAGCCGCGCAGCAACTCGGCGCAGGAGCGGTTCAAGGCCGACAGCATCGAGCGCACGAACGCCTTCCTGGCCGACGCCTTTGCCCCGAAGCTCTGGGCTACGCTCTCCGAGTCCCTCGGCACCGAAGCGTCCGTTAGGTGCGGGGCCGAGGAGGAGACCGTGTACTTCGACTACCCGCGCTCCTACGAGTCGGCGGGCACGCTCGACACCATCAAGCTGGAGATAGGACCCATGGCGGCATGGTCGCCTTCCGAGGAGGCGGCGATAACCCCGTACGCGGCGGACGTGGTTCCGTTCGGGCCCGAGCTGTCGACCACGGTGCGCACCGCGAGTCCCGAGCGCACGTTTTGGGAGAAGGCCACCATCCTGCACCAGGAGGCCAACAGGCCCGAGGGCAAGGCTATGCCCAGGCGCTACTCCCGCCATTACTACGACATGTACCGCCTTGGCCACTCGTTCGTGCTCGGCCGCGCCGTAGCGCAGCCCGGCCTCCTCGAACAGGTCGTCAGGTTCAAGGAGAAGTTCTACCGCACGCCGTGGGCCAAGCTGGCCGATGCGAGGCCCGGCACACTCAGGCTCGCCCTTCCAAAGGACAGGCTCGACGAGTTGGCGGCCGATTACGCCTCGATGAGGCCGATGCTGTTCGGCGGCTACCCGAGCATCGATGAGATAGTCGCCTACATGGTGGAGCTCGAGGAGACCATCAACGGGCTAAGCTGATCAAGGCTGTCCCAATTCCGGGCGCCTGCCAGAATCGAAGAGGCGGAGCGGGCAACGCGATGGCTTTCCCGCCGAGAGCAGCGGAAGCCGGCTCGAACGCTACGCCCGTAACGACCGAGACGGCCGGCACGACTAACGAGGCGGAGGCGGAACCCGCGAGGCGCTGGGTCGAGGAGACGCGGCGCGTCTGGATAGTCGACCAGGAGGCGTGGAGCGAACAGCTGCCCGTCTACGAGATGCGCGAGCGGTCCATCTGCAGCATCTGCGGTGCCGACATCACGGGCGCTACCTTCCCACACAGCAAGCAGCACATACTCGCTGGCGAGGGATCTGGTTACCACAGCGAGGTGCAGCAGGTGCAGGTGGGCACAAGGACCGTGACCCACGACGAGGTTGGCCACTGGGAGACCGTCGTCACCGGCGGCCACTGGGAGTAACGCGAGTTTTTCGACTTTTTGGATGTGCCGGGACTCCATAGTCTTTCTGGGATAATGGCACTATCGAGAAAGTGGGTGGGAAATGGATTACCAGTCTCTGTACGACGAGTTCGCGGACAAGGCGTTGGCGGACATCAAGCTATCGAAGAAGTTCGCAGGCGCCAATGAGTTCAACAGCGGATTCCTTTTTGGAACCGATGATTGCAATTGCGCAAGCATGAAGCAGATGCAGCGAAACTGGGCTGACGCGGCGCCTGGCCTATTCGCTGACTTTGCAAGGAAGCTGGCATCTGGGCATTCCATCGAAACCTTCGACCTGCCATCCACGTCAAGATGGAAGAACGCCGGCTTCGGTTACATTGCGGACGGGGGGAAGCATGCATGCGTCATGCTATGGCCAAGCATCGACCATAGCCCGCTTAACCACACTAAGAGCAACTCCATGTTCTGGGCGTTCGAGTTGGTGGAGAACGGGGAGGTTGACGACGTCTACCTTGTATGGCTTGCGGATAAGGCCAACGTCAAGCTTCGCGAGAGGCTTGGCTGCTGGTACGAGTCTTCCTCTCCGCGCGGCGTCAAGCACGTCTCTGCAACAGATTGGTTCGAGAGGACTTTCGGAAAGGAAGAGGCCGACCGTTTGACCGACGTGGCTGGCAGGGTGAGAACGGAGGGCCGACTTGTCCAGGGGTTCACGGTTGTTGCCCTGCCCACCGAGCATGAGCTCGGCTCTTTCAGACAAGAGCGCCTTCGCGACTACGAGGCGATCGAGCTTCCTCTTATCAGGTACCGTCTGATGGGAAGAGGGATGTCGGAGCGCGACATCGATATCTTGTCGCGCAACATTCAGCGCAAAGATCTGTTCGAAATACTCTTCGGGCAAGCCAGCTTCGCCGTCAGCTTTCTGTCGTCAGAGTGGCGCTACAGGCTCAACACCCTCTCCGAGAATGTCGAGCAGACCGGAACGGTCGCTGGCTACATCAAGGCGATAGAGCAGATGATGTTCGACCTTCTTCCGCTTTGGGCGAACAGGGACTACAAGGTGGCGTTTGGCGCCGTAAAGGCCCGGAACCCTGCCGTCCCGCTCACCCCAGCCCTCCTGGCGGAGAAGGACAAAGAGGCAACGTTGGGCCCGCTTGCCTATCTATTTGCAAGCTACCAGCACGAATATTTCAACGCGCGCATCTACGATCCTGAGATTGATTACAAGTCCTTTCGCGAGCTCCTGTTCGGGCGGCTGCGGTCGTTCATGGACAACACCCGCAACGGGAAGCTCCATAAGTCCAACTTCTACGACCTAGGCAAGGTTAGGGAAATCAGGGACGAGGTTCTTGACATCATGTTCATGCTGCTCGGCGGCCTACGGCTTGACGAAGAACAGCTCAAGTATCTTGACGGCATGAGAGCCCAGGGCGAATCGAGTCCCGACGACCTCGCGGAGATGGCAAAGGCCCTCAATGAGGGACTCGATGGTTTAACCGTCAGCTCAATCGAGAGCGCGCATCTCATCGCTATAGAGCATCATGACGACACCCACCTCTGGTCCATCGCTCTGTCGATAATGGGTGACGGGATCGACAGCCATAACTCCTACTACTACTCTCCGCTGCGCGGGCTGTCGCAGGATGAAGAGCTGGAAAACATTGATCGCCTATTCAGAAGGTACCGCTCGGAAAGGTGCGCCTCTGATGCCCTTGCAGAGGTTCTGACCGAGTACGTCGTCTTTAGCGTTAAATCCGAGCCGTTTCATGTCCCCTTGCAATAGCATCTCGCTCGGCTCCCAGAGCGCTTTCAAGCATGGAGATATAGCCCTCGTGCGCCGCCTCGTAATCTTCGACGAACTGCCGAAGCGTATCGGCGCTGCATGACGAAAGGCCCCGAAAGGTCCTGGCCCAGGTGAGGCCTTTCGGCTTTGCAAGGAAAACGCCTCCTCCCATACCGAAAAGCCAACGGTAGAGGGTTGGAGACAGCTGCGTCCTCACGCAGGCGTAGCCATGGGGATTGCCGGCATCGTCCTCGGAGACGTGCGAAAAAACCAAGTCGTGACCGAACCTGTCGTAGGCATATTGGGCGCAACGCCCCTCGACTTTGAGGAAAAGCGTCCTGCTGGTCCCGTCGCCGTACATGTCAATCCGCTCTCGGACGTCGGCGGCCACCCTTCTCCTAAGCTCGTCAACCCTGCCGGGGTTGCGGAGCTTCTTCCCCGATACCATCGCGTTCGTCATATGGTCCAGCCTGCGGAAAAAGGATTCGCCCTCGGGAACCTCGTCAGTTGTCACGCAGGTCTCAAGATAGTAGTGTCCGAAGCTGTAGACGAGGCAAACGGGGTCTTCGGACGAGATCTGGCGGTCAATCAGCTCATCCCCGTTCATCAAGTGGCGGCGATAACGGAAGCAGAGCTGTTCGTTGTTGCGAATCGCGGAGGAGGCGGCGGCCATCGCCGCAAGTGCGTTCATGCCCTCATGGGTTTCGCGCTCATCGACAAAGATCGATTCGACCATCTCTTCCAGCTCGCGGTCGGACATGATTTCCTCGAGCTTCGCGCAAAGGCGAGCGCGCTGCTCCTCATTGACGAACTTGCTCGTTCTCACCATGCCCATCAGGAGCGAAGAGTCATGCGATGAAAAGGGCTTTGCCGCGCAGCGGTACCCGGTTTTCTCGCCCCGCCCAGGCTTTATGACTTCGGCTCCGAAGGGGCTGCATGATGCCAAAGCGTCGAGATCGGCGCGGACGGAGTTTTCGGCCACATTGCTCCCCGACAGTCGCGAGAGAACCCGAGCTATTTCCTGCGAGGTGAGTCCCTCGTTCTCGTCGGTGAAATCGCATAGCAGGCGCGCGACTGCCAGCAAGCGCTGTCGCGTTCCGCTCTCAATCGCGCCGCATCTCTCGAGAAAAGCCGCTATCTCAATGTCCGTCAGCTTCCTCGACATGGTTTCCTCGTTTCTATTGAATGACATTAAATATTGTAGGTCATTAGAGCGTCTGCATTCGAACGGCAGGGCTCTTATTCGAGAAACTGTCCTCAGTAAAACCCGTAGAGGAGGAGGAACTGATGACCGACAAGAGCCGTTTGGAAGATAAACACTTCGAAAAGGCGGGAAGTGGCCGCGACATGGACACGTGGTTCTTCAGGTTGATGGCTGCCGCCGTGACGTGCATGACCGTGGCGCTCCTCGCTGGAATGGCATGCCACATCGCCCTCACGTTCAAGCTGCTCGCCTAGACTAACCCCACGAAAGGAACGACCATGGACAGCAAGAACATCGCAAAGGCCGCCACCGAGCTCGTCGACTCGCCCGAGGGTGCGCTGAAGACCGTCAGGGAAGCCATCGGGTACGCGCTCGAGGTCAACCCAACGAAGGAGCAGGCCGCCATTGCGGTCGCCGCGCTGATGGCGTCGGTCGCCTTCTATGCGATCAAGAAGAACTACAGTTTCGCATACGACAAGCTGTCGTTCACCGCGCCGTCGGCCGGGTAGTGCGAGCGAGGGAAACGCCCAGAAGGAGGGACGGAGCCATAGGCCCCGGCCCTCTCTCGTGGTTTACAGGCTTTACCCTGTGCGGGGCGCGTAGCGCGCCGCATCAGAAACCACCCGCTATGCGGGTGGGGCCAAACGGCTTTACAAAGCCGCCCCCTCGCCGGACACTTGCGATTGTTCAGGCCGCAAGGAATCCGAGTCGAGAGGGCGGTGGTGGCGTATGGCCCAGAAGGCCTACAGCCTGTCGCACACGAAGTGGATGTGCAAGTACCACGTCGTGTTCACGCCGAAGTATAGGCGCAAAGTCATCTACAACCAAATAAGGTCCGACCTTGGGGAGATCTTCAGGAAGCTCTGCCAGTACAAGGGGATAGAGATCATCGAGGGGCACCTGATGCCCGACCACGTCCACATGCTGCTGGCGATACCGCCGAAGTACAGCGTGTCGAGCGTGATGGGCTACCTGAAGGGGAAGAGCTCGCTGATGGTATTCGACAGGCACGCGAACATGAAGTACAAGTTCGGCAACAGGAAGTTCTGGGCCGAGGGCTACTACGTGTCCACCGTCGGCCTGAACGAGGCGCCGATCGCGAAGTACATCCGGGAGCAGGAGAGGGCCGACATCGCGCTCGACCGGCTGAGCGTCAAGGAGTACGAGGACCCCTTCGATAGGGGGCCGGGGCGCAAATAGCGCCGGTTTGACCGGCCCGTCACGGGTCAATCTGCAGTGCGGCCCGAACCCCGTGAGGGCCGGCGCCTTTAGACGCGTGCCGGAAATCCAAGGGTTATACCCTAAGAGCAAACCACCCCTTTTAGGGGTGGTTTTGATTACCTCGTGAAAACTATCTGAAGAAGATCCGCGGCTTCTACCTTCGGGCGAACTGACTACGAAGCTAACCGAGCGCTGCACCGAATTCGAGATGCATATATCGAATACGAATAAGGCGGAGATTGGCTGTTGACGAGCGGCGCAATAGACGGCGGTGTCGGTTTCAAGTGAAACTGACACCGCTTCTGTATACGGGTTTAAGGCTCGCTGCAAATGGCGATCAATGCCCACGATGCTTCTGCTTGCGCTTCAGCTTTCGCTGCTCGAAGCGCGCCTCCGCCTCATCCGCGCGACGCTGGCTTCTTGCTTGAGACGACTCCCGCTTCATCGCTTCCCGCTGTGCTGCGAGCGCCTGTTGTGCCTTGGTGCTCACCGCGGGCCGCTTAAGGGCTTTCGCTGCCTCGCGAGCGCGTCGCTTGGGATTCTTCGCGGGCTTGCTCGTCTCGGCGTGATCGCCACCGAAGAACGCGAGCTCCGCCCATTTGCTTGTAACGAATCGCAGGATTTCCTCATCGGACGGTTCCGCGCCGAAGACGATGCGGGCTACGCCGTATGTTTCGTCCTCGACATGTTCCGCCAGCCCCACCCAAAACTGGCCGTCATGATATACGGTCAGGGTGGATGACACGCTGATCTGCATGGTTGGTTCCTCCTTTATGTAGATGACCATGCAGAGAAGGGACAACCAAGGAGGCAGGTTACTGATGCGGACTCCCGCACGCCCGCGACTACCCGACGGGGACTGTGTTTTCATCTCTGGTGCCCGCATTATAGCACGCGTGAATGCGCCCGGCATCGCTGCTGACATGGCGCGACTGGGAATTGCTCCTCGATGCATCCCCGTGCATATTGCCTCCCCGGTTTCGAAACTTTAAAAAAATTCGAGTTTCGAAACCGAGGAGGACCGAATGATGGCTTGGGTAGACCGCAATACGTAGGAAGTTTCGCCATCGTCTATGCTGAACACGAGGTCGTCTTCCTCCAATCCGATCAAGCTGACCGAGCAAGCGGCACCTGGATCGACATTCCCCTGCACATGAACCCGCTTATGCGCGCGAACGGGGGGCTACAAGGGCATGACCGCGCAGGAAGCGCTTGGGGTAGCGAACGGGGCCGAGCATCGCCCTGCGCCGGCCTTGGCATCAGGTCCTCGCGCTGGGCGGTAATCCGAGGATCGGGAGTAAGGATTTGCCCAGCATCGATAATGCTCAGCTATACCCTTATTCCGTCTCCCTGCTCTTGCGGTATTCCGCGAGCCTGTCGTTCAATTCGCGGGTCTCGCGGCTCAGCTTGGCGTTGAAAGCAAGAGTGAGGACCGCCAGGATGGCGAGATAGACAACCGTGAAGGTAACCCACGCCCCGGGGTTGTTCACGGGAACCCAAGCAAAGACAAACGCCAATGCACAGAGGGCTGCGTAGAGGCAAACGTCGAACAGCACCAGGCGCGCGGGATACGCCATCTGTCTGATCACCGCGGGCGTGAAGAACACGAACTGTAGCGCGGGGACGGTGACGCACGCGGCGAGAATCGACCAGCAATAGTTAATGCCATGCTTGGCGGTGTCATCAGCGAAACAAGTCCCTAATGCCAAGAAGGCTATCATGGCAACAGTGAAGCCGATACAGGTGCTTTTCACGAGTTGTCCGAGGTTTTCCGCGGGCGTCTTTTTATCGGTGTCGATAATGTCCCTGTTAATCATTTCGGTCTCCCTTCCTTCGTTTCGACTGCTTCAGACCGAGCTTCGATTTGACGTCGGGCGCATACTGGCGCGAGATAACGACCTGCTCACCGTTTTCCAAGGTGGCGATGATCCTGCCGTTGACGTCGGGCTTGAGGGCGGTGATCGCGCGGAAGTTGACGATGCAACCTTTCGCGATGCGCAGGAAGTCGCAGTCCGCCAGGCGCTCCTCCATCTCGTAAAGGCGCAGGCCCGTTTCGAGAACCGTGTCGGCCGTATAAATGAACGTGTGCTTGTCGACCGACTCGATGAACAGGACGTCTTCTGCGCTCAGCACGCGCGTGCAGCCGTCGGCCGTGCCCGTCACCTTCCTGTCAAGCATGCGCAGCCGAGCCGCTATATCAAGCACGCGGCGATCGACCCTTACGCAGACGATCGTGACTTCTATATCTTGAGCTGCTTCTCGCTCTTCGATTGTGATCTTCATGCGTCCTCCCTTCGGGTTGCTCTCATGCTAGCTGACGAAGATAGCTGAACCTTCGGCGTTTAACCAAGCTGCGCTGTCGAGGAACCAAGATGCAGGCTGGGCGAGCTGAACAGCAAGAGAGACCGTAGTCACGCATCCTCGGATCGAGCCCGAAAAAGCAATCCTTGCCGCTCATGAACACCGGCACGTGAAACGCTATGCTCAAGAGCACTTAGCTCGAAGAACCCCCTCGCATGCAACTATCGAATCCGGGAAGCTGTCCGATTGGTCGTGCACGACGACGAGCGTACAATGGGTGGATACCAACAAGAACCTGCCCTCCATGCCAACTCCGCCACCTGACGTGATGGGCGATCCGATTGCTCTTCTGGATTGCCTTGAGAAGAACGCTGACGGAATCACCGAGCAGGATTCCAAGGGGACTGCATTTCTTCATGTTGTTCCTATCGGCAAACCCTGCCCCCAGTTGGAAGCCATCTTGGGCATATCGGCCTTGGAGACGGTGTTGTGACTCATATTAGCAAGTCTTCGCTCGACGGAGTCGGCGTTTCCGTCAGCGCCGAGTTCGGGAGCGCATTGAGGTCATTCGCATTTCCCCATGCATTTGAAAGTGGAGCCGTTGAACTCGTGGGTGAATAAGCCGCCTGCGACGATTCTTTCGGTCATCGCTCTTGCACATCCCTTCTGATCTGTGGAAACGTAAGACGGTAAAGCCACTGGCTACGATTCACTTCGCTAAGCAAGCGCCAAAGAGGGAAAACAACCGTTTTGGCATCCCTTTTGAGCGGTTTCGGACCTCAAAGCCTTGCCGCTTTTGTCCCCGGGACAAAAATGAAACTGTGGGCCTGCGGTTTCGAAATAGTTTGCGAATTTGTCCCAGGGTTTGTCCCAAACGCGTACGCGAGGACACACGGAGGGATTCGGCGGCAAGGTGGACAAATCGACAACCAAACTAGACCCAATTGGAATGTCGCCACGGCAAATGAACTTGAAAGAGTTGGAATAGAACATACGTTCTGTATAACGTTATAGCACCAGGTGGCAGGCGTAGTTTCAATCGAAGCTACGCCTGCTGCTATATATACTGGTCGATAGCGGTATCAATGACCGCGATGCTTCTGCTTGCGCTTCAGCTTTCGCTGCTCGAAGCGCGCCTCCGCCTCGTCCGCGCGCCGCTGGCTTCTTGCTTGGGCCGATTCCCGCTTCATCGTCTCCCGCTGATTCGCGAGCGCCTGCTGCGCCTTGGTGCTCATCGCCGGCTGCTTAAGGGCCTTCGCCGCCTCGCGAGCGCGTCGCTTGGGGTTCTTCGCGGGCTTGCTCGTCTCGGCGTGATCGCCACCGAAGAACGCGAGCTCCGCCCATTTGCTTGTAACGAATCGCAGGATTTCCTCATCGGACGGTTCCGCGCCGAAGACGATGCGGGCTACGCCGTATGTTTCGTCCTCGACATGTTCCGCCAGCCCCACCCAAAACTGGCCGTCATGATATACGGTCAGGGTGGATGACACGCTGATCTGCATGGTTGGTTCCTCCTTTATGTAGATGACCATGCAGAGAAGGGACAACCAAGGAGGCAGGTTACTGATGCGGACTCCCGCACGCCCGCGACTACCCGACGGGGACTGTGTTTTCATCTCTGATGCCCGCATTGTGGCACGCACGGATTTACGATGTTGATTGCCGGCGCCTAGACGGAGATGAAGGCGGTTCGATCTAGGTCAAGCCGGTCGCTCGTTCATGAAGCGGCCGATGGCTGCGTTCATGAACGAGCGACTGATTCCCTGAAAATAAAAGGCGCCCCCGAGGACACCTACAGGCTATCTTCGAACTACTTGATTTGGAGCAGACGGAGGAAAAAATAGGGCAGAATCGCTTTCACGATCCTGCCCCGCAAACCCGAGGGTTTCTAACTACTAACTATTATGCAGCTAAACGCCCCATTGTCAATCCCGCGGGTATTTGGGTGCGCACGCATTGATCGTGACCCTGACCCTGCGCGAACGCGTTCCTGTAGGGGTATGCGTTTGGGGATCCGGGTGTGGTCAGCGCGGCCGGAACGGCGGAATTTGCCCTACTTCCGCTGTTTATGAAGAGCATCCATATTGAAAATCAATAATATTTTGGCAAATTCAAATGGAACTAAACTTATTAGACTGATTATGACTCTGGGGCTTACGACGGCTCGGGAAGTTACGCAGCCGTTTCCCCTTCCCATAAGTAGTCTTATGGATCACGTGATCGGGGGTTTGTCGGAATCGGCCACATCATCTTAACGATCGGCCTGCCTTCCCGTTCCATGCCCTCATTAAATCAGTAGATAACTGCTAACGAGGAGGAGCCTATGATTGGGCAAATTTATCATGTGGGGTTGACCGTCAGCGACCTGGATCGTTCCGTAGCGTTTTATCGTGATGTGCTGGGCCTTCGGTATCAGGGGGAGCTCCTGATGGAGGGGAAAGAGACGGAGGCGATGTTCCGGCGAGAAAACTGCAAGGCTCGGGTCGCTTATCTAAACGGCTCGGATCGGCTGCATATGCCGCCGGTGGAGCTCATCCAGTTTGTTAAGGATGAAATTCACCACACTCCCATGGATCTTTTCACCACCTCTATTTCGGAACTGTGCTTCTATACGGAGGATGCCGACGGGGCTTATCAAAAACTGGTGGAGCAGGGCGTGGAGTGTTTTTCTGCTCCGCAGGAATTTGATTTTAGGCAGGATGGCTTTGGCCGAAGCAAAGCCTTCTACCTTCGTGACCCAGATGGAATCATATTAGAGATCATGCAGCCGCTGGAGAACTGATCTTTGACATTCTGAGACGCTCTTTTAGCGTCACCCCTTAAAATCGCAGGCGAGCAGCTATTCCTCGACGATCTTTACGCGTCCCTCTCTACGGGGCTTCGCCTGCGGGTATGGTCCCTCGCAGTATCCCAATGCGAGGAAAGCGCGGCAAATGTAATTGTCGGGAACGCCCCACGCGGCAAGAAGGCTCCTGCCTTCTTCGGAGACAAATGTCTGCTCGCCGCGGCTGACGATGCAGCTGGAGATTCCCAGGCTGTGGGCCTCTAGCGCCATCGCCTGCGCGACCACAAAGGCGTCGGGGACGCTGAAGACGAAATCCTTCTGGCAGAACACGCAGACGGCAGCCGGCGCGCCATAGAAGCCGTTCTTGATGGAGGGATCGTCGATGACACTCGGCTGCTCGGAGCTGACGCGGTTGCCGATCAAATTGCCCCTGTCGAAGCGAGCTATGTTCAGCTTGCCCACCTTCTCTGCCAGGGCGGCGTCATGCAGGGCCACCACCACGCTTCGCTGGGCGCCGCCGGCGTTGGCCGAGTAGATTCCCGCCTCAACGATGCGCTCCAGGTCTTCGCGGGCAATCTGCTCGCTTGTGTACTTGCGCACCGAGCGGCATCCCTTGATGGTTTCCAGCATATTCATGCCTACACTTCCTTCCAGTATTGAGGGCCTGCGACGTACATGTCCCCGGTATAGCCGAAGAACACGGCGAGGTGACCCTTTCGTCATCCGAACAGCTCGCACGTGGAGTATTTTGAGAGCCAAGTTGCCTTGCGTGCGTATCCGGCTCTGGTTATATTTCACGCGATGGCGCATGCAAAAGCGAGTACGCACTTATTTGTAACTGCATGCCTTTCTTGAAACCGGTGCGATCAAGGGGGAGGGCATCCCGTGATGGCCAAAGAGGATATGCTGGCTCCAATGAAGATTGAGCCAAAATGACTTCTCGTTGAAGCTCCTTGAGCAACGGACGGCGCTATCGAGTGTGAGCGTTTTCGTAAGCCTCTTTGATATCTTCTGGCAAACCGTCGGGAATCATGGCCCTCAGCTCAGTCTCATTCTCACCCTGATTCAGCTGCCCGTAGAACCAGCATTTGTACTTCAGCATGTCCAGCGCGCGGTTCATGTTCGCGATCTCTAGCTCCATGTGGGCCTTCCGCTCCTCGAACATGGCCTTGCGTTTGGGGTATGTCGATGGACCCTCCGCGCACCATTCCATGAACAGCCGAATGTCCTTGATCTCCATCCCCGCTTTCTTGAGGCATTCGATGACCCGAAGCGCCTCGAGTTCCGTATCGCCGAATTGCCGAATGCCGGACGTCCGCTCCAATGCCGGGAACAATCCCTGCTTGTCGTAATAGCGCAGCGTTGAGGCGGGCAAGCCGAACATCTCCGACACCTGTCCGATTGTGTACATGGTTCCTCCGAATAAATCTCGAATTCATTCCTTGACCTAAAGTCAGGTTTAGGTATTACCTTCATTCTCGTCATTAGAACAGGGATTGCAAAGGGTGTTCCGTAATGCGGAAACAGATTTGCACCTAAACCATCGACAGGGGGAGATCGATCATGGCAATTAAACAGACGGCAGGCAGAGATGCCCTAGGGGACTTTGCCCCCAAATTCGCACAGCTCAATGACGATGTGCTGTTTGGCGAGGTGTGGAGCCGAGAGGGCGAGCTTTCCCTTCGAGACCGCAGCGTGGTGACGGTGGTGGCGCTGATGGCGCAGGGACTGACGGATTCCTCGTTCCAATACCATCTGATGTCCGCAAAGAATAACGGTGTAACCAGGGCGGAGATAGCGGAAATCCTTACCCACGCCGCGTTTTACGCGGGGTGGCCCAAGGCATGGGCGGCCTTCCGCATGGCAAAGGAGGTCTGGGCGGATGACGATGCCGCTGATGCAAAAGCCGAGCACCAAAACGAGATGGCCTTTCCCATCGGTGCCCCCAACGACGCATTCGCGAAGTACTTTATCGGGCAAAGCTACCTCGTGCCTCTATCAACCGAGCAGGTTGGCGTCTACAACGTGACGTTCGAGCCCGGCTGCCGCAACAACTGGCACGTGCACCACGCCAAAAACGGCGGCGGACAGATTCTCATCTGCGTGGCTGGTCGAGGGTTTTACCAGGAATGGGGTAAGCCGGCGCAGAAACTGCACCCTGGCGACGTGGTCAACATCGCCCCGGGTGTGAAACATTGGCACGGAGCCGCGCCCGAGATGTTTACGCTCAGCAGGTGCGCATCCGGCAGCTTCGCGGTCATGCTCCAGAACGGGAGCGTGATGATGCCGGGGGTCATCTCGCCTACGCCGAGCTCCAACAACAGCACGCGGCGATCGCTGTGCTCGCACACAAAGCGCTCGTATCGTCCGAGGCTCTCGCGCCATGCCGCACCCTGCAGAAACGTGTCGTCGCGCACCCACGGCACAAGCTGCCAGCCGCAGTGCGGGCATCGGGGGACATCCTCGCTGCGGACCTCGAACCCCGCCATGCCCGCGAGCATGCGCTCGACGTAGGGGCTCGCGTCGAAGAGCTCGTCGCAGCATGGCTGCTTGCATTGAAGGTGCGCGAAGCTTCCCTGATAGTTGCAGATCCTCTCGGTGGGAAACGTCTTCTCGACTTGGGTGTCCACATTGGTGCTCAGGATGAAGTAATCCTTATGGCCGATGAGGGACCGTAGGTCGAGATAGGGCTGCGAGGTCGGCTCGCGCAGCATGAAATCGATATATCGCGCGTAGTAGGCCCATTGCTGCTCGAGGCTGGGGTAGAGGTGGTAGAAGCCGTCGAAAAGGCTCTTGACTACTTTCGATTGATGCTCAGTGCCCATTGTATTCGCTACGATTAAACTCGGCACAGGGGATACTGGTTTTCCGTGCGAAAACGCTCATGCCGCTAAATTGAGCGACCGCCTGTACTGCAGCGGGATCATCCGCCCGAGCGATCCCTTAATCCGTCGCCCGTTGCGCCAATCGGCAGAAGCCACGCGTGGACGCTGATCGCTCGAGCAAATCGTCGTCGGTTTTCGTTTAACGATTTCTTTTTCCGCTATTATCTGACCCTCGGACTTCCTCGTGATAGAAGTAGTCCACGATCACCGGATGCCCCTGGGGAACTCTGCCATAAGGCATTTCGTTGTCCACAAAGGGGCAATCGTACTTCTTGGCCATTTCCTCGGCTTTTACTTCAAGCGCTTCAAAATAGCTACGGTTGCGCTTGTTATAGATCTCATCGTAAAGCGGTACGAGATTGGGATGTTTCTCGGCGATATAATCCAGGATCGCTTTTTTGAAACCACCCCGAAGATTGAGATTTTCGAGCCAAAACAAATCGCACCGATCCTTTACTCGCTCAAAAATCATCTCAAAATCCGTGATGCCGGGAAATACCGGGGACACGAAGCAGACCGTACGGATACCTTCGTCATACACCTGCTTCATAGCAGCGATACGACGCTCGATGCTCGACGCGGAGTCCATATCGTTCTTGAAGTTCTCATCCAGCGTGTTGATCGACCATGAAACGGTCACTCGTCCAAGCCTCTTCAGCAGATCGATATCCCGTACCACAAGATCGGACTTTGTGCAGATCAGAATATCTGCATCGCTGCCAATCAGCTGCTCCAGGAGTTTCCTGGTATTCCCGAATCGCTCCTCCTGTGGATTGTAGCCATCCGTCACAGAACCGATAACCACCCGCTGTCCAGCGTATTTCTTCGGATTCTTGATTTCCGGCCAATGCTTCACATCAAGAAAGGTGCCCCATTCCTCCTTGTGTCCGGTAAAGCGCTTCATAAAGGAGGCATAGCAATACTTGCAGGCATGCGTGCAGCCTACATAGGGATTGACCGAGTAGCCGCCTACCGGCAGGCTGGACTTGGTCATGATGTTCTTTGCTTCCACCTCATTGATGAGGATTCCATCGATCACTTCCGCCATGTTCTCTGCACCTCCAGCACTCTTTCGAATTCTTCCGGCAATTCCTGAATCATGTTTTCGTCCCCTATGACAGAGACGAGGTCTTCCTTCATAAACATTGGAATGCCAAGCGCGTGCGCCTGGTCCGTCAAAGACCATGCCCACTCCGGTTCCGTATGAACCTTCCTGCTCTGCGCCCCGGTCATGGTACCGACGACGATCCAGTTGATTCCGGAAAGGTCGACCGTACCGGGATCGTCGAATAGCGGCTCAAAAGTAACGAAGAAGTGATTTGCTTTGACGTTTTTCCGAAGGGCGTCGATACGCCACAGCTCCGCTTTCCTCGTCACCGTAACGCCGAACCATGCGTTTTCCAGGTCGGTATCTAAATCCAGCAAATCGGGTCTCTTGGTCAGGAACAGGAACTGATGCTGTGGATTCTCATGGATCTTTGCAAATACCTCGTCTCGCCATTCCAGCTTCCACCCGGAGAGATCGCTCATGCCGGTAAGGAGAAAGTTCTGCGGGCGTTTCTTTTCCATCATCTTGAGCTTGCTCGGGAAGAACGCAGGATCAGCGAAGTCGTCAATCATATGCCAACGTTTCACATTGTTACGGGCATAGCAATATGGACACCCCACCGTGCAGCCGATGACGATATTCATATTCTGAATCTGATTTTTGATGCAGATGCTCATAACGCCTGCCTACCTGCCTCTCCCGTAAACACACAATCAGCCTCCCCCACCTTGCGGACAAAAGCCTCGATATCTTGCTTGCAAGCAGCAGGCTCGCAATCGCTCAAATCGTATGACGTGCCGCCGTTTCGATAGACGGCCCGATGGGAAAACGATCGGCTGACAAGCCCGATGCCGAGCTTCTCGCACAGGGTCATCCGTGCTCCCTTTCAGCTATAAAAAACAGGTGTCTATAAACAGTATCCTTGTTGATTTTCGCAGGGGCAATGAACAAACGCGTGCACCTGTCGATAAACGAACAGCTACTGGACATTGTCAAACGACTCAGATTGGAGAGGCGATGGGAGAAACCAAGATCGACCGCCGGCGGCGCTACACCCTCTCGGTCATACAGGAGGCGTTCTTCGCGCTGCTGGCCGAGGTCGGCTTCGCGAAGATGACGGTGGCGGACATCTGCCGCCGCGCCGAGATCAACCGGGGAACGTTCTATCTGCATTGCGAGGATAAGTACGCGCTGCTCGATGCGCTTATCGACGAGGCATTGGCAGCGGCTCCCCCGCTTGAGGGGGTTGAATCGGCAACGCTTTGCCAGCGTCCGCCGGCAGACGACGATTATCGCCTGCTTTATTCGGACAGCGACGCATACGCTCGCGTAGCCCAGCGCGTCATAGAACGCGGAGCGGAGCAGATGGTTCCCTGGGTCATGGAGAAAACAGGGCTTTCACGCGAAGACGCCTTCCTGCTCTTCGTCCACAACGTCCAGGGCAATCTGGCCGTCAACCGCCTGCTCGGCTGGAGACGAGGCCCCGAGTTCGCCCATGCCCAGGAGCTGCTCAACGCCTATTCCGAAGGGGGCTTACTGGCGGTATCCGCTCTTCGCGATTTCGATAACCCATCGTGACCTGCGATTCAGGAATACCAGCCTCCGAGCCCTCTCGTTCGGAGGCTGCGGCTAAAACCTCATTGCGCGTCTACCGCTCCGCGTTACTCGCCACCTGCCCGCGCCGCCGAGAGCAGGGTGCCCAAATCGGCCTGGATCGCCTCTGCCTTGCTTCCAAGCTGCAACGGAGCCGAGTCGCCCGAGATGTTTACGCTCAAAAGGTGCGCATCCGGCAGCTTCGCGGTCATGCTCCAGAACGGGAGCGTGATGATGCCGGGGGTCATCTCGCCTACGCCGAGCTCCAACAACAGCACGCGGCGATCGCTGTGCTCGCACACAAAGCGCTCGTATCGTCCGAGGCTCTCGCGCCATGCCGCACCCTGCAGAAACGTGTCGTCGCGCACCCACGGCACAAGCTGCCAGCCGCAGTGCGGGCATCGGGGGACATCCTCGCTGCGGACCTCGAACCCCGCCATGCCCGCGAGCATGCGCTCGACGTAGGGGCTCGCGTCGAAGAGCTCGTCGCAGCATGGCTGCTTGCATTGAAGGTGCGCGAAGCTTCCCTGATAGTTGCAGATCCTCTCGGTGGGAAACGTCTTCTCGACTTGGGTGTCCACATTGGTGCTCAGGATGAAGTAATCCTTATGGCCGATGAGGGACCGTAGGTCGAGATAGGGCTGCGAGGTCGGCTCGCGCAGCATGAAATCGATATATCGCGCGTAGTAGGCCCATTGCTGCTCGAGGCTGGGGTAGAGGTGGTAGAAGCCGTCGAAAAGGCTCTTGAAGCCAAAGGCTTGCTGCCAGTCCGCCATTCCTGCGCGCGCCATGCCCGCGCGGTTGTAATGGTTGAACCCGGCGGCGCTCGACATGCCCGAGCCGATGCCGACGATGATGGCGTCGGCATCGTCGATAAGGCTTCGAAGCCTACGCGCTTCTCTTTCTAGGGGTGGCATCGGGCGATCTCCTCGAAAGCCGGGGTCATATCGCCGTCAACGAGAATCGTCTCGCACGAGGCGTCGGGCGCCATGGCCTGGCTGTAGTTGAACACGATGTAGGTGGCGTGCTCGCAGACGTTCGCGATCTGGGCGAGCATGTGCTTTATGATGCCGTTGCGCAGTCCCACGCCAAGTTCGAGGATGGCGACCCTGCCGTTGCGATGGGCTTGCACAAGGCGCTCGAGCTCCTCGAGCTGGGCCGTGGCGAGGGCGTCTGGATGGGCGAGACGCCGCTCGTCGATCGACGTGCGTATGCTCCCCTCCGTCTCGAGCACGCGGTTCTCGTTGAACCCTGCGCGTACGAAGTGCCCGTCGATATTGCACGTGATCACGAAGGTGTCAGCGTGCTCTGTAAGACGCCGCAGCCCGTTCATGAGCGGGCTGGGCTCATACTCGACATACTCCTTTTGATGGAACCGCTCGACCCATCGGCTTCGCACGCTGGCATCCGGGGAGGCGAGCCCCTGCAGTATGCAGCCGATGCCGTCGGCCTGAGCGAGGTCGCCGTACGCCTCTCGGAAATGAGCATCGGCGCAGAAGAGGTTGAGCCCCTCTGCCATGTCCAGCCCGTTGCTGGCGCCGATGATGACAAGATCCGCCTCGGCTAGCGCCCTGCCTATGCGAACTGCTTTCGCCGTCTCCATGCGCTACCTCCCCAGCGTCTTGCGCACGTCGGCGAGTACGTCGGCGATGTCGGCGCGAACGGCGAGCCCCCGATCCTCGATCGCGCGGGGGAGAAACTGCGTCTTGTTGTTTACGGCGATGTAGCTGGCCTGCGGTAACTGCGCCGTGAGGGCCCAGAACGGCTCCTGGATAAACGCGGGCGTCATGCGGCCCACACCCAGCTCGAGGAAGAGGATCCTCTGCCGCGCGTGCGCGTCGAGCCAGTCGGACACCTTGCGGTACTGCTCCTCGTAGAGCTCGCCCTGCAGGAAGTTACCGTAGCCGCGAACCCAGGGGAACGCCTCTGCTCCGCAGTGCGGGCAGCGCGGCACGAGCTCTGTCGGAACCTCAAGGCCGTCTCCCATGGCCTCTACCATGTTGGAGACCGGCTCGACCGCATCCCACACCGCGTCGGTGCAACAGCGGGAGCACTGAAAGAAGCGGTGGTCGCCTTGGATCTCTGCCACCTTCTCCCAGGGGTAGAGCTTCACAAACTGCGTGTCCTGGTTGGTGGTGAGCACGAAGAAATCCTTCTCGGCGAGAATGGCGTCGAGGTCCTTGTAGGGCTTGCGCAGCGGGGCGTTGAGCGTGGTGTCGAGGAAGGTGGCGAGGTATCCCCAGCGCGCCTCGGCGGTGGGCCAGCGGTAGAACGACCCCTCGAAAGCGCCCTTGAAACCGTAACGCTCGGCGAATTTGCCGAAATGCTTGCGATAGGTCGCGTTGTCCTCGTAGTAGAAGTCGCCGCCGCCCGCCGCGGAGAGCCCGGAGGCCCCGCCCACCAGCACGCAATCGGCTTCTTCGATCATACGGGCGAAGTCCCTGATTTGCTGGTCGTAGGGCTCGGGCTCGCGGTCACTCAGCTCATAGGGCGTGCCGCCGCTGCGGTAGGCGGCCTGAAGGGAAAACGATTGGTTGGTGAGCTCGATAACGAGCTGCTCGTACAGGGTCACTGGATACCTTCTTTCAGCTATTATAAACAGGTGTCTATAAAAAGTATCCATGTCGATTTGCTTAAGAGCAATGAACAGCTTCGGCCTGCTGTCGATAAACGAGCGTTTGCCGGGCATTGTCGAGCGTTGCAATTGGAGGGGTAATGGAAGCGGGGAAGATCGATCGTCGCCGACGCTATACACTCTCGGTCATACGGGAGGCGTTCTTCGCGCTGCTGGCCGAGGTCGGCTTCGCGAAGATGACGGTAGCGGATATCTGCCGACGCGCCGATATCAACCGTGGCACGTTCTATCTGCACTACGAGGACAAGTTCGCCCTGCTCGACGCGCTTATCGACGAGGCCTTGGCGGCGGTGCCGCCGCTCGAGGGATCGGAGGCGGGCGCCCTCTGCCAGCGTCCGCCGGCAAACGATGACTATTATCTGCTCTACTCGGATGACGACGCGTACGCCCGGGTGGCACAGCGCGTCGTCGAGCGCGGCGCCGAGCAGATGGTTCCCTCGATCATGGAGGAGACTGGGCTTTCGCGCGAGGACGCCTATCTGCTCTTTGTCCACAACGTCCAGGGAAATCTCGCGGTCAACCGCCTGCTCGGTTGGAGGCGAGGGCCCGAGTTTGCCCACGCTCAGGAGCTGCTCAGCGCCTATTCCGAAGGGGGCATGCGGGCGGTATCGGCTCGTCGCGATCCCCGTAGTTGATCTTGACAGCGTGCCATTTCAGGCAGGCGACGTTGCTATGGCCCCTCTTTGGTTTTCGATGTTGTATAAGGCAATCGCAATCGCCTTGAGCTTCTTTAGGGAACTTGAGCAAGAGATATGGCCTGCTGGCGATTGATTAACCCCATTTGTTTTGGTTACAAGAAAAAATGCTGCGCGCCTGCAGCATGAAGGAGAGGGAATCCTATGAATATCGTTGTATTGAGCGGCAGCCCGCGTAAGGGCGCCAATACCGATACCATGGTCGAGGCGTTTGCCGAGACCGCGCGCGAGGGCGGCCATACGGTCGAGGTCATCCGCGTTGCCAGCAAGAAGATCGCCGGCTGCTTGGGATGCCAGTACTGCTTCGCTCATGAGGGCGTCTGCGTGCAGAAGGATGACATGGTCAACGTGATCGAGTCGCTGAAAGACGCAGATATGGTCGTCTTTGCCTCGCCTATCTACTGGTTCGATATCACTGCGCAGGAGAAGGCTGTCATCGACCGCCTGTACGCCTTCGGTGCTACGGGCTTCCCGTTCACCAAGACGGCCCTTTTGCTCGATAGCCACAGCGAGGGCGTCTATGATGCGGCGATCGCCATGTACAAGTCCACGTGCGCATACTGCAAGTGGGAGGACCAGGGCATTGTCACCATCAGCGGTATGACCGAGCGCGACAGCATGGCCTCCTCGCCCAAGCTGGAAGAGGTGCGAGAGCTCGCTCGCAAGCTCGCCTAAGGGCAAGAAGAGCGCATGGCAATCGGTGTTGGTGGAAATGCTTGCTGTCCTTACCGAGAGATAGGGGCGCATTCCCTCAAGCGCCGTATAGAACAATTTTTAAACGCAGAAAAATAACTGAAAACAAATTAATCCGCGTTAAAATATTGTCAAACAGAAGTTAATGAGGGAAGGTTGCGTATGCGTCGCAAGGCAGACGAGCTACTTAGGGAATGGCGAGACAGAGCTGATAGAAAACCTTTGCTGGTCAAAGGCGTGCGCCAGTGTGGCAAGACCTATTTGCTCAGAACGTACGCCCAGGATCTTTTCGAATCGGTTGTCTACGTTAATCTTGAGAACGACCGGTCGGCGCGAGCGGATTTTTCGGGCGGTCTTGACCCTCATTCGATTGTGCGCGCGATCGAGGCTCGTACGGGACAGCGTATCGTGCCTGGCAAAACCTTACTGTTCATTGACGAGATCCAGGCATGCGAGGAAGCGCTCACTTCCCTTAAATACTTTTGCGAAGATGCTCCCGAGTATTACGTTGCGGCTGCCGGGTCGCTTCTTGGGGTTGCCATTAACCATCAGTCGTATTCGTTCCCCGTCGGAAAGACCGACTTGATCGAGATGACTCCACTCGATTTCGAGGAGTTTCTCTGGGCAATGGGGCACGATCAGCTGGTCGATGAGATACGCTCGTCATTCGAGTTAATGGGTCCTCTTGCGCCAAGCCTTCATGAAAAGGCGCTTAGGCTCTATCGACAGTATCTTGTTGTTGGCGGAATGCCCGAGGCGGTCCAAACGTATATCGATGATCAGTCAATCATTGATGTGGCCGAAAAGCATCGGATTATTCTCGACGGATATTCCGCCGACACCAATAAATATGCTGATGAACGCTTGAGCGCAAAGACGCGTGCGTGCTTCGATTCCATTCCACAGCAGCTTGCCAAAGAGAATCGCAAATTTCAATACAAGGTAGTGCGAGCGGGGGGCAATGCGTCTCTCTTTGGAGATGCTCTCGACTGGCTTGTATTGTCGGGTACGGTGGCGCGCTGCAGCCTAGTCGGGCAGATCGAAAGCCCTTTAGAGGCCTTCGTTAACCCTTCTGCTTTTAAAATCTATCAGGCGGATACAGGGCTGCTCGTCTCCAAGGCCGGTGCTCAACGCGCCGATATTCTTGCCGGCATCGGCGGCACATTCATGGGTGCACTTACCGAAAACTACGTTGCCCAACAGCTTTCAGCCATGGGCTATCCGCTGCATTATTGGGCGCGAGATAATCGTGCGGAAATCGACTTTGTAGTAGAGAAGCAGGGATGCTTGTCTGCGATTGAAGTCAAGGCGGGGGAGAACACAAGATCTCGAAGCCTGTCCTCACTTAAAAAGACCCATCCGGGCGTGCGCCTTATCAGACTATCGACTAAGCCCTTTGGAATGAATGATGGGCTTATGTCTGTTCCACTTTATGCGACATTTTGTCTATAGGGATGATGTTGCTGTAATGCATGAGGCCCGGAGCGCGATGTTGCTGCGCTCCGGGCCCCGCTGCTTTGTACAACCATGACGGTTTGGTCGCCGTTGTTTTAGTCAAACAGGCTCGGCATGTCATTTTCCTTCATGAGGGCGCCGGCGGAGGGCAGGCTCTGCGCGGTGAACTTCTCGGCCGAGACGCCGGCGCCAAGGATTTCCTCGGTCGTGCCGACGGTGGTGACCGAGCGGCCCTTCTTGGCCGTAAAGGCCTGGACGCCCTGCGTGTTGGTGGTCGTCTTGGTCTTGAGCAGCGACGTGTTGAAGTTCATCAGGCGGTAGTCGCTCGAGACCAGCGCGAGGTCGCGGTCCTCCTTGAGCACCTGCGCATACAGCAGCTTGCTGCCGCCGTAGATGGCGTTCTTAAGGCGCTTGCGGTTGGTCTTGGTAGCGTATCCAGAAAGCGCGACACGCACCACGCGGCCGTTCTCAAAGACGAACAGCACGTCGGCCTTGTAGTCCTCGGGGTCGATGACCCAGATGACGCTCTCGTCGGGTTCCATCTCAAGATCGGTCGGAAGGTACGAGCCCAGCTGGGCCGACTTGGTGTCCTCAAACGCCGTGACCTTGCACTTGTACACCTGGCTCTTGTTGGTAAAGACCAGCAGCTCGTGGGTGTTGGAGGACGGGAACTCGATAAAGGGTTTGTCGCCGTCCTTGTACTTGAGCGTGGTCGCCTTCTTGAGCACGCGGTCCGTCATCTTCTTTAGGTAGCCATCGCGCGAGAGCATGATGGTGACCGGGTACTCCTCGACCTCGGGCTCCAAGCTTACCTCGATAACCTCATGGGGCTCGATCCTGCCCGTGCGGCGCGGCATCACGTACTTCTTGTTGACCGCTGCTAGCTCGTCGCTGATGACCTTCTTGATGTTCTCCTCGCTGGAGAGGATCTCCTCAAGCTCGGCAATCTCGCCCTCGAGCTTGGCGATGTCCTTGGTGCGGTTGAGGATGTACTCCTCGTTGATGTTGCGGAGCTTAAGCTCGGCGACAAACTCGGCCTGGGTCTCGTCGATGTCGAAACCCTTCATAAGGTTGGGTACAACCTCTGCCTCGAGCTTAGTGCCGCGGATGATGGCGATGGCCTTGTCGATGTCGAGCAGAATTGCCTCAAGGCCGTGCAGCAGGTGCAGGCGCTCGGACTTTTTGCCCAGGTCAAAGTTAATGCGGCGACGCGTGGACGCAATACGCCACTTGACCCACTCGTGCAGAATCTGGCGCACGCCCATAACACGGGGATAGCCGTCGACGAGCACGTTGAAGTTGCACGAGAACGAATCCTGCAGCGTGGTCGAGCGATAGAGCTTGGCCATGAGCTTGTCGGGGTCGACGCCGCGCTTAAGGTCGATGGCGATGCGCAGACCCGAAAGGTCGGTCTCGTCGCGGATGTCGGCGATCTCCTTGACCTTGCCCTCCTTGGAGAGCTTGACGATGCGTTCGATGATGACATCGGTCTTGGTGGTGTAGGGGATCTCGTACACCTCGATGATGCGCTCTTCGGGAATCCAGCGCCAGCGGGAGCGAATCTGGAAGCTGCCAAGACCGGTCTCGATGATCTTCTCCATCTCCTCGCGGCGGTAGATAATCTCGCCGCCGGTCGAGAAATCGGGCATGGGCATGTACTCGAGCAGGTCGCAGTCGGGGTCCTTCAGGTAGTGCATCGTGGCGGTGCAGACCTCGTTGAGGTTGAAGCCGCAGATATCGGACGCCATAGCGACGCCGATGCCCTTGTTGGCCGAGACGAGGATGTTGGGGAACGTGGTGGGCAGCAGACGCGGCTCCTTCATGGCACCGTCGTAGCTGTCAACGAAGTCGACCGGGTCCTTGTCGATGTCTTTGAAGATCTCGGCGCTGATGGGGGAGAGCTTGGCCTCGGTATAACGCGAGGCGGCGTAGCTCAGGTCGCCCGAATAGTACTTGCCAAAGTTGCCCTTCGACTCCACGAAAGGAGCAAGCAGCGCCTCGTTGCCCGTGGCCAGGCGCACCATCGTCTCGTAGATGGCGGCGTCGCCGTGTGGGTTGAGCTTCATGGTCTGGCCCACGATGTTGGCGCTCTTTTGGCGCTCGCCCTTGAGCAGGCCCATCTTGTACATAGTGTAGAGCAGCTTGCGGTGCGAGGGCTTAAAGCCGTCGATCTCGGGGAATGCACGCGAGACGTTGACGCTCATAGCGTAGGGCATGTAGTTGACCTCGAGCGTCTGCGTAATCGGCTGGTCGGTGACCTCGGAGTGCAGGCCGATGACGTTCTCGGCGTTGACCTGCTTTTTCTTGGGCTGGTTCTTCGTCTTCTTCTTTGCCACGATTTCCTCTTGAACTTCTTATGGGCCGTCGTTATCGATTTGCTGCTACTGCAGGTCCAGCTGGTCCAGGTATTCCTTGCCGTGCTCGGAGATGTGACGCTTGCGGCCCGTCTCGTCGTTGCCCAGCAACAGGTTGAACATGGTCTCCATCTTGGTGACGTCCTCGGGTTCTACCTTGATCAGGCGGCGCGTCTCGGGGTTCATGGTGGTGAGCCACATCATGTCCGGATCGTTCTCACCAAGACCCTTGGAGCGGTTGATCGAGCACTTCTGGTCGCCAATCTCCTTGAGGATGCCGTTCTTCTCGAGCTCGGTGTAGGCAAAGTAGGTCTTCTCTTTGCAGTTGATCTCGTAGAGCGGCGACTCGGCGATATACACGTAGCCCTCGTCGATAAGCGTGGGCACCAGGCGATAGAGCATGGTGAGCACAAGCGTGCGGATGTGATAACCGTCGACGTCGGCGTCCGTACAGATGATGACCTTGTTCCAGTTGAGGTTGTCCAGGTCAAAGGCGCCAAGGTTCTTGATGCGCTTGTCCTTGATCTCCACACCGCAGCCCAGCACGCGCATGAGGTCCATGATGATGTCGGACTTAAAGATGCGCGGGTAGTCCTCTTTCAGACAGTTGAGGATCTTGCCTCGGACGGGCATAACACCCTGGAACTCGGCATCGCGCGAGGTGCGGATGGCGCCTGCTGCCGAGTCGCCCTCTACGATGTAGATCTCGCGACGGCTCTTGTCCTTGGAGCGGCAGTCGATGAACTTCTGCACGCGGTTGGCCATGTCGGTCTTCTGCTGCAGATTGGTCTTGATGCTCTGGCGCGTCTTCTCGGCGTTCTCGCGCGAGCGCTTGTTGATGAGCACCTGCTCCATGATCTTGTTGGCGGCGTCTTTGTTCTCGATCAGATAGGTCGAGAGGCGCTCCTTAAAGAATGCCGTCATCGCCTGCTGGATAAAGCGGTTATTGATGGCCTTCTTAGTCTGGTTTTCGTAGGACGTCTGGGTGGAGAAGCAGTTGGTCACCAGCACCAGACAGTCCTGGACGTCCTGCCACTTAATGCCGCTCTCGTTTTTGTTGTACTTGCCCTGTTGCTTGATGTAGGCATCGATGGCGCTGGTCAGAGCACTACGGGCGGCCTTTTCGGGCGAACCGCCGTTCTCGAGCCATGACGAGTTGTGGTAGTACTCCTGCATCATGAAGGTGCGCGAGAAGCACATGCACGCGGTGATCTTGACGTTGTAATCGGGCAGGTCCTCGCGGTCGCGACCGCGACGGTCAGCCTCGATAAAGAAGGGCTCGGTAAGGTAGTCGGTACCGACCTTCTCGAGCACGTAGTCCTCGATGCCCTTGGGATAGCAAAAATCCTCTTCGGAAAACTCGCCATCGTCGCCCTCAATGCGCAGGCGGAAGGTCACGTTGGCGTTGACCACGGCCTGGCGGCGCATGGTCTCGCGATACCAGTCGTGGGGAATGCTGATCGAGGTAAAGACCTCAAGATCGGGGCGCCACTTGATGGTGGTGCCGGTGCGGTCCTCGTCGCTGGGCTCGATCTCAAGCGCTTTCTTTTTGGCGCCAACGACCTTGCCTTTCTTAAAGTGCAGGGAGTACTTGTTGCCGTCGCGCCAAACCGTGACGTCCATGTACTCGGATGCGTACTGGGTCGCGCACGAGCCCAGGCCGTTGGTACCGAGCGAGAAGTCGTAGTCGCCGCCCTGGTTGTTGTTGTATTTGCCACCTGCGTAGAGCTCGCAAAAGACGAGCTCCCAGTTAAAGCGCTTCTCGGAGGGGTTCCAGTCGAGCGGGCAGCCGCGGCCGTTGTCCTCTACCTGAATGGAACCATCGCGAAAGGCGGTAAGGGTGATGAGCTTGCCGTAGCCCTGGCGCGCCTCGTCAACGGCGTTGGACAGGATCTCGAAGGCGGCATGCGCGCAGCCGTCGAGTCCGTCCGAGCCAAAGATAACGGCGGGGCGCAGGCGTACGCGCTCCTCGTCCTTGAGCTGACGAATACTGTCGTTACCATAGTTTGCGGTGTTTTTTGCCATGCTCGCTCTCTCGATGCTCCTTTGCTGCGTTGTAGTCATATAGATAGTCAAGGTAGCATAGCCCAGGCCTCGGACGATTCCAACTAACACGAATTCCATCGAACGCGCGTTCGGAGTCGGTGACCTTTAGCTTCTGCGGTCATTCCCTGCGCGGCGTGGTGCTCGTGTTAAAACCGTGGCTTATCGGCTGGTAGAATTGCCGCATCAAGACTGCATGTTGTTTGAGGGGGCGCAATGACTGAGAAAGAGAAGATGGAGCGCGGGGAGTGGCATGATGCCAACTTTGACGAGGAGCTCCTGGCGCAACGCGCAAAGGCGGAGGCGCTCTGCTATGACTTTAATATGGCAAAACCCGGAAGCGACGCGCAGCTTGACGCTTTGAAATCCTTGCTCGATACCGATCTTCCGCAAGGGCTGACGGTCCTTTCGCCTGCCTACTTTGACTACGGGAGCAAGACGAGCTTTGGTGAGGGCTGCTTTGTAAACCATGGCTGCTACTTTATGGACGGCGGCTCTATCACCTTTGGTGGCAACGTGTTTATCGGGCCGTTTTGCGGCTTCTACACCGCTTCGCACCCCCTAAAGGCAAAGGACCGCAACTTGGGTCTCGAGAAGGCTCTGCCTATTGTTGTAGGCGATAACTGCTGGTTTGGCGCGAACGTATCCGTGTTGCAGGGGGTTACCATCGGCAGCGGTTGCGTAATTGCCGCGGGCAGCGTCGTGACGGAAGACCTTCCGGACAACGTGGTGGCGGCAGGCGTTCCCGCGGTCGTCAAGAAGATCATCGAACAATAACGGAGCTATTAAACGATGGGGCACGCATGGTTCCGGCAAATCCGGTTATTGGCGTGCGCGTTGGCCATGCTGATAAGTTCCACTTACTCGGGTCCTTCCGACTCGGTTTTGTCCGAGTAAGATTGAATAGCGAATCGAAATTGTTATGTCCACATGGCGATGGCGGACATGGTTTCCATAATGACAGATATAGTTGACATCTTGTGAAGGATGCAATATATTTCTGTCATGTTGCAACGGATATCTGTCCATTACTACGAAAGGAACTCCATGCCGGGCAAAAAGAACCTACGCATGAAGGCGGCACGCGCGGCGGCTGGCCTTTCGCAAGCTGACTTAGCCCAAGCCGTGGGCGTTACGCGCCAAACCATCGGCCTTATCGAGGCGGGCGGCTACAACCCCACGCTCAATTTGTGCGTGGCAATCTGTAAGGCGCTGCGCGTTACGTTGAACGACTTGTTTTGGGAAGACGAAACCGACGCCGACCCTAATGCTCTTTAGGAGTTCACTATGAAATATGAAGATCTGAAAATCGTGCAAAAGTGGCGTGAATATGCCGGCCCAAAGGATGAACGCCTGGAGGCTGAGAACGCGAAGATCTACAAGATTGGCTTCGTGCTGCTTTCGTTTGGCATGTTGATGATCTTTTTCTACCAGTTTATAGCTCGACAGGTTACGTGGGTTCACAGCGACGCTAGTGAAATGCCGCATGGCTTTGCAACGCCGTTCGAGGCAGCCATGTATTTGTGGCTCGTTCTCGTGATGTTGATTTGCGCAGGACTGCAAACGCGGAAGGGCTATGTCGATACCAATCGTTTTGGGCAAACCGAGCATCTTCCTGTTGGATATTTCCTGCTTGTCAGCGGTCTTAGCGGCGCCGCGTTCGCGCTTGTTATTGCCGCAATGCGCTGTATCGCTGAGGCGCAGATCGTACCGCTCGAAAGCGTCTTTTGGTTGGCGAACCTGGTCACGGGCGTGTTCTGCGGTGCGACGATTTTCGCGGCCACGTTTGCTGTCCTGTGCGCAACGTTTTTCACGGCGAAAAGACGCCGTGCCAAGCTCGAGGCAGAACTCGACTCCTCAGACGACATTTAATGCGCAATGGGCTGGCTCTGGGTATTCAGAACCAGCCCATTTTGATGTTCGATGAGCCGAGTCGGCGCCTCTCACAAAAGTAACTAGGAGCTAGCGAGGCCTATCCGAATTGTCCTCATTGGCGGTGTCTTTTTCGAGCGCCGTGCGGCGGGCGCTGTAGGCGACAAGGCCGGCACCAACTGCGGCGAGCGCTGCTGCGGCTGCGGTTAGGGGGACGTTGCTGTCGCCCGTGCCCGCAAGCGCGCCCGCTTTTCCGGAGCGCTTGTTATTGCCGTGGTCCTTGCCACTGCCGGAGCTGCTTCCGCCGGAGCCGCCGCCCTCGTCAGTACCGCCGCCACTCGAGCTACCATCGCCGTCTGCTGTCATCGGGGCGTCGTGAAGTCCTGTCGTATCCGCGCTGTCGCATACGCCGACCTGAACTTCTGAGCGTTCGCATGCCGCGTCGGGCACATGAAGCTCGTGCAGAACGGCACTCAGCGCCGAGTTTGCGCTCGGTCGGATCTCCTCGAGCGTTACGGGATCGAGCGCCACCAGATTACGCGCCTTCGCATACAGCGTGACGCGTTTGCCCACTTCGTCGCTCCAACTCTCGGGGATGGCGAAGCTCATGCGGAACTGTGCCGTGCAACCCGGTGCCAGCACGGCGTTGCCGTTGTCGGCTACCAGCGGGTGCGTTGCAAAACGTGCGCCCAGCGTCTCGAGCGCGTACTTTACGTGTGCCATGTCGTTGGCCGAAGCGTCTTCGGCAAGCTCTGGATCGTAGATCGAAGCCATGCGTGCGTTCGCTCCGAATCCGATGGATGCGCTGGAGAACGGCTGGCTGGAGCCCTCTCGGTACAGATCGATTGTGCCGGCAGTCAGCAAAGTGTTGCCGTCGTTTCGCACCGTGACCATGAAGGATTCGCCTGCTGCTCCGGGCACCACCGCGCCCGAGGTAGCGACCGCGCCCGTCGGAGTGGCACACGCCACCAGAGGCACTTCGATGCCGTGCAGCTCTGCCTCGCTCTTCTCCGCGCTCACAATGTGCGTGGCGAGCGCGGAGAGCATGCCTCCCGACGTCAAAAATGTCGTTATCTGATCGACGGGATGGTCCAGCTCGCACATCACGAACGGCTCCGTGAACAGATCGCCTGCCAAGGTGCTGGCGAAGATGCGGAAGTGCTTGCCCATTACTGCTACCGGGTTGCCTTCTTCGTCGTAGGTTTGCCCCACCTTGCCATCGGTGTTCTCTACATAGAGCGCGCACCTGCCGTTGTTGCTTACGCTAAACGATGCCGGGCCACAGCCTGCGGCACCCACGGGCTGCGTTGCAAATGCCGATGCGCCTCGCGTCCAAGTAATATGCTGCAGCTGCTCGTTGACGGTGGCCAAAAAGCCCGAATGTTGTGGCCACGGCACCGCATGGGGCACCGTGGCGTCTGGTGGCATAACGCCCCAGCCCGCAATGGACTGGCCGATCACGGCGTACGATGCGCAGCCGCAACCGTCTGCGGTCTCGTACGCAACGGGCACCACCATTTTGCCGTTGATATTCTCGGGCTCGCTCAGCTCGATACTCGACGGTGCTTGCGGAAAGCGAAGAACTTGGCGGAACGTCAGGCTGTCGCCCAAATCATCCGACCACAGGGTAAAGCATTCCAGCGCAACCTCGGCCTCGCTGCCGAGCGCCTTTTCTGCGGTGGTTCCGCGGCGGTGGAGGTAGGCACCCGACAGGCGTCCGTCGATCAGCGTCTTGCCTACCGTGATGCGCGGGCACTGCAGGCAATGGTAGCCATCCTCTTGCAGGCGGCCGCGCGAGATGCTGCGCCATGACGTATGCGACACAACGCGGATCTCGTCATTACTTATGCGCAGGCGCACAACGGACAGTATGCCGGCTGTGCTTGCCGTATCGAAAAGGGTGTTGTCGCCGGCGGGGCGCTCGCCCGAGACCAGCAGCACGTAGGCGTCCTGGTTTCCTCTTCCGTCCGTATATTCCACCACGTCGAAGTCGTAATCGAATATGCCGTCGCGCTCCACGTCGCCCTCGCCAAACCCAAGGGGAAAGTCCACGGGCGTGGGAGCGGACCACGTGCCGTTTGCCTTTGTGTGCACCACCAGGCGCGAGCGGCCATTGTCGCCGTAGCGCACCGAGGCGATACGGAACAGGCATTCTACGCCGGCAATCATCGTTAGCTTCATGTGGGCTTCGCTGAGCACGCCGGAAAACAGCACGTTGTCGCTCGAGGGTTTTATGCCGCCACGCTCGTCCTCCGACACGCCGGCAGAATTGGCGTTCGGGTCCGCAACGGCGTTCGTTGACTGACCGATGTAGGTGTACTCATACATCGGCGCGGCGTTTTCGTCGTTCTCTACCAGTGCATGGACGAAATGCTCGATCTGTCCCGTGTCTTCGCTTTCTGAATCCGCCTCGAGCTCAATGCGCGTGGCCGCTTGATCCCAATCGCGCACGACAGGCGCGGCATTTACGGCAGTGGCCTTAACCTCGGCGCGTGCGAGCAGCTCGGCGTTGGTGACGATGGTGGCCGATGCGATAAACTGCGGCACACCACCTGCTTCGGCGTTGCCGGCCGAGCCGAAGCAGGCATCCAACGTATAAGGCGTATTTCCACCCAATGCCAGCTCAGAGCGCTGGAGTACATACTGGTCGCCATTGTTCACCGACATATTCCACGAATCGATGAGTGTGGGCCACGACCCCGACCAAGCCTTGGTGGTCCACTTGAACATTACGAACTGGAGTATCACATCGACATCGACGTCTGCACCTACGCGCAGCCGCGGAAGCTGGTGTCCATCTGCCTTCTCGTACCCAATGAACAGTGTGAGGGATGCGGCGCCACGCACAGCGGACGAAGCGACGCCTGCAATGCCGGCTCCAAAGGTGACGGCAAGTCCGATCTGGATGGTGAACGAGCCCGACGTGTTGGAATAGTCGAGCGAAATGTTCTTGAAAAACGCCGCGCCGCTGCCGTGCGTGTGGGCGCCCACGGCGAGCGCCAGTTTTGCCAGCACCCAGGGGTTGACGTTTAGGAAAAACGGCACCGGTCCTAGGGTAAACTGCTCGGTCCAATTGAGGTCGGTTCTTACCTGGAAGAGGGCCTTAATATTGCCGTATGCGGGGTCGTTGTTGTCACCCCAGGTTTTGCCCACCCAATCGTAGGCGAGCGAGCCGTACAGCTGTGTGGCGATATCCATCGTGAACAGCGGCGTGCAATGGTGGCGAAGGAGCTTGGTGTTTCTTGGATCGGTGCCCGAACCGGCACTCATACTTTTGTACTGATTCCACTTCCCCTCCATTTCGTCGAGGTAGCGGTTTGCCTGCTTGGCGCCCGACTCGCGCGGTGACTTCTTCCAGTACTCCGGATCCGGATTGCCCGAATCGTTCATATAGCTGGCTGGTTTGTATCCTCCGCCAAACAGCACGTATCCAGCAAACGAGAAATCGAAGAGGATCGGAAATGTGGGTATCCAGCACGTGAACTTATTGCCGCCGATGCCGGGAAACGCCGCGGGGAAATCAAACGGAGTGACCTCTTGGTCCATGGTAGTGGGGACGATAGTGGTCGAGCCCGATTCCGCCTTTGCGGCCGGCGCGGTGACAACGGCCATGGGGGATGAGAGCGTGTAGGTTTTGCCCTGATAGTCGAGGACAAAGCGCAGCTTGCACCCTTCCTCCAGAAGGCCCGATGCCGCGTCGAGAAACTTGTCTTCGAGTGTGAACGTCGCCAGATTATCCGCGCCTGATGCGCTGGCCTTGATCTGGCCGATCTGCGTGACGGTTTCGGGCGAGCTACCCGTGGCGGGCATTACCTTGTTGATGTGCAGCGTTGCCTGTCCACCCTGTGGCAGATGTGCCTGTACAATAAAGGCATGCGTGTCGGGTTGGTCGTTTGCCGCGTCGTCCTTCGGCAATGCCATGAACGTGGCATCAGCGTACTGGATGTCCCATTCGTCGAATGTGAGCTGGCGGAAGTACGGCTCGCCGTCGGACAGCGGACGTGTGGGTGCGGTTATGGCGGTGCCGCCCTGGATACGCGCAAGGGGAATCTCGACATCGCGGTAGCCCGCCATGCTAATGGAGATGCCGCCGTTAAAGTCGTACGCGTCGAGAAGCGTTGCCTCGTCCACGTAGTCTTCCGAAAGAGGGGCGACCTCAAAGATGGCCGTGCCTTCGTCATCGGTCGTGGCGGTGAGCTGCTTGCCTACGGCATAGCGCGATGTGAGCGTGACCTGGGCACCTGCGATGGGCGTATTCTTGTTGGCGACGTCGACCACGACTACACCAAACATGGTGCGCGAGAGAACGAGCACCTTGAAGGGATCTTCTTCGTCGGCATAGGCCGCGGTGGGCGCGAACGGCAGCAGGAAGGCATTTTCGCTTCCCGGCACGCGAGGCAACATGATGCTCGCCAGCGAGGACGCTCCAGCAACAAGTAACGAACGGCGATCAAGCATCTTGGGCTCCCATCCCGCAAATATCGGTGGAAATAATCCAATTTTGCGAGAAGACGCTTCGTGGCGGTAGTGCCGTTCGATGGCCAAAATGTCCAAATTGATCGAGCGAAGCGCCGGGTTCCGGAACGCGTTCGATGCGCTTGGCAGCCCGGTCGCTAACGCAACATATGCGCGACCAGCTCGGCGCGTGTGCCGATGCCAAGCTTTGCGTATACGCCGGATAGGCGGTTTTTGACGGTGCCCGGCGATACTCCCATATGGCGTGCGATTTCGGCGTTGGTCCACCCACGACAGGCGAGCATGGCCATGGTGAATTCCGTGGTCGTTAGATCGTCGGCCACGTCCTCGCCCGAATCGGGGTTGTGGATGCGCCGCCAGCCGTAGCTGAAGCGGTACGTGATCTCGATGATGCGCGCGAAATCGTCAGGGTATTGCGTTTTTAGGCACGCCTCGATGAGCCCCTGTAAAAGGCCGTGGTGCTCGCCGATGAGCTCGATGAGGCCGTCGGGGCGCGCAATGTCCCAAGCGGCGCCAAAATGCGCTTTTGCGGCGTCGACGTCTTTGAGACTCATGTATGCCATGGAAGCTGCCAGGTGCAGGAACAGTTCCGAGATGGGATAGCTTCCCTGTTTCATAATTAGGGCGTTTTCCGCCATGCCCAGACTGCGGCCATATTCGCCGCGCAGGTACAGGGCATGCGCCATCACGTAGCTGGCGAACAAGCGCAGGCCTTCGGGCAGATGCGCCGCAAGCGGATAAAACTCTTCGGCAGAATACGGGGAAGGCAAGTGCAGCAGGACGCTCGCGGCCGAGGCGAACAGGATATGCGTGGCGTGGACGGCGGGCGATTCCTCGTCAGTTGGCGTATCGAGGATGCCCGCAAGGCACCGGCGGGCGTCGGCGATACGGTTGAGCGACAGACTGGCGTATCCGCAGATAAAGCATGCGGAATAGCGCAGTGCGGGATCGGTGGCGTCAAGATAGGGGCGCGCCGTCTTGGCAGCAAGGGTGGCCTGTCCGCGAAAGTACAGCGCTTCTGCCGTGGCAATGGCGCGCGAATCGGGGTCGGAAATGCCTGCAACCGCAGCGTCCATCTGCCCCGGCACAAAGGCAGTGCACATCAACGGCATGGGAACGCATGGGTAGCCATCGCAGTCCATCTTCCATCTCCCAACAGCTGGCAACAATAGCAGCAATTGTACTCCTGTTGCTCGGGACTTGAATTTGTGGGTATCGCCTACGATTGTGCCGAACGTATAAAGGAAGAGTCTATTGGCGATGCTCCCAAGGTGGCTACCGAAGCCTAGCTGACCTCGACATTAGGAAAAAATACCACCCCTGTAAAAAGCTCTGTCGCAGCGATGGGAAACGCATCTCGTTCTGCATATAATGAGGTCATGTGACGGTGCGTTTGCATACGTGTAACGCATTCCCATCGAACCGAAAAGGAGCTCTGCATGGATCCCAACAAGCGTCCCGACGACATGGTGCGTATCACCACTCCCGAACTTGCCCAGGCGTTCATCGAAGAGCAGGTCGCTGCAATCCGCGAGCAGATCGGCGACAAGAAGGTCCTGCTGGCCCTTTCGGGCGGCGTTGACAGCTCGGTTGTCGCGGCCTTGCTCATCAAGGCCATCGGCAAGCAACTCATCTGCGTGCACGTGAACCACGGCCTGATGCGCAAGGGCGAGAGCGAGCAGGTCGTCGACGTCTTCAAGAACCAGATGGACGCCAACCTGGTCTATGTTGACGCGACTGATCGCTTCCTGGATAAGCTCGTGGACGTCGAGGAGCCCGAGGCCAAGCGTAAGATTATCGGCGCCGAGTTCATTCGCGTGTTCGAGGAGGAGGCCCGCAAGGTTGGCGACGAGGTTAGCTTCCTCGCCCAGGGCACCATCTATCCCGACATCCTGGAGTCCCAGGATGGCGTGAAGGCTCACCACAACGTGGGCGGCCTGCCCGATGACCTGCAGTTTGAGCTCTGCGAGCCCGTCAAGCTGCTGTACAAGGACGAGGTGCGCGTCGTGGGCCGCGAGCTCGGCCTGCCCGAGAACATGGTTGAGCGTCAGCCGTTCCCCGGTCCTGGCCTGGGCGTCCGCTGCCTTGGCGCCATCACCCGCGACCGTCTTGAGGCGCTGCGCGAAGCCGACGCCATCGTGCGCGAGGAGATCGACAAGGCAGGTCTGACCATCTGGCAGTATTTTGCCGTCGTGCCCGACTTCCGCGCCACCGGCGTGCGCGAGGGTAAGCGCGCCTACGACTGGCCCTGCATCATCCGCTGCATCAACACCGTTGACGTCATGACCGCCGAGGTGCCCGAGCTCGACTGGGCGCTGCTCAAGCGTATTACCGCTCGCGTCACCGCCGAGGTTCCCGGCATCTGCCGAGTGTGCTACGACCTCACGCCGAAGCCCGCCGGCACGGTCGAGTGGGAGTAAGCTAACTCAGCTGGTAGGCGACGAGAACTAGCAGATGTGACAAAGGGACAGTCCCTTTGTCACATCCTCGATATTATGTGCGGGATGGTACGCCACGCGGCGTGCCATCCCGTTCGTTATTTTAATGAGCCGAGTGCGCGAGTGGGAAGAGTCACGAGCATGGTCGTTCCGCGCTCCGAGCTCTTTTCGACCTCGATGGAGCCGCCGTGAAGTGCGGCGATCTCCCAGACCAGCGCAAGCCCCAGCCCCACGCCGCCGTATGCCCTGCTGCGCGATTTGTCGACGCGATAGAAGGGCTGAAAGATGCTCGTCTGGTATTGCTCGGGAATGCCCGGCCCCTGGTCGCGCACGCGTAGCAGCACGCGGTCGCCTTCGGCGCAGGCGTTGATTTGCACGGTCGAGTTGGGCGCGCTATAGCGTATGGCGTTTTCGGTCAAGTTGAACAGCAACCGATAGATCAGCGTGTCGCTGCCGATCGTTTGCGCGTCGCCCTCACTTGTAAGCGTGATGTCTTTTTGCTCGGCAAGGGGTGCCAGGTCCGTGAGCACTTCTTCGATCATCGGCGCTAGGTCAATCACATCGTTGCAAGGGACACTGCGCAGCTCGCTCATCTCGAGCAGGGTCTTTGTCATGTGCGTCATTCGCTCGGTCTGCTCCTGCAGCAGCCCGAGCAGGCTCGCTGTATCGGCGTCGACGTCGGGGTGCTCGGCGCAAAACAGCTCGACCTGGGCCTGCATGAGCGCAAGTGGCGTGCGCAGCTCGTGCGCCGCATTGCCCGTAAACTGTCTTTGTGCGGAAAATCCCTCGTCAAGGCGGGCAATCATGTCGTTAAACGACGCGCTGCAGCGCCTGAGTTCAGAGGGCACGTCCTCGCTGATTTTTGTGTCGGCGAGGTTGTCGGGCCGCACGCTCTCGACTTGCGTCGCAAAGAAGCGCAACGGCCGCAGCGCATGTCCGCTTACAAAGTAGGCCAGCACGCCGCCGAGCAGCGTCACCGCCGCAGTTATATACCAGCTCGTCGCGCCAAACGATTCTTGGGCGTCGTTCACGACGATGGTCAGCGCGTCGTCGAGCTCTTTGTTTGTCGGGTCAAATGAGCTGGGCGAGGCCGCCTCCACCTTGCTGTGCGCCGACGCTTCTGCACCAATCGAGTCCATGTAGCGCATGCCGGAGTAGCCAACCAGGCAATTCATAAGTACGCAGGTCGAACATATCAGCAGTGCCGTCATCAACGTGATGCGCCACTGCAGCGACAACCGCTTCATTTGCCATCCTCCATAACGTAGCCTTCGCCGATTCGGTTGCGGATGGGGTCGTGCCCCAACGCGCCGCGCAGCTTTTTGCGCAGCGACGAGATGTGCACGCGGGTCGCGTTGCTAAAGCTGTTGACGCTGCTGTCCCATACGTGGTCGATGAGCTCCTCCTGGCTCACCGGCCGCCCCTGGTTAAGCATCAGGTATTCCAAGATGCCGGTCTCCTTGCGCGTGAGGGACAGGATCTCGTCGCCCACTGTGGCGAGGCGCGCCTTGGTGTCAAAGCTCAGCGATCCACAGGTTAGAACAACGTCGCTTTGTGTAAAGCGTCTGAGGGTAAGGCTGCGAATCCTTGCCGCAAGCTCGTCAAGATGAAACGGCTTGGTGAGGTAGTCGTTGGCGCCCGCATCGAGCCCCGCTACCTTGTCGGAGACCTCGCCACGTGCCGAGAGCACAAGCACCTTGGTCTCACAATCAGCTGTCCTGAGTTGCCTGAGCACGGTCATGCCGTCGACATGGGGGAGATTGAGGTCGAGCACGACAAGATCAAAGGTCTCGACATCGAGCAGATCGAGGGCCTGCTGCCCGTCGTAGCAGCAGTCGACGCTATAGGCCAAGTTGCGCAGGCTGCGTGCGATCGCATCGCACAGCGCCCGCTCGTCCTCGATGACCAAGATGCGCATAACGTTCTCCTTGCATAATCATTCACGCTTAACACGGATTTTATAGTCGGTATGGTCCAATGGGTCGCGAAACGAAAGGAGTGGTCAGATTGTTCAAAGCGATTAAGCCTGTGGCGCAGGTGGCTTTGCTGATCGTTGGGGTAGCCATGGTTGGCTTTGGAATTATGCGCGGCGAGGCAGATGCCGTGCTGGCCAAGGCAATCAGGCTGTGCTTGGAGTGTATCGGAATTGGATAAAAGAAAAAACACTGCATCGCATCTTTTAGCGCGATTTCGTGGATTGATTCAGGCGGCGGCGACGCTTGCGACCAATATTCACCTGCCTAACTTTGCCAAGGGCGGCATCTACCAGGGAGCGGGCAAAGCCGTCTGCGTGCCGGGCCTCAACTGCTACTCGTGTCCAGCGGCCTCGGGTGCGTGCCCCATCGGGTCGTTTCAGTCGGTGGTGGGCTCGTCTAAGTTTAGCTTCTCGTATTACGTCACCGGAACGCTCATTCTGATCGGCGTGCTGCTGGGACGTTTTGTATGCGGCTTTTTGTGCCCGTTTGGATGGCTACAAGAGCTTTTGCATAAGATTCCCAGCAAAAAGCTCTCCACGAAAAAGCTCAAGCCGCTCACGTACATCAAGTATGCCGTGCTGCTGTTTGCCGTGGTGCTGCTGCCCGTCTTGGTGGTTAACGATGTGGGTATGGGCGACCCGTTCTTTTGCAAGTACATCTGCCCGCAAGGTGTGCTCGAGGGCGCGATTCCGCTGTCCATCATGAACGTGGGAATCCGCTCCGCGCTGGGAAAGCTCTTTTCCTGGAAGCTCGCGATCCTCATTGTGGTTGCGGTGCTGAGCGTGCTGTTCTATCGCCCCTTCTGCAAATGGATTTGCCCCCTCGGCGCATTTTATGCGCTCATGAACAAGGTGTCTTTGCTGGGGATCCAGGTTGACCAGTGCAAATGCGTCTCGTGCGGCAAGTGCGCCAAGGTGTGTCAAATGGACGTGGACGTTACGCGTACGCCCGACCATGCCGAGTGCATTCGTTGCGGCAAATGCGTGGGCGCGTGCCCCGTCGATGCTATTAGCTTTCGCTATGGGCTGGGTGTGACGGGCGACAAACCCGCGCAGTCCACGCAAGCCTGCGAAAACAAATAGGTACCTATATAAGTTTCGATATAAACGGAGGAACCATGAAACTGTCAAAAATTGCAGCTCTGTTGATGCTGCCCGTGCTGGCGCTGACTCTCGCGGCGTGCTCTGCCCCCAAGGGCGACGCGAAGGGTGCTACGAGCGGCGATGCGCAGATTGCCGAGCTCATAGCGCAAAAGCCGTCGAGTGCCGAGGAGGCGGCCGAGCTGTACCAGCAGCTGCTGCAAAAGGAAAACGAGATCTTTGCGAGCGATAACGCCCTATGGGAAAAGGTGTTCCTTGCGGCCAACAAAGACACTCCCATGATTGAGGACGGCAAGAACTACGGTGACTTCTTGCTCGATACCATCGAGGGCGCCAAGGATCAGTTTGCGGCTGACGAGCTTAAGACGCTTAAGGCCGGCGCGCAGCAGGTCAAGGAGATCGAGGACAAGCTCATGGCGCTGGAGAAGGAGTTCCCCGGATGCGGCAGCACGCCCGGCGAGGGGGAGAGCGTCGATGCCTCGACCGCAGGCATGACTAACGGCGAGAGCGGGGAGACGAAGTTCCCCAGCTTTAAGGGCAAGGACTTGGACGGCAACGATGTAAACAGCGACGAGCTGTTCTCCAAGAACAAGGTCACCGTCATGAACTTCTGGTTTACCACCTGCAAGCCGTGCGTGGGAGAGCTGGGCGATCTGGAGAAGCTCAACAAGGAGCTTGCCGAGAAGGGCGGCCAGGTCGTGGGCGTTAATTCCTTTACGCTCGATGGCAACAAAGACGAGGTGGCCGATGCCAAGGACGTGCTTTCCAAGAAGGGCGTGACGTATAAGAACATCTGGTTTAAGTCGGACAGCGAGGCCGGAAAGTTCACCTCCAACCTGTACTCGTTCCCGACCACCTACGTGATCGACCAGAACGGTAACATTGTGGGAGAGCCGATCATGGGCGGCATCAACTCCGCTGAGCAGCGCGAGGCGCTCAACAAACTGATCGATCAGGCACTCGCGAAGAGCGAACAGTAAGTCCGTGGGACAGACAACTGAAGGGGAGTCGCTGGAAACAGCGACTCTTTTTTCTGCTTCGGGGTAGCATCATGGGTATACGTCGAAAGGGCACGCAGCTTTTCGTGCATTGCCCGAGCGGTGCGCGAAGCAACCAAGCTGTGAGTTTTCTTAAGCGTTCTGGGTATGGCAGTGTCAAGAATATCGGCGGCATAAGCGGCTACACGGGAAAGGTGGTGCGTTAGCTATGAAGGTGGTTATCGTTGGAGGCGTCGCGGGCGGCGCATCGGCGGCGGCACGTTTGCGCAGGCTCGACGAGCAGGCCCAAATTGTCATCTTTGAGCGCACGGGTTTTGTATCGTATGCCAACTGTGGGCTTCCGTACTACATTGGCGGCGTGATAGAAGAAGAGAGTGCATTGACGCTGCAGTCTCCCAAGGGCTTTTGGGATCGCTTTCGCATTGCGGTCAAGACGAGTCACGAGGTGTTTGCCATCCATCCCGATTCGCATACGGTCGAGGTTCGCAATATGCTGACGGGCGAGGAATTTGTCGAGACGTATGACAAGCTCATCCTGTCGCCGGGTGCAAAGCCGATTCGCCCTGCGTTGCCGGGCATCGACTCGGATAAAATCTTTAGCCTACGCACCGTTGAGGACACGCTGCGTATTCACAGCTATGTTCGAGAGCGGCGACCGAGCAGTGCCGTCGTGATCGGCGGCGGCTTCATTGGCGTCGAGACGGCGGAGAATCTGTGCGAGCTGGGGCTCAAGGTGACCCTTCTGCAGCGTCCCGTCCAGCTTATGAACAACCTGGATTGCGACATGGCGACCCTTTTGCATACCGAGGTGCGTGAGCACGGTATCGATCTGCGCCTCAAGGCCGATGTGACAGGTTTTGAGGAAGTTGATGGCCGCGTTGTCACCCATGTTGCGGGCGATGACCCTATCGGAGCCGATATGGTGCTGCTTGCCATTGGCGTGGCACCTGAGAGCCATCTGGCGCAAGAGGCGGGGCTCGAACTGGGCATCAAGGGGGCTATTGTGGTCAACGACCGCATGGAGACCTCTGCTGCCGACGTGTATGCCGTGGGCGATGCCGTGCAGGTCACGCATCAGGTGACCGGCGAGGACGCGGTCATTTCGCTCGCCGGCCCCGCCAACAAGCAGGGGCGTGTCGTCGCCGATGTCATAGCCGGCATGGACAGCTGCTACCTCGGATCGTTGGGCTCATCGGTTATCAAGGTATTCGACTTGACGGCGGCAAGCACGGGACTATCCGAAAAGGCAGCACACGCGGCGGGAATTGACTGCGACAGCGTGGTCCTGTCGCCCGGTTCGCATGCGGGTTATTATCCGGGTGCAACGCCCATGACCATGAAGGTTGTCTTCGAGAAGCAGGGATTGCGCCTGCTGGGTGCGCAAATCGTGGGCATCGATGGTGTGGACAAGCGTATCGACGTTCTGGCGACTGCCATCCAGGCAGGCATGCGCGGCGATAGGCTTAAGGATTTGGACCTAGCATACGCGCCGCCGTATTCATCGGCGAAGGATCCCGTCAATATGGCGGGCTTTATGATCGAGAACCTCAATCGCGGCATACTGGCGCAGTGGCATTGGGAGGATGAGCCCAACTTGCCACGCGATGGCAGCGTGCAGCTGCTCGATGTTCGTACGGAAGGGGAGTATGAGCGCGGGCATATTGATGGTTTCGTAAACATTCCCGTCGATGATCTGCGCAATCGCCTGGGCGAGCTCGACCGGGCCAAGCCGGTCTACGTGATTTGCCAGAGCGGCATTCGCAGCTACATTGCTTGCCGCATTTTGGCGCAGCATGGCTTTGAGTGCTTTAACTTCTCGGGCGGCTATCGCTTCTTTGCAGCCGTGACTGAGGCTCGCCGCGGCAGCGCTAACGTTATGCCGTGCGGGCTCGAAAAGTAGCGCGCATTGGAATGTGACAAAGTGACAGCCTCTTTGTCGCATCGGGGATGTTATATGCGGGATGGTGCGCCATGCGGCGTGCTGTCCCGTTCGTTTTTTGGCGCGGTTCGTTACATTCCTCACTGGTATCGGCCAAAAATGAGGATAGAGTAGGACAAACGCGCCGAACGTGAACGGCGGGGGAGCGGGCGAGCGCGCCCGCGCGAGAGAGGTTGCCGTCCATGCTGGATCTCAGAGTTATTTGCAAAAGGTACGTTACGCAGTCGTTTACGCAGGTAGCGCTCGACAGCGTAAGCCTGTCTTTTCGCGATAACGAGTTTGTAGCCATCCTGGGTCCCTCGGGTTCGGGTAAAACTACGATGCTCAACGTCATTGGTGGACTCGACCATTTCGATTCGGGCGACCTGCTGATCGATGGCATCTCGACCAAGGATTTCAGCGACCGCGATTGGGATGCCTACAGAAACAATCGCATTGGCTTTGTGTTCCAGAGCTATAACCTCATTCCGCATCAGACCATTTTGGAAAACGTGGAGCTGGCGCTTACGCTCACGGGCGTGGGGCGTGCCGAGCGCCGCCAGCGTGCGCGCAAGGCGCTCGAGGCAGTTGGCCTGGGCGAGCACGTTGACAAGCGCCCGAGCCAGCTTTCGGGCGGGCAGATGCAGCGCGTCGCCATCGCCCGCGCCTTAATCAACGATCCCGAGATTGTGCTGGCTGACGAGCCGACCGGCGCCTTGGACTCAACGACATCCGTACAGGTCATGGATTTGCTCAAGGATGTTGCGCGCGATCGTTTGGTCATCATGGTCACGCACAATCCCGAGTTGGCATACAGGTACGCCACGCGCATCGTCACCCTGGCGGACGGCAAGATCACCGACGATTCAGATCCCTTTGATGCTGCCGAGGCCGCGCGTCGCGAGGCCAAGCCCACGCGCAAAACCTCGATGAGCTTTGTGACGGCGCTGGGGCTTTCTGCCCGAAACCTCATGACCAAGAAGGGCCGTACGGCCATGACTGCCTTTGCAGGTTCGATTGGCATTATTGGCATCGCAGCGATTCTGGCGCTGTCCAACGGCGTAAACGGCTACATCAAAAAGGTCGAGGAGGACACGCTCTCGAGCTACCCGCTTACGATTTCCAAACAAGATTATGACCTGTCATCCATGATGGGCGGGCATGGGGCTACCGATGAGGAGGCGTCCAAGGGCGAGGGCTCGTCCGATGACGCCACCGGTGGCAAAGATAAGGGAACCGATAAGATCCCTGTGGTCACGGCCGTAAAAGACATGTTCGCAAGCGTTAAATCTAACGATATGACGAGCTTTAAGGCATGGCTCGATGCCGGTGGCGACGGTATCAATAAAGAGGTCAATGCTATCCAGTACGGCTATGGCGTGACGCCGGTTGTCTATCGTGCCGGGAATGGCGATGAGAAGCCTGTCCGGCTGGTGCCCAACGCCATGACCGAGGCCATGAGCGGAGGCGCGAGCTCGGCGGCAACGGTGAGCATGGATTCCATGGGAACCTCGGTCTTTAACGAGATGATTGACGACCAGAGCCTGCTCGACAGCCAGTACGATGTCGTTGCCGGCCATTGGCCTACGTCCGCCAACGAGGCCGTGATGGTGCTTTCGAGCCGCGGAACGGTGGGCGACTACACGCTCTACAGTATCGGCGCGCTGGATATCGATGAGCTCAACGACCTGGTTAACAGTGCCATGACGGCCGACGGCAAGGTCAAGACGCCCAAGACCGGCAGCGACTTTACCTACGACGATGCACTGTCCACGACGTTTAAGGTGTTGTCGCCGGCCGATGCCTATCGCAAAAACGAAGAGACCGGCATGTGGACTGACATGTCTGGCGACGCCGACTTTATGAAAGCCAAGGTTGCCGACGGTATTGACGTGCGCATTGTGGGCGTGGTGCGACCCAACGAGACGGCAAACGCGAGCGCATTGTCCCCGGGCATTGTCTATACGCATGCGCTGACTCGCCAGCTTATGGAGCGTGCTGCCGATTCGCAGATTGTGCAGGAGCAGCTTGCCCACCCCGAGACGGATGTCTTTACGGGCAAAACCTTTGACGAGTTGCAAGGCGAGGCCAAGCAAGGCGTGGATCTGGGCAGTATGTTCAGTGTGGACGAGGCGGCGCTGAAGAGCGCGTTCTCTCTCGATTCGTCTGCGCTCTCGGGCGCGGCCGGCGGTATAGACCTTTCTGGTATCGACTTGTCCGGGCTGGACCTTGACCTTTCGGGCGTTGGGAAGGACATCGACTTCAGCGACATCATGGCCAAAGCGCCGGCCCCAGATTTCTCGGGCATCTTTGACGGTCTTGAGCTCACGCCCGAGCAAATGCAGCAGGTGGGAGCGCTTGCCAACCAGCTGTTTGAGGGCTTTATGCAGTCCGATCAGTTTAAGGCGCTGTCGCCCGAAGATCTTAAGGATGCGTCAAAGCTTGCTGCCGCATTCTCAGCGTACCTTGAGAATGATGTCGCAGCCCAGCAATACCTGGCTCAGCTCAGGGCGCTTGGCGGCGATGCCCTGGCCGAGCGTCTGCAGCAGGTGATGGGCGACTATGTGCAAAAGCAGCTGGCTCCGTATTTGCAGCAGTCTATGGATCAGGTGATGAAGGCGGTCAGCGAGCAGATTGCCACGACGGTATCGTCCCAGCTCAAGGCGGGCGCGGCAGGGCTCATGGGCCAGATGGCGACGCAGATGTCATCGAGTTTTGCCAACCTGGCGAGCGCTATGCGTGTGGATGCGAGCGCCTTTGCGCGTGCCATCCATTTCAACATGGACGCCGAGGACCTGAGTTCGCTCATGATGGGCTATGCCAAGGCGTCGAAGCTCACCTACGACAACAATCTGACCACGTTGGGCTATGCGGACGAGGCAGACCCCATCTCGGTCAAGATTTTCCCGCGCGACTTTGAGGCCAAGGAGCGCGTACTCGATCACATCGACGCGTACAACAAGCAGGTCAAAGCCGCTGGCCACGATGAGCAGGCAATCTCGTACACCGACTACATGGGCATCATCATGGGCTCGGTAACCGACATCGTGAACACCATCAGCTTGGTGCTCATCGCATTTGTGAGCATCAGTTTGGTGGTGAGCTCCATCATGATCGGCATCATCACCTACATCAGCGTACTGGAGCGCAAAAAGGAGATTGGCATCCTGCGCGCGATCGGCGCGTCCAAGCGCAACGTGGCCAACGTGTTCAACGCCGAGACCTTTATCGAAGGCCTCATTGCCGGCGTCTTTGCCATTGTCGTCGTGGTGGCCGTGAGCTTTCCGGTTAATGCCTGGGCGCTTGCGGCCAAGCAGGTGCCCAACCTGATGAGCCTGCCCGTTCAAGACGCGCTGATGCTCATTGTAATTTCGGTGCTGCTGACGGTCGTTGCCGGCCTGCTGCCGGCTCGCAGCGCATCCAAGAAAGACCCCGTAGAAGCCCTACGCTCCGAATAATGTGACAAAGGGACAGCCCCTTTGTCACATTCATCTCCCTGCACCTAGTTCGTTTTGCCCATCAGCGTGATGCGGATGGTTGGATGGGTGTACTCGTCAAACTCGTCCTCGGGATCCGTGTCAAACGAGTAATACGCTTTGACGGGGCCGTCACTCGTCCTGATAGAGATTCTCTCGTAGAGCGAACCGCTCAAAAAAGCCTGTCTAAACTCTTCAGGGAGCTTCTGCGCTGCTAGGAGCTTGGGGCTTGCGGTCTTGACGTCTATGGTTTGGACGGCAGAGGAAAGCTCGTCAAGGTCGAGCTCGATACGGGCGAGGTTGTCCTCGAGGCTCGCATTGGGGTCGACCTCTGCCGCGTAGCTCACTTCCGTGAGCGTTCCCTTGTTGTCAAAATCCAGGTACGTATAGGTCTTTTGGGTATCGGAGTCGCCGTCGTGCAGATAGCCGCGGACGTGATAGCCGTAATCTTGATATCGCTCGTAGGGGTCATCGGCGGACACGTACTCGCATGAGGGCTCTAATGCCTTGCGTGCGATGGCGATCTGCTCGGCCGCGGCCGCGGCGTTCTCCTGCATCTCGATGTTTCCCTGCGCCAGCTGCGGGATATAGGCGCCGCACACGATCGCGAGGGGCAGCGCCACAAGCGCGACGATCCACTTTTTTGCACGGGGGATAGGCACGCCACAGGCCTCTGCCACGGCCTTTGCGTTGGCGAAGCTCTCGGCAAGCACATCTGCCGCGGTGGCGACGGCGCCTACGGCAGCGGCGACCTCTGCCGCGCCGCCCAGGTTGCGCGCGGTCTCGTTGTCACTGTTCCTGAGCAGGCGCGCGGCGGCCTGCGTGCCAACAACGCCTGCGATCTGTGCCGAGCGGTCTTTCTCGCTCTGCTCGACGGCGAGCCGGTACTGCATTTCCTTCCACTGCTTGCCACGCATGCCAAAGCGCGGGGCGAGAGCGCAGTAGCAGAATATAACGAGCTCGATGGCGGTGAGCACCAAGGCGGTCATCATGCCTGTCTCTTGGAAGCCTTCGTGATGGAAGACGATGTCGTCGACCATTTCGAAAGGAATGATCGATAAGGGCAGCACGAATGCCATGGCAAGCGCCGCGCCGGCAACCTTGGGGCAGATGCAGTATCGCTGGATGCGCTTGCGTTCTTGTTCGGAGAGTGCTGCCATGGCGGGTCCTTGGTGTCGTGGCGGTCGTTGTGGCGCGATGCCGTCATATGTGACTCAGTATAGAGAATCCCGCCATCGATGAGCGCATGGTCATACGGCAAAAGTGCCACGGCAGCCCTGGTTTAGAGCGGCTGCTCCTGTGCCCACGCGATGATGCCGCCCGATACGTATGTGTGCCAAAATAAACAGCCGAATGATGATTTGCAAATGTGACAAAGGGACAGTCCCTTTGTCACATTGATGTGAGAATGGATGTCGATGTATTTATCGCTGGCCCCTATGGAGGGGATTACCGGGCATGTGTTCCGTCGCGTGCACGCGGAGTGCTTCGGCGCACTCGATTGTTATTACACGCCGTTTTTGCCGCCGCCGCGCGTGGGCAACCGCTTTGGCGGTAAGGCGTTTAAAGAGGTCGATCCCGCCAATAACCAGGGGCTCAACGTGGTGCCTCAGCTGATGTCCAAGAACGCGGACGAGTTTGTGTGGGCGGCGCAGGTGCTCGCCGACATGGGTTACCGCGAGGTCAATCTCAACCTTGGCTGCCCCTCGGGCACGGTTGTTGCCAAGGGGAAGGGTTCGGGCTTTCTGCGCAACCTGGATGAGCTCGAGGCGTTCTTGGGTGACGTGTGCGAACGTTCGCCGTTGCCGGTGTCGGTAAAAACCAGGCTGGGGTTGGAGAGTGACGAGGAGTACGAGCGTGTGCTCGATCTATATTGCCGCATGCCGCTAGCAGAGCTAATCGTGCATCCGCGCGTGCAAAAGGACCGCTATACGGGCTCGCCGCGCAAGGAGTTTTACGGCGAGACACTGGAGCGGGCGCCGTTTCCCGTGGCCTACAACGGTGACATCTTTGATCTTGAGGACATGGATGAGCTGGTAGAGGCCTATCCCGGAACGCGCCACGTAATGTTGGGACGCGGCCTGCTTGCGAACCCCGCGTTGGCTCGCATGGTTGCCGGCGGCCCTGCTGCTACGGCAGCTGAGCTGCAGCGCTTCCACGACACGCTGTTCGCAGCCTATGCGGACGAGATTGGCGGCAACGCGGTCTTCCGCATGAAGGAGTGGTGGTTCTACGCCAAGTGCGCTTTCGCCGACCCCACTACCGTTCACAAGCTCGTACGTAAGACCAAAAAGGCCGACGAATACCGCGCCGCCGTCGATCGCGTCTTTCGCGAGCAGCCGCTCGCGTCAACCGCTCGCTTTTGCGGCTAGTTAGTCATTGGGGACGTTCTTTAACGGCTAGTCATTCAAGAACGTCCCCAACGACTATGTTGCAAAAAGCTGTACGCCAGCATCCAAAGATGTCGAAAAATGTCGACTTTGGATGCTGGCGTACATGTTTGGGCTCGGCAGGGGGACTAGGCAATCATTGCATCGAGCGTAATGAGCTCTCTGAGTCGCTCCGTGCGTGTTTGCCCATGACGCTCCGCCTTTGCGTCAAACGCTTCAAGAACCGATTCGCCCACACGTGCCGACAAAACAACGCTTGGCTCATCGGAGATCGGCGGCCTTCCCAACTTGATGGTGCGACCCTTTGGCCACTCATCTTTTTCGTATGCCTCTGCGGCCTTTTCCAGCTCTCCGGGAGCAAACCCCATTATCTTTTCGAGCTGCTTAGCGTCCATAGCGCCTCCTATCGATCGATCCCGATTTCTCTGAGCACCTTGCGCGTAGGAGGGACAAGGGCGTGGATTGCAATGAGCTCCATAAGGGCCTCTTTTTTTGTATACAGATTTGTAGACAAAAATGCAAGCAGTTAATACGGTTAAGCAGCCTGTTTTGACTAGCGGACCATTGGGGTTTCCGGTTTTGGAACAGGTGGGTTGATGAATTCTTCTGGAAGCTGGATGGGGTGTTCGCCTCGCATGACACGGGTATAGCTTTGGTTCAGGCTTCTTCTCATGAACATTTCTGCCTTTTTTGCTTCGTCTGGATGGATGATTGCCTCTTGCCGTGGGACATCAAGTGGAAAGTCTTCCATGAGCTCCTCGTATCCTGGATCGGAGATTCCTGCGATGCAGTCGATCCAGAGAAAAGGTTGATACAGTCTTGCGCCCGCGACGACGGCAAATAGGTCCCCAGCCCTTATAATCGGTTCCTCGTTGGGTTTGATGTCGCTAAGAGGTCGAGACGCCGTGAAGGTGTTGTCGCGGTAAAGGTCGACTTTGGCTTTGGCTCCACAAATACATACGAGATATTCTAGGGTTTGGACTTCTTCGGATTCGGCAATGGCCTTCTCTATACCGGCGATTTCTGCCAAGCTGCTTACTCGAATCAGTGATTCTTGGTATCCCATGTCTAGTTCCTCCCGTATTGCTCTAAATAAAGGGATCGACTGCCTTTTCCATTGCTGCCACGTGTGCGGCTCTAGGGCGTCGGTAGACTCGTCTTCATCAGTCTTCGATGGCGAGACCAACTCAATTCATGACATAGTGTGTCTCGAATTAGGGACGCCTAATAGAAAAGGGCCGTATTGTCCTTATATGCCTCGACCATCGTCGAGTTGATGGCGCGTTCAACGTGGGAACGAGGGTGCTCGAGGGTTTTTCTGACAGACGCGTAGACATATTCTTCATCTGGCAGTGCGGGCTCGATAGTTTTTTGGGTTGATAATTGTTTTGCCATAACGATGCACTCCTGTGTGACTCACGGATAACGGAAACGTTTGATTGTGAGTGCCGTTCTTTGATGGCGACGGCGAACAGGAGCGCAGCCTGTCTGAGGTGGGCGAGTGCGGTAACCACCGATCTTACTTACCGAACCCGCTCCAGCGTGTCATTGGGGACCTCCGCGGGAGCTCTCGACCAGCCTCATGCCTTGAGGCGAGTATAGCATATAAGCAAACGTATGTTCTATAAATTTGAGAAACTGAATTCCTACCTACTCATTTAAGTACGTCCCCAATGAGTGGAACTACTCATTTAAGTGCGTCCCCAATGAGTGCTAGAGCAGGTTCTTCTGTGCCCAGGTGATGATGTCGCTCGACTCGTAGAGCGGTTTGCCGTCAATGAACAGGCAGGGAACCTGGCGTTTTCCGCCGACGGCGATGAGCGTCTGCTCGGCATCGGGGTCAGTCGAGATATTGCGTTCGGGAATGGTCACGCCGTTATCGGCCAAAAAGCGCTTGACCTTTATGCAATACGGGCAGCCAGTCATAACGTAGAGCGCGAGTTCATGATCAGTAGCCATGGTGTCTCCAATCGGTTGCGGTTTTGATTGAAATACCCAAAGCCGCCGCAATCTATGCGCGGGCCAGCGACGACTCGATGGCCTGTACCAGAAACGCCGTAGCTCCGGTGCCGCAGGGCTTGTCGTAGTAGTCAACAAAGCGCTGATCGGCAAGATAGCCGTGGGCGAGGCCCAGGTATGCTTCGTCTTGGGGTTCGTGTCCCCAGTTAAGGCCAATCCATCGACGGTGCATTGCGACAAGCTTGCGCGCCTCGCTTCCATCCGGTTCGCCGTCGCCCATGGCGATCGAGAGCTGGCCCAGAATAGCGCGTTCAAGTTCCTTCATGTCGTTCCATGTCTCGGGGTCCATGTCCAGCAGTGCCTCGTTTGCTGCATCGACGGCCTCGTCGCCATAGCGCGCCCGCGCCTCGGCACCGTAGCGCTCCTCGTTTTCCTGCACGGTGCGCCAGCGCTCCAATTGCGGCAGCACGGCGCCCATGAGAGAGACGGCTTCGTCGAGCGACATACCGGTGTTTTGTGCCAGGCGCGGGGCGCAATCCTCAATCATGGCCTCCATCGTGGTCTCGTAGGTGTACTTGCCGTGGTCGTAGCACCACTTGCAGTAATGGTCGGTCGTTGCGCCGTGAGCATCGGTGCCGCAGTCGTCGGGCGTGAGTATCATGCCGCAGCTCTGGCAATAGTGCTCGGGCATTTCGAGCAGGTGGGACAGCGGTTCTCCGGTTATGGCGGCAATGAGCTTCATCATGTCGATGCCCGGCGTGACTTCGCCGCGTTCCCAACGGCTGACGGCTTGGCGTGTGACGAAGAGCTTGGCGGCGAGTTGCTCTTGGGTGAGATTGTTGTCGCGGCGGATGGCGATGAGCTTTTCTGCAAAGGCCATGACGGCTCCTTTCTGCTGTTTGTTGCTTTAAGCATACGCGGCGGCCGGCACCCTTCCAAGCAACCGTTGGTTGCACGACGGGGACCGCGGCGAAGAATTGCGCGCAACACCCCACGCCTCCATGCCGTACAATGACCGGCATGGAACCTATTGCACACATACATACCGACCTGCCGCAGAAGTTCGGCATCCCACGCAACAGCTTTTTGGCGCCCCATCTGCAGGGACGCATCGTCTTTGAGCCGGAATTTGCCTCCAACGCTGCAGTTGAGGGTCTGGACTCCTTCTCTCACCTATGGCTGCTCTGGCGCTTCGAAAACGGAACGCCCGGCGGCACGGCTAAGGACATAGCCGCCGATGCCAAAACGCAGGACAGGTCCGGCACCAACGCAAAATGGTCGAAAACCGTGCGCCCACCGCGTCTGGGTGGAGCCGAACGCGTGGGCGTGTTTGCCACGCGCAGTCCGTTTCGCCCTAATCCCATCGGGCTCACCTGCGTCAAGCTTGATCGTGTCGAGCTCACCGACGATGGTCCCATCATCCATGTGCTGGGGGCCGACCTGCGCGACGGTACGCCCATCTACGACATTAAGCCTTACATTCCGTTTGCGGACTGTCACCCGGATGCGACGGGCGGCTGGATTGAGGACGCGCCATGGCAAGAGCTCGATGTCGAGCTCCCGCAAGCGCTGCGGGACATGGTCCCGGACACAAAGCTCCCCGGCTTGATCGAGGTGCTCCGCCAAGATCCGCGCCGTGCGGGCAGCAAACACGAGCCAAACCGCGTTTACCATTTGGCTTACGCTGGGCTTGACATATCGTTTACGGTCGACGGAACCAGGTTGACGATAACCGCCATCAACGACGCGCGAGACTAACCAGCCATTCGTCCGCACCCGTCAAATTAAGCGCCAAACTCCGCTCCAAAACCGCCCACGCTGGTGGACAATAACGCCTACCGAAACAATCCGCTTTGCACGGGAGCTCAGCATGAAATACGACTTTACCTCGCTTATCGACCGCCACGGTATGGACGCCATCGCCGTTGACTCCTGGGGAGAAATTCCCGACATGGCTCCGAACGCACCCGACGAGGGCTTCGACCGCATCCCCATGTGGGTGGCGGATATGAATTTTGCCACGGTGCCCACGGTTCAGGAACACATCATTCAGCGCGCCCAGCATCCCATGTTTGGCTATTTCAATCCGCGTGACGAGTACTTCGACCGCATCATCGAATGGCAAAGCCGTCGCAACGGCGTTGAGGGCTTGGCGCCGGAGCATATCGGCTACGAAAACGGCGTGCTGGGCGGTGTCGTGTCGACGCTGCGCGCATATGTCCAGCCGGGCGATGCGGTACTGGTCCACAGTCCCACCTACATCGGCTTTACCAAGTCTATCGAAGCCGCGGGCTATCGCATTGTCCACAGCCCGCTTAAGCTCGACGATCGGGGCGTGTGGCGCATGGACTTTGAGGACATGGAGCGAAAGCTCGCCCAAAACCACATCCATGCCGCGGTGTTCTGCTCGCCGCACAATCCCTGCGGCCGCGTATGGGGGCGCGACGAGATCGAACGTGCCATGGACATCTATCGCCAGCACGATTGCGTGGTGATCTCGGATGAGATTTGGTCCGATATCATCCTGCCGGGTCACAAGCATATCCCGACGCAGTCGGTGAGCGAGGATGCCCGCATGCGCACGGTTGCCCTCTATGCGCCCAGCAAGACGTTTAACCTGGCGGGCCTGGTCGGCAGCTACCACATCATCTATAACGAGACGCTGCGCGACCGCGTGTGCGCCGTGTCCAACAAGACGCACTACAACGAGATGAACGTCCTCTCCATGCATGCGCTTATCGGTGCCTACCAGCCGCAAGGCTACGAGTGGGTTGATGAGCTCAATGAGGTCATCGAGGGCAACGTCGACTACTTCTGCAATTACGTGGACAAGCATTTTGCGGGCGTGTCCTATTCGCGTCCGCAGGGCACCTACATGGTGTTTCTGGACTGCACCGAGTGGTGCCGCGAGCATGGCCGCGATATTCAGTGGCTGCTCGACGAGGGCGCTCGTGTGGGCGTGGGGTATCAGGACGGCCGCCCGTTCCACGGGCCCTGCCACATTCGCGTGAATCTGGCACTGCCCCTTTCGCGGGTAAAGGAGGCGTGTGAGCGCCTGGACCGCTACGTTTTTGGGGTATAGGGGGGCGCTCGATTCGAGTGCTGCCCCATGCGCCCACGCCGTCAAAATGCGTGGGCGCATGGGGCGCAGAGGGTAGCGAGCGCGTTTTTCGCATTCGCTACTTTTCCTGAATCTGCTTGCCGCAAAGATGCTCAATTGAAATCTCGTAGAGTTGGACGCCCTTGATGTCTTTGGCGATTTCTTCCTCGACTTCTTCGGCAGAAGGGTAGTACTTAAGCGCGAGCTGGCGGACTTTGTCCTCGATAAACGCAGGCGCTTCATCTACCAGGCGGCAACGGCCAAAGACCACAGTGCTCATGACGTAAGGAGCCCAGTCGCCGTCCTTGTACCACTCGTTGCCGTAAACGGTAAAGCAGACTTTATCGTCACGCCTGAGCGAATCGACCTTGTGGCCAGCCTTGGCACCATGGAAATAAATCTTGTCGTGCTCGGCGTCAAAGAAGTAGTTGACGGGAATGGCATACGGGTAGCCACCATCGCCGTTGACGGCAAAGACACCGCGCTTGCAGATAGCGAGCAACTCGCGCGCTTCCTCGTCAGTGATGGCGCGTTTCTTTCGACGTAAGGGCCTAAACATCGTTGGCTTCCTTTCTAACTGTGCATGGTGGGTGGGCACAAACTATAGCGAAACAGTTCCGTTTTTCTTGATGCGGGCGAGGATGTTTTTGAGCTTGTTAAAGTCGAGCGGTTTGGGCAGATGGGCGTTCATGCCGGCATCGTGTGCCGCCTTGGCGTCCTCGGCAAAGGCATTGGCGGTGAGCGCGATGATGGGGATGTCGGCTGCATCGGCCTTCTCGCTCAGACGAATCGCGCGAGTTGCCTCGTAGCCATCCATACCCGGCATCATGATGTCCATCAGGATCGCATCGAAGCTGCCGGCGGGACGACTAGTGTATAGTTCGACCGCTTCTTTGCCGTCGGCGGCGCGAGTTACGACGATGCCTTCGCTTTCGAGCAGGGCCTGGGCAATTTCGGCATTGAGCTCGTTGTCTTCGGCCAAAAGAACGTTCATGCCGGCAAGCGAGCAGCTGATCGCCTGCTCGTCCGCACCTTCTCTTGCCTGAGGGTTCTTGTCGATATCGAGCGGAATCTGGACGTTGAACGTACTTCCCATGCCGACCTCGCTCGAAATCTCAATCGTGCCGCCCATCATGTCTATGAGCGATTTGACGATCGGCATGCCCATGCCAGTTCCCTGAAATTTACTGCGGGCATCGTTGCCCTCTTGGGCAAACGGTTCGTAGATGTGCTTTAGAAACTCGGGCGACATGCCGATGCCGGTGTCCGAGACGCTAAAGCAAAACACGGCGTGCTCGTCGTCGACCGGCTTGATGGTCGATGAGAACGTGACGGTGCCTCCGTGCTTGTTGTACTTGATGCTGTTGTCGAGCAGGTTGACAAGGATCTGCCGAATATGGGTGGGGCTGCCGATCATATATTGGTCGACAGCGTAGGGCTCGCTGGTGTCGAGCATGGTTATGCCGCGGTCCGATGCGCGGAGCTTGCACAGTACGAGCGCATTGTCGCACAGCTCTTTAAGGTTGAATGATTCGTGCTCGAGCGTCACTTTGCGCTCCTCGATCCTGCCCATCTCGAGGATGTCGTTAATCAGTGACAGCAGGTGATTGGCGGCAACGCGCGCCTTGGCGCGGCTTTCGCGGGCGACCTGCATGTCGCCTTCTCTCAATTCCTCAATTTCGATAAGGCCCAGGATGCCGTTGAGCGGCGTGCGGATGTCGTGGCTCATGCGCGTGAGGAAAGCGGTTTTGGCGGCGTTGGCGGCATCGGCTTTCTGCCGTTCCTCCTGTGCGCGGTAAAGCGACCAGACAAGGATGACGATGCCGGTGAGCAAAATGCAGATGACGACTGCCGCAATGACGATGCGGTTGCGGTAGAGAAGTCGGAACGCATCCGATTCTTGCGCCGAGTACGATGTGGGGAAATAGCTGTTTGCAGAGAGCGATTCACCTGCATTGACGATGCCCTTATTGATGATTCCCAGCAGCTCGGGCTTGCCGCGCGAAATTAAACACGATAGTTGTGCCGTGTTGGTGAGTTCCTGTGTTTCGAAATCCTCGATGTCGTAGATGTCGCGGAGAGTTTCCAGGCGCGTGCTGGGGACAATGATGCAACGTGCCTTCCCCTCATCGAGGGCTTTGAGCACCTCGCCGTCATTCGAATACTCGGTTACCGTTGCGTTCGGAAAGAGACTTTCGAGCTCAAAACGGTTAACGATTGTGCTCTTTGTACAAGCGATGTTCTTAAGGTCGCTGTTCAGGTTTTTGCCACTGTGAATGGCGGTCAGCGAAACCGTTCCCATCGAGTTTGACTGGATGACCCCTGTCTGCTCGGCGAGCCAGTAGTCGCGAAACAACGGCAGGGCGACATCGATGGTCCCGTTGGAAAGGGCTTTGATCATTTGTTTGTTGCTCGAGAGTGCGATTGTTTTGACCGTAATGCCAAACTTGTCGTGCAACGTCGTTGCAAGCGAGGCGAGCGACCCTTCCATCTCGCCGTCGTCATTTTGCGTACAGTAGGGAAGTTGGTTTTTAAGATAGCCGATCGTGATGGTATTGCCGTTTTCTTTGAGCCAGGTGGTCTCGGGGCCGGTGAGCGATGACGAGCCACTGTTTTGGGTCGAGTAACTCGATTTGACTTCCTCGTTATAGCGCGGGTTATCGCGGGCGATGGTCGTCATGGCGGCGTTGATGTCGTTCATCAGATCAGGGCGGCTTTTGGGAACGGCAAAATAGTAGTCGCTCGAGCCTACGTAGAACATGGGTGACGCATCGGGCGACGAAATGGTGTCGTTCATGATGACGGCGTCGACCTCGCCGTCTGCAAGCGCCTCAAAGAGGGCACTGCCGGTGTCGATTTCTTTATAGGTGCAGGTAACGCCTTCGTCGGCGAGCCACTGCTGGCCGACGATAGTTTGCATAACGCCAGAGTTGCAGCCGATGGTGAGGCCTTGGAGCGCCTGGGGGTCACCCTTGGCCAGGTCGTCGCGGTCGGGCCTGGCGTAGATGTAGTAGCGCTCGGTGCCCTCGGGGTTCGAGGAAAAGAGCAGCTTCTGCTCGCGTTCTGCCGAATACGAGATGTTGGGCATGAGGTCGATTTCGCCTGCTTCGAGCATGTCCATAAGCTCGGAGAAGGTGCCGCTAACGTATTCGTATTGCCAGCCCTTTGTGTAATACGAGAGGGTCTGGAGGTACTCGTAGCCCCACCCCGAGAGTCGCTCGCCCGGCATGCCTTCCTGGAAGCCTTTGTTGTTGACGAGCCAGCCAACGCGGACCGTCTTGACCTGCTGGTCGGAGTCGGCGGCAAAGGCGGGGGCGGGCATGACGGCGCTCAGTATGGCGAGCGCGGCAAGCGCGACGGCCAGGGTGCGATATAGAGCCAAGCGAAGGACGGCGGAAGGTTTCACATGAAATCCTATCGAGTTGAGACAGTTTCGCATAAGGATACCAGCTCAGCCTGCCCATTCAGCCGCCGCACCGCTAAACGGTTAGGTAGTCATTGGGGACGTTCTTAACTGACTAGTCGTTTAAGAACGTCCCCAATGACTAGTTCCGTTTGCGGGGGAGGCGTGGGACAATACCGAGCGAATGTGATTGGGCGTCTGGGAAAAGGGGTCGCGATGAACAAGTTGAGGACGCTTGCCGACGTGTTGCGCCAGGCTGGCTTTGCGCGCATCACGGGCCTGTTTCTCGTCTTCTATCTGCTGTGCTCGACGGCCGTCTGGCTGTCCGAGCCCACGACCCTTACGTTTGGCGACGGCCTCTGGTTTAGCTTTGAGACCGTATCGACGATCGGCTTCGGTGATATCCCGGCCGAGACGCCGGTTGCCCGCGCTATCACCGTCGTTTTGAGCGTCATCAGCATCTTCTACATCGCCATGCTCACGGGCGTGGCGGTGAACTACTGCAACACGCTCATCAAGATGCGCCAAAAGGACACCATGGCGCGCTTTATGGATGATCTGGAGCATTTGGAAGAGCTCGATCGTGACGAGCTTGCCGACCTATCGCGCCGTGTGCGCGAATATCGCCGACGCCAACGCTAGAACGGGCGCCGCGCGTCACGACGAGGGGGACTGAATATGAATATCACGGTATACCTGGGTGCCAGCGTCGGCAATGACCCGGCGTTTCTGCCCGCGGTGCAGGAGCTGGGCGACTGGATTGGCGCTAACGGACACGCGTTGGTATACGGCGGGTCCAAGTCGGGTCTGATGGGTGCGCTCGCCGATAGCGTACTCGAGGCAGGTGGACACGTGACGGGTGTTGAACCGAGCTTTTTTATCGAGGCCGAGTTTCAACATGACGGTATCGACGACCTCATCGTGACGAGTGACATGGCCGAACGCAAGGCCAAGATGATTGAGCTCGGTGACGCGTTCATCGCCTTTCCCGGTGGGACGGGTACGCTCGAGGAGATTGCCGAGGTCATGTCCGCCGTGTCGTTGGGGCATCTCGATGCGCCGTGCATTCTGTACAACCTTGGGGGCTACTACAACGATCTTAAGGCGTTGCTCGAGCACATGATTGATAAAGGGCTTTCGAGCCCGAGGCGCCAGCACGGCATCTACTTTGCCGACGATTTGCGCGAGATTGCCTCGATTATCAACGGATAAGTCTTGAGCCTGCCCCACTATGACTCCCAATGGTGCCGTTTGCGGCGCAGACGGTTGGCTCGTTCGGGTAACGCTCGCTCTACAATAAAACGTATCTTTGCCGAATTTGACCACGGGAGGTCCCGATGGATAGTCTTGCAAAACCCAAAAACCGTGCGCTGTTTTTAGTTAGCGTTGCCGTGACCGGTGCGTTCGCAGGCGCCGCGGTCTGGCTGTTCTTTTTTGCGATGGAGCACGGTGTCGACTATCTATGGACCGAGATTCCGCACGCGCTGGGCGTCGCTTCGCCTGAGCTCGCGAGCGGCCCGTTCGGTTTTCTGCCGTACCCGTTTTTTGTCTGCTTGCTGGGCGGCCTGCTGATCGGTCTGTACGAAAAGATTACGGGCACCAAGACCGATGACCTCAACCAGGTGATGGCCAAGGTTAAACAAGACGGTCGCTACCCGTACGACAACCTCGGCAAGCTTTCGCTTGCGGCATTGCTGCCGCTGCTGTTTGGCGGAAGTATTGGACCGGAGGCCGGCCTGACCGGAGTTATCGCGGGTCTGTGCAGCTGGGTCGGCGACCGCATGCGTCGCTTTGGCGCCGAGTTTAGGGAGCTCACGCTGCTGGGCACCCAGGCTGCCCTGACGGCGCTCTTTACCGCGCCCGTGTTTGGCTTTGTGGCGCCGCTCGCCGGTAGCGCCGACGGCCAGGGCGCTGGCGAGGACTCCGCGTCCGATGAGATCACCATCAAGCTGCCCAAGGCGCAAAAGACCGTGGTCTACGGCATCGCGATTGCCGGCGGTCTGGGCACCTATCTGCTGCTCGGCCAGCTTATGGGCGGCGGCATGGGCATGCCCAGGTTCGAGGCCGCCCAGGTGGGTAACCTGGAACTTGTCTGGCTCATTCCGCTGGCGTTGGTCGGCACCGTATGCGGTTGGCTGTACTTTGTCTCTGAGCATGCAAGCGAGGCACTGTCCCATGCAATAGGGGAGCGCCCGGTCGTCAAGGCCATGCTGGCCGGCCTGGCGCTCGCCATCTGTGGCACGGTCCTGCCCTACACCATGTTTGCCGGCGAGACCCAGGCCGATGTGCTCATGGAAACCTATCTGACCATTCCCGCTGGCGTGCTTATCGCGACCGGTCTTGTTAAGGCCATGCTGACGCCCGCCCTCATCAACCTTGGTTGGCGCGGCGGCCACTTCTTCCCGGTTATCTTCTCGGGTGTGAGCCTGGGCTATGGCCTTGCCATCCTCACCGGCGCAGATCCGGTCTTTTGCGTCGCCGTCTGCACCGCCTCGACGATGGGCGCCGTCATGCGTCAGCCCGTCATGGTCGTGGGCCTGCTGCTCATGTGCTTCCCGCTCAAGGGCATCGTCTGCATGATCATCGCCGCTGTTATCGCCGCCGGCATTCCGCTTCCCAAGCCGCTGCGCAAGTAGTACGGTGGCGCACGCCGGGGACATGCCGTTTGCCATGGATTTGCGGATGGGCGATTGCGACCGATTGCGGCCCGCGTGGGTCGAGATTTGCTTGCCTACAGGTCGCGTGCCCGATAGACCTTGGTGCTGACGGTGCAGCTGATTGCACATAGCGTGAGGGCCAGTACGGCAATTCCTGCGCACAGGCAGCCGAGGACGGCGGGATCGGGATTCGCCCCAGCAATCGACATGAGCCAGTTGCTGATGGGGTTGGAGGAGCTCAGCGTGGCCATGGCAAGGCATCCGAGCAGGGCAAACAGGCCGACGGAAAGGCGCAGCGCCTCCATGTGTCCAAATCGAAAGAACAGCGGCTGTGCCAGAAACACCATCATGAGGGAGATGAGCATCGATGCGGCGGAGGCTATTGTGGTCTCAAAGACGATCTGTCCCGTCGAGGGCATGCCCGTGTGATCGAAGAACGGAAGAGTGATGGTGCTCAAAAGCACGGTCGCGCACGCCATGATGGCCGAGAAAGCAACGATACACAGGTAGCGTGCGCAGATGATGTCTTTGCGCGAGAAGGGCAGCGTTGCCCGATAACGCTCCCAACCGTTTTGATTGTCGAAGCCGGCCAGCGAGCTCATGACCATGATGGGTGACATGGCACTGACCGCGCAGGCGCCGGCGCTCATGCCGGAATCGCCATCCGACGCGTTGGCGAGCGTCAGCACGACGAAGATGAACAAGCCGACGCCCGCAATGCTCGGGACAAGCGTGCGAACGATGGCGAGCTCGGACATAAAGGCGCGTTTCATTTCGAAGCCCCTTTCAGCGTGAGGCGCAGGTAGTCATCAATGGTTGCCCGATCGCAGGGAATCTCGGGGAAGGCTTCGAGCGCTTCGCGACGGTTGGGCACGAGCACGTCCACGCTATAGGCGTGGTGGGCGGCACGGGCGCCTTCGACGCAAGCCATAAGCTCGGCGGCCTGTGCTTGGGTGCAGTGGGCGATGCCGGCGCGGTCGGTAATGTCCTCGCGCGGCAGGTCAAACATAATCGAGCCGTTATCGATGCAGATGACACGGTCGGCGGCGCGATCGAGGTCGGACGTAATGTGGCTCGAGAGCAGCACGCTGCGCTGACCGTCGGAAACAAAGGCGAGCAGCTCATCGAGTAGTTCCTCGCGCGCCATGGGATCGAGGCCCGCGGTGGCTTCGTCCAAAACCAGCAGCCTGGCATTGTGGCTGAGCGCACAGGCGAGCTGCAGCTTCATACCCATGCCGCGGGAGAGGTCCTTGACCTTGGCTTTGGGATCAAGGCCAAATCGGTCGATAAATCTGGCGAATGTTTCGCAGCTCCACGTGGGGTACGCCGGGCCTACGAGCCTCTCGATCTGGCCCACCTTGAGCGTGGAGGGGAAGGGACACGTGTCCAGGACGAGGCCGATGCGGGAGCGCAGGTGGCGCTGCGTCTCGTCGGGCGCGTTGGCGTCGCAGCGCTGTCCAAGCAGATGCACCTCGCCGGCATCGGGCTTTATAAGCCCAAGCGCGGCGCGAATGGTCGTCGTCTTGCCGGCGCCATTTGCGCCCACAAAGCCAACGATCTGGCCGGGCTCCACGGCGAGTGTGACGTCTCGCAACGAAAAACGGTCGCTCACGCGGCGTGAGATGCCTTTGAGTTCTAAAAGGTTTTGCATGGTATAGCCTTTCTTGCAGATGGCTACTGCATGGTTTCGGGGGCTACGAGGTCGAGCATCTCGTGCAGCTTGTCGCGCGTGACGCCCAAGGCTTCGGCTTGGCTCGCCGCTTTCGCAAGCAGCTCTTCGATATGGCAGAGCTGGTTTTCGCGCAAGAGTTCCTGGTTGCCCTCGGCGACAAAGCAGCCCTTGCCCTGCACGGTGCAGATAAAGCCGAGCTGCTCCAGGTCGGCATAGGCGCGCTTGGTGGTGATGACACTCACGCCAAGATCGCTCGCGAGTGCACGGATGCTGGGGAGTTTGGCTCCCGCAGCGAGCGCGCCCGAAAGGATCTGAGCTTTGACTTGCGAGGCTATTTGCTCGTAGATGGGCTTGTCGCTCGAATTGGATAGGATAATGTCCACAGCGGCTCCTTAGCTGTTGGGCTACACGTGTATATAACCGGTAAGCACAGTATATATACACTATGCACAGTTACGCAAGAGACAAATTCGGATTGGGCCGGCTACCCAGGCCCCAACTGATGAATTTGTCCTGATAGGCGCCCTAGAGCGGGATTTCGCGGCTACAATAGTGCGGTTACATCGACGTAATGCACTCAATGCAAGAAAGGATCCGCATGGCAAGCCTGTCGGATGAAATCTCGTCGCGCCGCACATTCGCGATCATCAGCCACCCGGACGCCGGTAAGACCACGCTTACCGAGAAGCTGCTGCTCTATACCGGCAGCATCCAGACTGCCGGTTCGGTCAAGGGCAAGAGCTCGGCCAAGCACGCCGTCTCGGACTGGATGGACATCGAGAAGGAGCGCGGCATTTCCGTTACCTCCTCGGTGCTGCAGTTCACCTATAATGGCGCCTGCGTCAACATCCTCGATACCCCCGGCCACCAGGACTTCTCGGAGGATACCTACCGTACCCTTATGGCCGCCGACGCCGCAGTCATGGTCATCGACGGCGCTAAGGGCGTCGAGGCCCAGACCAAAAAGCTCTTTAAGGTCTGTACGCTGCGCCACATTCCCATCTTCACCTTTGTGAATAAGCTCGACCACGAGGCTCGCGACCCCTTTGAGCTTATGGAAGAGATCGAGAACGTCCTGGGTATCAATACGTATCCCATGAACTGGCCGATCGGCAGTGGTCGCAACTTCCGCGGCGTGTTCGACCGTCAGACCCGTCGCGTCATTGCCTTTGAGGGCGACGGTCACGCCAACGCCACCAAGAAGGTCGCCGAGGTCGAGGCCGAGCTGGGCGATCCTTCCATGGACGAGCTCATCGGCGAGGAGAACCACAAGAACCTGATGGACGACATCGAGCTGCTCGATGGCGCCGGCGACGAGCTCGACTTGGATGCCGTGGCCTGCGGCAAGCTGAGCCCGGCGTTCTTTGGCTCGGCGCTCACCAACTTTGGCGTGGAGCCCTTCCTCAAGGAGTTCCTGCGTCTGGCCCCGACGCCGCGCGCCTATACCGATACGCTCACCAGTGAGCCGGTCGATCCCTGCCGCGATGACTTTAGCGGCTTTGTGTTTAAGATCCAGGCCAATATGGACAAGAACCACCGAGACCGTATCGCCTTTGTGCGCATTTGCTCGGGCAAGTTCGAGCGTGGCATGGACGCCTTCCACGTGCAGGGCAACCGTAAACTCAAGCTTGCAACGGGCACGTCGATGATGGCCGATGACCGCGCCATCGTGGACGAGGCGTACGCGGGCGATATCGTGGGCCTGTTCGACCCGGGTATCTTTAGCATCGGCGACACCGTGTGCTCCGGCAAGCGCCACGTGCAGTATCCGCAGATCCCGACGTTTGCCCCCGAGATGTTCGCTCGCATTACGCAGGTCGACACGCTCAAGCGCAAGCAGTTCGTCAAGGGTATGGAGGAGCTTGCCCAGGAGGGTGCCATCCAGATCTTCCGCGAGCTGGGTGCCGGCATGGAGAGCGTTATCGTGGGCGTGGTCGGTGTGCTGCAGTTTGAGGTACTCGAGCGCCGCCTCAAGGCCGAGTATCGTGTTGAGGTCCGTCGCCAGCCGCTGCCCTATACGGACATCCGCTGGATTCAGAACGACCCCGATACCATTGATATCCCGGGCCTTTCGCTCACGCGTGACACGCTGCGCGTCGAGGACATGCGCGGCGGTAAGCTGCTGCTGTTCACGAGCCCGTGGAACGTGGATTGGGCAACCGATCACAACCCCGATCTTATCCTGTCGGAGTTTGGCAACGTAGCCTTTTAATGCATCGGCGCGGTGGCCCTGTGGGGCTGCCGCGCCGTTTGCTTGCCTGATGCCGTGTGAGCGGCTATTATACCCATCGTCGTCTCAAGCCCGTGACGTCCGAGCAGTTCGGGTCCGATATCCTGCTCGTTAAACCTAAAACCAAAGGAGTACATAATGATCAAGAAGGTCATGGAGGACTACAAGGTCCTGTTGCGGAGCATTCCCGCGGCAACGGTTTCGCTGTTTTTCGTGAGTGTCATCATGATGAACCTGCTGGCCAACAAAGAGCTTATCAGCCTGCCGTATCTGGCACTCGATTGCGGCTTTGTGGTGAGCTGGGTTTCGTTTTTGTGCCAGGACATGATCTGCAAGCGCTTTGGCGCCAAGGCATCCATCAAAATCTCTATCCTCGCGCTGCTGGTCAATCTGGCCGTGAGTCTGTGCTTTTGGGCATGCTCGCTCACGCCCGGCATGTGGGGCGCCTACTACGACACGGGTATGATCGAGGTCAACACCGCCCTTAACGCCACCATCGGCGGCACCTGGTACGTGGTGCTGGGCTCTTCGCTGGCAATGCTCGTTTCTGCCGTGGTTAACTCCACACTCAACCAGTCGCTCGGTCGTATGCTCAAAAAGAATAACTTTGCGAGCTTTGCCTTCCGCTCTTATGTGTCCACGGGTGTTGGCCAGTTTATCGACAACTTGGTCTTTGCCATTGTGGTGAGCCACACGTTCTTTGGTTGGACCTGGGTGCAGGTCCTTATGTGCTCGCTGACCGGCGCTGTTGCCGAGCTGCTGTGCGAGGTCTTCCTGAGCCCCGTGGGCTACAAGGTCGTGCGTGGCTGGGAGCGTGAGAATGTGGGCGCCGAGTACCTCGAGCGCCACGCAACCGCCTAAGGAGCAAGTATGCGGGTTTTGATCACGGGCGCTTCGGGCGGTATCGGAGCCGCGTGCGTGCAGCGCTTTTTGGACGAGGGCCACGAGGTCGTGGGCTTTGACCTGCTGCCGACGGCGGTCGAGCACGAGCGCTACCGCCATCTGATCGTTGATGTCCGCGAACCGGACTCGTTTCCAGACGACCTTGAACCCCAGGTAATCGTAAACGTTGCCGGTACGCAGGATTCGGCCGACGACATTGCCGCCAACCTGTGTGGCACCATCAACGTGACCGAACGCTACGCCTTTGTGGGGGAGGGGCTTGCCGCCAAGCCGACAGCGGCTATCAAATCCGTGGTCAATGTGGGGTCGGCGAGCGGACATACGGGATCGGAGTTTCCCACCTATGCCGCCAGCAAGGGCGGCGTTATCGCCTACACCAAAAACCTTGCAAACCGCCTAGCACCGCAGGCCATCGCCAACAGTGTGGACCCGGGCGGCGTTATCACGCCGCTCAACCGTTGCGTGATGGAAGACGAGCACCTGTGGAACCAGATTATGGAGCTCACGCCGCTTAAACGCTGGGCCACCGCCCAAGAGATCGCCGAGTGGATCTACTTTGTGGGCGTGACCAACCGGTTTATGACCGGGCAGAGCCTGCTGATCGATGGCGGCGAGGCCGGCCGCACCCAGTTTATCTGGCCCGAGTAGAAAACGCGCCCGATGGAAATCCGTCGGGCGCGTTTTTGATGTATCGATTTTTAGCCGAGGCAAGTCCAGTTGACGGGGGTCGAGCCGTGCTGTTCGAGTAGCCGATTGGCAGCGGAGAAGGGGCGCGACCCTATAAAGGCGGGGAGTTCTGCCGTGGCACGGTTGGCCGAAAGCGGCGAGGGGTGCGTAGAGGCCAGGCAGAACTTGCCGGTTGCCTCGCCTGCGCCGGTTGCGGCGAGCTTGTCCTCGACCATCTGGTGGGCAAAGCGGCCCCATGCCAAAAAGACGACCGGCTGGGGCAGCTGGCAGCAGCGCTCGATAACGTAGTCGGTAAGCGTGCTCCAGCCCAGTTTGGCGTGCGAGTTCGCGGCATGCTCGCGCACGGTGAGCGTGGTGTTGAGGAGCAGGACGCCCTGTTGTGCCCAGGGGGTTAGGTCTCCCGTGGCGAGAATGGGGCAGCCCAGATCGGCGTTGAGTTCCTTATAGATGTTGCGCAGGCTCGGCGGCAACTTGGTTTGCGTAGCGGGGACCGAGAACGACAGCCCCATGGCCTGGTTGGGTCCGTGATAGGGGTCTTGACCCAAGATGACAACCTTGACCTGGTCGGCCGGTGTAAAGGCGAGGGCATTGAGGATGTCGTCTTGCGCCGGATAGATGGTCTGCTCGGCACGCAGAAGGGCGATGCGCTCGAGCAGCTGGTTCGTAGTGTCACGTACCGGCTGCGGCGCATCGCCCAACCAAGTTGCTATGTTGCGGTCGCGCGTTGCGGTGTCCATGGAACTCCTTTATGGCAGATGCTATGTCGGCATCCATTGTAAAGGCGCACCGGTTGCCTTTATGCCGCGGCTGTATAAGGACTGGATTCTACGAGACGTGCTCGGGCGCTCCTGCCATACGAGCGTGTCCATGTGCACGAAGGCGTGGGAGCTCGACGGTTGCCACCATGACGCCGGTGAGGATGAGCGCGGCACCAAAGAAGGCGATGGAGCTCAGGACCTCGCCGACCAGGAAGAACGAGAAGACGGCGGAGCAGACCGGCTCGAGCGAGAAGGCAAAGCCGGTGGTCTCGGCGGGCACGTGGGGCTGCACGAGCGTCTGGGTGATAAAGCCGTAAGCAGAGCAGATAAGTGCGAGCGCAACGACAACGACGATCTCGTTCGGCGTGATGGGAAGCGTGAAGCCGCCAAAGGTGAATGCCGCGATGCCCGAGAACAAGCCACCGAAGCCCAGCTGCCAAACGCCCAGAGCCAACGGATCGACTTCCTCGACAAAGCGCTTGGCGATGATAATGTGGCTGGCGTAGATAAAGGCCGAGAGCAGCATGATGACCGCACCGGGATTCAGGCTGGTAAAGTCGGCGCCCGAGAGCAGCAGCATGCCGCAGGTGACGATAGCGGTGCCGATTAGCACCTTGCGCTCGGGGGCGCGACGCAGCAGGGCCGCGTTGGCAAACGGCACGATCACGACCGTCAGGCTCTGCAAAAAGCCTGCGGTGGAAGCGGAGGTGAGGCTGGAGCCCAGGCACATACAGGTGAGCTCGGTTGCCATGATGGCGCCGATGATGGCGGAACGAATCATCACGTCGCGGTTGATGCGCAGCGCGTGCTTGTGGAAGAGCAGCAGACAAGCTGCAAAGGCGATAATGCAGCGCAGCGCGACGATGCTCGTGGCGTTCATGCTGTCCATGCCGATCTTCATAAGGGGGTACGAAAAGCCCCATGCGACGGGAACGGAAAATGAGAGCGCGATTGCTTTTTTGCGATCCATGGGACTCCTTTTGTTACAGAACGGTTTCGCAAAAAGGATTCTGCTCCCAGATGTGGATGTAGTAAAGCGAATGTATCTTCAGTATGATTAAGAAATACTAATGTTGGCAGAAAAAGCCCTGGCAAAACGTTTTACAGCTACATCGATGTGGAGGCACGATGGCATCGCGGTATCAGATTGTATGTATGGTGGTCGATTGCGGCAGCCTGAAACGTGCCGCCGACGCGCTGGGCTATACGCAAAGCGCGGTGAGCCAGGCCGTCAAGGCGCTCGAGCGCGAGCTGGGCACCACGATTATCGAGCGCGGCAAGCAGGGCGTCTCGCTTACGCGCGACGGCAAACAGTATCTGCCGTATCTGCGCCAGATCGTAACGGCCGAGGCCGAGCTCGAGGGCAAGCGCCAGGAGTTGCTGGGACTCTCCTCGACCGATATTCGCATTGCGACGTTTACCAACGTGAGCCGTACCGTGCTGCCGCGCGTGATTCGCGACTTTGGGGCCCTGCATCCTGGCGTGCGCTTTACCCTCAAGCAGGGCGATTACACGCGCAACGCCCAGTGGGTGCACGATGGCGTGGTTGACTTTTGCTTTACGGCGCGTGGATTTACCACAGGGCTCGAGAAGCGCGTGGTCTATCACGACGAGTTGGTGGCGCTGTTGCCGGCCGCCCATCCGCTGACGGCTAAGGAAAAGGTGACGCTTGCCGACCTAGCGTCCGAACCGTTTGTGCTGCTGGATGAGGGCGAACAGAGCCTGGTGCTCGATGCGTTTGCCACGCACGGGCTGTCGCCGCATGTGACGAGTGAGGTCACCGACGACTACACCATTATGGCGATGGTGGAGGAGGGCCTAGGAGTGAGCATGCTCTACCGTCGTACGGTCGAGGGCATGCAGGCCGATATTCGTGTGCGTCCTATCGTGCATGCCCCCTCACGCGACGTCGTGGCAGCTTGGCGCAGCTGGGACACCATGCCTATCGCCACGAGGCACTTTATCGACTATATGAGCTCGCATATTGTCAATTAATGACTGGCGTGACATTGAGTGCGGTGTTTAGCGGGCTGTCGCTTTGGCTTGGGCGGCGCGATAGGTGCGTGCCGGGTGGCAGAGTAGTACCGCCACGACCATAAAGAACGCCGTGGTGCCCAGGCTGATGGGGTAGACCATCATGATGTTCGCAAAGGTGCGGAAGTTCGGGAACACGCAGAATACCCAATAGAAGCGGATGCCGCAGACGCAGATCATGGTGATGAGGGCGGGCATGAGCGAGATGCCAAAGCCGCGCAAGTAACCGGACATGTTTTCGTAGAACATGCTAAAGGCGTACGCCGGGAAGATCGAGCACACGCGGATATATCCGATCGAGACGATGTTGGGATCGCTGTTGAAGAGCGCCAGGATCTCGCGCCCCAGACCGACGATGACGATAATCGTGGTGAGTGCAACGATGCCACCTTCGACCAGGCAGACCTTGAGCGTTTTGGTGCAGCGGTCGATCTGGCGAGCGCCGTGGTTTTGTCCCACAAAGGTGGTGCAAGCCTGGCTAAAGCTGTTGAGCAGGTTGTAGCACACATACTCCAGGCTCATGGCGGCGCTGGATGCCGCCATGACCTCGGTGCCTAGGCTGTTGATGGCGGACTGGATGATGATGTTGGCGACGGCAAAGACGGCGCTTTGAATGCCGGCGGGCAGGCCGATCTTGACGATGCGCTTGAGGGCAACGGGGTCAATAGCCAGATCGCGTGGGGTAACGCGGACAACGGAATCGGTCTTGAGCAGACGGACAAAGAGCGTGACGGCGCTGACGGTGTAGGCGATGGCGGTGGCGATGGCGACACCCGCGACGCCCCAGTGGAGCACGGGGACAAAGATGAGGTCCAGGCCAATGTTGAGGATGGTGGACACGGCAAGCGCCTGCAGCGGCATGCGGGTGATGCCGACGGAGCGGAAGATCGCGGCCTCAAAGTTGTAGAGCAAGATCGAGGGCATGCTGAGCAAAAAGACGCGCAGGTAGAGCGAAGCGAGCGGCATGGTTTCGGCAGGAACGTTGAGCGCGGCGAGCATGGGCTCGGCAAAGATCTCGCCCAGCGCGATGACGACAAAGCCCACGAGTGCCATCAGAATCGAGGTATGGACGGCGCGCTTGACCATGTTCTGATCGTTGCGGCCGATGGCGTTGGCGATGACCACGTTGGAGCCAAGCGACAGCCCAATAAACAGGTTGATCATAAGACTGGTAAGCGGAACATTGGAGCCGACCGCCGCCATGGCGAGGGTTCCCTGGTCGCCCGAGAAGTTACCGATGATGACCGTGGCGATGAGGTTCGACAGCTGCTCAAGGATGCTCGTGGCGGCGACGGGAAAGGCGAACAGGGGAATATTGCGCCACAGCGAGCCGGTGGTCATGTCAATGTGCTTAGATGCGGTGTCTGCCATACGCTCTCAATCTCTAACATGCTCATTCGCGCTTATTTGCGCAGACGATGATACTCCTAATCGACTAGTCGGCACTTAGGGACGTTCCTTTTAATATGAGCAGGACATTGTCAAGAGGCAAAATCGGGCCTGGCCCCAACGATATGGGGTCAGGCCCTCTCCCTATATCAACCCGTCCGCGGCGACCTCGGCGTGTCTTACCGACGCTCGTCTTTGCAGTTTAATATCCGCCCGTGGCGATCTCTCGCTGGGCAATCCGTTGCTACGGCTGAGGCTTCTACGTCGAACCGACAGTCTGTGCACGCGTGTGGCGCCCTGGGCGCTCGCAGAAAAGGGACCTGAGGTTCGCCTCAACGGCTTCGGATCGAACCGCTTCCGGGGTGACTGGCTTATGTTCGGGGGACCGCCCCCCCTATGCCTCCTCTGCCATGAGGCCGACCGCCCACACCCAGCAGGCGAGCTCGCGCGCCGTGGCCACGTTCGCCTTGTTGCCGTGCACCCCGCGCGCGAGCAGCGCCTCCCGTCTCTCGACCAGCCTCCGCACGCCCTTGGCGGCATGCCTCCGGGCGCCCCGGTCCGGGGCCTGGCCCTTGGCGAGGTCCTTCGGCCGCCCGGAGCACGTCAGGTAGTGCCACGCGGCCTCGACCAGCGTCTTTCTCAGGTGCTTGTTGCCGGCCTTGGTGATCGCGCCCCTGCGGTCGCTCTCCCCGCTGGAGTGCTCGGAGGGCGTCAGGCCGACCCACGCGGCGAACGAGCGGGCGTTCCTGAACCTGGAGAACTCGCCGGCCTCGAACACGAGGTCGGCGGCGGTCGCGGTGTCGACGCCCTTGAGGCAGCGCAGGGAGTCGACCCTCCTCCTCCACCTGGGCTTGCGGGCCTCGGCCCCGACGAGCCCCTCGAGCCTCGACTTCTCCTCCGCCGCCCGCCTGACCGCCTCGACGTAGTAGGCGAGCACCTCCTCGTCGGCCCCCTCCGCGAACCTTATCGACTCGATCCAGGACCAGTGCGCCCGGGTCCAGTTCCCCTTCCTGCGGCCGGTGGGCGTCCTCTCGTCGAAGACGAGCCCGTGCCTGAGCAGGAACTTGGAGAGCCGCTGCTTCGAGCGCGAGAGGTCGTCCCTCGCGTCCTCGAGCGCCCTGGTCAGGTCGCGGGCGGCCTCGCACTCGTCGTCGGGGACCCACACCTCGACCACGTTGCCGACCGACAGCATGCGGGCGAGGAACTCGGCGTCGTTGCGGTCGTTCTTCCTGCGCCTGTCCGCGCTGGGCTTGATCATCTTCGAGACGGCGCCGACCACGCAGTCGACCCCCAGGCCGGAGAGCCTCTTCTGCAGGTCGAACCCCGTGACCCCGGACTCGTACACGCACCTGGCCCCGGGGTCCACGGACCGGACCCACGCCGCGACGGCCCCGGCGTCGTAGCCGAAGGTCGCGCAGCGCACCTCCCCGGTCATGACGTCGAGGGAGACGGCCTTTATCGAGCGGGCGTGGACGTCGAGGCCGACGAAGGTGGTAGTATCGAGCATGGGAGCCCCTTCCATGAATGCGGCGTGGCCGCCGCGGCTGAATTAGACACTCACCATTGTCGGCCTGATCCGCGGACTTTCATGCCGGGGGCTCCCAATGTTTTTATGTCCTGCTCATATCGTCTCTGCCGGCAGCTGGGGACACTCCTTCAGGCTAGTCATTGGGGACGTTCTTAAATGACTAGTCGAACAAGAACGTCCCCAATGACGAGGCGGGGGAGGCGTGCGACAATGGTGGGCGTTGTGTTGTTCGCGCTAAGGAGTTGCCATGTTGTTGTGTCCCGTTTGCCATGAGCCTTTGGTGGACGACGAGCGCGGTGCTGTGTGCGCGGGCGGACACCGGTTTGACCGTGCGCGCGAGGGCTATCTGTATCTGCTGCGCTCGTCCAAGAGCGGCGACTCCATGGGCGATCCCAAGTCGCAGGCGCGCAGTCGTCGCGACTTTCTTAACCGCGGCTACTACGCGCCGTTGCGCGATGCGATGGTCGAGCTGGTGCGCGAGCAGGCGCCTGGGTGTGCGGCATCTACCGGCACCCCCATGACCTTGCTCGATATTTGCTGTGGCGAGGGCTACTACACGAGCGCCATGGGTGCGGTGCCGGGCGTGGATGCTTACGGGTTCGACTTGGGCAAAGAGATGGTGCGCCTGGCCGCCAAGCGCGGCGATGCGACCTACTTCGTGGCCAACATGAAGGATATTCCTGTGGCTGATGGTGCCTTTGATATGGTGACCGAGCTCTTTGCCCCCTTTAACGAGCGTGAGTTTGCCCGCGTGCTGGCACCCGAGGGCTCGCTCTACACCGTGGTGCCGGGTGCTCGGCATCTGTTTGGGCTCAAGGAGGTGCTCTACGACACGCCATATCTCAACGATGAGAAGCTGCCGAAGACGACCGAGCTGGAGTTGGTGGGAACGCAACGGGTGTCTGCGAACATTACGCTCCAGACGCAGGCCGACATCGAGGCGGTGTTCCAGATGACGCCGTACTACTACCGCACGCGCCCTGCCGACAAAGAGCGCCTGGCAAACCTGGACACCCTTCAGACCGATATCGACTTCATCATTGCCGAGTACCGCCACTAACCTACCAAAAAGGGACAGGTTTATTTTGGCAGGTTTTATCTGGGCAAACGTAAAGGGCCGACCGCGGAGATGTGCGATCGGCCCTTGTTGGTTGCTTGGATGTAGGGGTCAGTGGAAGGCAAGTGCCTACAGGCGATCCTTGTTCTCGGCTTTAACGGCGTGAGCCTGCTGAACAAAGAACAGGTCGTACACCACGATGACAAAGGCGCCAAAGTTGATGGCGTCGCCGCCAAACGCGGGAAGCGTGAGCACGGCCTGCGCAATCGTGGCGATTGCGGCGACGATGCCGAGCTTAAACGCGCCATCCACCTGCGAAGGCTTGTTGGCGCCCTTGATGCCCGCAACACCTGCGGCAAGATCGACAAGACCCTTGATGACAAGTACGGCCGCGGCGAGCATAGCGTTCGGCCCGTACGTGGAATCGAGACTGCCTCGGGCGATGCCGACGCCGGCGATGACGAGGCTGGCGATGCCCAAAACAAAGTAAATGAGGGCAAGGATTTTGAGTGTCTTGCGAGCGTAGCTCATGGCTGGATCCTTTCGATACGAGTACGGCCGATCTGGCGTACCCCCTGTGCTGCACATATGGTGAAGCACATTGTAGTTCAACGCGGCGGCGCATGCGTCTGAAAGCGCTTTAGGCCTGCGCACCTCAACCTTTCAAAAAGGAAAGCTGGACGTAAGTCAAATCGATGGCAGCTCATGTGCGGCGCTGCGATGATGAGGATGTAACAAGGAGTTGGTCTAAGGAGGAGCCATGATGTACGGAGCAGGGCAAGTGCGTGAGCCGCGGTCGTTGGGAAGGCGCATGGGTGATTCTGTGATCGCTGCCGTGTGCACGGGATTGATGGCGGTGCTTTGCATTGGGATGCTGTGGGCCATGTCGCATGTGGGACAATAGCGGACGGTTGGGTGCCGACATTAACGGCGCCTGCGTATCCGTTTTGCTTGTGAAGGAGTGCCCATGGGCGTCGTCGATCCCTTTTCTGTTGCTCGGGCCGCGGGGCTTGAGCTGACCGGGAAGCCCGAGGGCCTTACGCTCACCGACGGCACGATGGAGTTGCGTGCCGATTTTGGCCGCATGCTTCCACGGCTCAAGCAGGGCCGTTTGCAGCAAGAGCTACTGGTGAAGGCTGCGCGCACAAAAGGTATCGAGAACCCCTGGGCGATTGACGCCACGGCAGGTTTTGGCGAGGATTCGCTGCTGTTGGCCGCTGTGGGCTTTACCGTCGATTTGTATGAACAGGACTGCGTGATCGCGGCGCTCCTTCAGGATGCCCTGGATCGCGCGGCAGATGATCCGGCGCTTGCGGCTGCCGTGGCGCGCATGCGCTTACATGCGGGCGAGGACAGTGTTGCCGGCCTTCGCCATGCGGCTGAGCTGGTCGAGCGTGGTGAGCTCGCGGCTCCCGATGTGGTGTATCTGGATCCCATGTTTCCCGAGCGCACCAAGAGCGCGGCGGTTAAAAAGAAGTTCCAGCTCTTGCACCATTTGGAGCAGCCGTGCGCCGATGAGGAGACGCTGGTCGAGGCCGCGCTTGTGCCGCGCCCGCGCAAGGTCGTTATCAAGCGGCCGGTGAAGGGGCCGCTGCTTGCCGGCGTTAAGCCGAGCTATCAGCTTGCGGGCAAGGCCGTCCGCTACGATGTTTTGGTGCCGCCGCGTCCGTAGCCTGCGCGCGATGGCCGGCGATGTGTCGGTGCCGTGCCGCTGCGTCGGCGTCGCGCCGATGCGGAGCCTATTTCCAAGGGTGCGACGTCAGATGCCATCCGCCGCAGTATTCGCATTTGTAGCAGGCCAGGCCGCGCCGTCCGCGGTTTTCGCAGTCGGCCATAACGGCCTCGGCCTCGGCTCGCGTGTCGTAACGGTTTTTACGCTCGCACGACTTGTAGCGCCAGGCTTCATCGCGCTCGGCGTCTAGTTCGTCGCAGCGCTCATCTTCGCGTGCAAACAGGTCGCTCATATCGCCGCCGGTGGCAGCGCCCAAAAACTCGCTTTTGGCTTTTGACCAGGCGGCTCGCTTTTTGCTCCCCATCTGCTTCGCACCCTCTCCAAACGTTGGTATTATTGCTCAATCAAAGTGATACCAATAAACGTGAGGTCGCCGCGTGATGATCAGAAAAACCCTCGATACCGACATTCCCGCCGTCATGGCTATCTATGACGCGGCCCGCGCCTATATGCGCGCACATGGCAACGCCACGCAGTGGCCCGAGGGCACGCCTTCGGCCGAGCAGCTGGCTGCCGATATTGCCGCTGGTGGCAGTTACGTGTGCGAAGTCGACGGCCGCGTGGTGGCGACGTTTGCCTTTTTACCGGGTCCGGACGAGTGCTATGACGTCATCGAGGACGGTCAATGGCGCAGCGACACTCCGTATGCCGTGCTGCATCGCGTGGCATCCGACGGCACCGTGCACGGTATCGCGGCAGCGATGTTTGCCTTTGCCAAGGAGCGCGCTGACCACCTGCGTATCGATACGCATGCGGACAACCTGCCCATGCAGGGCGCCATCGCCAAGGCGGGGTTCGAGCGTGTCGGTATCGTCTATGTGTCCGACGGCACGGCGCGTGTCGCGTTTGATTGGCTGCGCGAGGCGTAGGAGCCAAGGCACGTATCATCACCCAGCTCAAATAAAAAATGGCCCCGAGTGGGGCAATTTTTGGTAAAACGCGTCGTTGTGGGACTCGCATTGTTACCGCCCCAGATGAACCCGGGCAGACAAAAAGGGGAGGTGCCGGCTTTCGCAAGGCGCGAACCTACGAAAATCGCTGCGCGGCAACGCGGAGCGATGAGCTCGGTCGGGGGATAGGGCCCGCTTCGCCCGCCGGCCCGTAAATTGTATCATCCAGTGTGGAACGAGAGCGCCCGTTGCCGCGTGCGATGGGCTTGCAATAAGAGGAGAGCCATGTCGAAACAAGCGGTCGTTGGAATCTTGGCGCATGTCGATGCCGGCAAGACAACGTTGGCCGAGGCCATGTTGTTCAACGCGGGTCGCATTCGCAAGCGCGGCCGCGTGGACGATGGCGATTCGCATCTGGACACTAACGCGATCGAGCGCGAGCGCGGCATTACGATTTTCTCGTCGCAGGCCGTGCTCGACCATGGCGATACCCACGTCATGCTCGTTGATGCGCCGGGACATGTCGATTTTTCTGCCGAGGCGGAGCGCACATTGCGCGCACTCGACTACGCGATTTTGGTTGTGGGCGCCAACGACGGCGTACAAGGGCACACCGAAACCCTGTGGCGCCTGCTTGCGCGCTATGACATTCCGACGTTCATCTATATCAACAAAATCGATTTGGAGCATCCCGGCCGCGAGGTTTTGCTGGCACAACTTGGGCAACGTCTTTCCGAGGGCTGCCTGGATGCCAGCGAACTGCTGGCGGGCGGCACCGTTCAGGAGGACGCTGCTGCGTTGGACGAGGCGGCGCTCGAGGAGTTTCTTGAGGCGGGCGAGCTTTCTGTTGCAACGCTGTCGCGCATGGTTGCCGAGCGCAAGCTCTTTCCCTGCTTTGCCGGCTCGGCGCTCAAGGACCAAGGCGTTGACGAGCTGCTGGATGGCATATGCGCGCTGATGCGTGAACAGGCGTGGCTCCCGGAGTTTGCTGCGCGCGTCTATCGTGTCAGCCGCGGGGATCGTGGCGAGCGCTTGGCTTGGGTTAAAGTGACCGGCGGCACGCTGCATGCCAAACAGATGATTGACGGACGTTCCGGTGCCGAGGCATGGGAGCAGAAGGTCGATCAGGTACGCATCTATAACGGCGAGAAGTATGAGCTTGCCCAGGAAGTTGCCGCTGGCGGCATCTGCGCCGTGACGGGCCTCGCACACGTTCGCCCAGGGGACGCCCTGGGCGCGGAGCCCGCGGGCGATGCACCTGTCATTGCGCCGGTCCTCACCTATACGGTGCTACCGGGCGAACACGATGTCCATGCGGTGTTTAAAGCGCTGACCGAGTTGGCGGACGAAGACCCCATGCTCGGCGTAAGCTGGAATACGCATCTTGAGCAGATTCACTTGCAGTTGATGGGAGCCGTGCAGCTCGAGGTCGTGCAGCGGGTGTTGGCCGATCGCTTTGGCCTTTCGGTTGCGTTTGAGTCCGGCGGCATTCTCTATAAGGAGACGATCTCGCAGCCGGTCGAGGGTGTGGGCCACTTTGAGCCACTGCGCCATTACGCCGAGGTGCACCTGCGCCTTGAGCCGCTGCCGGCGGGCTCAGGCGTGCAATTTGGTACCGCTACCTCGACTGACGAGCTCGATCTGAACTGGCAGCGCCTGGCGCTCACCAACGCCATGGAGCGCGATCACCTGGGCGTGTTGACCGGCTCGCCCATCACCGATGTGCGCATTACGCTCACGGGCGGCCGCGCGCATGCCAAACACACCGAGGGCGGTGACTTTCGTCAGGCAACATACCGCGCGATTCGCCAGGGTTTGATGCAGGCGCGCGAGGCGGGTGCGGCGGTACTGTTGGAGCCGTGGTACCACTTTGAGCTCGAGGTGCCGGGAGAGTGCGTGGGCAGGGCGCTCTCGGACGTCACGCGCATGGGCGCCGAGTACGAGCCGCCGGCGATGGCGGGTGACCGGGCGAAGCTCGTGGGTCGCGTACCGGCATCCGAGGTACAGGATTATGCGCTGGAGGTGGCTGCCTACACGAGCGGCCGCGGGCATTTGTACCTTGAGTTCGCTGGTTATGCGGCTTGCCATGATGCCGAGCGCATCATCGAGGCGGCCGCCTATGAGCCCGAGGCCGATCTGCCCAACACGCCCGACTCGGTCTTTTGCGCTCACGGCGCCGGCTATACGGTCAAATGGTACGACGTACCCGCCGCGGCGCACGTAAAGATCGATCCCGCCACCTACCGCCCCTATCGCCCCGCCGACGCAAAATTTTTCGGCCACATGTGACAAAGGGACAGTCCCTTTGTCACATTCAGTTGGTATAACTCGGTATAAGTTGGTATAACTATTGCTAGCCTTTGCCAATCCGAGGAGGCCGACATGAATCCAAATCCCTTTAAGCCAACGGCTGGCAAGCGCCCTCCGATACTCATCGGTCGCGAGTCGGTCATCGAAGATTTTGAGGAAGGACTCGACAACGGCGCCGGAGCGCCGGGCAGGCTCATGCTCATTACGGGAAACCGCGGCTGTGGCAAAACGGTTCTCCTGCGGGAGCTGCAACGTCTAGCCAGCGAGCGCGGATGGGCGGTTGTCTCCGATTCCGCTTCGCTTGGCTTATGCGACCGATTGGCCGATGCGCTCCGCTCGAATAAACCCGTTGTGACGTCAATGGAATTCGGTCCGTCGTTTGGCCGGATGTCGGTCGAGGCGGCGCGAGCAAAGGGCGAAACGTTGCGAGGGCTGGTCAACGAGCGCTTCAAGAAGCTCGGTCCAGGCAAGGGCATACTGTTTGCGATTGACGAGGCGCAATCTGCGTCTATCGAGGAACTGGCGGCTCTTGCCGTTCTCTATCAGCAGGTGCTCGGAGATCAGGATGCCACGGGCTTGTCCGATAGCGACCAGCGCGGTCTTGCGCTGGTATTCGCCGGCTTGCCCAGTATGGTTGACGATCTGCTCGAAGAGCCGAGCGTGACGTTTTTGCGGCGTGCCCAGCAGCGTACGCTGGGGGCGATATCTTTGCCCAAGGTGCGCGATTCATATATCCAGACGGTTAAAGATGCTGGCCTTTGCGTCGACGCGGAGACGGCGGGCCTTGCGGCACGCAAGAGTATGGGGCATCCCTATATGGTTCAGCTGGTGGGCTATTACATGTGGCGCTCTGCTGTCCGGCGCTACTCGCGGGTCATTGAAAGGCGCGATGTCGAGGATGGCCATGCGGATGCCGTCTCTGAGTTCTACGAAGCGGTTGACGCGCCCCTGTATTATGGATTGCGCAGTCCGCAACGCCTCTTTATCGAAGCTATGGCTGCTGACGAGGGTGAGCCGACGCGCATGGCGGATATCATTGAGCGCTGCGACCGTACCCAGAGCTGGGCGAGTAAATATCGCGCAAGCCTGATTCGCGAGCGCGTCATCGAGGCTGCCGGATACGGCCTCGTCCGGTTTACCGTGCCCATGCTGGGTGCGTACATTCGCGATCGCATTTTATGGCACGAGTAGGATGATAAAGGTGACGGAACAGAAGGTGAGCCCGCAGGCTATCGAGGTACGTGGCGCGCGCGTCCATAACCTCAAGAACATCGATATCGATATTCCGCTGGGAAAGCTCGTGGGTATTGCCGGCGTATCGGGTTCGGGCAAGAGCTCGCTGGCACTGGGCGTTCTTTACGCCGAGGGCTCGAGTCGCTACTTGGAGGCGCTCAGCACCTATACCCGCCGCCGTCTGACGCAGGCCGAGCACGCCCAGGTGGACGAGGTGCTGCACGTGCCGGCGGCGCTCGCGCTGCACCAGCGCCCCAGTGTGCCAGGCGTGCGCTCGACCTTTGGCACCATGACCGAGCTCAACAACAGCCTGCGTCTGCTCTTTAGCCGCTGCGCGCATCACGTATGCCCGCATTGTGGGGCGCGTGTGGAGCCGAGCCTTAACGTGGCTGCGGGCCTGTCGCTCACGTGTCCGACATGCGGCCGCGAGTTCTACGCGCCGAGTGCCGAGGACCTTGCCTTTAACAGTGGCGGCGCGTGTCACACCTGTGGCGGCACCGGTGTCATGCGCGAGGTGGACGAGGCGAGCCTGGTGCCCGACGAGTCAAAGACCATCAACGAGGGCGCAGTGCTTCCCTGGGGCACGCTCATGTGGGACCTGATGAAGCAGGTGGCCGGCGAGATGGGTGTGCGTACCGATGTGCCGTTTAACCAGCTCACACCTCAAGAGCGCGACATCGTGTTCCACGGCCCGGCGGTTAAGAAGCATATTCTCTACGTTCCCAAAAACGGCGAGGGCGCCACGCCGCTCGACTTTACCTATTACAACGCCGTCTATACCGTTGAGAATGCGCTCGCCAAGGTTAAGGACGATAAGGGGCTTAAGCGCGTTGCGCGCTTTTTGCGCGAGGGACCGTGCCGCGATTGCGGCGGCACGCGTCTTTCCGAGGCCGCGCGCCAGCCTCAGGTGCGCGGTATCAATCTGGCGCAGGCCGCGGCCATGACGCTGGGCGAGGCGATTGAGTGGGTGCGCGGGGTGCCCGCATCCTTGCCGACCGAGATGCGGCCCATGGCGACAGACATCTGCGATTCGTTTCTGAGCACGGCCCGTCGCCTGATCGACCTGGGTCTCGACTACCTTTCGCTCGACCGCGCCGGTGCTACGCTTTCCACGGGCGAGCGCCAGCGCGTGCAGCTTGCCCGCGTGGTGCGCAACCGATCGACGGGCGTGCTGTATGTGCTGGACGAGCCTTCGATCGGCTTGCATCCTGCCAATGTCGATGGCCTGGTGGGCGTGATGCGCGATCTGGTGGACGACGGCAACACCGTGGTTGTTGTCGACCACGACACACGCGTGCTGGCAGAAGCCGACTATCTGGTCGAGATGGGCCCCGTTGCCGGAGCGGGCGGCGGTCATGTAATCGCCGCCGGTTCGGTGGACGAGGTCGAACAATCGCAGGGCAGCCGCATCGCGCCGTTTTTGCGCTCGGACCCCAAGCGCTTGCGCCCGCAGGTGGCTGACGACGAAATGTTCGACCTAGGCCATATCCGCATGGCGACCCATACCATCCATACCGTCAGGCCGCTCGAAGTCGATATCCCGCGCGGCCGCCTTGTCGCGGTGACGGGCGTTTCGGGCTCGGGCAAGACGACGCTGGTGCTCGAGACGCTCATCCCGGCACTCAAGGCACAGGCAGGCGGCGAGCGCCTGCCAAGGCATGTGCGTTGGGTCGATGCCGAGGGTATCGCACGGGCCAACCTGATTGACGCCACGCCCATTGGCGCCAACGTACGCTCGACGGTGGCGACCTATGCCGACATCCATGATGAGCTGCGCCGCGCCTTCGCCCGTACGCCCGAGGCCAAGGCGGCAGGGTATAAGGCGGGTGCCTTTAGCTACAACACCGGCGCTTTGCGTTGTCCTACGTGCGATGGCACGGGCTCGATATCGCTTGACGTGCAGTTTTTGCCCGATGTCGAGATTGTCTGTCCTGCATGTCGCGGCTCGCGTTATGCAGACGCGGCCTCACACGTCCATCGCGAGGGCAAGGACGGCAGCCTGCTCACGTTGCCGCAACTTATGGATATGAGCGTGGATGAGGCCCTCGACGCGACCGTCGGACTCAAGAAGGTCCAGGTGCGTTTACAGACCTTGCACGACCTGGGCTTGGGTTATCTCACGCTTGGTGAGCCCACGCCGGCGCTTTCGGGCGGCGAGGCGCAGCGCCTTAAGCTTGCGAGCGAGATGGGCCGAGTGCAGGACGATGCCGTATTCGTATTCGACGAGCCCACGATTGGCCTGCATCCGCTCGATGTTCAGGTGCTGCTGAGTGTGTTTGATGGCCTTGTTGCCAAGGGCGCCACGGTTATCGTGATCGAGCACGACCTCGACCTTATCCGTAACGCCGATTACGTGATCGACATGGGCCCGGGCGGTGGCGACGCGGGCGGGCAAATCGTCTGCACCGGTACGCCGGGCGACATCGCAGCTTGCTCCAAGAGCATTACCGGCCGCTATCTATAGTCAATGTGACAAAGGGACTGCCCCTTTGTCACATTGACTTCTATTTCACGCATTGAGCTGCGAGATAGTCGCGGAAGAACGGTAATTCAAAAGCGACGATTCCGCGCCCGCGTTCTCCAATGATGCCGGCGTCTATCATGCGGCGTCGGTAGCGGGAGACCTGTTGCGGCGAACGCTTAAGGCGCTCGACAAGGTCAGCGGTAGTGGACTCTTCTTCGTCATCGAGCATGGCGATGAGAAATCGCTTGTCCTCTGCAGTGAGTTCCCGGTAAGTCGCTGCGAGGATTCGGTCGTCCATTTCATCGCGTGCGATTTTGATTCCCTGGTCAAAGTCGCGAGATGATATTTCCCTCGAGTTGCTCGTGAGATCCCAGGCGCGGTAACCCACAAGCTGCAAAAGGAAAGGAAAGCCCGAAATCGAGCGAACGGCCTTATCGATTCCCTCGGCATCCGCCAGACGGTCGTTTTCCTGGATCGTTCGGATCAAGGCCTCGCGTACATCGTAGTCGGCGATACGCCCCAGATGATATTGCTGGGCGCGACGAAGGAACGAGACCGTCTTGTGGTTCAGCAACGTCGAGACGTTGTTGGGAAGTCCCGCCATGAGTAGAGCGACGCGTTTCCCATCGGTCACAAAGTGCTGATACGTGGCTGCGAGCTGGATCATCTCGTCGAGCGTCGGGTCGACCTCATCAACCGTGACGAGTAGACCGGTGCCCGTTTCGTTGAGCTGGTCGATGATGTCGCTCATGCGATAACGCCAAGTCGAGGCATCGTGAACGCGATTGACCTCGATACTGCCGAGCGGCGCGATTCCGAGACCGGTGACTTCGAAGTTGTTAGACGGGTTGATGAGATGGCCTGCAGCACGTTTCGCCCCGAGCTCGATTTCCTCAAGCATTCCCGAGAGCGCGGTCGTCTTTACCGCTATCCAGCCGTGGGATTCCGCCCTTGTTGCGAGCGACGACATGAGAGCGGTTTTACCGGTTCCACGCGCGCCTGAGAAGATCGAGGTCAATTCCGGGCGTCTACGCTGGCTCAAGAAGGCACGGTCCAAATCCCGAATAATCTGTTGTCTGCCGGCGAGATGGGCAGGAACCTCACCAAAACTGGGGGTAAACGGGTTCTCGAGATATTCCACAAGGCTCTCCTTTCACATCGCCGTTTAACTCCATTTTATTCTAGTTAATTCTGATTAAAAGCGACGGCTCGTTATTTGGTGCATCAATGTGACAAAGGGACAGTCCCTTTGTCACATTCCGGGGAAGTTTGTCTGGCGCAGGGCCTCGTAGAGGACGATGGCGGCGCTGTTGGAGAGGTTGAGTGCGCTGATGCGGTAGTCGTCCGGATTGACGAAGTTGCCGCAGATATCCTGCTGAAGGATGGCCTCGTGGCCGCTCTCGCTATGCCCGAGCGCCTCCTCGTGGGCTTCCCAGGCCTCGGCGTTATCGAGCGAGTCGCAGTCGCGCAGCATGGGGATGCGCTCGCAGCGCGCAGGCGCTGCGGCGAGCAGCTCTTCGGGAATCCCCGAGCTCTCGCTGCCAAAGACCAGATAGTCACCGTCGCGGTAGGTGCTTTGCGCATAGGTGCGGCGCGCCTTTTTGGTCAGCAGATGCAGGCGTTCATCGGCGGGGGAGAGGCCGTTGCACGTAAGGAAATCCTCCCAGCCGGCATAGGTCGTCACGTCCAAGTTTTGCCAGTAGCCCAGGCCGGCGCGACGCACCGTCTTGTCGTCGAGCGAAAAGCCCAACGGCTCCACCAGGTGCAGGCGGGTACCGGTGACCACGCAGGTACGGCCGATATTGCCCGTATTGGCCGGAATCTCGGGCGCATACAGCACGATATTGAACATGAATCTCCTTGGCTCAGAATGAAAAACCACCACGAAGGGGACAGGCACCTTCGTGGTGGTTTGGCGGTTACGTGGCAGAAAATGCTCGCTTCGATAGCCTAGGCGCGGTGCCAGTCGGTCAGGCAGGCATCGAGGGCGGCGATGAGCGCATCCTTGTCCATGTGACGGCCGATGATGCACAGGCTCGTCATGCGGTCGCCCGTCTCGTCGTCCCAAATCTGCATGATCTCGGGGTTCTCGTCGATAATCTTCTGCTTCTCGCCCTCGGGCGCAGAGTCGACAAACAGACCGTTCTCCATCAGACGCATCTGGTGGCCGGCCTGCTCAAACATGTAGCACATGTCCGGATCGCCGGTCTGCCACAGCGGGCCCTTGACGCGAATGACCTCGTCGGGCCACTCCTGCTCAACAAAATCGGTGAACTTCTGCAGGTCAAACGGCTTGCGGCGGGAGTACACAAAGGTCTCGATGTCGTACTCGAGCACCTCGGGGTCGTCGTGCTCCTCGGGATGCTCCATGGCCTCGATCCAGGCGGCGGAGTTGTAGGCGCGCATAAAGTCGAAGCGGTCGGTGTCGAGCAGCTCCTCCATGGGGACCTCGCCGTTTTGGGCCTCGACAATCACGGCGTCCTTCTGCAGGCTGCGCACGATGGCCTTGAGCTCGGCAATCTGCTCAGGCGTGACGGTATCGGTCTTGTTGAGGATCAGCGTGGAGCAAAACTCGATCTGCTGAATAAGCAGGCTCTCGATGTCGTCCTCATCGATATCCTCGGCGAGCAGGTCGCGACCGCCGTTGAACTCGTCGTACATGCGGGCGCAGTCGACCACGGCCACGATGTTGTCGAGCGCGAGCTTGGGCTCGCCGCCCACCTTGGCCTCGTCGCAGAAGCTCGAGATGGTGTAGGCGATGGGGATGGGCTCGCAAATACCCGAGGCCTCGATGATGATGTAGTCGAACTTGCCCGAATCGGCGATGCCCTGCAGCTGGTTGGCCAGATCGTCCGAAAGCGTGCAGCAGATGCAGCCGTTGGTGAGCGGGATGAGGTCGTCGGTCTCGGAAAGGCCGCCGTCGGCGATAAGGCTGGCGTCGACGTTGATCTCGCCGATATCGTTGACGATCACGGCGGCGCGGATGCCGCCGTCGTTAGCGAGGATGTGGTTGAGCAGCGTGGTCTTGCCGGCACCGAGGTATCCGGTAAGCATGATGATCTTCACGGGTTTGTTGGGCATGTGCCCTCCTTTGTTAGACATGGCTTACAGTTAAATCTTATGCCAAACGCCTGCTCTTATACCCACGCGCCGGCAAATAACACAGGCTACTCCCAGGCTCCCCATACATCGGGGCAATAACCGACGGTGGCCTTTTTGCCGTTGCGCACGATGGGTTCGGCCAAGACCTGCTGATTCTCGAGCAGTTTATCGAAGCGCTGACTGGGGGTGAGGTGCTGGATGAGCGCGAGCGTCTCCTCGTCCTTGGCCTTGGGGTTGAGTAGCTTGTCGATGCCGCCGACCGCCTGCATCACGCTCGTGAGCTCGCCCTTGCTCATCTCCTTTTCCTTAAGGTCAATAAACTGCACCTTAATGCGGCGCTCCTTAAAATAACGCTGTGCCTTCTTGGTATCGAAGGACTTCTTAGTCCCGAAGATTTGAATATTCATGGCCCCGCCGCTCTATCGAATGAAGTTGGTTGTTGCGCGATCGGCTTCGGGCGCGTTGATACCGGCGGCCTGACCTGCCTCGATGCAGCGCAGGAGCCAGGCCATGTTCTTGCCGATGTTTCGCATGGTGGCAAGGCCCTCGGCATCCCCATCGGCGTCGCCGGGCACGCGGCCAAATACGTTGTTCCAGTAGGTGGAGGCAACTACGGGCATTTGCTTAATGGTGAAGTACTTGTTGAGCACATCGAAGGTGGTCGACGTGCCGCCGCGACGGGCAACGGCGACAGCGGCGCCCGGCTTGTGCGTAAAGGCCTTGCTGCCTGCATAGAATGCGCGGTCGAGTGCCGAGAGGATGCGTCCGCTGGGATGTGCGTAGTAGACGGGCGAGCCAAAGACAAAGCCGTCTGCCTGCTCGGCAGCGGCAATCAGCTCGTTGACCACATCGTCGTCAAAGGTGCAGCGACCGCCAAGCTTGCCGCACTGACCGCAGCCGATGCAGTCGCGAATGGGCTTGGCGCCCAGCTGAAACATCTCGGCCTCGATGCCTTCGGCGTTAAGCTGCTCGGCGACCTCGGCGAGTGCGCGGGCCGTGTTGCCGTTTGCCTTGGGGCTGCCATTGACCAAAAGAACCTTCATCACAAACTCCCTCTGCTGTCGGTGACTTCTGCAGAGGATTATCGCACGAGCGGGCAGATGGCGTGGGGCACGATGCCGGCCCCGAGGGCCCACGGCAGGCACGCTTACCAGGTACGAGCGGGATACGGTCCAGAGGATGTTGGAGTGCGGGGCCTCGTGCGAGCAGATTGTAAGGGGTCTGGGCGGGTCGCCCTCGATGGCGAGCTTTGAGGCCTTGGAAGGCGGGCTGCTGCGGCGGCTATGGTTTATACTAAGGCGGTTGCTATCGAGTAATTCATACTTGGTTTGATTCGATTGTGAATGCGTAACTAGGATGGAAAGCAAAGGAAACTCTATGGAAACAGAGGATGCTGTTTGCTTGATGACTTCGATTGCCTTGATTGTCCTTTCAATCCAATACCGAAGAGGAAGATGGCTCTGCTCAATTGCTGGATATGATGTCACAAAAAGGGAGAGCGAGATTGATATACGCCCTTACGCAAAGCTGATTTCTTCTGTGACGTTATGGATGGGGCTGCTGTTTTTCTTGTGGGCGGTAGAGGGCTGGGTACGCGATTGGAATACCAGCGTTTTTGAAGTTTTGGTTCTACTTCTGTTCAGCTTGGCCTCTTTGTCGTTCGTGCGGCTCGTTAGGTTTGTGTTTATGAGGCGATAGCCAGCGGAAGTGGCTGGACGACAAAATGGACCAATGCAGCCAATTGTCAATAGAATTTGATAGGCTTGGCTTAACAGATTTACTCGAGGGCATATCCGTGGCGGGGGATAGGTTCTATCTTGTTGAGCACTTATTTGCATCAGGCAAAGTAAACCAAGAGTATCGAAACGGTGCCCCGGGCCCCGGGAGGGACTGAGGGGACGTTCGGCTAACTGCGGGTACGACCTATTTGCCCAATGTGTTCGGTTGAGATCGGAAATTAACCATCATGCGCCCCATAACGCTAGTCCAGCTTGGTGCCCGGTACCTGCGGCGCCTCTTTAATCAGCGCATTAAGTTCGTTCAAAATGGAAACGGGCTGTCGGTCGACGGCGTCCAGATGAAGCGTCGCCACGCGAAGGGGCGGCTGATATTCAAATGGGCCAAGGAGCACGGGCGATCCCAAGAACCGTTCGATTTCGTCTGCAACCGCGTCGGTCTCTTCGGGATCAAAGTCGTCGAAGAGCGCCACGAACATCGGTCCGGTCGAACGGAACAGACGACCCTTGCCGCGCGAGCAATCCATGAGGCAGGCGGCGCTTTCTGCCAAAACGCGGTCGCCTGCATCAAAGCCAAAGCGGGCATTGACCTGTGCGATTTCGTCGATTTTACTGGCGATCAAGCCCGCGTTTCGTGCCACGCGACGCATCTCGCCAATGGCGTTGACCAGGGCGTGGATATCGCCCAGACCGGTCACGGAATCGGTCGTATCTGCCAAGCTTCGGTTGGTGACAATGCCCACATACATGTTGGGCTCGGTATCGGTGCCGTCCAGGCGGTAACCCGTGCAGTCGCAAAGCGCGTATTTTCCGGCGGTATTCATGACGCGATACTGCATGCAGTGGAAGTGCCACGTGCCGTTTACCACCATATCGAGCTCGGCACGTACGTTGTCGCGGTCCTCGGGGTGAACACGGGCAAGCCATATATCGAGCGAGTTGTAGGGATGCTGGGAAGGTAGGTCAAAATCGCGCACGGCATTAACCGACCATTGCGATTCGCCGGTGTCGAGGTTAATGATGAACGGATAGCGTGTCTCGGAGCTCATGGAGATCGCTTGGAACACCCGGTCGTTGCAGAGAGGCTGATCTGCGACCGGGTGTTGCGGCACGTCACTGTCTTTCGGTTGCTGCACACGATGCATAAGCTTATAGCGATACATCTTGCGATCGGCATCCATCGTCATCTGGCGACGCGTGTCGCCGGCAAGTGGATCGACGCGCGAGCAGCCAAAGCTAAAGCTGCCGATCATGGGCGCCTTGCCGTCCGATGTTGCCTCGATAAGATTGGCGCGCGTCCGCTCCAGGCGCTGCTCGAGCTCGGCTTCGTCTGTCGTGGGGGATGTAAGTACAAACTCGTCTCCACCGATACGGAACAGCAGGTCATCGGGCTCCATTGTCTCGGTGAGTGCACGGCAGATGCTCAGGATGTAGCGATTGCCCTCGGTGTGGCCAAACTTATCGTTGCAATGCTTGAGGTGGTCGATATCGATATGGGCGCAGGTGAAGGGGGTGCCTTTGCGCCAGAGCTGATCGACATGGCGGTCGAGTCCGCCACGGTTGCCAAGATTGGTGAGCGAGTCGATATAGGCGCCGCGCTCAAGCAGCTCGCGTTCTTGCTGCAGGATGGCAAATGTCTTCTGTAGCTGATCGCCGATGGCGCACAGCTCCGGGGGCAGCGCGGTAACATCGAGCTCGGCGGTCGAGACCCCGCTCGCAAGTCGCTGAAGATAGGAGATAATCGATTGCTCGCCCAAGCGATACGACTCGTTCATGATGGATAACCTCCTTGGGCACAACAGTGGTTTGTATCATATCCCCAATTTGGTTTGGATTGGGGATATAAGTTAGCCAATGGGGACAAAACACCCCTTCGGCGGTGGCGTTTGCGCACGAGCGTATTAGTTGTCGCCACCATCGAGCAATGCCTCAAAATCCTCCGCCTGCATGGGACGGTAGTAGAGGAAGCCCTGAGCGTAGCGGGCGCCCATTTGGCGCAGCATGTTTGCCTGCTCATTTGTCTCGATGCCTTCGACCACAACGGGCAGATGGAGCGACTGCGCCATCTCGAGCATCGATGAAATGATTTGCACACTGCGGCCTTGATCGCCGTCGACGGGCACAAACGTGCGGTCGAGCTTGATGACGTCAACGTTGACGTTCTTGAGCATCGCGAGCGTGGACTGGCCGGTGCCAAAATCGTCCATGTAGGTCGAGAAGCCGCGGTTGTGCAGGTCGGCTGTCAGCTTATCCACAGCTTCGGACTCTCCCGTATAAGCCGTCTCGGTGATCTCGATGCGCATGAGCTCGGGCGGTAGGTTGTATTGCGCGGCGAGCGCTCCCATATGCTCGGCAACGTCGCAGGCAAGGATATCTACGCGCGACACGTTGAGCGAGATCGGAACCACGCGAAGCCCTCGATCGATGCGCCCGCGCAGCCACGAGGCAACGCCCTGCCAAACGTATTTGTCGAGCGTCACCACAAAACCACTTTCCTCGAGAGCGGGGATAAAGGTGACGGGTGAAATGAGGGAGCCATCCTTGTCAATCCAGCGCGTGAGCGCCTCGGCGCCAATAATCTCGCCGGTTTCCATGTCGACCTGGGGCTGCAAGTAGTAGGTGATGCGGCCGTTTGAGAGCGCGTACTGGAATTCGGTCAGCGTGCGGTGGAACGAGATTTCGCGCTCATACTCCTCGGGGCGGAAAATGGCAATGCGCTCCTTAAAGTCGTTTTTTGCGCGCCGATTGGTAAACATGGCCTTGGCCTGTGCATCGATGGTGATTTCCTCGTTGGAGTCGATAGGGCAAACGCCCATGGACGGCCAGAAACCCACGCCGTCATCGTGCTTGGCCACGGCTTCGCGAACGCTGTTATAGATTTGATGGACGGTGTCGTGCTCAAAGGGGATGAGTATGCAAAAGTCGTCTTGGCCCCAGTATCCTGCGACACCCATGTCGGCATTCTCGATGTCTTTGAGGACTGTACCTACGTCGGCGAGCACGCGGTCGCCCTCGGCCTGTCCGTGCCATTCGTTGAACAGTCGCATGTGTCCCATGTCGACGGTGGCGATACACCAAGCGCCGTCGCGCCTTGTCTGGAGAAATGCGTTGGCGCGCCGCATAAACTCGCTGGGTCGACAGAGGCCCGTGAGCATATCGATGCGTTCGGCGATGGCGCTTTTGCGCTCTATCTCGGGTATGGGGAGGCTGTCGTTGGGAACAAGTCCGCCGGCCGTGCGAAGGCGACGGTCGAGTTCGCCTAAAACGGCGGTCGCTTGGTTGGCTAGGCGCTCGTAGAAGGCCGGGACGACAAGACAGACGGGAGTAATGGTATCTCCCGCGATTCGAACGGGAGCGAAAACGGCCTCTTTTAGATGACGGACCAGTTGCTCGAATGCCTCGTGGTCCAAATCGTTGCTGAGCACGACAAACTGGACGCTTCGTGAGCGGTAGACGCGACTCCTGCCACGGGTGATCGACAACATGCGGCCTGCGTATTCGGCGAGCATGTTGTCGACAGCATCGGCTCCGTAAAGCTCGTTGAGCTTTGTCGTGCCGCGAACGCGCACCGCTATAAGTCCCGTCTCGCAACAGTCGCGACGGCAGGCATCGATAGCGTTGAGCAACATACGCTGCGTTCCAAGGCCCGTGGCGGTGTCGACGGTCTCGGCAAGCGAGTGGTTGACGAGCTCGCCAACATAGAGCGAGGGGACATTTCCGTCGCCGTCGATACGAAACCCGCGAGCACGGCAGAGAACGTAGTCGCCGGCGGCGTTGCGCACGCGGTATTGCATGACGCGACGGTGCTTGGAGCCGTTATAGATCTGGTCGATATCGTCGCTATAGGCCTCGAGGTCATTGGGATGGACGCGCGTTTTCCAGTAATCGTGGCAGTTGTCTATATGCTCCGAAGGAAGACCAAGGTCGCGCAGGGCGCCTTGTGACCAAAGGGTGCGATGTTTGTCCAGGTTCTCGATAAAGAAATAGCGGCCTTCGTTGAGCATCGAAAGGGCGTCGAAAATGCGATCGCTAACTTCGAAATCGTCGGCGTGGACTTGCGTGATATTGCGTCGATCAAGGTGCACGGCATGGCGCAGCTTGTAGTCGTACATGCGATGGTCGGCATCGAGCGCCATGCGATTGGAGGCTTCGCCCAGGGCGGGGTCGGCGTGTGCCACTCCGTAGCTAAACGAGTGAGGCATCTCGGAATCGTTATTTTTGAGCAGGACCTCTCGACAGTGCTCCAGACGTTCGGCAAGGTCATCCTCGGTCGCGATTGTGGACAGGATGGCAAACTCGTCGCCTCCCAGGCGAAATGCCGCCTCGTCCACCTTCATATACAGCTTGAGATAGAGGCTCACCTGCAAGATATAGCGGTTGCCCTCGTCGTGTCCAAAGATGTCGTTGCAGTGCTTAAGGTTATCGATGTCGATAAACGCCATGGTTACGGGCAACTCCTGCTCCCAGATTTCCTCTAGGGAACGGGTAAAGCCGCCGCGGTTGCCAAGACCGGTAAGCTCGTCGGTAAAGGCGGTCCTGATCAGATCGTCCTGACGCTCGAGAAGGTCGCGGATGGTCTTTTCGAGCGTCTCGGTGTAATTGCTGGCGATATCCATGCTGTAAGCGGCTTCCTGGGGTCGGGATGTATTGCGTCGGGCGAGCTCGTTGTACACACGCGTTGCTGCTCAACGCTTTGCGTGTATCCAGGCCCCCGCCTTGCTGCGTCGCTGGTTTAATATGTCGGTCCGCGTTCGCTGCTGATAACTATTGAGTAGTATAAACAACAATAGAGGATTGTATATGGGTGCCCCTGCCGCGGGCGGCTATTATTCGCCAATCGGTAGCGTGACGATGCGATGCTCGATATAAATGCGACTGAGTCGATATATGTTGGCGGGTATACTTGTTCCGCTTTAAAACACGGGAACGGAGATGGTCGCATGGCACAGCCAGACACGACGCGCACGGTGGGGCTTGCGCTCGAGGGAGGCGGCTACCGCGGTATGTATACGGCGGGCGTGCTCGACGTATGGATGGAGCACGGCTTAACCTGCGACCATATGGTGGGTGTCTCGGCGGGCGCGGCGTTTGGCTACAACTTTAAATCGCGCCAGATTGGCCGCGCCATTCGCTACAACAAGGCCTATTGCGCCGACAAGCGCTATGCGAGCGTGACGAGTTGGTTGCGAACCGGCGATATGTTCAATGCCGAGTTTGCCTATCATGAGGTACCCATCGAGCGCGATCCCATCGATCTGGAGGCATATCGCGCCTGCCCCATGCGGTTTACGTGCGTATGTACCGATCTTAAGACGGGGCAGGCCGTCTACCATGACCTGCCCTATGGCGACGAGCGCGATATCGAGTGGATCCGTGCGTCGTCGGCGATTCCCGTGGCGACGCGTCCTGTTGCCATCGAGGGTCGTAAGTACTTGGATGGCGGTGTTGCCGATTCCATTCCCAGCGCTTGGCTGTTTGCGCAGGGTTATGACCGCAACGTGGTGGTGCTGACGCAGCCGGCGGGCTTTGTAAAGCAGCCCAATAGCGTGATGCCTATGCTGCGTTGCGTGTATCGTCACTATCCGGAGTTTGTTGCGGCGCTTGAGCATCGGCACGAGGCCTACAATGCCACGCTCGATGACCTGGCGCGTCGCGAAGCCGCTGGCGAGATCTTTGTGGTGCGGCCGAGCGAATCGGTGAAGGTGCCGTCGCTGTGCCGCGAGCCCGATGAACTCGAGCGCATCTACCAGATCGGCCGCCGCGATGCGGAGGCGACGTTGCCCGCGCTGGAAGCGTATCTGGCGGAATAAGGTTCGCATACGGAAAGCGCATCCCGGAATGGAGGTCCAAACTGGGATGCGCTTTCCGCTATTGAAGACATAAGGCTGCGGAGCAACTGCTTGGCATGGGCCTATGCCTGCTGCCAGGTATCGACGAGCTCCTTGGCTGCGGCGTGGGGGTCGTCAGCGCTGCAGACGGCGCTCACGACAAAGAAGCCGTCGACGCCGGTGGCCTTGAGCTGCGGCAGGTCGGCTTTCTTGACGCCGCCGCCCACCACGATGGGCACGGGGCTTGCCGCGTGGAGTGCGGCAAGGTCCTCAAAGCTCTTGGTGATGATAGAGCCGTCGGCCGTGCGTCCGCAGTCGCGCTTGGTCTCGGTCTCGTGGAGCGGGCCGATGCCAAGGTAGTCGACCAGACTCATGTCGGCGGTCTTGACGTACTCGAGCATTTCCTCGCAGCGGGCCGAAAGGCCCACGATGGCATCGGGGCCCAGCAGCTTGCGACAGACCTCGACGGGAATATCGCTCTGACCCACGTGCACGCCGTCGACAGCAATACCCTGCTCGCGCGCGGCAAGCACACAGTCCAGACGGTCGTCGATGAGCAAGGCGACCTGACCGGTCTTGCCGGCCCGTGCGATTGCCTGCGCGGCGTCGCCGGTCAGCGCGATGATCTCGCGGGCACTTGCCACCTTGGAGCGCACCTGGATGCAGGTAAAGCCGGCGTCGAGTGCCTGGGCCACCACATCGCCCACGGGGCGCCCGAGGGTGTTTTCGGGGCCGAGTACCAGATAGGCCGAGATATCAAGGTTGTCGCGGATGCTCATCGTGCTTCCTCCTGCTTTTTGATCTGTGCTTCCATGCGCTCGAGTTTGCCGGTCATGGTGTCGGTAAATCCGGGTCGAATATCGGCTTTGAGCACGACTTCGGTGCGGATGCCCTTGCTCGCCAACACAAAGGTCGCGTCGCGCACGACCTGCATGACCTCGTCCCAGTCGCCCTCGATCTCGGTGAACATCGAGGTGGTGCGGTTGGGAAGGCCGCTCTCGCGAATGACACGCACGACCTCGGCGACCTCGGCGGACAGCTCATCGCCGGTACCGCATGGGGCGATGGCCACGGCGACGAGTGTGTTCATGCCGGCATCGGTTGCGGGCTCGGACATGGCTTATGCCTCCTCGAGCTCGAGTCGGTTATCGGCAATGTCCTGGGCGGTCGCGCGGTAGAGCTCGTCGATAAAGACGACCTTAAAGCTTGCCGGGGCATCGGCGACGGCGGCGGCACGCGTGCCGGCAACGTTGTAGACGGCGGTGCCGCAGACGGCTGCCGTAAACGGGTCGGCGGCGCAGGCGTACACGGCCAGCACGCCGCCCTGCGAGCAGCCGCAGCCGGTGATCTTGGACATGAGCGGGCTGCCGCCGTGGGACTTGGCCACGGTCGTGCCGTCGGTAATCAGGTCGACTTCGCCCGAGACCACTACGGCGCCGCCGGTGTAGCGGGCGAGCGCCACGGCGGCATCGCGGGCGGCGTCGACCGTGTCGGTGGTGTCGACGCCGCGCACGCGGCTCAGATCAGCCGCCTCGCCCTCAAGACCCCACAGGCCGCCGAGTGCAATGATCTCGGAGGCATTGCCGCGCACGATGGCGGGCTTGTACTGCTTGAGCTCGTTTACCAGCTGGGTGCGCAGGCTACCGATGCCCAGACCAACCGGATCGAGCACCCAGGGCTTGCCGGCGTCGTGTGCCGCCTTGGCCGCGCGGGGAATCGTCTGCTCGTAGATGGGAAAGAGCGCGCCCATATTGAGATAGATGGCGCCGCCGCCGGCAACGAGTGCCTCGCCCTCGTCGGGCAGATAGACCATGGCGGCCGATCCGCCCACGGCGAGCTGTGCGTTGGCGACAAAGTCGATCGTCACCGTGTTGGTGATGGAGCCCGCCATCGGATTGGTGGCGCGAATCTCCTCTACGGCCTTGACCATATGTTGCTTAAGCTGTTCCGAATCAATCACTGCACATGCCTCCTTGGCATAGAAAAGGGGCGCTGTGCATAGACAGCGCCCCTGTAAAGGCGGCATGCTCCCTACGCCAGCATTAACTGACAGGTTCAAAGGATTGGGCCCTATGCCCTCTCAGCCTTGTGGTTTGCGCCGCCGGCACTCCCGCATCGAATCTGTTGTTCCCTATACTAGCGCACCTGCCAATATGGGACAGGTTTATTTTGGCAGGTGGCAACAGGGGCGCTGCATTTTCCCAGATAAAACCTGCCAAAATGAACCTGTCCCTTATTGGCAGGTCGTTACAATGGTTACGGTGAAAATGACGGGGGACTCTATGATCAAACTTGTGCTGACCGATATGGACGATACGCTGATTCCGGCTGGGCATGACGGAGCCAGCGACTACGCCATTGAGGGCATTCATGCCATGCAGGCGGCGGGTCTGCACTTTGGCCCGGTTTCGGGTCGTCAGCCGTCCGCGATGGGTTGGATGTTCAAAAATTGTTCCGAGTGTTTTTCGACCGGTGCGTTCTGTAACGGCCAGGTGATGTTTGTCGACGGCGAAGTAGTCGCTTCGCGTGCGACCGACAACGATGCTCTGATGCGTCTGGCCGATTACCTCGAGCAAGAGACCGACGATACATTTCTAAAAGTCTACAGCCTGGGCGATGACTTTTGGGGCAACGATGCCTATTGCGTGACGAGCAATCCTGAGCGCGTTCGTCGCGCCATGGAGTCGGGCGGCAACGCGTGGCTCAAAGGCGAAGAGGCCCCGTGCCGTCCCGTCGTCGATGACGCGCCGGTGTTTAAGGCGAATATCTGGAGTGCCCGTTCGCGTGAGGAGCTCGCGGAGCTACGCGAGCGCGTTGCCGCTGAGGTGCCGGAACTCTCGCTTGTGTTTCCCAACAACCGAGTGCGTCTGTTCGACATCCTTCCGGCTGGTTGGGACAAGGGCTGCGCTGCGCTGGAGCTGGCGCGTGCTTTGGGCTTGACGCCCGACGAGGTGGCCGTATTCGGTGATTCTGATAATGATTTGCCCATGATCGATGCCGTTCCCAACTCCGTTGCAGTCGCCAATGCCAACGAGGCCGTCACGGCGGCAGCGCGCTGGCATGTCGGCACTGCGGCAGACGATGCGGTCGCCGGGGCTCTACATCAGATCGCCGCCTGCGCCGCGACGGGGGAGATGCCGTCGTTTATGCGCCTGCCGGGTACTGCCGACGCGAATCTCACGAACAGCTAAGGAGACAGCCATGAAGCTCCAGCAGCTCAGATATGTCGTCAAAGTTGCCGAATGCGGCAGCATTACCGAGGCCTCGCGCCGGCTCTTTGTGTCGCAGCCTTCGATTACCGCATCGATCCGCGATCTCGAAAACGAGATGGGTGTGCATATCTTTGAGCGCACCAACAAGGGCGTCATTGTGTCCGAGGAAGGCGAGACCTTCTTGGGCTACGCGCGCCAGGTGCTCGACCAGGCCGACCTGCTCGAGGGCAAGTACAAGGGCACATCCGAGCAGGTGCCGCACTTTAGCGTGAGCTGCCAGCATTATTCCTTTGCCGTTAACGCGTTTGTTGACGTGATCCGCGAGTTCGATGCCGCGCGTTACGACTTCACCCTGCGCGAGGAGCAGACTCACGAGATTATCGAGGATGTCGCGCATATGAAAAGCGAACTGGGCATCCTGTACTTATCCGAGCATAACCGCGAGGTTATCGAGCGCATGCTTGCCGCCAACGAGCTCGTATTCGAGGGGCTCTTCTGCGCCACGCCGCATGTCTTCGTGTGCGCAGACCATCCGCTGGCGGGCCGCTCGAGCGTGACGCTTGAGGACTTGGAAGACTACCCGTTCCTGTCCTACGAGCAGGGCAGCTATAACTCGTTTTACTATTCCGAGGAACTGACCTCGACTTTTGAGCGTCGCAAGAATATCCGCGTGCGTGACCGTGCGACGTTGTTCAACCTGGCCATGGGCCTTAACGGTTACACGGTGTGTTCGGGCGTGATCAGCCATGAACTTAACGGCCCCGGTATCATCTCGATTCCGCTCGATGTGGACGAATACATGGAGATCGGCATTATCACGCGCAAAAATACGACGCTCACGCGCTATGGGCAGGCCTATATCGACGCGATCCGTCAGCACATCTAGATTGCTGCGTTCTGCACGGGTCAAATCTCTTTGCGGCAGTCTCATTTGATATAGGAAGCATCTATATCAAACTGTTATAAACGTATATTTTACGATAGCCATATGAGCGCTCATACTCTGTCCCAGTAAAGCAACCAATGCAAAGGGAGATATCTATGAGCACCTTGATTCAACCGAACGCGCCGTTTCGCGCCGATATCGTCGGCAGCTTTCTTCGTCCCCAGGCTGTTAAGGATGCACGTGCCGCCTATGCCGCGGGCACGCTCGACGCCGCCGGCCTTAAGGCCGTCGAGGATGAGGCCATTTGCGATTTGGTGGCCAAGCAGAAGGCAGCCGGCTTACAGGTAATTACCGATGGCGAATACCGCCGCAGCTACTGGCACCTCGATTTTATGTGGGGCCTTAACGGCATTGAGCGCCGCGTTTCGCGTACGGGCTATATGTTCCACGATGAGGAGACCACGGCAGATACCGCGGTGGTGACCGGCCCCATCAGCGGCGAGAACCACCCGTTCGTCGAGCATTTTAAGTTCGTCAAGGCGCTTGAGGGGGAGGGCCAGGTCGCACGCCAGACCATTCCGGCGCCGATCCAGACGTTCTCTGAGGTCACGCTCGATCGCTGCGACGGCCAGCAGGAGAGCCTGCGCGCTGTCTATAAGACCGATGAGGAACTTGCCGACGCCATTGCAGCCGCTTATCGTACGGTGATCGCCGACCTGTACGCAGCAGGCTGCCGCAACATCCAGTTTGATGACTGCACCTGGGGCATCTACTGCGATACCGATTTTGTTGCCAAAACCGGCATGAGCCCGGTCGACCTGCAAAAGGTAAGCGAGCTGGGCGTGGCGCTCAACAACGCCGCCATCGAGGGCAAGCCCGACGATCTGGTTGTCAACACGCACGTGTGCCGCGGCAACTACCACTCCACCTATGCCTTTGAGGGCGGCTACGATCCCATCGCGCCGTACCTGTTCGCACATGAGAATGTCGATGCGTTCTATCTGGAGTTCGACACGCCGCGCGCCGGCGGCTTTGAGCCGCTCAAGTGCGTCGCTCCCGGCAAGAAGGTCGTGCTGGGCTTGGTAACCACCAAGGCGGCAGAGCTCGAGAACGAGGACGCCATCGTCGAGCGCATCCGCGAAGCCGCAAAGTACGTGCCGCTCGAGAACCTGTACCTGTCGCCCCAGTGCGGCTTTGCCAGCTGCGAGATTGGCAACAAGCTGACCGAGGATGAGCAATGGGCAAAGATCGCTCTGGTCAAGCGCATTGCCGAGCGCGTTTGGAAGTAACGATACCGTTTGCAGGTGGCGGCGCGTGCGAGGCATTGCGTATCGCGTACAATGGTTCGGATCGTATCGTTCGGGCAGGTTATCCGATATGCCTGATCGCCCTTCCATCGTGAAAGGACTTCCATGTCCCAATCCTCGACGCCCGCCGTCACCGATGCCATCTACGATGCATCGTCGCTCGGCCGCCCGCGCATGTTCGTGTTGGGTTTGCAACACATGTTTGCGATGTTCGGAGCCACGGTGCTCGTGCCCGTGCTCACCGGCCTTTCCGTTTCGACGACGCTTCTGTTCGCCGGCATCGGCACACTGCTGTTCCACTTTCTATCGCGCGGTAAGGTGCCCGCGTTCCTGGGCTCGTCGTTTGCCTTTATCGCGGGTTATGCCGCCATTGCGCCCAACGGCGAGGCCGAGCTTTTGCCCTACGCTTGTCTGGGCGTTGCCTGCGCCGGCCTGCTCTATCCGGTGCTGGCAGCGCTGTTCCGCGCATTTGGCGCCAAGCGCGTCATGCGCTTCTTCCCGCCGGTGGTGACCGGCCCCATCGTCATTTCCATCGGCCTGATCTTGGCAAGCTCTGCTATCGCCAACTGCCAGACCAATTGGCTTGTTGCCGTTGTCGCTGTGGCCGTGATCGTCATCTGCAATATTTGGGGGCGCGGCATGGTCAAGATCGTGCCGATTTTGCTGGGCGTTGTGGTGAGCTATGCCGTTGCGGCCGCGCTGGGCGAGGTCGACTTCTCTGGCGTCGCAGCCGCCCCCTGGGTTGGCTTGCCCGTCGTGTGGGACAACACCGTGTTTGCGCTCTTTGGACCGCAGTTCGATAGCGGTCTTGCCACGACGGCCATCATCACCATCATGCCGCTGGCCTTTGCAACTATGATCGAGCATATCGGCGATATCTCCGCCATTGGCTCTACCTGCGAACGCAATTACATTGCCGATCCCGGTCTGCACCGTACCCTGCTCGGCGATGGTCTGGCGACCATCTTGGCATCGCTCTTTGGCGCCCCCGCCAATACGACGTATGGCGAGAACACCGGCGTGCTTGCCTTGACGCGTGTGTTCGACCCGCGAGTGATTCGCATTGCCGCCTGCTGCGCCATTGTGCTTTCGTTCTGCCCCAAGTTTGCTGCGGTGATTGCCGCCATGCCGGCGTGCGTTATCGGCGGTGTGTCGCTCGTGCTCTACGGCATGATCAGTGCCGTGGGCGTCCGCAACCTCATCGAGAACCAGGTTGATTTCCAGAACAACCGCAACGTGCTGGTGGCGGCTTTGGTGCTCGTGCTTTCGCTCGGCATTGCCTACAGTACCGCCGGTGCCATCGTGCTGGAGCTGGGCGGCGTGACGATTTCGCTTTCGGGCCTTGCCGTGGGCTCGCTGGTGGGCATTGTGCTCAACGCCATCCTGCCCGGTAACGACTTTGAGTTCGATACTTCCGAGCTTGAGGAGACTGCTGAATAGCAGCTGCGTTCAGCCAAATTAAAAATGGCGTCCATGCGTATGTACGCGTGGATGCCATTTTTAATGCGTCAGTATCCAGTGGATGCCGCGTGCCATGCGCAGGTCAGTTTGGGTAAAGTGATTGCCGGGGTTGAGCTCCAGCGTTGTTGGAATGCCGCGCGCGACGAGCAACGCTTCCATCGCGCGCGTATCGTCGAGTACGTGCCGCATCATGCGGTTGGGCGTCTTGGTTTCCTTTTTGCCGAGTGACAGATAGACGGCGTCGGGCGTAGCTGTCATCGTGCGCTCGCGCGCGTAGTCGATAAAGCCGGGGAACCACAGCGACCCCGATGCACTCGCCGCGCGCTCAAAGACATCTGTTTGCCAAAGTGCCCACAGTGCAAAAAGACCCGCCAACGAGTAGCCGGCAACGTCGCGCCAGGTGGGCGGTTGCGGGAGCGATGATTCGGCCTCTGGGATTATCTGCTTCAACAACTCGTCAAGAAAACCAGCGGCCTGTCCACCAAAGGGCTCGGCATCGCGCACGGTTCCGTCGCATCCCCAGGGGCTCAGCTCGTGATTCCAATCGAGCCCTCCAATGGCGACAAGGGTGAACGGCGGGCAGTCGAGCTCTCGGCAGCGCTCGTAGACTTCATTACCGTCGCCCATAACCACGGGGAGGTAAATGACGGGCGCTCCTTCTGTGCACTCTGGATAAACGGTTATCTGCTTATGATGCGCTTCCAAGGCAGGCTTCTCTCGGTGTTGTGATATTGACAGCCTCAATTGTCGCACGCTGGCACGGGGGCAGACGCTAAAAGAAAGGCGCGGAGCCGCTTGGTGCGACTCTGCGCCTTATGGTTTTGCTTTGGCAGGCTGTGCCGTTACGCCACGAAGAAGTAGACGAGGAAGGCAAGGGCTGCGATCCACATGAGCGGCTTGATCTTGGAGGCCTCGCCCTTAAAGAGCGCGACGATCACGTAGGCGATAAAGCCCAGGCCAATGCCGGCAGAGATGGAGTAAGTGAAGGGCACGCCGGCGACAATCATGAACGCCGGGAAACCCTGCGACACGTCGGACCAGTCGATCTCGGAGGCCTCGCTCATCATGAGGTAACCGACGTAGACCAGAGCACCGCAGGTGGCGGCGCTGGAAACGATGGTGACGATGGGGGAGAAGAACGCGGCGAGAATGAACAGCACGCCGGTGGTGACGGAGGTGAGGCCCGTGCGACCACCGTCGGCAGCGCCAGAGGTGGACTCGACGAAGGTAGTGATGGAGGAGACGCCCATAAAGCCACCAGCAGCAGCGGCCACGGAGTCGACGACCAGGATGGGACGGATGTCCTCGACATTGCCGTCTTCGGTCAAGAACTCGCCCTGCTTGGCGACGGCCATCGCGGTGCCCATGGTGTCGAAGAAGTCGCTCATGAGCAGCGAGAAGGCAACGACGAGCAGCATCGGGTCGGTCAGGACCTTCACGATGGCAAGGTTGCCGTCGGCAGTGCTGGCAAACGGGGCGCCGAAGGTCGAGAAGTCGAGCGGTGCGATAAGGCCCGCGGGCGCATGGGTGACGCCCAGCGGGATTCCGGCGATAACGGCGACGATGATGCCGATGAGCAGCGAGCCCGGCACGTTGCGGGAAGCCAGGGCAACCGTCACGACGATGGAGATGATGCCGACGATAAAGGTGGGGGAGGCGATGTCGCCCAGGCCGACGAGCGTACCGGCGCCAGCGGTGATGATGCCGGCGTCGCACAGGCCGATCATGGCGATAAACAGGCCCAGACCCACCGAGATGGCGTGGCGCAGGACCACGGGGATGGCGTCCATGATGGCCTCGCGCAGGCCGCAAAGGACGAGCAGCAAGATGACGACGCCCTCGAGGAAGATAACGCTCATGGCCACGTGCCAGTCGCCGCCGCACATGGTGGTGGCGATGCCCGCAATCATGGCGTTGATGCCCAGACCCGACGCACAGGCGAGCGGGCGGTTGGCGAAGATGCCCATGCAGATGGTCATGATGCCGGCGCCCAGGCAGGTGGCGCAGGCGAGCGCTCCCGCATCGATGCCAGCGCCCGAGAGCACCGCGGGGTTGACGGCGATGATGTAGGCCATCGCCAGGAATGTTGTCAGTCCAGCGCGAAGTTCGGTCCCGATTGTGGACTTGCGCTCACTGACGTGAAATAGTTCGTCCATGCATACCCTTTCCTTGTTCGGCCCCGAGTTTAGGCCGATTGACACGAACTCACCCACTATATCGCCTTTGTGAAGTTGGTGTTCCTCACATGTTGATGTTCGGCGGTTTGTAACGGACGGGCGGTATCTTTCGCATGAAATTGTGTAGGTACCGTATACTTAAGCGGTTACAACGACCCCTATGGAGGAACGTATGATTAAAGAGCTTTGCCACGACGAGGCTATCCTGTCCCAGCGTTGCGAGGTTGCGACCGTCGAGGACGAGCCGGTTGCTCAGGACCTGATCGATACCATCAAGTCGCTCGACGATGCCGGCTGCCTTGCCGCTAACCAGATTGGCGTTACCAAGAAGGTTTGCGTCTACTTGGACGATGCCGGCGAGCCCCACGTGCTCTACAACCCCCGTCTGGTGTTTGGCCTGGGCGCCAGCAAGATGGAGGAGAGCTGCCTGACGCACGAGGAGGTCACCAAGTCCACGCGCTATATCAAGTGCAAGGTTGCCTTTGACCAGATTGTCGACGGCAAGATGAAGGAGTGCCGCCGCGACTACGCGGGCTTTGAGGCACAAATGATCCAGCATATGATCGATCACTGCCAAGGTAAACTTGTCTAGGGTGACTACGGCACCGCACTTCGTCGTTTTTGGCCCGGGCGTGACATTGTTGTCATGTCCGGGCTTTTGTGTTTAGCGCCTTTTTGTTTGGTGACAATGAGCTTAGCAAGAACGTAAAGCTAGGAGGCGCTATGTGCACGAGCATTCGATTTACCGATAATTCTGGCCACATGTATCTAGGCCGCAACCTCGACTGGAGCTTTGACTACGGTCAACAGGTTCGCGTGATGCCGCGCGGGTTTCATATTCCGTATTCGTTTATCGACGATGCGTCGGCGGCACACGCGGTAATCGGCATGTGCATCGATTACAAGAACTATCCCATGTTTTTCGACTGTGGTAACGATGCGGGTCTGGCTGTGGCGGGGCTCAACTTTCCCGGCTATGCCGAGTATGCCGAGGGCCCGGTTGATGGAAAGACCAATATCGCGGCCTATGAGTTTCCCCTGTGGGTGGCAGCGACGTTCTCGACGGTCGACGAGGTCGAGGCTGCGCTGCGCGATACGGTGATTGTCGCCAAATCTGCAGGAGAGGGGCTGGGCGTGTCGCTGCTCCATTGGATTATCGGCGACAGCCAGCGTAGCATCGTGGTCGAGATGATGGCTGACGGCCTGCATGTATACGACGATCCGGTCGACACCCTTGCCAACCAGCCGACCTTCCCGTGGCACATGGAAAACCTGCGCACCTATATCACCGCCACAAGCGATTTTCCGCAGACGGCGACATGGCGTGGCGCCGAGCTTAAGCCCTATGGAGCCGGTGCCGGCATGCGCGGCATTCCGGGCGATTGCTATTCGCCGAGCCGTTTTGTAAAGGCGGCGTACCTCAATGCCAATTACCCGCAAAAGGAGAGCGAGACCGAAAACGTCGTTCGCATGTTCCGCTCGCTCGAGGGCGTGGTGATGATCGAGGGAGCGTCCAGGATGGGCGATGGCAAGTTCGAGAAGACTATCTACACCGGATGCTTTAGCGCGCGCACGGGCAATTATTACTACGCGATGTATGGGGATCCGTCGATTCGCTACGTGAGCCTGATGGATGCCGAGGGCGCGAGCCCCGATAGGCTCGTGGTTCCCGAGCCGCGCCGTTCGTAGCTCACTGGTCCGTTGCGACATAAAACGGCCTCGCACCTCTTATGAGATGCGAGGCCGTTGTCGTCAATGGCTGGTGGCGTGTTAGAAGTTGGCGTCGTTGAACTGGGTGCTCTCGAGTCCGTCGAGTTGCTGTTCGGGCGTATCTGCGACGCTCTCGAGCAGCTCAGTGGGATCGACGTTCATATTCTTACCGGCTTCGTTGCCGTTGACCAGGTCGTCCGAGAAGATGTCGACTTCCATTTCTTCGGCCTCTTCGATCTGAACCTCGAGCGGCACTTGGGTGCGCACGAGCTTAACGGCCGGGCGCATGCGGGCAAACAGCGGCACGTACTCGATGATGATGGCCGAGTTCTCGAGACCGTACCAGCGTGCCGGGCTTCCGCAGGCGCGGCGGACGGCGTACTTGATGGCCATCACGCGGTGGTCATTGCGGTTGATGTCCGTTTCGGGGGCGAGCATCTTGCGCAGCATACAAAAACGGAAGTCGCCCACGTTGCCGCGCGTCTCGTAGATGGAGTAGGTGTGATGCTGCGGCGGCAGCTCACCCGATGCCATCAAGTCGCCAACGATTTGGCGCAGGTAGGCATTAACGCGCTGGTTGACCTTAAAGCCCAGGTCCAAGCGCACGCGGAATAGGAAGTCTGTGCCAAAGGTCTCGACGGAATACTCGTGCGTATAGGGCTCGTCGGTAACGTGCACGTTGATGAACCAGTATGCCTTGGCGCGCTTGGGATGCTTGTCCAGGATGGAATAGAGCACGTCTCGGTCGAGCGTGAGCGGGTCGGGGCTGTTGGTAAGGAACACCAGATTGTCGGCGAGCACGGGGTAGGTCTCGTCGTTGCGCAGGCGGTTGAGCTGATCGATGTACTTGGAGACGGGCAGCAGGATCGTCTGCGTGCGCTCGATGGCGGTGCCGCGGCGCCACACGTACATAAGGCCAAACAGCAGCGAGGCCAAGAAGATCATCACATAGCCGCCGTCAAAGAACATGGTGAGGCACGAGGCGAAGAAGCACAGCTCAATGGCACCAAAAAGCAGGGCGAAGACGCAGGCACCCAGCTTGTGCTTGAGGATGCCGGCGATGTAGCTCGTCAAAAGCGTTGTGGTCATGAGCATGGTCACGGTAATGGCGAGTCCGTAGGCGCTCTCCATGCGCTCGGAGTTCTGGAACAGCAGCACGATGAAGATGCAGCCGATCCACATGATGTTGTTGACGAGCGGAATATAGAGCTGGCCCTTGGTGTCGCTGGGGTAGTGGATGCGCAGGTGCGGCATGAGATTGAGACGGGTTGCCTCGGATACCAGCGAGAACGAGCCGGTGATGAGCGCCTGCGAGGCGATGATGGCCGCTACGGCCGAAAGCACGATGGCAAAGGGGCGCAGGGGCTCGGGGAGCATCATATAGAACGGGTTGACGATATCCATCGCAAGCATCTGGGGGTTGGAGTTATTGGCGAGCAGCCAAGCTCCCTGACCCAGATAGTTGAGGATAAGGGCCGCCTTAACAAATGGCCAGGATGCATAGATGTTTGCCTTGCCCACGTGGCCCATGTCCGAGTAGAGTGCCTCGGCACCGGTTGTCGACAGGAAGACAAAGCCGAGCACCATAATGCCCGAATGGTTGATGGGCGAGAACAGGAACATAATGCCGCGGATGGGGTTGAGCGCGCGCAAGATGGACAGGTTGCCGAGCATGTTGAACAGACCGGCGCCTGCCAGGAACAGGAACCACAGCGTCATGAGCGGGCCGAACAGCTTGCCGATTGACGAGGTGCCGGCGCGCTGCATGGCAAATAGGCCGCAGATAATGATGATGGTGATGATGATGACGTTGGTCTGCCCGTCGCCCAGCAGCGCATGGCCCCATTCGATGGTGCGCAGACCCTCGATGGCTGTGGTGACCGTGACGGCGGGGGTGAGGATGCCGTCGGCAAGCAGTGCCGCACCGCCGATCATGGCGGGCAGAATCAGCCATGGTGCCACCTTGCGTACGAGGCTGAACAGGGCGAAGATGCCGCCTTCGTTGTGGTTGTCGGCCTTCATGGCGATTACCACGTACTTGACCGTGGTCACGAGCGTCATGGTCCAGATGACGAGCGAAAGCGCGCCCAGGATCATGTCCTCGCTGACGGTACCGATGCCGCCGTTGTTGGCGACGATTGATTTCATGGTGTACATGGGGCTCGTGCCGATGTCGCCATAGACGACGCCGAGCGTTACGAGCAGCATGCCAGCGGAGAGGGGGATGGCTCCGTGCCTGCCTTGCCCGCGCTGGTCTTGGAGGTTTGCCTCCAGTTTGTTGTGTGCCACGAGGACTCCCTTAGACATCCGGTTATCTGTCTAGGACAAAAAACTTTATGCCGTCTTTATACATACAAGAGCAGTTTGGCACATCGGGATATTTTAGACAATAATCCTCAGCTGGGGATTATTTATCTACGCAGGTAGCATTTCAAAGCAGGGGCTTTTAAGCACGTGCTATCTGGGCGATGCCAGCCTTGGCGTTTGCGCGTTTGCCGGCGAGTTCGCAAAAAATCGCGCCGCCGATGATAAGCGCGGCGCCCATCAGGCGGACCGGTGTTATGGCTTCACCCAAAAGGGCGGCTGAGAACACGACCGCCGAAAGCGGCTCGAGGTAGCCGACGACGGCGACGGTCTGAACGGGCAGCTTGGCGACGGCGCTAAAGTAGAGCAGGCAACCAATGCCGGTGTTGACGACGCCGAGCATAGCGACGGCGCGCCAATCAATGCTGGCGGCGACGCCGGCGGACAGGAACGAGGGAGCGCCCTGCGTGATGAGCGTGAGGGCCAGTGCGGTCACAAAGGCGGCGCTCACTTGGAGTGCGGAGTTCTCGAGGCCCTCGATGTGAGGCGCACCCTTGCTGGCGATGACCATCAATGCATAGCAGAAGGCCGAGGCGATTCCACAGACGATGCCCGCAATGGGCATATTGCCGCCTAGACCTTGCGCTGCAATGAGAAAAGCACCGCAGGCGACGGCGATAAAGCCGGCGATTTTGCTGCCGGTCAGCTTTTCGCCAAAAATGAGCGGGGAGAGGGCCATAACGATGATGGGGCCGCAGTAGTACAGCAGCGAGGATACGCCGACGCCGATCGTCTGGTAGGCGCGGAACAGAAAAATCCAGCTGGCGCCCAGCGCGGCGCCCGAGACGATGAGCGCTGCGGCCTCGCGGGGGCGAGACGGAGCCTGCAGGTTATGGCGCTTGGTTATGAAGAGGACGGCGGCAAGGGTGAGAGCGCCCAAAAACGTGCGCAACAGTACGATATCGGAGCTCGGCAGCGCGATGGCAGCGGCGATGATGCCGTTGGAGCCAAACAATAGCAATGCTGCTAAGTACGTAAACAATCCGTTGTTCATGTGCTGACATCCCCTCTATATCCGAGCATGTTCACTATGGGTGAACTGGCTTTAGAAGAAAAGCGAATATAATGCATGGATAACATGACAAAAACTCATGTAAAGGTGGAGGGGTGCCGTGGAAACGAATATTCAAAAGATGCAGGTGCTGCTCGAGACGGTGCGGGCCGGCAGTTTTACGCGCGCCGCCGAGCGGCTGAGCTATTCGCAGTCGGGCGTGAGCCGCATGGTGGGCGACCTTGAGACCGATTGGGGTTTTAAGGTGCTCGACCGCAGCCGCGAGGGTGTGGTGCTTTCTGCCGATGGGCGGCAGATCATGCCGGCGGTTGAGGCGCTCTGCGAGGAGTTTGGCCGCCTGCAGCGACACGTGGACGAGATGCGTGGGCTCATGCGCGGCAAGATCTGCATTGGTACGTTTTCGAGTGTGGCGACCCATGTACTGCCGCCGGTGATTGCGCGCTTTCGCGCCGATCATCTGGATGTCGATTACGAGCTGCTGATGGGTGATTACTCCGAGATTGAGCAATGGGTGGCGGAAGGCCGCTGCGACTTGGGCTTTATTCCGCGCGAGCCACGCGGCACCGGCATGGCGTCGCGACCGTTGGTGCAAGACGAGTTGATGGCCGTGGTGCCAGCGGACTCCTCGCTTGCCACGGCGGAGGTCGTTTCTCTTGCCGATTTAGCCAACGAGCAGTTTATTCTGCTAGAACGCGGCACCGATGACGAGATTACGCCGCTGTTCCGTCGGGCGGGCCTGGCGGTGCGCTCGAAGCTGTCAACCTGGGATGACTATGCGATTATGGCCATGGTCGAGGACGGTCTGGGCGTGAGTATTCTTCCGGCGCTCATCTTGCGCCGCTGTCAGTTCGATGTCGCCGTGCGTCCGCTCGAGGGACATCCCCATCGGCAGATCAACGCGATATATCGCACGGCTGACGTTTCGCTTGCCGCCGCTCGATTCCTTGAATATCTCTAAACGCGTGCGCGTCATTGTCCGCCTTGGGCAAATCTCGGAGTTCGGTACGTTTTCTTGTGAAATTGAACTTCCGAATAAGGTACGGCGCTATACTGCTGCCTAAATTGAACTTAGGTTCAATTCGTGTTCTATAAATTGAACTTTGCCAGCAAGGAGGTTCTAATGGCCCAAGAGACGTTTAGCGATCGCCTGCGACAGACCATGTCCGATCGCGACGTTCGCCAGTCGGACGTAATCCGCGCATCGGAGATGCTCGGAAAAAAACTCGGCAAGAGTCAGATGAGCCAATATGTGAGCGGCAAGACGATCCCGCGGCGCGATGTGGCAGAGCTGCTCGCTCGTATTTTGGAGGTCGATGTTTCCTGGCTGCTCGCCGGTGACGCCGATCAAGGCGAGGAATCATCGCCTCGCAACGTACCCAAGCCCGAACCCCATCCCTCAGCTCAAATTCCAAGGAGCACCACCATGCGTACTTTTTCAAAATCCACCAAGCTCGATAACGTCCTGTATGACGTGCGCGGCCCCGTCGTCGACGAGGCCGCCCGTATGGAGGACGAGGGCGAGCGTATTCTCAAGCTCAACATCGGTAATCCGGCGCCCTTTGGCTTCCGCACGCCCGATGAGGTCATTAAGGACATGCGCCAGCAGCTGCCCGACTGCGAAGGCTATTCCAACTCGCGCGGCCTGTTCTCTGCGCGCAAGGCAATCATGCAGTACTCGCAGATCAAGGGCCTGCCCAATGTTCAGATGGAGCACATCTACACGGGCAACGGCGTGTCCGAACTCATTCAGCTTTCGATGAACGCGCTGCTCGACAATGGCGACGAGATTCTGATCCCCAGTCCCGACTATCCGCTCTGGACGGCGTGCGCAACCCTTGCCGGCGGTCATCCCGTTCACTATCTGTGTGATGAGCAAGCGGATTGGTATCCCGACCTGGAGGATATGGAGTCCAAGATCACGAGCGCGACCAAGGCCCTCGTCATCATCAACCCCAACAACCCCACGGGTTCGGTCTATCCGCGCGAGGTACTCGAGGGCATCGTTGAGATCGCGCGCAGGCACCAGCTCATGATTTTTGCCGATGAGATCTACGACCGCCTGTGCATGGACGGCTACGAACACGTCTCGATTGCCTCGCTCGCTCCCGACCTGCCCTGCGTCACCTTTAGCGGCCTTTCCAAGTCGCACATGATCGCGGGCTATCGTATTGGCTGGATGGTGCTTTCGGGTAACCAGCGCTGCATGAGCGACTTCATCATGGGCATCAACATGCTCTCCAACATGCGCCTGTGCTCCAACGTGCCGGCTCAGTCGATCGTCCAGACGGCGCTCGGCGGCCATCAGTCTGTTAACAACTATATCCGCCCGGGCGGTCGTGTCTACGAGCAGCGCAACTTTGTGTATGAGGCACTCAACAAGATTGACGGCATCTCGGTGGTTAAGCCGCGCGCGGCGTTCTACATCTTCCCCAAGATGGATGTGAAGAAGTTCAACATCACCGATGATGAGCAGTTCGCCCTCGACCTGCTGCACGAGAAGAAGATCCTGATCACGCGCGGCGGCGGCTTTAACTGGGCCGAGCCCGATCACTTCCGCATCGTGTACCTGCCGCGCATGGAAGTACTCAAAGAATCGCTCGAGGACCTGGCCGACTTCTTCGACCATTACCGCCAGAGCTAATTAGTTCCGCCGTTCTACCGAACGGCGGACCACTTGACGCTGCGCGAGCCGCATTCACGCCAATCTGACGTTCAATTTCGAGGGCGCGACCAGAAGGTCAGCGCCCTCTCATTTCACGTCACCTTGGCGCAAATGCGGCTCGCTCGCTCATATGACCCAATCCACTGTCAAGGGCCACAATGGCCCCGCCGACCG
>CAJMQJ010000002.1 GCA_905215525.1 uncultured bacterium
ACCTCGACGTGATCGACGGCTCCGCCGAGAGGCACCTGACCCGCAAGGTCACGGTCGGCGAGCGCTGCTCCGTCGAGTCGCTCGAAGTCTCGGGCTCCGCCCTCTGCGGCAAGCCGGTCAAGCTGCAGGCCAAGGTGTCCGGCGACGCCTCCGGCCTCAAGTACAAGTTCGTCTGGGAGAAGGGCGGCTGGGCCAAGTGGGGCGTCGCCCAGCAGCCCTCCGCTTCCTCCTCCTGCGAGTGGACCCCGACCGAGCCGGGCGAGTACACCGTCTACCTCGACGTGATCGACGGCTCCGCCGAGAGGCACCTGACCCGCAAGGTCACGGTGGAGGGTACTCCAATTATGGGAAGTCTGCAGACTTCAGTTGATGCTATGGTGAACTTATATGAATCAACAGGACATACATATCCCTCAGACGAATTTGTTTCAAAGGGAGCACCTACTATTCGTGATTTTTGTTCATTAATTGTTGAAGCCGCTGTTTCTGAAGGGGTTCGTCCGGAAGTTGTTTTTGCTCAGGCTATGCTTGAGACTGGATGGTTGCAATTTGGAGGTTCCGTAAAGCCGAATCAGTGCAATTTCGCCGGACTGGGCGCCGTCAATCAACAATCGGGAGGCGCTAGATTTGACGATGTATATCAGGGCTTGCTTGCCCAAGTCCAGCATCTTAAAGGATATGCTACTGGTGCGGCGTTGAATAACACTTGTGTGGATCCTCGATATGAAGTCCTTCAGTCTAAGGGTTTTCTCGGAGTTGCGCCATATTTGGAAGATTTAAACGGCCGCTGGGCTGTTCCGGGTGACACATATGGTCAGAATATTGCGCGCATTATTTCTTTAATTGGCTAATATCAATATGAATTCTCTAGGTCGACTGCGCTGGTTGTAGTCGACCTTACTTGTATGGTAAATCTTGGCCTTAAATTGTTACTTGCTAGCAATATTATGTTGGAGTGAACTATCGGGGAGGTTCTATATGCATTTCTTTAGAAGTAAGGCTGTCCGTGTCGCTTTTTTCTTCTTTTATTTCTGTTTGGCCGTAACTCCTTGCTTTGGTTTGAGTGAAGCGGGCCTGTCTCCATCACAGATTGAAGATTCAACACGGGCCGATGATTTAAGTGCAACTTCGCCGGTTTCAGAGGACTACTCCGTCGACGGCCTCTCGGCCAAGGCGTCCGATGGCGGGTCTCCTCTCCTGGGCGACCGCTGCTCGCTCGGCCTGACCGCGTCCGGCAACTCGGGCTCGGTCCGCTATAAGTTCGTCTGGGAGCAGGGCGGCTGGTCCAGGTGGGGCACCATCCGGCAGCTCGGGCCCGAGGCCTCCTGCGATTGGGTGCCGGAGGTCGCCGGCGACGTCAACATCTTGGTCGACGCCGTCGATTCGGCCGGCAACGTGAGGACCTGGAGGTTCCCCGTCAGGGTGGATGCCTGTCGCCTTTCCGTGAGCGGCGGGGATACGCTCGAGTGGAGCGGTGGAATGAAGGTCGATATCTCCGCCGCCGCGGCTCCCGGCGCAAAGATTAAATTCCTTTGGGAACGGGGCTCATGGTCCAAGTGGGGCGTCATCCAGGCAGCATCTGAGTCCGCCGCCTGTACCTGGACGCCCCCGTCTTCCGGCTCCTATACTCTTTATGCCGACGTCACGGTCGGCGGGCTCACGTCGACGTCAAGACTCCCCGTTCGCATCTCAGAGGACTACTCCGTCGACGGCCTCTCGGCCAAGGCGTCCGATGGCGGGTCTCCTCTCCTGGGCGACCGCTGCTCGCTCGGCCTGACCGCGTCCGGCAACTCGGGCTCGGTCCGCTATAAGTTCGTCTGGGAGCAGGGCGGCTGGTCCAGGTGGGGCACCATCCGGCAGCTCGGGCCCGAGGCCTCCTGCGATTGGGTGCCGGAGGTCGCCGGCGACGTCAACATCTTGGTCGACGCCGTCGATTCGGCCGGCAACGTGAGGACCTGGAGGTTCCCCGTCAGGGTGGAGAGAAATCTATCTAACTTCACTTCAATAGATTTGAAATCTGATTCATCCAATTTGTGCGTAGGGGATACGCTTTCAATTACACCTCGGATTACCATCCGAAAGAATAATCAGATTTCATACAAATATGTTTGGATGCGGAACAACTGGGCTGAATGGGGTGTGATTGACTCCGGCAGAGGTAAATCCTCAATTGACTGGAGAGTCGATAAATCTGGCGCTGTCACCGTTTTTGTTGATGTTATTGATGAGGCCAACGATCAGACGATGACCTCGAAGACTGAATGCTCGATTGGCTCCGAGAAGTGGAATTACGAGTCCTTGAGTTCTTCTGCAACGCTTGTCAGGCCTAATGAAAGCACTGAGATCGATGTCAGATGCTCGGGTGATACTAATTACTTACAGTATAAGTTCGTCTGGAATAAGAATAATTGGGCTGACTGGGGCGTTGCTCAACAGGGCACAAGTTCACACTTGCAATGGGCTCCAAAAGACGCCGGAGACTATGAATTGATCTGTGACGTTTCGGGGTCAGATGGAGTTGTCCAAACAAAAAGAACAATCATTAGCTGTTGGGATTTCTCGAGGATTACTGTAATTTCGACTGATGGCAATAATTCTTGGGGAGTTCGAGCTGATTTGGGAACGCTTGCAGCTGAAAAATCTGGGCAATTTCAGTTTAAATTTGTTTGGGCCAAGTCCGACTGGAGTAAATGGGGTGTTCTAAAAGAATTTTCCAGTGTGAATGACGCTTATTTCAATCCCTCTGCACTTGGATTGCAAGATGGCTATTACGATCTTTACTGCGATGTCTTGCTTCCTGATGGCGCTCTCCAGTCGAAGTCGACTCAGATTTACTACAACCCATTTGGCAGCTCAACGGTTTTGGGGGTTAGTCGTATTGGACTCGTCACTTGGCTTACGTCGCATCAATTTGATGGCTATTATTTAGGAACGAGATATTCCGGTGGCTTCTCCTATGATAGTTGCCTTTACCCAAAAGGTGCCCCGAGATGGGATGGCTATACTGGCATGAATTGCACTGGCTTCGTGGCTCATGCTTATGCTGCGGTTGGTGGCGATGTCAATCGTATTGCGCAGAATAATAATCACTCTCCTTGGGCTGGGGGGCCAGGCGGTGGCGGCTATATTAACGCTTGGAGATGGTATGGCTATGCTCGAGATTTGGGATGCAAAATGTATGAGTTCCGTACTGTCCAAGATATGCTAAATAGTGGTTATGCTCAAAAGGGAGATATTATCTTCTTTAAGACTGACGGATCAATCGACTGTCATATTGGGTTCTTCTGGGGAGATAATCCGCATGACAATAAAATGTGGCATCAAATTCTGCCTGGGAATTTAATCGGACCCTGTTTTAACAATGCGAACAAAGGAGAGGTTCGGCAATCGGTTGTTCTGATTAAATAGTGCTTTAATTTCTGAATGGTATTTGAAGCAACTAATTGTGAAACGGTGATTCTGATAAGTAGCGCAAGCAGAAGACTTACTGGCATAATAATTACATATGGTTATATACTGGCTCAGGCTTTAGTCGGCTTTGTATATGTTCCGATGTTGTTGCAAAACATTGGACAAGACGAATATGGACTCTATCAATTGATAGGCTCTATCATGTCTTATATAGTTTCCATTAATGGGATTTTGTCTGCCGGTGTTGGGCGTTTTTATTGCAAGTATATGGCAGAGGGCAAAAATGACTTAATGGAGAATACTCTCGCAATAGCTAGGCGTCTGTACTGGGTCCTATCTGTGTTCGTGATGCTAATAAGTTGCGTTCTCGCCGTGGTTGTTCGGTTTGTATATTCAGCCAGTTTTACAAACTCACAGCTTGATGAGTGTTCCGCAATGCTTGTTGTATTAGGGATCAACACAATTGTTATCATGAACAACACTATTAGCGTTGCGGCGATAACTGCTAATGAAAGGTTCGTTTTTTTGAAGGGCTCGCAATTGGCCGCCCTAATAGCTCAGCCTTTCATAGTGTATGGACTTACGACAATTTTTAAGAATGCATTAGCCGTATGTTTAGTTGTGCTTGTTACAAATGTGTTGTGCGCGGTGAGTCAGCGTTTGTTTGCTAAATATAATCTGCACATTAGTTTCAGATATCATGGCTGGGACATGAAACTGGCTAAAGGATTGCTATTTTTTAGCGGCGCGATTGTATTGGTGACGATTGCTGACCAGATTTTCTGGAAAACCGATCAATTAATTGTCGGCTATTATTTTGGTGCTGCCGCCGTTGCGGTATATTCTGTCGGATCTCAAATCTACACGATTTATATGACAATCGGTACGGCAGCCTCATCAGTTTTTCTTCCTCGAGTTTCAGAACTGTATTGCCAGAATAAGGATATGTCTGAAATTTCGGATCTCTTCATTAAAGTCGGTCGCATTTCCTTTATCGTCTGCGGATTTGTTCTTAGTTTATTTATTGTTCTGGGGAAAGATTTCATCATTATTTGGGCTGGTAAGGACTATATAGACGCTTTCTATATCGCCTTGATCGTAATGGTTCCATTTACCATTGACTTAATTCAGAACCTGGGACTTACCATAATGCAGGTTGCGAATGTTTACCTGTATAGGGGGTATATGTATCTTGCGATTGCGCTTGTCAACGTGGTCGTGACGATTATATTGCTCAAGCTTATGGGCATAGTGGGCGCAGCAGTTTCAACAGCCATCGCTATGGTTATAGGTAACGGTTTCTGTATGAATTGGTATTATTCTGAAAAGCTTGGGTTGAACATAAAGAAATTTTGGCTTGAAATTGCCAAACTTTCCGTCTTGGTTATTGCCGGTACGGGGGCTTTGCTGCTGCTCTATAACCTAATTAAAAGCCTTTTATCTGGCCTTGTGGTGGTTTTGGTGTCAGCAATAATTTATTTCTTTATCTATTTCTTCTTGGTTTTGATGTTTGGGCTAAACGAATCCGAAAAGACGAGCATATCTGCATTTATCAAGCGATAATCTGTGACGCTTGTTAAGCAGAATAGCCTAATGTTCTTTCATTACTTTTATGACCAACCGGCTTGCCTGACATTTGATTATCGAAGGCTAAGTCGGTTGGTTTTACTACTCGGTGCCAGGAAAAATGAGCGATGACAACAGGGCGATTAGCTCAAGATTTTCAGTATCAATAGTTTTAGCTGTTCACAACAGCGTATTACTACTCGAGATAACAAATAGTGCTTATTCTTTGCCGCAAGGAACAGTAAATAGCTGTCAGGTCTGTAGGTGCTGCAAGGGACATCAGCTTTAATTGAGGGATTAAATAAGGCCTCTGAAATTGAAACAAAGTTACGTTTTTTGGTCTCATTATTGTCACTGAGCTCGTTGATCGATAGGAGATAAAGATACTGTTCCGTTCTTGTTTTCCATGCCAGCCTTTCTGTTTCTTCTCCCCAACGAGCGGCGATTTTCACTAGGCTTGAGGTGACGAAGGTTAAATCTGAAAGCTGTTTTTCCTTATAGCTGTGTGTTGCACTTTGTCCGTTTTGACAATTGTAATAATACAGCGCATCACTTATTTGTAAAACCGATCTGGCTGAATCGACTATGGGTATCATTTGCAGAAAATCTTCTGCAAAATCGATTCTCTTTGTATCGGTATTGCTTAAATCGTCAATCAGACAGTTTCTTTTGATTGCCTTTCCCCAAATTGAATTGAGTTTCCCTCGCGCCAAACATTTTTTGACTTCGTCGAGATCGTCACCTTCATAGATGCCAGACGGAAGGGCGGGATTGATAAACGGATCGTTTGAATAGTCTGGGTTTCTTGTATAGCTGAAACAGATTATGTCTGGATTGCACTTATCGATTTCGCGAGCAAGAATAGATAGGGTATCGAAGCGCAAAGAATCATCCGCATCAACAAAGACCAGGTAATCTCCGGCGCTTATCTCCGCGCCTTTTCGCCTGGCCTCATATACACCCATATTATTTTGTCTAACGTAATGAGTATTGTTGTGAGATTCACAAAACACTTTGCAGACACTTTCAGTAGCGTCTGCTGATCCATCATTAATGAGGATAATTTCATAGCCGTCATATGTTTGTTGGTAGATGGATGATAGCGTTTCCGGCAAACTGGATGCCGCATTATATGCAGGGATAATAATTGAAAACAGCATTTAGTCCCTTTCCGTATTGGAAGAACAAGATGGTTAGTTAGAAAGCCCGTTTACAATGTCCCTGTATAAAATAAATTGACGCTTGGCAATGGCCTTCCATTGAAAGTGTTCAATTGCATACTTTCTAGCTGCAGTTGCAAGTTTACAACGAAGTTCATCGTCATTGAACAGCGTGAGAATTGCTTTAGAAATGGCTTCGAGATCAGATTCTACACCGATTCCAATTCCTTTATTGTTCGCTGTTTCTTTCCATGTGGTTCCCTCGGTAACAATAATTGGGAGGCCATATGCTAGTGCTTCCAAAACAGACGTCGGGAAACCTTCAGTGCGTGAAAGTTGGATATAAAACTGCGATTGGAGAAAAGCGTCCGCTTTAGATTGACCATTAACTGGACCATTTAATAAAACAATATCGGATACTTGATTGTCGGCAATAAGTAGTTCCAGTTTGGCCATAGACCCATCTTCGTCTGGACCGTAGATGTAGATTTTTGCTCCGAGCCCTCTTAGCTCATCAGCAATTAGTGGCAGACTTTTGATCAGTAGATCAAGACCTTTGACCTCTATATCTAGGCGGCCAATAAAAAGCGCGATGCGGCTGTCTAAGTTTGAGGCTTTGGCTTTTGGGATGCTAACACCATTTGGAATAATGCTTGCTTTCCTATGTTTAAAGCCGTTTGAACTCATCGCCTCTTTTTCCGATAGAAAATGGATACAATCAGCATTGCGAATAAAGCCGTTATAGAAGAAAACATTAAGCAATTGTTTAGCTAAATGATGCTGTTCTTGCGCCACATATGTTAGAGACCCATGTGGTGTGATGATGTATGGGATCGCACGTCTTCTGAGCCAATGGCTTAGTTTAATGTGATCTGGCCTATATATCTCATGAAATATTACGAGTGACGGATTGCAAAACGGTTCAGGAAGTTTTTCTATGCATGACTGATAGAAGACGGGATATTTCGCATCTTTAGGTCTGTAGTTTGTAAGATTTAATAGAGCTATATTCATGTCCTTTATTTCTGACTGCTCATTTAGGTATTGAGGCACCACTGTAGACACGCCAGAAGCGAAATCACTTGTAATATATGCCACATGAAGGACTATTAAACTATCGGTAGTTTTCATTAGCGTTTGCTCCCGCAGCGGTGTTGGAGGTTTTAGTTGACAGATTCACAGTTGGTTTCAGTGCTCATGCCTTGTTATAGGGAGAGCGCCAAAGATTTTACTGAGGCACTAGCGTCTATTTTAAAGCAGACCTATCATCGAATCGAGGTGGTTGTTGTTTTTGATAATCCAGATGACAACACACTTTACGATATTGCTCAAAACTATAGCTCTCATGACAGTAGGATTTGCCTCGTGAGAAATGAACGCAATCTTGGTCTTGCTGCATCTTTGGAAAGGGCGTTCAAGGTCTCACGCGGTCAGTATATCTGCCGAATGGACTCAGATGACATTTCTGAGGCGCAGCGCATTGAACGGCAGTTGTCGTATCTTGAAGAACATGAGCTTGACCTAGTGGGTTCTTATTTGAACGCCATTGACGAAGACGGTAGTCAATTATATCTCGTTGATTCAATTCCAAGTTCGAGTGAAGGCGTTAGGCGTTCTCTTATGATTAGAAATTGCGTACCTCATCCGAGTTGGTTTGGAAGAAGGTCTGTATTTGAAATGGGGTATCGGTCTGTTCCGCTAGCAGAAGATTATGACTTACTGTTGCGTGCCGAGCTGGAAGGGTTCACTATTGGAAATGTTCCAGAGCCGCTCATTCGATACAGAATGACTGTTAATAGCATTTCGCGTAGCAATTTGTATAAACAGTTCGTTGTTTCTCAGTGTTTACGTTCAGCTTTCAAAGAGGGCCGATCACTGGATGTCGATAAGATTGATACAATCGTCGCCGAGCGGTTCGATCGGCGACGAGCTGAGAACTATCTAAAGGCAAATGCATTATTTAATAATGGGTTGAGAAATATTCATTCTGGTAATCGAGCAAAAGGTATTTCCCAATTGCTTCAAATCCCATTTTGCTCTAAGTCGTATTTAATGAATGTCATTAATATGGCGCGTGTGGTTACAATTAAAACATTTGAGAAAACCTCGTAGTTGTGCACCTACGCTTAGAGAGACATGGCGTAACCATGCCGTTTGACACTCGGAAGATTGCTAGCTTTGAAATCTAGGGCTAGGTTTGTTGCGGGGTTCTCGATGCCGTGTGCACCATTCGTGGTTGATTTCCGATCTCAGCCGAACACACTGCGCAGATAGTCCGTACCCGCGGCTAGCCGAACGCCCCCGCGGCCCCCATGGACCCCGGGGGCGCCGTTTCCCCAGTTGAAGGAACGGTGGATATGTGTTCGATAGGTCCGGGGGCCATTCTCCGCCCTCAGTCTGGCACCTCTTTCCAGACTCAGCCGGACGGTCGGTCCGCCTCTTCCGTTTTGCCTTTGGGCTAGGCCAGCGGGGCGTCGCGCCTCTCTGCGCGTGCCCTCTCGATGAGGCTCGGCGTCAGGTCGAGTCTTCCGATGGGCACGTCCTCCAGGCTGTAGGCGTCTAGCAGCGCCTCCGCATCGCCGCCGAGCATCGCCCTGGAGGCGCGCGGGCGTCCAGCTCCAGCATCTTCTGGACCGTGTCCCTTTCGTGTCTGGTGAGCGCCTGCCGTAGATACTCGGGGTCGCCTTCTCGGAACCCTTTTTCTTCTTTCCGGACATGCCGTCCTTCGAGTCCCCGGGGCCAACCGGTTCGGCCCTCAGGGTATCGGGTTCCCACATTCATCCGCACATGTGCGGATGAATGTGGGAGGTGTTCGGATGAAGTTGATAATCAAGGGTTGATAATCAAGGGTGCACCATTCGTTGTGTCTATTTAACCATTTGTATATCTCTCGCTATAATAATGAGAAAAACTAGAGATCGGTTTATGTGTATATGACACCTAAAACTCTTATCGCTATTCCTGCTTATAATGAGGAGGAATGCATAGAAAAGACGATATGCGAGCTCAGGCAAATTGCACCTGAGTTTGATTTTGTTGTTATCAATGATGGGTCTCGAGATCGAACGCTAGCTATCTGCAAGGATCTTGGTTGTGACATCATTGATATGCCCATTAACTGTGGTTTGACCGTTGGGTTTCAGACGGCTGCGCGTTATGCGGTTGATCATGGATATGACTATATGGTTCAGTTTGATGCTGACGGCCAGCATTGTCCGGAATATATAAAGGTCCTTGTTGATAGGGCTCAATCTGATGGATCAGATATTGTCATTGGCTCTAGGTTTGTAAGCGTGCGCAAAGACAAGACGCTTCGCATGATCGGCTCGCGTATGATTACGGTGCTAATAAAGATTCTGACAGGCAAGAGGATCAGTGACCCCACGTCTGGATTTAGGCTATTTGGGCGGGATATTCTTACGAAATACTATTACGACAATACCTTAAATCCGGAACCAGAATCTCTCGCTCTCTTTTTGAAGCAAGGGTATTCTATTTCAGAGGTACAGGTTAAGATGCGCGAGCGTCAAGGTGGCGAGAGCTATCTTAACCCTGTTAGGTCTATGCAGTATATGGTTCGTGTTTTCGTTACGCTCCTTGTCGTTCAGTGGTTTAGGTGATCCATTTGCCGGTCTCTCTTCGTATTTTGCTTCTCGTTTGCGCTGTTTTGGTATTCGTGTTCGTATTGCGCAAATTAAAAAAATCCCAAATGCAAGTTTTGGATTCTCTGTTTTGGCTGCTATTCAGCGTCAGTTTTGTAATTTTGGGCGTTTTTCCACAAGTTGCAATGTGGCTTTCAAGTCTATTTGGTTTCCTGTCGGCTTCTAACTTCGTGTTCCTTTACGTTATTGCCGTTCTTGTGGTCCGTGATTTCTGCAATTCTCTTCGCCTCTCTCGACAGGAAGAGCGTTTGAACTCGCTTGTTCAGGCTGTTGCGTTAAGTAGGGAGAAGGAAAAGTAGGCTATGCGTTTCGCTTTGGCGTATAAATCATCCGGATGGGAATGTCTCTACTTATATTTCTTTCAACAGTTGTGAACAGTGCTTGGTGCCCATACTTGTCATCCAGATGACTGGGAACGATTCTTCGAGGGCCCTTGCAGCTTGATTTGGATAAAGGTGAATTAGCCCCGTGTTGTCTCGATGCGTAAACCAAAAGCAAATAATGAAAGCCGTCTTCGTTGCTCTTCTCTTTATTGTCGAGCTTCTGTGCATGAAGCACTTTTATGTGAACCACTCTGTCTCACAGCTGTTCGTTTTAGCGCTCTATTGCGTCGTTGTAGATGTTGCCATTTGGCAATCATATTATATCTTCCTTTCCTCAGATGATGAAAAAAAGCGTGGCAACTGTTCTGGTCGCTGCGCTCAATTATTAGTCCTGTTGCTTACGGCATTTGCTGTGGCGGTCATCTGGGAGGGCTGCACCGTTCTTGGCTCGCCGGCTTCTCATTTCTCGAATATTGCTGACTGGAATAAAAAGCGGCTCATATTCTTTTTTCTGATTTCCTATTGCGCAATACTCTATTTATTCCAAAGCGGCTTTTCTCTGAAAGCGTTGTTCCATTCTGCTTCGGCGAGGGTCAAGGCTACCGATTACGTTTCCCTGCTGATTATCGCATTCTTTATTGTTTTTGGCTGCTCTACGATTGCATTCGTGAATGGGTTCATTAATGCTGTTGTTTATTTCCTGCTGGTAATCATAACTTCGGTTTTCACGGCTTGCTCGGGCATTCGAAAGAGAAATTCTGCCCTTCCTGTTGCTTTCTTTATCGCTGCATTCTCAATTGGTGTTTTCCTTGTGGTGGGCACTCCGATAACGACGGGTATTTCATGGGATGATCAAATTCACTATTCCAATGCCCTTTCGACATCTTATTTATTTGAAACTCAAAAAACTGATTCGGATATTAACTTTACTGACGAAGCGGTCCGTCGTGCACAGGGCTATGAAGAGCCCTCTCTTTCCCATTTTGATCGAGCGGAAATTCTTGAGCATGCTAGGCAGTTGAATGGCTCCTATAGATCTGATATCGCTTCTGGTCATGTGCAAGTTAACAAGCATGAAGAATTCGTTTATACGCTTAGCAGCATTGGGTATATTCCATCGGCAATTGGCCTTTGGCTCGCTCGCCTTCTGCATTTCGATTTTTCTTCTATGATTCAATTCGCTCGGATTTGCAATTTATTTAGTTACTGTCTTGCAATTGCCATTGCAATCAAGGTTACGCCCTCAAAAAAGGGACTATTTGCTTTTGTGGGAATGCTGCCAACTTCGATCTTTCTTGCGTCATGTTTCTCATATGATGCATGGCTCATTTCGTTTATCATTCTCGGTTTTGCTTATTTTTTGAGGTATGCATGGGGTGATTTAAATGAATTTACAGTTCGCAATATAGCACTCGCATTTTTATTTACCTTTTTAGGACTCGCAGTCAAAGCTGTGTATTTTCCGATAATCGGTCTTTTCTTTATGGTTCCGCGTAATCGTTTTGCGGGCTCGAAGCAACGAGTTCATTACTATGCCGCCGTGTTTGTTTTGGGCTTGATTGCTTTTGCCTCATTTGCGCTTCCGTTCTTGTTTTCAACGGCCGGCGGATCTAACGTTGGCGATATGCGAGGCGGCTCCGATGTTAACTCTGGTCAGCAAATCGCTTTCATTCTCGCCGATCCATTGCGCTACGCGGAAATACTCGCCAATTATTTTTCAACTTATTATTTAAATCCGATAACCTCTTCTGGATATGCATTGAACTTTGCATACCTTGGATCGCTTGCTGCTCAGATTTCTGTAAATGCAATCCGTGGGTTGGTTCAGGTGCTTCCAGCTGTTTGCCTATTGTTGTTTGGGCTTTTTTCGGCCGATTCGATTAGCGTTAATCATATTGGTCTCGCACAATTTCTATGGGCCTCATTTGTGTTTTTGTTTACGGTGACTTTGGTGGCAACTGCACTTTATGTGTCTTTTACTCCCGTTGGATTGGGGACAGTTAATGGTTGCCAGAGTCGTTACCTTTTGCCACTTCTGGTTCCGTGCCTATCGTTTATCCTTAACCAAAGTCGCTTGGTCTTTGGGGACAGCAAACGATTCATATTGATATGCCTCGTATTCCCGTTTACTTTGGCTACGATTTGCGAGTTTGTTTTAGTTGTTGGAAAGTGTTGCTGATATGGGCATAGTTTTTAATACCGAATTTAACAATAAGCTAAATTGCCGTGGCGACGGCAAGCTATATCTACTGTATGAAGCCGCATCCGTTTTTCCTGATGCTGTTGAGTCGCAATCACCTAATGGGCAAATTCTGCCCGCAAGAATCATTCCTATTTCAGAGACTGAATTTGTTGCTGTTCTTGCCGATTTTGGTGTCGACCAATCGCTGTCTTTCTTTAGCGGAGATAATGTAATTTACCAGCGCCGCATCAATCCTGGCAAGTTTTCGATTGAGTCGAAAGTTAACGGCTTGCTGCGTGCGGAGCATTGTGGACAATTTCGCAATATTGACCGTTCTGGCGTGCATGCGCTCGCTTCTATCCAAATTGAGAGCTTTATTCCCTGCGTTGATGGCGTAATCGTTAGAGGTGTTCTTTCGGGTACTGATTACCTTGAGGGTGATCGTATTGTCGCTTTTAATGAAGAAGCCTGCGTTGTTGGGGAATCTTTGTTATTTAATAAATTAATAGCCGATGCGAATCCTGGTCTAATAAATTTCTCTCTTCATATTCCTGAGGTCGGGGATAGCCTGTGCATTTGCATACACAGGGCTTCTGGTCATCTAGATACGTTTATCAATCTAAAGAAAGATATGCTTAAAGAGCTTTTGGATGAGGCTGATCGGAATCATGCGTGTGCATTCGATCAACCCCGTTATTTGTCCTGGTTTTCTGGGCGCAGATTGACTGGATCCGATTCGCGGGCACAAGCACAAATAAGACTTGCATACCAGCCCTTGTTTTCAATCATCGTTCCTCTATATAAGACTCCCTTGAATTTCTTCAGGGATATGGCTGATTCTGTGATTGCTCAGACGTATTCGAATTGGGAACTCATCCTGGTTAACTCTACGCCAGATTACGATGGACTTAGCGACTTGGTTTCCGAGTACGTGACTGCAGACTCTAGAATTAAAGTGACTGATCTTGAGGGCAATCTAGGTATCACTGAGAACACCAATGTCGGAATCAAGATGGCCAAGGGAGACTACCTTTGCTTTTTCGATCATGATGATGTTCTCGAACCGAATATCTTGTTTGAGTATGCACACGCTCTAAATCAAAATTCGGATATTAATCTTCTCTACTGTGATGAAGATAAGCTATTGCCTGATGGGTCCTTGGCTCATCCTACTTTTAAGCCGGATTTTAGTCTTGATATGGCTCGAGACAATAATTATATTTGCCACCTTCTTACTATTAAGAGGGCATGTTTAGACAGAATTGACCTTTCTAACAGCGAGTTGGATGGCGCCCAGGACCATGCCATGGTGCTGAAGATTGCCGAACTTGATGGGACGATCCATCACGTTCCTAAAATCTTGTATCACTGGAGAATAAGCGAGAATTCGACTGCGGGTAATTCCGATAGTAAACCCTATGCAACCCTCGCTGGAATAAAAGCTGTTCAGGAGCACCTTGATAGATGCGGTATCAAGGCGACTGTGGTCAATTCTCATAATCGTGCTTTTCGTTATAGCCCCATTTATGATGTTCCTTCATCTGAGTCCTGTTCATTAATCGTTACCACCCGCGGCAATTCTTCGGTTCTTTCGACTCTTGTATCTTCAATCAATGACACCGATTTTGATGATCTTGAAGTCGTTTTCGTGTGCTCGCAGGAAGCGGAAGCTGCTGTTAAGCAATCGAGCTCTGGACTTCGTTGCCGCTATATCGTTCACGCGCTTGATGACCCCTTTAATATATCTGTGTGGAGAAATGCCGGTGCTTTCGCCGCGCGTGGCGAGCAACTCGTCTTTATTCATGACGATATTCAGGCACTAGACTCCTCGTGGCTAAAGACTCTCGTCGGTTTTTCTCAACGAGAGGATGTTGGCGTCGTTGGAACAATGACGTGCGATCTTGACGGCATTGTGCAGCAGGCAGGCCTGTCTTATGTTGGAGAATCAATCGTCAACCTGTCGCAAGGCATTCATCGCTCTTCTCCTGGCTATATCTATATGCCATTGACCGTAAGGGATGTATCGGCGGTGAGTGGTGTCTGTTTAGCTATTTCACGCGAACATTTTAATCGTCTGGGTGGTTTTGATGAGTCGTATCTTCTTGACTATTCGGATGTTGATATTTGCTTCAAGTCTTCTCAAGCTGGGTTAAAAGTGATCTATACACCAGAGGCATGTCTCTACCATATGGCATGTGTTGACAAATCCCTTGATAGTAAATCTCGCTCTCATAAGCATTTTGAGGATAAGGCACGATTGTTGCATAACTGGTCCGAGCGTTTCTCTGAGGGAGATCCATGGTTCTCCGTTAACTTTTCTCGAGATCCCAAGCGCGCAGCGTTATATAAGTTCGATCCTTTTGACTACGAAGCGATTTGAGTGCTTTAAATGAAACAAATTGCCTGGATAATATCTCCGCCGGCAAAGGGCTCTGGCGGCTTTCGAACCATCTGCAGCAAGGCTTCCTTTCTAGATTCTCGCGGATATGAGAACTACTTTTACATTATGCCGGGCTGTGAAGCATACAAAAGTGCTCATAGAGTTCAGACCGAAATAAAGGATTGGTTTGGTTATTCGCCTAAAGAAGTTCGTGTGGCTCCGAGTGTGTCCGAGGATTTTTTTGCAGTAATCGCCACCGCTTGGAATACGGCGCACTTTGCATCTATGCAGAAGTGCACCCATAAGTTCTACTTCATTCAGGATTTTGAACCTTGGTTCTATCCGATGGGGGAGATGTATCTAAATGCCGAAGCAAGTTATCGTTATGAACTAAACCCCATAACAATAGGCAGATGGCTTTCTAAAAAAGTTGAACCCTATTATTCGCATGAAGTCCCATATTGTGATTTTGGCGTTAGCGATATATATACTGCGCAGGAACAAAATCTAAGCAGAGAGTATGCCATCTGTGCTATTTATCAATCCAATAAGGATCGGCGTTTGTCTGGCATGTTGCTTGATGCAATTAAATTGCTTCTCAAGCTCGACGATGCAGTTGTCGTATATTTATACGGCGAAGACGCAATGCCTCCCATTCGTGATCCACGTGTACGCAGCCTCGGCATCTTGACCGCTGATGAATGCGCCTCGCTTTATGCCAAGTGTGTTGCCGGCGTATCGTTGAGCGTGACTAATCCCTCTCGCCTGCCTTTCGAAATGCTTGCATCGAAGCTTTCGGTAATTGAAATAAACCGTGAGAATAATCTACTCGACTTTCCGGAGGGCACCATCCACCTCGCTGAGCCCTCTGCTTGCGGCATTGCTTCTTCTATTCTTGAGGCTCTTTCAGGCTCAAAATGCGATTCGCCTAATCGATTTAGCTGCACGTCGATTGAGCGTGAAAATGAAATGTTCTTCGAGGCCTTTACACGTTATCTGAATGAAGAGCCATCCTTGGTTAGCGGGAAGTCCGCCTTCGGGAATGTGCTAAAAACCGAAGAACTAAGTAAGGTCTTCTTGCTCAGCGATCATCTCGCTGATGCTCGATTGCGATCGTCTGCCATGTCTCAAACGCTCATTCAAGCTTCTTCTGTTGATTTGACTGTGCGTTTTGAGTCGTCTTTGATGCCTGTGGATGTTCGCGCGGCAGTTTGGTGTGCCCTTGATCAGTCTGATATTCGCTGGATTAGTCTTGAATCTAGGGACGGTCTTTTTGCGGGGCATGTTCCGCTGTTTTTAAATGATGATGAAGAGGCCTATCTTCGCATTCATATATACTCTTTTGCGGAAGACGGCAAGAATCCGCTTTGTGTCGCCGAGCTAAGCCAACTAGTCTGTCTTTCGCCTTCTCGCAACGCTCATCCTGTTGTTCGTTCGGTTGAAAGTGGCGCATGCAGCGTGTCTGCCGTTTTTAACCTATCTGATGATTATTGTGAACCGTTTCAGCCTTCTGCTTCGACGGGCGTCGAAGGCGGTCACGTTGCTCTACTCAAACGTTTATTTCGGAGAAACTAATGGCGCGCTTTAACCAATGGACTCAGCTACTTAAAGCCTCTGCGACATCGTGCAGGCACGATGAAAAATCCGATGGTGTTAAGCAAGAACGCTATCTCCTTTTGGATACGGCTATGGGAAGCGAGAACTCTGGTGACCATGTGATCATGGATGCCTGTGGCTGTATCGCGGATCAAATCTTTGGCGGTGCGTTGCCCCATGTGGCAACGCACTATTATTCCAAAGAGCTTGAAATGTATCCTGAATACGTAAAGCTGTTGTGCGGCACCAATATTCTGTATACGCATATGGCTGATCAGCAGCAATGGGCGCTTGCCAAGCGGTTGGGCAATAATAGAAATGTTGTTTTGTTCGGCGTGGGCATGTCTGATATTGGGGTGGACGATGCTATCGACGCCTATACAAAGAAGTTCTATAAAACCTTGCTATCCGATGAATATCTTCATAGTGTTCGAGATGAAATGACTAAGAAGAGGCTTAACTCTATTGGCATAGAGAATGTTCTTAATACCGCATGTCCGACCATGTGGTCGTTAACCCCATCTAGGCAACTCGAGATATCCGCTAAGCGTTCTAAAAACGTTGTTACGTCAATTACCGATTATTGTTTCGATGCGGAACGTGACCGTAAGATGCTGGAATTGCTGTCGTTGGAATACGAAAAGGTAACGATTTGGATTCAAGGAAGCCATGATGTTGATTGGTGTCTTGATCAAATAGTCGATCTGAAGCAATTTAATGTCATAGGCCCCAATACCGAAGAGCTTAATCGTGTAATTGAAACCGAGGAGTTTGATTATGTGGGGACGCGTCTCCATGCGGGCATCCGCTGTTTAAATGGAGGACATCGCTCTCTAATTATTGCAATTGATAATCGAGCCCGCCAAATCGGTGAAGACACGGGACTTCCCGTTCTTGAACGCGAGGACGGCTATCTCCATAAATTAGCTGATTGGGTAAACCATCCCGTTAAAACTGAGATTAATCTTCCCTGGACGAGCATCGATAAATGGAAGAAACAGTTTAATTAGCTGTATTCCTTGGCTATTGCTTTCCCTATTTCTTATCGTGTGGTGCCTTTGGCGTTTCTCCGATTATCCAACCCATATTTGTGGCTCGAATTAGATTCGTCAACATATAGGCGACTGATCCAAATCCAATCAGGTTAATTGCTGCCATCGCCATTGGGGCTATGTTGGGCCAGTAGGTAAAAGAAATGTAAACCAGTGGAGAATGAAAAAGATATATTCCCATACTGTTTTTGCTAATCTTTTCGGTTAGTAGGTTTGCCTTTTGGGGGATGACACAATAAATTGATGCAAGCGCCATGCAAGTAAGGGCGGTGGAAGCAATGGGGGGCACCACTTGTTTTAGTAAGTTTACAAGGAATAATAGTATTAGGACTATTGATATGCTTTTACGCCTTTTATAGCTCTCGAACCATTTGTTTGCTTCCAAGTAGTGGATTGTTAGGCCAAGCGCAAACCATATTGCATTTGCTTCTGCCAAATTGATATATCTGTTCGCTGATGGTATTCCAAAATGGTAAAGATAAATTGAAGCGCCGAAAACTATCGGAACCTTAAAACTTGTTAGAGGGCTCTTTTCGAGTATTTGAAAGATGCACGACGTGGCTGCTGTAATGAAAAAAAGAGTCGGGAGAAACCAAAGGTGACCGTTGTCTTCGCCCAACAGAATTGATTTAAAGATGATGTGCGGTACAGTTAGGCCATTGTAATAGGGATACTTAACGAGCATCCTGATGGGGAAGAGCCAACATATTCCAATCATGATATAGGGGATAATTAAGCGTTGAGCTTTTTTAATGACCTGATTTATAAAATCGCTTGATCGATTCCAGCTCCATAAAAAACAAAAGCCAGATAACGAAAAGAACAAGGGCATCTGGATTCCGTTAATTAAGAATTTGAGATTATCCAACAGAATTGATTTTTGTTCAGTTGGATAATATCCCCACGCACTTGAATACAGAATAATGCTGTGGCCTAGGACTACAAGGAATATTGCAAGGGCCCTCACGTTCGTTATGTCGTCTCTACGGGTTGTGTCCTTGCGGTTGTTCATCAATTGCTTCTTTCGTTAATATTGAGAAGGTTTAACTTAAAGAATATCAAACTCTTACTAACCGCTTGATTTATAACTATTTTCGATTACAGAGGACGGATTATATGAAAGGCATCATCCTCGCCGGCGGGTCCGGCACCCGCCTGTACCCGCTCACGCTCGTGACCTCCAAGCAGCTGCTGCCGGTCTACGACAAGCCCATGATCTACTACCCGCTGTCCACCCTCATGCTGGCTGGCATCCGGGACATCCTGGTCATCTCCACGCCGACGGACCTGCCCAACTTCGAGCGCCTGCTCGGGGACGGCTCGCGCTACGGCGTGAACCTGTCCTACGCCGAGCAGCCCTCGCCGGACGGCCTGGCGCAGGCGTTCACCATCGGCGAGGAGTTCATCGCCGGCGAGCCGTGCGCCCTGGTGCTCGGCGACAACATCTTCTACGGCAACGGCCTGTCGCGCCACCTGACGCGCGCCGTACAGAACGCCGAGTCGGGGAGGGCCACGGTCTTCGGCTACCACGTGGACGACCCCGAGCGCTTCGGGGTCGTGGAGTTCGATGCGCAGGGGAGGGCCGTCTCCATCGAGGAGAAGCCCGAGTGCCCCAAGAGCTCCTACGCCGTCACCGGCCTGTACTTCTACCCGGGCGACGTGGCCGCCAAGGCGCACGAGGTCGAGCCCTCCGCCCGTGGCGAGCTGGAGATCACGACGCTCAACCAGATGTACCTGGAGGAGGGGACGCTGTCCGTGGTCACCCTCGGCCGCGGCTACGCGTGGCTCGACACCGGCACCATGGAGAGCCTGCACGAGGCCGCGGAGTTCGTCCGCGCCGTGGAGCACTCCCAGGACCTGCCGGTCTCGGTCCCCGAGGAGATCGCCTGGGAGAACGGCTGGATCACGACCGCCGAGCTGGAGGAGGCGGCCAAGGCCTACGGCAAGTCGGTCTACGGGCAGCACCTGAAGAAGGTCGCCGCCGGCGAGATCGTCAACAGCCCGCGCGAGTACTAGCGCAAGCTTGTTTTCTTTTAGGGGTCACCGTTTATCTGGTGGCCCCTTTCGTTATGATTACGTTGACCATAAAGACAATATGATTGGGAGTGGATGTGTTAAGCGTCTACTTTGGCGATATGCCAGAAGCGATTTACAACACAGCGACATATTTCAAAAACTCTTACCGGTCTTCTTGGATTACGGATCCCTATGCAGTCTCGATAATTAAAGATGTTGATCGATCGGATGTTGTTTCCGAAAACGTCATCGAAAGCCCTGTGCTTGGATCCATCTCCCCACTCCAGCTTTCTGGTGGCGTGAAAACGCTGCTGCTTATGAGATTTGATCGTAAGCAAATTTTTAACGCTTCTACCTGTGGTGACAACTGTGCCAAGTGGATTCTCGACATGGCGAAAGACCGCAAACTTGTTGTGAATCTCTATCATGTGATGGACTTTGGTCGCGAGGATTTTAAAATTAAAGTCGTGAATAGCGGCCGAATCGTTCACAACATGGCCGAATTGATTCACGAGTCGATTCCGTATCTGTAGGTACTGCTTATGAACGGTTCGCATCTCGTTAAGATTTCCCGCCGCAGGGGAACCAAGTACACATTTACCATCAAGCGGAACATCACTATTGTGCGTGGCGATAGCGGCACGGGTAAGACGACACTGTTTGACATGGTCGCAGACTACATGCGAACGGGCGAGCAGTCGGGCGTTTCCTTGCAATGCGATTGTCCCTGTGTCGCCCTGACCGATTATGATTGGCGAAACCAGCTTTCGTCCGTTCATGACTCGATTGTATTTGTCGATGAGGGCTTAAAAGAGATCCATTCTGATGAGTTTGCCCATCATGTGCTGTATTCCTCGAATTATTTCGTGCTGATCTCAAGGGCTGATTTCCCCAATCTTCCGTATAGCGTGGATGAGATTTACAAGATTAAGACGAGCGGAAAATACCATTCTTTCGTCCCTGTTTATCAAGATCGCGGGAATCATCGTTATGCTATTTCCCGGTCGGCGCCAAAACAGGACATTACTTACGTGAAATAACTGGGGATTCGGTTTTTCACTACGACAAAGACTGCATTCCGGAGGCGTTTTGTACAGGAGGTAATTCTGCGAAGGTTATGGCTCTTATCGCATGCCGAAATGTCCGATAGTTTTGTTGAATAGTGTCGCGGCGTCACTTCCTGCGGCATACTAAAGAAGCTATACATGCTTCAGATTGGATTTTCATGTCTGAGATTTTTGAACCCCACAACATCATCGTCACGGGCGGCTGCGGCTTCATCGGCAGCAACTTCGTGCACTACGTGGTCAACAACCACCCCGACGTGCACGTGACCGTCCTGGACAAGCTGACCTACGCCGGCAACCCCGAGAACATCGCCGGTCTGCCCTCCGACCGCGTGGAGCTCGTCGTGGGCGACATCTGCGACGCCGCTCTGCTCGATAGGGTCGTCCCGGGCCACGACGCCATCGTGCACTACGCCGCCGAGAGCCACAACGACAACTCCATCGCCGACCCCGAGCCGTTCCTCCGCACCAACGTCGAGGGCACCTTCCGCCTGCTGGAGGCCGTCCGCAAGCACGGCGTCCGCTACCACCACGTCTCCACCGACGAGGTCTACGGCGACCTGGCACTCGACGACCCGGCCAAGTTCACCGAGGAGACGCCGTACCACCCGAGCAGCCCGTACTCGAGCACCAAGGCCAGCTCCGACATGCTCGTGCGCGCATGGACCCGCACCTACGGCCTACGGACAACGATCTCCAACTGCTCCAACAACTACGGCCCCTACCAGCACGTGGAGAAGTTCATCCCCAGGCAGATCACGAACATCATCGACGGCGTCCGCCCCAAGCTCTACGGCCGCGGCGAGAACGTCCGCGACTGGATCCACACCGAGGACCACTCCTCGGCCGTCTGGGACATCCTGACCAAGGGCCGCACGGGGGAGACCTACCTCATCGGAGCGGACGGCGAGAGGGACAACATCACGGTCCTGCGCATGATCCTGGAGGCCATGGGGCGCGACCCCGAGGACTTCGACTGGGTCGCCGACCGCCCCGGCCACGACCGCCGCTACGCCATCGACAGCACGAAGCTCCAGCGCGAGCTGGGCTGGAGGCCGGCCCACACCGACTTCGCCGAGGGCCTGAAGCAGACCATCGGCTGGTACGTGGAGAACGAGTCCTGGTGGCGACCGGCCAAGGAGGCCACCGAGGCCCGTTACAGGGCGCAGGGGCAGTAGGCCCGGATTCCCGGACGTTTACCTTTTCGAGCGCCCCTCGCGGTGCCGCAGGGCATGGGGATGATCCTGCGGCACCGCGAGGGGCGCCCGCAACACGATTGGAATTAACCACATGGCTGACATCGAATTCGAGAAGGACCTGAAGGTCGCGGAGACCGGCATCGAGGGCCTCAAGGTCGTCGACCTGGCCGTCCACGGCGACTCGCGCGGCTGGTTCAAGGAGAACTGGCAGCGCGCCAAGATGTGCGCGCTCGGCATCCCCGATCTCAAGGTCGTCCAGAACAACATCTCCTACAACGACAGCCGCGGCGTCACCCGCGGCATCCACGCGGAGCCCTGGGACAAGTTCATCTCCGTGGCCCGCGGCTCGGTCTTCGGCGCATGGGTCGACCTGCGCGAGGGCAGCGCCACCTACGGGAAGGTGTTCACCTGCACGCTCGACCCGTCCAGGGCCATCTACGTCCCGCGCGGCGTGGGCAACAGCTTCCAGGCGCTCGAGGACGGCACCGCCTACACCTACCTGGTGGACGCCCACTGGTCGCTGGAGCTCAAGAAGACCTACACCTTCGTGAACCTCGCCGACCCCGAGCTCGCCATCGAGTGGCCGATCCCGCTCGATGAGGCCACCGTCTCCGAGGCCGACCTCAACCACCCGATGCTCAAGGACGTCGTCCCGATGGCGCCGAAGCGCACCCTCGTCACCGGCTGCAACGGCCAGCTGGGCCATGCGGTGCGCGCGCTCGCCGAGGAGCGCGGCGTGGCGAAGGACTTCGACTTCTGCGACATCGACACCTTCGACATGTCCGACCCGGACGCCTATTCGCAGTACGACTGGTCGCTCTACGGCACGGTCATCAACTGCGGCGCCTACACGGCAGTCGACAGGGCCGAGACCCCCGAGGGCCGCGTGACCGCCTGGAAGGCCAACGCGACGGGGCCCGCCCTTCTCGCACGCACCTGCGCCGGGTACGGCATCACCCTGGTCCACGTATCCTCCGACTACGTCTTCGACGGCACCGCCGAGGTCCACACGGAGGACGAGCCGTTCTCCCCGCTGTCCGTCTACGGCCAGACCAAGGCCGCCGGCGACATCGCCGTGGCCGGGTGCCCGCACCACTACATCATGCGCTCCAGCTGGGTCATCGGCGAGGGGCACAACTTCGTGAAGACCATGAAGGCACTCTCAGACCGCGTCGCCGACCCGGACGACAAGCTCGAGCAGGTCACCGTGGTCGACGACCAGCTGGGCCGCCTGACCTTCACGCGCGACATGGCCGAGGCCATCTTCCACGTGCTGGGGACGCACGCCCCCTACGGCACCTACGACTGCACCGGATCCGGCGCGGTGAAGTCCTGGGCGGACATCGCACGCGCCGTCTTCGAGGCCGCCAACGGCAACGGCGAGAAGGTCGTGCCGGTATCGACCGCCGACTACTACGCGAGCGCCGAGGGCCCCGTCGCACCGCGCCCGGTCCACTCCGCACTCGACCTGTCCGGGCTCGAGTCGGTCGGGTTCCACATGCCCGACTGGGAGGAAGAGCTGGGGGAGTACCTCAAGATGCTCTAGCCGCTATTAACTTTTCGAGAGTAAAAGCCGCCGCTTGTTAACGGCGGCTTTTCTTATGCCTGGCGTATAGCCCCGCTGCAACAAGGGCGACGGTGGTCGCCAGACTCACTGCAAGCCCCGCAAGGGCACCCGGAGTCTTGTAGGTCATCACGATCCTATTCGCGCCTTTCTGCACGTTCAGGGACGACAGGCCCTTATCGGCGGCGGGCGTTAGTTCTGCGGCGGTTCCGTTTACCGTTACGTTCCAGCCCTCATCGTACGGAACGCTCAGCAGCAGGTTGCCGTCTTCCTTGGCGGTATACTCGCCTTCGATTCTTCCGTCCTCAAAAACTGTCGGAACAAATTCGCTCGTCTTAAGCTCGTTAATAATCTGCTCGAAAACGTCCAGATCGAGGGCGTAAAAGACCGGCTCATTGTCTTGGGGCATGTCTGTATAGCCTTCCGCGACTCCGATTGACACCGTATGCTGGCTCGGGGCGTCCGATGCATCCGCAATCTGGCGGATATTATTGTCGAATCTCCAGGCCTCGTTTTCGATCGTTCGCTGGTCGATGGTAAGGGTGACGGGCCAATAACTGCCGGCAGTCGTATCTTTGTTGATGTAGAGATACCCGATGGAGCTTGCCGGTACAGTAACGCTCCATTGCTTTAAGCTATCGCTATTCTCCGTGCTCGTGGCCTCGATCTTGGTATAGAGCTTGACCTCGCGGCCTAGGATTTTGCTGTAGAGGTCGTTCTGCTTTTCGAAGGGGTTCTCGTTTTTCAGCGTGCTGTTTTGGATATCGCTTGAGGCTGCAACGCCAATGCTGAGCGCATAGGGGTTCTCGTACACCGCGCTTGTGGAGTCGACCTGATTCGTCTTGGTCGAAACGTATCCCGCAGGCGCGTTCTCGGGAATGGCATACTTGACTCCCAGTAGGGCATCGACGGCAAGAATGGGCTCGGCATAACGGGTCGAGAATTCGCCGACGCTGCTGTAACCAAGGGAGTTGAGCAATGCAATTGCCTGCGGGTTATTGGCGGACGAATAAGAAGATAGCTGGTTATACCCTAGTGCCAGGCCTTCGTTTAGAGCGGCACTATCGGCTCGTGTGGTTGTACGATCGATGCGGTAGAACGGAGCTGAATCCCGTTCTGTAGTGGTAGCGATCGTGTTGGTTGCGGTGGCTACATAGGCCCTGTTGGTATTTTCGGAATAGCCCGCGTAGAGCTGGTTCCATACTACATGAGCGTTGGCAAACAGTTCAATAGCGGTGAGCGCCAGGAGTGGCAAGATGACGGCGGGGCGATAGGCTTGGCGCAATTTAGGTTGATCCTTGAGGATCTGCAGGGTATAGCCCGCAGCCCACAGCGCAAAGAAGCTCAGCAAAAAAGCCGTGCGCGAGTAGAAGCCGTTGGGAACGCGCATGCCGCACCAGATGTACTCGAGCGGGCTCAAAACGGAGCTTGCAACCAGGATTATCGTGACGACGAGTGTTGCGATGCGCGTCTTGATTGAAACCGTGCGGTTAACCAGCAGGCTCACCGCAAGCAGCATCATGATGATGCCGCAATAGAACTGAGGTGTGCTTTCGTTGCTTACCCACATGCAGGGAAGAAAGCCCCTGATGAGCGACTTGAGGTTGGTTTTAAGTAGGGGGCCGAGTGCTAGAACGGGACCGCCCTTGGACATGGCAAGGATGGTCGGCAAAAAGGTCCAAGCGGACAGAAGCAGTCCGAGCGCGATAGCCCCGGCGAATCGCAGGGCCCGATCGAGCATGAGCTTCCAGCTAAATCCTTCTTCTGCAACATAATCGACAAATTCAACCAGTACGAAGATGCAGAGGAACAGGATGCTAATGTAGGCCGTATACCAGCAGAACATGACATTGAGCGCCGTTGCGATGACGAGGCGGATCATGCGCTGCTTGCGGATGAGCTCGTGGCATCCGTAGGCGCAGATGGGCAGCATGATGAGGCAATCGATCCAGAGCGGGTTGCGCAGGTTGCTGATGGTCCAGCTACAAAACGTGAACGAGAGGGAAAGCAGGAATGCTGCGGGCTTGGGTAGGTCAAAGCGCTTTTGCACATACCAAGCGCCGCTGATGTGGATGCAGCCCAGTTTGAGCGCGGAGATAACAAGCACGAAGAGCGTCAGCTTGTCTGCGGGAAACAGCACGCAGAGCAGGTTGAAGGGGCTGCCGAGGTAGTAGCTATAGAGCCCCCATGTGTTCATGCCGAGTCCCTGTGAGAAGGAATAGCGAAGGTTTGCCTCGCCTAAAAGGACGCGGCGAAACCACGCGAAGAAGTCGATGTATTGGTATTTGAGATCGTTGGTGAGAAACGAGTTGTCGCCAAAGGGATAGACATGTCCCGCCGCTGCAAGTGCGACAAAGAGTGCGACGGAAAATGCGAAGCAGGCGGCGTAGAACGCCACATTCTTGAGCGTGCTGTTATTGGGCCGTGTCATCAGATTCCTCGTTGGATTCTCGAATGATATAGATGGGACGTCGCTTGGTTTCCAAGTAGGCTTTTGCCAAGTATTCACCTATGATTCCCAGGCACAGAAGCTGCATGCCGCCAAACAGCGTTATGAGGCAGGCGAGCGACGGCCATCCGCCGACGGGGTCGCCCCAGACAAGCGTCTTTACTAGGATGACGACGAATCCCAGAATAGCGATGAGGCAGAAGACGATACCTGTGAGGGCGGCGAGGGAGAGCGGCGCCGTGGAAAACGCGACGATGCCGTCGATGGAATAGAGGAGCAGCGACCAAAAGCTCCATTTGGTCTCGCCGGCCACGCGGTTGACGTTTACGTAGGGGAGCCATTTGGTTTTGAAGCCCACCCAGCCGTAAATGCCTTTGGAGAATCGGTTGTATTCGCCCATGGAGATGATGGCGTTGACCATAGGCCGCTTCATGAGCCTAAAATCGCGTGCTCCGTCGACGATGTCGGCCTTGGAAATGCGGTTGATGATCTTGTAGAACATACGGGCACAGAACGACCTGATGGGAGGCTCGCCTTCGCGGGTGGTCCTGCGCGTTGCGACGTTGTCGTAGTCTTCGGTCTGCAAGATCTCGTACATCTGCGGCAGGAGCGAGGGCGGGTCCTGCATGTCGGCATCCATGGTGGCGACATAGCCGCCCTTTGCGTGCTGGAGTCCGGCGAGTAGTGCCGCCTCCTTGCCAAAGTTGCGCGAGAAAGAGTGCCAACGGATGGCGTATGGATGCGCCGCCGCGGCTTCTGCCTTCATGACGGCGAGCGTTTTGTCTGCCGAACCATCGTCGATGAGGACGGCTTCAAAGGAAATGCCGGGATCTTGCTGGGTCATGATGCGAACGACGCCATCGAGCTCTTTGAGAAAGATCGGAAGTGATTCCTGCTCGTTGTAGCACGGCACGACGATGGAGATGAGCGGCATGGTGGTTTACCTCTTGCTTGGCTTGGAAGTAGGGTGGTCGGGCTGGTCGTCGTAGGTGTATTTGCTGTATACGTTGACCTCCCACTGCTTTTTTTCGACCTTTGCCACGGAATCCAGGATGAATCCGGTTGCAAGGCTCAGACCGCACAGGAACATAAACGACGCGGCGAGCATGGCGGTGGGGAAGCGCGGAACGAGGCCGGTCTGGAAATACTCGACAACGATGGGCATGCCCAGGGCGAGGCCGATCACCGCAAACAGAAGCGCAACCAGGCTGAAGAACTTCAGAGGGCGGTAGTCCTTGAACAGCGTGCCGATCATCGCAACGACCTTAATGCCGTCGCTGACGGTATTAAGCTTGGACTCGGAGCCTTCCGGACGGTCGCGGTACTCGATGGGTACATCTTTGATGCGCCAGCGGTGGTCGACGGCGTGGATCGAGAGCTCGGTTTCGATCTGGAAGCCCTCGGAAAGCACGGGGAAGGTTTTGACGAACGGGCGGCTCATGGCGCGGTAGCCGGTCATGACATCATCGAAGCTGTAGCCATAGATCCACTTGATCATGGCGCGGACCAGATTGTTGCCAAAGCCGTGGAAAGCACGCTTGTTTTCCTCGGCGTAGGTGCCGTTGGAAAGGCGGTCGCCTACGGTCATGTCGGCTGTGCCGTTAAGGATGGGCTCGCAGAGGGCTTTGGCCGCCTCGGCGGGGTAGGTGTCGTCTCCGTCGACCATCAGGTAGCAATCGGCGTCGATGTCGCGAAACATCTGACGGCACACGTTGCCCTTTCCCTGACGGGGTTCAAAGCGGACCGTGGCGCCGTGCTCGGTGGCGATGCGTGAGGTGTCGTCCGACGAGTTGTTGTCATAGACATAGACCGTCGCTTGCGGAAGCTCGCGGTGAAAGTCGTCGATGACTTTGCCGATCGTGAGGGCTTCGTTGTAGCAGGGGATGATGACGGCGATGGATTCAGAATTCACTCAATGCTCCTTATACATTCAATCCTTGAAAGTATAGCCGTTTGGGCTTGGCATCCTAAGATGTGGGTTAGTTCTCCAGTTTTGTTGCGCGAATCGTTTGCATGGCCGTCGGGTCTATACTGTTCGTTTGTCAACGATTACGAGTAAAGGAGTTGCATCCGTGTCGGATCAGACAAAGCAACAAGAAGCTCGCAGTCTGCCTGCGACGTTTGCTAAGAACGAATTTGAGAAGGACGCGTTTATCCTTCGTCAGCTGGTTACCAAGGATTTTAAGATCAAGTATCGCCGTAGCGTTCTGGGCGTCGCATGGTCGGTGCTCAACCCGCTGCTGATGATGATCGTCATGGCCATCGTGTTCTCGACGATTTTTGGCCAGGGCCGCAATGGCTCAATGACGCCCGAGATGTACCCGCTGTACTTGATCGTGGGTAACGTTACCTTTGCCGTCATGTCCGAGTCTACGAACCAGGCCCTGACGTCGATCGTGGGTGCTGCCCCTCTGCTCAAGAAGGTTAAGGTGCACCGCTGGGTCTTCCCGGTGCAGAAGGTGCTCTTCTCGCTGGTCAACTTTACCTTCTCGCTGGTCGCCGTCGCCATCGTTATGCTGTGGTTCCGCGTTATGCCTTCTTGGCATTTGATTCTGCTGCCGGTTTGCCTGCTGCTGCTTATGTGCTTCTGCATGGGCCTGGGCATGATGCTCTCTGCCCTTACGGTCTTTTTCCGCGACGTTATGCATCTGTGGAGCGTCGTCATTACGGCGTGGACTTATATTACGCCCATCTTCTGGACGACTGACTATATTGCGCAAATGCCGCATCTCGTGCGTATCTTGATGTATGCGAACCCCATGTATAACTACCTGCAGTTTATGCGCGATATCTTCTTGTTCCAGACCACGCCCTCGCTTTTGACGTTTGGTATGTGCGTCGCTTGGGCGGTCCTTGCGCTTGTCATTGGCTACACCGTGTTCCATAAGTCCGAGCGCAAGTTTATCCTCTACATCTAAGGAGTGCTGTGATGACTGAATCTGTTGTTGATTACAGCGAGCAGCCTCTGGCTGTCGAGGTCGACGACGTCACCATGATCTTTAACATGGCGTCCGAGTCGCTGACCAACCTCAAGGAGTACTTCATCAAGCTTGCCAAGCACGAGCTGTTCTTTGAGGAGTTTAGGGCGCTCAAGCATATCTCGTTCGATATTCATCGTGGCGAGGTCGTGGGCCTGGTCGGCACCAATGGCTCCGGCAAGTCCACGATGCTCAAGATTATCGCTGGCGTGCTTGAGCCTAGCGAAGGCAGCGTTAAGGTGCACGGTAACATCGCGCCGCTGATTGAGCTTGGTGCCGGCTTTGACCCCGAGTTGACCGCCCGCGAGAACATCTATCTGAACGGTGCCCTGCTCGGCTATACCAAGGAGTTCATCGATGCCAACTTTGACGGCATTATTGAGTTCGCTGAGCTTCAGAACTTTGTCGACATGCCGCTTAAGAATTTCTCCTCGGGCATGGTTGCGCGCATTGCCTTTGCAATCGCAACGATCACTGAGCCTGACATCCTGATCGTTGACGAGACACTTTCCGTCGGTGATGTGTTCTTCCAGCAGAAGTGCGAGGCCCGTATCCAGCACTTTATCCAGAGCGGCGACGTGACGGTTCTGTTTGTTTCGCACTCCATGGAGCAGGTTGAGCGCATCTGCCAGCGTGCCGTTTGGATTGAGAAGGGTGACCTTCGCATGGACGGCCCGGTCGATAAGGTCTGCAAGGCGTACCGTGAGCAGTTCAACTAGGTTATAATTACTTGCGCCTGACAGGCTTGCGCTTGCTTGGGCGTGCTGTTATTTGCTCCATTAGCTCAGTTGGATAGAGCAGGGGACTTCTAATCCCAAGGTCGACGGTTCGAATCCGCCATGGAGCACCATCGTTTATTAAGCCCGGGCCGCTTGGTGGTCTGGGCTTTTTTCACATGCAGGTGTTCTTTATTCTTGCCGGGTATACGTTTAGGCCGAAGCCGTGGCGCGAGCTGCTGTTGTGCTGCTGATGTGGATTGGCTATACGGCGCGCCAAGGGGGGCTCGAGCCGAGCGTGAGCAAGCCCCTGCTGTTTATTGGAGCCGGTGTCACTTGGCTTGTCCTTGCCGCGCTGAGTGGGCTTGAGCTTTCGAGCCGCCGCGTGGATGGGTTTGTGGTTGCGACAGTTGCCGCTCTTGCCGGCAGCTATTGCGTGTGCTGGGTTTCCATGGCAGTGGGGAGGACCAAGTTGGTCCTCCCCACTGCCATTATGCCTTCAGACACTCGGGCAAGACGCTCGCAACTGCATCCATCGCCTGCGGCTTTAGGTACTGCTCGTTGAGCCGTGCCTTTCTGTAGACGTAGCGAGTGTCTGCAGAGTACTTGATCAATACGTCGGTGAAGAACCGCTCCCAGCTCAGGTAGTCGCGGCTTTCGATATAGCTCGAAGGGTCCTTGAGGATTTTTGGAATGTCGTTGTTGGGGATGAGGCCAGATCGCAAAAGCGTCCACTCAAATGATTCAGGGAGGAACAAGCGAACGTTCTTGTAAACGCGCTGTCCGAGCACCTTTTCGATGTAGGGACCAAACGCTGCGCCGTCTCCTATGGCAAGGATGTTTTGCTCGGGACATTCGTGAATCGTTCGTTTTAGGTTCGCTACGCCGGTGGCGGTATAGCAGGGGATTCCCAGTCGGTTGCAAAGGGTGCTATAGAATTGATAGCCAGACTTGCTATCCTCGACAATTACGGCGTCAGGATTGTCGAACCCTACGTTAAGGTCCTGATACAGCATGCTTGCCGTGTGGTCATATAGCGGTTTAGTCACCGAGTAGAAGCGTCTGTCGCTCTTGCGGCCATTAATTGTCTTGCTTGTGGTGTTGACTAGCTTTAGGATCTCGTCGACGCTGTAGGGGAGTTCGTTGGCGTCGCGACGAGATATCAGAACAAAATAGTTGGACGATCCGTTGATGGCTTTGGCGAAGTCCTTTGAGTAGATAAACTCGTTGCCCTCATCTAGAAAGACGATCGAATCTTCGATGATCGACAGCTCGCGCTGCCAGCGTCTGCCGGAAAGCGTTTCGCATGGCGCGTCGCAGCAGAGTGTAACGCCGCTTTCCGGTCCTCGGTCGTTGTAGTCGCGAATCATCGAGATGAGCGTCGTTTTGCCCGTGCCGCTGTTACCGCGAATGAAGGAAATGTTGCGTTTAAAGGTGAGTGTGTATTTGACCTTTGCACGCTCTACGACAACGGTATGCGTTCCCTTCATTACTCATCAACATCCAAAAAGTCATTCGTGGCGCCGACAAACTCCTGCATGTTTCTGACGATGCGGTCATCGTTTTCAATGCGGATTTCAAAGTTCTTCCAGGGGAACTTCATGATGTGGTAAAGGGTCACCAGCACATCCTGCTCTTTGCCGATTTTGAGTAGCCAGCGGGCACAGTTGTCTCCGCAGGTAGATGCGTTGAACACCATATTTGGGAGATTGCGTACTAACAGCAGCGTCTTGACGCCGCCGGACAGTTCGAGTGGAGTGATTGAGCCTAGTTGTTTGCTTACGATGTTGTGGGGACCGATGAGCTCTGATCCGTCCACGCTTTTAATGATTTGTGCGGCCATAGGGTCTTCGAACCATGAGTCCAAGTATGAGTTCCTAAAATAGGTTTCGGTATCGTAGATGGAACCGGGATAATCTCCCAGATGGATGCTTAACATGCGCGTCTCCAGACGTTGTGTGACTGCAACGATTATATGCCAGTAATAAAATGCCGGCAGCAGCGAGGTCGCTGCTGCCGGCGCCGGAGTTTTGTTCGTGTGAATCGGTGTTAATGAATTGATCCGCGAGGCTACTTTTCGAGATACTCCCTCAGCAGCTCCAGAGCGTGCGCATACCCCTGGAGGCCCTCACCGGTGATGGTGGCGAAGCATGCTAGGCGGGCGTAGCTTACCTGGCGGAAGTCCTCGCGCGTCTCTACGGCGCTGATGTGTACCTCCACGGCGGGAATGGCGACGGCCTTGAGAGCGTCCAGGATGGCCACGCTCGTGTGCGTGTAGGCGGCGGGGTTGATGACGATGCCGTCGACTTTGCCGTAGGCCTCCTGGATCTTGTCGACGATGCTGCCCTCGTGGTTGGACTGGAAAACCTCGACCTCGTCGAAGCCCTGTGCGGCGCCAGCTTCCTGGCAGATCTGCACTAAGCGGTCGTAGTTGTCGTTGCCATAGATGCCCGGCTCGCGAATGCCGAGCATGTTGAGGTTGGGGCCGTTGATGACGAGTGCTTTCATGGCTGCTTCCTTTGCGGTTGGAAAACCACCACAAAGGTGCCTGTCCCCTTTGTGGTGGTTTTGATTAGAGAGCGGGTGGGAGGGTGTTGAGGAGGGCATGGGCGGTGTTGGCAGCGCAGTCACGTGAGTCGATGATGTGGTCGGCCCAAGCGCGATAGCGCGGCATGCGTTGTTCAGCCAGCTTATCGATTCCGTCGCGGGCGGTGATGGGGCGGCCCTTGTGGGCGAGCTCCTCGAGCTTGCGGTTGAGCATCACGATCTGGCTGTTCTGGTGCAGCAGCGGATAGTTTTCGTCGCGCGTGACCACGCCGCCGCCCGTGGAAAGCACCAGGCCACTACGCTTGGAGATGTCGGCCAGCGCCGCCGTCTCCTGCTCGCGGAAGGCCTCCTCGCCGCGCTCGACGATATAGTCGGCACAGGGCATGCCCAGACGCTTCTCAAGCGCGGCGTCTAAGTCGATGTGCTCGCGGCCGGTGAGCAGGGCGATCTGCTCACCCACGCGGGTTTTGCCCGAGCCCGGCATGCCGATCAGGGCGATGTTCTGTTCGCGGCGTGACAAGCGTTCTGTCACGTCCAGGATGCGCTCACGCGGGGTGACCTGGCCGGTATAGCGCTCGACGGCTTGCGCCGCCTGGGCCACGAGCATGAGCAGACCGCCGATGTAGGGGATGCCGCGGCGCTCGGCCTCGAGCATGAGTCCCGTGCGAGCGGGGTTGTAGACAATGTCGATGACGCCCTCGAGCGCATCGAGCCCCTCGAGCGTACAAGGCGCGTCGGGGCAATGGGGGAACATGCCGGCGGGCGTGCAGTTGACGAGCAGGGCGGCATCGGACTGCTGCGCGATGTTGTCGTAGTTGACTTCGCTCGTACGGCCGACCGGCACGACGATGGCGCCCAGGTCGCCGAGCACCATGCTGGCAGTGGTGCCGGCGCCACCGGTGGCACCGAGCACGAGGGCCTTCTTGCCGGCAACCTGGGCGCCCAGCTCTTCAACCAAGCACTGGAAACCGAAGTAGTCGGTGTTGTCGCCGCGCAGGCGGCCGTCGGGCAGGCGCGTGATGGTGTTGACGTTTCCCATGCGCTCGGCGAGTGGGCTCAGCTCGTCCAGGTAGTCCATGACGGCGCGCTTGTAGGGGATGGTCACGTTGGTGCCCTCCCATTCGTCGCCTGTCATAAAGGCCTCAAGATCCTCGGGCTCGCGCTCAAATCGTACGTACTCGAGCCCCGCGAGCTCCTTGTAGATGGTCGGGGTGTAGCTGTGGCCCAGCACGCGGCCCAGCACGCCGTAGGGGCGGGTTGCGGCGGTATCGGTCATCTAGAGCACCTCCGTGTAGCTGCCAAAGTAGGTGAAGCTCTCGCACACGTCATCGATGGAGTCGAGCAAGTCGTCGAGGGCCTTGCTACCAAAGGGGCAGTCCAGGTCAAAGTAGAACATAAACTCAAAGTCATGCCCGGGGATGGGACGGCTCTCGAGCTTGATGAGGTTGATATTGAGCGCGTAGAAGCGCTCGAGTACGCGATAGAGCGCGCCCGGCTCGTTGGCTGTGGTGATCATGAGCGAGGTGCGGTTGGCGCCGGGGTAGACGCGCGGCTCGCGGCTGATGACGACAAAGCGCGTGTAGTTGTTGTCCGAGTCCTGGATGTTGGGCTCCAGCACCTCCAGACCGTAGAGTGCGGCGCAGCTGCGCGATGCGATGGCGGCAACATCGGTGCGCTCGGAGCTGGCGACCATCTCGGCCGACATGGCGGTGTTGGGGTACTTGGTGGCGTGCAGGCCGTGCGCCTCGATAAAGCTAGCGCACTGCGCGATGGCCTGACCGTGGCTGTAGACCTCGCGTATGCCCGCGAGCTTGGTGCCGGGCTTGACGAGCAAGTTGTGGTCGATCTTGAGGCGCAGCGAGCGCACGATGTGGAAGTCGAACTGGGCGAGCAGGTCGTAGACGGCGTTGACTGAGCCGGCGGTGGAGTTCTCGATGGGCAGCACGCCAAACTCGCAGAAGCCGTCGCGCACGGCGCGCATAACGCCCTCGAAGGTCTCGAAGAACGCAATGTCGGGCACGTCGAAGAGCCTGCACGCGGCAATTTGGCTATAGGCGCCCTCGACGCCCTGGCAGGCGACGCTAGCCGTCTGGGGGAAAGGCGTGTCAAAGGCTGCAGCCGTGGCGTGGGCCTTTTGTGAGACGGTGATGCCCTTGAGCTCGTTGATGTAGCGCTGTTGCTCGGCCTTGCTCATGCTCATGAGGAGGCGGAACAGGGTGATGGCTTGGGCCTCGTAGCGCTCGGGCACGCGGCTGGCGAGATTGTTGAGCTTGGAGCGCTCACGGGCGGGGTCGAAGACGGCCTTGCCCATCTCGATTTTAGACTTGGCGACCTCGGTGGCAATGTCCATGCGCTCGACAAAACTGTTGAGGAGCGTGGTGTCGATGCCATCGATGGCCTGGCGGATGTCAGCAAGGTCCATGGAGACCCCTTTCACGTGTCGGGGGATGTTGAGGGGTGGGTAGTTAGCGCTGGGCGGCGTCTTCGAGGAGGGCGTCCCAGATGGCAAGGGCGGCGGCTGCCTCGGCTACGGGGACGGCTCGGGGGACGATGCAGGGATCGTGGCGGCCGTGGACCGAGAGCTCGGCATTTTCCATAGCGTCCATGTCCACCGTCTGCTGCTCGCGGCCAATTGAGGGCGTCGGCTTTACGGCCATACGCCACATGACGGGCGCGCCGGTCGAAATACCGCCCAGGATGCCGCCGGCGTTGTTGGACTCGACCTCGATCTCGCCGGTCTCGGCATCGATGCGATACGGATCGTTGTTCTCGCTGCCACGCATGGCGGCCACGGCAAAGCCCATGCCAAACTCCACGCCCTTTACGGCGGGAATGCCAAACGCGATTTGCGCGATGCGGTTCTCGATGCCATCGAACATGGGGTCGCCGATGCCCGCAGGAAGCCCGTAAATGCCGCACTCCACGATGCCGCCGATGCTGTCGAGTTCGTCGCGCGCGGCTAGGATTTCCTCGTGCATGCGGCCGGCGGCGGCGGCGTCAATGCACGGCAGATCGTTCGTAAGGATCGCCTTGCGGTCGGCCTCGCGATAGACCATGTCGTCCATCGGCAGGTCGGAGATGCCGCCGATCTGCGCTACATGCGCCATCACTTTAATGCCGCGGGCCTCGAGTGCCTGCAGCGCAATGCCGCCGGCGATGCACAGGGGTGCCGTTAGGCGGCCGGAGAAGTGTCCGCCGCCGGCGACATCGTGCATGTTGTGATACTTCACGCGCGCAGGGAAGTCCGCATGTCCGGGGCGGGGCTTGCGGCGCAGTTCGGAGTAATCCTTGGAGCGCGTGTTGGTGTTCTCGATAATCGCGGCGATGGGCGCGCCGGTGGTATGTCCATCGACCACACCGGCGATGATGTGGGCGGCGTCGGCCTCGCGGCGTTTGGTCGCGGTCTCGTCGCGACCGGGGGCACGACGGTCAAGGAAGGCCTGCAGCTGCTCCTGGTCAACAGCGATGCCCGCCGGAATGCCATCGAGGGAGCAGCCGATGGCGGGGGAGTGCGACTGGCCGAAGATGCTTACGTGCAAGACGTTGCCAAAGGTCGAGGACATGCTATTCCTCCTCGAGTGTGACCTTGCCGCCCAGCAGGCGGTAGTGGTCGAAGAAATCGGGATAGGACTTGTTGACGGCCTCGGCGCCGTGGATCACGACCTCGCCGGTGGCGCGGCTCGCGGCGATAGCGGCCATCATGGCGATGCGATGGTCGTTGTGCGAATCGACCTCGCCGCCGGTGAAGGCATCGACACCCTTGATGATGAGGTCATCGCCGGCAATGCGCACCTGCGCGCCCAGCGCGGTGAGCTCGCGGGTGGTGGTGACCAGACGGTCGGATTCCTTGATGCGCAGACGGGCGCAATCGCGAATAAAGGTGCGGCCCTGTGCCAACGAGGCCACGGCCGAGATGACGGGCACCAGGTCCGGAATGTCGTGGGCACTCATCTCAAAGCCGGCGAGCTTGTCGGACTGCACGGTGGCGGCGTTGGTGGAGCGCACGATGCGGGCGCCAAAGCGCGAAAGCGCGGCAAGCACGTTACGGTCGCCCTGTGCGGAGCTTAGCGACACGCCCTCGACGGTGATGGGGTCGGTGCCGATGGCACCGGCGCACAGCCAAAAGGCGGCGTTGGACCAGTCGCCCTCGACGGCTACGCTGCCGGGCGTGCGGTACGAGCCACTGCTCACGCGGAAGTTCGTGACCTCGAGCTGGCCGTCCGTGGCCGGAATGCGCTCGACGTTGACCTCGACGCCAAAGGCCTTCATGGCCTGGATCGTCAGGTTGATGTAGGGGCGGCTTTCGATAAGGCCGCATACCTGCACGCAGGAGGGCTGGGCCAGCAGCGGGGCTGCCAGCAGCAGGCCGGAGATATACTGCGAGCTCACGTTGCCCGGAAGCACAAAAGTGCCCGGGCGCATGCGTCCGCTCGTCTTGAGCGGAAAACCGCCCAGACCCTGCAGGTCGCAGCCGGCGGCGATGATCTCGTCCGAGAGCGGGGAGAGTGGGCGGGCGCCCAAGCGTCCCTGACCCACAAAAGTTGCTTCTGCGCCCAGCGCGCAGGCGACGGGCAACATAAAGCGGAGCGTGGAGCCGCTTTCACCGCAGTCAAGCGTGCCGCCGGCAAGGGCCTTGAGCAGGCCAAACTCAACACTCTTCATGGTGGGGTGGACCTGGAAGCCGTCCTCGACGGTCTCGATGCGAGCACCCAGTGCCGTAAGGCAGCGCACCGTGGCCTCGATGTCGGCGCAGGTGGTGTTGCAGGTGACGTGCGTCTCGCCGTTGGCAAGCGCAGCGCAGATGATCAGGCGATGCGCCATCGACTTGGACGCGATGGCGGGAACGGTGCCCTTGAGCGGGGACGGGGTGATGCGGGCTAGCATGCGGATGCGTCTCCCTTCTGGCCGAGGCCCTCGGCAATGAGTTCGTGGAAAGTGGAAAGCGGTGTGCGGTCGATGCTGCAGCGGCCAATGCCGTGCGGAATCACCAGGTCGATGGTGTCGCCCGCGCGCTTCTTGTCGTGGAGCGCCTCGGCAAAGACGGTATCGGCATCTAGGTCACAGCGGGTCGTGAGGCCATGACGGGCGCAGAGTTCCTCAATACGACCGGGCAGTGCGGCATCGCAGACGCCGTGCAGGGCCGCGGCGCGCGTGATGATGCCCATGCCGATCGACACGCAGTTGCCGTGTCCCAGCTCAAAGTGCTCGCAGGCCTCGACGGCGTGTCCGGCGCTGTGCCCAAAGTTGAGGAGCTTGCGCTGGTTGGTTTCGCGCTCGTCGGCGACGACCACGGCGCGCTTGATGTCGATATTGCGGGCAATGATAAGCGCCACGCGAGCCACGTCCTGGTTGAGCAGCTCCAGCGTGAGCGGGGTCTTCTCCAGCTCGGCGAAAAGCTCCGGGTCGGCGATTACGGCGTGCTTGACGACCTCGCCGCAGCCGTCGGCGAACTGCTCGGGCGTGAGGGTGGCCAGGCACCCCACGTCGGCGATAACCACACTCGGCTGCCAAAAGGCGCCGGCCAGGTTCTTGCCGGCAGCGAGGTCGATGGCCGTCTTTCCGCCCACCGACGAATCAACCATGGCGAGCAGGCTCGTGGGGACCTGCACAAACTTGCAGCCGCGCATGTAGGTGGCGGCCACAAAGCCCGCCACGTCGCCCACGACGCCGCCGCCGAGTGCCACGATCACGTCGGAGCGCGAAAGCTCGTGCTCGGCCACAAACTCCAAAATGGCAACGTAGGTCTCGGCGCGCTTATGGGCCTCGCCGGCCTCGAAGGTGCAGATGCTCACCTCGTAGCCTGACGCCTCCAGGCTCTGCTTAACGGGCATCTGGTAGAGCGGGCCCACGTTGGTGTCCGTCACGATGACGGCCTTGGTGCCGCCGGCGGTGGCGCGCACGAGCGGCCCCGCCTGCTCCAGCAAAAACGTGCCAACATGCACCTGATAGGGGCGTGCAGTGTCGATATCGATGGTAATCGCCATAAGCTTCGGTCCTTTCGACCTGGCGTGATGGGTTGTCTAGTGGGAGGCCTCGTCGTCGAGTGCGCGCTTGATGCGATCGCCCTCGGCAAGGAGATTCTCCAGATAGCGCTGGTCGCGGTCCTTAAGGGCGCGGCTGTAGGCGCCAAGCGATTCGATCAGATGGTCGATCTCGAAGGCGAGCGCATCGGCGTCGTCGATCATGAGCTCGGACCACATCTGAGGATTGAGGTGTGCCACGCGGGTGAGGTCGCGGTAGCTGCCGGCCGAAAAGCCGTGGTGGACCTGAGCGGTCGGGCTCTTAACATAGGCGTTGGAGACGACGTGCGCGAGCTGGCTCGTAAAGGCGATGACGCGGTCGTGCTCGGCGGCGCTCGTTACGCTGAACTTGCCAAAGCCCAGGGGACGTACCATCTCGCGCACCTGGCCCAAAAGCTCCAGCTTGAGTGCGTCGTCCACTGCGGGCGGTACAAGCACGAGCGGTGCGTCCTGGAACAGGTCGGCACGGGAGTGAGCGTAGCCCGAGAACTGGGTGCCCGCCATGGGGTGCGCGCCCACAAAGTAAAAACCGTGCTCGCGGGCGAGCTCAAAGGCACGCTCGCATACGATGCCCTTCACGCCTACGGTGTCAATCACCACGGGGCCCATGATGGCATCGGTGTCGGTGGCATCGGCGAGCGCCTGGGCGTGCGCCTCAAGCCACTCGATGCAGGCCTCGGGATAGCAGGCAAGGACGATGATGTCGCATTCGCCGAGCGTCTCGTCGTTGAGCTCGCCGGCGACGGTGCCCATGCTGGCGGCCGTCATCACGTCATCGTCGGGATCCCAGGCCAGCACGCGGACGCCCGCCTGCGCATAGCCGCGGGCAAAGCTGCCGCCGATGAGGCCCAGGCCCACTATACCGGCGCATTTGGGACCGCCCTGGTTAACGCGCGCGTTTCTCACCGTACCCATGGCCTACTCCATGGTCTCTTGGCAGACGACATCGCGGATGGCGCGGATGCGGCGCATGGTGTCGTCGAACTGATCGGGGGTGAGGGCCTGAGCGCCGTCGGACCATGCGCGGCTGGGCTCGTCGTGGACCTCGATCTCCAGGCCGTTGGCACCGCAGGCGGTCGCGGCGAGCGCCATGGGCTCAACGTAGCGGGTGTAGCCGGTGGCGTGGCTGGGGTCGGCGACGACGGGCAGGTGCGACAGGTGGTGCAGCACCGGCACGGCGTTGAGGTCGAAGGTGTTGCGGGTGCGGGTCTCGAAGGTGCGGATGCCGCGCTCGCACAGGATGACGTTGTCGTTGCCCTCGCTCATTATGTACTCGGCGGCCATGAGCAGCTCATCGATCGTGCCGGACATGCCGCGCTTGAGCAGGATCGGGGTCTTGGTCTTGCCGACCTCTTTGAGCAGAGGGAAGTTCTGGGCGTTGCGGGCACCGATCTGCATGACGTCGATCTTCTTGTCCAGGAAGACCTGCACGTCGCGCGGGTCCATGATCTCGGTGACGATCGGCATGTCGAGCTCGGCAGACGCCTCGCACAGCAGGTCCAGACCGGCGGGGCCCATGCCCTGGTAGGCGTAAGGGGATGTGCGGGGCTTGTAGGCACCGCCGCGCAGCATCGTGGCACCGGCGGCCTTCACGCGGCGGGCGATGCGGATGAGGTTCTCGCCCTCGACGGAGCACGGGCCGGCGATGACCTGGAACTGATCGCCGCCGATCTTGACGCCGTGGCCGCAGTCGATGACGGAGTCCTCGGGGTGGAACTTGCGGTTGGCGCGCTTGAACGGCTCGGAGACGCGCTGCACGCGCTCGACGACATCCATGGACTCGAGCAGGAACGGGTCGATCTTGGTCGTATCGCCCACCAGGCCGATGATCGTCTCATTCTCGCCGCGCGAGACATCGGTCTTCAGGCCCTTTTTCTCAATCCAGCTGACGATATGGCTGACGGCCTCGTCGCTGGCGCTCTCTTTTAAAATTGCAATCATGGTGTGCCTCTCACCTCGATGGATAGCCCTTGCAAAAACGGCCCGCATCGCGAGCCGTGTACATATGGTGCATGAGAGTTTATACTATCTGACTCGCTTTTGCCTTCTAAAGTGGGCCGTTGAGCCGCGTCTTCCTCGGAATTGCAAAGCTTTTTCTTTTATTTTGATAGCCCGTGGTGCACTTGGGTATAATGCCAAACGTTGGCCCTATTAGCTCAGGGGATTAGAGCGTCTGCCTCCGGAGCAGAAGGCCGTTGGTTCGAATCCAACATGGGGCACCATCGAACGTGAGACCGTCCGAACCTCGCATGGTCCGGGCGGTTTTTCTTATACCGACGCGACGTGATGGGACGTGGTATGGCAGCAACGGATATCGAGCGCGGACTCTCGACCGCCGAGGTCGAGGAGCGCATCGCCGCCGGTAAGATCAACCGCAACATGGAGCTCAAGACCAAGTCGGTCAAAGAGCTCATCATCGAGAACCTCTGCACGCTGTTCAATTTGATCAACGTGATCTTGGCGTTCCTGGTCATTTTGACCGGTTCGTTTAAGAATCTGACGTTCCTGTTCGTGGTGTTCCTCAATACCGCTATTGGCGTCATTCAGTCCATGCGTTCCAAGAAGATGGTCGATAAGCTCACGCTGCTGACCTCCAAGAAGGCCATCGCGGTGCGCGACGGCTCCGAGGTGGAGCTCGACCTGGACCAGATCGTGCTCGACGACATCATCCGCCTGGGGCGCGGCGACCAGATCCCCGCTGACGCCGTGGTGGTTTCGGGCGAGGCGCTCGTGAACGAGAGCCTGCTGACGGGCGAGAGCGATCTTATTAAGAAACAGCCCGGTTCCGAGCTCATGAGCGGCAGCTTTATCGACTCGGGTCTGCTGCGCGCCCGCGTGATCCATGTCGGCGCCGACAACTACGTGGCCAAAATTAATAACGAGGCCAAGTACGTCAAAAAGGTCAATTCCGAGATCATGAACGCGCTTAACGCCATCGTGCGCTTTGCGAGCATCATCATGATCCCGCTCGGTTTGGCGTTGTTTGCCTCGAGCGTGAGCGAGCTGTGGGATGCCGCGGGAACCCCAGGCAATAGCGCGCTTTCGTGGTGCTTCTCCGAGCTGTTGGCTGGTCATGTGCCTTCGTCGGCGCTGCTGTCCACGGTGGGCGCCCTGCTGGGCATGATCCCGCAAGGCCTGGTGCTGCTGACCTCGTCGGTGCTCGCCATCGCCACGGTGCGCCTGGCCCGCCGCAAGGTACTCGCGCAGCAGCTCTACTGCATTGAGACGCTCGCGCGCGTCGACGTGCTGTGCCTGGACAAGACGGGCACCATCACGTCGGGCCGCATGGAGGTCGAGGGTACCTATCCGCTGCCGGTCGAGGGTATGGGTGCGGGGGAGGGCGACGCCGCCGTTCCCGTCGATACCACGGTGCTCGATTTTGCGCTGGCTAACGTCGCACGTGCGACCTCGGCCGATGCCAACGAGACCTGTCAGGCGCTGCTCAACTATTACGCCGACCGTCCGGTCGAGGTGTCCGAGCCGCTGTCGGTCATTCCGTTCTCGTCTTCCAAAAAGTGGAGCGGCGCGTCGTTTGCACAGGGCTCATATGTGATGGGTGCGGCGCAGTTTGTGCTCTCTGATCGTGCGTTTGCCCAGGTCGAGAACCGTGTCGCCGAGCTTGCCGATACCTGCCGCGTGCTCGTGGTGGCGCTCGTGGACGGCTTTACGCCCGATGGCGATATGGTGGGCGAGGCCGAGCCCGTGGGCTTTGTGACCATCCGCGACGAGATTCGTACCTCGGCGGCCGAGACCATCGGCTACTTTAACGAGCAGGGCGTGACCCTCAACGTGATCAGTGGCGACGACCCGCGTACGGTGTCGTCGATCGCACGCGTGGTGGGCGTGCCGGGGGCGGACGCTTATGTGGACGCCACGACGCTCGATACGCCGGCCAAGCTCGATGCCGCAGTGGACCGCTACCATGTCTTTGGTCGTGTGACCCCGCAGCAGAAGCGCGAGCTCGTGCAGGCACTCAAGCGCCGCGAGCACACCGTGGCCATGACGGGCGACGGCGTCAACGACGTGCTGGCGCTCAAGGAGGCCGACTGCTCCGTCGCCATGGCGGCCGGCTCCGATGCCGCGCGTAACGTGGCCGAGATCGTACTTGTCGACAACGACTTTGCCTCGATGCCCGCCGTGGTGGCCGAGGGCCGTCGCTCCATCAACAACCTGCAGCGTTCGGCTTCGCTGTTCTTGACCAAGACGCTGTTCTCGATGGGCCTGGCGGCGCTGTGCATCGCGCTGCCGCCGTACCCTTTCGAGCCGATTCAGATGACGCTCATCAACTTCTTCTGCATTGGCGCGCCGGGCTTTGTCTTGGGCCTGGAGCCCAACAATGCTCGCGTGAAGGGGTCGTTCCTGACGAACGTGCTCAAGCGGGCACTGCCGGCGTCGATTGCGGTCATTTTGGCCGCGGCTCTCGATATCTTTGTGGCGCGCGTGTTTGGCTTTAACCAGCTCACGCTGTCTACGATGTGCCTGCTTACGTCGTGCGCGGCGAGCGTCAGCCTGATCTGGCGCATCTCGCAGCCTCTCACGCCCTTGCGCGTGGTGCTCTTTGTGTTTGTAGTCGCTGGCATCTTGGTGGGCGTTATCGGATTCCCGGAGCTGCTGTCTATTGCTAACCTGTCGATGGGCCAGATGGTTATCTTGGCTGTCATCGTGGTCTTTACCTGCTCGGTGTTTTTTAAGCTCGCCACGATGATGGATTCGCTCAAGCCGCGTCGTCGTCATGCCGCAACTGGTTTTGGCCGCGGTGTTCGCGTCCGCCTGGGTCGCGGTGGCGGCAAGGTGAGCTCGACGGGTTCGACGGCGGAGCGTTTTGCCAAGCGCGTCGCCGCCGACATGGCGCAGCGCCGCGAAGCTCGCACCGTTCGTGAGGCCGAGGCCCGCGCACTCGAGGGCGTGGCCCAGGCCCAGCCCAAGAAAAAGAAGCCCACGGGCGCCAAGCGCTCCCGCGTAACCAAGTCCGCCCAAGGCATCAAAGTTTCGATGCCAAGCAAAAAGAAGAAGTAGCTACGCGCCCTGGCGATGTTGAATTGGTGCCTTGCTCCTGTGGGGCCGTGGCGATGTTATGCTCTAACCTCGATTGTTTGAATTGCTTCGAAAAGAGGATGCCGTGATCTGCCCGCATTGCCTTAAGACTATCGAGGACGGCGCCTCGTTCTGCCCCTACTGCAACGCCTATGTGGGTCCGGGCGATGGTCCCGAGCACACCGAGTTTGTGTTCTGTGAGGGCTGCGGTGCCCGTCTTTCTCCGCATGATCGTACGTGCCCCAAATGCGGACGCCCCGCTCCGGGTATCCTCTCCGAGGACACGGCCGCATCCGACCTGGCAGCGGGCCGCACGGCGGGCTTTCCGCGCCTAACGCAAGAGCAGATCGATACCGAGGTGCCGCATGCGCCAGCCTCTGCCGCCGCGGTGCTTTCAGACGCCGCCGACCCCAATGAGACCTGCGTGCTGCCGGCTTTCGATAAGGATTTCGGTATCCCCAAGGTCGTTATTCCCACGCCGGTTTCACTGCACGACGATCCTCAAAAACCCAAGCGTAAGGTGCATCCCGACGAGGACGCCTATCACAAGCACAAGCGTCATATTCCCAAGCCGCTCATTATCATCGCGGTCCTTGCCGTCGTGTGCGGTGGTGCCTATTGGTTCGTGACGACCGATCCTATGGGTGTCATGCCTGGCTTCTACGACCAGTTTGGCCAAGCTGCACAAACCACCTTCCCCACGCGTCAAAAGGGCGAGGCGATTGAGGACGATACCAAGCAGGACGATTCTGCCGAGGTGGTCCAGGAAGAAACCGTGCTCACCGATGATCAGCTCTATACCAGGCTCGACGGTCTGTATCAGACCATCGTGTCCTACGCTGACGAGGACCAGATTGGCGAGGTCATCGATTCCTTTAACAATGGTTATCTCCGAACGCCGCTGTCCACCCGTCAGGAGCTGTCGCAGAGTGCCTACGCCCTGCGCGACCAGATCAAAAAGACGCAAGATGAGCTTAACAACCTGAAAGTACAGGACGATACGGTCTATGCGGACGACATCGCCCACTTAAAGCAGCTTGCCGAGTGGATGTACGAGCGCGTCGACGTGATCTGCCAGAGCTGGGACATCTCGCTGGCCATTCCTGATGGTGAGTCGATGAGTTCCCACCAAAGCGATATTCTGGCGCCCATCGCACAGGGCGGCAACAGCGCGCTGAATCAGTACGACGCCAACGTGGGCTCCTGGAAGCCGCAGCAGCGTTCCTAAAATTAGTTCGCCATAGTCGGCATAACCTACGTGCGCAATTGATGTAAGCCCGTGCTTATTGCTACAATTCGTACAAATATGCTTTAAACGCACGAGGAAGGAACCACATGTTTGGTTTTAAGAAAGAGCTCTACACGCCCGAGTATCAGCTTGCCGGCGACGAGTGCGCCGTTATCGAGACGTCGAAGGGTACCATCAAGGTCAAGTTTGACGGTGAGGGCGCTCCCATTCATGTCGCGAACTTCTGCGAGCTTTCCACGATGGGTTTCTATGATGGCCTTAAGTTCCATCGCTATGTGCCCGGCTTTGTCATTCAGGGCGGCGACCCCAATACCCGCGACATGTCCGGCGCCGACGTCGCTGCCGGTCTTGAGGGCCCCGACGGCATGCCCGGTACCGGTGGCCCCGGCTACTGCATCAAGGGCGAGTTTGCCACCAATCCGCGCAACAGCCATGTCGATGGCGCCCTTGCCATGGCACGCTCTATGGACCCCGATTCCGCGGGTTCGCAGTTCTACTTCTGCCTGGGTGCCCAGCATAACCTCGATTCTGGCTACACCGTCTTTGGTACCACGGTCGAGGGTCTCGATGTGATTTCGCAGCTGCGTGCCGGCGACGAGATCGTCCATGTCGAGATTGTTCACGAGTAAAGGGGACTTCCTTGAATAGCCAGCTGATCCAACAGGGCCGCGCCGCTTACCGCGCGGGTGATTTTTCCGCTGCAGCCCAGATGCTTGGGGCGGCAAAGACTCCCGATGAGATTATGGGCGAGGCCGATCACCTTCGTGGCAACGCCTTGATGCACCTGGGCATGTATGCCGAGGCCGCCGAGGCCTATGCCGCCGCCCTCAACGACGGCACCTACGGCAAGCGCGGCGCGCTGCTCACCAATCGCGGCAAGGCGCTCGCCGCCGTGGGCGACTACACGACGGCCGCTCAGGCGTTTTCTGCCGCTACGCAGGATGCTTCCTATGCCACGCCGTTCAAGGCCTATCTGGGCCTAGGCAATGCGCTGTTCCAGTCGGGCGACTATGCCAACGCGGGAACCGCCTTCCGTCAGGCTGCCATCGACGGCGCCAATCCGGCTCCTGCCGCCGCACTCGGCGAGCTCGGTCGTTGCTTCATTAAGCTCGGCCGTCCGGCGGACGCCGTGGAGACCTACCGCACGGCTATCGACTTTGCCGGCCCCCGCGACGACACGCGTGCACTCAACGCCGGCATGGGTCAGGCGCTTTCTGCCGCCGGCCGTCCCTCCGACGCACTCGACGCCTTTAACGCCGCTACTGCCGATGGCATCTACCAGCTCACCTCCGAGCAGGCCGATGAGCTTGCCCGCGTGCAGGATTCGCTTGCCGCGCTGTCTGCCCAGACGGCTATGGCCACGGCTCCGGCGCCCGCGATGGACGCTCCTGCCGTCGATCCGCTCGATCCTACGGGCGCGACCGGTCAGTTTATGCCTGATCCCTCGGACACCGGCTTCTTTACGCTGTCCGAGTCCGAGATGGTCCAGCAGGACCGTCAGGATCGTAAGCAGGCCAAGGTCCGTCGTCGCCATCGCCACACGGGCCTCAAAGTCTTCATCATGCTGCTTCTGCTCATTTTGATCGCCGCGGGCGGTCTGGGCTTTGCCTACACGCGTGGCTTTGGCTTCCCGTCTCAGGAGTCTGTCGTTACCGATCTGTTCCAGGCTGCCGGCGACGGTGACACCGCAAAGGCCGAGTCTTGCCTGGCCTCGAGCCTGTCCGAGGACGCTAAGTCGATGATCATCTCCTCGATTCCGCAGGGTGCCACCGTGTCCGTCGAGGGCATGGATCAGTCCATGACCGAGACGACCGCCAAGGTGAAGGCATCGCTGTCCAAGGGCGGCGAGCAGGAGTACACCGTCAAATTCGTGCGCTCCGACAACCATATCGGCTGGGCCGTTTCTTCGCTCGATATGGATTTCTCGGCTGCTGACAACCAGTAGTGACCTTATGGGATTTAGCTTTGCCCGGCGCTTCACCGCAAGTGAGGTGCCGGGCTTGCGCTAGTATGATGAGCTAGTAGTTTTCCAGCAATCATCCAACACATCAGGAGTTGCGTTGTTTTCTTTGATGGATATGTTCTTCGGTAGCTATGCGGGCGATCTTGCCATCGACCTCGGCACCGCAAATACGCTTGTCTCCGTGCGCGGCAAGGGCATCGTTATTCGCGAGCCCTCTGTTGTTGCCATCGACAAGAACGACGAGCGCATCCTGGCGGTCGGTATCGAGGCAAAGCGCATGCTCGGCCGTACGCCCGGCAACATCGTGGCCGTTCGTCCCCTGAAGGACGGCGTCATCGCCGACTTCGATGTTACCGAGGCCATGCTTCGCTACTTTATCGACAAGGCGTCCGAGAAGCGCTATCCGTGGACTCCGCGTCCGCGTGTTGTCGTCTGCGTTCCCTCCGGTGTCACGTCGGTCGAGAAGCGCGCTGTCTTTGAGGCCACGATCCAGGCCGGTGCCCGCCAGGCCTATCTGATCGAAGAGCCTATGGCAGCTGCTATCGGCGCCGACCTGCCCGTCGAGGAACCCACCGGCTCCATGGTCATCGACATCGGCGGCGGTACCACCGAGGTTGCCGTTATCGCTATGGGCGGCATCGTCGTCTCGCAGTCCATCCGTATTGCCGGCGACGAGTTCGATCAGGCCATCCTCACGCACGTTCGCGATGCCTACAACCTGGCCATCGGCGAGCGTACGGCAGAGGACATCAAGATCAAGGTCGGCTCCGCCGTGCCGCTTAAGGACGAACTCGACGTCGAGGTCAACGGCCGCGACGTGATCACCGGTCTGCCCAAGACCGTGCGCATCGAGAGCGAGGAGATTCGTCGCGCGCTCAACAAGCCGCTCGACGAGATGGCCAAGGCCGTCAAGGACGCACTCGACGCTACGCCTCCCGATCTTGCCTCGGACCTTATGTACTACGGCATTTTGCTGACCGGTGGCGGCGCGCTGCTGCGTGGTCTCGACGTGCGCCTGCGCGATGAGACCGGCGTTTCGGTCAACGTCAGCCCCACGGCGCTCGATAACGTTGTTAACGGCTGTGCCCGCGTGCTCGAGGCCAATGCGTTTGATGGCGGCTTCGTCCAGACCAATGCTTAATTTCCAAAAGGTGGATTCCATTTGGCACGATCTTCGGGTTTCTCCACAAATCTGAATACCAAGCGACAATCAACGGGTATGCGCCCGTTGATTGTTTTCAGCCTGATTTCGGTGTTGCTGCTCACGTTTTATATTCGTGAGGGCGAGACGGGGCCGATTCATGCCGTGCGTTCGGGCGTGACGACGATTACCTCGCCGGTGCGTTTTGTGGGCTCGGCTGTGGCGGCTCCCTTCAATGCGATCGGCAACGTGTTCTCTAACCTTACGGCGTCGCAGGACACGCTTGACGAGCTTAAGAAGCAAAACGAGGAACTGACCTCTAAGGTCGCCGAGCTCTCCGAGGCTCAAAAGACCGCCGAGCGACTGGAGGGTCTGGTCGGCCTGCAGTCGACCTATAACCTCAAATCGACCGCTGCTCGTATCGTTGGTGCCTCCGGCGATGCTTGGACCTCGACCGTCACCATCGATAAGGGTTCTGCCGACGGTCTTACCATCAACATGCCTGTGACGAGTTCTGCCGGTGTCATAGGCCAGATTATCGAGGTCTCGGCCAAGACGTCCACCGTGCGCCTGATTGGCGACGAGAACTCGGGCGTGTCCGCTATGGTGCAGGACACGCGCGCCCAGGGCATGCTGCAGGGTCAGGCTGACGGCACGCTGCGTCTTGAGTACGTGAGCGTCGACTCCGACGTTAAGGTTGGCGACATCATCGTGACCTCGGGCATTGGCGGTGTGTTCCCCAAGGGCCTTCCGCTCGGCACCGTCTCGTCGGTTGAGAAATCGGCAAACGACGTGTACTACACCATTGTGGTGCGCGCTCAGACCACGGCCGAGAACAACGAGGAAGTGCTGGTCATTACCTCGCTGACCGACGAACAGTCGGCCTCGGATGAGGACGTGAACACGGCCAACAGCACGCCGCAGGGAACGTCGCGCGATGCTGCGACCAAGACGAAGGACGAGAGCCCGGATGACAGTTCCGACACGTCCGAGACGACCGATTCCGGCTCGAGCGAATAGGGGGCATGTCCATGGATCTACACGAGCAGGGGATGAGCTCCCGCACGTTTGTAATCGCCGCCATTGTGTGCGTGCTGCTGCAGGCAGGCCTGGCACCGCAGATCTCCATTGCGGGCGGTCGCGTCAACTTTATGATTATCCTGGTGTGCCTAAGCGTGTTCTCGGGCGACCCGACCCGTGCCGTCGTGTGCGGTTTTTGCAGCGGCTTGTTCTATGACCTTTCCGCTGCCGTGCCGGTGGGCGTTATGTCGCTCCTGCTGACCGTGGGTTCTTTTGCCCTGGTGCATAGCGCTGCCGGTCAGACGGGCGGTACCCCGAGTGCGCGCGGCATCACTGTGGGCGCCTTCGCGTTCGTCATTAATGTGATCTACAGCATCATCTTGCTGTTTATGGGTTTGGAGACGAGCTTTGTCGTGGCGATCTTCGGCCATGCGCTGCCGTCTTCGATCCTGACGGGTCTGGTTGCCATTCCGTTTTTGATGTCCGGCGTCGTGCCGCAGTCCGGTTATGGATTCTCCGCACGTGGCGGACGCCAGACGGGCATGCGCTTTAAGCCCAAGACCCGTAAGCTCAAATAGGGGAGGCTCGTAGATGTCTTCCCAGATGACGGTTATTATCGCCGGTATCGTGCTGGTTGTGGCCATCGTGGTCGCACTGGTCATTATGCGTCGCGGCGATTCTCGTTTTACCTACGATACGCAGCATGGGACGGCCCCGCGCGCCACCGAGGGCGAGGGCAATACCGCGGCGACCGCCTTTAAGGGCCGCTTCTCCATCCTCACCACGGGTGTGGGCGCGATGTTCGCGGCGCTTGCCGTCAAGCTGTGGGGCATGCAGATGGTCTCGTCGGACTATTACGAAAAGCAGGCTAATAGCAATCAGACGCGCACCGTTACCACACCCGCTGTGCGCGGCCGCATCCTCGACCGCAATGGCGTGGCGCTTGTCCAGAACCGTCCCTCACTTGCTGTCGTGGCCTATCGCGACCTTGCTGAGGATGAGGTTCTGGTTCGTCATCTTGCCAACGTGCTCGGTATGCCCTACGTGGCTGTGCTGCGCAATATCCAGGACAATTCCGAGGGCGCCCAGAGTCTGCATACCATCGCGACGGACGTGCGCCGCTCAACGGTTGCCTATATCAAGGAGCACGCCGGCGAGTTCCCGGGCGTCAAGATTGCCGAGCGTACCGAGCGCCAGTACCCGTACGGCGAGACGGCCTGTCACATTTTGGGCTATACCGGCACCATTACCTCCGAGCAGCTCGAGGCCCAGAATAAGAAAACCTCTGGCGATGATGATGCTTCTGCTGGCAAGATTACGTACCAGTCGGGCGACATCGTGGGCCAGGCGGGTGTTGAGAGCTACTACGAAAACCTGCTGCAGGGTATTCGTGGCGAGCAGACCGTCAAGGTCGATGCCTCGGGCAATGTGACCGGTCAGGCCGGCGCCGTGCCCGCCAAGGCCGGCTCCGACATTAAGCTCACGCTCGACCTTAAGATCCAACAGGCCTGTGAGACGGCGCTGGCGAGCGCCATCGAGCTCGCCAAGACCACTGGCTACAGCAATGCCGGCAACGGCGCTGTGGTGTGCCTCGATCCCAACAATGGTGAGATCCTGGGCATGGCGAGCGAGCCCAAGTTCGATCCGTCCGTCTTTATCGGCGGCGTCTCAAATGACGTGTGGACCGAGCTCAATGATGACAAGGGTTCGCACCCGCTGCTCAACCGCGCCATTAGCGGACAGTACATGTCGGCCTCGACCATCAAGCCGCTCTCGGCACTGGCCGGTCTTGAGTTTGGAACCTACACTTCAACGCAGACAACCAACTGCACGGGCTATTGGACGGGCTTGGGCAAGGCTTGGGGCAAGCGCTGCTGGCTGACGTCTGGACACGGCACCATGACGCTGCAGTCGGGTATTGCCAACTCGTGCGACCCCGTCTTCTACGATATGGGCAAGGCGTTCTTTTATGACGAGCAACATTCCGAGGGCCTGCAGGAGGTCTTTCGTCGCTGGGGCCTAGGCAAGACCTGCGGTATCGATTTGCCGAGTGAGGGCGCGGGCCGTATTCCCGATGCCGAGTGGAAAGAGTCGTACTTTACCGACGCCTCTGCCGAGGACCGCAAGTGGAATGCCGGCGATATGACCAACATTGCCATCGGCCAGGGCGACATTTTGGTGACGCCTCTGCAGATGGCTTGCGCCTACATGGGCCTTGCCAACGGCGGTAAGCAGTACGTGCCTCACGTGTTTTTGTCTGCCGTGTCGCGCGATGGCGACGGCGATGCCTATAAGTACAACGGCAAAGGCAAGAAGAAGCGCCTGGAGGCCAAGATCAACAGCGATTCGGATTTGGCTCTTGTTCGCAACGGCATGCACGACGTGATTTACACGGCATCGACGTCCCTGGCGGCTCACTTTGGCACCCTGACGCCGCAGGTATACGGCAAGTCGGGCACGGGCGAGAAAAGCGGCGAGGACGAATACGCGTGGTTCTGCGCCTATGCGCCGGCCGATGATCCCAAGTATGTCATCGCTACTGTCCTGGAGCAGGGCGGCGGTGGCTCAGATACCGCGATGCATGTCGTGCGCGACGTGCTCGGCGTGATTTATGATGAGCCCGATACCTCTTCGGCCTCGGGCGATTCTTCGGTTCGATAGGAGGTTGCGATGGATTTTTCTCCGGCGGATCTGTTCCGTTCAACCAAGACCGGCTCTCGCAGCAGCCTGGACCGCGTCAACAAGCAACTTTCGGCCTCGCGCGGTACGTTTCGCCAAAAGGTGCATATCGGTGTGCTGCTGGCTACCGTCGCGCTCGTTGCCTATGGCGCCATCATTATTTGGTCGGCGTCACAGTTTAAGGCCGACGCCTCATTCTCGCGCCACCTGCTGGGCATTGGCATTGGCGCGGTGCTTGCGGTGCTCGTCTGGCGTACCGATCTGCGCGGCATCTCTAACTTCTCGACGGCGCTGCTCGTCATTGACCTTATTGTGATCTTCTCGCCCAAGATTCCGGGCCTGTCCTATACGGGCGGTCTGGGCATGACGGGCTGGATCAAGATTCCCGGTATCGGCTTGACATTCCAGCCGGTTGAGCTTGCCAAGCTCATCACCATCTTCTTTATCGCCACGCTTGGCTCGCAGTATAACGGCCGCATCGATACCGTTCGCGACTACGTCAAGCTCTGCGGCATGCTGTCCATTCCGTTTTTGGCCGTCGTCGCCATGGGCGACCTGGGCTCGGGCCTGGTCGTGCTGGTCTCGGGCGCCATCGTCATCTGCATGAGCGGTGCACGCCGCGAATGGGTGCTGTCGACCCTGGCCCTGCTCGTGGGCCTGGTGGCCCTCGTCCTGGCGCTCGATTCGGTCTTTGATTCGTTGCTCGGCCACGATGTGCTCATCAAGCAGTATCAGATGAACCGTCTGACGGTCTTTATCGACCCCGATAATGCCGATTCGGACGATGCCTACAACCTGCAGCAGTCGCTTATCGCCGTTGGCTCGGGCGGCTTCTTTGGTAAGGGTTTGGGCCATGCGACGCAGTCGGCCGGCGGCTTTCTGCCTGAGTTCCACACCGACTTCGTCTTCGCCTTCCTGTCCGAGACCTTTGGCTTTTGCGGTTCCTTTTTGCTCCTGTGCCTCTACGTGCTGCTGATCTTTTCGACGATTCGCGTCGCCTTTAAGTGTGAGTCGCTGTTCTTGCGCCTTTCGTGTGTGGGCATCGTTGGCATGTGGGCGTTCCAGACCTTCGAAAACATCGGCATGTGCATCGGCATGATGCCGATTACCGGTATTCCGCTACCGTTTATTAGCTTTGGTTCGTCTTCGATGATGATTCAGCTGCTGACGGTGGGTATCGTACAATCCATATGGCGGCATCGTTCGGGCGCCGCGTAACCGCTGGAGGGGTTTGCTATGAAAATTCCCGTAGATAAGCTGACCCGCGCTTTTAAGATGGGCGCGTCCGTTAAGAAGGATTCCGATACGCCGGTGCGCGTCTCGGTCTATTTGGATTCGTCCGCCTCGCGCTTTCTGGCCGAGACGGTGCGTGACGCCTTTGTGCCGCAGACGACCTCGGGCATTGTGCGCGTCGAGCGTTTGGGGGAGGAGCGAATTGCTCCAAAGACCGATACCGATGTGGTACTGGTGCTCTCGTGCGGCTCCGACCGCTTGGAGAGTGCCGTGCAGGAGCTCGTGATCGCCGGCGCGCCCGTGTGCGTGCTTGCCGAGTCTGCTGTGGAGGTGCCGTTTATCGAGGAGTCCACGCCTATGCTCGGCGTGGTAGCGGCAACCGATAAGACGTATCTGCTCGAGACGCTTGCCCGCTGGATTCTCGATCGCACCGACAAGGAAACGGCTTTTGCGGCGAACTTTGCCTTCATGCGCATCGCGGCGGCCAATCGTATCATCACCTCGTGCGCGCTCACCAATATGGCGACCGGTGCGCTGGTGTTTTTGCCGGGCGCCGATTATCCCGTGATGGCGCTGGCGCAGGTGGGCATGCTCTTTGAGCTCGCTGCCGTCTTTGGACGCGGCATTAAGCCTGAGCGCGGCTACGAGGTCGCGGGCGTGCTTGCCGGCGGTCTTGTGATCCGCGCGGTCACCCGCGCGCTCGTCAAGCAGACGCCACATATTGGGTTTGCCGTCAAGGCGCTTACTGCCGCCGCGGGCACCTATGGCATGGGCCGTGCGCTCGTTTCGCTCTACGAGCGCGATGTCGACTACAGCCGTGCCAACGAGGTGGTCACTGCCACGTTCTCCCGCGTTCGCGATCTGGTGACCACGGTCGCGGGCGCTACCCGTCCTATGGCGTCCTACGAGGACGCATCCGATCTCGCTGCTTAGGGGTTTTCCGTTGCGCGTTCCGTATCAAGACTGTTTTCATTTAATTGAGCCGCTGCTCGCCAAGGTCGAAAAGCCGAGTCGCTATATCGATCACGAGTGGGGCACGCTTTCAAAGGCCGATGCCGACTACCGTTGCTGCCTGATCTACCCGGATGTGTACGAGGTCGGTCTGCCCAACCAGGGTATCGCCATCCTCTACAACATCCTTAACCAGGCCGAGGGCATCTCCTGCGAGCGTGGCTATGTGCCGTGGCCCGATATGGGTGACGCCATGCGCGAGGCGGGTATTCCGCTGCTGTCGCTCGAGGGTGCCGCCCCCGTCGCTTCGTTTGATATCGTCGGTCTGCATGTGCCGCACGAGATGGCGGTGACGAACTTCCTTGAGGCACTCGACCTCGCTGGCATTCCGCTGTTAGCGGCCGACCGAGGTGAAGACGACCCCATCATCATCGCCGGCGGCCCCTCGGTGTACAACCCCGAGCCGTACGCGGCCTTCTTCGATGCCATCCTCATCGGCGAGGGCGAGGAATCGCTGCTCGAGACCTGCCAGCTGCATCGTCGCCTGCGCGACGAAGGAGTCCCGCGCGCGCAGATTGTTGAGCAGTTTGCATCCATTGCCGGCAACTACGTGCCGTCGCTCTATGAGGTTCGTCACGACGAGCCCTGCTCGCCGCATGGCTACACCGTGCCGCGCGAGGGCAAGGATGCGCCGACCGTGGTCTACAAACGCGTCGTCGAGGATTTCGGCGCCACGAATCCGCTGTCGCAGTCGTGCGTGCCCTATGCGCAGCTGGTTCACGACCGCCTGTCTATCGAGATTCTGCGCGGCTGCGCTCGCGGCTGTCGTTTTTGCCAGGCCGGCATGACGTATCGCCCGGTGCGTGAGCGTTCGGCCGACCAGATCGTCTCGTCGGTGATTCAGGGTCTGGAAAAGACCGGCTATGACGAGGTGTCGCTGACCTCGCTCTCCACGACCGACCACTCCTGCATTCGTGACGTGCTTGGCAGGCTCAACCGTCGCCTGGAGGATACGGGTATTCGCGTGTCTATTCCGTCGCAGCGCTTGGATTCGTTTGGCGTGGATATGGCCGAGTCGGTCGCCGGCGAAAAGAAGGGCGGCCTGACGTTCGCGCCCGAGGCCGGCAGTCAGCGCATGCGCGACATCATTAACAAGAACGTGACCGAGGAGGACCTGGACCGTGCGGCCAAGGCGGCCTTCGAGGCCGGCTGGAACCGCATGAAGCTCTACTTTATGATGGGCCTTCCCGGCGAGCGCGACGAGGACATCGTGGCCATCGCCAATCTGGCTGATCACGTACTGGAGCTCGGTCGTTCCGTGGTGCCCAAGGCTCGTCGCGGCTCGATCTCGGTGTCCATCTCGGTTTCGGTCTTTATCCCCAAGGCTGCCACGCCGTTCCAGTGGTGCCCGCAGCTCGACTACGACGACGTCAAGCGTCGCCAGAAGCTGCTTGTCACGAGCGTTCGCAACCGTGCCGTCCGCGTGCATTACCACGATGCCGAGACCTCGCTCATCGAGGCCGCGCTCTCCCGCGCTGGTCGTGACATGACGCCCGTCATCATCGATGCTTGGCGCGCGGGCTCTCGCTTTGACGCCTGGGTAGAGCATTTCTCGCTCGATAACTGGAAGGAGGCTGCTGCCAAAAACGGCATCGACCTCAATGAGCTCGTGCACCTGCCCTACGAGTTGGACTGGCGTCTGCCGTGGGAGCACGTGAGCCCCGGCTGCACGCGCGGCTTCCTCGAGCGCGAGTACCGTCGCTCGCTCGAGGGTGTCACGACTCCCGACTGCACCCGCACGTCGTGCACCGGCTGCGGGATCTGCCCCACGCTCCACGCCAAGAATGTATTGATGGGTGATCGCGCATGAGTGAGCGCCTGACCGACAACCCCACGCTCTTTAGGCTTCGTGTTCGCTATGGCAAGCGCGATCGCCTTAAGTACCTGGGCCATCTCGAAGTAATCCATACCATTGAGCGCATCGTGCGCCGTGCGGGACTTCCCTATGCCGTCACGCAGGGCTTCTCTCCGCACATGCGAGTGGGCTTCTCTTCGGCGCTACCGGTGGGTACGTCGTCGATCTGCGAGTGGTATGACCTGTTTATGACCGAGTTCGTGGCGCTCGACGAGGCGTTTGGGCGCCTGGCTGCGGCGTCTCCGGCCGATCTGGCGCCCATCGAGGCGGCGTATATCGACGTGCGCACGCCGGCGTTGACGGCGCAACTCACGCGTCTGTCGTATCGCATCGACCTGCACTTGGATCCCGAGGCGCCCGTAAGCGCCGACGAGGTGCGTCGTGCGATCGACACGCTGCGCGCGGACCATGGCATCGACTACGCGCGCGGCAAAAAGAGCAAGCGCTTGGATTTGGATCACACGCTCGTGGGCTATGAGCTCACGGCGGGGGAGCGCCCGGACCATTTGGTGCTCATGCTCGACACCCATGCCGACAACGAGGGCTCCATGCGTCCGGAAATTTTGCTTTCTGCTGCTGATGTTTTGTTGCAGGGCTTGACCCCGGGCGTGGATGCACCTATTGTTTCCACCGGTATGCAAGACCTCGTGACCATCTGCTCCTACGATGTCGAGCGTCAGAATCAAGCATGCGAGGACGACGAGGGCCGACTCGTCAGCCCCATACCTGTGCGAACTTGTGGATTTGCTCCACATACTCGTTGACGGGGGTATTTTCGCCTGCTACTATATTCGACTGTTGCACTAACTGATGCATGAAGGGCAAGTAAACATGTACGCAATCGTTAACACGGGCGGCAAGCAGTACAAGGTCGCCACCGACGATGTCATCACCGTCGAGAAGATCGAGGGCAATGAGGGCGACAAGGTCACCCTGCCGGTCATCTTCCTCAACGATGGTAAGAAGATCGTCACCGATCCCGACAAGCTGGCCAAGGCCAAGGTTACCGCTCAGATCGTTGAGCAGTTCAAGGGCGAGAAGCAGCTGGTCTTCAAGTTCCACAAGCGCAAGCGCTATCGTCGTCTGAAGGGTCACCGTCAGCAGCTCACCAAGCTGAAGATCGTGAAGGTCCAGGCTACGTCCCGCGCCAAGAAGGCTGTCAAGGCAGAGGCCGAGGCTGTTGCCGAGGCTCCCGTCGCCGAGTAGATTACACTCGTAACGAAAGAGTAGGTATACACAATGGCACACAAAAAAGGACTCGGTTCCTCCCGTAATGGCCGTGACTCCCGCGGTCAGCGCCTTGGCACGAAGCGCTATGCCGGCCAGACGGTAACCACGGGCACGATTCTCGTCCGTCAGCACGGCACTCACATCCACCCGGGTGAGAACGTTGGCCGTGGCAAGGACGATACGCTGTTCGCGCTGGTCGACGGTACCGTTGAGTTCCACAAGGGTATCAAGCACAGGGTCAGCGTACGCCCGCTCGCGAACGCGTAATTCACCCTTCATAGAGCACATATGTGGGAGGCACTTGAGTTTTAGGATTCAAGGGTCTCCCTCTTTTTGTAGGAGGCGATTCTGTTGTCACAGTTCACCGATATCAGCCGCATTAACGTGTGCGGCGGCGACGGCGGAGCCGGATGCATGTCGTTTAGGCGCGAGGCATTTGTCCCCAAGGGTGGCCCCGATGGCGGCGACGGCGGTCGTGGCGGCAATGTCGTCATCCAGGCTGATGCTCAGCTGTCTTCGCTGATCGATTACCGCTTTAAGCATCACTTCCGCGCCGAACGCGGCACGCACGGGCAGGGTGCCCGTCGTAACGGCAAGAGCGGCGAGGACCTGATCCTGAAGGTTCCCATGGGCACCGTGGTGCGCGAGCTCGACCCCGAGACGCAGACCCCGATGTTCGAGATTGCTGACCTGGTGCACGATGGCGAGCGCGTTGTCGTGGCGCCCGGCGGTGCCGGTGGCCTGGGCAACACGCACTTTGTGACGTCGGTGCGCCGCGCGCCCGCGTTCGCTCAGCTGGGCGAACCGGCCGAGGAGCACTGGATTGAGCTTGAGATGAAGCTTATGGCCGATGCCGCACTCGTGGGCTTCCCCTCGGTGGGCAAGTCCTCGCTTATCGCGCGCATGAGTGCCGCCCGTCCCAAGATCGCCGACTATCCGTTTACAACGCTCGTGCCGAACCTCGGCATGGTGCGTGCCGGTGAGTATTCTTACGTCGTTGCCGACGTTCCTGGTTTGATCGAGGGCGCGAGCGAGGGCAAGGGCCTAGGCCACCAGTTCCTGCGCCACATTGAGCGTACGGCCCTGATCATGCATGTCGTCGACATGACGGGCGGTTTTGAGGATCGCGACCCGGTTGAGGATTACCGCATCATCAACCGTGAGCTCGAGCAGTATGGCGCAGAGCTCTCGGAGCGCCCGCAAATCGTTGTCGCCAACAAGTGCGATGCGCCGGGCACGGCCGACAAGATTGCCGACCTCAAGCGCGCCGCGCTCGACGATGGACATATGTTCTTTGCCGTGTCCGCCGTGACGGGCGCCGGGCTCAATACGCTGATGCTTGCCGTGGGCGAGCAGGTGGCTAAGCTTCGCGCCGAGCTGGCGGTTTCCGATGAGCCGGTCGATCTTCGCGACGAGGAGTGGGAGCGCCGCCGTCTGCAGCGCGAGAAGCGGTTCCGCATTGTCCAGGAGGAGCCCGGTGCCTTCCGTGTGGTTGGTCGTGCCATCGAGCGCATGGTCATCCAGACCGACTGGGAAAACGAGGAAGCCGTCATTTACCTGCAGCATAAGTTTGCACGTATGGGTGTTGACGACGCGCTCGAGAAGGCCGGTTGCCGTGCGGGCGACGAGGTCCGCATTTGCCAGCGTGCCTTTGACTTTGAGGGCGCTGAGGACTTCTCGGAGTACGAGGAGCTCGAGGACGCTGGCGAGGACGTTGCCGTTGAGGCCATTGACGTGGCCGATGCTGCGGATGAGGGCGTCGAGGTTGTCGATGCGGCGGATGCCGCGGACGATGCCGAGACCTCGGAGGGCGAGTAAGCCATGTCGCTGCGCGGTGGAATCGGTTTGCCCGAGCTGCCCATAAAAGAGGGCAAGGAGTTTCGGCTTGGCATTATGGGCGGCACATTCGACCCGATTCATTACGGGCACCTGGTGACTGCCGAGCAGGCGCGCGAGTCGCTCGACTTGGACGCTGTGCTCTTTATGCCGGCGGGCTCTCCCGCCTTTAAGCTTGACAAGCCGGTTACGCCTGCCGAGGACCGTTATGCCATGACGGTCCTCGCCACCGCCGCGAACCCGGCCTTTTTGGCGAGCCGGTTCGAGATTGACCGTCCGGGTGTAACCTATACGGCCGATACGCTTCATGCCCTTCGCGATTTTTACCCGCCGCAGGTAAAGCTCTACTTTATTACGGGCGCCGATGCGATTATCGATATTGTGACCTGGCATGATGCCGAACGAATCGCTGAGCTTGCTACCTTTATTGCGGCGACGCGACCGGGCTTTGATATCGATACGGCGCGTGCCCGAATCAAAGAGTCGGGGCTGCCGTTCGACGTGCGCTATATTCAGATTCCGGCGCTGGCGATCAGCTCGACGAACATTCGTAAGCGAGTTGCCCGCGGCATGAGCGTGCGCTATCTTACGAGCGAGTCCGTGCTCGGCTACATTCGCAAGCGCAGGCTATATGCCGATTTGGGCCAAGAAGATTTTGAGTGATGGGGGCTACGTTGTCGGTAGAGGATCAGTTTGAGGGCGATGAGCGCGCGCTGCTCAAGCGCATTCAAGAGCTGCTCGATGTTCGCATGAAAGATAAGCGCAAGCGCTATGTGCATTCGCTGGGTGTTGCCGAGACCGCACTTCATCTGGCCGAGGTCTACGGCGTTGACCGCTTTGATGCGGCTGCCGCCGGCTTAATTCACGACTGGGATAAGGTTCTTTCCGATGACGAGCTCGTGGCCCGCGCGCTTCACTATGGCATCAAGGTTGCCGGCTCTCCTTCCGCCGCGACGCCGCTTTTGCATGGCCCTGTTGCCGCCTATGAGCTTCCGCAGCTTTTTCCCGAGCTGTCACCGGCCGTTTTCCAGGCTGTCGACCGTCACACCGTGGGTGCCTGCGACATGACGCCGCTCGATATGGTGGTCTTTGTGGCAGATGCCATCGAGCCCAACCGTCACGGCGACTATGCCCATGCGCTGCGCAAGATGGTGGGGAAGTCCTCGCTCGATGAGTTGTTCTTCTCCTGTTTTGCGCAGGGTCTGGTCTTTGTGATCCAGTCCGGGCGCTATCTTTATCCCACGGCTATTACGATTTACAACCATTACGCCCAGCTGCGCTAGCTCGGGTGTGTCTAGAAAGAGGTATTCCATGGCCGACGAGACCATGACTGACGAGCAGATTCTTGAAGGTGTGGAGCACAAGAGTTTCGTTGCCACGTCCGACCGCACCGCCGCCTCGCTGTCCGCGAGCGGTGTCGCCGCCGAGGATGTCGCCCGCGCCGCCGCGCAGGCCGCCTACGACAAGAAGGGCGAGGACGTGCAGGTGCTCGACCTGACCGAGCTTTCCGACGTGTGCGACTACTTTGTGCTTGCCACCGGTACCAACAACCGCCAGGTCGATTCGATTGTCGACGAGATCGAGGAGAAGGTTGCCGAGGCTTGCGGCGAGCATCCGTTCTCCATCGAGGGCCGCGAGCAGAAGACCTGGATGCTCATGGACTACGGCTCGGTTGTCGTCCACGTCTTCACTCCCGAAGCCCGCGACTTTTACCGCCTAGAAAAGCTCTGGGGTGACGCCCCCCAGCTCCCCCTCGACCTCCTCTAGTGGCTCATTTGATATGGGGCTTTTAGCTAGCCTCGCGCATTTCGCCGGGCAGTTGCGGTTTTCCGCACCTGCCCGGCTTTCTATTTTTACAAAGGCGGTTAATCATTGAAGCGGGATTGGCGGCCGAAAGATAGGGCGGTGTCGCCGAACTTGTCTCGGACGGCATCGATCGCGACTGAGAGGTCGCGACGGTCGCTTGATTGGGCTCCGCGGTCGTCGACTTCGCAGAACAGGTCGGTCTGGATGCCGCCCTGATGGTCAAAGTCGCTCATCCCGATACCCGCCAGACGCACATGCATGCCTTCCTGCCAGATGTTGTCGAGCAGTTCGAGCGCAACCGCCACAAAGATGTTCTCATCGTCGGTGGGGTGGGGAAGCCGCCGCTGCGCCGTGCGTCCGCTGCCATACGAATACTTAAGCTTGAGCGTTACCGTGCCGCCCGTCAGTCCCTGACGGCGCAGGCGGCGTCCAACCGACTCTCCCAACAGCGCAATCGCCGCTTCGATGTCCCCACGCTCAGTCAAATCTTTCGCAAAGGTGCGCTCATTGCTCACGGATTTAACCTCGCGTTCCTCATCGAGGCTTGTTACTTCGGATATTTCGAGTCCCAGCGCACGCTGGCGCATGCGTTCGCCGTTGACGCCAAAAATAGAGGCCAAGGTGGATTCCGGCGCGCGTGACAGCTCGCCGAGCGTGTAGATGCGCATACGGCGCAGTCGCTCCTCGGCCGAGCGCCCGATGCCGCTCATGGCAGATACCGGCAGCGCGGCCAAAAAGCGCTGCTCGGTTCCGGGGCGCACAATCGTCAATCCAAACGGCTTGTCACGCTCGCTTGCGATCTTTGCGACCGTCTTGTTGCAGCCCACGCCAATGGAGCACGTCACTCCCAGCGCTGCCACACGGTCGCTTATACGCCGTGCAACCAGCAGTGGGTCCTCGGGCGCAAAGCGACCCGGTGTGATATCGATAAAGGCTTCGTCGATGGATACGCGCTCAACGCGCGGCGTCTCCTCGGCAAGAATCGCCATGACCTGCGCGCTCACCTCGCGGTAGCGATCAAAGTGCCCGTGCGTCCAAATGGCTTGCGGGCACAAGCGCCGCGCCTCGGCCGAGGCCATGGCAGAGTGCACGCCAAAGCGGCGCGCCTCATACGAACACGTGGACACGACGCCACGCGAATCGGCGTCTCCGCCCACGATGAGTGGCTTTCCGCGCCATTCGGGATGATCGAGCATCTCCACGCTCGCAAAAAACGCATCGAGGTCCATGAGGCCCACCGCCGGACCCGTCCAGGGAGGCGGCGTGACGCTCATGGCATCCTCATAACCGTATGTATGTTCGCGTCTTTCCATGTCATGAGTATACCGCGCAGCTCATGTGGGGTGCGTGTATGTGCTTGCAAATCCCGAATTCTTGTCTAAGATATGGATTTGCCCTCGACTACACCGAAGAAGTTGGTCTCACGGACTTCACCTGCCCGCGTCGATGGCGTATTATGTTCAACTGTTTGTTTGTAGTTGCAGCCTAAAGCTGCTTGGTTGGAGGAGTTTCCTTTGGCAGTCAAGATTCGCCTTGCTCGTCACGGCGCTAAGAAGCGTCCGTACTACCGTGTCGTCGTCGCCGATTCCCGCGCCCCGCGTGACGGTCGTATCATCGAGGAGGTTGGCCGCTACAACCCGATGATCGCCCCCAAGACCATCAACCTCGACCTCGAGAAGATCGCCGACTGGCAGTCCAAGGGCGCTCAGCTCACCGACGCCGTCGCCGCTCTGGTCAAGGCCGCCAACGAGGGCGAGAAGACCGAGACCGTCGTCAAGAAGTCCAAGAAGCAGCTCGCCAAAGAGGCCGAGGCCGCTAAGGCTGCCGCTGAGGCCGCTGAGGGCGCCGAGGAGTAAATCGTGCCTGAGGTTGACGCTGCACAGCTCGAGGGTGAGGCAATGCTCTCAGATCGCATCGCCGATCTCGTCGAATATCTCGTTGTTCAGATCGTCGACGACCCGGATTCCGTGAGCCTTGAGGTCATCGATGGTGACGACGCCTCTACGATTGAGGTTTCGGTCGCCGAGGATGACGTCGCTAAGGTCATCGGCCGTCGTGGCCGTACCATCAAGGCCATTCGCACGCTCGCCCGTGCGCTGGCCGCTCGCCTCGACACTGCTGTCGAGGTAGAGGTTCTGGGCTAGGACTTTGAGGTCCCAGTACAAAAATATCGCCCGTGTGGTCAAGCCGCACGGAAGGAAGGGGGAGGTCCTCGCGCAGCCGCTGCGGGGGCTTCCTTCTGTATTAGAGCCGGGTATGCGCGTCGCCCTGACGCCGCCGGCGCTCAAGCGCGACCGCTTTTGCACGGTTGTGTCCGTCACCGATACGGGCGATGGCGATCTGGTCTCATTTGAGGGCATTGACGACTTGACGGCCGCCGAGGGCATCACGGGATGCTATGTGCTGGCAAATCGTGACGATTTTGAGCTCGATTCACTCGACGCCGCCTATACCGACCTGATGGGTCGCGAGGTGGTTGACGAGCGCTTCGGTTCGCTCGGCACGATCGTCGAGATCATGTCGACGCCCGCTAACGATGTTTGGGTTGTCGAGGGCGATCGGTACGGCGAGGTACTGATTCCCGTGATCGAGCAGGTTGTGCTCGATCTTCCCGACACAGGAACAATTTCCGTCCACGTTATGGACGGCCTGATCGATATGGACAAGTAGGGAGGACAACATGCTGATTGAGACCCTTTCGGTCTTTCCCGAGATGTTTGAGCCCGTCATGTCCACATCGATTTTGGGCCGCGCCCGCAAGGCCGGCCTTTTTGATTTTAAGGCGTATAACCTGCGCGACTGGACGCACGACCGCCATCGCACCGTCGATGACGAGCCGTATGGCGGCGGGCAGGGCATGCTCATGAAGGTCGAGCCTATCGCCGAGGCCATCGAGGCCATTAGCGCAGAGGGTCCCAAGCCCACTGTGGTGTTCTTTACCCCCTGTGGCGAGCCTTTTACGCAGCATGTGGCCGAGCGCCTGCTCAAAAGCGAGCGCCTGCTGTTTGTGTGCAGTCGCTACGAGGGCGTCGACGAGCGCGCATACGCGTATGCCGATGAGCGCCTGTCGATCGGCGATTACGTGCTCACGGGCGGCGAGCTTCCCGCTATGGTCGTTGCCGACGCCGTCGTGCGTCTGATTCCCGGCGCCCTTGGTGACGAGATGAGCAACGTCGATGAGTCATTCTCGACCGCCGAGGACGGTGGCCTGCTCGAGTACGCGCAGTACACCCGTCCCGCCGAGTTCAATGGCGAGGGTGTGCCTCCGGTGCTCGTGAGCGGCGATCACGCCAAGGTCGATGCCTGGCGTCGCAAGAATGCCATCGAGCGCACCTGCCGCTGGCGTCCCGATCTGATCGAGACGGCGCGGCTCACGCCTGAGGAGCGCGCGTACGCGCAAGAGATTTTGGACGCGTCGTATTCGCTAAGCGAGGAGTGAGAATGGTTCCATCGCAGCATTCCGTGCTAAAGGGTGCCTTTGAGTGGATCGTGGTCGTCGCGATTGCGCTCGTCGCCACCTTTTTGATTCGCTCATTTGTGGTTGAACCCTTTGTGGTGCCTACCGGCTCCATGGAGTCCACGATCGAGATTGGCGATCAGATCCTGGCGCAAAAGGTGAGCCTCGAGCTCGGTCAGCCCGTTAAACAGGGCGATATTGTGGTATTCCACAACCCCGATGGCACCTCCGAGCACGATGTTCTCGTCAAGCGAGTTATTGCCACGGCCGGTCAGACGGTCGACCTTCAGGACGGCAAGGTCGTCGTCGACGGCCAGGCGCTCGATGAGGACTATACGACCGGCATGAGCTGGCCGCTTTCGGTCCAGGCCCCTGGCGCTCAGGTGAGCTATCCCTACACCGTTCCCGACGGGTGCGTGTGGGTGATGGGCGACAACCGCGAGAACTCTGCTGACTCCCGCTATTTTGGCCCGGTCGACCGCTCCGACTTGATCGCCGTGGCGCTTGTGCGCTACTGGCCGCTCAACCGTATCGGCGCTATCGACTAAAAACCGCTATAGTACAGTACCTAACCGTGTAATCGTTTCGACGAGGGGATATTAGAGGCATGAACGCTTCATCGCTTTCCTTCCAAGACATCATCCTGCGCCTCCAGCAGTACTGGGGCGAGCAGGGCTGCGTCATTATGCAGCCCTATGACTCCGAGGTCGGTGCCGGTACCTTCCACACCGCGACCACGCTGCGCTCGCTCGGTCCCGCCGAGTGGCGTACCTGCTATGCGCAGCCCTGCCGCCGTCCCGCCGACGGCCGCTACGGCGAGAACCCCAACCGCATGCAGCACTACTATCAGTTCCAGGTGCTCATCAAGCCGTCGCCGGTTAATGCCCAGGAGCTCTACCTGGGGTCTCTTGCCGCCATTGGCCTGGACCCCAACGACCATGACGTCCGTTTTGTCGAGGATGACTGGGAGAGCCCGACCCTGGGCGCCTGGGGCCTTGGCTGGGAGGTCTGGCTCAACGGCATGGAGGTCACGCAGTTTACGTACTTCCAGCAGGTGGGCGGTATCGAGGTCGACCCTGTGCCCGTCGAGATTACCTATGGCCTGGAGCGTATCGCCATGTACGCCCAGGGTGTCAACTCCGTCTACGACCTGGTGTGGAGCTACCTGCCCGACGGCACGCCCATGACCTATGGTGACGTGTTCCTCGAGAACGAGCGCGAGTTTAGCGCTTACAACTTTGAGGTCGCCAACGTCGAGATGATGCGTCAGAAGTTTGACGACTACGAGGCCGAGTGCCACTCCTGCCTGGAGCGCAAGCTTCCGCTGCCGGCGTACGACTGCGTCATGAAGTGCAGCCACGCCTTCAACCTGCTCGATGCCCGTGGCGCCCTGTCCGCGGTCGAGCGTGCCAACTACATCCTGCGCGTCCGCGCCGTCGCCAAGGCGTGCTGCGAGGCCTACATGGCCGAGGTCGCCGGAGTCAACGAGAATGCCGATCAGGAAGGCGAGGTGGCGTAAGCCATGGCAGACGCTAAGGATTTCCTGTTTGAGATCGGTACGGAGGAAATGCCCTCTGCACCGCTGAACAATGCCGTCAAGCAGCTTGGCACCATGATCGCCAAGGGTCTCGACGAGGCCGGTCTGGCTCATGGCGAGGTCCGTGTGATCTCGAGCCCGCGTCGCCTGGCTGCGCTCGTTGCCGACGTCGCCACCGCGACCGATGAGGTTCACGAGGTCAAGCGTGGCCCCGCGGCCAACATTGCCTTCGACGCTGACGGTAACGCCACCAAGGCCGCCCAGGGCTTCGCTCGCAAGTGCGGTGTGGCTGCCGAGGATCTGGTCCGTCGCGAGGACACCGACGGTCGCGAGTATGTCTTTGCTGAGAAGAACATTCCCTCCGCACCGGCTACGCCGATTCTGACCGCTCTGTGCGAGAAGACCATCACCGGCCTGCAGTGGCCCAACTACCGCTCCCAGCGCTGGGGTCACGAGCACGCGACCTTTGTTCGTCCGGTCCGCTGGATCTGCTGTCTTTTGGGCGAGGATGTTGTGCCCGTGTCGTTTGCCGACGTGACGAGCGGCAACACCACGCGCGGTCATCGCGTGCTTGGCCCTGGTGATCACGTTGTCGCCAGCCCCGCTGTCTATGAGCAGGTGCTCGAGGATGCCGGCGTGCTTTCTGCCGAGCGTCGTCGCGAGGCCATCCTCGCCGGTATCGCCGAGGTCGAGGCTGCCCGTCCCGGCTGCCATGTCGATACGCCCAAGAAGGTCTTCGAAGAGGTCATCAACCTCTGCGAGTGGCCGACGGTGCTCGTCGGTACCTTCGACGAGGAGTTCCTCAAGGTCCCGCACGAGATTATCTGCGAGTCCATGCTCACCAACCAGCGCTACTTCCCGATCTATGACGGCGAGGGCAAGCTCACGCGTGAGTTCGTGGTTGTTTCGAACAGCAAGCCCGAGAACGCCGAGCGCGTGATCGACGGCAACGAGCGCGTCGTGCGCGCCCGCCTGGACGACGCTAAGTTCTTCTACGAGGAGGACCTGAAGATCTCCCTCGACGAGTTCCGCGAGCGCCTGGCCAAGGTCGCCTTCCAGGAGAAGCTCGGTAGCGTGCTCGCCAAGTCCGAGCGTATTGAGCAGCTCGCGCTCGCTATTGCCCGCGAGGCCCATCTGGGCGCCCATCTGGCTGCCGATGCCGCTCGCGCCGCGCACCTGTGCAAGGCCGACCTGGTGTCCAACGCCGTCGTCGAGTTCACGAGCCAGCAGGGCGTGATGGGCGGTTACTACGCCTGCGCGATGGGGGAGAACGACGAGGTCGCTCATGCCATTCGCGATCACTATCGTCCCCGCTTTGCCGGTGACGAGCTGCCCGAGGGCACCGCTGGCTGCATCGTGGCCTGCGCCGACAAGCTCGATACCATCGCCGGTATCTTTGCCATCGGCGAGCCCCCGACCGGCTCCTCCGACCCCTACGCGCTGCGTCGTGCCGCTATCGGCATCATCAACATCCTGCGCGACCGTCTGCCGATCGATCCCACGTCGCTGATTGACTTTGCTCTGCAGCTTTACAGCGAGCAGGGCATTGAGTTCGACGCCGCCGAGGTCGCCCAGCAGGTTCGTGACTTTTTCCATGGCCGCCTGGTGAGCATGGCCCGCGACGAAAAGATTCCGGCCGATACCGTTGCCGCCGTCTCCGCGGTGCACATCATCGCCCCGTCCGTCTTCTTCGCCCGCTGCGCCGCCCTCGACGAGGCCCGCAAGAATGATGCCGAGACCTTTGACAACCTGGCTACCGCCTATGCCCGTGCCGCGCACATCTCCAAGCCCGAGCTGGGTGCGGAGTATGACCGCAGCCTGATGGGCGAGGTCGAGCTCGCGCTCGCCGACGCCTCCGAGGCTGCTCAGACCGCTGTCGATGCCGCCCTTGCTGCCGAGGACTACCCGGCCGCATTTGCCGCCCTCGCCGCCCTGCGCGCGCCCATCGACCGTTTCTTCGATGAGGTCATGGTCATGGACAAGGACGAGCAGCTTCGCGATAATCGCCTTAAGCTGCTCAACCGCTTCGAGGCCGTTTTCTCCGGCATCGCCAACATCGGTGAGCTTGCCCGCAAAAAGTAAGCCAGCCTGCGCATAAGCGCAAAAGGAGCCCCGCATGGATTGCCCGGTCACCGCTCGTCCCACCGTTATCGTTATCTCCGACTCGCTCGGTGATACCGCTTGTGAGGTGGTGCTTGCGGCGTCCGGGCAATTTGATGAAGGGGCTTTTCGCGTTTTGCGTCTGCCTAAGGTGACCTCTGTGGAGCAGGTCAAGTCATTTGTGGGGCCGCGCGTCGATGCGGACCATCGCGATATCGCCGTGTTCCACACCATTGTCGATCCGGCGCTTCGCGCCCGCGTGCTCGATTACCTGGGTATGCTGCATATCCGTTCGGTCGACCTGATCGGCCCGACGCTTGCCGTGCTGTCGTCGCTCATCGGTGTGCCGCCCAAGGGCGTTGCGGGCGTGATTCACAAGACCGATGACCGCTATTTCCATCGTATCGAGGCCATGGAGTATTTCGTTGATCACGATGACGGTCGTGGTTGCGACGATCTGTCGGGTGCCGATATCGTGCTGCTGGGTGTGTCGCGTACATCCAAGACGCCGCTGTCGATGTATTTAGCCTATCAGGGCTACAAGGTCGCCAATGTCCCACTGGCGCATGGCATGGAGCCGCCCAAGTCGATTTACGAGGTCGACCCGATGCGCCTGTTCGGCCTGATTTCGACCGTCGATGTGATTTCCGAAATTCGCGATAGCCGCTTGGGCGATGACTACGCCCGTGCCGTTGCCGGCTCCTATGCCGAGCCCGAGAGCGTGCGTAGTGAGCTTGCGGAAGCCCGCGCGCTCATGAAACGCCTGGGCTGCTTTGTAGTGCGTACCGACGGCAAGGCCATCGAGGAAAGCGCTGCCGAGATCATTAGCCACTTGGAGGAAATCCAAGATGCCCGTGCCCGCCGCGCCGCCCGCCGAGCCCAGCAAAGCTAGCTTATTGGGGTAGCTAAAAATGCCCGTCTCTAAAAGACTACCTAAAAATAATGCACGATATTGGTATAGCGATTTAGCAATAAACTAGCATTTGACCTGCAAGCATCTTGCATTGGTATCTTCATAAGGTAACCAACTTTACCTACCGTTTACCGCCATATTTACCACGTTTACCAACCCCCGCGCCCTCTGCGCAAGCCCGCCCAAAACCCGCCGTATAGTACCCTCACGGCTCGCATTCGGCGGGTCGATTCGTTACCACGGTCGTGCGCGTAAGTGCATGGAAGGGGAAGTATCGTGAGCGATTGCAAGAGGGTTTACCGTTTTGGAACCGACGCCCAGGGCACCTGTGTCACTGAGGGCGACAAATCCATGAACTTCGTGCTTGGCGGCAAAGGCGCAAACCTTGCCGAGATGAGCCGCATCGGTCTGCCGGTTCCCGGTGGCTTTACCATTACCTGCCAGACTTGCGTCGAGTACTCCGGTGCCGGCAATGTGTGGCCCGAGGGCGCACTCGATGAGATCGTTGCCGCTGAGGCGGACCTCGAGGCCCGTTGCGGCAAGAAACTCGGCGATGCCTCCGATCCGCTGCTCGTGTCGGTCCGCTCGGGCGCTCCGTTCTCCATGCCCGGCATGATGGACACGGTTCTCAACCTGGGCCTCAACGACGATTCCGTCCAGGGCCTTATCGCCCAGACGCAAAACCCGCGCTTTGCCTGGGATAGCTACCGCCGCTTTATCCAGATGTTCTCCAACGTCGTCATGGGTGTCGATGCCGACTTGTTCGAGAATGCCCTGACCCAGGCCCGCCTGGTCGCCGGCGTTCGCGTCGATTCCGAGCTTTCGGCCGAGGACCTGCAGGAACTCGTCGAGACCTTCAAGGGCATCTTCTCCGAGAACGTCGAGGCTGCCCTGTATCCCGAGCTCGAGGTCGCTGACGGCAAGCCCGTCTTCCCGCACGACCCGGAGCTTCAGCTGCGCCTTGCCATCCAGGCCGTCTTTGGCAGCTGGATGAACGAGCGCGCCTGCATCTACCGCAAGCAGCATGGCATTTCCGATGAGCTCGGCACCGCCGTCAACGTCCAGGCTATGGCCTTTGGCAATAAGGGCGAGACCTCGGCGACCGGCGTCGCCTTTACGCGCAACCCGGCCGACGGAACCAAGGAGTTCTACGGTGACTTTCTGGTCAACGCCCAGGGCGAGGACGTCGTCGCCGGCATCCGCAACACCGAGCCCATCGCCGACCTCAAGACCACCCCAGGCCTCGAGTCCGCAGGTGAGGAGCTTGAGCGTGTCTTCCTGACGCTTGAGGACCACTATCGCGATATGTGCGATATCGAGTTCACCATCGAGCAGGGTAAGCTCTGGATGCTCCAGACCCGCGTGGGCAAGCGCACCGCCACCGCCGCCCTGCGCATCGCCATCGAGATGGTCGAGGAGGGCCTCATCACCCGCGAGGAGGCCGTGAGCCGCATCGACCCTGCACAGCTCGACCAGCTCCTGCACCCGCAGTTCGACGCCTCCAAGAAGTACGAGGCGCTCGCTACCGGTCTTAACGCCAGCCCCGGTGCCGCCGTGGGCGAGGTCGTGTTCTCGAGTGATGACGCCGTCGCGCGCGCCAACGAGGGCCACAAGGTCATTCTGGTTCGCTGGGAGACCAACCCCGACGACCTGAAGGGCATGGTCGCTGCCGAGGGTATCTTGACGAGCCATGGTGGCAAGACGAGCCACGCCGCCGTTATCGCCCGCGGCATGGGTACGCCCTGCGTCTGCGGTGTCGAAAGCTTCCATATCGACGCCGCCGAGAAGGTCGTGCACATCGAGGGCAGTGACCGCCTGCTGCATGAGGGCGACATCATCTCCATCGACGGCACCCAGGGCATCGTCGTCGACGGCGCGGTCGACTTGGTCTCTGCAGAGCTCACCGGCGACTTGGACACCATCCTGTCCTGGGCCGACGAGATCCGTCTGGACGAGACCTGCGGCCACGCCAACCACGTGCGCGTCAACGCCGACAACCCCGAGGATGCTGCACTCGCGCTCGAGTTTGGCGCCGAAGCCATCGGCCTGTGCCGCACCGAGCATATGTTCCTGGGCGATCGCAAGAACATCATCCAGAGCTTTATCCTGTCTGACGATGAGGCCGTGAAGCAGCAGGCCCTGGCCGACCTGCTCAAGGTTCAGACCGAGGACTTCCTGGCGATGTTCAAGACCATGTCCGGTCGCGATGTGGTCGTCCGCCTGCTCGATCCGCCGCTTCATGAGTTCCTGGATAATCCTCGCGAGCTCGAGGTCGCCATCACTAAGAAGGAGGCCGCCGGCGCTCCCGAGGAGGAGCTCACTGCCCTGCGCGCCCGCCTGCGTCGCATTGACGGCATGGTCGAGTCCAACCCCATGCTGGGCTTGCGCGGCGTGCGCCTGTCCGTCGTCTTTAGCGATCTGCCTCTCATGCAGGTTCGCGCCGTCGCCACGGCTGCTGCCCGCCTTATCAAGGAGGGCGTCGACCCGCGCCCCGAGATCATGGTTCCGCTCGTCTCCATCACGGCCGAGCATGTTCAGACCCGCGAGGTCATTGAGCGCGTGATCGCCGAGGTTTCCGCCGAGGAGGGCGTCGAACTCAACATTCCCGTGGGCACCATGCTCGAGCTGCCGCGCGCCTGCATGGTCGCCGACGAAATCGCCCATCACGCAGATTTCTTCTGCTTTGGCACCAACGACCTCACCCAGACGACCTTCGGCTTCTCCCGCGACGATGCCGAGGCCAAGTTCATTCCGCTGTACCTGCACAAGAAGATCCTGAAGGACAACCCCTTCGAGACCATCGACACGGCGGTGCTGGAGCTCGTGCGCTTGGCCGTCGAGAAGGGCCGCGCCACCAATCCCGACATGCACTTTGGCGTGTGCGGCGAACACGGCGGCGACCCCAAGTCCATCAAGGGCCTGTTTAACGTGGCCGACGTGGACTATGTGTCCTGCTCGCCCTACCGCGTGCCCCTCGCGCGCCTAGCTGCCGCCCAGGCCAAGCTCGAGGCCAAGCGTTCCGCCTAGCGTTTAGCGTTTAGACGCCTAGCGTAGCCCCCCCCTTCATACCGCCCGTCTCATTCGTGAAGCGGGCGGTTATCATGTGCGGGTTTTGTCTTTTTGTCTGCGCAAAAAATTGTTCTTGCAGCAGAAACCCGCGCGTGTATACTCGAATACGTTTGTTCAACTACGTGCCGGCCAAGGTGGTACGGCACCTCTAGAAGAGTAAGGAATTGCACATGGATTACATCCGCGCAATCGAGCGTCAGCAGATCCGCGAGGACATTCCTCAGGTTCGCGTCGCCGACAACGTCAAGGTTCACTACCGCATTAAGGAAGGCGACCGCGAGCGCATCCAGGTTTTCCAGGGCGACGTCATCCGCATGGCCGGCGCCGGTGCCCGCGAGACCTTCACCGTCCGCAAGATGTCCTTCGGTGTCGGTGTTGAGCGTACCTTCCCGCTTCACAGCCCCAAGATCGCCAAGCTCGAGGTCGTTCGCCATGGTCGCGTCCGTCGCGCCAAGCTGTACTACCTCCGCGACAAGGTGGGCAAGGCTGCTCGCATCCCCGAGAAGCGCTAAGAAGATCGCAGCGTCTGTCCACTCGTTTGGACACGAGGGTCACCTTCGGGTGGCCCTTCTTTTTATCTGATTTGCATGCAAGGAGGGTCTGGTATGGCCAACATGACGAGCTCGGTTTCGGCATCGCAGGTTGCCGGCGAGCTGGCGAGCGCCACGTTCGAGGAGATTCCCGCCCTCGTGGAGCATTATCGCGAGGACCCGCGCCAGCAGGTGATCAAGGCTTGCGAGCGTGCTCTTAAGCGCCATGCCAAGGAACTTGCCGAGCGCGAGCGCGTCAATGACATGTACGAGCTTATGCATGAGCTTGGCGGCGATGGGGTGGTCGTTGGTGTCGACGAGGTAGGTCGCGGATCGGTGGCCGGCCCTTTGACGGTATGCGCCGTCTGTCTTCCTATGGAGCCGCGCGTCTGGGGTATCAACGATTCCAAAAAGCTCACGCCCGCGCGCCGCGAGTTGCTCTCGGTGAAGATAGCCGAGGTGGCGACTGCCATCGGCTTTTGCCATATCGCGCCGAAGGATATCGATGAGATGGGCATGGCCCGTGCTATCCGTACTGCCGTTGCGGGCGCCGTGGCCGATACGGGACTTGAACCCGACCGCGTCCTCATGGATGGCAACCCCTTGGGCGCCGTTCCTAACGAGCGCGATGTGGTGAAGGGCGATGCCAAAATCGCCTGCATCGCCGCGGCGTCCATCATGGCCAAGGTCACGCGTGACGAGATGATGGTCGAGTACGACGCCGAGTATCCCGAGTACCATCTGGCCGAGTCGAAGGGCTATGCAAGCCCCGAGCATATCGAGGCCATTCGCAAACATGGACTTTGTCCACTGCACCGCGTGAGCTTTTGCGGAAACTTTCTGCAGACTGAGCGCCTTTTCTAGGTCAATTGTGGAGACAGGGACCTCTGGGGTTTTATAAACTTGCTGGTAACGGGCCGTATGCAACACCATTGCTGCGTACGGCCCGTTTTTTGACGGCATTTGGTCAGCTTTTGGTTTGCTTCCGGTACTTACCCGCACGAAAGGTGCCCTCATCATCGGGGCAATGCAGCGTGCGGGAAAGGAGACCCCATGAGTGCCGCAAGCAAAAAGAGCAAGACGCAGCAGCTCAAGGAGCGTTGGGAAAACGGCGAGCTCGACTGCGGGGCGATGACGCCTGAGTTTATCAAGGGGCTCAGTCCCCGCGAGCTGGGCATGCTGGGCGAGCTGATCACCATCGACTACTTTAACGAGCGCGGCTACACCTTGCTGGAGCAGGGTTATCGTTGCTCCGAGGGCGAGGCCGATCTGGTGCTGCTCGATGAGCTCGACGATGTCGTGGTGATGGCCGAGGTCAAGACCAGACGCGTTGCGCTGGATTGCAGCACGCGGGTCTTTCCCGAGGAGGCTGTGGACGCCCGAAAGCAACGCCGCTATCGCCGCATCGCAAGTTGCTATCTCATGGAACATTATCCGCTCAAGGCGATTCGCTTCGATGCCGTGGGTGTCACCATTCGCGGCGGGCATATCGCCGAGATCGAGCATCAGTACAACGCGTTCGATTGGCAGGTGTCGTGATGGCGTTCGAGACGTTTGCCGTTCACGCGGCCTGCATCCGTGGCGTCGAGGCGATTCACGTCACGGTCGAGGTCTCGCTTGCCGGCGGCGTTCCGGGCATTCAGATGCTCGGCATTCCGAGTATGGAGGTGATGGAGTCACGCGGTCGTATTCGCTGCGCGATGCGCTCCGCCGGGTTCGAGATCCCACGCTCGGGCATTACGGTCAACCTAGCGCCCGGCGATATTCGCAAGACCGGTAGCGGCTTTGATCTGCCCATCGCCATCGCGGTTCTGGCGGCCGATGGGCAGATTCCCCGTGACAACCTCGATCGCTGCCTTATCGCCGGCGAGCTCGGCTTGGACGGTACGGTGCTTCCCGTCAAGGGCGAGGTGGCGTTTCAGCTATTGGCGCGTGATATGGGGCTGTCCTTTATCGCCGGCAGGTCCGATCAGCATGTGCCGCTCGCGGGCGTGGATTGTGGATTCATCGATCATTTGTCTCAGCTTGCCCATGGCATGGGCGAGGCGGCTCGGCACTATCTGGATTCCGAGGGCGTCGAGGCGACCTTTGAGCCTGAGCTCGACTATGCCGACGTGCTGGGGCAGGAAGTCGCTAAACGCGGCATGGCGCTTGCGGCGGCAGGAGAACTCGGCTTGCTCATGATCGGGTCCCCGGGATCGGGCAAGACGATGCTCGCGCGTCGTATGACCGGCATCCTGCCCGAGCTTTCCGTTGAGGATCAACAAGAGGCGCTGTGCATCCATTCGGTTTTGGGTGAGAACATTGATGGCTTGTTGGCGGGGCACCGGCCCTTCCGCAGTCCCCATCACAGTATTTCGACCGCAGGTCTTATCGGCGGTGGGCGCCCGGTGCACCCGGGTGAGATCAGCCTTGCTCATGGCGGCGTGCTATTTTTGGACGAGCTTGCCGAGTTTCCCACGGGTGTGCTGCAGACGCTGCGTCAGCCCATCGAACGCGGCTACGTCAGGATCGTACGCGTCGACGGGGCTTTTACCTTCCCGTCGCGCTTTCAGCTGCTGGCTGCGAGCAATCCCTGCCCCTGCGGCTTTTTGGGCGATCGTGAGGTACCGTGTCGCTGCTCGGCGGCGATGGTCGAGCGCTATCGGTCTAAACTGCGCGGTCCTTTGGCCGACCGTATCGACATGATGATCGATGTGACCCGTCCCGACCCTCAGGTGATTATCGAGGGCGCGGAGGGTATGTCGTCAGCTGAGTTACGTGACTACGTTGTGCGCGGTCGCGCTTTTCGCGCTTGGCGCGAATCCCGTATGGACGATGCTGATGCCGAGGCCGAGGATGACGAGACACGGTCCATTGACGGCGTCGTTTCGACCTTTGAGCTCGATGATGCGGCGGAGAAGTGTGTGCTCGGCCTGTCGAAGCGCACGCATCTCACGGGCCGCGGCATCGTGCGCCTGGTTCGCATTGCGCGCACGATCGCAGATGTCGCCGAGAGCGAGCAAGTGACGCAGGACCACGTGCTCGAGGCGGCGATGTACCAGGGAAGGAGGGACCAATGATGGCCGAGGGGACCTTCGAGCTGCATCCAGGTGACACGTTGTATCCCGAGACCGTTTTGGAGCTTTCTGATGTGCCCCAGACACTCTATGTGCGCGGCAACCCCGAGGTGCTTTCGACGCCCGCGCTCTCCATCATCGGCGCGCGCAAGGCCTCTCCGTATGGTCTTGCCGTGGCAGAGCTTGCGGCAAAGGTTGCGGTCGAGGCGGGCGTGACGGTAGTTTCGGGCGGCGCGGTCGGTTGTGACCAGGCCTCGGGTTGGGCTGCGGTCAATTCCGGCGGCAAACACGTCGTGGTGCTGGGGACGGGCGCCGACGTGGTCTATCCGCGCTCGAGTGCTGGCCTCATCACGCGCACACTCGATACGGGCGGCGCGGTCGTGTCGATCTCCCCGTGGGGCATGGGTCCGCGCAAGTTTGCCTTTCCGCGCCGCAATCGCGTGATCGCGGCCCTGTCGCAAGCCCTCTTTGTATCCGAGGCGGGTATGCCTTCCGGGACGTTTTCTACAGCCGAGGCTGCTATGGATTTGGGGCGAGAACTTCTTGCCGTGCCGGGGTCGATCCTATCGCCCGAGTCGCGTGGCACGAATTACCTCATTGCGAACGGTGCCTGCTGCATCATCGACGAGGAATCTATCGAGATAGCTATCTCACGCATCTACGGCACCCTGCGCTACTCGCGCCCCGATGCTCCCGGCATTGCCGACTTGGATCCAACGCAGCAGACCGTGATGCATGCGCTCATCGCCTCTCCGCTCAAAGTCGACGACATCGCGGCGCTCGTCTCGCTCGATGCCGTCGGCGTACTTAAACTCCTGGGTTCGCTTGAGCTCGAGGGCCTTATCGAGCGCATGATGGATGGAAGGTATGCGCCCTCCAAGTTTGCTCTTCACGCCCAGACACCCTTCGGTCACAATGGAAAACATGTCAATTAGAAAGGTGTTTGCAGATGCTGTTTGATCAGGTGACGGTTGTCGGTGGCGGTCTGGCGGGTTCGGAGTGCGCGATTCAGCTGGCAGACCGTGGTTTTGCCGTAAAGCTGTGCGAGATGCGCCCCCAGGTTAGCTCCCCGGCTCACCATACCGATCACTTGGCAGAGCTCGTCTGCTCCAATTCGTTTAAGTCGACCCGTCCGGATTCCGCGGCTGGTTTGCTGAAGGCCGAGCTTGAGCGCATGGGTTCAGTCCTGCTCGATTGCGCCCATCGCGCGGCTGTTCCCGCCGGCGGTGCCCTGGCGGTCGACCGCGTCAAGTTTTCCGAGCTTGTCGAGGCCGAGGTTGCCGCCCGTCCCAATATCGAGGTCGTGCACGGCGAGGTCACGCAGATTCCCGAGGGCCACGTGGTCATTGCCGCGGGCCCGCTGTGTTCACCGGCGCTGAGCGAAGAGGTCATGAAGCTCGTCGGTGGCGACGCCCTTGCGTTCTTCGATGCCGCGGCGCCGATCGTCGATGCCTCCACGCTCGATATGGACGTGCTGTTTTCGCAGTCGCGCTACGAGGAGCAGGGGAGCGGCGACTATCTCAACGCTCCGCTCAACAAGGAGGAGTACGAGGCCTTTATCGAGGCGCTTACCACGGCCGACCGCGTGGTGCTCAAAGACTTTGAGGGCGGCGATCTGTTTCAGGCCTGCCAGCCTGCCGAGGAAGTTGCGCGCACCGGCAAGGACGCCATTCGCTTTGGCGCCATGAAGCCCGTCGGCCTCACCGACCCGCGTACCGGACGTCGCCCTTGGGCGGCGATTCAGCTGCGTGCCGAGAACAAGGAGAAGACCGCCTATAACCTGGTGGGCTTCCAGACCAACCTGACCTTTGGCGAGCAGAAGCGCGTCTTCCATATGGTGCCGGGCCTGGAGAACGCTGAGTTCTTCCGCTACGGTGTCATGCACCGCAATACCTTTGTCGACGCCCCGCACGTGCTCGATGGCACCTTTGCCGTGCCTGGTACCGGCGTGCGCCTGGCCGGTCAGATCACCGGCACCGAGGGGTACATGGAAGCCGTGGCGACCGGTCTGCTCGCGGCGCTCAACACCTATGCCGAGGCTATCGGCGCCGCGGGCGTCGAGTTGCCCCGCGTGGGCGCCCTGGGCGCGCTCGTGGGCTATGCGACCGATCCTGCCACCGTGGGCTACCAGCCCATGCATGTCAACTTTGGCCTGGTGCCGCCACTCGAGGATGGTAAGCGCCACAGCAAGCGCGACCGCTACCAGGCCTATGCGGACCGTGCGCTCGAGGCCCTTGATGCCTATCTGGCTACTCGCCCCGATCTGTTTGGAGGCGACCGGTCATAGCCTTTGACCTGTACGACACCGTCGACTCGTTTATCGCCTATATCGCACGTGTCGAGGGGCTTTCTCCCAATACGGTGACGGCCTATGGCTCGAGGCTGGAGCGCTTTGCTGCCTGGTGCGAGCGCGAGGATATCGATGCTTTCGCTGCCGACGTGCGCACCATTCGTCGCTATCTTGCCGAGCTTTCGCGTGAGCAGGTGGCTCCCCGAACGCTTGCGGCACATCTGTCGGCTATCCGATCGCTCTATCGATGGATGGCTGCCGAGGGGGTCGTGGAGGGCGATGTGGTCTCGGCAATTTCCTCGCCCAAGCTCCCGCGCGATCTACCCGGTGTGCTGACGACCCAACAGGTGGAGGCGCTGCTCAAGACGCCTGATACCTCAACACCCGCGGGACTGCGCGATGCGGCGATGCTCGAGCTGCTCTATGCCTCGGGCGCCCGTATCTCTGAGCTCACAGCACTCAATGTGGAGTCCATTGCGTGGTCCGAACGCACGCTGCGCCTGTGGGGCAAGGGGAGCAAAGAACGTATCGTCCCTCTGTATCGTCGTGCGCTCGAGGCGACGCGTCTCTATATTGAGGAGGGAAGGCCGGAGTTGCTCGCTCAGGCAAAGCGTCGTGACCCCGCTACCGGGCCGCATCCGCTGCTTATATCGGCGCGCGGTAATTGCATGAGTGCCGCCATGCTCAGGCGGCGGTTCCATACGCTGGCGACGCTCGCCGGCATTCCGGCCGACATCGCCCCGCATGCGATGCGCCATACCTTTGCGACCGACTTGCTCGAGGGCGGTGCGGACCTGCGCTCGGTTCAAGAGCTGCTGGGCCATGCGAGCCTGTCCACGACGCAGATCTACACGCATCTCACACCCGATCGGCTTAAGCGGGCTGTGGCTCAAGCCCATCCCCGCGGCGAATAGTGGCTGGGACGTCCCGCGCCGCGCTCAGGTGTGTGGTTTTGATTGCGGGTTGGCAGGAAGATGCATTCCTGCTATCATTCATCGGGTTGCTTCACGGCAACAGGTTTTTATCACGCACGCGCGGCTACTTCATACCGTGGTGCCCGGGCTTTGGTAGCACATGTCCGGGTTGGTTTTGGAGGATGACCCCGCGCGGAGGCAAACCACAGGAGGTTTAACATGGCTACCAAGATTAATATCCGCACCCTGCTCGAGGCCGGCTGCCACTTCGGTCACCAGACCCGTCGCTGGAACCCCAAGATGAAGCCGTTCATCTTCGGTGAGCGCAACGGCATCTACATCCTCGACCTCAAGCAGACCATCCTCGACGCCGACCAGGCCTACACCTTCGTCAAGAACGTCGCCAAGGGCGGCAACGTGCTGTTCGTCGGCACCAAGAAGCAGGCTCAGGAGGCCGTCAAGAACGCTGCTGAGCGCGCCAACATGCCTTACATCAACCAGCGTTGGCTCGGCGGCATGCTGACCAACTTCGTCACCATCCGCTCCCGCATCAACCGCATGGAGGAGCTCGAGGCCATGGTCGAGGACGGCCGCATGGCAGTGCTCCCCAAGAAGGAGCAGGCTGTTCTCGGCAAGGAGCTCACCAAGCTCCAGACCAACCTCGGTGGTGCCCGCGACATGAAGGGTCTGCCCCAGGCTCTCTTCGTCATCGACACCAAGCGCGAGGAGAACGCCATCAAGGAGGCTCAGCGCCTGAACATCCCCGTCGTCGCTCTGATCGACACCAACTCCGATCCCGACGAGGTCGAGTACGGCATCCCCTGCAACGATGACGCTATCTCTGCTGTCACCCTTATGTGCGAGCTCATGGCTGACGCCTGCCTCGCTGGCTCCGGCAAGGAGCAGGTCTCCGAGGCCGAGATGGCCGCTGAGCCCAAGGCCGAGTAAATCAGTCTTAGTTAATTCTTTTTCATCTCTTTGAAAGGAACCACAATGGCCCAGATTACCGCCGCTATGGTCAAGCAGCTCCGCGAGATGACCGACTCCCCGATGATGGAGTGCAAGAAGGCTCTCGTCGAGGCTGACGGCGACATGGACGCCGCTGTCGACGTTCTGCGTAAGAACGGCCTTGCCAAGGCTGCCAAGAAGGCTGGCCGTGAGACCAACGAGGGCGCTGTCGCCGCGTTCGTCTCCGAGGATGGCAAGACCGGCGCTCTGCTCGAGCTCTCCTGCGAGACCGACTTCGTTGGCTCCAACGCCAAGTTCACTGGCTTTGCTTCCAAGGTCGCTGAGGTTGTCGCTACCACCGAGCCTGCTGACGTCGACGCTCTGCTCGAGAAGCCGATGGGCGAGGAGACCGTTTCCTCCGAGCTCACCGAGATGATTCACATCATGGGCGAGAACATGAAGATCTCCCGCTTCGCTGCCCGCAAGGCCGAGAACGGCGCGCTCGCTTCTTACATCCACATGGGTGGTAAGATCGGCGTCCTCGTCGAGTTCGCCTTCGAGAAGGCCGAGACCGCTCAGGCTGAGTCCTTCAAGACCTTCGCTCACGACGTTGCCCTTCAGGTTGCCGCCGTCGCACCGATCTGCGCCACCCGCGATCAGGTTCCGGCCGAGACCGTCGAGCACGAGAAGCAGATCTACATGGCCCAGGCTGCCGAGTCCGGCAAGCCCGAGGCTATCCAGGAGAAGATGGCTGTTGGCCGTCTGGAGAAGTTCTACAAGCAGTCCGTGCTCACCGAGCAGGAGTTCATCAAGGACAGCTCCCTCACCATCAAGAAGTACGCTGAGCAGGTCTCCAAGGAGCTCGGCGACACCATTACCGTCGTTGCCTTTGACCGTCTGGTCCGTGGCGAGTAAATAAGCTCTTGTAGCTGGTAATGAGCAGGCTGTGGGTTTTACTCACAGCCTGCTTTTTCATGGCTCTTATCAGAGCCTTTGATATCATATTGAGAGTCTAATTAAAGGAGGATCGCTTTGTCCGACATCCGATATAAACGCGTGCTTCTTAAGCTTTCCGGCGAAGCACTGATGGGCGACGGCCAATATGGCATTGACCCCAAGGTTACCGACCATCTTGCCAAGCAGGTCAAGGAGCTGCTCGCCGTTGGCCATGAGGTCGGCGTCGTTGTCGGCGGCGGCAATATTTTCCGCGGCATGGCAGGCGCTGCCGGTGGCATGGAGCGTGCTCAGGCCGACTACATGGGCATGCTGGCAACCGTTATGAACGCGCTCGCTCTGCAGGATGCCTTCGAGCATAACGATGTTCCCTGCCGCGTGATGAGCGCTATCCAGATGAACGAGATCTGCGAGCCCTATATTCGCCGTCGCGCTATCAACCACCTTTCCAAGGGCAACGTTGTTATTTTTGCCGCCGGTTCGGGTAATCCGTACTTTACGACCGACACCGCCGCGGCTCTTCGTGCGTGCGAGATCGGCGCCGAGATTCTGATTAAAGCCACCAAGGTTGACGGCATCTACGACAAGGATCCCGTCAAGTGCGCCGATGCCGTCCGTTTTGACAAGATTACTTATCACGAGGTTCTCGTTCGCGGCCTGCAGGTTATGGATTCCACGGCTACGGCCCTGTGCCAGGATAACCGTATGCCTATTTTGGTCCTCAACATCGATGGCGAGGACACCGTCAAACGCGCGCTCGCGGGTGAGCCCGTCGGCACGCTCGTCTATCAGGAGGATTAAGCATGGCAGAGAACATCACCGCCCATATGGATAAGTCGCTCGAGTCCCTCAAGCATAACTTCTCCAAGGTCCGTACCGGTCGCGCCAACGCCAACATTCTGTCCGACATCACCGTCGATTATTACGGTGTCCCCACGCCGGTCACGCAGGTTGCCGCCGTCAAGACCCCCGAGGCTCACATGCTGCTCATCGAGCCGTGGGACAAGGCCCTCATCAACGCTATCGTCAAGGCCATCGGCGCTTCCGATCTGGGTATTACCCCCAACTCCGATGGCACCGTCGTTCGTCTTCCGTTCCCGGCTCCCACTGAGGAGCGCCGTCGCGAGCTCGTCAAGGAGTGCCGCGAGTACGCCGAGCAGGCCAAGGTGTCTATCCGTAACATCCGTCGCGACTTCAACAACAAGCTCGAGCGCGATGAGGAGCTCACCGAGGACGATGTCCGTCGCGAGCAGGCCAAGGTCCAGAAGCACACCGATGAGTATGTCGCCAAGGTCGAGGAGCTTCTGAAGGAAAAAGAAGCCGAGGTCATGGAGATCTAAGGTGCAATACGACGAGCATAAACTGGTCGAGTACTTTGCCGACGCCCCTGTGGGCGTCGGTTTTTCCGACCTTGACCTCAATAACATTCCGCACCATATCTCGTGCATCATGGACGGCAACGGTCGTTGGGCCACATCGCGCGGTCTTGCACGCACCGAGGGCCACAAGGCGGGTATCGTCTCCCTTCGCGAGATTATTACCGCCTGCGTGCGTCTGGGCGTCGACGTGCTTTCGGCCTATGCGTTTTCTACCGAAAACTGGAACCGCCCGCAGCATGAGGTCAACGTCTTGATGCACCTGTTTGCCAAGACGTTTATCGACGAGCTGCCGCTTCTGAAGCGCGAAAACGTGCGCGTTGTCTTTTTGGGTGACATTTCCGCGCTGCCCAAGAAGACCCGCGACGTTTTTGAACGCGGTCTTGCCGAGTGCGCCAATCACACCGGTATGACGCTGGCGCTTGCCGTCAACTACGGCGCGCGTGCCGAGATTACCCGCGCTGTCCGTCAAATCGCACTCGACGCTGCCGCCGGTAAGATCGATCCTGGCGCAATTGATGACGACATGGTGGCTTCCCACCTCTATACCGCCGGCCTTCCCGATCCTGAGCTTGTGATTCGCACTTCTGGTGAGCTGCGTCTTTCGAACTATCTGCTGTGGCAGGTGGCTTATTCCGAATTCTACGTCACCGATACCTATTGGCCCGACTTTGATCGTTGGGGCCTTGTCGACGCCATTTTGGCCTATCAGGGCCGTGACCGTAGGTTTGGTGGACTGAGCAAGACCGAGGAGGCTTAATCGTGTCCGATCGTCCCAAGGCATCTGCTCCCAAGACGCCAGTTTCCGCGGCGCCTGCGCGCAAGGCTGCCGCTGCGGGAGCACCTGCAGCAAAGAGCGGCACCGGTTCGTGGCTGGCGGGCTTTATCACCCGTGCCGCCGCCGGTATCGTCTACGCCGTTGTCTTTATCCTGTGCCTGGTTTTGGGTATCGTGCCCACGGCCATCTTTGTTTCTGTCATGAGCGGTCTGTGCTGCTATGAGTTTTTCCGTATGACGAGGCTCGATGGCAAGATGGCTAACGAGCGCATGGGTATCGCTGCCGCCGTACTCTTTCCGCTGTCGGCGTTGGGCGATTCGATGTTGCTGAATGCCCTGCTTTTTGCCCTGATGCTCGCTGTGGGCATTTGGTATGTTTGGTCGCCGCGTACCCGCATCTCTGATGTGGCCGTGACGCTCATGGGTCCCATCTACACTGGCTTTATGCTGTCGGCTATCGTGCTGCTGCGCGATGCCGTGCCCGGTTTTGCCGGCGCCCTGCTTTCAGTGGGCGTTTGCGCGTCCCTTTGGGTCTCCGATTCGTTTGCCTACATCGTGGGCAGCCGTATCGGCAAACACAAGATGGTTCCCAAGATCTCTCCCAAAAAGAGCTGGGAGGGGTTTGTTGGCGGCATCCTGGGCTCGGTTTTGATTTGGCTCATCCTGTGGGCGACGCACTTCTACAAGCTCAGCCTGCCCTATGCGCTGCTGTGCGGCGTGGTCGTGTCCATTCTGGGCGTTATCGGCGACCTTATCGAGTCGCGCATCAAGCGCGGTGTGGGCGTCAAGGATTCCGGCAACCTTATCCCGGGCCACGGCGGAATGCTCGATCGTAGCGATTCGCTTATCTTCGGCTGCATCACCGCACAGCTGTTGCTGATGATCGGAGGCGTGCTGTAATGTCCTTCCAGACGACGTATGGCCCCGATGGACGCCTTCGCGTTGCCATCCTGGGTTGTACGGGCTCTATCGGCACCCAGGCGCTCGATGTGTGCCGCCAGCATGCCGATTGCCTGCAGGTGACGGCGCTGTCCGTTAACTCCAGTACCCTCGAGCTCGTTGCCGCTGCCCGCGAGTTCTCGGTTTCGGCGGTTGCCGTGGCCGATGTCGCTCATGGCGATGATGCCGTGCTGCAGGAGTTGCCCGAGGGAACGAAGCTCGGCGTTGGCGCGCAGGCGGTTTGCGAGCTCGCGCGTCGCGACGATGTCGACTGCGTGCTTGTCGCTATTGTGGGCGCCGCCGGTCTCGAGGCGAGCCATGCGGCCTTGACCTCGAATAAGCGCCTTGCCCTTGCCAACAAGGAGTCCCTCGTCGTCGGTGGCGACTTGCTTATGCCGTTGGCGCAACGGGGCCAGCTTATTCCAGTTGACTCTGAGCATTCCGCCATCTACCAGTGCTATCTGGGTGAGAACCCGCGCGAGGCCCACTGCATTTGGCTCACCTGCTCGGGCGGTCCGTTCTTTGGCCGCACGCGCGACGAGCTCAATCGCGTGACGCGTGCCGATGCCCTCGCACATCCCACGTGGGCCATGGGTGCCAAGATCACCATCGACTCCGCCACCCTCATGAACAAGGGCCTGGAGCGCATCGAGGCCATGCACCTGTTTAACTGCGACCTCGATTTCATTAACGTGGTCGTGCAGCGTCAGTCCAAGATTCACTCTATGGTCGAGTTTGCCGACGGCTCCGTGATGGCGCATCTCGGTGCTTCCGACATGCGTATTCCCATCCAGTTCGCGTTCTCGTATCCCGAGCGTTGGGATACCCCGGCGCCTCGTATCGATTTCCGCGAGCTGGGGCAGCTCACGTTTGATGCTGCCGACATGGATACCTTCCGCTGTCTGGCACTGGCCGAGCGTGCCGGCAAGACGGGTGGCACCATGCCGTGCGTGCTCAATGCCGCCAACGAGGTCGCCGTCGATGCCTTCCTGCACGATGGCTGCAGCTTTACCGATATCGATCGCATTGTGGAATCCTGCATGGACGCCCACGATATGCAGGTGGTCGATTCGTTTGAGCAGCTTCGCGACATCGATGCGTGGGCGCGTGAAAAGGCTGCGCAGGTGCTCGCCGCAACCCGTTCCTAACCCATAAGGATTGCTTTTTCGTTTTATGGATACTGTTCTGAGCGTTCTCTCATCGGTCTTTTGGGGCCTGCTGATGCTTTCCGTCCTCGTGTTTTTGCACGAGGGCGGCCACTTTTTGGCGGCGCGTGCCTGCGGCGTCCGTGTGACCGAGTTCTTTTTGGGTCTGCCGTGCCGCTTTGACATCCATTACACGTCGCGTCGCATTGGAACCAAGTTTGGCGTGACCCCGCTGCTGCTGGGTGGCTACGCTGCCATCTGCGGTATGGATCCGACCGATGTTTCGTGCGCCGACCGCGTGCTCGCGGCTATCTATCGTCATGGTCGCGTGACCGTGGCCGACCTTGCTGTCGAGCTCGAGCTTTCCGAGGAGGATGTGCTCGAGGCATGCGCCCTTTTGCTGGGCTGGGGCTCCATCGCGCCCTGGTATGAGGAAGGGGAGAAGCCCTCGCCGAGCTACTATCCCACCAAATATCAGACGTTGCCGCGAGACACGGCAGGCTATACCACCTTTGATGGTCGTCGTTTCGATCGCGAACATGCGACTGCCGAGGGCGATGTGTGGGAGCTGCCGTGCGGCGAGGCCGAGTTCCTTGCGCAAGAGCGCTCGCACACCTATCTTGGCCAAGGCTTTCTCAAGCGCGCCTTTATGCTGCTCGCGGGCATTATCGTCAATATCTTGACGGGTTTTTTGCTCCTTATGAGCATCTATTCCATTGCGGGTGTCACCGTGCCGATGGATACCAACGTGATCGGTCAGGTTGACGAGGGGTCTATTGCCGCCAAGGCGGGTATCGAGGGCGGTGACGCGATCCTTTCGGTTGACGGTGTCTCATGTTCCACTTGGATGGATGTCTACGATGCCATCGGCAAGGCTGCCGGTAAGGACGATATCGCCATCGAGTACGAGCGTGACGGCAAGCAGCATTCGACCACGGTTGCGCTCAAAGAGGACGAGCGCCTAGGTGTGTATGCCTCTACGCAGGTGGTCCGTTTAGACCCCATCACGTCGGCTCGCCTGTCGTTCTCCTATGTCGTGCAGACAGCGGATGGCGTGATGCGCCTGCTCCAGCCGCAGCATACGATGGAGATTCTCGATCAGTCTTCTTCGATCGTGGGTATTAGCGTTATGTCCTCACAGGCTGCTGCTGCCGGCCCTGCCACGTTCCTTTCGTTTGCCGCCCTCATTTCGTTCTCGCTTGGCTTTATGAACCTGCTGCCCATCCCACCACTCGATGGCGGCAAGCTGGTCATCGAGATCATTCAAAAGATTGCGGGCCGCGAGCTTCCGCTCAAGGTCCAGACGATTGTGAGCTATGTGGGCATCGCGCTCTTTGCGCTGCTGTTTGTCTATATGCTTCGTTCCGACATCCTTCGATTTATTCTGTAGGGGAGTGTTTGGTTTGTCTTTATCCCATCCTTTGCCTCGCGAGCTGACGCGCCCCGTGCATGTGGGCAGCGTGCAGATCGGTGGCGGCGCGCCTGTGGTGGTCCAATCTATGACCTGCACCGATACTGCTGATGCCCAGGCAACGCTTGCGCAGGTGTGCGCGTTGGCGCAGGCTGGCTGCGATATCGTGCGCGTGAGTGTGCCCACCGAGGCCGCACTTGAGGGTTTCCGCACCATCTGCGCCGAGTCTCCGGTGCCGATTGTCGCCGATATCCACTTTAACCATAAACTCGCCATTGGTGCCGTTGAGGCCGGTGCTGCCAAGCTGCGCATCAATCCCGGCAATATTGGCGATTGGGCCAAGGTTGACGCGGTGATCGATGCTGCGGGTGCCGCGGGCTGTGCGATTCGTATCGGCGTCAATGCCGGTTCGCTTGAGCAGGATATCGCCGAGCGCGACGACCTCACGCAGCCCGAAAAGCTCGTGATGTCGAGTGAACGCTTTGTGCGGCACTTTGAGGACCGTGGGTTTACCAACATCGTGCTATCCGCCAAGGCCCATAGCGTACAGACGACACTTGATACCTATCGCGCCCTGTCGCGCGAGATACCGCATGTTCCGCTCCACCTGGGCGTGACGGAGGCGGGGACCAAGCTTCAGGGCACCATCAAGAGCTCTGTAGGCTTGGGTATCTTGCTTTCCGAAGGCATCGGTGACACCATGCGTGTGTCGCTCACGGCCGATCCGGTTGAGGAGCCGCCGGTCGCCTGGGGAATTCTACAGTCGCTGGGCCTGCGTCGCCGTGGTCCCGAGATTGTCTCGTGCCCCACGTGCGCCCGCTGCCAGGTTAACCTGATTCCCATCGCCGAGGAGGTCACCGAGCGGCTTAAGAACTATTCCGCGCCGCTTTCGATCGCCGTGATGGGATGTGCGGTCAACGGCCCCGGAGAGGCATCTGACGCCGACCTGGGTGTTGCCTGCGGACGTGGTCAGGGCCTGCTCTTTTCGCATGGCCAGATCATTGGTAAAGTAGCTGAGGATCAAATTGTCGACGCGCTTATGGCCGAGGTCGACAAACTTATTGAGGAGAAATAAATGACCCGAGCAATGTATATGTCTAAGCTCTATGCGCCGACGCTCAAAGAGGATCCGGCGGATGCCGAGCTAGCGAGCCACCGTCTGCTGCTTCGCGCTGGCATGATCCGCAAGGAGGCCGCCGGCCTGTATTCCTATCTGCCGCTCGCTTGGCGCTCGATCCGCAAGATCGAGAACATCGTGCGCGACGAGATGGATGCCGCCGGTGCTCAGGAGCTCATGATGCCCATCATGGTCGATGCCGAGCTGTGGCGTGAGTCCGGCCGTATCGATGCCTATGGCAAGGAGCTTGTGCGCTTTGATGACCGCCACGGCCGCGAGTTTGTGCTCGGACCCACGCACGAGGAGACCGTGACTGCCCTGGTGCGCAATGAGTTGCGTTCCTACAAGCAGCTGCCAGTGAACCTCTATCACATCCAGGATAAGTTCCGCGACGAGTTCCGTCCCCGTTTTGGCCTGATGCGCGGTCGCGAGTTCATCATGAAGGACGCCTACAGCTTCTCTGCCACGCAGGAGAGCCTGCAGGAGGAGTACGACAAGATGAAGCAGGCCTACGCTAACATCTGCGAGCGCTGCTACATCAAGGCTCTGCCCGTTGTCGCCGACTCCGGCGAGATCGGTGGCGATACCTCCGTCGAGTACATGGCTCTGGCTGACGCTGGCGAGGCCTCGCTCGTCTACTGCGACGATTGCGGTTTTGCCGCCGATGACGAGGCTGCAAGCACCAAGATCGTTGTGACCGAGGGCCCCGGCGACGGCACGCTCACCAAGGTCGAGACTCCGGGTATGGGTACCATTGAGGCCGTCGCCAAGTTCTTTGGCTTCCCCGAGAACGGTACGCGAAAGTCGCTGGCGCTCATCGATGCCGAGGGCAAGCCCGTCGTGGCCATTGTCCCGGGCGATCATGAGCTCAACGACTGCAAGGCCGAGCATGTCTTTGGCAAGGGCTATCGCATGATGACCGACGAGGAGCTCCAGGCCTACGGGCTGCATAAGGGCTTTATCGGACCTGTTAACCTGCCCGAGGGCATTCGTCTGGTTTGCGACGAGAGCCTGCACGAGTCCAAGCAGTGGGCCTGTGGCGCCAACGAGGCCGACTACCACTTTACCGGTGCCTGCCCCGAGCGCGACTTTACCGTCGATGAGTGGGCCGACCTAGTCACCGTCGTCGCCGGCGATCCCTGCCCGCACTGCGGCAAGCCGCTCTCTGCTGCCCGCGGCATCGAGGTCTCCCAGGTGTTCCAGCTGGGCACCAAGTATTCCGAGGCTATGGGTGCCACCTTTATGGACGAGGACGGCAAGGAGAAGCCGCTCGTCATGGGTTGCTACGGCGTTGGTGTGTCCCGCTCGCTTGCTGCCGTCGTGGAGCAGCACAACGACGAACACGGCATCGTCTGGCCGGTCTCCGTTGCCCCGTACGAGGTCGCGGTGATTCCGCTTGATCCCAAGAAGGAGGAGTGCGCTACCGTCTGCGATCAGATTGTTGACGGTCTGTGCGCCGAGGGTATCGAGGTCGTCGTCGACGATCGCGACGAGCGTCCCGGCTTTAAGTTTGCCGATAACGACCTCATGGGCTTCCCGTATCAGGTCGTTCTGGGCAAGCGCGGCCTTAAGAATGGCACGGTGGAGCTCAAGGACCGTGCTACCGGCGAGCGTGAGGACGTGGCGATCGATGAGATCGTCGCTAAGGTCGCCGAGCTTGTGAAGGCAGCACGCCGTTAATCGACATTTCTGCTAGTAGATGTAATTGCGGGACTGCCCCGTATCTCTCTTAGGATGAGATGCGGGGCAGTCCTTTTTGTTGCGTGAATTAGCTCGACGGGTAAAAGAAAACCCCACAGCCCATATGAGCTGTGGGGTTTTCTTGTGCCTCCGATGCGAAATAAATCGCTCAGATATTACTGATAATCGACGACGTCGATCCAGTTCTTCAGGAACTCATCGTTCACGTTGCGCTTACGAGCGAGCTCGGAAGCGGCGACGATGCTCGTCCACTGACGCATGACCTGCATGGGCATGTCGGCGCGGTCGCAGTAGAGCTCCAGGTAGGCCTCAGCCTGATCCTTGCTGTTGAGGGCGAAGAGCAGGTAGGTGGTGGCAACGTCGGCAGCAGGGGAGCCCTGGGTGGCGTGTGCCCAGTCGCACACATAGAGCTGGCCGTCGTCGCCGACGATGACGTTGGAGGGGTTGAAGTCGCCGTGGCAGACCTTGAACTCCTTGGTCATTCCGTCCAGACGCTCCTGAAGGTTGTAGCGCGTGGTGGCATTGAGCTGATCAAGGCTGTCGATCATGCGGGCGAACTTGTCGCGCTGACGGTTGAGCAGCGGGGAGGTGTAGCCGTGGATCTCGATCTGGAGGTCGACGAACATCTCGAGATACTCACCAAAGCGCTGGGGCTCGGCAGTCATCTTCTCGGCAAGGGTGGTGCCCGGAACCTTCTCGGTCACGAGCGCCCAGCCGTTGGCGTTCTCGAGCTGGGAAACCTCGAGAGCCTTGGGGCTGCGGATGCCGCACTCATTGATGCGGGCAAGATTCAAAGCCTCGTTGAACACGTCGGAGACAGGCTTGGTCTCGTTAAAGACCTTGACGATCTTGTCGCCCAGGTCGTAAACGACCTTGTTGCCACGGCGGACGAGCTCGGTCTTGGAATCGGGTAGCAGCATGGTTGCATCCTTTCAACGATGCGATAGAAGCGACGGCGGGGGTGTGTGAAACACCCGTGCACCCCCGCCGTTAAAAACCGTGCTAAAACTAGCAGACGGCGTAGTCCTGAGGCTCGCGGCCGTAGTAGGCGTCCAGGTAGAGCTCCTTGATCTCGCTCATGAGCGGGTAGCGCGGGTTTGCGCCGGTGCACTGGTCGTTGAATGCCTGCTCGGTCATCTCGTCGAGGGTGTCGAGGAAGTACTGCTCGTCAACACCGTAGTCGGCGATGGTCTTCTTGACGCCGATGAAGTCCTTGAGCTCCTCGAGCTTCGTGATGAAGTTCTCGAAGACCTCCTTGTCGTCCTTGCCCTCGATGCCGCAGTACTTGGCCATCTCGGCGTAGTTGTGCAGCGCGTTGGGGTAAGGATACTGGGAGAAGGTACCCATCTTGACGGGAGCCTCGGCGGCGTTGTAGCGCATAACGCGGGTCAGGATGACGGCGTTGGCGAGGCCGTGGGGCAGGTGATGGAAGGCGCCGAGCTTGTGAGCCATGGAGTGGTTGAGGCCCAGGAAGGCGTTGGCGAAGGCCATACCGGCCATGCAAGAGGCGTTGTGCATCTCCTCGCGGGCATGCGGGTCCTTGGCGCCGTTCGTGAAGCTGGAGGGCAGGTTCTCGAAGACGAGCTTAGCAGCGCGCTCGGAGAGGCCCTTGGTGTAGTCGGAAGCCATGATGGAGACGTAGGACTCGATGGCGTGGGTCATGACGTCGATGCCGGAGGCAGCGGTCAGGCCGCGCGGGGCGGTCATGCAGTTGTCGGCGTCGACGATAGCCATGTTGGGGAGCAGCGCGTAGTCGGCGAGCGGCCACTTGATGCCGGTCTCCTTGTCGGTGATGATGGCGAACGGCGTGCACTCGGAGCCGGTACCCGAAGAGGTCGGGACGGCGACGAAGTAGGCCTTCTTGCCCATCTCGGGGAAAGTGAAGATACGCTTGCGGATGTCCATGAAGTCCATGGCCATGTCCTCAAACTTGCACTCGGGGTGCTCGTACATCATCCACATGATCTTGCCGGCGTCCATAGCGGAGCCACCGCCGACGGCGATGATCACGTCAGGCTCAAAGAGAGCCATCTGCTTGGCGCCGCGACGTGCGCACTGCAGCGACGGATCGGGCTCGACGTCGTAGAAGCAGTCGTGGGCGATGCCCATCTCGTCGAGCTTGGCCTCGATGGCGCGGGTGTTGCCATTCTTGAAGAGGAACTGGTCGGTGACGATGAAGGCGCGCTTCTTGCCCATGACGGTACCGAGCTCGTCGAGGGCGACGGGCGTGGAACCCTTCTTGAAGTAGACCTTCTCGGGAGCGCGGAACCACAGCATGTTCTCACGGCGCTCGGCCACAGTCTTAACGTTGATCAAGTGCTTCACCCCAACGTTCTCGGAGACGGAGTTGCCGCCCCAGGAGCCGCAGCCCAGGGTCAGAGACGGCTTCATGCCAAAGTTGTACAGATCACCGATGCCGCCGTGCGAGGACGGGGTGTTGATGACGATACGGCAGGCCTTCATGACGTGCTCGAACAGACTGATCTTCTCGGCCTGGGCGGGGTGCACGTACAGAGAGGCGGTGTGGCCCGGGCCACCGGCGAGCACCAGGTGCTCGGCCTTGTCGACGGCCTCCTGGAAGTCCTTGGCGTGATACATGGCCAGGACCGGGGAGAGCTTCTCGTGGGAGAACTCTTCCTTGGCGGGGTCGGTGGAGGTGACCTCGGCGATCAGGATCTTGGTCTTGGCGGGAACCTCGATGCCGGCGAGCTCGGCGATCTTGGCGGCAGCCATGCCGGGAATGCGGTGATCGAGGGCGCCGTTCTTGAACATGGCGGCACGCAGGGCCTCCATCTCGGCACCCTGCTTGACGAAATAGCAGCCGCGCTTCTGGAACTCGGCCTTAACCTGGTCATAGATGGTGTCGATGACGGTCACGGACTGCTCGGAAGCGCAGATCATGCCGTTGTCGAAGGTCTTGGAGTGGATGATGGAGTTGACGGCGAGCAGCACGTCGGCGGTGTCGTCGATGACGACCGGGGTGTTACCGGCGCCAACGCCCAGGGCGGGCTTGCCCGAGGAGTAGGCGGCCTTGACCATGCCCGGGCCACCGGTGGCGAGGATGATGTCGACGTCGCGCATGACCATGTTGGTCAGCTCGATGGAGGGGACATCGACCCAGCCGATGATACCCTCGGGGGCGCCGGCCTTGACGGCGGCGTCAAGCACGAGCTTGGCGGCGGCGATGGTGCACTTGGCGGCAGCCGGGTGCGGGGAGATGATGATGGCGTTGCGGGTCTTCAGGCTGATCAGTGTCTTGAAGATCGCAGTGGAGGTGGGGTTGGTCGTCGGGATGACGGCGCCCACGATACCGATGGGCTCGGCGATCTTGGTGATGCCATAAGCCTCGTCGCGCTCCAGGACACCACAGGTCTTGGTGTTCTTGTAAGCGTTGTAGATGTACTCTGCGGCGTAGTGGTTCTTGATGACCTTGTCCTCAAGAACGCCGCGGCCGGTCTCCTCGATGGCCATCTTCGCCAACGGGATACGAGCCTTGTTGGCGGCCATGGCGGCCTCATAGAAGATCTTGTCGACCTGCTCCTGCGTGTACGTAGCAAAAAGCGCCTGGGCCTCTCGCATCTGAGCGAGCTTAGCCTCAAGCGCCTCTACGTTGTCCACAATTGCGGGAGTAGTGTTTTCCGGTGACTTTTTCACCATTTGTGTCTCCTTGCGATCGGAGATTTACCCTACGTCTTGCATGATAGCAAGAAATAATTCGGTAAACGGTAAGATTCCCGTAAAAGGCATACTAAAACGTTTCAACCAACTGAAACGTTTCAACTATAACTATCTGCCTATTGCATTGCCCCGCTCATTGGGGACAGACTTACATGAGTGCTTTCACTCATTTGTGACAGACATGGATTTGTCATTTTGCCGTTCTGGGCCTGTTTTTGGCGCAGATTGGATATAAATAGGTCACAGGCTCAGCATTTCGCGTTCCTTCTCTCCTTTTAGGTGTTGCCTGTACGGCTTTGAAAGGAGAGACCATGCCCCGATGCGCCCGCGAAATATCGCTCACCGGCTATTACCACGTCTTTGACCGCGGCAACTCCAAACAGATCATTTTTGAAGATGATTCCGACCGCTATCGTTTCTTATCGGACATCTCAGACAGGTTTGCGTGCCATGACGTGGCGGTGTTGGCCTGGTGCCTTATGGATAATCACTTCCATTTGATGGTTGATGACCCATATGACAACCTTTCAAAGGCAATGCAGTGCGCGCTGACGGCCTATGCCAAGTATTTCAATGGAAAAACGGGAAGAACGGGTCACCTGTTTGATAATCGCTATTCGCGGATCGCGGTCGAGTCGGACACGCAGGCGGTGCAGTTGCTCGATTATATCCATCTCAATCCTGTGAAAGGTGTGCTCGACTCGCTCGATGCCTACCGCTGGTCAAGCTACAAGGCATACCAGCTGGGATACGATCCCTTTGATATCTGTGACGCGGCTCCTATGCTCGATATTGTCGGAGGCTCTCGTTGCTATTGCGAGCATCTCGAGGAAGTTGCCGGGCGCATCTGGTCAGTGGAGATTCTTCCGCGCCGACGGATCCCCGATGAGGACGCCCTTTCCGTTGCGCGCGAAGTTTTGCCGAGCATGGATCCTGCGCTGCTCAAGGCCCTGCCACGCTCCGAACGTGATGCCTGTCTGCTGAGGCTCAGGCGGGCACATCTCACGGTCAAGCAAATTGCCCGTATCACCGGTATCGGCGCTACAAGCGTGACCAAGGCCACTGTAGGCTGGAAGGAGGCAGCGTGAGGTAGGGGCCGAACCGCAGTCGGCATGCATTACGTCTGTCCCCAATGCGTGAAAACACTCATGTAAGTCTGTCCCCAATGAGTGCAAAAAGGCGCCCTCCGTGGGGGAGGACGCCTTTGGTAAGTTCTATGTGAACGCGAGGTCTTTGACCCGGAGAGTCCGAGGTACTTGTTGGTAAGACCTTATTTAGGAGCGCGCAACCTTGCCGGACTTGAGGCAGGTGGAGCAAACGTTCATCTTGCGACGGTGACCATCGACGACGACGTAGACACGCTGGATGTTGGGGCGGAACTTACGGTTGGTGACGCGGTGAGAGTGGCTGATGGAGCGACCGGCAACGGGGTGCTTACCGCAAACTTCGCAAACTTTGGACATAACTGACCCTCCTTGGGCGACAAACGAACATGTCGCGTTAACAAACAAGCCTGAACTATAGCACAGAAGCAGCTCCCTGTGCGTAATCTACACAGAGATATTCCTCTTTTGGCGATAGTGCTCACGCCACGGCCCTGGACGTAGATCCGATTTGCGTGCAGCAGAGGGGATTATGCCAGCTCGTGCGTGCGTTTTCAAGCTCGTCCCACAAATATATATAGGTTTATGGAGCGCCTGCGCCCGTTTACGGATTGTTCTGTATTTATGCTCGCAATTAAGCTCGAGGTTGGCTACACTATCCCTTGACCATTAAAGGGGTACGAGATACCCACATGGAATTACATAGCTGCCAAAGAGCAGCCCTTCCTGTGGGTGTCTGGTCCGCTTTAAGCGGTCGGGCATCTATTTTTTTGACTGTGTCAGCAGTCAAGACATGTGAGGAAGGAGATCGATGGGCACGACTTCCCCCAAGGCGGTCATCATGGACGAGACCGCCGTCAATCGAGCGATGACCCGCATCGCGCACGAGATTCTCGAGCGCAACGAGGGCTGTGAAGACCTCGCTCTGGTCGGCATCGTCACGCGCGGCGACCTTCTGGCAAAGAAGCTCGCCGAGGAGATCAAGGAGATCGAGGGCGTCGACGTTCCGCTCGGCAGCCTGGACATCAGCTTCTACCGCGATGACTATGCGACCAATTTCGCTCCCGCGATCCACGCTACTAACATTCCCTTCAGCGTCGACGGCAAACGCATCGTGCTGGTGGACGACATCCTGTATACGGGCCGTACCATCCGCGCCGCTCTTGACGCCGTCATGGACCTGGGCCGTCCGAGCCGCATCGAGCTGGCAGTCCTCGTTGACCGCGGCCACCGCGAGCTCCCCATCTCGCCGGACTTTGTCGGCAAGAACGTTCCCTCGTCGCATGAGGAGAACGTGCACCTATATATGAAGGAAGTCGACGGCCACACCGCCGTCGAGATTAACGACGTCGCGCCGGGTTCCCACGTGGGCTCCGCGCCGCTGGGAGGTGAGTAGTACCGTGGCGTTCAACCATAAGCACCTGATCGACATTACCGAGTACTCCGAAGAGGATATCAAGCTCATCCTCGAGACCGCCAAGGCGTTCTCCGAGGTCAACGAGCGTGCCATCAAGAAGGTCCCTACGCTCAAGGGCAAGACCATCGTCAACATGTTCAACGAGCCCTCGACGCGCACCCGCAGCTCCTTCGAGCTCGCCGAGAAGCGTCTTTCGGCCGACAGCCTTAACTTTGGCGGCTCCTCGACCTCCACGGTCAAGGGCGAGAGCCTTGTCGACACCGTCGAGACCCTCAACGCCTATAAGATCGACTGCATCGTCGTGCGCGACAAGCACGCCGGCGCTCCCTACATCGTCACGCAGAACTCGCCCGCAAGCGTCATCTGCGCCGGTGACGGCAAGCACAACCATCCTACGCAGGCCCTGCTCGACCTGTACACCATCTGGGAGCACAAGGGTGATTTCCACGGTCTGAAGGTCGCCGTCGTCGGCGATATCGCCCACTCCCGCGTTTGCGGCTCGCTGATCCCCGCCCTGAAGATCATGGGCTGCGAGACTTACGCCGTCGCCCCCGGCACGCTGCTGCCGCCGGCGCCCGAGGTCCTGGGCTGCGACCACGTGACGAGCGACCTCGATTCCGTCCTGCCCGAGCTGGACGTCGTCTACATGCTGCGCGTGCAGCAGGAGCGCCTCGAGGGTGCCCCGTTCCCGACCATTCGCGAGTACCACAAGCTCTTCGGCCTGACCAAGGACCGCGAGAAGCTCATGAAGCCCGACGCAATCATCTGCCACCCGGGCCCCATCAACCGCGGCGTCGAGTTCGATTCCTATATGGCCGACCACCCGCAACGCTCCGTCATCCTGGAGCAGGTCTACGCCGGTATCTGCGTGCGTATGGCTATCCTGTATCTGCTGCTTGGAGGTGCCGATAATGGCCTTGCTTCTTAAGAATGCCCACGTCGTCGACCCGTCCGTCGAGCTTGACGGTGTCGTTGACGTCCTGATTGACGGCGATAAGATCGCCGAGGTCGGCGAGAATCTCGTCGCCGAGGGAGCCGAGGTCCGCGACCTTTCCGGCAAGTACCTCGTCCCCGGCCTGGTGGATATGCACGTTCACCTTCGCGAGCCTGGCTACGAGGTCAAAGAGGACATCGAGAGCGGCACCCGCGCTGCTGCCAAGGGCGGCTTTACCGGCGTGTGCGCCATGCCCAACACCGATCCCGTCACCGATAACGGCACCGTCGTGGAGTTCGTCAAGTCCCGCGCTGCCGAGGTTGGTCACTGCCGCGTCTATCCGTCGGGCGCCATGACCCGCGGTCTTAAGGGCGAGGCCATGTCCGAGATGGGCGATATGGTCGCCCACGGCGCCGTCGCCTTTACCGACGACGGTCGCGGCGTGCAGGGCGCGGGCATGCTCCGTCGCTGCATGGACTACGGCAAAATGTTCGGCAAGGTCTTTATGAGCCACTGCCAGGACGAGGATTTGGTCGGCCACGGCCAGATCAACGAGGGCAAGGTCTCGACTCGTCTGGCCCTCGAGGGCTGGCCGGCTGCCGGCGAGGAGCTCCAGATTGCTCGCGACATCGAGATCGCCAAGCTGACCGGTGCCAAGCTGCACATCCAGCACATCTCCACCGCCCATGGCTTGGAGATCGTGCGTGCCGGTAAGGCCGCTGGCGTTCAGGTTACCTGCGAGGCCACCCCGCACCACATGTTCCTGACCGAGAACGACCTGGACGAGACCTACAACACCTCGCTCAAGGTCAACCCGCCGCTGCGTTCCGAGGAAGATGCCGAGGCCATCCGTCAGGGCGTCATTGACGGCACCGTCGACGCTATTGTCACCGATCACGCTCCCCACACCCCGTGGGAGAAGGCCCGCGAGTTTGAGCTCGCGCCCTTTGGCATGATCGGCCTCGAGACCTCGCTGTCGCTCGTGCTCACCGAGTTGGTCAACACCGGTAAGATGGGCATTGATCGCATGGTCGAGCTCATGGCCATCAAGCCGCGCGAGATCCTGGGTCTGGACCAGGTTCAGGTCAAGGCGGGCTCCGTTGCCGACCTGACCGTCTTCGACACGTCCGCCACCTGGACGGTCGGCGAGGACGGCTACGAGTCGCGCGCCGAGAACTCCGGTTTTGCCGGCCGCGCGCTCACCGGTCGTGCCACCGATGTGTTTGTCGGCGGTAAGCAGACGCTTGCCGACGGCTGCATCTGCTAGCATAGCCTTATCGCTTTTGTGCGCGGCGCCCTTGCGGTGCCGCGCTTTCTGTTCGCCTGAACCATGCAACCGCATGGGGGATTGGAGCGTCTATGCCCACACCTTCCACTGCACGCATGCACGACTTCGAGGTCGTCTCGAACCGGGAGATTGCCGACGGCATCTTCTCGCTCGTCATCTCGGCCCCCAAGCTTGCAAGTGCGCTCAAGCCCGGTCAGTTTGTGAACATCGCCGTACCCGGCGATGCGTCCTCGCTGCTTCGCGTGCCCCTGAGCTTCTATCGCGCCGACGCCGAGGCCGGCACCGTCGAGCTGTGGTACGCCGTCGTGGGCGATGATACCCGCCGTCTGTCGCAGATGGCCCCTGGCTCCACCTCCAATCTGCTGGGCCCTGGCGGCCGCGGTTGGTTCGTGCCCGAGGGTACCAGGAAGGCACTGCTCGTCGCCGGCGGCATCGGCGTTCCGCCCGTGCTCTGCCTGGCCGATATGCTTGCCGAGCAGGGTGTGGACGTTGACGTGTGCCTGGGCTTTGGCACCGCGTCTAAGGCCGTGGGCGTCGATGAGTTCCGCGCGCTGGGAGCCACGGTTAACGTGTGCACCGACGACGGCTCGCTGGGCACGCGCGGCTTCTGCACCGATCCTGCCGCCGAGCTGCTCGGCGAGGGCGGTTACGACTACGTCGCCAGCTGCGGTCCCGCCGTCATGATGAAGAAGGTCGCCGCCGCTGCCGCCGAGGCCGGCGCGTACTGCGAGGTGTCGCTCGAGCGCATGATGAGCTGCGGCTTTGGTGCCTGCAACACCTGCAATGTCGAGACGGTCGACGGTATGAAGGGCGCCTGCATGTGCGGCCCCGTGTTTGATGCTTCCAAGGTGGTGGTCTTCTAATGGGTACCGTGAACATGGCCGTCGATTTCGGCGGCGTCAAGATGCAGAACCCCATCAACACCGCAGCCGGTACCTTTGGCTACGGTTGGCAGTTCCAGAACTTCTTCGATGTCTCCCAGCTGGGCGCCATCACCACCAAGGGCTGCGCTGCCGAGCCCTGGCCCGGCAATCCCGCACCCCGCATGGCCGAGATCCCTGGCGGCATGATTAATTCCGTGGGCCTGCAGAACCCCGGTGTGGCCGCTTTCGCCCGCGAGTCCGGTCCGTGGCTCGAGCAGCTCTCCAAGGACGGTTGCCAGGTCATTTGCCAGGTTGCCGGTCATTCCGTGGACGAGTTTGTCCGTGCGCTCGAGATGTATGTCGAGCTGTGCCCCTGGGCTGCCGGCTATGAGATCAACGTGAGCTGCCCCAACATTGCCGCTGGCGGTGCCGCCATGGGCTCCACGCCCGAGGGCGCCTCTGCTGTCATGGCCGCGTGCCGCAAGGTGACCGACAAGCCGCTGTTTGTGAAGATGGCCCCGGTCAACGTCGCCGAGATCGCCAAGTCCCTCGAGGCCGCCGGCGCCGACGGCCTTTCGGTCATCAATTCCATCCAGGGTATGGCCATCGACGTCCATACCCGCAAGTCGCGTGTGGCCAAGCCCAAGGGCGGTCTTTCGGGCCCGCTGTGCCATCACATCGCCGTGCGTATGGTCTGGGAGGTTGCCCAAGCCGTCGATATCCCCATCAACGGCGTCGGCGGTGTCATGACCGGCGAGGATGCTGCCGAGTTTATCCTGGCCGGCGCCACCTGCGTGTCGGTCGGTATGGCCAACTTTGTCGATCCGTGCGCTTCGATTAAGATCGCGCGCGAGCTCGAGGCTTGGGCAGAGTCCCAGGGCGTGAAGGATATCAACGAGCTGGTAGGTGCTTTCGAATGCTAGAGAATGATGCCCGCGACCGTGTTATCGTCGCCCTCGACTGCGATCGTGAGCGTGCGCTCGAGCTCGCCCATGAGCTTTCGGGCCACGCCGTCTGGCTCAAGGTGGGCATGACGCTCTATTACGCCGAGGGTCCCGAGATCGTCAAGACGTTCAAGGACTTGGGCTTCAAGGTCTTCCTCGACCTTAAGTTCCATGACATTCCGCATCAGGTGCGCGGTGCCGCCCGTTCGGCCTCGCTTGCCGGTGCCGACCTGCTCTCGGTCCACGGCTTGGGTTCGGGCGCTATGCTCGCCGCGTGCCGTGAGGGTGCCGAGGAGGCGCGCGAGGACCGCGCCAAACTCGTCGCCATTACCGTGCTCACGAGTATGAATCAGGATGCCTTGAGCGAGATCGGCGTCGAGTCTCCCGTGGCCGAGGAAGCCGCCCGTCTGGCAAAGCTTGCCCAGACCAACGGCATCGACGGCATCGTGTGCTCGCCGATGGAGGCTCACGACATGCGTGAGCTGCTGGGTCCTGATGCCCTGATCGTGACTCCGGGTGTGCGTCCGGTGGGTGCCGCCCTTGGTGACCAGTCCCGCGTGGCGACGCCTTCCCAGGCTATCGAGCGTGGCGCAAGCCACATTGTGGTGGGCCGTCCCATCACCGGTGCCGACGATCCGGTTGCCGCCTTTGACGCCATCGTCGCCGAGCTGGTCGAAAACGTCGCGTAAAAGATTCCCCTAAGTCACCACTTTTGGGTCTTATTAGCACAAAATAGCCCCTGTGCCTGCGTAAACTTTCCCATCCTTTGTGTGGAATCGCAGGTCAGGGGCTTAACTTTGGGCGCAGTATATTGCACTTTTTGCGGGTATCGTCTAACCTATGGAGCCGCGATTAGGCATTTTGTACGTTCTACGTGCTAAAATGCCAATTATTGAATCAGATATAACCCAACTATTTGGAGGTACGAATGGCACTCCCTCAGCTTACCGACGAGCAGCGCAAGCAGGCTCTTGAGAAGGCTGCCGCCGCACGTCACGCCCGCGCTGAGCTTCGCGAGCAGATCAAGAAGGGCGAGAAGTCCCTCGAGTCCGTGCTCAACTCCGATGACCCCATCGCTTCCCGCATGAAGGTTTCCACCCTCATCGAGTCTCTCCCCGGTTATGGCAAGGCCAAGGCCGCCAAGATCATGGAGGAGCTCGGTATCTCCGCTACTCGTCGCGTCCAGGGCCTCGGCGTCCGTCAGCGCGAGCAGCTCCTCGAGCAGCTGACCAAATAAGTGAGCGCTCAGGATTCCAAGCTCTTTGTGATTTCTGGACCGTCAGGCGCAGGCAAGGGTACGCTCGTCACTCGTGTGCGCGAGCGCCGCTCGAACCTGGGTCTGACGGTTTCGGCTACCACGCGAGCACCACGCAAAGGTGAGGTCGACGGCGTCAACTATTTTTTTCTGACGCGCGAGGAGTTCGACCGCCGCGTGGCAAACGGTGAGTTTGTTGAGTGGGCCGAGGTCCACGGTAACTGCTACGGCACGTTGGTGAGCGAGGTCACATCCAAGCTCGCCTCGGGCTCGTCTCTGATTTTGGAGATCGATGTCCAGGGCGCCCTGCAGGTGAAGGAGCGTTTCCCCGAGGCCGTGCTGATCTTTATCAAGCCGCCTTCGCTTGAGGTGCTCCGCGAGCGTCTGGTCGGTCGCGGTACCGAGACGCCCGAGACGATTGAGCTGCGTATGGCAAACGCCGCCGATGAGCTTGCCCTTGCCGACCGCTACGACGACGTCGTGGTGAATGACGATCTCGACCGCGCGACCGATGAGCTCGTTCGCGTTCTCGATATGCATGAAAGGATCTGAGGTCCGTGTCCGTTGTAAAGCCTTGCATTGACGATCTTCTGGAGAAGACCGATCACAACCGCTTCCTGCTCGCTTCGCTTGCCTCCAAGCGCGCCTGCGACATCAATAGCATGCTGCGTGGCCAGCACAACCGCGTGCTTGCCGTCCAGGATGTCGATGACATCACCATCGGGCTTTCCGGTGCCGATACCATCTCGATGGCTATGGACGAGATTGTCGACGGCGACATCTCTTACGACGAGGCCCGTTACGAGAAGGCGCTCGGCCACAAGGTTGCTGAAGCCTAAATGGCAGCTCGCGTCTGCCTGGTCCACTATCACGAGGTTGGACTGAAGGGCAAGAACCGCGCACATTTTGAGCATATCCTCATGGATAACATCAAGGCGGCCTTGGCCGCCTTTTCCGTGAACGCCGTGTCTCGAATTTCCGGTTATATCCTCGTGACCTTTAACGAACATCAGGCCGATGAGGCGGCGCGTGTCATTCGCACCGTTCCCGGCGTTGCCCGTGTGTCTTTGGCGTATCACACCAACCGCGACCCGCAGGAGTACTGCGCTGCCGCCGTGAAGGCGCTGCGCGAGTTTGGTTCCTTCGATTCGTTTAAGGTGCACGCCAAGCGCTCCAATACTGACTATGAGCTCACCTCGATCGATATCAATCGTCAGGTGGGCGAGGTGCTGTGTGAGGCCTTCCCCGATAAAAAGGTTCAAATGCACGACCCCGATGCAATGGTGCACGTACTGGTGGTCCAGGGTAGCGTTTACGTGTACGCACGCTCCGAGCGCGGCGTGGGCGGTCTGCCGGTGGGTTCTGCCGGCAAGGTCGTGACGCTGCTGTCCTCGGGTATCGATTCTCCGGTGGCGACCTGGATGCTCGCGCGCCGCGGCGCGGTTTGCGTGCCGGTACATTTCTCCGGTCGTCCGCAGACGCCCGATACGAGTGAGTATTTGGTGCAGGATATCATCCGTGCGCTTGAGCCGGGTGTCCAGATCGGCCGCCTGTACGTGGTGCCGTTTGGCGACTGCCAGCGTGAGATTTCGGTCACCTGCCCCAGCAACCTGCGTGTGATCATGTATCGTCGCATTATGTATTCGGTTGCCGAGCGCATTGCGCACATCGAGGGCGCCAAGGCCATCGTTACGGGCGAATCGCTTGGGCAGGTTGCCTCCCAAACGCTTGAGAACATCATGGCCGTCAACGAGGCCGTGAAGATCCCCGTGTTCCGTCCGCTCATCGGTTCGGACAAGCAGGAGATCATCGCGCGTGCTGAGGAGATCGGTACGTTCGATATCTCGACTGAGGCCGCTCCCGACTGCTGCACGCTGTTTATGCCGCGCCGACCCGAGACGCACGCTAAACTCGATGCCGTGCATGAGGCCTGGGAGTTGTTCGATCATGAGGAGATGATCGAGCGCCTGCTCAAGCAGACCGAGTACATCGACTTCGAGAGCAACACGTATAAGGCCCCTAAGACCTTAAAACGCAAACATTCGGAGCTTGCTCCGCGTGAGATTTACCAAGATTACGAGTAAATTTGTGCATAGACCGACGATGCGCCTGCATCGTCGGTCTTTTGCTATCTGGGCATTTTGCGGCTAAGCGTTCATTTGCTGACGTGTGCCTGAATAAATGGACAGATTTGTGCAAGGTTTTGGTCGGTTTTTGGTTTGACCGCAAAAACCGGTTTTGGGGCGTGGCTGTTGTGGAGCTCCTTTCCTGACACGATGGTGTTGGGAGGTTTTGCTATGGCGCAGCGCGAACAACACGAACGAGTCAAAAAGATGGACCGCTGGGCGGGCAAACTGCTCGGTCATAAGGCAGTGGTGATGGCGATACTGGTCGTCATTGCGATGGCGAGTGGGCTGGCGATGGCGAACCTTGGCGGCGGTGCCGGCGGTGTGTCGTTTGAGCACACTGATGGTTCGGGCACGTTAGTGGAGCCGGGATCCGGCGATGCTTCGAGCGGAAAGACATCCGAAGGCTCTTCGCCTAAGGCGTCTGCCGCGGCAGAGGTCTATGTCGATGTTGATGGCGCCGTGGTGTCACCCGGTGTATATCGCCTCAAAGACGGGGCGCGGGTGGCTCAGGCGATTGATGCCGCCGGCGGGCTGGCGCCCGAAGCAGACGTTACGGGGCTTAATCGTGCATCCAAGGTCACTGATGGACAAAAAATTCACGTTCCAACGGTAGGGGAGCAGCAGGCGTCCATTGCGGAAGCCGGTGTTGATGGTGGGACTTCCGCATCGTCGGGCGTTAGTGGCGCAACAGGCCTAGTAAACATCAATACGGCAAGCGCAGAAGAGCTGCAGACGCTTTCGGGCATCGGCCCCTCCATGGCCCAGTCGATTATCGATGAGCGGACAAAGAACGGTGCTTTCGCCTCGGTTGACGATCTGATGCGTGTGTCGGGAATCGGCGAGAAGAAGCTTGCCAAAATCAAAGATTGCATCTGCGTATGAGCGCGACCGAGCGCGAGCACGTGATGCCTCCGCGACCCCTGATTCCGTGGACGATGGCCCTGTGTGCCGGCATGTGCGTGAGCTGCGCCTTGGTGCTCAGCATAGCCGCTGATGCGCTGCTGAGGGAGCGGGCGACGGCGGTCGGGCCGCTATGGGCCATTCCCGTTGCGGCAGCGGTTTTCGTTGTGCTGGCTCACTCTTGTGCGCGGCTTGCCCCTTTGAAGCGGTGGCTGTATGCCGCGTCCGCCGGTCTCGTGGCGGGAGCGGTCGTCTCGGCGTGGTGGGCTGTGGGTGTGCTCAGCGCCTCGAAGGCGCTCGACGGTCGAGCGGCAAGCGGCCTCGAGTTTGTCGTGCAGGGTGATCCATCCATAAACGACGACGTGTATTCCTATACCTGCGAGGCACGCGCGGACGGTAAGAACTTGGCAGCGGTTCGCCTATCGTGTGATCGTGAGCTCAAGGTCGGGGCGCACGTGCGTGTTATCGGTCGCGTTTCGCGTTTTGAGAACGATGCATATGGACGATCGCGCGTGCTCCGAGGCGAGGTGCGTAAGGTTAAAGTCGTTCGGATTGTGTCGGTCGATGAGGGTTCTCCGGGGCCGCTGCTTCGGCTGCGAAATGGGCTGCTTGCGTCCATCGCGCCTGCGACCGACCCGGCGCGTGCGCTCATAGCCGGTGTCGTCTGCGGTCGTTCGGCCGAGCTGCGCGCCCAGCCGGCGGGCGACTGGTTTTCTGTGACGGGAACGGCACATCTTATCGCCGTCTCGGGCAGCCATTTGGCTATCGTGGGGTTTGTAATCGAGGGCGTATTGCAAAAGACTCGGTGCTCACGTGGTCTTCAGCGGGCGATATTGGCGATAACGCTTGTGGGCTACGCTGCATTTACGGGCGCGTCTCCCTCGGCCGTGCGCGCGTGCTGCATGGTGTTCGTGACGCTTGTCGTAAACGACGCGGGGCGTCGTCGGCACGGCCTTTCGGCACTCTTCGTAACCATGTCCATCTTTGTGCTACTGCGGCCGACGGTGCTGTTCGAGATGGGCTTTCAGCTATCATGTGCCAGCGTCTTAGCCATTCTGTGCTTTTGCCCCTATGCGACCTATGCTTTGGGTGAGCTGGGTGTGCCATCGGGCGTTACCAGCGTGTTTTCCGTCACGCTGTGCTCGCAACTGGCGACACTTCCCATTACCATTCCTGCCTTCGGTACATTCTCGCTCATTGCTCCGTTGTCAAATGCGGTCATCGGTCCGGTGGTGAGCGTTCTGCTCGCTGTGTCGATCGTGCTGGCTCCCTTTTCGCTCGTGGGACCGTTGCGGACTTGGGCGCTCGTTGTGCCCATGATTGCCGCCCGTTGCGCGCTGTTCTTCGAGCAGCTGTTTGCCGCCGTGCCGGGTGCATACGTGAGCGTGCCGCCCGATAGCATGTGGATTTACCTATTGCCGTGTTTTCTGGCGGTTCTGCTGGTCTGGTGGCCGCGTCCCCGTGCACGTCCTATGGCGGCGGGGCTTGCATGCCTGATGCTCTTGGCTGCGATTCCGTACGTCTATTGGGATCGATTCGCTCCGCCTTCGGTGACGGTGCTCGATGTGGGCCAGGCCGATGCGATTCTTATCCGCCAAGGCGGCGCAGTAGCGCTCGTCGACTGCGGGCTCGACGAGCGCGTGGTGGCGGCGTTGGTTCGCAATAACGTGCACCATATCGATGCCGTCTTTGTGACGCATTGGGATGAGGACCACTGGGGTGGTTTGCCTGCCGTGCTCGAACAGTTTTCGGTCGGAACGATTGCCGTGGCGGCGGATGCGCTGGAGGATGCTCCTGCCGAGGTATTGAACCGACCTGGCGTGGAGTATCGGCAGGTGCGCCGTGGGGATACGGTCGACATCGGCTCATTTTGCGCCCGCGTGATGTGGCCATTCGAGTCCGTGGATGGCGAGGGAAATGAGGACTCGCTTGTCCTGCTGCTCTCTTATGTTCAGGAAGGTAAGGGCCTGCGAATACTTCTCACCGGTGATGCCGAGCTCGACCAAGAACGGGAATTCGTGCAGGAGGTGGGGGATATCGATGTACTTAAACTTGGGCATCACGGCTCCAAGGTTTCAGTCGATGGTGAGTTGCTGGACGTCCTGAAGCCCGAGCTTTCCCTCGCAAGCGCCGGTGAGGGGAATCGATACGGCCATCCGTCCGATGCCTGCATCGATGCCGTTAAGGAAGCGGGTGGTGTGTTCGCGTGTACCATCGAACACGGCGACATTACCGTCGCACCGACTGCGAATGGCTTTGTGATGCGATGCCAGCGACCGTGACGACGTCGTTGGCGTGTGGTGGGCCCCTGGGCTAGAATGGCACGGAACGAATGCGAAGGCCTGCGGGAGGGGAGCGCAATGTCCGAAACCGGTTTGCTGCCGGCATATCTGATCGTCGGTACCGACGGAGTTAAGCGCGATCACGCCGTCTCGCGTATGAAAGCGCGTCTGGAAAAGTCGGGTATGGTCGAGTTCAACCTCGACGAGCGAGACATGACCAAGGACCCCGATATCGAGTCCATTATCGGATCGCTTAACACCTTTCCGATGGGCAGCGAGTTTCGTCTGGTAATCCTCGATGGCTGCTCAAAGCTCGCCAAGGCGGTCTCGGAGCCGCTCGTTGGGTATCTGGCGAGTCCCAGCCCCACTACGGTCTGCCTCATCATCGCCGACTCACTTGCCAAGAATACGCGCCTGTATAAGGCAATCGCCAAGATCGACAAGAAGGCTATCGTCAATTGCTCGGGTACCAAGCGCTGGGAACTGCCGCGCCGTGTTCAGCAGATGGCGACGCAGCGCGGTAAGTCGATTTCGACGGCGGCCGCCGAGGAGCTCGTCTCGCGTTCGGGCGAAAACACGCGCATGCTCGATAACGACTTGGCTAAGCTTGCCCAGATGGTCGAGTCGCCTCAGATTGAACTTGCCGATGTTGAGCGCTGGATTGTCCGTACGGCCGAGGTTCAACCCTGGGACTTCCTCAACGCCGTCTCGGCTCGCGATATGCGGCGATCGCTCGAGCTCTTCAATCTGCTGCCCGCCAAGAGCTATGTGTGGACCTACACGCTGCTGTGCGGTCGCATCCGTGAGCTGATCGTCGCCAAGGCGCTCGATGCGCGTGGACAGGGTCGTGAGCTGGCCGCAACGCTCAAGCTCCAGCCCTGGCAGGTCAAGAATCACCTGACTTGGGCGCGTCGCTTTTCGATGGCAGAGCTCGTCGCAGCGCTCGAGGGTGCGGTCGATGTGGAGCTCGCGCTCAAGGGCTCTGCCGATTCTGAGACCGCGCTTTTGCTCTGGATTACGAACATCTTGAGAAAATCGTGATGATACCTGCCTATTTGACAAATTCGTTCTATTCCTTTGAGGGGGAGCGTGCTATAGTAGGCGCTTGCATGACCTCACCGTGTCTCAGAGGTGTCATACATTTTTTGCAAGGAACTCGAAAGGAACTCCAGAAGTGGCAAACATCAAGTCTCAGAAGAAGCGTATCCGCACCAATGAGGCAGCTCGCATGCGTAACAAGGCTGTCAAGTCCGAGCTCAAGACGCTGACCAAGCACGTCCAGTCCGCCGTCGCCGAGGGCGACGCCGAGAAGGCCCAGGCTGCCCTCAAGACCGTTACCAAGCGTCTCGACATGGCTGCCGCCAAGCATGTTATCCACAAGAACCAGGCTTCCAACCGCAAGTCCGGTCTTGCCAAGCTCGTGAACAGCATCAACGCCTAAGTTGTAAATTTCACACTACACAGATTACGCGCATAAATGGAGCCTGTTTTATGGAACAGGCTCCATTTTTTGTACCGCTCGGGTAAGATAGTCCGCATGAATACTTCAATTGACATTTCCCACATCCGCAACTTCTCAATCGTTGCGCACATCGACCATGGCAAGTCTACGATCAGCGACCGCATCCTCGAGCTCACCCATACCGTCGACGAGCGCGACATGGAGTCGCAGCTGCTCGACACCATGGATATCGAGCGCGAGCGCGGCATCACGATCAAGTCCAACGCCGTCCGCGTGTCCTATGACGCCGACGACGGCGAGACGTATCAGTTCAACCTCATCGATACGCCGGGCCATGTAGACTTTACCTACGAGGTCTCGCGTTCGCTGGCCGCTTGTGAGGGCGCGGTGCTCGTCGTCGACGCCACTCAGGGTGTCGAGGCACAGACCGTCTCCAACGCGACGCTCGCCATGAACGCCAATCTGGACATTGTGCCCGCCATCAACAAGATCGACCTGCCCTCGGCCCATCCCGACGAGGTTAAGACCGAGATCGAGGACGACCTGGCGATTCCCGCCGATGATGCCGTGTGCGTCTCGGGCAAGACCGGCGAGGGCATTCACGATCTGCTGGAGTCCATCGTCTTTTTGATTTCGCCGCCTAAGGGCGATGCAAACGCTCCGCTCAAAGCGCTCATTTTGGATTCGTACTTTGACGAGTATCGCGGTGTGGTGGCTACGGTGCGCGTCTTCGATGGTTCCATCAAAAAGGGCGATACCCTGCTTATGATGCAGGCCAAGGGCGACTTTTTGGTCGACGGCGTGGGCGTCAAGCGTCCTGCCGAGACCCCGGTCGACGCGCTGACCGTCGGCGAGGTTGGCTATGTGGTCACGGGTCTGAAGGACCCCGAGGCTGTGCGCGTGGGCGATACCCTTACGTGGGCTTCGAACCCCTGCCCCGAGCCTCTGCCGGGCTACCGCGAGGCCAAGCCCATGGTCTACACGGGCCTGTTCCCGATCGACAACAAGGACTACGAGAACCTGCGTGACGCCCTCGATAAGCTGCACGTCAACGACCCGTCGTTGGTGTGGGAGCCCGAGACCTCGGTGGCGCTCGGCTTTGGCTTCCGCGTGGGCTTCCTGGGCCTGCTGCACATGGAAGTCGTCAAGGAACGCCTGGAGCGCGAGTTCAACCTGGACCTCATTGCCACGAGTCCCTCGGTCGACTATCACGTCTATAAGACCGACGGCGAAATGATCGATGTCCGCAGTCCGCAGGACCTTCCCGAGGCCACACGCATCGATCGTATCGAGGAACCCTACCTCAAGGCAAAGATCATCTGCCCGCCTGAGTACACGGGTGCCGTCATGCAGCTCGCCATCGAGCACCGCGGCGTCACAACCGACATGATCCACCTGACGAGCAAATCGGTCGAGATGCGCTTCGATATGCCGCTCGCCGAGCTCATCTTGGACTTCTTCGATCAGCTCAAGAGCCGCACCAAGGGTTACGCCTCGCTCGACTATGAGTTCAACGAATATCGCCCCTCTGAGCTCGTCAAGCTCGACATCCTGCTTTCGGGCGACGAGGTGGACGCGCTTTCGTTTATCGTCCATAAGGACAAGGCATATGGCCTGGCCCGTGGCCTGTGCGACAAGCTCAAGGAGATCATTCCGCGTCAGCTGTTCGAGGTGCCCATCCAGGGTGCTATCGGCAACAAGATCATCGCCCGTTCCACCGTCAAGGCGCGTCGCAAGGACGTTCTTGCTAAGTGCTACGGCGGCGATATCTCGCGTAAGCGCAAGCTGCTCGAGAAGCAGAAAGAGGGCAAGAAGCGTATGAAGGCCATCGGATCGGTCGAGGTCCCGCAGGAGGCCTTTATGGCGATCCTCAAGGTGGACGAGTAGGTCTATGGCTCTTTCCGAATATAGTCTGCGGCTGCTGGGCGCCTATGCCGAGCAGCCGTTCCTTATGGCTCCCATGGCGGGCGTGACCGACCCTGCCTATCGCATCATGTGTCGCCGCCGCGGTGCCAACCTTGCCTACAGCGAGATGGTGAGCGTGGCAGGCCTTGCCTATGCCAGTAATAAGACGTGGCGCCTGGTGCTACCGGCCGACGAGGAGCAGCAGATTTGCGTGCAGCTCTTTGGCTCCAAGCCCGATCAGTTTGCGAGCGCCGTCGCCGCCGTCGAGGAGCGCGTTGGCGATCGCCTGTCGCTCATCGATATCAATATGGCATGTCCCGCCCGCAAGGTCGTTACCAAGGGCGAGGGCTCGGCGCTCATGCGCACGCCCGACCTGGCCGAGAAGATCGTCGAGGCCACGGTGGGCGCGGCGCACGTGCCCGTGACCGTCAAGATTCGCAAGGGCTTTTATGCCGAGGACCGCAATGCCGCGACATTTGCCCAGATGCTTGAGGGCGCAGGGGCTGCCGCAGTCGCCGTGCATGGTCGTTGCGCCACGCAGCTCTACACGGGCCAGGCCGATTGGTCTGTCGTCGATGAGGTTGCCGACGCTGTCGAGATTCCCGTGATCGGTTCGGGCGATGTGTTCTCGGCCGAGGACGCTGCCGAGCATCTGCAAGGCTCGGGTGCCAGAGCGGTGTTTATCGCGCGCGGCATCTACGGCAATCCGTGGGTGTTCGGCGATGCCCGAGCCCTTGCACTCGATGGCACGCCGGTTCCTTCTCGCTCCTCGGTTGAGCGCCTGGAGGCTCTGCGTGAGCACCTGACGTTGACGCACGAGCTTCTGCCGCTTATGTCGCGTGCCCGTACGTATGCAAGCTGGTACTTAAAGGGCATGCCCCATGCCGCCGCCTGGCGCGCTCAGGTGGTGCGCTGCTCCACGTACGAGGAGTTTATGGCGCTGGTCGATGATATCGAGCGCGACGTGGTGCTCTGTGAGGCCGCGCTTGCCGCTGGTGAGCCGGTGCCCGCTCATCCGCTGGAGGCTTAAGGGTGGCCGTTACCGCGCTGTATGTGCATGTGCCGTTTTGCGCCCAAAAGTGCAGGTACTGCGACTTTGACTCGCGCAGTTTTCCCCCGTTCGACCTGGGCGCTGCGCTCGATGCCTATTTTGAACAGCTGTATGCACGCCTCGATGCCTATGGCGACGCCGGGGCGCTTGCACAGATCCGCACCGTCTATGTTGGCGGCGGCACGCCGTCGCTGGCGGGGGAGCGTCTGGTAGAACTCGCCCGGCGTATCTCTGCGAGGTGTAAGCCCGTTGAGTTTACCTGCGAGGCTAATCCAGAGTCGTTGACTCCACGGCTCGCTGCGGCGCTTGCCAGCGTAGGCGTCACGCGCATTTCTTTGGGAGTTCAGACCCTCGACAACGCCGAGCTTGCCTCGATCGGCCGTATCCACGATGCGGGTCGCGCCCTTGCGGCCATCGCCACGGTCAAGGATGCCGGGCTCGATGTGTCGTGCGACCTTATGTGCGGCCTTCCCGGGCAGACCGCTGTAAGCTGGCAGCGTACGCTCGATGGCGTGCTTGCGGCGGCCCCGCACCATGTGTCGGTCTATCCGCTCACGCTCGAGGAGGGCACGCCGCTTTACCGCATGGCGTGCCGTGACGAGTCGCTTGAGCCCGATGAGGATTTCCAAGCCGCATGCATGGACGTTGCGCGCGAGCGGCTGAGTTCGGCAGGCTACCATCCGTATGAGGTGGCAAGCTACGCGCTCGACTGCCATGAGTGTGCTCACAACATTGCCTATTGGACCGGACAAGGCTATCTGGGCTTGGGTCGTTCTGCCGCCGGTATGCTCGACGCCGGGGATTTCGATCGCTTGGCCGGGCTGTTTCCCGCCGTGCCCGCTCGCGGCGATGCGTATCGCGTGCGCTTGGTGCAACGCGACGATGCCGCTACGACGTTTGATGCCGAGTATCTGTCGCAGCGCGAGGCGGCAGCCGAGGATTTGATGCTTGCCTGCCGCATGACGCGTGGCATTGGGCCCGACTTGTTGGTTCGCTCGGCAAGCGTGATCGCTGCAGATGAGTTGGCGGCGGCCTGTGACCGTGCACTCGAGTTGGGCCTTGCCGCCTGGGTGCCCGATCATATTGAAGGACATGCGGGACGCGTCACCTCAAAAGACGTTATCGCAGGTCGCGTCCGTGCTCGTTTAGCGCCCACCCACTTGGGCTGGCTCGATGGAAATGTGCTGTTCGAGCTGTTTTGGGGTCTAGCCTAGGCCGCTCGGGTAGAATTACCGCAATATATACGCTGCTGTGAGCAGGAGGTTGCCGCGCATGGCGACGATGAACGAAAAAGATTACTACGAGATTTTGGGTGTCTCTAAGGACGCCACCTCGCGTGATATACAAAAAGCCTTCCAGCAAAAGGCCCGCAAGCTCCATCCGGACGTCAATAAAGAGCCGGATGCCGAGGAAAAGTTCAAAGAGGTTTCCGAGGCCTATGCCGTGCTTTCGGACGAGCAGAAGCGTGCGCGCTATGACGCCATGCGCTCGGGCAATCCCTTCGCCGGCGCTCCTGCGGCTTCTCCCTATGGCGGCGGCTACGCCGGTAGCGCGGGCTATGGCAATCCCTTTGAGGGCGGCTTTCCCTTTGGTGGCGCCTGGGGCCAGCCGCGTCGCGGGCAGGCTGCCTATAATCCCGAGAACGGCGCCAACGTGGTCGTCGATATTAAGCTCGACGCCAAGGAAGCCAAGGGTGGTGCCCGCAAGACCGTCCGCTATACGCGCTTCGATACCTGTGGTCACTGCGGAGGCTCGGGTTCTGTCTCCTCCGAGCATGCACATACCTGTCCGAGCTGCGGCGGTCGCGGCCACATCGACGTCGACCTGTCCTTCCTGTTTGGTGCCGGCACGTTTCAGTCGGTCTGCCCCGAGTGCGGCGGTTCCGGTAAGGTCGTCGCCGACCCCTGCCCCGATTGCGGCGGCAGCGGGCGAACCCGTGTGACCTCCGAGCAGACGATTGAGTTTCCTGCCGGTACGCACGATGGCGACGAGGTCCGTATTAGCGGTATGGGTCACGCCGGCACCAACGGTGCCTCGGGTGGCGATTTGGTCGGTCGCGCCCATGTTGAGGCCGAGCGCCTGGAAGGCAAGGCCCGTACCGGTTTTTACCTGATGGGCATCGTGGCGCCGTTTTTGGTGCTGTCGGCCATCTCGGGCGTGTTCTCGGCCTTTGCCGTGATGTGCTTTATTCCGTTTGCCATGGGCCTGTTCATGGTGCTCTCGGACGGCGTACTGCATCGCAGCCTGCTGTGGTGGAAGCGCGGCGCGATGCAGTTTGCCAATGGTTTTGCCAACGGATTTATGTTTGCGCTCGTGTCGGTTTGGTTTGCGAGCTGCTCGCAGCGTGCCATGCTTTCGCCCTACGCAATGCAATAACATCAAACCCTCTGTTTGCGGCCGGCCCAGCTTGGGTATAGGACGCACTGTGACAATAATGAAAGTCGGAAGGATTCGGTCGTGTCGGAAAATAGGGATTACTACGAGGTACTTGGCGTCGACAAGGATGCCGACGCGCGGACGATTAAACGCGCGTTTCTAAAGAAGGCCCGTACCGTACACCCGGACGTTTCGGACGACCCCGAGGCTGAGGCCAAGTTCAAGGAGCTCAACGAGGCGTATTCCGTTCTTTCCGATGAGCAGAAGCGTGCTAACTACGACCGTTACGGCACTGCCGACGGCCCCGGTGGCTCCGGCTACGTCGATATCAATGATATCTTTGGCGGCATGGGCATGGACGACCTCTTCTCCTCGTTCTTTGGCGGCGGTGCCAGCGGTGGCGCCCGAAATCGCCGTGAGCGTCGTCGCGGCCGCGATATGGCCATCTCCCTTTCGGTGACCCTTGAGGAGGCGGCGCTCGGTTGCAAAAAGACGATCAGCTATGACCGCCTTGCCCCCTGCGAGGATTGCAACGGCACCGGCAGGGCCGAGGGTGCACAGGAAAAGCAGTGCAGCCGCTGCCGCGGCACGGGCTATGTCACGACGGTCCAGCGTTCGTTCCTGGGCCAGGTTCAGTCCTCTTCGCCTTGCCCCGACTGCCACGGCGAGGGCACGGTTATCGACCATCCCTGCGAGACCTGTGACGGTCAGGGCCGCACGCCTTCGCACGAAAAGATCGACATCGATATTCCCGCCGGTGTTTCGACCGGTCGCCAGCTGCGCGTGAGTGGTTTTGGCGAGGCCGGCCTTCGCGGCGAGCCTTCGGGTGACCTGATTGTCAACGTGCGCGTTGCCGACCATGAGCGCTTTAAGCGCAACGGTGACGACCTGTACTTGGTGAGCGATATCTCGATTGCGCAGGCTGCGCTCGGCTGCGAGATCGAGGTCGAGGGCATTATGCCCGACGAGGTCGTTAAGGTGACGGTTCCCGCCGGCGCCCAGTACGGCGACACCGTGAGCGTCAATAATTACGGCATGCCGCGCATTGGCGGTGGCGGTTCGCGTGGCCGCCTGATCGTGCAACTGCGCGTGGTCGTTCCCACCAATCTTTCCAATAAGCAACGCGAGCTGCTCCGTGCTTTTGCCGATGAGATGGGCGATGACGTCGCTTCCGGTAAGAAGTCGGTGACCGACCGTATCAAGAGTGCCCTCGACGATATCCTCGATTAAGGAGCCCGCGTGCTCGCACCCCATATTTCCGTCGTCAACCTCGGCTGCCGTGTCAACCGGGTTGAGTCTGACCGTATCACTGCCGATCTTATGCGCCTGGGCTTTGCTATGGTGGAGCCCCAGGATGCCGATCTGATCGTCATTAACACCTGTGCCGTTACGGGCGAGGCCGAGGCCAAGACACGTAAGGCCGTCCGTCATGCGCTGGCCCATCCAAACGAGCCTTATGTGCTCGCGACCGGTTGCGTGGTCAATTTGCATCCCGAGGAGCTGTTGGAGCTTTCGGATCGCGTGATCGCCGAGCCGTCCAAGATCGATGTCGCCGAACGTGTCTGCGAGGTGCTGGGCGTTGAGTCCGATAGCGTTCCCGCCTGCAGCGATGGCGAGGTGGTCGATGCGCTCGGTCGCTCTCGCCTGGGCGTGAAGATCCAGGACGGCTGCAACCATCGCTGCACCTATTGCATTGTGTGGAAGGCGCGCGGCCCCGAGCGCTCCGTGCCCGTCGAGTCCGTGCTTGAACAAGTTCGCGAGGCCCAGGAGGCCGGCGTGCCCGAGGTGGTGCTGACCGGTGTGAACCTGGGTGCCTACGATGGCAAGAGCGCGACCGACGAGCATGTCGAAATCGATGAGCTGCTCGAGGCCATCATGGAGCGCACGACTATTGCGCATGTGCGCATTTCCTCGGTCGAGCCCATGGATATCTCTGAGCGCCTGCTTAAGGTTATGGCGCGCTATCCGCAGCGTATCGCCCCGTTTTTGCACCTGCCCGTGCAGTCCGGCTGTACGGCGACCCTGCATCGCATGGGTCGTCCCTATAGTGCGGAGGCCTTTGAGGACACGGTGCGTATGATTCGCGCCAACTTGCCCCAGGCGTCTCTTTCGTGCGATGTCATCGTCGGTTTTCCTGGTGAGACGGACGAGGAGTTCGAGGAGTCGCTGGCGCTGTGCCGCCGTGTGGGTTTCTCGCGTATGCACGTGTTCCGCTACAGCAAGCGTCCCGGTACCCTTGCTGCCGACATGCCCGACCAGGTGCCGCCCGAGGTTATGGCCGAGCGCAGCCGTCGTATGCGAGACACGGCGCAGGAGCTCGCTATTGCCGATGCTCGTCGTCGCGTGGGCACTGTCGAGCGTGCCGTGCTCGAGTATGGTGACAACCTGACGCTCGGTTCGTTCCATCATGCCCGTCTTGACGATACCTGTGGACTTACAGCCCCGTGCCTGCTCGATGTTGCTATCATCGGAGTCGATGATTCCGGCTTGGTCCATGCGCGCAGGGAGGTCCATGGAAGCCTCGAAGATTAGACTTACCGTTCCCGAGGGAGTTGATCCCTCGCGCGTTTTGGGCGCCGGCGACGGCGTCCTTCGTGCGCTCGAGAGTTTGGTTCGCGCTCACGTGGTCGCCCGTGGCGATAGCATCGCCGTGAGCGGTGACCCGGACGAGGTCGAGCTCGTGGCTCGCTTTTTCGAACATGCTTTTCGCGAGGCGGCGGCCGGTCGTACCCTGTCTGCCGACGATGTCTCTCGCTGCATGGCCGTCTTGCGCGACGGTGAGCACGAGGCTACGTCGCTTCGCGATGACGTGCTGCTTTCGTATCGCGGCCGCGTCATTCGCCCCAAGACGCTCGGGCAAAAGCGCTATGTGGATGCCATCCGCTCGCATACCATCACGTTTGGCCTGGGTCCAGCCGGTACCGGTAAGACTTATCTGGCCATGGCGCTCGCCGTTGCCGCGCTCAAGCGCCACGAGGTGGGCCGTTTGATCTTGACGCGTCCGGTTGTCGAAGCAGGGGAGAACCTGGGCTTTTTGCCCGGCACCCTCGAGGAAAAGATCGATCCGTACATGCGTCCGCTCTACGACGCCCTTTTTGACATGATGGATCGCGAGCGCACCGATGAGCTTATGGAGCGCGGCGTGATCGAGATCGCCCCGCTTGCCTATATGCGCGGTCGTACGCTGAGCGATGCCTTCGTGGTGCTCGACGAAGCGCAAAATACCACGCCCGAGCAGATGAAGATGTTCCTGACACGACTTGGATTCAACTCCAAGTTCGTGATTACCGGCGACCTCAGCCAGCGCGACCTGGTGGGTCGTCGTGGTGGCTTGGCGGATGTCGAGAAGATTTTGGGCCGTGTCGACGATGTGGCGTTTGCACACCTGGAGCGCGCCGATGTGGTGCGCCATGCCCTGGTGGGTCGTATCGTCGAGGCATACGATGCTTATGATGACGTGCGTGAGCAGCGCTTGCGCGACCGAAAGGAGTCCCGTTGAGTGTATTGATCAGCAACGATGCCGAGCTCGATACGCTGCTCGACGCGCAGGAGGTGGAGCACATTTGCGAGGTTGTGCTTGCCGCCGAGGACGTTGAACGTGAAGTCGAGATTTCCCTTTCGTATGTCGACGAGGACGAGATGCACGAGCTCAACCACGAGTGGCGTGGCATCGACCGCACCACCGATGTGCTCTCGTTTGAATGCGACTCGGCCTTTGACGAGGATATTCCCGCCGACGAGACGCTCGAGCTCGGCGATATCATCTTGGCCCCGCAGGTCATTGCCCGTCAGGCCCCCGGCTTTGGCAATAGCCCTGCCGACGAGTGCCGCCTGATGCTCGTACACGGCATGCTGCACCTGCTGGGGTATGACCATATCGAGGACGACGAGGCCGAGGTCATGGAGGCCCGCGAGGACGCTATCCTGCGCGATCTGGCGCTCGAGCGCGGCGAGGACCCCAAACTCGTTCACGTCGGCCCCATCACCAATCACGCCCACGACTAGGAGCCGTTTATGATTCCCGGATCGAACAAGGACCATCCGTCCTTTTTAAAGTCGTTCTCCTACGCCATGGAGGGCTTCGTCACCGCCGTCAAGACCGAGCGCAACATTAAGGTCATGCTCGTAGCGGGCGTGTGCACCGTCATTGCCGGCTGCATCGTGGGGCTCGACATTGCCGAGTGGGCCACGATCATCATCTGCTGCGGCCTGGTGATTCACGGCGAGCTGTGCAATACCGCCATGGAGGCCATTGTCGATCTGGCGACCCAGGAGCTCCATCCGCTGGCAAAACGCGCCAAGGACATCGCCGCCGCCTCGGTATACGTACTTTCAATCACCGCCGCGATTGTGGGCTTGCTGGTATTTGCCCACGCGCTCGGCTTTATTTAGAAAGGGATTCCCATGTCCGACAATATGCAGCCTATCGATGAAATTTTGGACGACGAGTCCCCGGATGCTAAGGCGACCGAGGCCTATGAGGAAGTCGAGGAGTTCGACCCGTTTGAGGGCATGAGCGACGAGGAGCTCGACGCCCTGTGCGACGAGGACGACAGCCTCGCGGGCTTTGGCGACGTTGAGCCCGGTTTCCGCAGTGGCTTCGTGGCCTTGGTCGGCCGCCCCAACGCCGGTAAATCAACGCTGCTCAACGCCTGCTATGGCAAAAAGGTCGCCATCACCTCGCCGGTGGCCCAGACGACCCGCCGCCGCATGCGCGCCGTCGTCAACCGCCCCGGCTACCAGCTGGTCTTTGTCGATACTCCGGGTATCCACAAGCCCAAGGACGGTCTAGGGTCTGAGCTCAACAAGAGCGCGCTGTTCGAGCTGAACGATGTCGATGTCGTCGCGTTTTTGATTGATGCCACCAAGCCGATCGGCAGGGGAGACGCCTGGGTTGCCGAGCGCGTTAAGAACGCCCGTTCCAAGAAGGTCCTGGTGCTTACCAAGGCCGATGAGGCCGACCCCGCACAGGTCATGGAGCAGCTTAAGGCTGCCCACGAGCTCATGGAATATGACGACGAGATCGTGACGTCGTCGGTCAAGAACTTTAACGTCGATGCCTTCATCGAGACCGTTGCGCACTTTTTGCCCGAGGGTCCGCGTTGGTTCCCCGAGGACATGGGTACCGACGCTTCCGATGAGACGCTCGTTGCCGAGTTTGTGCGCGAGAAGGTCTTGCGCCGCACCCGTGATGAGATCCCGCACTCCGTGGGCGTGATTTGCGATGCGCTTGAGCAGACCAAGAAGGTGCTGCGCGTGCACGCCACCATTTACGTCGAGCGCGAGGGCCAAAAGGGCATCATCATCGGCAAGGGCGGCGAGATGATCAAACATATCGGCATCGACGCCCGTCGCGACCTTGAGCGCATCTTTGGCACCCAGGTCTTTTTGGAGCTGGACGTGAAGGCCAAGGCCGGCTGGCGTGACGACGAGGCCCAGATTCGCCGCTTTGGCTATAACGCCGAGGATTAGGGACACGCGGCGCGAATGGCAGGTTCTCGTACATATCGCACGAAAGTGCTCGTGCTCGATAAGACGAAGCTCAAAGAGACGGACCTGATCCTGACGATGCTTGACGAGCGGGGTCGGCAGGTTCGTGCCGTGGCAAAGGGCGCCCGCAAACCCGGTGGACGCCTGGCTGCGCGCTGCGAGATGTTCTGTACCGTTGATCTGCTGCTTGCGCATGGACGGTCGCTCGACGTGGTTTCCCAGGCCGAGCTTATGGAGGCGCCGCTCGGCGCTGCTCCCGATTACGAGATGACATGCGCCGCAAGCGCGATCGCCGAGGTCGCGCGCGTGTGCTCGTTCGAGGACGCCGAGGACCCGTTTACCTTTGCCATCACGCAGCGGGCGCTCACACTTGTCGGCAGCGGGCTCGACGCGGCACATATGGACCTGCTCGTGGCGGCCTTTGTCTTTAAATTGCTGTCGCACGTTGGCTACCGACCCGATTTTTCGGCATGCGTGCTGTGCGGAGACCCGATGCTGTCGTATTTTTCGCCCCAGGCGGGCGGCCTCATGTGCGGGTCGTGCGCGTCGAGCGTGCCCGGTGCCGAGCTGGTGTCGACCGGTGAGGTCGCATGGCTGCGCGCCCTCATGTCCATGACCTTCGATGCGCTTGTGGCCGAGAGGGTCGACCCCCATACCGCTGCCTTTTTGCTGGGGCTTTCGCACGTGTGGGCTGCGACGCACACTGATCAACGTCTCCGTGCGATGGAATTCATGTTGGGTCGGTGATGATGCGCAGGCGCGGGCTGCTTGTGGTAACATACCGACCTGTTGGTACCTCGACCTTGGATGCTCGCTCCACCGGCGGCTTCCCAGTCCGAGGCGAATAGCGTCGCCCGCGGGCGACAAGAAACGAAAGGTGAAACAATGACTGTTTCCAAAGAGCGCAAGGCGGAGCTGACTGCCCAGTTCGGTAACACCCCGGTCGACACCGGCAACCCCAAGGTTCAGGTCGCCATCCTGACCGAGCGCATCAAGGAGCTGACCGAGCACATGAAGTCCCACCAGAAGGACTTCCACACCCGTCGTGGTCTGCTCATGCTCGTCGGCCGTCGTCGTCGTCTTCTCTCCTACATCAAGAAGAACGACATCGTCGAGTATCGTGAGCTCATCAAGGCTCTGGGCATCCGCGACAACATCCAGTAGGATTTGTACATGCAAGGAGCGTCCTGCGCAGCGGGGCGCTCTTTTTGTGTAAGGGCGTGAACAATCACGCTCTGAAGCGTGGCGGGGGCAGGGGGCCCGCGTCACATGAGGAGCCTGCAGGCAAGGGGCCTGCGGGGTAAAGGAGAACAATGACACTCGTATCCAAGACCTTTGAGCTGTACGGCAAGACCTACACCTTTGAGTCGGGCGAGCTTGCCAAGCAGGCCACCGGCGCCTGCCTGGTCAAGCAGGGCGACACCACGATGCTCGACACCGTGGTCGTCTCCAAGGAGCGCAAGAACTACGACTTCTTCCCGCTGACCGTCGACTTCAACGAGAAGATGTACGCCGCCGGCCGCATCCCGGGTGGCTACCTCAAGCGTGAGGGCCGTCCCAGTGAGAAGGCCACGCTCACCGCGCGCATGATCGACCGTCCGATTCGCCCGAGCTTCCCGGACGGCTTCCGCAACGAGGTACACATCGTCGCTACCTCGCTCGTCGCCGACCAGGTCAACCCCTTTGACGTCATCAACGTCATGGGTGCCTCCCTGGCCATGACGCTCGGCGGCGTGCCCTTCGAGGGCCCGCTTGCCTGCGTGCGCATCGGCCGTAACGTGGAGACCGGCGAGTTTATCGTCAACCCCACCTACGAGGAGCGCGAGAACTCCGACCTGGACCTGGAGCTGGGCGGCTCTGCCGACTTCATCTCGATGGTCGAGGCCGGCGCCGAGGAGATCTCCGAGGACGACATGCTCGCCGCCATGAAGTTTGGCCAGGAGGCCCTTGCCGCCTTCTGCCAGGCCCAGGACGAGTTCGTTGCCGAGTGGGAGCAGGTCAATGGCGCCATCGTCAAGAAGGAGTACCCGCTCGACCAGCCCGTCGAGGAGGTCCAGGAGCGCATCTTCGCCCACTACGACGAGATGGCCGCCGCCCTTCGCGATGCCGACAAGCTCTCCCGTATCGGTAAGGTCGAGGCTCTGAAGGAGTCCATCCGTGCCGAGTTCACCGAGGAGGAGCAGGCCGCTTGGGAGCGCGAGATCCCCGTGGCGCTCAAGAAGCTCGAGAAGAAGGCTATGCGCACCATGGTCGTCGAGACCGGCGAGCGCGTCGACGGTCGTGCCGCCGATGAGATTCGCCCCATCATGGTGAAGGATAACTACCTGCCGCTCGTTCACGGCTCCGGTCTGTTCCAGCGTGGCCAGACCCAGGTGCTTTCCGTCCTGTCGCTCGGTATGCTCAACGAGGGTCAGCGTCTGGATACCATCGAGCCCACCGAGGGCAAGCGCTATATGCACCACTACAACTTCCCGCCGTTCTGCACCGGCGAGACTGGCCGCATGGGCAGCCCCAAGCGCCGCGAGATCGGCCACGGCAACCTGGCCGAGCGCGCCCTGCTCCCGGTGCTCCCCGACGAGAACGAGTTCCCCTACGCTATTCGCGTGGTCTCCGAGGTCATGGAGTCCAACGGCTCCTCTTCGATGGCTTCGACCTGCGGCTCCACGCTCGCCCTTATGGACGGCGGCGTGCCTATTAAGCGCCCGGTCTCCGGTATCGCCATGGGCCTGATCCAGGAGGAGGGCAAGACCGTGGTCCTGTCCGATATCCAGGGTCTCGAGGACTTCCTGGGCGACATGGACTTTAAGGTCACCGGCACCACCGAGGGCATCACCGCCCTGCAGATGGACAACAAGGCCACCGGTCTTACCTTCGACATCTTGGCCCGCGCCCTGCAGCAGGCCAAGGAGGGTCGCGCCTTCATCCTGCAGAAGATGCTCGATGTGATCCCCGAGCCGCGCCACACCACGCGCAGCACCGCTCCGCGCATCGTCTCCATCCAGGTTCCGACCGACAAGATCCGCGACGTTATCGGTTCTGGTGGTAAGGTCATCCGCGGCATCCAGGACGAGACCGGTGCCTCGGTCGACATCCAGGAGGACGGCACCGTCTTTGTCGGCGGCACCGGCGAGTCCGTCGACCAGGCTGTCGAGCGCATCAAGCTCATCATCAAGGTTCCCGAGCCGGGCGAGGAATACACCGGTCGCGTTGTCTCCATCCAGCCCTTCGGTGCCTTCGTGAACCTTCTGCCCGGTAAGGACGGCCTGCTCCACATCTCCCGCGTCGCCAAGGGCCGCGTGGAGAAGGTCGAGGACGTCCTCAACGTGGGCGACGAGGTCAAGGTCGTCGTCATCGAGGTCGACGACCGTGGCAAGATCTCGCTCGATCGTCTTGACAAGCCTGAGGCCCCGGCTCGCGCCGAGGGTGCCTCCGAGGGCGACGGCGAGCACTTCCAGCGTCGTGAGCGTCCGCGTCGCGAGCGCTCCGAGCGCAGCGACCGTCCGCGCCGTCCCGGCGACAACGGAGGCCGCAAGCCCCGCCGCCACCACGACGCCGAGTAACAGCCGTACATAACCAGCACCGCAAGGGCGACTCCGGACAGGGGTCGCCCTTTTGCTTGCGCCCGGGAGGGTCGCATATGAAGTTTCCTGCTCTACAGTCCTGCGCAAGACGGAAAGCACATTAAGTGCTTTCCTTTGCGTGCGGAACTCGCGATAAACTTCATATGCGGCCCTCCCGGGCGCAAGCAAAAGGACTGGTTAGTGCCGCTCGCTATTTAGTTAGACAGTCTATTCAGTAGTCAGATTTCAGATCTGTAGATAGCCGCAGCAGCATCTTCCCAGATAAAATCGACCAAAATAAACCTGTCCCTTTTTGGCAGGTTTCCCGTGGGGCGGGCACTGATGAAGTTTATCGCGAGTTCCGCACGAACAGGAGGCCACTTAATGTGGCCTCCGTCGTGAGCAGGACTGTAGAGCAGGAAACTTCATCAGTGCCCGCCCCACGGGAAACCGGCGGGATAGACCGGTTTGGATGGGGCTTTGATGCATGGGTGGTCTGTTGGTGGGCAAATGGGTATCATACTGTGGTTATTGCATCGACTCTGCGATGCATGTTTGTACGTTCCCGGCGGTCGGTTTGCCAGAAGCGCCCCGTCGGTTGTTCCAGACCCGTTTCGAAGAAAGGAAACCACACTAACCTATGGCAGCTAAAAAATCATCTCCCTTGAAGATCATCCCGCTTGGCGGCCTTGACGGCATCGGCAAGAACATGACGGTCTTCGAGTGCGGCGACGACATGGTGCTCGTCGACGCTGGCCTCATGTTCCCGGATGACTCCCAGCCCGGTATCGACCTGGTGCTTCCCGACTACACCTATGTTCTTGAGAACGAGGAGAAGCTCCGCGGCATCATCGTCACCCACGGCCACGAGGACCACACCGGTTCGCTTCCGTATCTGCTGCAGGACCTCAACAATAAGGTGCCCATCTTCTCGAGCAAGCTGACGCTCGGCTTTATCGAGGGCAAGCTCTCCGAGTTCCGCATCCGCGCACCCAAGTTCCGTGAGGTCAAGGGCGGCAGCCATGTCAACCTCGGCGGCATCTCGCTCGACTTCTTCTCGATGACGCACTCCATCCCCGGCGCTCTGGGTGTGTTCATTCGCACCAACCAGGGCACCGTTATGCACACCGGCGACTTTAAGCTCGACCAGACGCCCATCGACGGCGTCACGCCCGACTATGCCGCTATCAGCCGTTTTGCCAAGCAGGGCATCGACCTGCTGCTTTCCGACTCCACCAATGCCACGGTTCCCGGCTTTACCAAGTCCGAGGCCGAGGTTGGTCCCAACCTGTTGCACGCCATCAAGAACGCCCCGGGTCGCGTGTTCGTCGCGTCGTTCTCGAGCCACATCCATCGTCTGCAGCAGATCTGCGATGCCGCCCGCATGTGCGGCCGTAAGGTCGTTGTGACCGGTCGCTCCATGCTCACGAACACCCGCGTGGCGCGTGAGCTGGGCTACCTCAACATCGATGACGCCGATATCATCGATGCCTTCGATATCGATAACCTGCCCGACGATAAGATTGTCGTCATGTGCACCGGTTCGCAGGGCGAGCCGCTGTCGGCCCTGTCCCGCATGGCCAATGGCGAGCACAAGACGCTCTCCATCCACGAGGGCGATACCGTTATCCTTTCGGCAACTCCCGTTCCTGGCAACGAGAAGGCCGTCCAGCAGGTCGTCAACAGCCTGGCCAAGCTCGGCTGCGACGTGTGGGATAAGAACCGCGCTCTCGTCCACGTCTCGGGTCACGGTAGCCAGGAGGAGCTCAAGCTCCTGATGGCCATGGCCAAGCCCACGTACTTTATGCCGGTTCACGGTGAGGCCGTGCATCTGCGCGCCCATGCGCAGCTGGCCCGCAAGATGGGCATCAAGGACGATCATATCTTTATCCTCGATAACGGCGACACGCTCGAGATGCGCGGTGGTATCGTCAAGCGCGGTACGCCCGTCGAGTCCGGTGTCGTTTACGTCGACGGCCTGCGTATCGGCGATACCGACCCCATCGTCCTGCGCGATCGCCAGAAGCTCGCCAACGACGGTATGGTCACGGCCGTTGCCATCGTCTCCCTCAAACACAAGAAGATCGAGGCCATCGAGTTCTCGGGCCGCGGCGTCTCGTTTGCCATCGACGACCAGTTCTCCGAGGATGCCTCCGCGTCCATTATGAAGACGATCGAGAAGGGTAAGTTTAGCTTTACCAGCAGCGGTTCCGATGCCATTCGCAAGGCCGTGCGCGATTCGCTCTCTAACTTTATCTGGAGCCGTACGCGCACCCGTCCGATGATCATCCCGGTCGTCATGGAGGTTTAGTTTGGCGCGCGGATCTGCACAAAACGCCAAAGGCAATAAAGCCAACAACCAACCGGCATCTGCTAAGGGTGCCGGTTCCCATCTGCGTGCCAATAAGGGCCATGAGGCAGACTTCGACGATTTTGAGCCCTTGGTCGAGTCTTCGGCCAATCGCGATATCGCCGGAGTGGTCATTGCCGTTTTGGCGATCGCGTCTTTCATTGCCGTGATCTCTCCGGCAACAGCGCCCGTGACGGCTGCGGTTGCCGGTTTCTACCACCTGGGCTTAGGTCTGGGCGCCTACGTGCTGCCGATCGTCATCTTGCTGTTTGCCGCCACGCTCTTTTTGGGTGAGGACTCGCCGCTCAACGTGCGCTCTGTTGCGGGCGGCGCCTTGGTCTTTATCGCCGTCGTCTCCATTCTTTCGCTGATGGTGCCGGGCACGAGCGATTCGTGCGACCTTATGTTTACGCCGCAGAACCTTTCCGTGTCGGGCGGCTACATTGGCGCCTTTATCGCAAGTGCCTTGCAAAACGCCTTGGGTAAACCTATCGCCATGGTTGTCTTGCTGGGGCTTGTCGTCGTTGGTTTGGTCATTATCGGCTTTTCGGTGGGTGGCGTTTTGCGCTCCGCACGCGATCGCGCTGCCGATTTTGCCGAGCGTCGACGTGCCGATGTCAATGCGAGCCCGTGGGGCGATGAAGAGGCCCTGTCTGTTCCCGGCGTCGCTCGTCCGCACCTGAGCATTTTGCGCCAGAAGGGGACTGACGCCGCGGTGACCACGGTCATGGGTGGCGATGTCGACCCGGTTTTGGATGACGACGAGGACGATGACCCGTTTGTCGACGTATCCGAGTCGGTTGAAGCCGAGCGGGCCAAGACCACGCTGCTGCCGCGCCGTCATGCCAAGAAGGGCAAGACGGTTCCCAAGCTCAATACGAGTGAGCCCGACCCGTCTTGGTCCGATAGCGAGATTGAGCTCACCGAGGGCGATGACGAGGACGACGAGGCTCCGATTGAGACCGCAAAGACAACTTTGCTGCCGCGTCGCCATGCAAAGCGCGGCCAGGTCACCGGACAGCTTTCGATGGAGGACGATCCGGACAAGGTTGACGAGTCCGAGCCGCCGTTTTCCGTGAATCCCGTCTCGGCCGCACCTCAGATTCCCGACTTCTTGAAGCATCCCAAGGTTGCAGATACGCCTGCCACGAGTGCTTTCGAATCGGCTTCGGCTCGTGATGGGGGAGCGGACGCAACTCCTACGGATGCCGAGGATGAAGAAGAGGACGGTCTTAAGCTTCCGCCGCTCGAAATCCTACATGCCAACCCGCAGTCGGCTTCTGCCGCGTCTTCGGACAAGGAGCTTGAACAGACTGCCGAGTCGCTGCAGTCCACGTTGCTTGAGTTTGGCCGCAGTGCCCGCGTGGTCGGCTGGATCGCCGGTCCCACGGTGACGACCTTTAAACTGCAACCTGGCGAGGGCGAGCGCGTGAGCAAGATTTCGAGTCTCGAGGACGATATCGCGCTTTCGCTCGCTGCTCAGTCGGTGCGTATCTTTGCCCCGATTCCTGGCACCTCGCTCGTGGGCATCGAGATTCCCAACCGCAAGCGCCAGAACGTCAACTTGGGCGACGTGCTGCCCTATGTGAAGGGCGGTCCGCTCGAGCTGGCCATCGGTCGCGATGCCGAGGGCACGCCGGTCGTCGCCGACCTCGCCAAGATGCCCCACCTGCTGATCGCCGGTACTACGGGTTCCGGTAAGTCGGTCATGATCAACTCCATCATCACGACTCTGCTTATGCGCGCCCTTCCCGAGGACGTTCGCTTGATCATGGTCGACCCCAAGCGTGTCGAGCTCGCAGGCTATAACGGCCTTCCGCATCTTTACGTGCCCGTAGTGACCGAGCCCAAGCAGGCCGCGAGTGCCTTGCAGTGGGCTGTGTCCGAGATGGAGCGCCGCCTGAAGGTCTTCGAGCGCCTTAACGTGCGCAAGATCTCGACCTATAACGAAAAGCAGGCCGCCGGCGAGTTTGAGCATTACGATAACCCGCCGCAAAAGATGCCCTACCTGGTCATCATCATTGACGAGCTCTCGGACCTGATGATGGTCGCCGGTAAGGATGTCGAGGCCTCGATCGTGCGTATTGCACAGTTGGGCCGTGCCGCCGGTATTCATCTTATCGTGGCCACGCAGCGCCCCAGCTCCAACGTGGTGACGGGCCTCATCAAGGCCAACATCACCAACCGCATCGCCTTTAACGTCGCCACGGGCATCGACTCGCGCGTCATCATCGACCAGATGGGCGCCGAGAAGCTCACCGGTTTGGGCGACATGCTGTTCTCCAAGGTCGACTGGGGCAAGCCTCGCCGTATCCAGGGCTGTTTTGTCTCGGACGACGAAATCAACGAGATTGTCGAGTTCGTTAAGTCGCAGAGCGAGCCCGACTACCACGAGGAGATCCTGTCTGCCGTGGCGCCCGCTTCCATGTCCATGGCGGGTGGCGGCGGCATTGTCCGCACCGGAGTCGCCGAGCCGCAAGACGATGATCCGCTCATCTGGGAAGCCGCCCATATTGTGGTGGAATCGCAGCTTGGCTCCACATCTGGCCTGCAACGCCGCCTGAAGGTTGGCTATGCGCGCGCCGGGCGTATTATGGACATGCTGGAAGAAAAGGGTGTCGTCGGCCCGCCCGACGGTTCCAAGCCGCGCGAGGTCCTGCTGGACGAGGAAGGGCTTGCCGCGCTGGAATCTGTCGACGCCGAGATGGCACGTGAAGATCGTGAGTTTGGAGGATTCTGATGGCTGCACGCTTTGGTGACATGCTGCTCGAGCAGCGTCGCCGAATGGGCCTTTCCATTCAGCAGGTCGCCAACACCATCAAAATCAGGCCGCAGATCATCGAGTTTTTCGAGACCGGTAATTTTGCTTCGATGCCGCCGCGTGGCTATGCGCAGGGCATGATTTCGAGCTATGCTCGCTTTTTGGGCCTCAATCCGCGTGAGGTCGTCAATGCCTACTTTGACGACCTGATGGCATACGAACGCGAGACGTCGCAGCAGGGCGGTCGTTTCCAGGACGCTGCCGGCTACGTCAATTCGCGTTCCTCTGTCGATAACGGGCGCTTTCTGATGGTTCAGGGCGGTCGTTCGACCCGCTATGGACAGCGTCCTCAGCAGGCCGGTTATATTACCGAGACGGGTTCGGGCGAGGAGATTCGCTCACAGCGTGACCGGTTCCGCAGTACGCCGATGCCCGAGGACCGTGCACTTCCCGCTGCCCGCGGCGTGGCGCGTGACCCTCGTGCCGGCTACGGCGACGGCGGCTATTCCGATCGCGGTCACCGTGGTATCTCCACCGGACGCTCTCGCGGTGGCTATGCGGACGCCGACACCACGCAGGTGACGCCGCGTCTTCGCTCTCAACCACAGCCGTATGGCCAGCGCCCTTCGGCTCCGCGTGCGGGCCAGCGTGGCTATCAAGGTCGCGGTGAACTTGCGCCCCGCTCGGGTCAGCGCAGCCTTCAGGGCCAGGGTGGCTATCGCGGCCGTTCCGATAGCAATCGTGGTCGTATGCCTCAGGGAGGCGGCCGCAGCAGTTCCAGTCGTGGACGCGGCGGTTCCCGTGCTCCTCAAAACAACGGGCTCGATCCGCGTATCGTCTACGCCGGTATCGGTGCCGTGGCGTTGCTGCTGATCGTGCTCATCGTGGTACTTCTGCGCGGCTGCGCATCTTCGACGCCCGAGACCACGCCCGAGACGCCCACTGCTACCAAGACGACGACCAAGAAGTCTTCTAAGAAGACCGAAACGGTCGACGAGGACGAAGACGCCGATGAGGCGACGGATGAGTCGACCGATTCGGATGCCACCAAGACGACGGCTAAAAAGGAAGAGAACGAGGTAACGAAGGTCAAGGTCTCCGTTGCCAAGGGAAAGACCGCCTGGATTGAGGTCAAGGTCGACGGTAAGTCGGTCTATGGCGCCCAGGCGACTGGCCCCTTTGAGCAGGAGTACACGCCCGAGTCCTCGATCGAGATCACCACGTCCAAGCCTTCCGATGTCACCGTTACCAAGAACGGCGAAAAGGTCCGTTACGATACCAAGACCTCGGGCGTGGCGCGCGTGACGATCACCGTTCCCAAGAAGGAGACGACTGATTCCGAGAATGGTGAAAGTTCTGATGGTACCGACACCACCGATGGTACCGATACCACCGACGGTACCGATGCCCAGTCCACGGATGGCGCCGATACCGCAACTGACGGCCAGACGCCCACCGATTCTACCGACTATTCGTACGATAGCTACTAAGCCGCTCGTACGCGAAAGGAAACATCTTGGCTAAAGATTCCAGCTTCGACGTCGTGTCCGAGGTCAACATGCAAGAGGTCGACAACGCCTTCCAGCAGGCCACGCGCGAGATTTCCCAGCGCTATGACCTGAAGGATTCCGGCGCCACGATCGAGCTTTCGAAGGGCGACAAGCTCTTTACAATCAACGCCCCGGCCGACTTTGTCTCCAAGCAGATCATCGATGTCCTGAGCTCCAAGCTCATCAAGCGCGGCATCGACCTCAAGGCTGTCTCGTGGGATGCTCCGCAGGCGGCATCGGGCGGCACCGTGCGCGTGCTCGGCCATATCGTCGAGGGTATCGACCAGGCGACCGCCAAGAAGATCAATAAGGACATCAAGGACCAAAAGCTCAAGGTCAAGGTGACCATCGAGGCCGAGAAGCTGCGTGTTTCCTCTGCTTCGAAGGACGCGTTGCAGACCGTTATCCAATTCCTGCGCGACCAGGACTACGGCCAGCCGCTGCAGTTCACCAACTACCGCTAATATCATTCGAAAGGACTGCTCTCCAACATGGATACACCGTTGGGCTCCGTGCTCTACATCACCCTCGGGTGCGCTAAGAACGAGGTTGACACCGACCGCATGCGTTCTCTTTTGACCGCCGCGGGCTACGAGGAGGCATTCGACCCACAGGATGCCGATATCGCCATCGTCAATACATGCTCGTTCCTCGCCTCCGCAACGTCCGAGAGCATCGAGACCACGCTCGAGCTCGCTAACGAGGTTCAGGACGGCGTTCGTTCTTGTCCCATCGTCATGTGCGGCTGTGTGCCGTCGCGCTATGGCGACGACCTGCCCGATGAACTGCCCGAGGTCTCTGCCTTTGTGAAGGCCGACGAGGAGGACGGCATCGTGGCGGTCATCGATGGCGTGCTGGGTGTCGAGCGTGTGATCGCTGCCTATATTCCGCAAGTCAAGCGCACTGTCGAGGGCGCCGTTGCTTACGTCAAGATTTCCGATGGCTGCAACCGCTTCTGCAGCTTCTGCATGATCCCCTATATTCGCGGTCGCTATCATTCGCGCAATGCCGAGAGCATTATCTCCGAGGTGCGCGACCTGGTTGCCGGCGGTGTGCGCGAGATCGTGCTGATCGGCCAGGACACGGGTATTTGGGGCACCGACTTTGCCGACGAAGACGTCACCGATGGCTCGCCGCGCAATCTGGCGCAGCTGCTGCGCGCCGTCGCCGAGGCCGTGCGTCCGCAGAACGTCTGGGTCCGTGTGCTCTACCTGCAGCCCGAGGGCATGACTGACGAGCTCATTGAGACCATTCGTGATACGCCCGAGGTGCTGCCCTATATCGATATCCCCGTGCAGCACTGCGACGCGCGCATCCTCAAGGCTATGCGCCGTTCTGGTTCGCGCCAGGAGCTCGAGGACCTGTTCCGCGATCTGCGTGAGCGCATCCCCGGCATCGTGATTCGTTCCACGGCCATGGTCGGCTTCCCGACCGAGACCGACGACGAGTTCCGCGACCTTATCGACTTTATGGACACCGTCGGCTTCGACTACACGAGCGTCTTTGCCTACTCGCAGGAGGAGGGCAGCCTGGCCGCCAAGATGGAGGGCCAGGTCGATGAAGAGGTCAAGCTCGAGCGCGCCCAAGAGGCCATGGACCTGGCCGAGTCGCTCGGTTTTGCTGCAACTGCCGCACATGTGGGCGAGCGCGCCCAGGTGATTGTCGACGGTATCGAAGAGACCGAGGACGGCGCCGAGCTGATCGGACATGCCTGGTTCCAGGCGCCTGATTCCGATGGCGCGGTGCATCTGGATGCCAGCGAGGCATCTGTGGGCGATATTCTGACGGTCGAGTTTACCGATAGCTTCTGCTATGAGCTTATCGGCCATGTTGTGGAGTAGGAGAGCGTCGTGGCAAACGAGAGCAATAAGGAACTGACGAGTGTTTGGACGCCCGCCAACATCGTGACGTGCGTTCGCATCGTCTTTATCCCGGTGTTCATGATCGTGTCGGCGCTTTCTCACACGAGTGTTGCCGGTACAGATTGGAGCACCTTCGACGGCCCGCTCGCCGCCGCTGCCTTCATTCTGTACGTCATCCTGTCGTGCACCGATAAGGTTGACGGCTACCTGGCGCGCTCGCGCAACGAGATTACCGACTTCGGTAAATTCTTGGACCCCATCGCCGACAAGCTGCTCGTATTCTCGGCCCTGCTGCTATTCTTGGACTTTGGTGCCGTGTCGGTTTGGTCCGTGTTCATCATCTTGTTCCGCGAGCTGCTGGTAAGCGCCCTGCGCATGGTTGCGAGTGCCGCCGGCGTTGTCGTTGCGGCCGATAAGCTCGGCAAGTACAAGACGGCGACCACGATGGTCTCCATCTGCGGTTACCTGTGCGTCTTTGCGATGGCCGGCTTGCACCTTGGTCCGCTGGCGCTGACGCTCGGCATCTACTCGGTGTCGCGTTTCCTGTACGCCGTTGCCGTTGTCCTGACCGTTATCTCGGGCGCCCAGTACTTCTGGAACTGCCGCAAGATCGTCTTTTCGGTCTAGGTCCTAGTGGGTATGACGGACTCTTTTGAGCAGATTTCCGCACATAACGAGGAGCTGGCGCGTCATATTGTCGAGCGCGCGAGCGCTCGGGGCGTGACGGTTTCGACGGCTGAGTCGCTGACAGCAGGTATGATCGCCTCGACGATTGCCGATATCCCGGGCGCCTCGGCGGTGCTGCGTGGCGGTGCGGTGACCTACTGCGATGAGATCAAGCATCGCGTTTTGGGTGTTGATCAGGAGACGCTCGACCGCTATACCGCGGTGTCGCATCAGACCGCGCGCGAGATGGCGGCGCGTTCGCTGGAGCTGTACCAGAGCGATATTGCAGTGAGCGCAACGGGTTATGCCGGCCCCGGCGGCGGCACTGAGGACGATCCGGCTGGCACTTTCTATATTGGCTGGGCGTATCGCGCGGCTGATGGGGAAGTGCCGGTCGTGGACTCTGTGCGCTGCCACTATGAGGGCGACCGTTCGTGTGTTCGTGCCCATGCGGTCGCGGAGGCATTGGGACGCATTGCCCTTGTGCTTAACTCTATGGAATAGACGTGTTTTAAGGGGCCTTCGGGCCCCTTAATTGTGGAGATAGGGACCCCTGACGAATTTAGCGTTTGCGCTGGTCATAGGTGTATTTTTGTCTTTCTTGTTCTTATTTGCCCCTTTGTGGTCAAGCATTTGGTCAGTGTTTGGTCGGCGTTTGGTTGGGTTTTGGAAAGACTGCCTGCATATGATTGGCCTGAACGGTTGACCACGAACAGCCGTTCGTTTATTATCGATGCAGGTTGTTAAGAGGAGGGCTATTCATGGCCAAGAATTCAGGTCCCGTACGTACCGTTCATGCTCGCACGACGGGTAAAGAGCGCGATGAGATGATCGCCACCACCAAGGCCGAGATCGAGAAGAAGTTCGGTCAAGGCTCCATCATGAGGTATGGTGACGGCGGCCCCGAGCTTGAGGTTGAGGCCATCCCCACGGGCGCTCTGGCACTCGATGCCGCTCTGGGTATCGGCGGTGTGCCGCGCGGCCGTATCGTCGAGATTTACGGTCCTGAGTCCTCCGGTAAGACGACGCTTTCGCTCGAGATCCTGGCCGAAGCCCAGGCAATGGGTGGCGTGGTAGCATTTATCGATGCCGAGCACGCGCTCGATCCCACGTATGCCGCGCGCATTGGCGTGGATATCGACGAGGTACTGATTTCCCAGCCTGATACGGGTGAGCAGGCGCTCGAGATTGTTGACATGCTCGTGCGTTCCGGCGCCATCGATGCCATCGTCGTCGACTCCGTCGCCGCGCTGACCCCGCGTGCCGAGATCGAGGGAGAGATCGGCGATACCACGGTCGGATTGCAAGCTCGTCTGATGAGTCAGGCGCTCCGCAAGCTCGCCGGCTCGCTGTCCAAGTCCAACACGACATGCATCTTCATTAACCAGCTGCGAGAGAAGATCGGCGTCATGTTCGGCAACCCCGAGACCACGACGGGCGGCCGCGCCCTTAAGTTCTTCTCTTCGGTGCGTATCGACATTCGCCGCATCGACAGCATTAAGCTTAAGGATGAGGTTATCGGTAACCGCGTGCGCGCCAAGGTCGTTAAGAACAAGGTGGCAGCTCCGTTCCGTTCTGCTGAGTTCGACATCATGTACGGTACGGGCATCTCTAAGGAGGGCTCGATTCTGGACATGGCTGTCGAGTGCGGCATTTGCAAGAAGATGGGCTCCTGGTTTGCCTATGGCGAGGACAAGCTCGGCAACGGTCGCGAGGCCGCCAAGGCGTTCCTGCGCGAACACCCCGATTGCGCCGACGAGATTGAGCATAAGGTCCGCCTTGCCTGCGGGCTTGAGTTTGATGACGATGCTCCGTCCGAGGTCGAGCTGACCGATCAGCCTGCGCCTGAGGAGTTTGACGAGCTTTACGCCATCGATGGTTCCGCCATGCTCGATGATGACGACGAGTAGCGGTTACGCTCATGTCGTATACGGTGACCGAGGCCACGGTCGTCTTTCCCGATAAGAAGGCGGCCTCCTCGTTCTCGAGCGGGTATGCGTCCAAAAAGCCTTGCGCACATATCGATTGTGAGCTTGAGGGCGGTTTTGAGCGGTCCATTTGGATTCCCGTGCGGGTCGCGCGCCTGTATGTCAAAAATCGCCCAGATCTTCCCTGTGATTGGGATAACTTTCGTGAAGCGGTGCAGCTCATCGAGCGTAAATGTGCACTTACCATGGTGACCGAGATGCTATCGCGACGCGACCATGCGACGGGTGAGGTCCGTGACAAGTTGTCACGCTACGGCTTTCGCCAGCCCGCGATCGATTTCGCCGTCGAGCGCGCCACCGAGTATCGCTTTTTAGACGAGAACCGCTTTTGCTCGTACTTTATCGAGGAACGCAAGCGGCGCGGTTGGGGACAGCGTAAAATCGAGACCGAGCTCAAGCGCCGTCATGTCGTGCTCGATGACATTCCCGGTTATCCCGAGGATTATTTTGCCGTCGAAGACGATTCGGCGCGTGCGTCAGCCCTGCTCGCCAAGCGGCGTGTTCCAGAGACGCGCGGATTCGAAAAACTGGTTCGGTTTTTGATGGGCAAGGGCTTCTCGTATCACATCGCCGCCGATGCCGTTAAGGCACGTCTCGATGCCGAACGTGAGGAATGTGCGGTTTAGGCGTATGCGTTTTGTGGCCCTGCCGTTCACCGCGTTTTAGCCGCCGTGCTGGGGCCATTTATTTGACAGTTGTTGTGGTTCAACGTACGATAAACACTGTCATTTGCTTTGTGATATGTGCTCATCTGTGATGAGTTTGTTTATATGTTTACCTGTATCCGACCCGCATAAGCTGCGCCCATATTACTCAAATGTCGCGAGCCGTTCGTAAGGACGGTTCGCTTTGTTGTGTAACGAATCCATAAAAAGGAGTGAGCATGCCTATCATCGCAGCGCTCGTTGGCATCGTTTTGGGTGCCATCGCCGCCATTGCCTACATGCGCACCGCCAAGCAGGGTAGTCTTCACGAGGCCGACGAAAAAATCCAGTCGGCACACGCACAGGCTGAGTCCCTGATCGGTGATGCTAAGCGTCAGGCCGAGACCCTCAAAAAAGAGGCTCTGCTCGAGGCTAAAGAGGAGATCATCAAGAACAAGCAGGCCGCTGAGGCCGAGGACAAGCAGCGTAAGAACGAGATTCGTACGCTCGAGAACCGCGTGATGCAGCGCGAGGAATCCCTCGATCGCCGCAACGACGCTCTCGACAAGCGCGAGCATCAGCTGTCCAGCCAGGCCGGTCAGGTCGAGAAGCGCTCCCGTGAGCTCGAGGAGCTCTGCGCAAAGCAGACCTCCGAGCTCGAGCGTATCGCCGACCTTACCCGCGAGGACGCCCACAAGGAGCTCCTCGATAAGGTTCGCGGCGAGGTCACCCACGAGGCCGCCACGATCATTCGCGAGTCCGAGCAGCAGGTTCGCGCCGAGTGCCACAAGACCGCCCAGGAGATTCTGTCTCTGGCGATTCAGCGCTGCGCTGCCGATCACACTGCCGAGGTCACCGTTACCTCCGTGCACATTCCCTCTGATGACCTCAAGGGCCGTATCATCGGTCGCGAGGGTCGCAACATCCGGACCTTCGAGCAGGTTTCCGGCGTCAACCTCGTGATCGACGACACGCCCGAGACCGTCGTTCTTTCGAGCTTCGACCCGGTCCGTCGTGAGACCGCCCGTGTCGCCCTCGAGAACCTCATCGCCGACGGCCGCATTCACCCTGCCCGTATCGAGGAGATGTATCACAAGGCCGCCGACCTGGTTCAGCAGCGCGTGCGCGAGGCTGGCGAGCAGGCTGCCTTCGATACCGGCATCCACGATCTGCACCCCGAGATCGTCAAGACCCTTGGTGCCCTGCGCTACCGTACCTCGTTTGGTCAGAACGTGCTTCAGCATTCCCTCGAGGTCTCTGATCTGTGCGGCGTGATGGCTTCCGAGCTTGGCCTGGACGTTGTGACCGCCAAGCGCGCCGGCCTGCTTCATGACCTGGGCAAGGCAATCGACCACGACGTCGAGGGCCCGCATGCCGTCATCGGCGCCGAGCTTGCCCGCCGTTATGGCGAGAAGCCCGTTATCGTCCACGCTATTGAGGCTCACCATGCCGATGTCGACCCCAACACGGTGCTCGATGTCCTGGTGCAGGCCGCCGATGCTGTCTCTGCCTCTCGCCCCGGTGCCCGTCGCGAGTCTGCCGAGAACTACATCAAGCGTCTTGAGAAGCTCGAGGAGATCGCCAACTCCCATGACGGCGTCGAACGTACCTATGCCATGCAGGCCGGTCGCGAGGTCCACGTCATGGTCCAGCCGGACAAGATCTCCGATGCCCAGTCCACGGTCCTGGCTCACGATATCGCCCATCAGATCGAGGAAGAGATGGAGTATCCCGGTCAGGTGCGCGTCGTCGTGATTCGCGAGAGCCGCGCTGTCGATATCGCTAAATAACATGAGCGACGCGAACGAGCTCATCTCATTTATCGCGTCGATGTCGGGGGAGGGCAACCTTCGCGTCGAGGAGAACCTTGGCGAGGGGTATGTCCGCCTCCGCGTTTCGGAGGCCGAGCGGCGCCAGGCTAAGCACGACATTCAGCATGTCGAGGACATCGTCATCGAAATGCTCCGTAATGCTCGCGATGCCGGCGCCGACAAGGTCTATCTCGCCACGACCAAGGAAGCTGGCGTCCGCACGCTTGTCTTTCTGGATAACGGTTCTGGCGTTCCGCAGGATATGCAAGAGCGAATCTTTGATGCCCGCGTTACCTCCAAGCTCGAGAGCATGAAGATGGACCGTTGGGGCGTTCACGGTCGTGGCATGGCATTGTTTTCGATTAAGCAGAACACCGACGAGGCCCGTGTGGTCACGTCCGGCGTCGATCTTGGTTCAGCCTTCAAGGTGAGCGTTGCGGCCGACCGCCTCAGTGAGCGTGCCGATCAGTCCAGCTGGCCCCAGGCCGTCAAGGATGAGGACGGACGTTATGTCTGCGCTCGCGGTCCACATAATATTATTCGCGCTGCTTGTGAGTTTGCGCTCGAGGAGTTGCGTGGTTGCGATGTCTATCTCGGTTCTCCGTCTGAGATTGCCGCGACCCTTTATGCTCAAGCGTCAAGTCGGCTCGATACGTCTCGTCTCCTGTTCATTGATGACGAGAGCGAGCTTCCGGTTGTCGATCGTTTAGGCCTTGCTTCTGATGCCGAGGACTTTATCCGTATTTGTTCGGGTTTGGGTCTTGAGATGTCCGAGCGCACGGCCCATCGCATTTTGGCAGGGCAGATTAAGCCCGTTCGCGGTGTGACCGCGCGTCTGCTGCGCGAGCGTGATTCGTCCTCGCATGCGCCGGCTCCTGTCGATCTCGCGAAGGATCGTCGCGGGCTACGTATTGCCAAGGATGACATGGCACAGTTTTCGCGCGCTGTGGAACGCGACTTTAATGACCTTGCCACCCGGTACTATCTCAACCTTTGCGGCGACCCAAAGATTCGTGTTTCGCGTGATCGAATCACCGTGACCTTTGATCTTGCCAAAGAGGAATAGTGCCTTTACCGAGTCCACTCGGTACGATACAGTTATTGCAGTTAAAACGTACTTTTAAATGCAGGAGTTTCTTCATGGATTGCCTGAAGGTATCAAGCAAATCATCGCCCGCGTCCGTTGCCGGCGCCATCGCCGGCATGGTCAAGGATGGTGTACCCGTCAACATCCAGTGTGTCGGCGCCGGTGCCGTCAACCAGGCTATTAAGGCCGTTGCTATCGCGCGCGGTTTTTTGATTCCAACCGGTTTTGATATTTCCTGCGCGCCCGTGTTCTCCGACATCCTCATTAACGGGGAGTCGCGCACGGCCATCCGCCTTTCTATCTACGTTCACCAGATCAATCGAGCTGCTATGGATAACGTCGTCATGGATGATGTTAAGCCTGTGGCATAGCTTCTGCTTGCCTTGTTTCGCTCCCCATCGTTAGGACTTATGCACATGGACCAGCGTTCCGTACGCGATATTCTTGCCGGTAAAACCTACTTTATCCGCACCTTTGGCTGCCAGATGAATCAGCACGACTCCGAGCGTGTGAGCGGTCTGCTTGATTCGTATGGCTGCCTTATGGCGCTCGATCCCGCGCATGCCGATATCGTTGTCTTCATGACGTGCTGCGTGCGCGAGGCCGCCGATACTCGCCTGTACGGTCAGTGTAATTCCTGCAAAAGCCTGCCGCCTTCGCCTTCGGGCAAGCGCGTGGTTGCCGTTGGCGGTTGCATCGCGCAGCGCGATGGCGAGGGCCTGCTCACTAACGTCGATAACGTCAATGTCATCTTTGGCACGCATTCCATTGCACATGTGGCCGAGCTCATTGCCGAGGCGTTCCTTGATGGTAAGCGTCATATCCGCACCAATGAGCATGAGGATACGGACGCCATGAGCATGCCGTGGCATCGCGAGACCCAGTATCACGCCTGGGTGCCCATCATGACAGGCTGCAATAATTTCTGCACCTATTGCATCGTGCCGTACGTGCGTGGTCGCGAAAAGAGCCGCCCCTTCGAGGAGATTGTCGACGAGGTGACCGGTTTGGTACGCCAGGGCGTGCGTGAGATTACGCTGTTGGGCCAAAACGTTAACTCATATGGTCGCGATCTGTTTGGCAAGCCGCGTTTTGCCGATTTGCTGCGTGCCGTGGGCGATACGGGCGTGGAGCGCATCTTCTTTACGTCTTCGCATCCCAAGGATCTGCTGCCCGAGACCATCGACGCCATGGCCGAGACGCCTGCCGTTATGCCGCAGCTTCACCTGGCCGTCCAGTCAGGTTCGACGCGGATCCTCAAAGAGATGAATCGCCGTTATACACGCGAGGACTATCTGGGCCTGGTCGATCGCATTCGCAACCGCATGCCCGATATCGCGCTCTCGACCGACATTATCGTTGGCTTCCCGGGCGAGACTGAAGAAGACTTTGAGCAGACGCTCTCGCTTGCTGAGACGGTCCGCTATGCTCAGGCCTATACCTTCATCTATTCCAAGCGTGCCGGTACCCCGGCCGCCGAGATTGACGATCCTACGCCGCATGAGGTTATTCTCGAGCGTTTCAACCGCCTGGTTAAGGTTATCGAGACCACGGCACACGAGTATAACCAGGGTGAGCTTCATACTGTGGTTCCGGCGCTCATTGAGGGAACGAGTAAAAAGAACGACGCGGTCCTGCTGGGCAAGAGTCCCAAGAATCAGACCGTGCATGCGCCTATCCCCGAGGGGTACAGTATCGATCAGCTTGTTGGCAAGATCGTTGATGTTGACGTTGACATTGCCAAGACCTGGTATTTGTCCGGCTCCGTTGTGGGTGAGCCGCGCTAATGGTTGCTCCCGGGGCAGGTCTTTCCGCCGTTGCGATCGTCGGTCCGACGGCGGTTGGTAAGAGTGATGTTGCCGACCGTTTGGCAGCTCGTCTTTCGTCCGAAGTGCTGTCGTGCGATGCGATGCAAATCTATCGCGGCATGGACATCGGTACCGCAAAGATGGCGCCCGATGAGTGCACGGCGCCGCTGCGTCTCGTTGACATTGTAGAGCCGGGTGTGGCATATTCTGCTGCGCTTTATCAGGCCGACGCTCGCGCGCATGTTGAACGTCTCCTTGGTTCGGGTTGCCTGCCGGTTTTTTGCGGAGGTACGGGGCTGTATCTCAAGGCCGCCCTCGATGAGATGGACTTTCCCTCGGGTGAACTTGAGGACGATCGTCGTGCGGGCTATCAGGAGCTTGCCGAGCGTATTGGCGAGGAAGAACTGCATGCCTTGCTTGCCGAGCGCGATCCAGAATCGGCTGCTGTTATTCATCCCCATAACGTGCGCCGTGTGATTCGTGCGCTCGAGATGCATGATGATGGTATCTCCTATGCACAGCAAAAAAGTCAGTTTAGTGTTCCGCGCGAGCATTATCATGCCCTATGGTTTGGTCTGACGCGTAATCGCGAGGTGCTCTACGAGCGCATTAATCTGCGCGTCGATCTGATGTTTGAGCAGGGTCTTGTCGATGAGGTCCGCGGTCTTATGGCCCAGGGTCTGGGAGATGCCCTGACGTCGATGCAGGCAATTGGCTATAAAGAGATCATTGATGCTTTCAATGGCGTGATGAGCATGGATGAGGCCCGCGAACTCATTAAGATGCGTTCGCGTCGTTATGCCAAGCGTCAGCTTTCGTGGTTTAAGCGCGATGACCGTATCGTGTGGTTTGATATGGATGAATGTACGATCGATGAGGTCGTTGAGGATATCCTGCATCGTATTGAGGCTGCCTAATGGCCCGTTTCCCCCTTGTTCCCACGGCACCCGAGCCCGAGCGTGCCATTTTAGTTGGTGTTGAGTGGCGCGACAATGCATGGCCGCTCGATCGCTCGCTTGATGAGCTGGAGCGTCTTGCCCACACAGCTGGTGCCCGGTGCGTGGCACGCTTGTCGCAGCGTTTGGTAAAGCCGTATCCTAAATCGTTTATCGGTTCCGGTAAGGTTGAAGAGCTGTGCGGCCTGGTGCATCGCATGGATGCCGATGTCGTTATTTTTGACGACGACCTGACCCCCTCGCAGCAATCCTATTTGGAGAAAGCCGTGGGCGAGCCGGTAAAGATTATCGATCGTACAGCACTGATCCTGGATATCTTTGGCCTGCATGCTCGGACGCGTGAGGGACGCCTGCAGGTACAGCTGGCACAGCTTCAATATTTGTTGCCTCGCCTGCGTGGCATGTGGAGCCATCTCGCCAAGGAGCAGACGCGCGGCGGCATCGGCTCACGTTTTGGTCAGGGCGAAAGTCAGCTCGAGGTCGACCGTCGCCTCATTCGTAATAAGATCGCTGCGCTTCGTCGTGAGCTCAAGCAGGTTGAACAGCGTCGCGATGTTCAATCCAAGAGTCGCATTGAGTCCCCGGCGTTTCGCGTCGCGTTAGCCGGTTATACCAATGCCGGTAAATCGACGTTACTCAATCGTCTGACCGGCTCTACGGTACTTTCGCAGGACAAGCTGTTTGCTACGCTCGACCCGACGACGCGTTCGTATCGTCTGCCCGGCGGTCGCGGCATGACGATTACCGATACCGTCGGCTTTATTCAAAAGCTGCCCCATGGTCTGGTCGATGCCTTTAAATCGACGCTGTCCGAGGTTTTGGGTGCCGATCTAATTCTCAAAGTCGTAGATGCGTCTGACGAGGACTATGAGCGGCAGCTGGAGGCTGTCGACCGCGTGCTTGATGAGATCGGCGCCGGAGAGCGTTTAACGCTGACCGTATTCAATAAAATCGATCTTCTCGATAGCGTCGATCGATTGAGTTTCCGTCGTCGCTATCCGGAGGCCGTTCTGTTCTCGGCCCAAACGGGCGAGGGGCTCGACGATCTCGTCGACCGGATTGCTCGCGAGGCAGCTGCCACCGATGTGTTGCTCTCCGCTGATATCCCGTATCGTGAGGGCGCTCTCATCACGCTGGTGCATGAGCAGGGAACCCTTCTGCATGAGGAATATCTCGAGGACGGCGTTCGCATTGTGGCGAAACTGCCGGCTCGTATTGCACCGCGGCTCGAGCGTTATCGCACCGAGTAGACGATCTCCAAAATGCCCAGAATGATGGGCTGATGCAGCAGATAAAAGGGGAGAGCGTGACGTCCAAGGCTGGCGAGCGCCGGCAGGGGGTTGGCGTAGGCCCAGCTAGGGACGGTCTTATCGATACTCTTCGCTATGTGTGCGGCGAAGTATCCTGCAAGATACATAAAGATAAACGGGATGATGGGGTAGTAATCACCTGAGACAAACCCAGGGCTCGGAAATCCCAGCCACGCCAGGTAGGGGACAGGGTAGATCGTTTTGGGGATGCTCCAGGTGAGGGCGAACAACACAAGGCATAGGGGCATGCCCCATCTCGCCGTTATCTTCTTAAGGACGGGATCGGTCAACGCCACGATGCCGGTGCATGCGGCCATGCAGTAGATGATGCCAAAATTAACCGAATCGTCGAATGAGACAAGTGTTGTTGCCAACCAGACAACGAGTGCTGCTAAGGCGTATTTGGCGGCACGTTTGATATTGTTGCGCGAAAGAGTGCACATCCAACCCGCGATAAACAAAAATACCCAGCTGATGCTGGCGCGCCAGACGTCTTGAAAGACAGTCTGGGTAAACCAAGGCATATCCCAGCCGTACAGGTAGGCGAGATCATAGCAAGCGTGAAAACCTGCCATAGAAATCATCGTAAACCCGCGGACGGTATCAAAGATGGTTATGCGTTTTTGCATTACGAGAACCGGCGCATCAAGCCGACGACTTTGCCCAGGATAACGGGATTCGTTGCATAGATAGGTTCCATGGTGTCGTTCTCGGGCTGCAAGCGCACACGCCCCTGCTCCTTGTAGAACGTCTTGACGGTCGCCGAACCATCAATCATGGCCACGACAATTTCGCCGTTCATGGCACTCTTTTGTTCACGGACGATGATGTAATCGCCATTGAAGATGCCGACATTGATCATTGAGCTCCCATGCACCTCAAGGATAAAGGAACCCTGATCAGTGGCGATTTCGGTCGGGATAGTAAACGTGTCTTCGATATTCTGCTCGGCCAGAATGGGAATCCCAGCCGCGACGCGACCAACGAGCGGTAGCGAGACCGTTCCGCGAGGTGCGGTGGGCTCGTCAGATTTGGAAATTGAGACAGAGGAGCCATCCTCGTTAAAGAGTTCCAGGGCGCGCGGCTTGGTGGCATCGCGCTTGAGTAGCCCGCGCGCCTCCAGGGCAGAGAGATGGGCGTGCACGGTGCTGGGGGAGGAAAGGCCCACGGCAGAAGCCATCTCGCGCACGCTGGGCGGATAACCCTTCTCCTGCTGATATTCCTTGATGAAGTCGTAAATTTGCTGCTGACGCTTGGTAATTTTGCGAGCCATCAGGGCATCCTCTCTACCCATGTCAAACAAATGTTCGAATTTTGCTTGACAGGAACAACTGTTCGAAGATAATAATAACCGAACATTCGTTCTCGCGCTAGACATTTTTGTCCGCGCGGCTTGATAAAACTGTTCTCAGCAAAACACGCGAGAGGAGAACATGATGAACGTAACGAATATGGTCCAGGGAAACCTCGCCCTTAAGCTCGAGACGCCTGCAGAACCCACTTTTACGGTTGTTCAGGGTGGCCGCTCCGGCTTTCAGCCTTTGACCGTAAAGCCTGCGCGCAATCAGCAGGCTGTAGTCGCGCCGGCCCGCGTTGCCCTGAAGGTTCCGACGATTGTCGCCGTCGCCGTTGCGCTTACGCTCTTCTTTGTCCTCGCTATGTCGGTCTTTAGCGCTCGTCACGCCGCGTATGCCGAGTCCGTTTCCAACATTACCTACGAGACCATTCGCGTTCAGCCTGGCGATTCTCTTTGGTCGCTTGCCGAAGAATATCCAATCGAACGCCTTTCCACGCAAGAGACTTCCGACATGATCCGTAGCGTCAATCATCTGGAGCATGGTTCGCTCGCCGCCGGTGCGCATCTTAAGGTTCCTGCTCGTTCGTAATCATTATCTCGCTGCGCATGGTACCCTTGTTATCGTTTAAGAGGAGGTACCATGCGCTGTCCCAAATGCGGCAAGGCACATACCCGCGTCGTTGATTCCCGTATGCAGGAGTCAAATAACACCATTAAGCGCCGTCGCGAATGTTGCTCGTGTAACTACCGCTTTACAACGTTCGAGCGATGCGAAGACCCAATCGAGGTCATTAAGTCAGACGGAACCAAGCAGCGGTTTGATCGCAATAAGCTGCTCGTCGGCTTGATGCGCGCCACCATCAAGCGCGATATCGACACTAAGAAGCTCAATGAGATTATCGACGACATCGAGGTTGAGCTGCGCTCTCGCACGCTGACGGCCGTCACGTCCCATGAGTTGGGTGACATGGTGCTCAAGCGCTTGGCCAAGATCGACAAGGTGGCCTACATTCGCTTTGCCTCGGTCTACCGCGATTTCAAAGACGTCGATGAGTTTCTGCAAGAGCTCGACAAGCTAAGGTGATTCCATGTCCAACATTACCGTCAACATAAAGCGTCTCGACCCCACCGTTGAGCTTCCCAAATACGCCCATCCCACCGATGCTGGCTTGGATTTGCGCTCCAACGAGGACTGCGTCCTGAAGCCCTTCGAACGCCGTCTGGTCTCTACGGGGCTGGCCATCGCCCTGCCCGATGGCTACGCCGGCTTCGTCCAGCCCCGCAGCGGCTTGGCCATCAAGCAGGGCCTGTCTATAGTCAACACGCCGGGCCTCATCGACGCCCACTACCGAGGGGAACTCAAGGTTATCCTCATCAACCTGGATCCCACCAACGACATCCAAATCAACAAAGGCGACCGCATAGCCCAACTCGTCATCCAAGAAGTCCCCACGGTCAACCTCATAGAAGTAGAAGAACTAGACGAAACCGACCGAGGCAAAGGAGGCTTCGGCTCCAGCGGCATCGCCTAGGGCGCTCGTATCCCTCCCGCCCGGGGCTTACCTATATCATTCCATGCTCAAACATTCTCGCGTCGCTTCGCTCGCTGCGAAACTGCGCGTGGAACGATATAGGTAAGCCCCGGGCGGGCGGCTACTCGCTTGAAACAATATTTACTTTTCTAGTAAGTCGATGCGATAAAGGGACGCCTCCTTTGTCGCATCGACTTACTGTATTTATATTTTTCGGTTTCGCCTTTGCAGATTTTAATGGTGGGGATCCGGTATAGCTGCTAGCACGTAAACGTAGCTGCTCGGCGGGAGCCGCCCATATATCGTTCCACGCGCAGTTTCGCAGCGCAGCGAGAATGTTTGAGCATGGAATGATATATGGGCGGCTCCCGCCGAGCAGCGGACTATCGCCTAGCGGATATGCGCGGGTTTTCCGCCCCAGTAGAAGCGGCAGAAGGCTCTTTTGCGCTTTTGGGGTTTGCCTACGAGCTCTATGGTGGCGATGGCGATGTCTTCGGCTGCGTGGGGGCGGCGTAGTACTTCGCCGTTGATGAGTAGCGCTTTGAGTGATTCGGGATGGTCGTGCAAGTGACGTAGGGTAACGATGAGTTCTCGTGCCGTGGTGACGTGCATGCTGGCTCCCATGCCGGTGAGCATCGTGGTGTTGGCCTTTTCCTGGCCGTACGATTTGCCCAGCAGGATCATCGGCAGATGCGCACACAGGCACTCGGTGACGGTGAGTCCGCCCGATTTGAGAATTGCCAGGTCGCACCCGTGCATGAGGGCCGCCATGTCGTCGACATAGTCCAACACCGTGACGTTCTCGAGCTTCATGGCATCGAAGAGCGTCTTCAGCCGGGTGGCATACTCCACGTCTTTGCCCGGCAAAAAGACAAAGTGCATGTCCTCGAAACTGCGCAGGAAGGGGAGGGTCTGGTCCATCGCCGCGCGAAAGCGGACGTACGGTTGAGGTAAACTGGCGCCGGCCATAACCAGCACGACGGTCTTGTCGGTGGGGAGGTTGAACTTGGCTAGCTCTTCCTCGCGATCGTAATCCGTGTCGAATCCGGCGCGAATAGGAATGCCGGTAATGCGAATCTTTGCCTCGGGCACCTTGCGCGGACGCAGCGTTTCGGACATAAATTCGTTGGCAACACAGAATAGATCGGTGTCCTTGTGGGGCCACCAGCCCTCGACTTCGTAGTCGGTCGGTACGCAGATGACTGGATAATCGATACCCGTAATTATGCGGGCACCCACGGCAACATTGGCTGCTGTGATGTGCGTTGCGACCACGGCTATGGGCCTGCGGCTACGAATATATTCGTTGAAGGCGGGGAACATGATTCGCGACCATGCCGTGCCGCCACCCCAGAGAAGATGTCCCGTAAGTGTATATCTCCAGGTCAGGTCGTAAATGGGGCGCGTGGCTCCCGTAAAAGAAGCCGCGGTCTTATTACCGTCGAATTTAATACGTCCAAAATCAAGGATATCGAGCACTTCAATCTCAACATCCTCGGGGATGCCATTGGTGCCGCGGATGAGGTCGAAGGCCTGCGCAATCGCATTTGCGGCGGCCTTATGGCCTGAGCCGACCGAGGCGTGCACGATGGTCACGAGAGATTTTTGCTGAGCCAAGAGCGCTGTTTGCTCCGATTGGGGAGTGCTGTGCGTGAGCAGGGGAGCGTCGTCGCTCGTCTGCGTTTGATCCATCGATAACTCCCCTTCGACGTTGTAACACGGATTTATCATTGTAGTGCATGAGTGTCACGTTCACGTAAATTTGGGTATGAGCGCAAAGAACGACAACGTTTCGACGAGAGGACTCTTCATGATTACCGATCAGACAATCGATGTTGCGATTATCGGTGGCGGCCCCGCGGGCTATGCTGCCGCCATTTATGCGGCGCGCGCCAACCTGACGACGACTGTCCTTGAGCAGGGCATGTCGGGCGGACAGATTGCCACGAGCAACGAGATTGAGAATTATCCTGGCATTCCGCTGCTGAGCGGTGCCGAACTTGGTGAGCGGTTTCAACAGCATGCTGAAGGCCTGGGGGCTCAGGTTGAATGGAGTATGGTGACAGGCGTCGACTACGATGTCGATGCGGCTCAATTTACCATCCATCATGATATGGGCGGCACGGCGGCCAAGAGCGTCATTGCGTGCATGGGCGCCACGCCGCGTCCTGCGGGTTTTGTTGGCGAGGACACGTATCGTGGTCGTGGCGTTTCGTATTGCGCAACGTGTGACGGCATGTTCTTCCGCGGCAAGCAGGTCTTTGTTATCGGAGGCGGCAATTCGGCATGCGAGGAGGCGCTGTTCCTGTCCGACATTGCCAGCAGCGTGACCATCGTGCTGCGTCGCGATCAGTTCCGTGCACCCGAGGGCGTTGTGAATAAGGTGCTTGCAAAGGAGAATATATCAGTTAGGTACCAAACTAGTATTGTTGAGCTTTCTGGTGAAGCGATGCCCACGACAATCACGTTCAAGGACAATGCGACTGGTGAAATGCACACTGAGTCCTTTGAACCTGGCTCATTTGGTATTTTTGTCTTTACGGGGACGCAGCCGCATACCGAGCTGGTTGAGCATCTCGTCGATCTGGCTCCCGACGGCGGCATTGTCACCGACGATTCGATGGCTACCCGTACGCCCGGCTTATTCGCAGCCGGCGATATCCGTTCCAAGCGTTTACGCCAGGTTGTGACCGCCGTTTCGGACGGAGCCATAGCGGCAACCAGCGCATACGCTTTCTTACGCGCATAAGTACGATAATATATCTTATGTAAGGTTGCTATCTTTAAACATAGTGGTTGGACAGTGCATCAATGTGCCGTCCAACCACTTTTACTTTGCGGCTATGTAGTATGCAAAACTATATAACCTAGAATACAATATAGAAAACGAACGGGGGCCTCTTATGAACCATGCTAAACATGTTATCCCGATGTCCGATACGTCGGTCAGCATTAAGCCTGAGGATATTCAGCCGACGGTTCTGCCGGATGCATTTATTCAGTCCGATATGGTGGGTAAACTCAACGCGTTGAGCCTGCCACGCTATGACCAGCTGCCCAACGTAACGCTCTATCGCGATCAGGTTATTGAATATGTTGCGCTGTGGATGGAGCCGCTTTCGATTTGCGTAGAGCAACCCGTTATCACGCCATCGATGATCAATAACTACGTAAAGGTCGGCCTCGTTCCTGCTCCGGTTAAAAAGCAGTATGGCCGTGAGCAGATTGCGCGTCTCATCGCCATTTGTATCTTTAAGCAGGTGCTGCCCATCGCTGCGGTTCAGGCGCTCTTTAATATTCAGCGCTTGAGCTACGACGCTCCGACGGCTTTCGATTATGTTGTCGATCAGCTCGAGGCATCGATTCGTGCGGCGTTTTCTGTTGAGCAGACTCCCGTGCCCGATACCGCACATCAGGTTACGCGCGAATCGTTGCTCGTGCGCAGTGCGGTATCGTCCTTCGTTTCGAAGGCGTATCTGATGAGCTATCTCAAGTTCAATGGGTTTAATAGCTAACCGAGGTATAAGATGGGCGGGATAAAGAGCCAATGGCTCCTTATCCCGCCCATACGTTTGTCTAGTTGGATATTATCGGCCCGACGCCACGCCCATACCGTAGCCGATAATGAGGCCGTGCATCTCGGCATAGTATGAATCTAGCCCGTTACAGGGCATGATAATCGTCTTGGAGCCGGGCCAATGCTCCACAATGCGGCTGGCAAGTGCTTGGGCGCCCGCCTCATTCTCGACATGGTCGATAACGACCTCGCCGCCGGTAAAGCCTGCGGCCTCCATGGTGTCGACAATCTTGGTGAGCATCTTCTTTTCGCCGCGGGTGTGCCCAACGAGTTCAATTTTGCCCGCTTCGCTCGCCGTGCCCAAAATGCGGATATTGAGCTTGTTGGCAATGACGCCGGCTGCCTTAGGGATACGTCCGGCTTTGGCCAGGTTTTCGTAATTGCACAAGCTGAAGAGGATTTTGCTGTTCTGCTCAAGGCTATTGAAGTATGCGCAAGCGTCCTCGAATGAGACATCCGGATTGCTTGCAAGATACCGGTCGAACAGCAGTAAGATCAGGTCCATTTTGCCGCCGGCTCCGCGTGAATTGACCAAATGAATTTGACGGTTCGGCTCCTCGGCAAGAACCAAATCGCGTGCCGTGGCGGCGGCGTTATAGCTCCCCGATACGCCCTCCGAGATGGGCATACAAATCGTCTTGTCGGCAAGCCTAAAGAGTTCGGTCCACTCGCCTACGCTCGGACAGGCGCTCGAAGAAGCGCTCGACTCCGCCTGCACGGCGCAATTGAGTTCGTGAACGTCGAGCGTGAGGTCATCGACGAACTCGCGCTCCCCCACTCGAATTTTGAGGGGTGCAAATGCAAAGGTGGTATGGGGCGCGGTCGGTTGCCAATCGCGGAGGTTACAGCTCGAATCGGAGATAAGTGCCCAGCTCATAGAGGGTCCTTTCTATATGCTTCTCAATCATTATAGCTATATTGCTCACCGATGAAGCGTGCATCTAGTATTGAAAACTAGCACATTAGGATCATGTATGGAGCACGGTCATAAATAAATGAACCTCGCAGCTCAAAGGCCACGAGGTTCACCTTCGTTCGCTATACAGAGTGACTTAGTAGCGCACGAAAATGTAGTTGTTGTTCATACCGGCTGCGACGGAACTGATGATGACGCCCGTTTTGTAGTCGGAAGCATGGATCATCTGACCATTACCGATATAGATGCCGGTATGGTAGGAGTTAACCACAACATCGCCGGGTTGCGGATCGGACACACGGGTCCAACCCATGAAGTCGACCGTGGTGCCCAGACGGCAGTAGCGTCCCGTGAGGCAATAGCTTACAAAACCGGAGCAGTCAAAGCTGTTCGGCCCAATGCCACCCCAAGAGTAAGCGTATCCGAGCTTGCTATAGGCACGCGAAACAACGGAACCGCCGTCAACGGACTGGCTCGGTGCGGAAGGCGTCGGAGCCGGAGCCGGAGCCGGAGCGGGCGTCGGGGGCTGCGGAGTGGGAGCGGGCGCGGGCGTGTTTCCGCCGCCGTCGTTGGTCGTACCGCCACCCTTGTTGGTGTTCTCGCTCGTACCGGCGGTGTCGTTGCTCACCGTGGCCTTTTCGGCGGTGCTAGCATTTATGCCAGCCTGCAGCGCGGCGTTGGCCTGGGCCTCGGCAGCAAGCTCGGCCTGCAACTGTGAATCCAGGGAGTTCACGACACTCTGGGCTTCAGCCTGCTGGGCGTTAAGCTCATCGACCTTCTTTTGCGTGGTGGCGACGTTCTTCTCCTGCTCGGCCTGCTTATCGGTGAGCTGCTGCTTAAGCTCCTTGACCTCTTGAATGGTCTGAGCCTGCTTATCGGAAACTTTGCCGTAGTAGAACAGACGGTTGAGCATATCGCTCAGGTCATCGACGCCGGTCAGAACCTGAAGCAGGCTCAGACCGCCGGTTTTGTACTCGCCGGCGACATAGGTCGAGAGCTTGGCCTGACCGTCAGCGATCTCCTGCTGCTTTTGCGTGATCTCGCCAGCAGTCTGATCGAGCGCCTGCGTCTGCGTGGCGAGCTCATCGTAAATCTGCTGGGTTTGGGTACCGATCTGCTCGAGCTTCGTACGAGCAGCGGCAAGGTCGGATGCGGTATCGGCGTAGGCAGGAGCCGCGAGGCCCAAGCCCAAAACACAAGCGAGGGTTGCCGTAGCAGCGCAGCGTGCCATGTTTTTGTGCGTGTTTGCTGTGCGCATGTAGCTTCCTTTCCAGTAACTAAGGGTAACGGCTAGTCCACCGTCACCAGGCTAAAGAGCTCAACATCGTCGTCAGTCGGCGTGAGCTTCTCGCGCGGGTTGAGAAACGCAAGCTCAAGGATACACCCGTAACCCACAAGCTTTGCGCCCATATCTCGCACCAGTTTACCTGTTGCCTCGACGGTTCCGCCCGTCGCGACCAAGTCGTCCAGAATCAACACGGTATCTTTAGAGGTAATGGCATCGGCATGGATCTCGATAGAGTCGGTGCCGTATTCGAGCTCATAGCTCTGGCTCACCGTCTTGCGGGGTAGCTTGCCCGGTTTACGTGCGGGAACAAAGCCGGCACCAAGGGCCACAGCCACCGGTACGCCAACCATAAAGCCGCGAGCCTCGGGACCCACGACCTTGGTGATTCCCATGCCGGCAAAGTGCTCGGCTAGGGCATCGGTCATGGCTTTGAGCGCCTCGGGATTGCCAAAGAGCGGCGTGATGTCTTTAAAGATGACTCCGGGCTCGGGATAGTCGGGGATGTCGACGATTTGAGATTCGAAGTCGTACATTGCATGACCTTTCAATGGGTTGCCGGATAAGCGGCAGCTGTTATTTGCCCGCGGTGGCGGTGCCGGTTTGCGAAGGGGCGACGACCTTGAGCGGCTTTACGAGAGAATCCTCGTGCGAAGCCGGCGCGACAGTTTCTTCGTTTTTGGCCTTGGTGGACTCGGAGCGAGCGATTTCCTCATCGAGTGCATCGATGTCGGCGTCCTCGACCACGGCGTTGAGCGACTCAAAAACGCGGTTCTTGAGCAGTGCCGTATGCACACCCTCGGTGAGGTCGTGAAGCTTCTTAAACGCACGCTCGAGCTTGGCGTCGCGCTCGTCATCGGAGGTGTCCATGCCGAGCATGCTTACGAGCACTTGCTCAAACATCGAGGATTCGCGGTTGGCGGAAGACACGTACTGACGCAGGTTGCGCGGCTCGATGTGGAAGCGTGACAGCTCGGAGCAGTAGCGGATGATCGGAAAATCGCGACCATCGACGAGCTCACGGTTCTGCGGACTCTTGATGATGCGAATGAGGTCGTTCTCGGCGAGCGAGCGGATAAACGAGATCTCGACGCCCAGCATATCGGGAATGGTCTCGATGGGATGCAGCTTTTGTTTGGTCTCCTTGGGCTCCGTCTTAAGCGGAACATCGGACAGCAAGCCCACCTCGTAGGCGAGCGTTGACAGGTCCGTGGCGTTTTCCAAGCGCTGCTTAATCACGTTGAGCGGCATGTAGCGGGTCTTCTGCAAGTGCAGGATGACCTCCAGGCGATCAACGTCCTCCTTAGAGTACTGACGGTATCCCTTAGGCGTACGATGAGGGGTAATGAGCCCCTCATCTTCTAGAAATCTAATTTTTGAGTTCGAAAGATCGGGGTATGCGCCTCGAAGTAGGTTGACGACTTGGCCGATACTCAGATAGTTGCGTTCGGCCATGCCCTACTCACCGGTTTCGATGCGCTCCGGCGTGCTCTCGTGGTAGATGAGCGTAAACGTACCGATCTGAACGGAAGAGCCGTCGTGCAGCGGAGCGGCGTTGACAATGGCACCGTCGACCCAGGTGCCATTGAGCGACCCCAGATCCTCAATACGGGCGCCCAGGCCCTCACGAATAATGCGTGCGTGGCTGCGCGAGACAGTCATGTCGTTGAGGAAGATGCCATTCGCGGGATCGCGGCCGATGGTGGTCACGTCGTCCTCGAGTTCAAAGGCGGCACCAGTCTGCGGACCCTTGACGATGGACAGAACGGGGGCGGTGATGCGCACGTTGGCCATGAGGTCGGGAACGGTGACGTCGCTTGAAGGCACGCGGAATACGCAGGTAGCGTCAGCAGTCTTATCATTCTGAGGCATATTGTTAACCATGTTGTCCATGACAACCCCTAACTTATCGCGGACGTGCCGCAAATAATGAACCGTACGTAATCATACCCCAACGAATCAGTCTTCGATTTCGGGGTTCAGAAAGTCGATGTCCTCGTCCTCGGGATGCGCGAGAGCCTGTTTAATGGCCACTCCGCCCTTAATGGAATAGATGACAGCCGTGAGCATGGAGAAGATCACGCCGCCGTACACAAAGAAGATGCCGAGGGGCACCGAGCTTCCGTTGAGGCCCGGGAAGGCCGTAAGGGTTGAAGGTAAAAGATGCAGGCCGTCAATAACGGGGAACCCGAGCAGCATGAGCGAGAAGCCGGTCATGAGCAGTGCAGTGGCAATCTTTCCGGGAAAGACGACATCGATGGGGCGACGGTGATAATGACGCACGATAAGCGTGCCGATGCCCAGATAGATGTCGCGGCCAATAATGAGCACGCAGACCCAGATGGGCAGCTCTCCGCGGACCACCAGCCCAAGTACGCCGGTGAACAGCAGCGCACGGTCGCAGATGGGATCCATGACCTTGCCGAGCCACGAGACCGTCTTGGTCATGCGGGCGATCTGACCGTCCATCCAGTCGGTAGAGGCGGCAACGGCGTAGATAACGATGGCGATGACGCGGTTGTTATCCGTCACAAACAGGTACAGAAATACCAGGGTGAGGATCAGGCGCGTAAAGGTGATGAAATTGGAGATCGTAAAGATCTTATTCGACGGGTAATCGGAAGTGCCGATAAGCTCCTTTTTGATCTTCTTTTTGATGCCCACAGGACTCCCCCGCTGGTTAACGACAAAACTTTCGCTACTATACCCGTTCCGGCGATGTCTATCCAGCGTAAGCATAGAGAGTCCAGACATATGGAGGATGCTACTGGGTTGTGCGGGATTCTGCATTTGTGTACATCAGCCTCCAAATATGACATTTTTCGGCATCTTTGATGGCTGACGTACACGTTTTGATTCGGTGATTACATCGATCGGGAAAGTTGTTGCTTTAAGCAAATTAATCATGATGTGCGGGTCGAGAAGGGTTGGCGCCAAAAGAACGCAACGGCCGTTACGGCTTCGTTAGAAACGCGCCCCACCATGGATGGTGAACCCGAAAGGTGAGGCGCGCGGGCACGGCGACTCGGCCCGCGCGCCCGGAAGAGAAAGGACGAACCCATGGGTTACATGCTCGAGACGCGCGGGCTCACCAAGCGCTTCGGCCGCGGCGACCAGGCGCAGGACGCCGTGGCCGACGTGAGCCTTCATATCCGCGAGGGCGAGGTGTACGGGCTGCTCGGCCCCAACGGTGCCGGCAAGTCGACAACGCTCAAGATGATCTGCGGGATGCTGCGGCCGACGGCCGGGGAGATCCTCTTTGCCGGGCACGCCTGGCGCCGCGAGGACCTCTACGCAATCGGCAGCCTCATCGAGGAGGCGCCGCTCTACCCCAACCTCACCGCGCGCGAGAACCTGCGCGTGCGCACCACGCTGCTGGGCCTTCCCGAGAGCCGCATAGATGAGGTGCTCGCCGCCGTGGACCTCGCGGACACCGGGAAGAAGCGCGCCGGGCGCTTCTCGATGGGTATGCGGCAGCGCCTGGGGCTCGCGCTGGCGCTGATCGCCCGGCCACGCCTGCTCGTGCTCGACGAGCCCACCAACGGCCTCGACCCCATCGGCATCGAGGAGCTGCGCGACCAGATCCGCGGCTTCGCGGCGGCGGGTACGACGGTGATCGTCTCGAGCCACATCCTTTCCGAGGTGCAGCAGATGGCGGACACCATCGGCATCATCTGCGGGGGGCGCCTCGCCTACGAGGATGCGCTTCGTCCCGGGCAGGACCTCGAGGAACTCTTCATGAGCTTCTGCCGGGAAGGGCGACGAGCGCGCGGGGAGGTGGCGGCATGACGGGCGAGAAAGGCGGCCTGCTTGCGGCCCTGCGCGCCGAGGCCCTGAAGTCGCGCCACGCGGCACCGGTTCGCCTGGCCGTGCTCATGGCGCTGCCGATGCCGCTGCTCGGCGCGATGCCCTACCGGGGCGTGCAGATCTTCAGCGCGTGGAACTACTGGTACGCGCTCTTCCTGCCCGTGTCTCTCTCGCTCGTGGTGGCGTGCGTCGCGCGGGCGGACGCGCGCACGCGGATGCGGGGGCTTCTGGGCCTGGGCTTCCCGCTCGGGCGCGCCTGGTGGGCCAAGGCGCTCTGGTGCCTCGCGCTCTGCACGCTCTCGAACCTCGTGGTCTTCGGCATCTACCTCGCGGGATCGGCGTTCTCCTCGCAGGGTCTCACGGCCGCGGGCACGCTCACGATGCTCCTCTGCGCGCTCGCCAACACGGTGACCGCGGCGTGGATGATCCCCGCAGGGCTCTTCCTCACGGCGAGGCTCGGCATGCTCGCGGGCATCTTCTGCCCGCTCGCCGCGCAGCTCGTGGGTGGGTTCGCCTGGTCGCTGATGCCGCTGCCGCAGCTCTTTCCGCCGTCGGCGAGCATGGTCATCCCCACGAGCTTCATTCCCGTGCTGCCGAGCGGCGAGCCGCTCGCGGCGGACATGGCGCTCGGCGGGGCGCTCACGGCGGACGGCGTGCTCACGCTGGCGGGTCTTGCGGTCTGTGCGCTCGCGTTCGCCGCGCTCACGGCGGCGGGCGCGGCCTGGTTCGCGCGCTCCGAGGAGAGGTGATGGCCATGACACGACTCTCCGACCCGACGCCGCGCATGACTCTCCCGCGGGCCCTGCTCTCCGAGGCCCTGCGTCTGGCGCGCTCCCCGCTCTCGGCGGTGCACCTCGCCTGCGGCCTGGCAGCCGGTCTTGCCTGCGGCGAGTACTTCTCCGTAACCCGATGGGACCCGGCGCTGGGCGCGGACGCCTATGCCCAGTTCCTCGGCGCCCTCATGCCGCTCATGTGCGCCATCGTCTGCGGGCTCGCCGTGGACGAGGAGCGCGCTGCCGGGCGCCTCGCCAACCTCACGGCGGTCCCCTCGCGCGGGCGCGCCGTCGCGGCGAAGCTGCTCGCCCTTGCGGCGCTCGGCGCGGGCGCGCTGGCCGTGGCGCTCGGCGTTTTCGGGGCCGTGCTCGCCGTCGCCGGGCGCCTGCCGCTCGGGCCCGCTCCGCTTGCGGCCGCCTGGGCGGGCATCGTGCTGGGCAGCCTGCCCCTCTACGCGCTGGGGCTCGGCGTGGCCCTGCGCCTCGGCCGCAACGCCACCATCGGCGCCGGCGCGGCGGGGATGCTCCTCGCGTTCTTCTCAGTGGGCGGACTTGCGCACGGTCTCATGACCGGCGAGCTCACCGGTGCCCTGGCGACGCCCCTGAGCTGGGTGCCGCTCGCCTGGCCCGCGCGCCTGGGGTCGCTCGGGGTGGAGGCCTTCATCGACGCCGCACGCGCGGCGGGCCCACTCCTCACGACTGCGCTCGCTGGCCTCGTGCTCACCCTGGCAGCCGACGCCGTCCTTCTCGCCTGGTTCTGTCGCTTCGAGGACGGGAGGGCAGATGCGTAGGAGGCCGCTCGCCTCCATGCTCGTCCTCCTCTCCGCAGCGCTCGTCCTGGCCGGGATGCCCTGCTCGACGCCGGCTGGGGGTCGGCACTGCGCTCGATTGCCGACCGCGTGCTGCCCAACCCTGAGATCGCTATGTGGGCGCCCGCGCTCGAGCCCGGTAGCCACGCGAGCTCCTACGCCGACGCCACCGGGGCGGGGACAAACTATGTCTACCTGGTGGACGCTGCGGACGACAGGGGCAATGTCCGAGAGCTCCAGCTCATCTTCTTCGGGCGGGAGTCGGACGGCGAGGGCTGGCTCGGGATCGAGGCGCGCGGCGGCTCGGGCGTGCGCTACCGCGCGTGCGAAGCGGCTGAGGCGCCCGCAGCTGCGCGCAGGGCTCTGGACCGCTGAGTGCGGCGCTAGTACAATTCCGACGAGAGTTTCAGGAGGTCGAACATGGCGAGGATACTGGCAGTGGATGATGAACGGGCTATCCTCGACGCGCTCGCGCGCGTCCTCGGCCGCGACGGCCATGAGGTCGTCAGGGCGACGGACCCGACGGCGGTCCCGGGGATGGACCTCTCGCGCTTCGACCTCGTGCTCTGCGACGTCATGATGCCGGGGCTCGACGGCTTCGAGCTCGTGCGGCAGATCCGCCCGGACTTCGACGGGCCCATCGTCTTCCTGACCGCGCGCGTGGCCGAGGAGGATGCCGTGGCCGGCTACGGCCTGGGCGCCGACGACTACGTCCGCAAGCCCTTCGGTGCCGCGGAACTGCGCGCCAAGGTCGCGGCCCATCTACGCCGTGAGCGCCGGCCGCGCTCGCACGCTCTCTCCTTCGGGGAGGTGCGGATCGACCTCGGGGCGCGCGACCTCGCCGTGGGCGGCGAGACCGTGCCGCTCACGCCCACCGAGTACGCCATCTGCGAGTACCTCGCGCGCCACCCCGGGCAGGTCATGAGCCGCGCGCAGATACGCGAGGCGGTGCTCGGCTGGGAGAGCGACGCCGACGATGCGGCCATATCCATGCAGGTCAGCCGCGCCCGGAGGAAACTCTCCGAGGCCGGCGCCGATCCGATCGCGACCGTCTGGGGGATGGGGTACAAGTGGCAGCTCTGAGGATCGGGGCGCGAGGTCGCGGGGGCATGCCGCTCTCCTTCGTCATCGCGCGCTACTTCGCCTACGCGTTCGCGGCGGTCGCTACGGCGTGGCTCGCCTCGTTCATGGCGCTCTCCGCAGCGATCAGCGCGGGCTTCGTCTACGAGGCAAGCTGGGGGCCGGCCAATGCGCGCGAGGTCGCGGAGGGCCTGGCACGCGACGGCGTCTGCGGACAGCAGGACGTGCCGACGGCGTACCGCTACCTCATCCTGAACAAGGACGGATACGTGCTGATGACAGACCTCGAGGGCACGCGGCTCGAGGACGCGACGGAAATGGCCCGTACGGCACTCGCCGCTGATCCGGGCACAGTGGAGATCGAGGGCGGGGGCTCGGGCCTCACCTACGCCGCGTTCCCGCTCAAGGACGGCGGGGCATGCGCGCTCGTCAGCGAGTACCTGCCGCAGTGGGTCTCGCGCGATCTCGCCGGCCTGCTTCCCAACCCGCAGAACCTCATGCTCGTCGGCGCCGCGGCGGGAAGCGCGCTCGCGCTCGCGCTCGTGGCGCGCCGCGCGAGCCGCGTGATCTCGCGCAAGATGGCGCCGCTCGCGGAGGCGGCGGGGCGCGTCGGCGCGGGGGAGCTCGACTTCGCGGTCGGCAGCACCAACGTGCGCGAGGTGAACGACGTCCTCGCCGCGATGGACGCCATGCGGGCCTCCCTCGCCGAGTCGCTCGAGGCCCGCTGGGCCGCGGAGCGGGGGCAGCGCGAGCAGATGGCGTCGCTCGCCCACGACCTCAAGACGCCGCTCACCGTGCTGCGCGCCAACGCCGACTTCGTGGCGGAGGAGCTGGAAGACGAGAAAGACGCCGACCTCGCGGCCGCCGCGCGCGACATAGCCGGCAGTGTCGAAAGGCTTGACGGCTACGTGCGCCTGCTCATCGAGGCGTCGCGCGGGTCCGGCGGGGCGGAGAGGGCCCCCATGCGGCCGGCCGAGCTCTGCGAACAGGTCCTCGCCGAGGCCGCCCAGATCGCCCGGGCGCGAGGCGTGACGCTCGACGCAGCCACGGGCCCCGCTGTCGCGGGCGCGCCCGAGGCCCCACTCGACCGAACCACCCTGGCGCGAGCCGCCGCGAACCTCGTGGCCAACGCCGCCGAGCACGCGCGCTCGCGCGTGGTGGTCTCCTGCGACGTCGCTGGTGGATACCTCGTCATCGAGGTCGCCGATGACGGACCGGGCTTTTCTCCCGCCGCCCTCGAACGCGGCTGCGAGCGCCTCTTCACAGACGACTCCTCTCGCTCCTCGCGCGACGGAGGCCGCCATTACGGGCTCGGCCTCCACGTCGCCTCCGAGGCCGCGAGCGCCCACGGGGGCTCCGTCTCGCTCGCCAACAGCCCCTCGGGCGGCGCGGTGGCCACCATCGCGGTCCCCCTGTGCGGGATCTGACGATTTCCTCGATGTCTACCTCGACTGTGATATGTCGCTCGCCGAGGGCGCGACGAGATGGTGTTGCGTCTGCCCCATTTGGTGCTTCTAGCTCAAATTTGATCTGATGTAAGGCCCGTGCAATCCTGCATGGGCCTTTCTTTTGGCAATTGCTCGACCGATTTGTGGCTTGAAACACAAATAATCGAGTTAAGGAGACATGGGGTCATACAGCGGCTCTCAGGGCGCCCTCCGTACTCCCCCCGCCATTGCCTCTGCGGCGTCCTCGTATAGAGCCCATCCTCCTTGGCGTTTCGTTGCAACACCCCACTCGTCCACCGATTAAGTGAACTGCTGGAATAAAGACAGCGACACGCCTGTTCGTTACAGTTGCTATATCTGTGTAAATCGTCGCGATAAATACAGCCTGTACTCGGCTGTATACCAACTACGCGTATGTAGATTCATATCGCGTTAATAAATCGGCTCAAGCGTGTGCAAAACGCGCAAGTAACCGCAAAAGGCGATTATCGCTCAGGTAGTTTTTTGGCACCCTGTTGCTTAATCAAAATTAAGCAATTGCTTAAAACAAAAAAGGTCAAGCACTAGGTGCCTGACCTGCAAACTTCTGGTCGGGACGACTGGATTCGAACCAGCGACCCCTTGACCCCCAGTCAAGTGCGCTACCAAGCTGCGCCACGTCCCGAAGCTTTTGTTTGTTGCTCTGCTCTCGCTCGCAACAGGGAGTATATTAACCCGAAACTTTGTCCTTGTGCAAGAACTTTTTTACAAATTTTGAAGCAAGTCCAAAATTGCATCTGCGAGCTGGGGTTTTGTTAGTACGGGAAGTTCTTGCGTGCCCGCTGTGCTCACGATCCAAGCTTTGTTGGTATCGGTTCCAAAGCCCGAATCGGCGCGCGAAACATCGTTGGCGATAATGGCATCGCAACCCTTACGCGCGAGTTTGCGCTGCGCGTACTCCACGACGTTATCGGTCTCGGCCGCAAAGCCGATCACGCACCGCTCCCCCATTTGGCGTGAGAGCTCGGCCAAGATGTCAACGGTCTCGACGAGATCGATTCGATCCAGGCGCTCGTTGGCCTTTTTGAGCTTGTGGTCCGCCGGGGCCGCAGGTGTGTAGTCGGCGACGGCAGCTGCGCAAATGGCCGCGTCGGCCGTCTGGAAGGCGCTCAGCGCCGCCTGGAGCATTTCTGCGGCGGTCTGTACGTGCACACACTCCACACCGCGAGGAACGTCGAGCGATGTCGGTCCCAGCACGAGCGTGACGGCGGCACCGCGGCGTGCGGCCTCCCCCGCCAGAGCGATACCCATCTTGCCTGATGAACGGTTGCCGATAAAACGCACGGGGTCGATCGGCTCGTGCGTGGGGCCGGCGGTAATCACGATGCGCTTGCCCGCCAGGTCTTGCGGCACGGGATTGAGCACCCTGCAGACGGCCTCGACGATGTCCTCGGGCTCGCTCATACGGCCCGTGTCCACGTCGCCGCAGGCAAGGTAGCCGCTTCCCGGACCCACCACATGTACGCCGCGGTCACGCAGCATGGCCATGTTGGCCTGCGTCGCCGGCGCCTTCCACATGCCGTTGTTCATAGCAGGTGCGATCACGATCGGTCGCGGCGTGGCAAGCAGTGTGGTAGAAATAAGGTCATCGGCGATGCCATTGGCCATCTTGGCGATGATATTGGCCGTCGCGGGCGCCACGACCACCAGATCGGGCTCCTGCGCCAGCGAAATGTGGTGGATGGGGTCGGAGGGATCGTCGAATAGGCCCACGGCAACTGGCTCGTTGGTGAGCGCACGGAAGGTGAGCGGGCCCACAAACTCGGTGGCATGCTCGCTCATAACGGCCTTGACGCGCGCGCCGCGCTTTTGCAGCAGGCGCACGATATTGCACGACTTATAGGCGGCGATCCCGCCGGTAATGCCCAGCAGGATCGTTTTTCCCTCAAGTTGCATTGAATTGTTGGATGTCGCCGTCATCGCTAGGCTTCCTTGCTAGGGAGCACGAGCAGGCGGTGGCAGTACGGGCAGTGCGTAATCTCACTGCCGTCGTGGTTGAGGTCGCTCATGGACGATGCCTGCAGCGCGGTGTGGCAGACCGTGGGGATGTTGCCCTTGATGGTCTCGACGGCCAGGCCGCGGAACTGCTTGAGCAGGCGCTCGTAGTCGCTGAGCACGTCGGTGGGCAGCGTGGCGGCCAGCGCGGTGCGCTCCTTGGTGGCGGCTTCGATCTGAGCCTGCAGGTCGGCAGCCTTGGCGCGGGCGGCCTTGGTATCGGCCTTCACGCCCTCTTCGAACTTGGCGATGATTGCCTGCGCGCGGGTCTCGCGGTCGAGCGCCTCTTTGTGGGCGACAACGACGTCCTTGCGGGTGTGCTCAATCTTGTCCAGACGCTTGGCCAGGGTGGCGAGCTCGTTCTCCAGGTCCTGAACCTCGCGATAGTCAGAGCCGTCGACGTGGCGCTTCTTGGCGGCCTCGATGGCGTTGTTGGTCTGAATCTCGGTGGTGTTGAGATCGTCGAGCTCAATGTCCAGGTCCTTGCGTTGGGCGTAGAGCTTGGTCATCTCGGACTTGAGCTTTACATAGGTCTTGCGCTTGGAAGCGAGCTCCTTGAGCTCCGGCATATTGGCAAGTTCGCTCTTGTTGCGGGCGAGCTCCAAATCGATCTGTTGCAGCTTGAGTAGCGTAGCGCCGGCGCTCATAAGTTCTCTCCTTTTGTCACAGTCCACCATTGGCAAGGGTTCAGTATTTTAATCGCATGACGGGGGTCGGCCCCGGCGTCAACTGCAGAGTTCATCAATATATCAACGAACGGCTCCTCGGAGCGGTCGTGGCCGAGCAAGATCACCGGCAGCCCGCGCAAGGCAAGGTCTTGCGCCACGTGGTAGCCCGCCTCGCCCGTCACGATGACATCCGCACCGGCGGCGATGGCAAGCTCGCCAAAGTCACCCAGCGAACCGCCCAAAATTGCGATGGTGCGGCACGGGTGATCGGCCTCGCCCCACACGCGCGGGTCGCTGCCAAACGCCGCTGCGGCGCGTGCGGCAAGGTTGCGCAGGCTGCAGGGGTCGTGGAGGGTCGCGAGTGCGCCCAGTCCGCAGGCCTCGGGGTCGTCCACGTGCTCCAACGAGCTTGCGGGCGCGGCGTCCAAAAGCCTACTTAGGCAGATACGTGCCTCGTGCGAGCGGTCCAGGTTGGTGTGGAGCGAGATAATGCTCACGCCGCAACGGGCTGCCTCGTAGAGCGCCGCGCTGCATTGGGGGCGCGTCGTGCCGGGCGGGCAAAACGCCTCGGGCGCCTTGATATAGATGGGATGATGCGTCAGCAGCACGTTGGCTCCGGCCTCCTGGGCGCGGTGCACATTGGCTTCGGTCGCATCGAGTGCGCAGGCAACACCGGTAATCTCCGCGGCAGGGTCGCCGACGGAGAGTCCTACATGGTCCCAACTCTCGGCATTGGTCTTGGGATAGCGTGCCAGCAGCGCGCGCTCAAGCTCGGCGACGATCATACGGCACCCACGATCGAGAGCAGCGTTTGGGCGAACTCGTCCAGATCGCTCGGATTTACGCGGTCATCAAAGGAAATGCGCAGTGCTCCCAATGCCTGCTCGCGACCGATGCCCATCGCGCTCAAAACGTGGCTGGGGTCCATACTACCGCTCGAGCATGCCGAGCCTGCCGATACCTCAAAGCCGGCGGCGTCGAGCTTGATGATGAGCTCCTCGGAGTCCATGCCGTCAATGTAGATCGAAACCATACCCGGCAGACGATCGGCCTGCGCGTAGTCGCCCATCGTGGCGTGAATGCGAGGATGGGCCGTAAGCGTGGCATAGAGCTTGTCGGAAAGGGTTTGCAGCGTCGCACGCTCCTGGGCCACATGGGGCGCCAGCGTGCGGGCGGCAGCGGCAAAAGCCAGCTGTGTACGCAGGTCCTGCGTGCCCGCGCGACGTCCGGCTTCCTGTCCACCGCCAAAAATGCGGGGGCGCAGTGGCGTGCGGGTCTTAAGGTAGAGAGCGCCGGAAGCCACGGGGCCGCCGATCTTGTGCGCGGCAACGGTCATAGCGTCGACGCCCAGCTCGGTGACATCGAGCGGAATATGCAAGTAGCCCTGGATGGCATCGGTGTGGAACAGGGCGCCTGCGGTATGCGCGGCCGAGGCAAGCTCGCGGATAGGTTGTACCACGCCGGTCTCGTTGTTGGCGGCCATGATGCTTACGAGCGCCACGTCGTCGCCGAGCAGCTCGATGAGCGCGGCAGGTTCAATGTAGCCCGCACGGCAGGGTTGCACCAGATCGACGGTAAAGCCGGCGGCGCGCAGCAGCGGCAGGTTGTCCAGAATCGAATCGTGCTCGATGGCAGATACGATCACACGGTTACGCTTGCGATCGCGCTGACGAGCGCCCTCGGCAAGACCGAGCAGCGCCAGCTGGTTGGCCTCGGTGCCGCCGTTGGTAAGGATGATCTCGGACGGGCGAACGCGTGCGCCAAAGCTGCGGGCGATCTCGCGACGGGCGACTTCCAGGCGTGCGGCGGCCTTGCGGCCAAGTGAGTGCAGCGAGTTGGGGTTGACGCCGGCGAGCTCGCTATCATCGTACTCACGCTGCGCAAGGAGCGCCTCGGCGCGCATGGGCGTCGAGGCGGCATAGTCAAGATTCACGGGTATGCGGTTTTGACCTGCGGTCATAAGGGTTTATGCCTCCTGTGCGGCCTCATTGCCCAGCTTCTGCAGCAGCGCAACCTCGGCGGCGGGATCTTCGGACTTAAAAACGGCGGAGCCGGCTACGAGCACGTTGGCGCCGGCCTTGACGACCTCGGCGATGTTCTTGGAAGAAATACCGCCATCGACCTCGATCAGGGGCGACACGCTGTGACGCTCACACATGGCCGTAAGCTCGTGCAGCTTAGGCAGCGTGCCCGGGATAAAGCTCTGGCCGCCAAAGCCCGGGTTCACACTCATGAGCAGCACCATATCGACGACGTCGATGATGCTCTCGAGCACGCACACGGGGGTGGCGGGGTTGAGCACCACGCCGGCCTTGACGCCGCGCTGCTGCAGATGCGTGAGCGTGCGGTGCAGGTGCGTGGAAGCCTCGTAGTGCACGGTGATCATGTCGGCACCGGCGTCGGCGTACCAATCGACCGTCTCGTCGGGGTTCGACACCATCAGGTGCGCGTCGACCGGCACGTCGGTGGAGCGCTTGACGGCCTTGAGGATGTCAACGCCAAAGGTGAGGTTGCCGGTAAAGTGGCCGTCCATTACGTCGAAGTGCACGTAGTCGGCACCGGCGATCTTGTCGAGTTCGCCCTTGAGGTTGGCCATGTCGGCCGAGAGGACGGACGGAGCGATTTTAATGGAACCCATGGTTGTTGCCTTTCTGCGCTAGTCGGTAAGTCCGTAGAACTCTTGAGAGGGGACGCGTTCGGTAAGGATCTCGAGCGCCCTATCCAAAGTAACACCGTTATAGAGCGTTTGCTCCACGGCAAAGGTGAGCGGAATGTCTACGCCAAGTGAACGGGCGAGCTCGCTCACGCTGCGGGCGGCGACGGCACCCTCGACCACCATATGCGTGCGCGTCTGGTACTCGTCGAGCGAAACACCGTGGGCAAACTCGTAGCCAAAGCTGCGGTTGCGCGAATGCTCGGAGGTGCAGGTGGCAATGAGGTCACCCATGCCGGCAAGACCCATGCAGGTCATGGCCTGGCCGCCGCGGGCGTGTACCAGACGGCTTATCTCGGCTAAGCCGCGCGTCATGATGAGGGCGAGCGTGTTGTCGCCCGCTCCCGAGCCGGCGGAGATGCCGCACACGATGGCGATGACGTTTTTCATAGCGCCGCATACCTCGACGCCGGTCATGTCTTGCGACAGGTAGATGCGGAAGGCCGTGGATAAGAGCAGGTCCTTAAAGGTCTCCCCTACCTGCGAGTCTTTGCTGGCGATGACGGCGGCAGAAAGCCCGCCGCGGCAGATCTCCTCGGCATGGTTGGGGCCCGAGAGCGCCGCCACGCGTGCCTCGTTGCCGATCTCGCTGGCAATGACCTCGCTCATGAGCAGGCCGGACTCGGGCTCAATGCCCTTGGTGAGGCAGAGCACCGGGGCGTCGGCGGCGATGAAGGGTGCCGCCTGATGGCATACACTGCGCAGGTGCGTGGAGGGCACGGCAAAGATAATGGCGTCGGCGCCGTCGAGCGCCTGCGACAGGTCCGTCGTGGCGACAACGTTGCCGGGCAGCTCGTAGTCCACCAGATACCGGGGATTGCGGTGCTCGGCATTGATGCCGGCGGCCGTCTGCTCGCTGTGGGCCCACATGGTCACGCGCTCGGCTCGCGCGGCGGCAAGACCGGCGACGGCGGTTCCCCAGGAGCCGGAGCCAATCAGCGCAACATTCATGACTCTCTCCTACTTATCGTCGGGCTCGGTGACGCGCTTGGTAAACGAGAGCTTGGACTCCTTACCGGCCATGAGCTTTTGGATATTCGAGCGATGGGCCCACACCACGGTGATGCCGATCATCGCCATGCAAAACTTGAGACCCAGGCTGCTGTACGGAAAGACCGCGCAGGCAGCGATGGGAAGACCGATGGCGGCGGCAAGCGAGCCCACCGACACGTACTTGGTGATGGCGACGGCCACGATAAACATGCCCAGCAGCGACAGGCCAATGGGCCAGTACCAGGCAAGGATCACGCCCAGACCAACGGCGATACCCTTGCCGCCATGGAAGTTGAGGTAGGGCGAGAAGATATGGCCCCATACAGCTGCCAGGCAAATGACGCCGAGCATCCAGTCGCCGGGGGCTCCAGGCGCCATGATGTTCGGCGGAAAACCATAGCCCAAGTCGGCGATGAGCGGACGGGCGATAAGGACGCAGATGGCGCCCTTAAGGCAGTCGAGCAGCAGCGTGAGTGCGGCCACCTTGGGGCCGGCCACGCGCAGCGCGTTGGTGGTGCCGATGTTGCCGGAGCCCGCCTTGCGAATGTCCGTGTGGTTGAACACACGGCCCAAGATCAGGCCAAACGGAATCGCCCCGATAAAGAACGAGACCACGGCGCAGATGGCGGTCAGCAGAATCGGATTATGCATCCTTCTGTTCCTTCTTCCTAAAGAAGAGTCGGATGGGTGTGCCGGCGAAGTCGAAGGTCGAGCGCATGCGGTTCTCTACATAGCGCTGGTAGGTGTCGTTGACCAGGTCGCTGTGGTTGACGAAAAACGTGAACGTCGGCGGGTTGACGCCCGTCTGGGTCACATAGTGCATGCGCAGGCGGCGCTTGCCGTCCACCACGGTATGGCCGAACTCGCGCAGGTCGGTGAGGAACGTGTTGAGGCGCGAGGTGCTGATCTTCTGCGAGCGCGTCTTTTCGGCTGCGTCGACCATTGCCCAAATCTTCTCGATGCTGCGGCCGGTCAGGGCAGAAATGCGCAGGTACTGGGCCCGGGGAGCCATGACGCCCAGACGGCGGTCGACGGTCTCCATGCAGGCCTCGCGCTTGCGGTCGTCGTCGAGCAGGTCCCACTTGTTGAGCAGCACCACGATGGCGCAGCCGCGCTCGATGGCCAAGCCCATGACCTTCTGGTCCTGCTCGGTGACGCCCACGGAGGCGTCGACGACGAGCAACGCCACGTCGGCGCGGTCGATGGCGCGCAGGCCGCGGACCATGGAGTAGTACTCGATGTTTTCGTACACGGTGCTTTTCTTACGGATGCCCGCGGTATCGACCATGCGGTAGTGCTTGCCGTTGCGCTCGACGACCGTGTCGATGGCGTCGCGCGTCGTGCCGGCAATGTTGGACACGATGGAGCGGTCGGCACCTAGGATGCGGTTGAACAGCGAGGACTTACCGGCGTTGGGGCGGCCGATGATGGCCACGTTCAGCGCATCGGGGAACTCGTCGGCGACTTCGTCCTCTTCCTCCGGAAGCAGGGCCACGATATCGTCGAGCAGGTCGCCCGTGCCGTGGCCGTGCAGGGCCGAGAGCGGCGTGGGCTCGCCGATGCCGAGCGAATAGAACTCCCAGATACTGTCGTTCTCGCGATCGGGGTTGTCGAGCTTATTCACCAGCAGAAAGACCGGCTTGTCGCAGCGCTTGAGCATGCGGGCGACCGACTCGTCCTCCTCGGTGACACCGGTGCGGCCGTCGACCACAAACAGGATGACGGCGGCTTCCTCGGCGGCGGCGAGCGCCTGGTCGCGGATGGACGTTGCAAAGACGTCGTCGCTCTTGAGCGGCTCGATACCGCCCGTGTCGACGATGGTGAACTCGCGGCCGTTCCAATCGGCCGTGTGATACGAGCGGTCGCGCGTGACGCCGCGGGACTCGTGGACGATGGCGTCCGAGGTCTGGGCCAGGCGGTTAACGAGCGTGGACTTGCCCACGTTGGGGCGTCCGACGACGGCGACGATAGGTTTCATCTGCTCTCCTTTAATGGGTAGGGTCAGCGGAATTAGTAGAGTCGGCAGGCACAATGCCAAGGATGTGCTCCAGGGTATCGAGCAGCTCATGCGGCATGGTCGACACCACATGAACCTCGGCGCCGCGACTGGTAAGGCTTGCGAGTAAATCGTCACGATGATACTCGTCAAGCGTCATGCCGTCAGCGTTGAACATGAGCTTAGGCACAAAGAGCATAACCCCCGACAGGTCTTGCGGCAGCTGCTCCAGGATATCGCTGGCGACGATGAGGCCGGTCACGTCCACATTGCCGCCAAAGTAGCGGTTTTTGATGGCCGTGACGGTGCCGGCGAGTCCCCGTGGAGACTCCACGAAGCGGGCCACGGTATCGCGTGCGCTGGCGCCCGAGAGGCACAGCAGGTGCTGACTGCGGGCGGCGATGGCCTCGCGGACGCGGGCCAGTCGCTCGGCATCGGTAGCCAGCACGTCGTCGGTCTCGTCCAGATACGAGCGGATCATGCCAATGCCGTCGTAGTACTGCGGGTAGCCGTCGTAAAAGTCTGCCTCGGGAGGATCGATTCCGGCGTCCAGATAGAACTCGTCGCTCATCTGGAAGGTGTGGCGGCCAAAGCGTTCGAAGGCACGGTCCTGGAAGGGCCTGATCATGGCAATGGTCTCGCGCGCCAGTTCGGGCTTGTCGCTGTATGACCAGCTAAAGCGGTTTTGGTGTTTGGTAAAACCGAGCGGCACAATGCCCAGGCTTGTGATTTGCTCATGCTCCTCGCAAAAGCGCAGGGTCTTTTCCAGCTCCTCGCCGTCGTTCATGCCGGGGCACAACACGATCTGCGCGTGAATCTCGATGCCGGCGGCCATGATGGTCTCGAGTACGTCCATGCCTCGCTGGGCGTTACGGCCCATCATACGACGGCGGACGTCGGGGCTCACAGCGTGGACCGACACGTTCATGGGACTCATGTTGCGCTGGATGACGTTTTGCACGTCCTCGTCGGTGAGGTTCGTAAGCGTGACAAAGTTGCCTTGCAAAAAGCTTAGGCGATAGTCGTCGTCGCGAATATAGAGCGTGGAGCGGCCGCCCTTGGGGAGCATGGTCATAAAGCAGAACACGCAGGCGTTGACGCAGGTACGCATGCCGTCGAAGATGGGGCCATCGAACTCCAAACCCCAATCCTCGCCGGGAAAGCGGTCGAGCTCGACGGGGGTGACGGTGCCGTCGCGCGGGTCGAAAACCTCGAGGTCGACGGTATCATCGTCGGCCTCCCAGAGCCATACGATCATGTCGGTGAGCGCCTCACCGTTGACCGTGAGCACGCGCATGCCCGGCTCGATACCCACATCCCACGCGGGCGATTCGGGACGCACGTTCTTTACGAGCGCGCCCTCACCCGGCTCGGGGTCGCGGCTGCGCCCGTAATCGGCCACCTCGGCGGCGTATGCGGGTACGGTCTGGTCCATGGTTAGCGGCAAAGCTCCTTGATGCGCTCGACGGCGCGCTCGATGTGTTCTTGCGGGGTGGAGGCTCCGGCGGTGATGCCGATGTGGTGAGCGTCGGTAAACCACGCGGCTTGGAGCTCAGAAGCTTCCTCGATGTGATACGTGCGCTCGCAGGCGTCTGCGCAAATCTGCGCCAGGCGGCGGGTGTTGCCCGAGTTCTTGCCGCCCACGATGACCATGCAGTCGCAGCGGTTGGCAAGTGTGGCTGCTGCCTGTTGACGCTCACTCGTGGCGGCGCAGATGGTGTTGATCACGCGCAGCTCCTGCACGCGCGGGGTGATAGCAGCCACGACCTCGGCCAAGTTCTGCGCAGTCTGGGTGGTCTGCACAACCAAGCCCACTTTACCCTTGAGCGACAGCGCGTCCGCATCGGCAGCGCAGCTCACGACCTGCGCGTCATCGCCGGCGTGGCCCAGGATGCCCTCGACTTCGGGGTGGCCCGGCTCGCCCACGACGATCACGCGGTAGCCCTCGCGCACCAGGCGCTCGGCCGCCACGTGGACCTTCTTCACGTAGGGGCAGGTGGCGTCGACGACGTTAAGGCCACGCTCGCGAGCGGCATCAATGACCTGCGGCACCACGCCGTGGGCGCGGATGATCACAGTGCCCGACGTGGCGTCGTCCAAGGTGTCGGCCAGACCGACGCCTGCCTCGGCGAGCTCGCGTACCACGATCGGGTTATGGATGAGCGGACCCAAGGTATGGACCTGAGTGCACTCCCCTGCCTGCGGCGCAGCGGCCAGCGCCATATCGAGCGCACGCTGTACGCCGTAGCAGGTGCCGGCGTGGGCAGCGATTTCGATAGTGGGGGCGTCTGCCTTGCCGGGCACAGCCTCGGCGGTGTTCATGACTTCCTCGTCCATGGCTAGAACCTGCCCGGGTGCTCGGCGCACAGGTCATCACGCATGGCGTAGACGCGACTCATGGCTTCGGACTCAAACCAGGCTAGGCGCTCCTTGCGCTTGAGCTCGGCAGGCGCGTCGGAAAGCGAAATTGACTTGCCGGCGCGGATCCAGCACTTTTTGGGGCGCATGATCTTTTTGCCCGCAGGCGTAATATCGGACCAGCCGCAGATGGCGAGCGGGTTGACGGGTGCCTTACCCATCTGGGCGATGAGCGCAAAGCCGCCGTGGACCTCGGGCTTGATCTCGCGCGAGCGGATGCGCGTACCCTCGGGGAAGATCAGGACGTCCTCGCCGCGTTGCAGCGCATGCTGGGCGGCGCGCAGGCACTTCATATCGGCAGTACCACGCTCCACGGGGATGCCGCCAACGCGGCTAAAGGCCCAGCGCACAATCTTGCTCTTGGCGAACTCGGATTTAAAGATGGGACGAATGCGGCGACCCCCAAAGAACAGCGCCGTCTCCACGGCCAAGAGCTCGGCCATCGAGGTGTGGTTGCAGATGACCACGCTGCCGCGGCCTTCCTGGCGCTCAAACAGCAGGTCGGCCTCCTCTACCTTCCAGCGCCACATGAGCTTGGAGAAGGCCCACAGGATGGCCATAACCACGACGACGGTGCCGCGGATGAGCGCCGGGAACTCTGCGTAGGGGGCGTTGTAGTAATCCTCGGGCGTCTGCTTAAACAGGCGCATGGGCTACCTCCTTTGGTTGATGAGGTCCTCGATAATGCGGACGACCTCGTCGATGGTGTGGGCGGTGGAGTCGACGTGCACGGCGTCCTCGGCGGGCACGAGCGGGGCGACCACGCGGCTGCTGTCAAGCTTGTCGCGCTGCTTGAGGGCGTCGAGGGTCTTGTCGACCTCGGCCTCGAGCTGCTCTTTGGTGAGTGGCTGGGCGTCGTTTTGGTGGCGCTGCAGCACGCGGCGGCGGGCACGCTCGCGCGGGTCGGCGGTCAGAAAGACCTTGACCTGTGCGTTGGGGAACACGACGGTGCCAATGTCGCGACCCTCGGCCACGATATCGCGGTCCTCTGCGACACGGCGCTGATGGATGAGCATGGCGGCGCGCACGCCCGGGTAGGCCGAGACCTTGGACACGTTGGCGTCCACCTGCGGGGTGCGGATGGCGGCCGAAGCGTCCTGGCCGTCGATGGTCAGGCGCGTGTCCTCGCCGGTGCCGTTGGTAAAGCGGATCTCGATCTGCTCGGCGAGGGCGTCGATTGCCGCCTCGTCGTCCAGATCGATGCCGCGGTCGAGCGCGGCGAAGGTGACGGCGCGATACATGGCACCCGTGTCGAGCTTGTTAAAGCCCAGCCGACGGGCGATCTCCTTGGCGATGGTGGATTTGCCGGAACCGGCGGGGCCGTCGATGGCGACGATCATGCAATGCTTCCTTTCGATGGTTGACGTGCTGGTATGGTTCGCGGGCGTTGGGGCGCGGCGGGTTGCCTAGCCCGTGTAGCGCTCGCGGTATGTGTTGCGCTTGGGTCCGGAGCCGTGGCTGCCGTGGTGACGCGTGCGGCTGTCGGGCGTGTCTTGGGGCTTGCCGCCGTTGCGCTTGGCGCTCGCCTGCTTGGGCGGGATGCCGCCGGCCTTGAGGATCTGCACCTCGCGGTCGGTGAGCTCGCGCCACGAGCCCTTGGCCACGTCCTTGAGCTCCAGGCCGGCAAAGTTACAGCGATGCAGACGGATGACCGGATGGTGAATCTTGCTCAACATGCGCTTGACTTGATTCTTTCGGCCCTCGCGGATGATGACCTCCACGGCGGTGGTACCGGGCTTTACGCCTTGCGGAGCCACGGCCTCGGCCTCGCGCGCGTTAATGACACGGCAGATTGCCGGCTGGCACAGGCCGTCGTCGAGCTCGATGCCACGGCGGAGTGGCGTGAGATCGCGGTCGGTCAGCGTCCCGTCAACGAGCGCCTGGTAGGTCTTGTAGACGTGCTTGCTGGGGTGCAGCAGGTCCTGCGACAGGTCGCCGTCGGTGGTAAAGAGCAAAAGGCCCGTGGTGTCGCGGTCCAGGCGGCCCACCGGGAAAAGTCCCGGAAAGCGGTCGCGGGGGACCAGGTCGGCCACGCAAGGGCGCTCCTGCGGATCGCTCATGGTGGTGAGGTAGCCGGTCGGCTTGTAGAGCATCAGGTACACGGCGCCCTGGTTGAGCTTGACGGGCATGCCGTCGACCTCGATATGGTCGCGGTCGACGTCGACCTTGGTGCCCAGCTCAGTTGCGACCTCGCCGTTGACGGTCACGCGGCCGGCGGTCATTAGGTCCTCCGAGCCACGGCGGCTCGCCACGCCCGCGCGCGCCAAAAAGCGCTGCAGGCGCATGGTGTGCGGATAGACGGGCTGGGCGTCGGTGGCGGGTACTGCGTTGCCCATGGCGCGCGTCTCCCCTACTTCGTTAGTCCTCGTCATGCAAATCCTCCGAGGTCTCGTCGACGACCAGGGTCTCCAAGTCCTCGACTGCCTCAACATCTTCAACATCGGTATCGAGCAGTTCGCGCTCTTCGTCCAGGTCCTCAGCCTGCTCTTCGAGCGTGGACTGAATACTGCGGCCGCTCAGGCGCTCGCGGATAAACTGACGCGACTGTTCGTCGGGGGCAAACTGCTCCAGGTCGGGCAGGTCGCGGGTGGAGCGCAGACCGAACTTTTCCAAGAAGGCGTTGGTCGTGCCGTAGATAATGGCTTGACCGCGCTGGGGATCGCGGCCGAGCTCGCGCACCAGGCCCTTGTCCACGAGCGACGCGATGACGCCGTCGGAATTGACGCCGCGGATGCCTTTGACCACCTCGCGCGTCACGGGCTGGTGGTAGGCGATGACGGCCAGGGTTTCGAGCGCCGCCTGCGACAGCTTTTGCGTGTCCCAGCTCAACACATAGGCCTCGACCACATCGTGGTAGGCGGGGTGCGTAAACAGGCGCCAGCCGCCGGCGACCTCGCGCAGCTGAAAGCCGCGGTTGGCCTCCTCGTACTCAACCTTGAGCTCGGCGAGCAGCGATGCGCACTCGCCGGGGGCGATATCCAGCGCACCTGCCAGCGCGGGCGCACTCACCGGGTCGCTCGACACCAGCAGCAGCGCCTCGAGGGCGCCTTTGAGGCTGTTTGCCTCCAGCGTGGAAAGGGTTGACATGGTTGCGGCTCCTATTCGGTGAGATCGGGGCCCTCGCCGGGCACGTATGCCTCGGCGCCCTCGACTCGGTTGATGCAGATGGTTCCGAAGATCTCGTCCTGACTCAGCGTGAGCGAGCCGCGTTTGGCGAGCTCGAGCATGGCCAGGAAGGTAACGACGAGCTGCTCGGTGGTGGCGTCGCCGTCCAACAGCTCGCGGAAGGTGCAGGTTTGGTGCGTCATGGTAAAGCGGTCGACTGAGGCCACGGTCAGGTCGAGCGGCACGCGATGCGGTGCCACGTGCTCGGCCTCCAGCAAGAAGGTCTGTCGCTTGCCGTCCAGGTCGGCACAGATGACGGCCAGACCGCGCAGGGTGATGCCGGCCAGGTAGTCGGGCATGAGCCCTAGGAACTCAGGGTCGGGGCCGGCCACACGCGGGTGCATGCGGCTTTCGGCCTGCATGCGGGCACCGAGGGCCGCAGCCGCGCCTTTAAACTGCTTGTAGGCGATCAGGCGCTGGATCAGGACCTCGCGTAGGGCATCACCGTCGAGCGCGCTGAGTTCCTCGAGGTCTTCGTCGAACTCGCCATCGTCGTCATCAATTTTACGCGGGGCCTCCTGCGGGACCAGAGAGGCGGCCTTGATGTCCAGAAGGGTTGCCGCGACCAGCAGAAAGTCGCTCGCCACGTCCAGGTCCAGCGCCTCGATGCGCTCAGCCTCGGCAAGGTACTGCTCGGCCACCTCGCTGATGGAGATAGCGCCGATATCTACTTTTTGGCGGGTTACCAGCTGCAGCAGCAGGTCGAACGGTCCGCTGTAGACCTGCGTCGACACGCGATACGACATCTTCGACCTCCTTTGACGGCGCCTTCGCGGCGCGGTTTGGGTGCATGTTACGACCGTTTTGCACGGTCGACCTGTAAGTTTACCTTAGATGCCGGCGATTGCGAAGTTGAGCAGCTGCTCAGCAAGCGGATACACGGTAACGTCGAAATAGCGGCCGATCACGTCGATGCCGGTCCACATGGGCAACAGGTACAGAACCAGGATGAGGATGGGCATGGCGTATTGCTGCAGACGGTAATAGTTGTTGAGCGCCTTGCCTTTGAGGAACGGCACGATGATCGACGAGCCGTCGAGCGGCGGGATCGGGATGAGGTTGAAGAACGCGAGTGACAGGTTGACCACGATAAACGTGGCGCCGAAGTTCATGATCTGTGACGCCAGGGCAAAGGACATGCTGGTGTAGAGGTTGCCGTACGTTGCGTGCATGAGGGCGGCCGCGAGGCACGCGAGGGCGATGTTCGACGCGGGGCCGGCCACGCTCACCAAGACCTCGTCACGTTTGGGGTGCTTGAGGTTGTTGAGGTAGACGGGCACGGGCTTGGCGAAGGCGAACACCGGGCCGCCGGCGGCAAGCATGAGCAGTGGCAGGAGGATGGTGCCAAACGGGTCGATGTGGTTGAGCGGGTTGAGCGAGACGCGGCCGCGCGAACGGGCCGTCTTGTCGCCGAGCGCCCAGGCCGCTGCGGCGTGTGCGCTCTCGTGGATCACGATGCCCACGATGACGGCGACGGCGCTGGCGAGCAGGTTCATGAGGTAGCTGCTGGACATGGCGCTCCCCTAGCGGACGCGACGCGAGGCGCGCGTGAGCAGGTAGTCGATCACAAACAGGATCACGGCGACGATGGCGTAATCCAGGCGGAACACGCCGCCAAATGGCGACGTGATGACGCCGTAGCCGGCGATGACGCTCGGCAGCGCGCGCGAAAGCTCAACGACAAAGCCGACGATCTGCAGCTTGGCGGTGAGGCCGCTAAAGCACAGCAGCACGGTCATCGCGCTCATAAAGATGCCGCAGATGCGACAGGCGATGGCGATGATGCTCATCGCCACGGCGGCGGCTTTACGAGAGTTCACGCGCGGTTTCCTCTTCGATCTGGGTGGAAAGCTCCAGCCATTCGTCCTCGAGCTTGGGCAGCTCTTGCTTAAGGCCGTTATATTCCCCCAGCGCGGCGTTGAACTTATCCTGATCGGCATAAAGTTCTTCGCTCGCCATCAATTCCATAAGCTCGTCATAGCGGGCGCGCTTTTTGTCGAGCTCCGTCTCGATCTTCTTGAGCTGGTTACGCACGCCCTTGAGCTTTTTGTTGAGCGCAGCGCGGGCTTGGGCCTCGGCGCGCTTTTGCTCCTTGGTCTTTTTGCCCTCGGCAGGCTTGGGGGCGGCGACGGGGGTGTCGGCCTGGGCAGCGCTGGCCTTGGTGGACTTGGTCGTGGCCGGCGCGCTCTCCGTGGACGCCTCGGCGGCGGCGCGGGCCGCGAGGTCCTCACGCTTGTAGAGGTAGTAGTCGTAGTCGCCGTCGTAGCCCGTGACCTTGCCGTCGCGAATGTCGATGATGCGGTTGGCCACGGCGCGCACCAGGTGCTCGTCGTGGCTGATCAGCACGATGGTGCCGGGGAAGTTTTGCAGGGCGTTCTCGAGCATGTCCACCGAGTCGATATCTAGGTGGTTGGTGGGCTCGTCCAGGCACAGGAGCGCCTCGGGGGCTACGAGCATCTTGGCGAGCGCCAGGCGCGCCTTTTCGCCGCCGGAGAGAACACGGACCTGCTTTTCGATTTCGTCGTTGTCGCTAAACAGGAAGGCGCCAAGCAAACTGCGCTGCTGCGGCACGGTCCACTTGGGCGTGACGGTGTCGATCTCTTGCAGGACGGTGTTGGACTCGGTCATACCTTCAAGCGCGTGTTGGGCATAGTAGGCCACACCTACGTTGGTGCCCAGGTCCCGGGTTCCGGTGGTGGGCGGCTCCAGGCCGGCGAGGATCTTCATGAGCGTGGACTTGCCGGCGCCGTTGGGGCCGACGAGTGCCACGTGCTCGCCGCGGTAGAGCTTGAGGTCGATGTCGCTGTAGATGTGCTTGTTGCCGTAGGACTTGGAGACGCCCTCCAGGCCCACGACCATGTCGCCGGAGCGCGGCGGGTCGGGGAACTTAAAGTCGATGTGCTTGTGGCCCTCGGGCAGGATGACGAGCTCCTTTTTGATCTGCTCGATCTTGCGGATGCGCTCCTGGGCCTGGGCTGCCTTGGTGGGCTTGTAGCGGAACTTGTCGACGAAGACCTGCATGTGGGCGATGTCGCGCTCCTGGGCGGCGCGCTTGGCGCGCATCTGTTCCAGGTTGTCCTCGCGCTGCTTGAGGTAGCTGCTGTAGTTGCCGGTGTAGGTGGTCACGCGGCGGTTCTCGAGGGCGGCGACGTGGTCGACGCAGGCGTCCATGAAGGCGCGGTCGTGGCTGACGATGAGGACGGCGCCGTCGTAGTTGGCGATAAAGCCGCGCAGCCACTGGACGCTCTCGAGGTCCAGGTGGTTGGTGGGCTCGTCCAGCAGCAGCAGGTCGGGATGGCGCAGGAAAAGCTTTGCCAGCGCGATACGCATCTGCCATCCGCCGGAGAACTCGGAGCACGGGCGCTCAAAATCGGTGACCTTAAAGCCCAGGCCGGACAGGATCTTGCGGGCGTTGCTCTCGAGCTCGTAGCCGCCCAGGTGCTCAAAGCGGTCCTGGACCTGGCCGTACTCGTTGAGGAGGGCGTCGACGTCCTTGCCCTGCTCGGAAAGCTCGGTGATCTGAGCCTGCAGCTCGTTGGCGCGCTCGCCCATGCGGCGGATTTCCTTGGCAGCGGCCATGACCTCGGCAAGGATGGTGGTGTCCTTGTGCTCCAGGTTGGTTTCCTGCTCTAGGTAGCCAACCTGGCAGTCCTTGGCGTACTGGACCTGGCCGGAGTCGGGACTGTCAATGCCCATGATGATCTTGAGCATGGTGGTTTTGCCGGCGCCGTTGGGTCCAACGAGCGCGAAGCGCTCGCCGGGGTTGATCTGGAAGGACGCGCCGCTAAAGAGGACGCGTGCGCCGAAGCTTTTTTCGATCTTGTCGACCAGGAGGATCATGGTGCCGCCTTTGACCTTGTGTGCCTATATGAAAAAAGGCCCCAACTTGCGTTGGAGCCTCATTCAATGCTCTGGTGGAGACGAGGGGGATCGAACCCCTGACCTCTTGACTGCCAGTCAAGCGCTCTCCCAGCTGAGCTACGCCCCCGTGCGATGAAGTACTATACGGGAACTCGGACGGCGATGCAAGGACAATTTCGGAAAAACTTTCTGGGGTGCGCGCGGGCACGCATCCGGGGACCGCGATGCCCCGGCACCGCCCGCCCATCCGGGGCCAGTCCGCCCGCCCCGTGGGACGCCCGCCGCGAAACCGGACCATCTACTACGTCCGGGCGCCCGCCCCCGAGGAGGCCCGCCACGAAACCCGCCCATCTACTACCTTTGGGCGGCACCGCCCGACCACACCGCCGATGGCAAAACGAAAACTGCAGGCAGACGGCCTGCGGTTTTCGCGAAACGAGGGGTGTGGTCGAGGGGTCGGGTCAAAAAGTAGTAGATGCCCCGCTTTCGTGGCGGAGGCATTTTGAATAGCCCAGCCAAGTTGCCCGAGACCCCCTGCCTGCCGTCGATTAAGCAGGACGATTCATAGCAAATTCGCATTGTATATACAGTCCAAATGCTTGTTTATGCATTGAGTTGTGGCGGATAGTGGTGGATAGCCAGAAGAAACACGAGGATTCGAGAAGGAAAATCCAAAACCAAAGCGGTTTCCCTGATCGACAAGATTTCAGAGAAACCGCTGGTAGATGGTGGTGGGCCCTCCGGGATTCGAACCCAGAACCCAGGGATTATGAGTCCCCTGCGCTAACCGTTGCGCCAAGAGCCCTTGTAAGGTGGCGAATGCGATAGGGGCCGTTTGAACAGGTCTCCTATCTTGAACCACGATGAGAAATACTACCATGCATGCGGAACCTGTTCAACGCACGATCTTGTCGACCAGGAGGATCATGGTGCCGCCTTTGACCTTGTGTGCCTATATGAAAAAAGGCCCCAACTTGCGTTGGAGCCTCATTCAATGCTCTGGTGGAGACGAGGGGGATCGAACCCCTGACCTCTTGACTGCCAGTCAAGCGCTCTCCCAGCTGAGCTACGCCCCCGTGCGAAAAAGTACTATACGGGAACTCGGACGGCGATGCAAGGACATTTTTGGAAAAACTTTCCGGGGTCGCGACGGCGGAGACCGGCGCCCGAGGCGTCGGGGCCCCTCGATGCCCGGCTAGGCCCGCGGGGCGCGCCCCGCGGGCGGGCGGCGCTGCCGCCGCCCGCCTATCAGGCTCCACTCCGGTCGCCCCCGGGATCCCCGCCACGAAACCGGCCCATCTACTACGTTTGGCCGGCATCTCCTGACCATGGCGTCTCGGGCAAGAATAAAACCGCAGGTAGACGGTCTGCGGTTTTCGCGAAATACGGGGCATGGTCGAGGGGCCGGGGTTAAACGTAGTAGATGGGCCGGTTTCGTGGCGGCGGCATCGCAGGCGGCCGACCGAGGGCGCCCGGAAATGAGCAGGGCATCCGTCTAACGACCGATTTCCAGCCAGTTGCACAGTACGTTGGCTCGTAGCTCCATTTCCGTCGTCTTTTGCGCCTTAGTTTTGCACCTATAGCGTAATTCCAAGCGCGAGCAAAGACTTCTCACGATCGCATCAAGCTGCTCGGCATCGTTAAGCATGTCGTGCGTAACCAGGAAGACGTCATACCCCATACTTTGCAGCGCCGTCATGCGTTTGGCATCGTGGTCCAGCACGGCGCCTGATCCGTGGATGACCTCCCCCTGAATCTCCACGATGCCTGCTTTCATTATGGTTGGATTTACGATCACGATATCCCCGTAGCAGACTCTTTGCCCTGCAATGCTCTGCGCCGATGCGGTAAGTGGCGTAAGGTCGTTAACGTAAACGCTTCGAAAGCCGGCACCGCCGCGAGAGCGAGGAAGCGACAGCAATAAAATTCCTGCAACTTCAAGCGGAGAAGCTGCTATACCTGTCACCAGCTGCGCGGCGTTGTAAAACTTTGTACCCCACTTTCGTCTTTTCATCTTACTGGCGTACTCATGAAGCTCGTGTAATTCGATGAGCGGCTTCCTCATCCAGAGCGAAGTGCCCTTTAGCCTTGTGACCTCCTTCGTTTTCTTTTGTCCGTTGGGCTCCTTCGTATTTACCTGTTCTTTGACTTTTATGCGCGCATAAACGCGTTTCCATTGTGGTTCGTCTTGGCTTTCATCGAAGTCAAAGAGGGATTCGGTGGTTGCATTCTCGGCAGCCTCATTGGCTTTGTCTAGTTCCGCTTCTACTGTTACCGTGGGCTCAAAGACTGAGAACCATCCGCAGAATTCGTACATGGCAAGGACAAGATCGGTTGGAGATACAAAGCGCGCCATGGTAAATAGCGTCGCAAGTGGATTGGTAACCCTAAAGCTCATCGCGGTTTCCAGCGTGCAATTTACCTCCGAAGCATCATCACAGTGGATTGTTGTCCGTAATCCCGAATGGTAATTAACGCCACCGGGCACTGTTGTGGTAATAATCGGGGTCTTGAGGATGTCGACTACAAAGGGCGATTGAGATAGGGCCCGCCAGCCGTCTTCTGGGCTTGGCAGTCTCGGGTAGAGGTCGCGCACCTGCGGTGGGCAGCGCCAGTAGCGGAAAGCGGTGTTTGCGCAGACGATTTCGTCCATATGGGCCTCCCCTAGCTTTGGCTGCGTGCCGTTATGTTTGCAGGTAGACCGATTATCAATGGCGGCATCATGCGGGTAAGTACCGGAAGCTGACCAAATGCTGACCAATAGCTTGACGCATTGCGCCTAAAGATCGCCGCGTGGCACAAATCTGCTGGCAGGCGTTCTGGGGTCGTGGTCCCTATCTCCACATTTGTGCGTGAATCCCATGGCAAATTCAATGAAAGATCGCATGAGCTTTATGCAAAACGCGCGATGACGTCAGCACATGAGAGATCAGCTAGAAACGCGTTTAAATTTTTCGATTCGATTTTGATGTCACCCTTGGTGTCAAAAAGAAAAAAGGCCAGAGACTTAACATCTCTGACCTGTTCTTTAGATGGTGGGCGATACAAGATTCGAACTTGTGACCCCATCCGTGTGAAGGATATGCTCTACCCCTGAGCCAATCGCCCGTCGCCTTCCGGCAAAAGAGATACTATCATAGCCGCGCGTGGTTTACCAAGAACTTTTTGCCCTCGATTGTAAATTCGTGAGAGCAAACCGCGCAACCGCAATCAGGGTACGCGACAAACCACCAGTTCAACAGCCCTTTATCGCTTGATCCACGAAGTCTCAGGGCGGCAGATCAGTCGCGCGTTGTTGTAGGCCATGTCGAGCGTGAGGCAGGTGCGCGCGGCGTAGAAACCGTCCTCGCGCTGGATGGTCAGCGCCAGCTCGGGCTTGTCGCCGGTTAGGCACAGCGGCAAGAGCAGCTGGATCCGGCCGCCGTAGAACTGCGGCACGGCGAGCGTGTAGTTGGCTGCGGCGCGGCGGGCGGCCTCGACGACGGCACCCTCAAAGGCACGGCGCAGCAGCAGTGAGTTGTCCTCCCCCATCAGGCTGGCAGGAATGCGCGTCAGGTTCTCCTCGTCGCCCAGAATATGGTCGATGTTGGAGCGGATGGGAAGGCGGTAGTCAAAGACCAGCTCGGAAGGGTCCTCGGCAAAGCGCACGCGGCACGGCAAGTACTCAAACGAGACCAGCATGGGGTCGCTCTCCTTAAAGAAGCCCTTCAAAAACCAGCGCTGGCGCGCGTCGGGCTTGGTGTTGGGCTCAAACAGACCGTAGATGGTCTCGTAGCGGCGCGTGTACAGGCCGGTGTTGAACAGGCGGCGGTCATCGTCGAACACCAGCGGCAAGTTGGACGGGGCGGTCTGGTCCACGTCGCGCTCGGTCAGGAACACCGCGCGGCTAAACGAAAACGACAGGTAGTTTTTGAGGATGCGATTGCCGGGACCCCAGTCCTCGGGGTCGGCGAGGTCGACCAAGCGGTCGTAGCAGGGCTCGGGGCAAAACGCGAAGTCGTACACATTGCTGCACAGAGTGCTGGGGATCTCCATGTGGTGTCCAATCAATTCATTAACCGGCGTGCGGATGCTTAGATTCTATACGAGCGACAGATCGCCCGTGCCCGCAACGCAACCGCGGCGTAGGCCTTCGGCGAGGTCGGCGCGGGAGCGGTTTCCGGAAACGAGGTCCTGGATCCAAGCGTAGTACTGGTTGTCTTTGGGCTCCGGGCTGTCGGACAGCACGACCGGAGTGCCGACGAGCCTTAGAACGGACAACGCAAAGACAAGGCTGGTGCGTTTATTACCGTCCTCAAAGATGTGGTCCTTGACCATGTGCTCGGCAACGTAGGTGACCTGGTCAAAGATGTCTGCGAAGCGATCGGCCGGCGATTGGCCGAATATCGTACAGAATGCACCCGCAAGCACGGACTCGACGCGCCCAAGCTCAAGCGCGGCCCGGTCGCCTGCGGTATCGGTCGTATAGCAGCGCCCGATCGTCATCAGCGTGTTGTGTAGGCGCATCACGGCCGCTGCCATGACCTCGAGCGAACCGGCATCATCGAGCACGAGCGGCGCAAGCGGATGCGCCCGGCGTGGCGCGACCGCCATCATGAGTTCTCCAAGAGCCTGAGTGCGTTGGGCATGTCCGCAATAGTTGACTGAATGGCCTCGTCGATCAGGGCGATGCTGTCCAGATCATCGGGTAAAGTACGGGGTGCTTTCGGCACGATAGGGTCGGTTGCGTCTGCTGTACAGTTGTCAAAAGTCATGCTTTCAGGATAATTGCTGCAACAACTATCAGGGCATGTCGTTGCATTTAACGTTTTCATCACGCCGTCCTTCTGCTGACTGAATCCGAGCGTTTAACCCGGGCATTTCGACCATGCAACCTAAATTGATATTCTTGAGGCAATCAATCATCGCTGTCCAAGCGTCTAGATGTCAGGTCGAAAACCTTGACCTTGTCCCTTGCACCTATTGCGATGATTTGAACTACTTCGGCGTGCCCGTCGCGGATGCGATAAATTACGCGAATGCCATCAGTACGAAACTTAAGTTCCCTACAACCTGCAAGAAGACCCGAAAGCGGCTTGCCAATTTCATCGGCCCGAAGTGCAAGGCGCGCAATACCTTTGTCCGCCATAGCGCGAACCGAGCCATCGAGTGACAGATACTCTTTCTCGGCAGTCTTGTCGTAAAACTCAACCTTAAACCTAGCCACGCTCACTCGAACAGCTCCTCGTCGGAAATGGGATCGGTTGCCTCGGCTTCTAGCATGGCCTCGAACCTCTCACGTCCCGCGGTATCGGAGAACGGAATGCCCTTGCGATTCGAATCAGTGTCGCCCTGCGCGAGCCTTGCAGCGGCTATAGCGTGCAGGCGCTCCTCTCGGAGCTGTTCGAGTTCGACCGCCATCGCTTCGAACTCGTCGAAGCCAACGATAACAGTATCGATGCCATCGTTCCTGTCTGAGACAAATTGCGGTTCTCTTCGAGCGCGACGTCTTGCTTCGCCAAAATTTTTGCTTGCCTGCGTCGAAGTCAGCACCTGTTCGCGTCCGAAAACGAGCCTCTTGTCTATCACGGCAACCATAGCAACCTCCTTTAAAATCTGTCTCTAATACGTATTATAGTTTCATTTAAATACGTACGTAAAGGAAAGCTAAAAAGCAATATTCTTACTATTGATTGTTTCGGATGAACAGGGTTTCGAATCGTACTCCAGAGCAACCGGTTGCCTGACAGGGTCTTCGATGGCGCAGTTTAGGGTCTTTGCGAGCGCCAATGCCGAAGAGACCGAGGCACGGCGTAGGTCGAGTCGGATCCGCTCGTAGAGCTGTATAGCGCGAAGTAAACCCCGATTGGGTGGCGAGCTATTTTTGCGTTAGACCGGCTGGGCTTTCCCGTGGCTATTAACGCGTTCCCATCGCGGATGGCCTTTAGGCTCTCAACGTTGAGTACAACGGGAGGATTAGGTAGCAGGATGGTATTCGCAAACTCATCGTCCCGCACATGTTGCTTCATAGATACGCACCTCATCTTGCTCGATGCTTTTGCGGAAGGGCAGGCGCATGTGCTCTGGTGGGTTGGTGACGATATGAACCTTTCGTCCAAGTTCTTTCTCGAGCTCATGGGAGAGTTCGTAAAGCGCGCCGAACGTCATGGTGTTGCCGCAGATTAGGCGCAAGTCAATATCGCTATCGGGTGTTTGCTCGCCTCGGGCAAACGAGCCAAATAAATATGCTTCGCTGACGTCGTATTGAGTAAGCACGCGAGAGGCGGAGGTGGATATGTCGGTAGGCGAAATCATGGGTTATTTGCCGTTCTACAGTAGAACGTCAGGGGGCCAGCGCCGAAACCGCCGGTCCGGCTTTTTGCTGTTCTGCAAGCTCGAAGATAAACGGAGCGTTTGATCTAACGAACTCGGTCAAAAAATCCAGATCGTCAGTAGAAAATCCTTCGACATTAAACCATTTGACTACAGGCAGAAAGCATTCAGCGTGGTCAAAGCTAAAATCAACCGGATGCTCGACGGCTACGCGAACGGTCCCGTCATCTCTTGTCTCTGAGTAGGCAAGCTGAGTGCCGTCATCTAGCTGAACATAGCTCCAAAGCATTTCTACCTCGTATACGACTTTTTGAGTTAAAAGCCTGCCCCCCAACGCGGGATGAATCGCACTAGTTGCCCGACCCAAATACGTCATCTATAAGATCAGGTAAGTCTGTCCATACTTGATAGGCGACAACGTTGTCCGGATTCATTTCTCTTGCACGACGTTTATTATCCGTATTGTGCTTTGCGGCATTGGTCAAAGCTTGGTCCTTTTGCCATCAATCATTTCAAGATTTACAGACTTGAACTTAGACATAGACGACCTCTTGGGTCGGTGGTCTTTAATACGCCTAGGTCCGTTCTTTGTATTCCTGGCCAGCCCGTTATTCAGCATATAGCTCAGTATTCTCTTATGGCTTCTACTATCGTTGCCGTTTGAGAAAAAGCAACAGTCGGTTTGTTTCCGCCATGCAGCGTTGAGCGTTTCCGGATTTGAGAATTTGGCCACTACGACGACGATATCAAGAACGGTCGTTCCAACAGTGTCGTCCATGACGGCGATTTTGATAGAAGGGAAATCGTTTGTTGCTTTTAATGATATCCATGTTAAAAGTAACGTAGTCAACGAATAGGGAGAATTAAATGAGCGTGAACAAAGACGGCGGGATTTCAAATATCCAATCACTTTATTGCCAGGGATGCATCGAGGCTGCGGAGAAGATCATTTCTTACATCGGCCAGTTTGATATCGAAAGCGTTGCTTGCGCCGTATTCTGTATCAATTCCTGGCATGAGAACAGATCTTGTCAAACTAATGTATACGCACTCAACGCTGCATTACTCGCTGTCAGCGATTTTGGGACAAATCAAATCGCAGACTACGAAGAGCTCTCAAAATTTTTCACTCATGTTAAGAATACTCTTCCGACGCCAACCATATTTGAGGATGAGATCGTACCAATAATGGGACAAACCTTGATTCATTTTAAGGGTAAATGGAGGAAGGCGTTACACGGCTGTGGAGCTACGCTCGAATATCCAAGGCTTTGCTTCGCCGATGCCATTATTGATGAACCTCGTGAAATTAAAGAGTTTAATGAGTTGCTTGATTATGTCGACGCCATGTCTCAAGCGTTGGGAGGTGGAGGATGGGAGGGATCAAACTCGATTCCCGATGAAATGAAAATTCCGCCTTATGAATACTGGCACCAGACGTATAAATGGATGAATGCTAACCCTATTAGTCCCATTTCAGCTAACACCATAGCGGCAATACAAAAGTCGACAGACTATATTGAAAACAAGTGCTTTGTGATGAACGGTAGTAAACCGATTCCTTTATTCTGCCCTTCAATTCTCCAAGATTATATATCTCATATTATTAAGGATAAGCAGGCGGATGAGTATCGAAATGCCATTGATATCACCCTACTGAATCAGGCCCGATTCAATTATGACTCGGTTGAACAAAGGGGCAGCTCCGTTCTGACTTTTCCCCTCTTTAAATTAAACGGCGAGCCTATTGAAAGATGCCCAGCTACATTTTTAATCATCGACGGAGAAAACAGACTAGCGCTTTTTTACAATGCTGCCTGCGTCCGTAGTGATAGCGGGCTGGTGAATCTCAGGTCTCTCTTTAGCCAGGAAGAGAATGCTCTTGAGATTTTAGATTATCTCAAACACAATGGGCAGCGAAGAAAGCTCGTAGTCAGCCGGCCGAACACTCTCGAGTTCACGGTTGTTGCATATCACGATAATGTTGACATGAATTTAGGCTTCCGGACTGAGATGAGATCTGATGTTGCCGACTATGACTGTGGCGCAGCGGATCTCATGGCCATCCTGATGGCTGCCAATAGCGCTAGCGAAATCTGCTCATTTTTCCATTCTGTAGCAACGTCTCCGACAACGTTGCTGAGTCCTTTTGTTGCGGCGAGCGATTATTTTATCGTTTGGATGGCCAACAATCGGCAAATTCTGGATGGCGTAGAGGACCGAGATGCAGGAATAACATTGGCCTTGGACTACAACGAAACTGACGGTTTTTTTGCAGAATATTTTCGCAATAGTGTTATAGATTTCCCCTTTGATCGTTGCGGAAAGTGGATTTTGGGCTCTCCGTATGCGTTCACCTTTAGAAAAAATGAGCGCGGCTTTATTGAGATCATAGGCAAAAGTGACCACCAGAGCTTTGGATTGACAAAGCGGCTTCTGGACATGAATGGCGAACCGTGCTTCATTCACTTGGGAGCGTCTATAGAGAGCGCAAGGGATGTGCCTCCCATGATTCTTGAGCAGGGTGCCTCCGTGCTGCCCCTGTTTGAGGATTTATTGATGTGTCTAGTATTGGATGCTGAGCCTGAGATTGCATCGCTGATTTCAGGAAAAGGTTATCTCGAACTTATCTATGTTATGCCCGGAGGTGCCGCGGCAAATTCTCTGCCCACGGTAGACGAACAGTTGGGTATTAAAGCGTTTTATACCGAAATGAAACACAGCACGGTGTTCTACAGCGTTGATAGTGAAACATTCATAAATGCCATTTCAAGAGCTCAAGACAGAAGCACTGAAATGCGCTTTGCTTGGGGTATTCTTTCACCTGTCAGATGTAGCTATTCAGACTCCATGGATTCATTGGCACAAAAGTTAACGCATCTTGCACAAGGCCAAAAGATGGTAGATGCGGAAAGCCTTGCTCTTCCCTATATCTGGAGATATGGGATTGAAAAACCAGCTCTGACCGAGACCTCCAAAGTCGCTGCCTTAAAAGCAGTGGCGTATGCAATTGACGATGAAAACGTTAAATCCGGGCGCTATTTTGGATCCGCCGCAAATGATGTGATTAGAAAATTCCAGAAAGCGCTAAGCACGACATTTGAAAATGGGCTAATGCAATTCGATAGAAAGGATTTGCTGAAAAAATTCTACGACATCCTAGCGAATTCATCTCATACCTTCTATGTCAACACGGTTAGGTATGGCTCTTTTTCGAATCTGCAAGATGAAGAAGAGAAGAGGGTTTACGCAACGATTTTTGAACAAAGAGAAGATTCACGGTATGAGATTCGGGCTGCCAGGTTTTCAGTCGAGACGTTGCTTACCCTCTCTTCTCATGGAAGTCGAATCGCTAATTCAGACGAGGTTGCAAAACTTGTAGCTATTGGCGGCCAACTTCTCTCGGCATCTGAAGTTGCTGACATGCTAATGTTTGAGCCTAAGGGAATGGGTGTGGAAATTGCTGAAAACTGCGTCGCCACTTTAATTGAGGATGAAGGAATTCTTGAGGAAGCTCGCGCTCTTAAAAGCCGCCAACTCCGCGATGAGGGTCACGCTGGGTCAAATTCTACGGAAGATGCGAAATATATCCAATTGGCTAAAGATGCTTTTGAGGAAGACACGGGCGTATCTTTCAATTGTTTTCTCGATGTTCTCAATAGTCTTGCGCTCGGCTGCCCTTCGAATTTTGAAGGGGATTACGTCTCGTCTAATGTCTTATCTATTGAAAGCTCGTCTTTGGCCAATTTCGTCAAACAAGATCTTTTGAACAACTATACCGATGAAACGATTGGCGATGCTCTTGATTTCCTCACGCTTGATAATGAAAAGTTAAAAGAGATAGACGGCAAGTCATACGATTATCTGCCTTTTGGTAATACAAAAAATCGCTTAAATAGACTTGAGCTGAAGCCCATTATCAATGATGACGGACAGTTTGTGTATTCACCGATTTGCATGGGTCTGCTTAAAGAACGATGGGTTCGTGGCTTAGCGGAAAGATTTTTGCCAGCGAAGCTCGCGTTTCCGTCATTAAATAAAGTTATGGAAAGCTGGAAGCATCTTTATGAAAAGGCGCTTGAATCAGATGTTCAGGATTGCTTTCTTAAGGCTGGGTTCCTACGCAAGCATGTCTATAGAGGAGTTGATCTTTGCAAGAAGGGGGACCATCCGCAATATCTTGGGGATTACGATGGCCTAGCGTATGACCCAGTAACAGAAACGGTGTGGGTTATCGAGTGTAAAGAATTCGAGAAAATAGAATCCGCTTTTGATTACATGCAGCTTCAGCAGCGATGGTTTGGAAAAGAAGGGAAGCTGCTTAAATATGAGCGGCGGATAAAATATCTGCAGGAACATCTAGTAGAAGTGGCTGCAGATTTGGGCTTCAACCACACTGGAAAACTGCGAATACGCGCTTACCTTGTGAGCAATAAGCTATTCATGAACGTTCTTGGGCAGTCAAATTTCCAAGTTATTACGTTATCCGAACTTGGGTCTCTACTTGAGAATGAAAATGGAGCGTAAATAACCCGGATTCGTAGCCCGTGGGCTTGGTATTCGAATGAGGACAAGCGCCTGGATTGTGTCTCAGCAGCAATATGCGTTACCTAGAAGCGCTAATCTCAGTAGGAATAACATGGAGGGCGCGATAATCCAGTTGCTGTCACTGGTCTTTGGGAGCGCTGCCGTAGTCTTGGTAGCGGACTTGGGCTTGGATGGCGTGGACGCCTTGGTCATGGTCACCGTCGTTTTGGTGCCCGTTGTCGTGGTTGTCTTTAACGTGGAGGCCGCGGGCTTCACTGCAGGATCCGCACCGGGTTGTGCCGCAGCAGGGTCGGTAAAACCGGCAGGCTCACCCGTCCCACCGACAGGCACGTCGTTCCCGTCGGTCTCCCCCGCCGGCGTCGTGGCACCCTCGGGTTCAATCAACACATGTGCAGCCGGCAGGTGTCACAAACTACGCGAACACAAGCGATCCGCTCGTGCACGCGACTCCGCTATCGGCACCGATCGCATCAAGCCACGAGACATCGACGGAAAGTCGGCAGCCGGCCGTGCCATCGCCAAGACCTGCGTCCTACAGACACACACCATAAACGCGCACGCCCACTCCGGGGCCGGCGCCGATGGCTGCGCCCGCGTAGTCGTTAAGCTCCAGATGGTCGGCATCGGTCCAGATCCAGCCAGGGCCCGACACGCCCGGCTCGTAGTACGTCGCGCCCGCGATGATGAGGCTCTCCGCGCCCGCGGAATAAGAAGGCCCGCCCAGCAAAACGCATAGGCAGGCAATCGTCATTGCGCAGCAACATTTCCAACAAGATTGAGCAAATTGGATGCCATTAGGTTGAAATCCGGATAGTTTTGGTGGTTTCGATATTAAGGGAATTATCGGAACAGCTCATCATGGCTGCCAGTGCGTTCAAAGAAAGCTACCTCTTCGTTTGATGACCATATGACAAGCCAGTCGCCAGAGTTTGCTACGTGACATTCGTTTCGCCCTGCCCAGTTGCCGCTTAGCCGGTGCATATTATGACGTCGCTTTAATATGTCCATTGACTCAGGTGTATTCTGCAGCACCAGGTCAATTAGCTTTTGAAGCTCAGATAAATCCCATTTACGGCGCTTTGCTTTTTTCTTTAAATCTCGGGAGAAGGCTGCAGAGAACTCTGCGGTTAACGTGCTCATTGTGTCATCGCAGCAGCGATCAGATCGGCGCCATTGTCAAAGCGTCCTTTTTTGCCAGATGCAAGAAAAGCGTCCCCCTCGCGAATGGCCTCAAGGCTTTCGGCATTGGGCTCCTCAGGGGCAAAAGTCAACGGGATGCGATGGGTGTTGACCATTTGCTTGAAGAACGCGCGCGTCACGGACGACAAATCAAGTCCATAGTAATCAGCCACTTCCGCCGCCTCGCGTTTGAGGTCGTCGTCAACCCTGATGGTTAATGTTGAGCTTGCCATTTTTAGACCTTTCAATCGCGTGAGTGTACCCTTAGTATAACGCACATACAATAGTGGATTATGTAATTACAAGTAATTACATAGTCATTTAAGTGGTATGGCACGTCATACATTGCATACACGAAAAAGGCAACGCTCCCTATCCGGAAATGTTGCCCTTAAAGCTTCAACAGAGGTCTTGTATTGCAGCTAGGTGCGTCGCGCAGTCTCAGCAGCGATATGTGGTACCAAAAAGCACCAACCCCAGCAGGAATAACGATATAGATGTGGCAATCCAGTTGTTGTCGGCGGTCTTGGGGAGTGCCGCACTTGTCGCAGTGGCAGCCTTGGGCTTGGAGGCTTTGGCGACCGTGGTCTTGGTTACTGTCGTTGTTGTCTTGGTTGTCGTGGCCGCGGGTTTCAGCGCGGGATTTGCCGTGGGCCCCGTGGTGGGCTCTTCGGCAGCGGGGCTAGCATCGGCGGAAGGCTTGTCCGCGCCATCGCCCGGTACCTCGCCCCTGTCGGTCTCCCCCGCCGGAGGCGTGGCACCCTCGGGTTCAACCACCACGTGCGGTGCCACGGCCCCTACGGCATCCACCACGCTACCAGCACCAAAGACCCCACCAGCAGGCGTCACAAACCGAGCGGACACAAGCGACCCGCCCGTGCACGCAACGCCGCCGTCGGCACCGGCCGCATCGAGCCACGAGGCGTCGACGGAAAGCCGACAGCCGGCCGCGCCATCGCCAAGGCCCGCATCCTGCAGATACACGCCGTAGGCGCGCACGCCCGCTCCGGACCCGGCGCTCGCGGCAACGACGCGCCCGCCGCCGCGCACGGCCATGTCGCCTGCGATTGCGCCGGCAACCGCCTCGTCCGTGATATTGGCGCCGTCTGCCCGGGCATTGACGGTGCAGCCGTCCACCGCGAGCGTCTGCGAAACGTGGATCCCGCACTGTGAGCCCGTCGCCGTAAGGGTCCCGGTACCGCGAAGCGTCAGGTTGCCCCACACCTCCATGCCGCATAGCGTGATGTCCGCATCGGGCGCATGCGACTCCGTCACGGAGTTTTGCCCGGCAAGCGTCAGCACCAGGTCGCCCTCGGCGCCGATGGCCCCACCCGCGTAGCCGTCAAGCTCCAGGTGGTCGGCATCGGTCCAGGCCCAGCCGGGGCCCGACGCGCCCGGCTCGCAGTACGTCGCGCCCGCGATGATGAGGCTCTCCGCGCCCGCGGCATAAGAAGGCCCGCCCAGCAAAACGCATAGGCAGGCCATGGCAGCGATCGCGATGTGATGACGGCTGGTGTGGGACTTGGCAGCAAACATACCCGCTCCGATCTTCGCAGGAGCCAATAGAATGTGCACCAGAAAATGCCCTGGTAGCAGCAGATATTAGTTTAGCGAGATCAAGGCACAAACAAAGAAAATGCCCCTGGGCAGCGTCAATAATTAGGTGTAAATCGTTTTGTCAATCGGTGAAAGGAGGGGTCTTCAGTATAGGCCAGCTGTCAGTAAGGCCCATAATCCACTTCGTAACATCATACGGCCGCATTAGTCTTCACTCTCGAGGCAATTACCGTTCTGAAGTTTTCGGAATCCTGAGGCGGCTCATGAATTTTTTGAGAGAAGAGCATATCGCTTTAAAAGCTGCCCATCCAAAAAATCGTCGGCCGTGACGTACGATCTCCTCCTGGTCTTTGCTGTCTACCTCATTCTCTACAATTGTTTCAAGCCCCTGCAGCCTTTTTAGCATCATATAGGTGCAGATCACGGTAAGTCTGTAGGCGAAAGCGACATCTGCGGAACCTTGGTATTGACGACCATGGATGCAATCGTTTCTGATGTTATATCCGTTAGAAGAGTACATAACTAAGTAGACAAATAGGAACTCTCCGCATCCTTGGATAGTTCCCGTAAGTTCACGAACGCTTCCTATGAGGTCAGCCAAGACTCCTGATACTTCCCTAAGCTTGTTAAAGGAATCCCTATTTGCTTGGAAGGGAACAATGGAAAACATCTCTCCTATGTTTCTAATAGTATTTTCAAGAATAGGAAATAGCTGCGTAAGATGACCGAGGGTCGGCCTGTTGCCAGGATTGGGCAAAAGCTCGTATTGACTTGGAGCAAGTGTAACCACCTTGTCATAAACGGGCTCTATGACAACCATGCTGCAAACCAACTGGATATTCTTGTTGAGCTTTTCAAAGAAACCGTCAAGCATAACTTGCTCGCCAAGACGATTGATGAAGCGATAAGAACGCTCCTTGTAAACCCGTTTGGCTTCATCTGCAATCATTTTGTCGATCGAGCGCGCATCATCTTCTATCATTACGTTAACGTGATTGGGATAGAATTCACTGACTGTTGTCTTGCCAAAAAGGTAAACAATTATCTTCTTAGACATGTCCTCTAAGCTGGATGAAATTGAATCATCGGAAAGTTGTAATAAAGATTGTGCAAATCCGTGGGGTGATTCTAGGAACTGCTTATTTAGCATTTTGATTTCAGTGTTTGGGATGGAGAATTCTCGCGTAAAACAATGCATTCCTGATACAACTTGACTGTAGTATTTATCTTGCCAAGTATGTCTAAGAGCAATAATTACATTTTTAGCCCAATTGTTATTTACTTCAGGGTTGCTCAAAACATCTAATAAAAACATCATTGCGGAATAGAACAGCTCCGCAGTTTCAATGTCGCTATGTTCTGCGTGCTTATAGAACAAATCGAATGCGTACGCCGCATCCTTCTGATTGCAGTACTTTGCGCTTAGAGGGTTTTCAAATAGGGCTACCAAGTCGTGTGTAGTATTGACCTTCTTTAAGTTTTCGGCAAAGAAAGCTTGGCATTTCGTTTTTAAAAGACCTTTTTGTTCCCTTGTCATCGGAATTGAATGTTCCGACATATAACGAAGATCGTTGTAATCAGTACGGTCTTTTAGAAGTTCATTCATGCTTCGAAAATAAGCTGCCTGAGCTTCTTTGCATAATTTCGATTCCCTTTTTAGCTGAGTGACAATATCAATCGCTGTGCACTGAATACGGTACAACGGTTCACTATTTTTTATTATTCGCTTGGCATTATTTATGGTTAGTTCAACCAGAATGGTTTGGCTACGGGTCGAAGGAATCTCATTCCATTTCGCAAATTCTATAGACTCAAGTAAGCAAATCGTACGATCATCTTCAAAGACATCCTTTGCTTTTTGGAACATGCCTTCTGTCCATGCAGAGCTATATGACGATTCTTCACCTTCAGCAAGGCCAATCAATGGAATAAGTTTTCCATTTTGGTAAGAACTCCTAAAAGCATCGCAAAGAAGAGCCTCCTGCCATGTTTGAAATAGATCTCGATCAACGTTTCTAAAACTGAGGAAATCAGCATCAAAGTTGTCATCCATCAGTTTAATAACGCTATCGCAATTGATCGGTGCATCGACGCACTTAAAATTGTGCCGAAGCGTTGCGGCGACTAGTTCAATTCCCGTTAAATTGATTCTCCCGGTTAAGTATTCAAGCTTTGGCCATTCATCGTTTACCGCGGTAAAGTCATACAGCTGGTGGAGATTTGAATAAAAAATGGGACGGGTATCAATAAGGGCATTTCTACCAGTTAATTTATTGAAAAGGAAAGTTGCATAGGACGCTACGCCAAGCATGCCGAAAAACCCAGCGTATTCGTCATAATCTTCTGGCTTGGTCATTCCGCTTCTAAGGAGAACGCAATCGTACAACTTCACCAACCACATTGATGAAATATCTGGTTTGAAATCGCCAACCAAATCGACAACGGTAGCAAGAAAAGCAAAGGGTTCATGAAGCGCTGTCAATACGCCTAGAAATTCATTTACTGAAGTGATTTCTTTGGGTGCAGAGAATCGCTCTTCAGTGCATTCAATTAGCCACTGCCAATTCGATGATTTGTTTATCCGTTCTTCTGTAAACCTAACCTTGATGTCATGTTCGTAATAGCCATTCCCCTTCTCCATCTTCATGTCCTCTTTTACGTTCGATTGTTTGTACCAATTGTCATGCTAAACATATGAAATAGATAGTGCATTAGAAGTGATATTTGCTTCTAGTTACAAATGTACCGATGCTTCAACTACGAAAATTAGCGCAGCAATTGAAATCGACCCCTGGGGAACTAATATTGTCCCCAGTGGTCGATTAATTCGTCATTATTGACTTTCTAACATCTTAGATAACAGGTGATGGTTCGGGGACCGTAAGCTCCCCGAAAGCTATGCCCTTCCCAGCCAAACAGAGAATTTGCCCGATCGTCCACCCGGATCTTTGTTTGGCGACCATCCCCTCGGGCGGGCGTTCGGGCGGATGGGACAGTTCTATATGGGAAGAGCGAACCCCTTCGGGGGCTCGTGTCGGGACTCACCGGCGACGAGTTCTTGCTACTCAGAAGGGCCGTTGGCAAGAGACGCTGCCGCAAGCCGCTCCCCGCCTGGGTCTCCTCCCTCAGGCTCATATGTCACAAGATTCCCGTCGAGTGCGCGGCCGAGCTGTGCAGCGTCACCCACAAGACGGCCTTCGAGTGGCGGCACCGCGTGCTTGCCACGGTATCCGGCTACCAGGACCGGATCGTGCTGCGCGACACCGTCTGGGTTGACGAGATCTACGTCAACGACACCGGCCTCTCCAAGGGCTACGGGCAGGCCGGGAAGCGCGGCCTGCCCCGCCAGAAGTTGTGCATTTGCGTCGCCATCGACATCCACAAGAACCCCGTCGAGGTCGTCTGCGGCCACGGGAAGCCCAGCTCGGCGCGCGTGAGGAAGGCCATGGGCGGCAGGATAGCGCCCGGGCCGCTGCCCATTCACGACCTCGAGCAGGCCCACGGCGCGCTGGTCAGGGAGGGCGGGCTCGAGAGCGAGGCGCACAGGGCCGATGTGAACGACCCGGTCTACCTGGAGCGGATGGAGATGGTGAACGACCTGTGCTCCTGGCTCAAGCGCTATCTTTGGCGCGTCACGGGGATGTTGCCCAGGAACCTGCAGGCCTACCTCATCCAGACCAATCAGTCACGCTATAGATGGAACCTGACTGCAAGGGTGGTGCGCCGTATCCTGATGGCCGACGCGACTTACCGCAGCTTGGGGTAGGTACGGCGTCACCCGTTATCTAAACTGTTAGGTTTTTGAATAGATCACTTCTTGACATCGCTTAACGGAACATCTCCATGCTCCTCGATGTACCTCTTGCCAGCCGCGACGGCATCTTCTGCCCTCTTTTCGCACTCCTCCTTGGCTTTTCTAAGCTCGGAGCCTTCTTTCGTCCCGTCGCGAAGTTTCTCGAAGAATCCGGCAAGCGGCATGTCGCCTTCTATTTCGTATTCGACCTTAGATTCGAGTGAGTCGTCCACGAGTTTCTCCAAAAATTCCTGAGTCAGGTCAGTTACCTTCTTTGGCTCGCCGTCGACCCTCAGCTCGCCTCTCGCATCTACAGAAATTATTGTCATCTGTGGGTCATCCCTTCATAAATACCGCTTCTGCGTTTGACCGCGTCTGTTCCGCCATCAATCAAACGCGCAACACCTTCTACAAGATCGCGCTTGCCATGAGCGCCCACGAATGACCGATTTTCATAGACCACGTGGTTCGGCTCGTCAACTCGCTTGTCATTCGCCGCCAAGATGATTTCATTCGCATCGGCATTGACAACAAGCAGAGGTTCGTGCGTTGCCACAAAAATCTGATGCACTTTCCTCAGCTCCCTCAGCTTGTCGCCAAGCGTTCGAAGCAAGAACTCCTTCTCCATGTTCGATTCGGGCTGATCGTAGAGAAGAATTGTATTACTTCCCTCGTTCTGAATCGTACGGTCCAGGAAATAAGCGACATAAATCTTACTGAGCATCCCAGCAGAAAACTCCTCGATAGGGCGGTATTTCCCTTTTTCGTCCTTAAGCTCGATTGAGTATGTCGCTGCCTCATCAAGGGGGAATGACATGGAAAGACCGTCTTTTACGCCCGATTGGAAAAAGACTTCAAGCATGGACCCCACAGACTTTTTTGATGTCAAGTCTATCGGAAACGAAAACGATGACGATTTGGCCTTGGCCTTACCCTTGCTTGCTCTAGTGCATACGTTATCCTGGAAAAGCCCTTTAATACGAGCCTCGTCACCAATCCCCAAGTCTATTTTTTCAATGCTCAATCGGGCGACCTCGCTCTTGCTGGTAAGCTTGACAGAGCCTTCGACTTCCGCGCTTGTAAGGACTGGAATTGCCAAGTCAAGCTCAGATCTCTTGGCAGACAGAAGCTCCGTCGCGAGCTCGGAGAGTTTGTCGGTCAGAACCTGCTTCTTCTGATTGAGTTGATGATATTGGCCACTAACCTTCGCGTTATAAGCTTGGACGGCTTCGAAGATGAGTTTAGATTTATCCTTATTAAACTGTTTGGAAAAACGCTTGGACTCCAGGTCAAGCTTCTTAATTGCAAGCGCAGTCAGAAATTCAGCACGCAATCGGGCAAGTCGCCTCTTAAGCCCCTCGGAAAGACCGTTTTTATCGGCAATTGAGATAAGCCCGTCAAAATGTCTCTTAGCCTCCTCTAATCCATCTGCGCACGCCGCAATTCTCTCATCGAACTCAATAATAGCGGAGCCGGCATTTGGGTTTTGGATATAGGCTATAGTATCGACACCCTGCACCTGGTTCGCAGCAATGAAGCGTGCCGCGCTTTTCGCCTGCGCCAAAGCGCCGGATGCGGCAGTTCTAGATTCATCCGCCTTAGCCCTGCCTCTCAGATAACGGTTCATATCTGTCGTAAAGCGAACAATGAGATCAGTAAACCCCTGCGAATTGATTTCAAGACCCATATCCTTGACGAGCTCGCCCTTTTCACTGCTATAAGCCTTGATAACCTTATTGTAAAGGTTCTCCCCCTCAATTACTTCGAAGCCGTCCGCAACATCAATCTCCTTACCATCGGGCCCATAAAGGTGCACCTGTGAAAGGTCATAAAGGCCGTTGTAGTCTCCAATGTTAGAGGCTCCAGCAATAAGATGCTTGCCCTTCAGCTTCATATTTAGAATATCAAGCAGCAGAGTCTTGCCGCTACCCGATGGCCCAATCACACAATTGAGCCCCTGGGAACAATTAATATCCGACCGTTGCATGCCGTTGCCCTCGTCGATCACTATACGCGCAACATAGGAGACTCTCTTAACAATATCCTCCCCGCGTACCATACGGCTATCACCAGCAAGCACAGAATAGAAAAGATCATCGAAAGTGGCACCCGCCCACATGTAGGTTGGCGATAAAACGCTATCAAAATGTTGCCTGTCAACGGACGAAATGTCAGCTGCAGCATCGAACCAAGCACTCGTCTCTTCGGAAAGAAATTCCTTAATTTGTTGCTGAAGAGAAAGTTTGTGGAATGACCTGTTGTCCTCAACGGCGACAGGGAAATATCTGTTCATGCTTAGCAGCTCTTGCGCCATCTGAGGATTCCCGGCAAGCCCGCGGTCGTCTTGTTTTAGCCCATGAACGCAAATAACCGCACGCCGATCAGAGAGAACCTCACAGAACTGATCAATCTTAAGCGCGAATCTTCCATTGGCGACGAAGGCTCCCTTCAAAGCCTTCGTGAAAACCAACAGGTTGGAACAGGGGTCGACCACTACGACAACGTGGAGGACGCGCGTTTCATCATCCCAGTTGACGAGGTTTATCTCGATTCCAGGAAGCAGCTCAATCGAATCAAGCGAGGCCATCTTACGCATAAGCAGATAAGACGCGACATCGAGGTTGTTCGAATTCGTCTGGGCAAGAAGCTTAAAATCCTCTTCCTTTGCTGACCGTAGTTCCTTAAAACCCTTAATAAGGTCGAATTGGGATTGATCCCCAATCGGACGGTTTATGGTTAAATCGGCGGATCTACCGCCGAAATGGTTGTGAATTGATAGCTTAGTATATTCCTCCAATATGTCGTCCTTTCGTCCCAACCTCGCAGCATTAACACTCGAATCTGTATCTACTCGTATTGCAATGCTAAATGACTAAGAATCTTGGCCTCACTAGAACAGTAGTCTATCAAGCAAAATCGTAGTTGCATTTTTCGAACACCTATCAACTCATACTTTTTTGCAAAATCCCACTTAAACCCAAGCAGTAAAGTCGGCGTTTACCGTATTCCACCCCAATGCCCATGAACAATAAAATAGATTAATAACCGAGGCGAAACCCCATACAATCAGAGTAAGCGATAAGCCCAGACCCCAGTATTTTCATCCGATAAACAATACGAACGAGACACAAAAGTCCCTGCCCCAGCCCGCGAAATGTGTCTACGAGTCGGGCATGACCAGCATGGACATGAATATGACTCGATGTGAAACGGTTTAGCTTCATTGGGTGTTCTACGATACAGATCCACAAGCCGTATTCAATCAGGCCTGCACCGCGATATATTTCGCCTCGCCAGAAGAAATCGAAACTCCGATGCTCAGGGTTAGATAGGGACTAGACGTAGAGACGGATGGATCGTGGGTTAATAAGCTGAGCAACGCGCTATGTTCTTCAACTGTTAAGAAATTAGGCTCAAACCAATCGAGGTCGTATCGGCGTTGGCCGATACGACCTCTTTCTTGTAATTACGACTTGTGGACAAAAGCTGAAGTCGCAGTGGAAACCCCTCTCCCCTAGTCCCGCTTAAACAAATCCCTCGTGTACACTTTGTCCGACACGTCCGCGAGCTCGTCGCTCCAGCGGTTTGCCACGATTACGTCGCAGCCGGCCTTGAAGGCATCGGGGTCGTGGGTCACCTCGGAGCCGAAGATCTCCGGCACGTCCAGCGTGGGCTCGAAGACCACCACGGGCACGCCCTTGGCCTTCACGCGCTTCATGACGCCCTGGATGGAGCTCCCGTGAGGAATAATGAGGTTTGATTCATCATAAGAAAGTAGGCATTCGTGACCGAGAATAAATCAGAAGCGTCTTAGCTTATAGAGTAGCTGTAAATTGCATTATTTAGAAGAAGGGGCGCATCACCATCAACCAGCGCACTCCTTCCGGATGATTATTTAATTAGCTAAAAATGAGTTCTCGCCAAAGATTCAGCACGCTCTCAACAGGCATCATTGAATGTCCCAAGAGAATGCATAGCACTCAACGATATTTTGTCGGCTGAAAAGCTGAAACCCTGACTACCTTACAAACTCTAAGTACTTTACGCTCTCGCCGCGTTCGAATGCGCCTATAACTTCACAGGTGGCTTTGGTGATATCGCGATCAATGCCGCCTTCGCGGCGAAGCGCTTCTTCACCTGTGGTGCCCTTTTCAACATCGGCGATCATTCTTAGGAAAGAAACCCATTCAAAGCGAATACCTTCACCGTCTAGCTGATAGAAATAACGTCTGTTATCGGCTGGATCCTCGTAACGGATTTCGAAATAATCAGTCTTCCACCAGGGCGCGGGAACATATATGTAGCCCTTTGTGCCCGATACAACTAGACTGCCCTCAGACTTGGCGCCTGAGCCAACCTTTGCTGTTGCCACTGCGTTTGGAAACTCAACGTCAAGCCTCGAGAACTCATCAAACGTCTTGTCGTTTTTCTCGCACAATGACGAAATGCGTACCGAGTTAGGTTTAGTACCTAGTATCTGGAAGATTGGCAATAAGGCCGTCGGACCCCATGCCGTCATGCTGCTCCAAGCAGTGTCGCGACGCGTATCAAAGGGAGCGCGATTGGTCTTAAGATTGGTTATAGTGGCGTCGACCGAAACGACCTCGCCAATACGTCCACCGGTAACCAACAACAGCATGCGTGCGTAGGCGGTTGAGTATGCCGTGCGCAGCGAGTCCATCAGTACAAGGCCTCGCTCGTCGGCTAATGCGAAAAGCTCGCTGCATTCCTTAGCGCTCTTTGCGATAGGCGCTTCGCACATCACATGCTTGCCGGTATTTAAGGCTCGCTTCACCTGTTCATAATGCCGATCAGGATGCGAGTGAATATACACCATATCGACCGCATCCAGTAGCTCACCGTAATCATCCGTTACGAGCTCAGCTCCAAGTGGGCCTTCATCTAGCAAGCTGCAGTCTTCAACACAAATGCCGGCAACCTCGACACCATTTACCAAACCGCACTCAGCAAAAACGCGATTCATATAGTCCGTATATCCAACTAAACCGCAGCGGAGTTTGACCGAACTTCGGATTTCCGTAGAAGAGACACCACTGGTGCGCTCGAGGTACACAACCTTGCAGTACTCATTTAGATAGTCGAATTGGCCCTCCCAATCCGACCCCACAGTAAAGATATCGACTCCATAGCGCTTGATGTCGTCGATTTTCTGGCCTTCGTACTCCTCGACGATAATCTTGTCGGCAAGTCCCGTTGATCGTACTGCGGCAATGCGCTCTTCGAGCGGCTGTTGAACGTTAATCTTGCCACGCTGCTTATCAAAGTCATCCGACGTAACGCCAACAATTAGATAATCGCCTAGGGCCTTGGCGCGCTCTAACAGGCGGACATGTCCGCGATGAAGATGGTCGTAGGTGCCGTAGGTAATGACCTTAGCCATGGTTAGGCCTTATCCAGCTCAATCAGCGCTTCCATGAATCGCTCCATCGAATGCTTAGGACCAGTGGTAACCCTCAGGCAGCTGCCAAAAGCGCCAATTCCGTCATACTCCTTAATGAGGATGCCTTTCTCGGCCTTCAAACGGCGAACGATTTCAGAAGCATCGCTAAACGGCTTAATGAACATGAAATTACCTTCACTGCTTCGATATTCATAGCAGTTACGGTCAAGTTGCTCAACGAGCCATTGTTTGCCGGCGAGCTGATGCTCGATCATGGAATCGAGCATGCCTTCGGTTTCCATGATTTTCTTTGCGAAGAGCATGGCAAACATATTTACATTGTGGGGAGTATTCAGCTTCTGTACGAGGGCAACTCCCTCAGGCCATCCTGCTACATAGCCTAAACGAGCTCCAGCAAGCGAGAAGAGCTTCGAGAAAGTACGAGTTACAAATACGTGTTCATGGGTTAGGGCATAGTTGATGGATGTCTCGGGACAGAAATAATGATATGCTTCGTCGACAAGAACGGTAATTTGACGTCGTTCCGCTTCCTCGAAAAAGCGCGTCATCTCGGTCTCGCTCCAGGCATTGCCCATGGGGTTATTTGGATTAACAAGAATAAGCAGCTGTGTGTCATCGCTAATCTTAGAAATCACATCATCCACCGTAATGGTTAGGTCATCCCTATAAGGAACCGGCACAAAATTACGTCCATACATCTTCGAGTAGACCTCGAACATTGCATAAGAAGGCGATACACAAACGATCTCGCCGTTAGGCGCAGTGAAGGCCTCAATGATGTTGCGAATGCCTTCGGAAGACCCGTTAACAAGCGACAGATGCTCGATGTCCGTACCAAGTCTTCCAGCGAGGAATTCGGTAAACTCAAGAGTCTCCGGGTACTGGGCCACCATTTCGGGCGTCACCCCCGAAAGAACCCCGTCGATGAACTCTTGAGATAGCCCCTCGGGGTTCTCGTTCAAATCAAGTCTGAGGTAACCCTCGCGCTTGTTCTGGTCAAAAATGCGGTGTAGGTTAACTAACCTCTCGTTGATGTAATACATGAATAAACACCTTTCGCCTTTGATTAAAAATTGTTTAAGACTGTAACGAATGAGCTGCCTGTCGATATTTCCACTGAGGGTTTGCTGTGTGAGTGAGCTTTGCACTACAAGTGTCTAAATGAAAAGCAGTTACCGTCCATGTCCGTAAACCATACGAACAAGCTTCCAGGGAAGCATTCGCCTAATTCTTGCCATCAAGCTAAGCTTTGGTGCCAGCAGCTTTTCGAATGCCAGCTTGTGGTCACCAGCAGAAATCGCTCTTTCGACCTCATCGGCCAGCCTCTCGTCATCAACAGAACGAGAGGCTGGCTTGACGAGATTTGAGTTATTTGCAGCAACGCTTTCAACGGTTGATTTAATCCACTTACATTCATCGGCACAGCACTCATTAAAGAAACGCTCGCCATTACTAGTGTTTATCAGGACCGCGGAAACGCCTCGTCCGTCAGAAAAGCCGGGGTGAACGGAATCGATGCCCCAATAATCTCCTATCGTGATGTCTCCGACGCGTTCGAGTCTTGCAAAGGGACACTTGTAACAACACCTCCGATAGATGACCCCTTTCGTAAAAGCTGCGAAATATGGGTCATCACGGGCAGGCCCCAGCACCTCGTGCTTTCTACCTCGACGATAGAAGTAGAAATAATAATTTAGTCCCCACCCCATCTTTTTGCTTCTAAAAGCATAGCCATGGATGCCGTCATCGGCTTTATTCTTCGTGGCGAGCCATTCAAGATATGCAGAAAAAATCTCCTGCTTTGGTGTTCCGTGACAGATAAGATCGACGCACAGCAAGTTGTTTGCAACGATTTCCTTTGGAACTGATTTTTCAAGATATTTTCGAAGTCCCGCTATCTGGCATGGCGTACCGGAATATAGCACTACGGTGTTCTTGCAAAGAAGATGGGCACACTCTTCATATGTATCTGCAACGTTGCTCTTAACGTATTTAGATCCTTGGAGTTTATACAAGTCATCAATCCGCTTTATGCAAATATGACGGACAGTGCCGTTGTCGAGAAGGGAAGCTCCAAATACGGCACCACCAACACGAAGAACAGAGCGGGCAAACAAAGCAAAAGCGCCACCAGAAGCGGACAACTCAAGGCTTTTCGAATCAGAGTCCTGAAGTGCCACAGCATAACGAGCTTTTGCGAACAGCATGTCGAAAGAGTTCAATGGAAGTTCGTCTTGCAACCTAACGCCTCCTAACCAATAACATTTCAAAAGCCTTACGTCGCTCTTCCCCATCGAGTAGAAGGATGGATAGCTCCGTATAACCGATTGCTGCAGAAATAAGACAAGAAATCAGAAAGCACGCCCACGAAGAAAACGGCAACGCTTTCGAAAGAATTGCAAATGTTGCGAGAACGACGAAAAGCCCCACAACTTCTTTACCAAGTGGTTTATAGAAACTCGATCCACGCAGACCTAACACATGAGCAGCATAAACGGGCTGTATAAAACAATGTCTAAACGTCATGACAACGGAACTGACAGAAGCGATTACAAAGAGGCCTTCAAGCTCTGTAAAAAACAGAAGGGACAATTCAATTGCGACGACAAGTAAACTGAAGCCTAAAGTGATAAGAACTGATCCCTTTATCTTATTAGTAAGGGTATTGGCATAGTAAAGAGGCTCAACGAGCGCGCTCGCGAGTAACGAGACAACAGTCAGAACAGATAGTCTCTGAATCAGAAGGAGCTCCGATACGTCTCGTCCAGGAAGCCATAGTTCGTAAAAATGAAGACCATATGCAACAAAGCCCGCGAGCGGCACAATCATGACCGCAGCGGTGAACCTCATTGCAAAGCCAAACTGTTTAACAAGCTCGCCAGTTTTCTTTTTGGCATAAAGCTCGGCGCATTTGGGATAGAAAAGGCTGGAAAGACTATTTGAAACGGATAACAAAGCATTGGGGATCGTCTTAGCAACTGATAAAATCCCCATCTGGTAGGCACCAACAAAGAGATTCGAAATCCACAAATCAAGACCGGTAAGCAAAAGCTTGTTTATTGACTCGATGCTTACCCATAAGCCACTTTTGAGAATTTCGAGTACTCTATGAATTGAAAAACAGGTCGCTTTCACCCGGTATTCTGGAGCAATACGTCTCGTAGTCCAAATCTGCAATGCAAGGAATGCGACCGATGCGACAACTGCAGCTGCGCTGTAATACCACATATGTGGAACTACAGTCAAAAAAAGAACGCACAGCAACATCGCCCTTATGACGGAGGACACAAGTTGGGCAATGGAGTTGAGGTATAGCTGGTTCTTGATAAATGCGGCAATTCCGAAAACAACAACAACAAGACTAAGCGCGCAATTGAAAAATGCCAGCAAAATCATAAGCTGGAGATCTTCAACTAGCACAGGCGAAACCGACACGACTGATTCGATATTTGCAGCAAGAAGAACGGATCCAGCCAACACGGCGACGGCCATTACACAGTTTGCAAAAAACACGGAGGAGTAGTAGGACTCCGCACTCTCTTGGTCCCCACTATGGTGCGCAATCGTGATATAGCGACCTGCGAGCGAATTTAAGGCTGTAGTAATTACAGCCACATAGCTTACAAAGTTGTTAACAAGACCAACAAAGCCATAGGCTTCTGCCCCCATTTTCTCTAGGACAATCGGGGTCAAAAACAAGCTGATGACCATCTGAGCAACAATAACAGACACTTGCGAGATAAGGTTTATCGCAAAAGCGGTCTTGCCCTGTAATATTGGAAGCGGTTTGATCTGTTTAGTCATCACTCGGCAACGCCTCGATTTGAGAGATATGATCTCAGGTAGTTGAGCGAGCGTAGCGACTCAGAGCTTCGAATCTTGTCTGAAGATTCGAAATCTGGTTTGATTTCGAGAACCTCGCCCAATTTATCAATTGAGCTAAGTCGCCGATCAGAAAGGTTGAGTCCGTCCAGAAGCGACGTTAGTTTCTGGACATTGCCTCCTTGGCCGTTTCGGTCTCCACGGGGAATCGTCACAAAAGGCGTATGGGTAACGATAGAAAATATGCTTCCATGAAAGGTGTCGGTTAACACATAATCAGCTGCTCGAAAATATGGTAAAACCTGGTCAGGGCGGCATCGAATATGGCGATCGCGCACGGGCTGGCCCTCACCTAATGCGATGAGTTCAAGCCCGTGGGAATGAGCAAATTCGAGAGCCTCTCTGCATTCATCCTCGGTAAATCGGAAGCTGTAGCCGTAAAGAATCATGAATCCACTCTCGTTGCAGGGAGACCAGTCTTCGTTCTCCACTCCACCGACGAGTACAGGATCAAGATGCATGATTGGGGCTTTACCCGTAAGCCTACTTACAGTGTCAACGGAATTCGTGTCACGAACTGAAACTCCCTCGAAACAATTAAGGCAATCCCCTATTTCCCTAGTCACCCCATAGTGGTCAAGTTTTTCATACGTCGTATTGCCGAACGAAGCGGCATAGCTTATCACTTTACCTGCATTGGCGCGCCTCCCAAACAATTCAAGGGAGTAACCAATATTGGAACCAAGCTGGAGGCAATTAAACACTTCATCGCTGCCTATGACCAGGACGTCGCATTTCGTGTTGTAGTGTCGTCTATCTGTGATTCCTAGCATATCATCGCAACTAAACATTACGGAACGCGATGAGACGGCATCCCCCTTGAGTGCCTTTTTTATTGAATGACCCAATGATGAGGATTTAAACCACTGTCCAACTTGCCTCATCTCGCATCGAAGGGTTTCCTTTATGTCCCCTTTATGCAAGATATCGGGCTCAATGTGATAGTCGACGAAAACCACCTGATGACCCAAGGATTCAATCATTCTTTTTAGTGAATAGGCTTGCAAGAAAGACCCGTAATTGGGAACTCGGTGCATTGTCATAATTCCAACGAGCATATTATTTCTCCGTAGCATCAAAACCGTGCAAAGCTCCGCAAACCAGAGCAATGCCAAAAGCGAATTGGAAGGAAAGGTTAATCTCAACAGATGAACCGAGAACCATGCAAAGCAAAAAGGCGTAAATGCCGAAAAGGCTTTTGTTCTGAACCGGTTTTCCGAGAAGAGATGTAAACAAACCTGCGAAATAGACCGTAGTGCCCAAGATTCCACACTGGGTTATAAGGTGAAACAATCCGTTTTGCGCGTTACCGTAGCCAAAAGTGATTCGGTAAATATCGGTAAGGTATCCCCACCCGAAAACAGGCTTCATTGCAACCAGATCAAAAGTGACGGCGTATAGCTGCTCACGTCCAGTCATATTTGGATTCTTATGCAAAACATTGACTACAAAATTCTGAAACTCAGGCATTTGGAATAGATTTGCTTGTCCCCAAATGAGAATATTCAAAACAGCAACAGAGGCTGCAAGAAACAAAGGGTTCGCGATAACAAATCGAGTTTTAGCGGGAACAAACGTCAAAGCAAGCATAGCGACCATCATCATGGCACCTGTGCTTGAGCCAGAAAAATACGACATAAAGGCGCCTATGATCACGATCATGCGATTTAAAGTAATCTTATCTCTGTAGCAAACGAGCATAAGACCAGAAAGCAGACAATGCGCGTAGGATACTATGAACTTATTTCCGATTAGGTACACCGTACTGGAATCAGAGCGATTGTAGGGCAAAACAACCATCATTAAATCGTTGAGTAAGATCGCAACAATAAAGATGACGAGCACGCGTTTCAGAACAATCTCGGTGGAAAGGCGACAGCACGCATCAACATAGACGAGAATGACGGCAACGATTCCCATTCCAAACATGAATCCGGAAAAGGACCAAGTCGGACTATGGGTATTAATCCAGGTCGAGTACGCCATAAGCGCAGAGAATGCGCTAAGAAGTATCATGACAATTGGAATGCTCTTACAACAAAGAATGTTCTTTAGGACAAGATACGCAATTAAGCCATAGCGAACCAACGAGTACGCTCCGCCGCCACTGCCATCCGTAGGAGCGAAAAAGAGTAAGGTCGCTAACACGATGTCTATGTCCTTGATGGTGACATCAGCAAGAGTTTTTCGCTTAATGGAAACGGTTGCAGCATCATTACACATAGCGCTTAACCCCGTTTCTAACCTGACGGGCTAGCCAGAATAGGCGGTAAAGATGCATACGCGTGGCAAAGACGCGCGCAATTTCAACTTTTTTGTGTCCACCAAGCGTAACGTAGCTTTGGAAACAATGACGGAATAGGCCCCAATAGGCGCTGTAATCCTCGCCCCATTCTTTTCTCGCTCCTGGGGAGCAAATCATGCACTCAATCATTCCTGCCATTTGTGCGCAGCAATACGAGTTGATGTCCATAGAAAAATCAGGCTTGTTTTTCTCTACCCAAGCTGTCATCTCCCGACAGTTATACATAACATCAAATTGTTTATGGCTGTAGGTTGACTTGCTAATGCTTCCGGTGCGAAACACGTAGTGGTAGAGACACTTCCCTACATGAACGACATCGCTACAGCGGTCGAGCAGTTGCAAAATAATGGCTGCATCCTCGCTTATGCGTCCATAGGGATAGCGGATTTCATCAAACAGTTCACGACGATAAAGCTTATCCCACGCAGACACATCAATGATGTTACCGAGTAAAGCCTCCTTCATAGCGTCTGCGGAAGTAAGCCTCATCACTACGGGTGTAGAAAATTCATTTCTAACAGTGTCTCCCATATGTACATACCTACCACACGTGACCATAGACACTTCACCATCGACCATTCCGGTCAAAAGTGTTTCGTACATATCGGGCTCGATAAAATCGTCGCTATCAACAAAACCAAGGTATTCACCCTCAGCGATATCGATTCCGGCATTTCTGGCAGAGGACAATCCGCCATTCTGCTTATGTATAACGCAGATGCGGGAATCTCTGTCTGCCCAGGCATCGCAAAGCTCGCCACTCAAGTCAGTTGATCCATCATCAACAAGAATAATTTGAAGATCGCTGAACGTTTGTCCCACAAGGCTCTCAACGCACCTATTTAGCTCCGCTTCGACGTTATAGACGGGAACAACAACTGTTACAACGGGGCCATTATTGTTTTTATTCATAGTTACTCAACTTCGGCATTGTCGCAGTAGGCAAGAAACTGCTCAAAGCTATTAAATTGTCTCGGGGTTGCCAAAATCGCTTCGCTTTTATCGTAAGTCCCCATGAGGCTCATTTGAAAAACATAGCTGTCGCTAAGTCGATCAGGAGTGGCCCACAAAAAGAAATACTCCCTCATTTCGTCTGCACGAGGATCGCGCCCGAAACGGCGACGAAAACGGACTACGTAGTCTTTCGCCTCTTCCAGCTGAGCTGACGCGCGCTTCTCACGGTAGCACTCTAATGAGCAAACCTTCTTTGCTGGAACGCCTGCATAAACAGAGTCGTGCTCAAGCCTTCCACTTACGACGGAGTGTGCACCGACGATCACGTTGTCCTCGATTGTCGTACCGCACAAGATTGTGGCACCCCATCCAATGAAAATGTTGTTACCTATGGTCACATGTTTTTGGTTACCTAAAACCTCCCCAGTTTTTCCTTTAATTACTCCCCAAGAATAATCATGCGTCAGGATTGTAGATGGGCCCGTAATCTTTACATGGTCACCGATAGTGATCAGATGTGGATTTTGAATATCAACCGTCATTTCTTTGGGGCAGTAAAAAGTCACATCGTCCCCAATGGCAACACCCAATTTTCTCAAGCGGCTAATCAGTAAATCGTTATTGAGGAAAATAGAATTGTATAAATACTTAAGTCCATTAATTAAAGCCATGTTCACGCCTCCAATCTAGAAAACACCATATGAAGCGGCCAAATATAGAACACTCACGGTCCGCCGCCTCAGCAGTTCCACAAAAGCTCTTAGTGTTATGCCGAGTCTCTCGCATGGGTAGCCGCTTATTACCTTCAGCATGCAATCATCACTCGCCATTCTTCGAATGGCATCGCAGACATCTCGTCGGCTCTTGCCACTAACGCGAGGAACTTCCTGCGAGACGCACGTCTTCATATTGATAAATAGGGGCTTTTCTAATCTCAAAACGCATTCTGTTTCCGAGGGCGAGCCCGTCACGAGTCGAAGAGCGTAGTTGTTGAAGAAAAGACTGGCGTCAAAGCGATCCGACCTGTACGAGGTGGTGAGAGACGAGGGGTTGGTGCGATACGAATACCCCACACAGCCATCCTTTCTGAAAGTCAAGGACGAGCGCCCTTTATTTGCAGTCATCTATGAAGGCGATGAAATCCTCGTATTGCTTAGCGCCCTTCATCCACTTCAAACTCTCATCACACGTCCCCATCAGCCTCGTCTGCGACTCATGCACGCCGCAGAGATTCTCGGGGTCTGCGAATAGCGGAAAGTACTCGCGAATCTCCTCGGGCTTGGGATCGCGGCCCCTCCTCGCACGGAAGAGCTGCACGTACTCCTTGGCCTCTTCGACCTGAGCTGAGGCTCGCTTCTCCCGATAGTGCTCCAATGAGCAGATTCGCCGAGCGGGCACCCCTCCCCAAACAGAATTGCCCTCGACATGACCGCTCACCACAGCATGGGCGCCGATGATCACGTTATCCTCGATAGTCGTGCCGCAGAGGATGGTGGCGCCCCACCCGACGAAGACGTTATTGCCGATGGTGACCGGTTTCTCGTTGCCCAGAATCTCACCCGTCTTGCCCTTGATTACCGACCAGCCGTAGTCATGAGTAAGGATGGTAATGGGCCCCGTGAGGTTAACGTGGTCGCCGATTGTCAGAAGGTGCGAGTCGGTGATGTCGACGTGCGTGTCGCCGGGGCAATGGAACGTGACGTCCTCACCAATAGTGACACCGCGTGAACGCAGGTACTTCAAGTACCCCTCGTTGTTCACGAGGAGCTTGTTGTAAACCTTTCTCACCACGTCTCTCAAAGCCATGTTCGCGTCTCCAATCTAGATGACCCCCTTAACCGCAGCCATGTAGAGAACGTTTGCGGCCTGGTGCCTCAGCAACTGCACGAAGACCTTCTGCTTAAAGCGGAGTCTCTCGCATGGGTAGTCATTAATCACTTTCATCAGGCGTTCGTCGCCCGCCATAGTGTGAATGGCGCGGCAGGCGTCGCGGCGGCTCTTACCGCTTACGCGAGGCACTTCCTGCGAGATGCACATCTTCATATTGATAAATAAGGTCTTTTTTAATCTCAAAACGCATTCCGATTCCGAGGGCGAGTCCGCCACGAGTCGAAGAGCGTAGTCGTAGAAAAAAAGACTGGCGTCGAAGCGATCTGGTCTATACGAAGTGGTAAGTGACGAAAGGTTCGTGCGGTACGAATACCCCACGTTGCTCGTCGTCACTACCTTGTTGCTAGTCCTGAGGTACTTGTATTTAAAGACGAAGTCTTCGCTGATTACCTCGCGCTCCGAGGGAAAGCGCAGGATATGTTCGTTGATGTTCCTTGTTGCGAAAATAGACGAACATACCGACATTGGAATCGAATCGGACATCTCGGGGGAGCTGCCGCATACGCGGGGTATAAACCTCTTTGCTAGCTCGTCGCCCTCCCACACGGCGTCCTCGAGTTTGAACTCAAACTGGGGACTTCCTTTATCATCTCGCTTGGTGAAACCGCCCAGAACACAATCCGCCCCGGTGTCCTCAATGGCTCGGGCTAACGTCTCAACCATGTCGGATTCGAGCCAGTCATCCGAGTCCACGAACATTACGTGCGTTGACTCAGGGCACAGGTTGTCAAGCCCCGTGTTACGCGCGAAACCCAACCCCGCGTTCTCCTTATGCACTGTCCGCACGCAATCGTTCTCAGAGGAGAGTCGATCACACAGCTCGCCCGACCCGTCGGTCGACCCGTCGTCGACGAGCAACACCTCGAAAACTGAATACGACTGTTCAAGAATTGAGCGGACGCACTGCTCGAGGTAGCGCCTAACGTTGTACACGGGCACGATAAGGGTTATGTTCAGCTTTTGATCCACGTTTAAGAAGGCTTCCTAGTCGTATCTCTATACCAATCGAGCGGGCGCACCGGCGTACAGCGCGCCCGACTCGGTAAGGTCGCACGTGACAACAGGGTTCTCCGAGACGAGAGGGCGGCACGCAATCGAGGAACCGCGCTTAACGACTGCATTAGCGCAAAGGCAACAATGCTGACCAATCGAAACCGGCGCGTAGGTTAACTTTGAGCTAACCCCTCTGCAGTCGAATTCGTGGTCGTGGTCGTAAATCTGGACATTAGGACCAAAGAGCGTGTTTGCACCGATGACGGCGGATTGGACTGCCGTCACGCGGCAGCCCTCGTTCATGTAAACGCCGCCTTCCAGTACTAGAGTTGCGCCTTCGCCCAATATCGCTCGTGCACCCTTGCCCAGGTACAATGGTTTGCCTGAGGCGATCTTGAGCCAATTTCCGGCCACAACGCACATCTTGGCAATCCGTAGGCCGGAAGCGCCCCATTTAAGCGCCTTAGCAATTTTGTTCATCGGTGCTTCCGCTACTTGTAGGGTCGAAGTCGCTGGAAACGCTGACGCGCCAGGCCTTCAACTCATGCGCAATACGCTTGTCGGTAGGCGGAAGTGACATATAGTCCCCGTACATTATCGAGAGATAGCGGTCCGCATCCTCAAAGCCAAAGAACTGTTCGTTTTCGAATTCGTATTCAACCAAGTTGTTAAACAGGCTCGCGGGGAAAACCTCCAGCGACTGGCTGACCGCCCAAGCCAGATTGGCAGCAGTGCCGATAGTCGAAAAGCAACCGTTATCCGTCATCGTTCTTAGCTTACCGAGAGCCCACTGTTGCAGAGGGGTGTGCTTGGCAATCGTGCCGAAGACGGTTTTGAAGCAGCCAGTAACTCCTGGCTGCCCCGAGCTCCATCTTGATGCTTGGAAAAGGTACTTATATCGAACTGCTGCATCCCAGGCTTTGCTGGCTTCGGCTTCACTTTCGAAAGAAACAATCGGAAAGATATCGATCCACACATATTCGCGGATTCCCTCTGCAATGAATGCAGACTTTACCTCAATGCTGGTATCCACCAGTTTTTCAAAAGGAATTGCAGCTGAACCTTTAAGGTTCAGCTGACTGGCAAGCCCAACATGGGATTGCTCCGCACCAGCACGGGAGGCGAAGCCAGCCAGAAACTTCCTGTAGTCCTCAACGGGCATGACGACATCGATATCATCATCCCAGGGAATGAACCCCTTGTGCCTAACCGCACCGAGAAGAGTGCCGGAACCCAGCGAATATCGCAGATTGTTCTCTCGACAATAGCAGTCGAAAATGCGAAGGAGGCGCAGCTCGGCAGCTTTCACCTCTTGCATGGATAAATACTCGGTCGTCATATTACGCCCCTTTAGTCATATTCCTATAGCGATCAGAGAGCTGCTCGTAGAGCGACCTCGTGGTGTAACCCGCTTTATCGAGAAACGGAACATAGTCCGTCTCGGCAGTGAGCTCCCTTTTGCCGGCGCAGGTTACCAGCAAATCAGCCCACTCCTTGTCGGAAAGCGAAAGTGCTGCGCGCTTGAGAAGGCCCGTCAGATCGGCCTCTTGGGTAACCGCGTCAGAGCTGAGGATGGGCAGTCCATTTGCCTGGGCTTCAATGAAGGCAATCGGTAGCCCCTCATGGAAAGAGGGGGCAAGCAGCGCATCCATGGCGCTGTAGTACCTCCAGATATCGTCAACGGTACCGATGAAAACCGCCGATTCGCCCAGCCCCAATTTAGCCGCCTTCTCCTTCGCAAGGGGAAGTTCCTCGGCTTGGCCGAAGAGCAGAAGGCGGGAATCGGCCTCACTGGAGCGCAGCTGATTGAAGATATCGAGGGCACGCAGGGTGTTTTTCGCAGGAATGCCCGCCCCAACAAACCCAATGACGGTGGCATAGCACGGGATCCCAAGCCGATGTCTAACGGCAGCCCGGTCAGAGGACGAGAATCGGAATTTATCGGAATCGACCCCGTTGTGCACCAAGGCATAGCCAGCGCCCTGAAAGAGATATTCACCTGCGACCTCGCTGCATGCCCAACGCTCACTCGCCGACGGGAGAAACCTCTCTATCATTGCCACGTTGACCATATTCTTCAAACGCGAGGTGCTGCCAAGCGCACTGTTATGGCAGTGCACGATGCGCGAGGGAACTCCGGCCTTTTTGGCCTCAGAGGCGAAGACGAAGCCGAGCGCATTGTTCGTGTGAATCTGAACGATATCGAAACGGTGCTTCGATAGAAAAGCGCCAAGACGCTTCGCCCCAAGAGTGCCAACCAGTAGCGGGCTGTAGCTATCGATTAAAGGACCGAAGAATCGCTCTCCGAACCTATCCCCTTCGACTCTTCCCACCGATAGCACGCTCTGCTCGATATCGGGAGCCGGGCAATTGAGCATCGTGGAGACGAAGGTCCTCACCCCGCCCCTTCCGGGCCCTAGCTGTTGAATGATGTGCAGGACCCGAATCATCGCGACCGGCCTGCCAGCACGTCCGCAATCCGCTCGCTCGCATGCCCGTCTCCGTAGGGGTTGGAGGCGTGGCTCATGGCCTCGTACTCAGACTCGTCAGAGAGCAGGCGGCTGAACTCACGGTAAATGACGTCCTCCTCGGTGCCCACGAGCTTCAGCGTGCCGGCCGCCACACCCTCGGGACGTTCGGTGGTATCGCGCATGACGAGCACCGGCTTGCCCAGGCTCGGCGCCTCCTCCTGGATGCCGCCCGAGTCGGTGAGGATGAGGTGGCTCGCAGCCATGAAGTTGTGGAAGTCGAGAACCTCGAGCGGGTCGATGATGTGGAGCCTGTCGAAGCCGTCGAGCTCCTCGTGCGCCGCCTTGCGGACGAGTGGGTTCATGTGGATGGGGTAGATCGCCTTGGTGTCGGGGTGCTCCTCCATCACGCGGCGGATGGCGCGGAACATGCGGTGCATGGGCTCGCCCAGGTTCTCGCGGCGGTGCGCCGTGATGAGGATAAGACGGGAGCCCTCCGCCCAGTCGAGCTCGGGGTGCGAGTAGCCCCCGCGCACGGTGGTGCGCAGGGCGTCGATTCCCGTGTTACCGGTGACCCAGATCTTCGACTCCGGCTTGCCCTCGTCCAGAAGGTTCTTCTTGCTGGCCTCAGTGGGGGCGAAGTAGTACTCGCTCACGATGTCGACGGCCTGGCGGTTGAACTCCTCGGGCCAAGGACTGTAGATGTCGTGCGTGCGCAGGCCCGCCTCGACGTGGCCCACGGGGATCTGAAGGTAAAAGCACGCGAGCGCCGCGGCGAAGCTGGTCGTGGTGTCTCCGTGGACCAGGACGACATCGGGCCTCTCGCCCTCGAGGACCGCCTTAAGCTTGAGCAGCACGTCGCACGTGACGTCGAACAGTGTTTGGCCGGGCTTCATGATCGCCAGGTCGTGGTCGGGAGTCACGCCGAAGACGCGCAGCACCTGGTCGAGCATCTCGCGGTGCTGGCCCGTCACGGTGACGACTGTCTCGAATTCATCCGTGCGTGTCTTCAGCTCGTTGACGAGCGGGCACATCTTGATTGCCTCCGGTCGGGTGCCGAAGACGAGCATAACTTTCTTCTTAGACATTGACCTTGCTCCTCTTTGACTCCTTGCGGAGAAGCATGTAGAAACGGGTGTTACCGACTAGATAGCGCTTCACCAGGCGCCTTGGCTCCTGCATCATGCGGAAGAGCCACTCCAGGTTCGCGCGCTGCATCCACATCGGGGCTCGCGGGATGTTGCCGGAGACGACGTCGAACGAGCCGCCCACGCCCACGAATGCGCCCTTGGCGCCCAGCTTGCGGAAACGCTCGATCAGGCGCTCCTTCTTGGGCGAGGTGATGCCCACGAACACGATGTCGGGCTCGGCCTGCTCAACCTCCGCGACCACGGCGTCGAACTCGTCGTCACCGAAGTAGCCGTCTCGGTAGCCAGCGAGGACCATATTGGGATACCTCTCGGACAGCACCCCTGCGGTCTTTGCGACCACTTCGGCCTTGGCGCCCAGCAGGTAGACCCTGTACCCCTCGCGCTCAGCCAGCCCGCACAGCTCCCACATGAGGTCGATACCCGCCACGCGCTCGGGCAGGTCCACGCCCAGCTTCTTGGCGGCCATGACCATGGACGCGCCATCGGCGTTCACGATCTCGCAGCGGCGCACGCACGCGTCCATCTCGGGGTCGTCAAGCATCTGCAGCACCTTATCGGCGTTCACGCCGATAAGGTGGGCGAAGCGCCCATCCTTGATGAGGGCGCCGGTCGCCTCGACGGTCTGCCCCATCGTCCAGGGGTCGACGGGGACGCCCAGGACTTCGACTCGACCGGGAAGATCAACCGTTGAACCGGTGCCTTCGTAATTCCCTATAGTCTCTTTAGCAAGCGCCATTTCCGCTAACAACCTCAATCACTGTGAGTAGGATTATTTTCAAATCGAAGAAAACGCCTCGTTTGGCGATATATTCCAGGTCGCGACGGACCATGCCGTCGAATCCCGTCGAGTTGCGCTCTGTAACCTGCCACCAGCCGGTGATGCCGGGCTTCACGGCCAGGCGCTGCAGGTCGTACTCGGTGTACTCCGCCACCTCATTCGGAAGCGGCGGCCTAGGCCCCACGACAGACATCTGACCGAAGAACACGTTGAGGAACTGCGGGAACTCGTCGATGGAGTGCTTGCGGATGAACTTCCCGATCTTGGTGACGCGGGGGTCTTCCCTCATCTTGAACATGGCGCCGGCGATCTCGTTCTGCTCCTTGAGCTCGGCGAGGCGCTCGTCGGCGTCCTTGTACATGGATCGGAACTTCCACATGCGGAAGGTGGTAAGGCTGCCGTCGGGACGGGTCTGGCCCACGCGAATCTGGCTATAGAAGGGGCTCCCCTCGCTCTCCAGGCGGATAACAGCGGCGAGCACGAGGCTGGGGATCGCGATGAGGACGAGCACGACACCGCTGAACACAATGTCAAACGTGCGCTTGACGGCCCTGTAGGCCAGGCGCGAGCGGTCCCAGTCCATGATGGATTGCATAGCCCTGTAGCGGCCGGCGCCCTCACGCCGGTCCATGGCCTGAGCAATCAGCGCCGCCCCCGCGGGTGCATCCGTTGCATATTGAGTTTTATCCGACACGTTCTCTTCCAACACTTCGTCCCCGGGTTGGGGATCCTCCTTGTCTTGTGTTACGGCCGCCAGCAGCTAGGCGATCGCCTTTTTTAGATTGCGCATGATGCGCTGCTCGCTTGAAAGCACCGCGAGGCCAACGCGGGTGGTTACGCGCCGGCCGCACAGGTCGAGCTCCAAATAAGCAGTGCTCTTGCGTCTGTTAATGGTTTTGATAAGGCCTTCGTGGCCCAGCAGCGGACCTGCCGTCACTACGACCTGGTCGCCGTCTTTTAAGGCCTCGCTCATGGGCACTACGCGGTCTCCCCTATGCGTAAAGCCGCCAATAAGCTGAACCTCTTCTTTTGCCAGCGGCACAAACTGACCGTCCTGGGAAAGCACCCGGGCAAAGTCGTCCATACGCAGCAGATACTGTTGCACGGTGCGGGGATCTGCCGTATCGCAGATGAGATAACCGGGAAAGAGCGGCTTGGTCGTATTGATCCATTCGCCGTGTACCTTGATCTCGGTTTGAAATTGGGGATAAAAGAGCTCCTGCATGGCGCCATCCGGCACCACATGCTCTATGCGCTCGCGCATTACGTCTTCGCGGCCGTTAATGACTTGGATCACATACCACATGAGCACCACCCCCTTGCTGTCTTACGTGTGGCTCACGGGGTTTGGGTATGGCTTCGCCAGGGCGCTTGTGCGCGAAGGCGCTCCATATTCAAACCCTGAGCCCAGTTAGACAAGCACGTGGCTCTGCCCCACCGTGAACGGTATGCATAGAAGCAGCGCTGAGGTCACAGGCACGTATCGCAAGAATGCCCACAACCTCAGCTGGCTGCGTGCGATCCGGTCAAGTGATTTCAAAACTGGACCGCACGCAAACAGCTGAAGGACTGCTACGTTTTGCCATGCAATCTATTAATTATTTGCACCTGTGAATTAACTCAATACAAATAAACAACGTCGCATGACTTCTTTATTGGAGCTCGTGGTTTTTCTGACACCGCCGTTACGGCCGGATGCTGATCGACCCTGCGCTTTGTGGCTTGCTGGAGCCGTGAGCACAGTTGAACTCATGTAACGTTAGGTATCCTAGCACAAGCTGATAGCGAAACTGATTTGGCTTGTGGCGAACAACATATCGTTCATTTAGCGTGCTTAAGGGGGTTGTTTTGGGATGTTGTTCACGTTGATGCAGGTTATTGGGGCGTTGGCAATAATTGGGAGCGTTCCTGAAGCCCAACTGGAGCAGCGAGCTACACTGGTAATCGCGTTTGGATAACAAACTATGTACAGACATGGGAAATAAATTGTGCAACTTTTTGTTGGCGTAGGTGGGGTTTGTGGCGTATGACGTTTTCGCATGAAAAAAGGCCTTCGGAATACCGAAGACCTTTGCATTCACAATGGTGGAGACGAGGGGGATCGAACCCCTGACCTCTTGACTGCCAGTCAAGCGCTCTCCCAGCTGAGCTACGCCCCCGTGACGAGGAGATACTATAGGGGAAGTTGACGCGACGTGCAAGGACTTTTTTGGGTCAGACTCCAAATGCCCATTGATATAAGTAAGCGATGGCGGTGCCGGTGTGGACTTGGATCGTGGCTGTTGACCTAACGACGTTGCTGATGCCCGTGTCGGCTAGTAGACCTAACGAAGCGTGATCTAGCTCCCACTCTAGACCGTGTTCGCTTACCTCGGTGTTGGGGGCAATAGCGATGATGGAGAACGTCTTGCCTTCGGCGCCTTCGATAGTCCACGATTCGCCTCCGTGCAGGATGCGGGCCATGGTCTCGTCCTCGGCAATCCAGACAGGAGCATCTTTGTAGTTGGCTAATAGGCCTAGGACGCTTAGGGCCATGTCCGGACGGCCGCCCGTGGCGCAGGTCGCAACCACTTCGGCACCTGGCCAGCGGCGTCGGACGGAATCGAGCGCCAGCGCCAGGTCGGTAAAGTCTTTGTAGGGGTCGTGGCGTTCAACTTCAAAGTCGGTGGCGACATCGACCAACGCACGGCCCGCGTCGCTCACCGTGTCGGCATCTCCTACATATACGTCGCAGCCCAGACCGGCGCCCAGCAGCGCGTCGAGCCCGCGGTCCACGGCGACAACGTGGTCGCACTCCCCTACTAACCTACGCAACAGATCCGCGCCCGCCACCACAGGCGAGCCGCATACCACTAATGCCCTGCAAGCCACAGCTCTCGCCTATCCCTCAAACGAAAGCACGCGGACCAGGTCAAGATCCTCATAGCTGTCGATAAAGATATCGCAGTTGACGCGCACCTCATCGCGCTCCATACGGCCATGCGGATCATAGATGCCCACACGCTTAAAGCCGGCGACCCTAGAGCTCTTAAGTCCAAAGACAGCGTCCTCAAACACCCATGCGCGCTCAAACTTGTGCCCATGGCGCTCTTCCAGGCGGCGCAGTGCCAGCTCGTACACATCGGGAAACTGCTTGGAGCGTCCCGCCTCGCCCGTCGTGGTAATAAACTCCATGTAAGCGTCGAGCCCGGCACCGGCGAGCGCGGACTGCACGAGCTCAGCCGGCGTGGACGTAGCCACGCACATGGCGATTCCCGCCGCCTTCACCTGCTCCAAAAATGCCAAAAGCCCCTCGCGCGGCGGCACCTTGGAATAGCCATCGATAAGGATGTCGCTCAGCTCGCGATACAGTTCCTCGCCATTCGCACCAATGCCCCACGTGTCGTGGTAGGCCTGGCACTCGTCCTCGAGCGACAAATGCTCAAACTGGGCAAAATCGTCGACCGTCACGTCAACACCGTGGCGGTGCAATAACTCGGGCTGGGCATAGGCCCAAACGGGGGCGCTATTAACCAGTGTGCCGTCGCAATCGAAAATAAAAGCGACATTGTGAGCGGCGGTCTGGGACATAAACATACCTTTCGATGTCAAATGGTAAACAACCTGCTAAAAACGTTTTACCAAACGTTAATCTACTAGTCTAGAAACCCTATTTGGTAAAACTGTCAAGAGTTTTACCATCGCAATTCTGCCAGTGGTATAAACATGGCGCTCGCCGATTAAACGCCGCCGCAAATCCACTTTTCTCCATAAAAGTAACGAACAGGTGTTATCGTATTTCGTGCCGAAAGTTCCACCGAGCACGCGAGGTGGAACGAATCATAGAACTATCGCCGTCCCCTCGATTCGTGCAGCCTTGGACCTTTCGCATCTAGTCACCAAGGCAACACGCTGCCGCGTCATGATGGGATCAAACGTGAGCGATACAAAGCTAAAGCCAGCAACCAAAAAGCCTGCTACCCGTAAAGCCGCCCCGCACGCACCGGAGCTCTCTAAGGACGATGTCTACCTGTTTGGCATTGGCATGTGGGAGCGCAGCTGGGAAAAGATGGGCGCGCACCCCGACACGCAGAACCGTACGCGCGGTTGGCGCTTTTGCGTTTGGGCGCCCGACGTAAAGAGCGTCCATGTCATTGGCGAATTTAACGACTGGAATGAGGAAGCCAACCCGCTGGTGCCCGTGCATACGAGCGCTATTTGGGAAGGCTTTATTCCTGGCGCCGAGCAGGGTCAGCTCTATAAGTATCTCATTGAGACCAACGAGGGCGAGAAGCTCTACAAGGCCGATCCGTACGCCTTTAAGGCTGAGTGCCCTCCGGGTACCGCCAGCGTGTTGTGGACCCTCGATGGCTACAAGTGGAACGACGCCGCATGGCTCAAGCGCCGCGCCAGTCATAACCACATGTCGCAGCCCCTTAACATCTACGAGGTGCATATTGGCTCGTGGAAGCGCCACGGCGACGCGCCACAGGGCGAGCCGGACGAGTACGGCAACTACCCCGGCCCCATGGACCCCTTCCCCGCGCAGCGCGGCGAGTTTTACACCTACGACGACCTGTCGGTGGAGCTCGTGGACTACGTGCGCGACATGGGCTATACGCATATCGAGGTCATGCCGCTCATGGAGCATCCCTTCGACGGCTCCTGGGGCTACCAGACGACCGGCTATTATGCCGCCACGTCGCGTTATGGTGACCCGCAGCAGCTCATGCACTTTATCGATGCGTGCCACGAGGCTGGCATCGGCGTGATCATGGACTGGGTGCCCGGCGGTTTTTGCGCCGACTCCCACGGCCTTGCCACCTTTAACGGCCACATGCTGTTTGAGCACGAGATTCACCCCAACTGGGGCACGCACAAGTTTGACTTCGCCCGCGGCGAGGTCCGCTCCTTCCTGGTCTCCAACGTGCTGTACTGGCTCGAGAACTTCCACGTGGACGGCATTCGCATGGACGGCGTGTCCAGTATGCTGTACCTCAACTTTGGCATAGACGATCCCGGGCAAAAGAAGTTCAACAAGTACGGTACCGAGGAGGACCTGGACGCCAGCGCGTTTATCCGTCAGGTCAACTGCGCTGTTGAGGCACACTACCCCGACGTGATGATGATGGCCGAGGAGTCCACCGCGTGGCCGCTCGTGACCTATCCGCCGCAGGACGGCGGTCTGGGCTTCCACTACAAGTGGGACATGGGCTGGATGAACGACACCCTGCACTACATGCAGACCGATTTTCCGTGGCGCCCCGGCAACCACGGGCTGCTCACGTTCTCCATCATGTACGCCTTTACCGAGAACTTCATCTGCCCGCTGAGCCACGACGAGGTCGTGCACGGCAAGTGCTCGCTCATCGGCCGCATGCCGGGCGACTGGTGGCGCCAGTTTGCCGGCCTGCGCACGCTGGCTTTCTACCAGATGACGCACCCCGGTGCCAAGCTTAACTTTATGGGCAACGAGATCGGCCAGTTTATTGAGTGGCGCTACTACGAGTCCATCCAGTGGTTCCTGACCGAGGAGTACGAGACCCACCGTCATCATCAGGCGTTTATCAAGGCGCTCAACCACCTGTACACCGCCGAGCCCGCCCTGTACGAGCGTGGCTACACCGACGACGGCTTTACCTGGATCGACGCGGACAACTCCAAGCAGTCCATCGTGAGCTTTGTGCGCCAGGGCGAGGACGTCGATGACGACCTGGTGATCTTGATCAACTTTGACCCGGCGAGCTACGAGAGCTTCCGCGTGGGCGTGCCGCGCGAGGGCGACTGGGAGGTCATCTTTGATTCCGACCGTCCCGAGTTCGGTGGCAGCGGCTATGCCGGTGAGGAGCCCTACACCTGCTCGAGCGAGCCCTATCCTTGGAACGGGCAAATGGACTCCATCGAGATGAAAGTGCCCGGCCTGGCAGGCGTGGTGCTTAAGCGCCGTGGTCCCAGTAGCTATAAGCCGCCCGTGGTCGAGGAGCCCAAGGTTGCGCCCAAGAAGCGCACGTCCTCGGTAAAGCCTAAGCCTGCGGCTGCCAAGAAGGCTCCGGCTAAGGCGAAGGCTACCAAATCCGCTGCCAAGGCTGGCAAGGCTGCCAAGCCCGCCACGACCAAGAAGGTAACCGCCAAAAAGGCAGCTCCCAAGGCCAAGGCAGCTGCTGTTAAGGCTCCTGCCAAGAAAGCGTAACAAAGGGGTTACCACTGTAATTACCCGCCCCGCGTGGGCGTAGGATACATGTCATAACCGTTCCGGGGAACAACTCCCGGGGGAAAGGAACGTATGAATAAGATCTTCGACAACAAGCAGGAGTTTACCGAGCTCTATCGCGATGCCGTCATGAGCATCAGCGGCAAGAGCGTCGAGGCCGCCAGCGACCTCGACCGCTTTAACGCCTTGGCCAAGCTCGTGGCCGAGAAGGCACGCACCGTTGCCACCAAGAGTGACGCTCGCGCCACCGCCGAGGGCAAGAAACGCGTGTACTACTTCTCGATCGAGTTTTTGATCGGCCGCCTGCTCGACAACTACCTGCTCAACTTTGGCGTGCGCGACATGGTCGCCGAGGCACTCGACGACATGGGCTTTGACCTTTCCGTCATCGAGAACCAGGAGCCCGATCCGGCACTGGGTAACGGTGGCCTGGGCCGTCTGGCCGCGTGCTTCCTGGATTCGATGGCAGCCGAGGGCATTGCCGGCTATGGCAACGGCATGCGCTACCGCTACGGCCTGTTTAAGCAGGAGATTGTCAACGGCAGCCAGGTCGAGGCCACCGACGAGTGGCTCACCCACGGCTATCCCTGGGAGGTCCGTCGTCAGGATAAGGCCGTGACCATCAAGTTTGGTGGCCGCGTTGAGGGCTTTGAGGAGGACGGCCGCACGTTCTACCGCACGGTGGATACGCAGGACATCCTGGCCGTTCCTTACGATATCCCCGTGGTGGGCTATGCCGGCGAGACCGTCAACAAGCTGCGCGTCTGGGCCGCCGAGCCGGTCGAGGAGCACTTTGACCTGGAGGCCTTCAACCGCGGCGACTACGCCCTGGCCGATGCCGAGCGCGCCGAAGCCGAGGCCATCAGCGCCATTCTCTACCCCAACGACGCCGGCGAGCACGGCCGCCTGCTGCGCCTGAAGCAGGAGTACCTGTTTGTCTCGGCCGGCATCTACAGCCTGCTCGACACCTTTGAGAAGGAGCACGGCGCGAACTGGGAGCTGCTGCCGCAGTTTGTGGCCATCCATACCAACGACACGCACCCCGCCATGTGCGGCCCCGAGCTCATGCGTATCCTCATCGACGAGAAGAAGCTCGAGTGGGATGACGCCTGGAACATCGTGACGCAGGTCGTGAGCTACACCAACCACACCATCCTGCCCGAGGCCTTGGAGAAGTGGCCCATCGGCACGTTCTCCAAGCTCCTCCCCCGCGTGTACCAGATCATCGACGAGATCAGCCGTCGTTGGCACGAGTCGTTCGATACCACGCAGGAGGGCTGGCAGGAGCGTCTGCGCCAGACCGCCATCCTGTGGGACGGCGAGATTCGCATGGCCAACCTGTCTGTGATCTGCAGCCATAGCGTCAACGGCGTGGCAAAGATCCACTCCGACATCATCAAGAACATCGTGCTCAAGGACTTCTATGCCCTGACGCCCGAGAAGTTCAACAACAAGACCAACGGCATCTCGCACCGTCGCTTCTTTGCCGAGGCCAACCCCACCTATGCCAAGCTCGTGACCGAGGCCATTGGCGATGGCTGGCTCAAGGACGCCTTCGAGCTGGAGAAGCTCAAAGAGTTTAAGGACGACACCGAGTTCCTGAAGGCCGTGGGTGCCTCCAAGCGTGCCAACAAGGAGCGTCTGGCCGCCTATGTTAAGGCCGAGACCGGTCTGGTCATTGACCCCAACACCGTCTTCGATGTTCAGGTGAAGCGCTTCCACGCCTACAAGCGCCAGCTCATGAACATCATGAAGGTGATGGACATCTACAACCGCCGCATCGCCGATCCCAACTTCCACGTGACGCCGACGACCTTCATCTTTAGCGGCAAGGCTGCCTCGAGCTACACCTTCGCCAAGGAGACCATCCGCCTCATTAACTCCGTTGCCGACGTCATCAACAACGACGCCCGCGTCAACGAGGTCATGAAGGTCTGCTTTATCCCCAACTTCCGCGTGAGCAACGCCCAGCTCATCTACCCCGCCGCCGAGATCTCGGAGCAGATCTCCACGGCCGGCAAGGAGGCCTCGGGCACGTCCAACATGAAGCTCATGATGAACGGCGCCATTACGCTGGGCACCCTCGACGGCGCCAACATCGAGATCGCCGATCTGGCCGGTCGCGAGAACGAGGCCATCTTTGGCCTTACCGCCCCCGAGGTCGAGCAGCTCTGGGCGTCGAACAGCTACTTTGCTTGGGATACGCTCAACAACGATCGCGAGCGTCTGGGCCGTGTGATGGACGAGCTCAAGGACAACACCTTTGCGGGTCTTTCGGGCAACTTCGAGAGCATCTACAACGAGCTCATGAACAACAACGACCCCGACCTGGTCATGGCCGACTTCCGCAGCTACGTGGATGCATGGGAAAAGCTCACCGGCAGCTATGGCGACCAGGAGACCTGGAACCGCAAGGCCCTACTCAACACCGCCTCGAGCGGCTGGTTCTCGAGCGACCGCACCATTCGCGAGTACCGCGACGAGATCTGGCACGCGTAAAGGCGCGCGAGCTCCCCTTGCCGCACGGCATTATTCGGCGGGCGCGACCGAGCGCTGCGCCCGCCGCTAATGGGTTTAGGAACATCGATGACAGAAGGAGAAATCGATGAGTAAGAAAGAATGCATCGCGATGCTCCTCGCAGGAGGACAGGGCAGCCGATTGGGGGCACTCACCCAAAAGATCGCTAAGCCGGCGGTTAGCTTTGGTGGCAAGTTCCGCATTATCGACTTTTCGCTCTCCAACTGCTCCAACTCGGGCATCGACACGGTGGGCGTTCTGACGCAGTATCGCCCCTACCTGCTTCATGCCTACGTGGGCTCTGGCGAGGCGTGGGATCTGGACAGCCGCGACGGCGGCGTGTCGATCCTGCCGCCGTACGAGACGCAGACCGGCGGCGCCTGGTATGCGGGCACGGCCGACGCCATTACGCAGAACCTGGACTACATCAAGGCCAACGACCCCAAGTACGTCCTGATTCTTTCGGGCGATCACCTGTATCGCATGGACTACCGCAAGATGCTCAAGACGCATATTGAGAACAACGCCGACCTCACGGTGAGCGTTATGCCCGTGCCGTGGGAGGAGGCCAGCCGCTTTGGCATCCTGACCACCGACCCCGAGGACGGCCGCATCACCAAGTTTACCGAGAAGCCCGAGAAGCCCGATTCGAACCTCGCCTCCATGGGCATCTACATCTTCTCGGCCGACGTGCTGATCGAGGCACTCGAGGAGGACGCTCTGGACCAGCGCTCGAGCCACGACTTTGGCAAGGACATCATCCCCAAGCTGCTCGGCGAGAACAAGCGCCTGTACAGCTACGAGTTCCACGGATTTTGGAAGGACGTCGGCACCATCGCCAGCTTCCACGAGACCTCGATGGACCTGTTGGGCAACAACCCCGAGTTTGATCTGTTTGACAAGCACTTCCCCATCATGTCCAACATCACCACGCGTCCGCCGCACTACATTGGCCCGGACGGCCGCCTGGACGACTGCCTGGTCTCCAACGGCTGCAAGATCTACGGCACCGCTCGCCACTCGATCCTTTCGACCGATGTCATCATCGAGGAGCGTGCCGTGGTCGAGGACTCCGTGTTGCTGCCGGGTGCGCACGTTAAGAGCGGCGCACATATCTGCCGCGCTATTTTGGGCGAGAACTCCACGGTCGAAGAGGGCGTGAAGCTCGGCTCTGTCGATACCACCAAGGATACGGCCGTCGTTGGAAATGACGTCGTTATCGGGAAGGGGGAATGATCCGATGATCAATCGCAAGGCCATCGGTTACATCACCGCTAACTACTCTTCGACCTACGGCAGCGTGCTGCTCAAGGATCGTCCCATCGCGTCCGTTCCGTTTTTGGGCCGCTACCGCCTGATCGACTTCCCGCTGTCCAACATGATGAATGCCGGCATTAAGACCGTCGGCGTCGTCATGCCGGGCAACTACCGCTCGCTGATCGACCACGTGGGCTCGGGCAAGGACTGGGGCCTGGACCGCAAGAAGGGCGGCCTGTTCATGGTGCCCGGCAACGCGTATGGCACCACCAAGGGCGGCATGCGCTTCTTGCTGCGCGACATCATCTCCAACAAGACGCTGTTCCAGCGCTCGGAGAAGCCCTATGTTGTGATGATGGGCACCAACATCATCTTTAACATGGACCTCAACACCATCATCGACGCGCACGAGAACTCCGGCGCCCAGATGACCGTGGTGTACTGCAAGGCCACGCGCAACGTCGATGACGAGACCAAGCTCGAGATTAACGAGAACGGCCGCCTGACGGGCGTGAGCGCCGGCGTCGTGTACGGCGACAACGCCTCTATGGACTGCTGCATCGTCAACCGCGAGACGCTGCTCGAGATTATCGACCACTATCAGGCCGCTGACTATCTGGACCTGCTCGAGGCACTCCAGGGCGACTTTGGCAACATCGACGTGTGCAGCTACGAGTACAAGGGCGAGGTCGTGGGCGTGTTTAGCGAGAAGTCGCTGTATCGCCGCAGCATGGACCTGCTTGACCAGACCGTGGCCGACCAGCTCTTTGACCCCGAGCGTCCGATCCTGACCAAGGCCCACGACGTGCCGCCTTCGCGCTATGCGACCGGCAGCCACGCGTGCAACTCGATCATCTCGGCCGGCTGCATCATCAAGGGCACCGTGCGCAACTCGATCCTGTCGCGCGGCGTCGTGGTCGAGGAAGGCGCTTCGGTGACCAACTCGATTATCAACCAGAGCTGCATCATCAAGAGCGGCGCACGCGTTGAGAACGCCATCCTGGACAAGAACAACGTTGTCCCCACCAACACCGAGCTTCGCGGCACGCCCGAGAACATCCTGGTGCTGGGCAAGGCTCCGTTAACTTCCGACACCACCATCGTACGTTAACGTTGGCACCGCAACATCGCTCGTAACATGTAGAATAGCCGCCCGGTTAGCGCCAGGCGGCTATTCTCGAATTGCAACATGGGAGACAATATGGCAGATTCCAGCAAAAAGATGCAGATCGTGTTTGCCTCGGCCGAGTGCGCACCGTTTGTTAAGACCGGTGGCCTGGGCGACGTGGCGGGCTCGCTGCCTGCGGCGCTCGTGCGCGCCGGCGCCGAGGTCATCGTGATGGTGCCCAAGTACGCCACCATCAAGGATGAGTACAAGGCGCAGATGGAGCACTTCTCCGACTTTTACGTGAGCCTGGGCTGGCGCAACGAGTACTGCGGACTCGAGAAGCTCGAGCACGACGGCGTCACCTATATGTTCATCGACAACGAGCGCTACTTTGCGCGCGACTATCCGTACGGCTTCTTTGATGACGGCGAGCGCTTTGCGTTCTTCTCCAAGGCCATCACCGAGAGTCTGCAGCACCTGCCGGCCGGTTTTGAGTGCGACATCCTGCACTGCAACGACTGGCAAACGGCGCTGGCGCCCGTGTTCTTGCGCGAGTTTTACCAGGGCCTGCCGCTGTATGACCGCGTCAAGACCGTGTTCTCGATCCACAACGTGGCGTTCCAGGGCCAGTTTAGCGACACCGTGATGGAGGACATCCTGGGTGTGGCGCACATTCCGGCGGCCGCCTCGCAGCTGCGTTGCGACGCCTGCAGCATCAACTACATGCTGGGCGCGCTGCGCTATGCCGATGCCATCACTACGGTGAGCCCCACCTATGCCAACGAGATCCAGACGCCCGAGTTTGGCGAGGGCCTGGACGGCGTGCTGCGCGAGCGCTCCTATGCGCTGCAGGGCATTTTGAACGGCATTGACGTGGCAGGCTTTGACCCGGCGACCGACAAGCGCATTGCCGCCAACTACACCGTGGAGGACCGCTCCGGCAAGGCTGTGTGCAAGGCCAAACTGCAGGAAGAGCTGGGACTCGAGGTTCGCGACGACCGCCCGCTTATGGTGATGGTCACGCGCCTGACGCGTCAGAAGGGCATGGACCTGGTCATGTACGCGCTCGACCGCATTTTGGCCGGCGGCGTTCAGGTGGCCGTGCTGGGCACCGGCGACCGCGACTACGAGGACGGCCTGCGCTACTTCCAGGACAAATACCCCGGCACCATGGCCGCGCGTATCGAGTTTGATCCGGCGCTGTCGCAGCGCATGTATGCCGCAGCCGACATGTTCCTGATGCCTTCGAAGTTTGAGCCCTGCGGTCTGTCGCAGATCATCGCCATGCGCTACGGCACCCTGCCCATCGTGCGCGAGACCGGCGGCCTGAAGGACACCGTGCAGCCGTACAACGAGTTTACCGGCGAGGGCACGGGCTTCTCGTTTAGCAACTTTAATGGCGACGAGATGGGCGACGCGGTGTTCCGCGCGGCGCGCCTGTTCTGGGACAACCGCGACGCTTGGAATCAGCTGGTCACGCAGGCCATGAGCCAGGACTTTAGCTGGACGCGCTCGGCCGACAAGTATCTGGACCTGTACTTCTTTATGCATCCGGAGATTGAGAGGCCTGCGGCTGTTGTCGACGAGCCTGTGGTTGTGGCTGAGAAAGTTGAGGCCGAGCCGGTTGTTGAGGCGCCCGCTGCTGCTGAGGAGCCCAAAGCTGAGGAGAAGCCGGCTGCGAAGCCTGCGGCAAAGAAGACCACGACTCGTAAGACGACGACTAAAAAGGCCACGACAACGAAGGCCGCTGCGAGCAAGACCACCACTGCCAAGGCAGCGACCACGCGCAAGCGCACCACCGCAGCTGTCAAGAAGGCCGCCGAGGCTGAGGTCGTTCCCGAGGTAAAGGCCGAGACCGCTGCAGCCGAGGTTAAGCCCGCGGCAAAGGCTCCGGCCAAGACCGCTGCCAAGAAGACGACCGCGTCCAAGAGCACGACCAAGACCCCTGCCACCAAGAAAGCTACAGCTACCAAGGCCACTGCAACGAAGGCTGCCCCCAAGGCTGCCGCAAAGCCGGCCGCCAAGGTCGAGGAGACGCCTGCCGAGTCCAAGGCGGAGGCAACCGTCGAGGCCAAACCTGCCGCAAAGACCACCTCGCGCAAGCGCACGACGACAGCCAAGAAGACCACGGCAAAGGCCGCAACTCCCAAAGCAGAGACTAAGCCCGCTGCTGCCAAAGAGGAGCCCAAGGCCGAGGTAAAGGCCAAGCCGACGCCGAAGGCCGCTGAGGTCAAGACCGCTCCGAAGGCCACGGCAAAGGCCGAGCTCGCCAAGGAGGCCCCGGTCTCCCCCGCCGCTCCCACTGAGGAAAAGGCTCCTACCAAGAAGACCTCCGTCCGCAAGGCAACGGCCGCCCGCAAGCGCCGCTAATCCTGACGATTAAAACTTAATCCTCAACGCAAAAGAGGGCGCCCCAAGCAGGCGCCCTCTTCTTGGTTGAACCTCGCATTAAAAAGAGGGCCGGTTTACTACGACAAAATGGCTCCGGCCGACCAGTGCGAGTAATCTACAAAAGTGGTAACGCTTCTACGTGCGGTTTTGATATCACCAAAATGACTATGGTTGAGATTATTCAATTTATCGTAGTAAACCGGGGTACTTCTGGTTGGCTACAAATAGTATCGGTATGTACGTTTTCGAATGCAGCGATAATTTGGATGGTAAAACGATTTTCTAGGACAACCGTTCGCCGATAATGAGCGGCTGTAGTTTATACAACTAAAGTGCAACGATATACTTAAGTACTGTGCGTTAAGCCCATGGCCCGCTGGCCATGATTGTATAGAACTGGACCGTACTATGAGATTGATTCACAACAGCCGCCTGCCGCAGTTTCGCACTCCGTTTGGCGCTGTGACCACTGGAACTTCCGTTGCACTCTCGGTGATTTTGGAGGATGCCGATCCCAACCAGGCAACGCTTACGCTGCGCACCTGGGTCGATGAGATCGGTGAGTCTCTGTATCCCATGACGCACGAGGGCGACGGCATATTTACTGCAGAGCTTGAGTGCACCGAGCCCTGTCTTATCTGGTACAGCTTTATCTGCAATATCGAGGGCCAGCCCGAGGTCCGCTTGGGTGCACCGCAAGGCCGCACCGGCGGCGAGGGCGTAACCTACGACTACGCCGAGGTACCGTCCTTCCAGATTACCGTCTACAAGCACCGCGAGAACCGCCCCACCTGGTACGAGCGCGGCATGGTGTATCAGATCTTCCCCGATCGCTATGCTCGCGACGAAAACTGGCGCGAGCGCACGCTGGCCGAAGTCGAAAAGCCCCGCAACGGAATCCAGCGCCGCATGGTCGATGACTGGAACGAGCCGCCCGTGTACGAGCGTGCCGAGGACGGATCCATCAAGACCTGGGACTTTTACGGCGGCTCGCTCAAGGGTATCCAAAATGACCTGCCCCGCATCCCCGAGCTGGGCTTTACGGCCATCTACCTCAACCCCATCTTTGAGGCCGCGAGCAACCACCGCTACGACACGGCCGACTACACCAAGATCGACCCAATCCTGGGCACCGAGCAGGACTTTACCGAGCTGTGCCAGGCAGCCGAGAAGCTGGGCATCTCCATTATTCTGGACGGCGTCTTTAACCATACGGGTGACGACTCCATCTATTTCAACCGCTACGGCAACTACCCCGGCGTGGGCGCGTGGCAGAGCGAGGACTCGCCGTGGCGCGATGCGTTTTATTTCCACGAGGACGGCTCGTACGACTGCTGGTGGGGCGTGGGCAACATGCCCGCAATTAATGAGAGCTCCGAGCTGGTACGCGAGCGGCTTCTGGGCAAGGACGGTGTGATTCGTAAATGGCTACGTGCCGGCGCTCATGGCTGGCGCCTGGACGTCGCTGACGAGCTTTCGGACGACTTCCTGACCGAGATCAAGAAGGCAGTACTTGCCGAGAAGCCTGACGCACTGTTGCTCGGCGAAGTCTGGGAGGACGCCTCCAACAAGATCAGCTATAGCCATCTGCGTCGCTACCTGCAGGGCTCCGAGCTCGACTCGGCCATGGATTACCCCTTCCGCGACATGGTCATCGGCTTTTTGATGGGCTACAAAAACGCCTACCAAGCAGCTGAGGATATCGAGACCCTACGCGAGAACTATCCGCGTGAGGCACTGTCTTGCGCACTAAATCTGCTTTCGAGCCACGATCGTCCGCGCATTATCTCGGTGCTCGGCGGCGGCCCTGACGAGTCGCAGCTGCCCGAGTGCGAGCGCAGCAAATGGCGCCTGGACGAGAATTCGATGGGCCTGGCCAAGAGCCGTTTTTGGCTCGCGACGCTCATGCAGATGACCTTCCCGGGCGTTCCCTCAATCTATTACGGTGACGAATACGGCTTGGAGGGTCTCACCGATCCGGGCAATCGCCGCACCATGCCGACCAAGGAAAACCTGCACGACTTCGATACGTTCGCGATCGTCAAGAACGCATCTGCTGTGCGCCGCGCGCTGCCGTTTATGGTAGACGGTGAAATCAAGGCCTTCGCGCTCAATGATGAGGTGCTGGCATACAACCGCACGGGCAAGGATGGCGAGTCCGCGACGGTTATCATCAACCGTAGTCTGCGCAATTCGCACCGCGTGACGATTCCGGCACTCGGCGAATGCGCGAGCGATGTGATTAGCGGTCACGAGTGCGAGATCCACAACGGCACGGTCACGCTCGATTTGTATCCGCTGGGCTCGTCGATCATCTATCACCATGCCGAGCAGCGCCTGCAGGAGCCACTCGATCACGGCGCAGGTGTTGTGTGTCATATCACATCGGTGCCGACCGACGACGGCAAGCCCGGTACGATCGGCGCGTCCACGCGTCGCTTTATCGACCATCTGGCCGCCATGGGTATGCGCTACTGGCAGGTTCTCCCCGTCAACCCTACGGACTTCTTCCGCTCCCCTTACGCCGGTCCCTCAGCTTTTGCGGGCAATATCGACCTGCTGCCCGAGAGCCGCGAGGAGCTGGCCGCCGACTTTGAAACCTGGAAGGCCCGTGGCGGCGAGGATGCAGACCCGCTCTACACGGCATTTAAACATCGCAATGCCGACTGGCTCGAGAAGTACTGCGTCTACATGGCCGTTAAGAAGTACTTTGAGGGCGAGTCGCGCCACGATTGGCCGGCCGATGTCGCGCGCTACAACGAGCGTCTGATTGACGACAAGCGTTTCCACGACGAGGCAGAGTTGCAGGCGTACATGCAGTACCGCTTTGACCTGGCCTGGTGCGAGCTCATGAACTATGCACACAAGAAGGGCATCGAGGTCATCGGCGATATCCCCATGTATGTCTCGGACGATTCGGCCGACGCGTGGAGCGAGCCCGAAAATTTCTGGCTGTCCGATACCGGCAAGGCAATTGAGATTTCGGGCGCGCCGCCCGACAACTTTGCGCCCGAGGGTCAGGTGTGGGGCAACCCCACCTTCCGCTGGGACCACATGAAGCAGAACGGCTATAGCTGGTGGATGGATCGCCTGCGCCGCGCGTTTTCGCTCTACGACCGCGTGCGCCTGGATCACTTCCTGGGCTTCCACAGCTACTTTAGCATTCCCGCAGGTAAGGCCTGCGCCGACGGGCGTTGGCTGGCAGGCCCGGGCAAGGACCTTTTCCAGACCGCCTATGACGAGTTGGGGCCGCTCAACTTTATTGCCGAGGACCTGGGCTACCTGACGCCCGGCGTTCGCGCCATGGCTTCGACCTGCGGCTTCCCCGGTATGGACGTACTGGAGTTTAGCGATTACGACGTTCGTTGCGGCGTGCACCCTACGCCCGGCAAGATCCTGTACACATCGACACACGACACGTCGACGCTCGCGGGTTGGTGCACGCGCTCCTTTGCGGGCGGCGACGAGCCGAGCGGTGTTGAGGTGGCAGCCAAGCTGATGAGCGACGCGCTGACAAGCGACGCTCCCCTGGTGATGATGCCGCTGCAGGACGTGCTGGGGCTTGGCGACGACACGCGCATGAACGTACCGGGCGTAGCCACGGGCAACTGGACATGGCAAGCGCAGGAGGCCGACGTTGCGGCCGCTGAGGGCAAAACCGCACAGCTCCTGCGCAACACGCATAGATTCTGGGGCGAAGCGTGATAAAACGCCCGATATAGGGTACAGTTACAGACGTTTGAATTTTTGCGGGCAGAGTAATCTGCCCGCTTTGTGCTGAAAAGGAAGTATTATGGCGCGCTACGATTACAAGTGCTCGAGCTGCGGCAACGTGTTTGAGGTTGAGCATCCCATGTCCGAGACCCCCGAGGTCGTGTGCCCCAACTGCGGCGCTCCGGCCGCCAAGACGTTCTCGGCCAGCGGCATCAAGTTTGAGGGCAGCGGCTTCTACAACACCGACCAGCGCAGCGGTGGCTCAAGCACCAGCGCCACAAACGGCTGCTGCGCCAACTGCCCGCACAGCCACTAGAAACCAATCAGCCCCGCGACCAACACCAATCGCGGGGCTGATTCTTTAGCTGCCCAGGTTTCCTTATGAGTTGCGGTGAAATAAGGACTGTTTGGCGGGCAGAAGCCGCTATTCAATCCCTATTTCACCGCAACTTAGTCGTTACTTGCGGACCAGGCGGGCGCAGAAGTGGCCGTCGTAGGAATCGGCGTTTACCGGCACGCTTTGGAAGAGGCCTCGATCGTTCTGACGTACGGAGACAAGCTTCTTAGCCTGATCGAACTCGGGGAGTTGCAGGATCTGCGCCTCGGAGAGTGGCGCCACGGTAAAGCCGGTACCCTCGGGTGAGTTCAGGAAAGCGTCCACCACCTGCGTGTTCTCCTCGTCGAAGACCGAGCACGTCGCATAGATGAGCTCGCCACCGGCAGCCACGCGCGCGGCAGCCTCTTTGAGCATCGTCAGCTGCAGTTTGGGCAACTCGGTCGTAACGTCATTCTCAGTTAGGCGCCACGGGATCTCGGGATGACGGCGCATGGTGCCGGTGCCAGAGCACGGAGCATCGATAAAGACCGTGTCGAACGTAACCGGCTCGCCAAGCATGGCATCAAACGACGTCAGTACTTCATCAAGCTCGCAGGCATCGCCCGACACCGTACGAACACCCGAGATGCCCGCCTTATGCAGGCGCGCGAGATTCTGATCGCACTTACGGTCGTGCAGGTCGAGCGCGGTATGCTGACGCTCGTACCCGGCACGCTTGGCCTGGCACATCATCACGTAGGTCTTGGTGCCGCGACCGGCGCCAATCTCCAGGCAACGACCGGGACGCGTCGCCGCAGTAGCGATAAGCTGAGCGTTGAGGTCCGAGGCAACCGCAGCCGCACGCTCAAACACGCCCGATGCAACCGTGACCTGCGCATCGACCGGAGCATGGCAGCCCGGGAAGACAGGCGCAACGAGCTGCGAGATATACGGATCGGCCTTCGTTGCAAACGCATTCTCGTGCAGGGCAAGCGGCGCGGGCGCCAGATTGCCGGCAAAGTTCAGCGCGCCCTCGGGCGTATCGAACGAGGCCATAATTCGAGCGCACAGCCAGCGAGGAAGACCCATCAAACGAGACAGACGAACCAGGCGGCGCTCGGACTCATCCACGTCGGATGCCGTGGCGAAGTCCTCAACGTTGTCCGCAACCTTGTGCAGCACGGCGTTCGCCAGACCGGCAGCAGACTTAGCACCGCTGCGCACCAGTTCAACACCCTGGCTCACGGCAACACGGCCAGGCGTATGCAGATAAAGCATCTCGAAGGCCGAGATGCGAAGCGCCATGCGCACGCGCGGCGCGACCTTTTTTGGCTTATCCAAAAACTGATCGAGCAACTCATCCAAAATACCCTGCGTGGCGGCAACACCGAGCGCCAAACGGGCGGCAAAAGCAGAATCGCGCTGGTCAATGGCCTTGGCGGAAGCACGGGAAGACAACACGTCGCGTGCGTACATACCGCGGCGATCGGCCTCCATCAACACATCGAGCGCAAGCTTGCGCGCGGGAGACAACTTGCTCATGACAGTACACCCCACCTAAGTTCGGCACCCTGCAGGCCGGCAGCCCAGGCAGAAGCAGCCATGGCACGCTTGCCATCGGGCTTAACCTCGAGCAGTTCAACCGCGCCATCGGAAAGGCCCAAGTAAACACGCTTGCTCTTAACGGCAACAGCGCCCTCGCCAAGCGACACATCGGCCGGCGCAGCATCGAGCACGCGAACCGTCTTGCCGGCAATCACGCAACGGGCGGGCGCGGTATCGGACGAAGCGAGCACATGGCGCACGCAATCGAGCGTCGCCATCTGCGGATCCAGACGCATCTCCTGCTTGGAAATCTTGGCGGCATGGGTAACAAGCGACTCATCCTGCTCAGTCCAAACAGCCGAGCCATCGGCAAGCGACGGCAGTGTATCGGCAAGCAACTTACCGCCAAGCTCACCAAGCTCCATGGTCAGTGCCTCGGCATGCTTACCGGCAACCGACGTAGAGGCCTGCGCACAATAAGCGCCCGTATCCACGCCATGCCCAATGCGCATAATGGAAACGCCAGCAACCTCATCACCAGCAAGAATGGCACGCTGAATGGGAGCAGCCCCACGCCAACGAGGCAGCAGCGAAGCATGAACATTCACAATACCAAGCGGCGCCATATGCAGCACCTCATCGGGCAAAATGCAACCATAGGCTGCCACACAGAAAATATCAGCCTGCGCAGCCTTGAGCACCTCAACAACCTCAGGCGTCATACGATTAGCCTCAATGACCGGCAACCCCAGCTCCAGTGCCTTAGCCTTAACAGGAGACGGCTCCAACTTTTTACCACGCCCGCGAACAGCATCAGGACGAGTAACAACAAGCGTAATCTCATTCCCAGCCTCAACAAGCGAAGTCAAAGAAGGCACAGCAAAATCAGGCGTACCCATAAACACAATACGCATAAAAGTTAGTCTCCTCTCAATAACGAGCCGAGACGGCTACAAAAAAGCGTTCCTGGTCGCAAGCGCGCCCAGCCGCAAGAATAGTTCAACAGAAACAAATATACCCAAAAACAAAGAAAGAGCCGCATAAAAGCAGCCCTCCCAAGAAAGCACCTATCAGCGAAGACGCCCCTCCCTGGCCCGACGGCACCCGGGCGAAACGAAGAGCGACAACGTAGTCCCTGGGATGGGGCCCACACATATCGTCCCGCGCGCAGTTTCGCAGCAAAGCGAGAATGTTTGAGCACGGGATGATATGTGTGGGCCCCATCCCAGGGACGGACAATTAACCTACTCCGTCTCGCCCGGTCGAGCGCCGCGGGCCAGGGCGTCCTGGTACTCCTTGACGGCCTTGAGCCTCTGCATGGGCTTCAGTCGCTCGAACATAGTGTTGCCATGCAGGTGATCGATCTCGTGCTGCAGGCACACGCAGAACAGGTCGCCCGTAGCCTCGTAGCGAATCAGGTTTGCGTCCAAGTCGTACGCCTCTACGACGACATGGTCGGGACGCTCGATCTCGCAGCTAATGCCAGGGATGGACAGGCAGCCCTCGCTAAACGGCACCAGATGGTCACTCTGCTCAACAATGACAGGGTTGATGAGCACGTACGGGTCGTAGTCGTTCTTGTCGCTGTAGTCGCAGTCAATGGTGACGAGCTGAATAAGCTCGCCGATCTGCGGAGCAGCCAGGCCGCAACCGCCGTTGTCGAACATCATCTTCTTCATCTTCTCGGCAAGCGCCTCGATCGCTGGGGTGATCTCCTCGATCACGGCGCACTCCTGACGCAGGCGAGGGTCGGGCGACAGTACGATTCCGTTGGCTTCCATGGCCATCCTTTCGGGTTGTTACATCAAATCATAGGCATCGACGTCAACGCTCACGCTCACGCCGCGCACAGAGCCCACCTCTTTGAGGCAGGCGTCGATATCATCAGAGACATGGTACCCCACAGGCGACTTCACAAGCAGATGGAAGCGGTAACGGTCCTTGGCTCTCTCGATTACACACGAAGCCGGGCCCAGCACCTGGGGCACGGCGCTCCCCGCCCGCAAAAAGTCGGGCGCGGCGGCATGCCAGCGGCGCTTAAGAAGCTTTGCAATGCGCCCGATATAATCCTGCGCATCGTCGCGGCTTGCCGACCACACCAAAATGTTAACCAGGCGCACGAACGGCGGATACAGTGCGTCGCGGCGCTGGTCCAGGTCGTAGTCGGTAAAGATCGAGCGATCGTGCTCGGCGACGGCGCGAATGACCGGATCCTCGGGCAGATACGTCTGGATGATGACCTCGCCAGGGCGATCGCCGCGACCGGCGCGACCGGCGACCTGCTCAAGCAAATCGTAGGCGCGCTCCCCTGCGCGGAAATCCGGCAGCTTGAGGGCGAAGTCAGCATTGACCACACCCACGAGCGTGACCTCGGGAAAGTCAAGGCCTTTGGCGATCATCTGGGTGCCCAGCAACACGGCGCAATCGGCAGCATCGAACTGCTCGAGCAGCTTTTTGTGCGCATCCTTGCCGCGCGTGGAATCGGCATCCATGCGGATGATGGCGACGTCCTCGGGCAGCATCTGGTGCAGTGCGTCCTCGATCTGCTGCGTGCCCAGCCCCATTTTTGCCAGGTAGCGACTGCCACATTTGGGGCAACGACTCGTGGGCGCGGGATACGGCTGCACGCGCCAGGAGGATCCGCATGTGTGACATTGCAGCGTGTGCGTGCGCTCGTGATACGTAAGCGCGGTGGAGCAGTGGTTGCAGGTGGGAACGCAGCCGCACTCGCGACACATCAGGAACGGCGCAAAGCCACGGCGGTTATGCAGCAGCACGGCCTTCTCGCGGTGCTCTACAACGCGCTCCAAACCTTCCATCAGCGGTTTAGAGAACATTGAACGGCTACCGTGCGAAAACTCGCGGCGCAGGTCGGCAATGCGGACCTCGGGCAGCACGGCGTGTCCCGGGCGCTCGGGCATCTCGACGCGCGTCCAAGTGGTGCCGTTATACGTTCCACGGCGGCAGTGGTCGAGGGCCTCGGCCGAGGGCGTGGCGGAGCCCAACACGAGCGGGCAGCGGTAGCGCCGCGCCATCTCGGCCGCCACCTCGCGCGCGTGGTAGCGCGGACTGGACCCCTGCTTGTAGCTGGTCTCGTGCTCCTCGTCAATGATGATGAGGCCCAGGTCGCCAAGCGGGCAAAAGAGCGCCGAACGTGCGCCGACGACCACGCGGGCCGCACCGCTGGCAACCATATCCCACTGGTCCAGGCGCTCGCCGGCCGAAAGCCGCGAATGGAACACGGCGACCGTCTCGCCAAAGCGCGAACGGAAGCGGCCGACGGTCTGGGCCGTCAGCGAAATCTCGGGCACCAGCACGCAGGCCGAGCGACCGGCTGCGAGCACGCGCTCGATGGCGGAGAGGTAAACCTCGGTTTTGCCGGAGCCGGTGACGCCGTCGACCAGCACCACGTCGCCATGAGCGTCCAGACGGGCGCGCTCAATCTGCGCGAGTGCCTGTTGCTGGCCACTGGTAAGGGAGACCGGCGCTTTGCCGCTTGCCGAGGACAGCGTGGTCTGCTCGCCGCAGCCACGCCAGGCGCGGCGCTCTTCCACCACCACAACGCCGCGTTTTTCGAGCGCCTTGATGGTCGCCGACATGCTGTTATAGAGAAGGTTGAGGTCGCGCGTCGTGACCGGTCCGCACTGGAGCGCCTCGATGAGTTGGCGCTGGCGGACCGCGGTCTTGGGTGGCGTGTAGTCAAAGCCTTCGGGCGTAAGCATCACCCAGCGGTTTTGGATGGGTTTGACGGCTGGACGTTCAACCGTCCACACGCCGTCGTCGCCCTTGACCACACGCGGGCTGCCGCCCGGTGGCAAAAACAGGCGCAGGCACTCGGAAAGCGTCGCGACATACTCGCGGCTCATCCAGCGCGCAATGCGTGCAGCCTCGGCGGTAAAGAGCGGTTTGCTGAGGATGGCTTCGACAGGCTTGATGCGCGAAAGGTCAAGGGCGTTGTTGCCTTGCAGGTCGCCCAGCTCGGGCGCAATATCGACGATGTAGCCTGCGGCGGCACGGTTGCCAAAGTGGACCAGGACCGTCGATCCGACCTGGGCCTCGTTGGCAAGGGACTCGGGAATGCCGTAGGCGAATGGCTCGGACAGCGCTCGGGTAGGAATGTCGAGAACCACGCTCGCGTAGGCAGCGATGGGCTCAGGTGCAGGCTTAGGCTGAGCCGAGGCAGCGGCAGGCATGAGCTTCACCAGAGCCTCCTCCGGTTCCGGTGAACCAAACAGCGACAGTTGTTGAGCCATACACCACCTCTAACGAGCGGACCTGAAAGGGGTGGGACAAAATAATCAGTAGTGTTTGTCCCATGGCCGATACGAGTGTCGAGCTTGTTGCGTCGCTCGAACACGGGACAAACACCACTGATTATTTTGTCCCAGCAACCCACTCATCGGTACAGAAACAAGAGCCCCGCTCGGGGTGAACGGGGCTCGAATACATACGTTTGCGCAGCTGCTACAGCGCCATCGTGCGGGCGCGGTCGATACGCGCCAGGCAGTCGTCGCGGCCGACGAGCGCCATGGTCTCGCCCAGCGGGGGGCTCACCATGTTGCCGCAGACGGCGACGCGCACGGCCTGGAACACCACGCGCTTCTTAAGGTCCATCTGCTCGGGCAGCGGCTCAAGCGCGGCGTCGATGTTGGCAGCCGTCCACTCGTTCACGCCCTCGAGAGCGGCCTTGGCGGCATCCAGAATGGCACCCATGCCCTCCTTGGCCAGGCCCTTGTTGACGGACTTCTCGTCATACTCGAGCGTCTCGGCCGTAGCGAAGATGGGAGCGGCGACGGTCACGGCGTCGGCCGGCATCTTGGTGCGCGGCTTGACGATGGCGGCAAGCGCGTCGATCCAATCCTCGCCGTACTCGACATTACCCTCGATGAGACCCGCCTCGTGCAGCTCGGGAACCATGATCTCGTCGGCAAACTGAGCATCGGACATACCATTGATGTACTCGGCATTGACCCAGTCGAGCTTCTTGGGGTCGAAGGTAGCCGGGTTCTTGGAGATGCGGTCGAGCGAGAACTTGCTGGCAAGGACTTCGCGCGGGATGATCGTAGTCTCGCCGTCGAGCGACCAGCCGAGCAGCGCCAGATAGTTGACGAAAGCGTCGGACAGGTAGCCGGCGTCGCGGTACTCCTCTACTGAGGTGGCGCCGTGGCGCTTGGAGAGCTTCTTGCCGTCGGCGCCCAGAATCATGGAGATGTGGGCGAACGTGGGCACGGGCGCGCCGAGGGCCTCGTAGACCATGACCTGGCGCGGGGTGTTGGACAGGTGGTCGTCGCCGCGGATGACATGGGTGATCTTCATCATGGCGTCGTCGACGACGGTCGCGAAGTTGTACGTGGGCGTGCCATCGGAGCGGAAGATGACAAAGTCGTCGAGCTCCTTGGCGTCGAAGGTCACCTCGCCGTGAACGGCGTCGTGGATGACGACGTCGCCGCGGTCCTCGGGCACCTTGATGCGCAGGACGTAGGACTCGCCGGCCTCGATGCGACGGCGGGCCTCCTCGGGATCAAGGTCGCGGCAACGGCGCTGATAGCCCTGGAAGGGGTCCTTGCGCTCCTGCGCGGCCTTGCGATCGGCGTCGAGCTGCTCCTTGGTGCAGAAGCAGGGATAGGCCTTGCCCTCGTCCCAAAGCTTCTGGGCGGCCTGCTTGTACAGGTCCAGGCGCTCGGTCTGGGCGTAGGGGCCAAAATCGCCGCCCACCTCGGGACCCTCGTCCCAGTCCAGGCCCAGCCAACGCATGGCGCGCAGGATAATCTGCGTGTTCTCGTCGGTAGAGCGGGTGGGGTCGGTGTCGTCGATGCGCAGGATGAACGTGCCGCCGTTTGCACGGGCGAAAGCCCAGTTATAGATAGCGGTGCGGGCGCCACCGATGTGCAGCTTGCCCGTCGGTGAGGGTGCAAAGCGGACGCGAACGTCTGATGCCATGGAAATCTCCTCGATTGCAGGATGGATGTCTAACCGCATTAGTATAAAGCAACAAAGCAACCTCCGCACAAAGGGCACCGACACACTCATTGGGGACAGACTTAAATGACCAGTCACAAGGAGTGCCCCAACCTGCCGGCATTTAGGGACGTTCCTAAAAGGCCGGCAGAAAAGGAACGTCCCCAAGTGCCGCAAGGGTGCGGAAAGGGTGTGAATGTTTGATTTACGCGCTATGATGTGCCATTGCATAGAGAGCCCGGCGGAATGGTAACGGTCGCTGGGACACGTTTTTGAAAGGACAATCATGTCAGAAGAACTTCGTTCCATCCCACCCCAACACGGGTCCTTTGTTTTTACGTCGGAGTCGGTGACCGAAGGTCATCCCGATAAGATTGCTGATCAGATCAGTGACGCCGTCCTCGACGCAATCCTCGCCAAAGAAATAGAGCTGCAGGAGCAGGGCTATATTGCGCCCAACGGCGTGCCTGCCAACGTGGAGAACGTCCGCTGCGCCTGCGAGACCCTCGTGACCACCGGCACCGTCATCGTCGCCGGCGAGATTCGCACCCAGGCCTACGTCGACGTACAGGAAATCGCCCGCGGCGTTATCCGCCGCATTGGTTACAACCGTGCCAAGTTCGGCTTTGACTGCGACACCTGCGGCGTTATGAGCCTCATCCACGAGCAGTCGCCCGATATCGCCCAGGGCGTCGACGAGTCATTCGAGACCCAGACCGGCGCCACCACCGACCCGATCGACCTGATCGGCGCCGGCGACCAGGGCATGATGTTCGGTTATGCCTCCAACGAGACCAAGACCCTCATGCCCATGCCTCACTACCTGGCAAGCCGCCTGGCCGAGCGCCTGGCTGCCGTGCGCCATGACGGAACCCTGCCCTACCTGCGCCCCGACGGCAAGACCCAGGTCACGGTGCGCTACGAGGAAGGCAAGCCCGTGGAGGTCACGACCATCGTCATCTCCACGCAGCACGCCGCCGAGATTGAGGACATGGGCAAGATCAAGGCCGACCTCATCGAACACGTCATCACCCCGGTCATGGCCGCCGAGAACATGCCGTGGGACAACGCGGACATCTACGTGAACCCCACCGGTCGCTTTGTCGTGGGCGGCCCCATGGGCGACACGGGCCTCACCGGCCGCAAGATCATCGTCGACACCTACGGCGGCTACGGCCGTCACGGCGGCGGCGCCTTTAGCGGCAAGGACTGCACCAAGGTCGACCGCTCCGCCGCGTATGCCGCGCGCTGGGTCGCCAAGAACGTGGTCGCCGCCGGCCTGGCCGACCGCTGCGAAGTCGAGCTTGCCTACGCCATCGGCGTTTCCAAGCCCCTCTCAATCATGGTCGACACCTTCGGTACCGCGCATGTTGCCGAGGACAAGATCGTCGAGGCCGTCGAGAAGACCTTCGACCTGCGCCCGGGCGCAATCATCCGCGACCTTGACCTGCGTCGCCCCATCTACGAAAAGACGGCAGCCTACGGTCACTTCGGCCGCGAAGACGCCGACTTCACCTGGGAGAATACCGACCGAGTCGAAGAACTCAAAGCAGCCTGCGGCCTGTAAGCTAACGAGAAAAGCCCCAGCCAAATAACAACGCACCAAAAGAAGTACCGCCCCCAAGCGGTGCTTCTTTTTTATTAATCCGGTGGTGAAGATGCTTCGATATGAGTCTACGCTGCGTCCCTAGCTAATGAATTTTGCCATCTAGCAACTCCAACCATGTATCCTTAGTCCCGAGGGGCGGGGCATAAGGTCGATCGCGAGTTCCGCACGAGCCGGAGAGCACTTAATGTGCTCTCCGTGCGAGTCAGGACTGCCCGAGCAGGCGACCTTATGCCCCGCCCCTCGGGACGACGGAATAGAACAGGAGCGCATATGGCAGGCAAGCCGCAAACACTAGCTACGACCTCGGCATTCGAGATCTTGGGCCCCGTCATGGTCGGCCCCAGCTCATCGCACACCGCCGGCGCCCTGCGCTGCGCCCAAGTTGCCGCCAGCCTGCTGGAAGGCCGCATCACCAAAGTCACCTTTGGCCTGTGGAACTCCTTTGCCCACACCTACCGCGGCCACGGCACCGACCGTGCGCTCGTCGCGGGCATCCTGGGCCTCGACACCGATGACGAGAACATCAAGCAGGCCTTCGACCTCGCGCGCAAGCAGGGCCTCGAATATCACTTTGACATCAAGGGCGACGACGCCTCCATCCATCCCAATACCGTCGACATCGACATGGTCGACGACACGGGCGCTACGGCACAGGTCCGTGGCGAGAGCCTGGGCGGCGGCAAGATGCGCATCAGCCGCATTAACGGCGTCGGCGTCGACATCTCGGGTATGTACTCCACGCTCTTCGTGGCGCACCAGGACGTCCCCGGCGTGCTCGCCGCGCTCACGAACCTGCTCGCCTACGCACACGTGAACATCGCCTTCTGCCGCACCTACCGCACCGAGGTGGGCGGTCAGGCCTACTCCGTCTTTGAGACCGACGGCACGCCCGACGACACCGTCGTCCCCTTGCTGCGCAAGCTCGACAATGTCGATTACGCGACCTTTATCGAGCTCCCCGGTTCTGCCTCGTCGCTCTCCCCCGGCGTCTCGGCCAAAGAGATCTTCGACGACGGCGAGCAACTGCTCGATGCGTGCGAGGAACTGGGACTCAGCATCGGCGCCATCATGGCCCTGCGCGAGGCGCGTCTGACCGGCGAGGCCCACGCCGTTGCCGCCATGCGCCGCGTGCTCGACGTCATGCGCGAGGAGACCACGGCCCCCATCGTCAATCCGCAGCGCTCGCTCGGCGGGCTTATCGGCGGCGAGGCCAAGCTTGTCGATGCCACCGGCAGCAACGACCTGAGCTCCAATTTAATGGGCGCCGTCCAGACTGACGCCGTGGCCCGCGCCATGGCCGTGCTCGAGCGCTCGGCCACGATGGGCGTAATCGTCGCAGCTCCGACGGCGGGCTCCGCAGGCGTCGTGCCCGGCTGCGTGCTGGCGCTCGCTGACCACCTTCAGCTCGACGACGAGCAGGTCATGGACGCGCTCTACAGCGCAGCCGCCATCGGCCTCAACCTCACCACGAGCGCCTGCGTCGCCGGCGCCGAGGGCGGCTGCCAGGCCGAGGTTGGAAGCGCCGCCGCCATGGCTGCCGCCGCGCTGGTGCAGATGCTCGGAGGCACGCCCGAGCAGGCGCTCGACGCCAGTTCCATCGCGCTGAGTAACCTATTGGGACTCGTATGCGATCCCGTAGGAGGCCTCGTGGAGGTGCCCTGCCAAAACCGCAACGCCATCGGCGTGGCAGCGGCCTTTAGCTCGGCGCAGCTCGCCCTCGCCGGGATAAAGAGCCTGGTGCCGTTTGACCAGATGGCACATGTCATGCTCTCGGTGGGCCACGCCCTGCCGGCCACGCTGCGCGAGACGGCAAAGGGCGGCATCGCGCAGGCTCCGGCCGCACTTTCGGCCTGTGCAAAATGCGGTGTGTGCGGGTAGTGACCAAGAACGACTCGATAGTGGGACAAATGTCCCAGCTCTTTCGAATGCCACCGTTTCCGTACCACAAACAGCAGGGCAATCGCTATAATGCAAGCCCAGTAAAAACACGATGAGCCGCAAGGCGAAATTCGAAGGATATGCATACGATGTCGCAAAACGATCGAACTCAACTGATTCCCGATCCGCAGCAGCCGAGCAGGCACACCGGCGGCGTTCAGTCACCGCGTCCTATCGCGCCGAGCCACGGTCAGCAGCGTGGTGCGGCAAACGCTTCCCAACGCCCGAACCAGCAGCGTCAGCAACGTCAACAGCGCCAGGCAAACGGCAATGCGCCCAAGCAGCCCCCCACGCACGCCCGAGGCGATCGCGGCCCCGCGCGCAAGTCCGCCGAGAACAATAAGTCGGGCAAAAAGACGACGCTCTTTGTCGTCCTGGGTCTTATCGTCATTGTCTATATCGTAGGCGTCGTAGCATTTTCCCAGCTAGCCTACCCCAATACCGCCATCGCCGGCGTCGACGTCTCGTTCTCAAACGCTTCGTCTGCCGCCACCAAGGTCAACTCGGCTTGGAAGCACTATAAGCTCACCGTGACAGGCGATGACTTTAGCTGGACGTATCAGCCCGAGTCCGATGAGCCCATCGTCGACGGCGAAGTTGCCGCAAAAGAGATCATCAGCCACAACGAAGCCTTTGTATGGCCGGTCCGCCTTGTGGAATCCTTAAGCGGAAAGACCAAAACAACCGCTACCTCCAACGAAGTCGATCTTGATCAAGACGTCGACCTGTCCATGCTCTCCGACACTTTTGACCAAAAGAAGTTTGAGGAGGATCTGGGCGCCGCCATCGACGAGTTTAACGAGGGGCGTTCGGGCACGTTCGAGGCCAATAGCTCTTATGACGAGCAGGCCGGCAAGTTTACCGTCGAGAAGGCGCGCTCCAACGAAAAACTCGACCGCGAGCATGTCATTAAGTATGCCGAACTCGAGCTTGCCTCGCTGTCCGAGACCGTAGACCTTTCCAAGCTCGGCAACGATGCCTATGAACCGCTCAATGGAACGCTGACCGATGATCAGATTCAGACCGCATGCGATGCCGCCAACAACTTCCTGGGCGTCAACGTGACCCTCAAGCTCAACGGCGAGGATGCCGGCAAGGTTGATGGCAGCTCCGTGTTGCAGTGGATCAGCTTTGCCGATCCGGCCAACCCCACGCTCGATACGTCGCAGATCAGCAGCTGGGCAGCCGAGCTCGCCAACGGCTTCAATACCGTGGGCTCCACTCGCTGGTGGACGCGCGCCGATGGCAAGCAGTGCGCCGTCGAAGGCGGCGACTTTGGTTGGTCCATCGACAGCAGCTCGCTCGCCAAGCAGGTCGAGGACGCCATTAACAACAAGCAGACCGGCGAAATCGAGATCAAGTACTCCCAGAAGGCAGACACCTTTACCGCAAAGGGAGAGCCCGATTGGAAGGCATACGTCGATGTCGATCTGTCCGAGCAGCACGCGCGCTACTACGACGAGAGTGGCAACATCGTGTGGGAGGCCAACTTCATCTCCGGCAAGCCGGGAGAGGACGCCACCCCCGAGGGCGTATGGCAGATTAACAGCAACGATGGCGCCAGCAAGCTCATCGGTGCCAAGGACCCCGAGACCGGCAAGCCCAAATACGAGAGCCCGGTCAGCTATTGGATGCCGTTTGAGGGAAACATGGTCGGTTTCCACGATGCAACGTGGCAAAACGACAAGAGTTTCGACGATCCCAACTCCTACAAGTGGTGCGGCAGCCACGGATGCATCAACCTTCGCCTGGCCGACGCCAAGGCGCTGCACGATTGCATCAAAGTCGGCCTGTGCGTGGTTGTCCACTCGTAGTGCAACGCGCACATTCATACAACGTGGAACTGCTGCGACCAATCTAACAATTCCGAAAGATACCGTCCTATGCGCCTGCCCCAACCGGCGGGCGCATATACTTATCAAGGTTCTTTCTATAAAGGAGACGCTATGCCGAATGTCCCCAACATCACCCCGGGCCCGGATGATACCGAGCACACGCCCGAAGGTGCCACCGAAACGCTTCCTCTGATCACAGACGTACATGCCGACAAGGAGAGCGGACTCACGAACGATACGGCCGAGATTTCCGATGAAGAGGCATATGCCAAGCTCAAGGCAAAACGTGCCGAACGTCGACGCAAAAAGCTGATTCGACGCGGCATTGCCGCCGGCATCGTGGGTGTCATCGCGCTCATTGCCATTGTCGCAACCCTGGTTATCAATGCGCAGCCACAGGGCGATAGCGGGCCTGCGACCGACATGGTGACCGAGGGCACGTTTAGCACAACGGTCGAGGCAAAAGGCCAGCTCAAACCCATTTCGTCCTCAGTGGTCTCCCCTTCTGTCGACGGCACGGTCGATTCGATCAACGTGCAGGCAGGCCAATCCGTCAACGAGGGCGACGTGCTTATGACCATTAAAAACGACGAGCTCGATCGCAACGTTGCCGAGGCGCAGCGTGCAGTTGCAGCCGCTCAAGAAGACCTCGCCAACGCGCAGAAAGCCGCAGCTGCCGCGCAGGCCAACCCAACGACGGACGTCGACGGAGGTTCCGCAGCGGCTGGCATCTCCGCCGCATCAGCGGACACGAACGCCGTATCGGCCGCGCAGCGCAGCCTCACATCGGCGCAGGCAAACCTCGATCAGGCGAACGCCAAGGCCGCCAGCCGTACGGTCACGGCCCCGAGCTCGGGCAGCATCGTGGCGCTCAACGCCAAGGTGGGCGCCACGGTAACAGGCGGCATGATCATGGGCGAAAGCGATACGAGCGGCGGCAAGCAGTGCATGCAGATCGCCGACCTGTCCAAGATGAAGGTGACGGTTCAGGTGGGCGAAAAGGATATCGCCAAAATTGCCGTGGGCCAAAGCGCCAACGTGACCTATCCCGCGTTTCCCGATATCGTGAGCCAGGGCACCGTCACGGCTATCGCCTCGGTGGCAAACTCCGACTCCTCCTCAGGGAGCGGCGGCAGTGTGACCTTTAACGTCGACATCCTCATCGAAGCACCCGACAGCCGCCTTAAGCCCGGTATGACTGCCGAGGTCTCGGTGGTAACCGAACAGCTTGACGACGTGGTCATGGTGCCCACCATGGCGCTGATGACCGAGGACGGCGAGCACTATTACGTCAATCTGGCCACCGATGGCGAAGGCAAGGAAACGCGCCGCGTGAAGGTGACCGTCGTGACGCAAAACGACAACGAGGCTGTAGTCGGTAAGACGCAGGTCAAGCGCGACGACCAGGGCAACGAGATCAATCCAGACGTCCCGGTTACCAAGCTACGCGACGGCGACACCATCGTGACGGATACCGGCACAGGCATGACGGCAGACGGCGGCGACAACATGCCTGCCGACGAGGGCAAGTAATGCGTCCCGTCATCGACATCCGCAACGTGCACCGCATCTTTGAGAGCGAGGCCGGTTGCGCCCACATCCTGCATAACGTGAGCCTGGCAGTAGATCCCGGTGAGTTCGTTGCCATCACCGGCCCCTCGGGCTCAGGCAAGTCGACGCTCATGAACATCCTGGGCTGCCTGGACAAACCGACGGCAGGCGATTACTTCCTGCAAGGGCTCAACGTCGCCGAGCTCGACGATGACGAGCTCACCGAGGTGCGAGCGCTGAGCATCGGCTTTGTCTTTCAGAGCTTTAATCTGCTGCCGCGCCTGACGGTGATCGAAAACGTCATGCTGCCGCTGTCCTACACCAATGTGCCGCGCAGCCAGCGCGAGATGCACGCCGTGCACGCACTGCAAGCCGTCACGCTTCCGGTCGACCATTGGGACCATCGTATATCGGAGCTGTCGGGCGGACAGATGCAGCGCGTCGCCATCGCGCGCGCCCTTGTCAACGATCCACCCATCATTTTGGCCGACGAGCCGACGGGCAACCTGGACTCCGCCACGGGAGCGCTCGTCATGGAAACCTTCCACAAGCTCCAGGAGCGCGGCAAAACCATCGTGCTTATCACACACGACCCCGGCATCGCCGCCGAGGCCGACCGCGCCGTGACCATCCGCGACGGTCGCATTCACGACGGCGCGTATATTCCACATGCACCGCGGACCCTGCGCAGCGCCGTAGATAGCCTGCCCATGATTTCCGCCTCCGCCAACCCGTCGAAAGGAGTGGTGGCATGAGCGCCCGCGATCTTATCCAGGAAGCCCTTCACTCGCTCGAGGCCAACAAGGGGCGCAGCCTGCTCACCATCCTGGGCATTGTCATCGGCATCGCCTCGGTCATTGCCATGACTTCGCTCATCGGCGGCATCCAAAACAGCCTGGTCAACAGTCTGGGCCTCAATGCGGCGCGCATGGTGCAAATCTATTCGTCGCAAGAACTCACCGAGTCGGACATCGAGAAGCTTCAAAAACTGGTGCCGCAGATAGAGCAGATCGGCATTGTCGACAGCGCGTATACCGAGTACAAGACCGGCGATAAAAGCTATACCGTCATGGCACAGGGTGTCGATAGCAACATGCTCGACGCCGTGGGGGCCAGCAAGCTCGTTGCGGGGCGCACCTACACCGATGTCGAGTCAAAGGCAGGCTCGCGCGTGGCGCTCATCAGCCGCGGCGGCGCCGATCAGCTTTACGGCAACGAACAGGATGCGCTGGGGAAAACCATCAAGGTGTCCAACGGCGAGGTGCAGATTGTAGGCGTGATTGATGGCGGCAGCGACTCCATGGGCTCGCTCGCGCTGTATATGCCACGCGAAACCATCGCCGGGCTGTTTGGCGACGAGAATCCTTCATTTCCCAGCGTGACGGCACTTGCCGCCGAGGGCACGGACATGGATGAGCTTTGTAAGACCATCGAGTCCAAGGTGCGCGCGATGAAGGGCATCGAGGAGGAGGATGAGTACGACAGTGTATCGGCGACATCCATGAAAAGCGCCATCGATGCACTCAACTCCTTTATGGGCGCGTTCTCGCTCATCATGGGTGCTGTCGCCAGCATCTCGCTGCTTGTCGGCGGTATCGGCATAATGAATATGATGCTCACCAACGTGACTGAGCGCATTCGAGAGGTCGGCATCCGCCGCGCTCTGGGCGCCAGTCGTCGCGATATCACTGCGCAGTTTTTGGCCGAGTCTTCGGCGCTGTGCGTCACCGGCGGACTGTTGGGTGTCCTGATAGGCTATCTGCTGGCCTGGGGTCTCGCGATGTTTGCCTCCGGATCCGGGATTCTTGGCGAGCTCGGTGCCAGCGGGCAAATCACACCGAGTTTTTCAATCGCCACGGTGCTGCTGGCCTTCGCCGTCTCCGTCGGCATCGGCGTAATATTTGGCTTCTACCCCGCTCGACGCGCGGCAAAGCTCGACCCGGTGGAGTGCCTACGCTACCAGTAAGCCACCACCAACAAGTTGCGGTGAAATAGGGACTGAATATGCTATCTAGCAGCAAAAGCAGACACTATTTCACCGCAACTTATTGAAGGGCTGTTTGCGCCAGTTCCGGGCGTCGTCCTCGAGCTATTAGCGGATGACGGGCTTGTACGGGTCGAGCTTGCTCGGGGCGATCCTCCTCGCGGGCGGGAGGGCGCGCAGGCGCGGCGAGCGCCTAGCGCGCGAACTCCCGTAAGAGCGCATCTTCCACTTCCCGAAGCGAAAGGGCCCCGCCTCCCTCGGCGGGACGGGTGACCACGATACAGCGCGCTCCCACGGCGCGCGCTGCGGCGAGCTTCTCGGCCGTGCCGCCTACGGTTCCCGAGTCCTTGGTCACAAGCCACTGGGCGCCCACCTGCCGAAGCATCGCCTCGTTGAGCTCGCGGGTGAAGGGCCCCTGCATGCCGATGACGTGCGACGGCGAAAACCCCGCGTCGATGCACTTCGTTATAGCACCGGGCAGCGGGAGCACACGCACGAAGAAGCGCTCCGCGAAATCGGCGACGCGCGTGTAGGGAGCAAGCTCCTTGCTCCCCGTCGTGAGAAGAACGCGACCCGGGTTCTCGGAGAGAAAGCGCGCCGCGCAGGCGATCGACGCGACCGGCACGACGCCTTTGGGCAGCGCCTCGACCGGGCGCGCAAGGCGCAGGCATCGTGCACCCACGGCGAGCGAAGCGGCCCGGATGTTGTCGCTTGCGAGTGTAGCGAAGGGGTGCGTGGCGTCGACGACGATGCGCGCGCCGGAAAGCTCGCGCTCCATGTCGGCATCGTCGAGCCTGCCCGCATGCACCTCGATGCCCGGAAGCTCACCCAATAGCTCGCCTCCGTACTCGGTTGCCGCGTAGGCACGGGCGGGGATACCCGCCCCGCTCGCCCATTCGCACAGAAGGCGGCCCTCGGTGGTGCCGGCGAAGATGCGCAGCGCCGGCACGGATGCGGGGGCCGTCACTTCGCGCCACCCGTGCGCGTGATCTGGTAGAGCAGCGCGTTCATAATGGCGGCCGCCACGGTCGAGCCGCCCTTGCGACCCCTCGCGACGATGGCCGGCACGCGTCGCGCAAGTAGCTCCTCTTTCGCCTCGACCACGTTCACAAACCCGACCGGCACCCCAACGACGAGCGCGGGCGCGATCTTCCCCGCGTCCATGAGCTCGGCGAGGCGCAGAAGTGCTGTGGGAGCGTTGCCGACGGCCACGATGAGCGGACCCTCGATGCGGCAAGCTTTGTCCATGCTCGCAACGGCGCGAGTCGTGCCCGCGGCGCGCGCAGCCGCAGCGACATCAGGGTCGGCCATGTAGCACACGGCCTTGCAGCCGAGCTTCGCGAGCGCGGGCTTACTTATGCCTGCGAGCGCCATGTTCGTGTCGGTGAGTACCGTGGCCCCTGCACGCAGTGCGTCGAGCGCACAGTGCGCGGCGTCATGGGTGAACACGAGGGAATCGGCGTACGAGAAGTCGGCAGTGGTGTGGATGACGCGCTTCACGACGGGCTCTTCGAGCGGCGGGAACGTGCGGCCGCCGAGCTCTTCGGTGATGATCTCGAAGCTGCGCCGCTCGATGTCGCCGGGCGCCATCTCCTTGGAATCCATCTAGTACTCCACTCCTTCCCTTGCACATATCCCCTGAGAGTAGGGGTGTTTCTCGCACCGCATCTCGGTTATGTAGTCGGCCTTCTCCACGATTTTGCGGGAAGGCGCGCGCCCGGTGAGCGCTACTTCGACGCCACGCGCGGACATATCGAGCGCGCGGTCCACGAGCGCCTCGTCGACAAGCCCCTTCGAAAGCGCGTCGAGCGCCTCGTCGAGCACGAGCAGCCCCTCCTGAGCGCCCTCGAGCTCGGCGAGCGCGGAAGCGAGGTTCCCATCGTGCAGCTCGCACGTCGCGGCAAGTTCTTCCGACGTCATCGACCAGGTAAACTTGTCCGACACCTTCCCCGCGAACAAGGGCACGCCGAAATGCTCGGCGAGCAGGCGCGCCTCCCCGCTTTCGCCGTCTTTCAGGAACTGCACGACTACGACGCGGCGGCCTGCGGCGAGCATGCGAAGGGCGAGGCCCATCGCCGCCGTGGTCTTGCCTTTGCCGTCGCCATGATACACGTGAATCATACGCCCTCCTCGATAATGCGGTAGACATACTCCATGTCGAGCGCCCCGCGCACGACGTCGGCCAGGCGGTCGAACTCGCGCGCACGGTGATCGGCTGCGGACGCTGCGCCCGCAGCACCCACGACGCTCTCGGGCAGGCCGCGCATGCGCGCGAGCGAGCGCGCGAGGGCGAGCGCCAACCCCGGTTCGTCGAACAGGCCGTGGAGATAGGTTCCGAACACGTTTCCGCAGGCCGCGCCTTCTGGTTTGCCGCCAATCGTGCCTGCAGGGGCGCAGGAGACGGTCGTTTCGCCGTCGTGAATCTCGTACCCGCGCGCCGTCATGCCGTTCCACACCGAGAACGCGCCTTGGGCGCCCGTGATGCGCAGCTCCGACTGGGCGAGGCACTTTTCCTCCTTGAACACCGTACTTGCAGGGATGAGCCCGAGCCCGCGCGCGGTGCCAGCGCCTTCCCTGCCATGCGGGTCGGAAAGCTCGTCTCCCAAGAGCTGGTAGCCTCCGCATATGCCGAGCACCGGCGTGCCCGCGCCCGAAAGCGCGCGTACACAGGCTCCGATGCCGCTAGCCGCAAGCCAGCGCGCGTCGTCGAGCGTGGTCTTCGAGCCGGGAAGCACCACCAGGTCGGGTCGGCCCAGATCGGTCGTCGAGGAAACGTAGCGCACGCCCATGCCGGGCACGCGCGAAAGCGGGTCGAAGTCGGTGAAGTTCGACAGATGCGGAAGGCGCACGACGGCGACATCGATGACGCCGCGCGCCTCGCGGGCAGATAGGCGCGGCGCGAGCGAGTCCTCGTCGTCCAGGTCGAGCGTAAGATACGGCACGACCCCCACGACGGGAACCCCGCACATCTTCTCGAGCGGGGCCAAACCCGGGCGCAGGATTTCCACATCGCCGCGGAACTTGTTCACCACAAGCCCCCGCAAAAGCGCGCGATCCTCGGGCGCAAAGAGCGCGACCGTACCGTAGAGCTGGGCAAACACCCCGCCTGGGTCGATGTCGCCCACGAGCAGCACGGGGGAGGACACGGCGCGCGCGAGCCCCATGTTGACGATGTCGTTTTCGGAAAGGTTGATTTCGGCGGGGCTGCCGGCGCCCTCGATGACGATGACGTCGTTTTCCTCCGCGAGAGAATCGAACGCCTCCAAAATCTGCGGCATGAGCGCCTTCTTTCGCGCGAAGTAGTCCCTCGCAGCGAAGGCTCCCTTCGCCTTGCCGGCCACGATGAGCTGGCTTCGGTGGTCGCTTTCAGGCTTGAGAAGGATGGGGTTCATGCGCACGTCGGGCGCGATGCCGCACGCCTCGGCCTGCATGATCTGGGCGCGCCCCATCTCGAGCCCGTCGGCCGTGACACCGCTGTTGAGCGCCATGTTCTGGCTCTTGAAGGGAGTCACGCGTAGGCCGTCCTGCGAAAGCACGCGGCACAGCCCCGCCGCAAGCAGGCTCTTCCCCGCGTTCGACATGGTGCCCTGGATCATGATGGGCTTCGCCCTACCCACGGGTATCGACCTCCTTCGCCGAGCCTCGGCCATCCGCGCCCGCCATAGCGCCGCTGAAAGAAGCGCCGTCTCGTTCGTCGGGTTCGCCTTCGCCCGATGCACCTTCCGCCCGAAGCGCGCAGCTGAACGCCATCGCAAGCCGGGCATTCTCCTTGCGCGTGCGCACCGCGACGCGGCACCAGAAACGGGACAGTACCGAAAACGAGTCGCACGTGCGGACCAAAACACCATGTTTATACAGGCGCTCGGGAATGTCTTTCGCCGGCGTGCGGACTAAAAGGAAGTTCGCATCCGACGGCACGACGGAAAGCCCGAGCGAGGAGAGCTCGTGGGAAAGCCACGCTCGCTCGCCCGCCAATACATCGCACGTGCGCGAGACGTATTCAATGTCTTCCAGGGCGGCGATGCCCGCGGCCTCGGCGACCGAGGAGACGGGCCACGCCTGCCCCGCCCGGCGAATCCCCTCGATGAGTTGGGCGTTTCCGTTGATCAGATATCCCAACCGCAACCCCGCCATTCCGTAGAGCTTGGTGAACGCGGAGAGCACGGCCACATGGCGCGAACACGCGGCGCGTGCGGCCACGCTCCTTTCGCGGGCGTCGGGCGCAAATCCGAGGAAGCACTCGTCCACGACGAGCAGCGCGCCCACCTTCTCGCAGCGGCAAGCTGCGGCATCGATCACGCTGGGGTCGACGAGGCGCCCCGTCGGGTTGTTCGGATTGCAGAGGTACGCCACGTCTCCCGGCCCCTCGATCGCGCGGGCGAAGGAGGCGGGCACGTCGAAGTCGTCCGCTTCGGAGAGCGGGAACTCCTGCACGCATGCGCCGTAGTACGATGCCGCCTCCGCATATTCAGAGAACGTCGGCGCGCACACGACGATGCGTTTCGGGCGCACCGCCGCGGCGAGCCGCCAGATGATGTCGGACGCGCCCGCGCCGCAGACAATAGTATCTTCGGGAATGCCCTGGTCGCGCGCTAGCGCGCGAACGAGGGCGAGACTTTCCCTATCGGGGTAGGCGTCGATTCGAGAAAGCGCCTTGCAAGCTGCGGCGACGGCGCGCGGCGAGGGGCCTGCCGGATTCACGTTCACCGAGAAGTCAATGAGGTCGGAGGCACCCCCTTCGCAAGCGATGCCGAGCGATTGCGCGCTGCCCCCATGCGTGCGGGCGCGCAGGATTCCCCCGGCAGCCCGGGGCGCGGCGTGGTCTTTCCTCATGCCATCGCCCCCACGGCGAGCACGACCGCCGCGCGCGCGGCGCCGAAGACGACGAGCGCGCATACGGACGCGGCGAGCATGAGCCTTGTCGCCCGGGCGATGTCGCCCCACTCGATTTCGCGGGATGCGTCGCCTATCGTCGGTTTCTCAACGAGCTTGCCGAAATACACCGCGGGTCCTGCCAGGCGCAGTCCGAGCGCACCCGCGCACGCCGACTCGGTCTGCGCCGCGTTCGGGCTCGCATGGCGACGCCTGTCGCGGCGCCAGATGCGCGCCGCCCCGCGCGCGTCGAGCCCGACGATCGGGCACACGGCGATCATGAACAGGGCCGATAACCGCGAGGGAATCCAGTTCACCGCATCGTCGAGGCGCGCCGAGGCGCAGCCGAAGTCGATGTAGCGCTCGTTTTTGTAGCCCACCATGCTGTCGAGCGTGTTCACCGCCTTGTACGCCATGCCCAAAGGCGCACCCCCGATCATAAGGTAGAAAAGCGGCGCGATGACACCGTCGCTCGCGTTCTCCGCCACCGTTTCCACGGCGGCGCGCGCGACGCCCTGCTCGTCGAGAACAGACGTGTCACGTCCCACGATGAGCCCGACGGCTTCGCGCGCCGCGACAAGTCCGCCCTTCGAGAACGCGCGGGCAACGGCCAGGCTCTGGCGGCGCAGCTCGCATGCCGCGAGAATCTGATAGCTCGCCCATGCCTCGGCCACGAAGCGCAAGCCGGAGTGAACCATGCCGCAAAGATGCAGGATTCCCCAGGTCAAAAGTCCACACGCAAGCGGAAGCGCCACGGCGAGCACAAGCCCTGCGGCGCGCGTGCCCGCGGACGTTTGCGGGAATGCGCGCCGCAGGCGGCCTTCGGCCCACGTGATCGCGCGCCCCATGGCGACGACGGGATGGGGAAGCCAGCGCGGGTCGCCGAAGGCAAGGTCGGCCGCGAACCCGGCGGCGACGGCAAGAATCGTCATCACAGGGCATCGCCCCCCCAAGCGGGGCGAACGTCGCGAAGGCAGCGCCCATCCCAGGTGGCGGCCCATGCGCCGCCCGGCTCGGTATGCACGTCGAAGTATCCCATTTTCGGGACAGCTAGCTCGGAGAGCAGCGCTTTCACGGTACCCGCGTGAACGACGAAGACGGCGCGCCCACTCCCCTGGGCGCGCTCCGATTTGCACGCCTCCCGAAACGCCGCGACGACGCGGCGGGTGAAATCGCTCTTGTCCTCGCCATGCGGGCAGCGCGTCTCGCACCAGGAGTCTACCCAGGCGCGATAGCGCGCATCCTCTTTAAGCTCGGCGGCGCTTCGCCCCTCGAAGTCGCCGAAATCCATCTCGCGCAGACCGGGGCACGCCATAAGCTCCGCGTTCGGGAAGAGGATGCGCGCCGTCTGGTCGGTGCGGGCCATGCCGCTCGTGATAACACAGAACACGTCACGATAGCACGCGAGGTCGCGCAAAGCGCGCTCGCCCGCGCTCGACAGGGGCTCGTCGGTGCCCGCCCCGCTGTAGCGATGGTCTTCCGTGCCCGCCGTGGCACCATGGCGCACGAAGACGACTTCCAAAGGCGCACCCGCGCCCTGCGTCCCTCGAGGCGCATCGGCAAGGTTTCCTTTGATGACCTGGGGAATCCCGCACGTCATGCGCACGACGACGTCGGCGCGCGCAGCGAGCGCGCATCCCAGGCGCCCCGCGCGCTCGCGCCATTGGGCGTCTTCTGCACGCAAGGGGACGACTCCCGAGCCGACCAAGGGCAGAATCACTGCGTCGAAGCCGATCAGCCGCTCGAGCGCCCGGTCAGCGTCGAGCGCGCGTACGAGTTCCTCAGCACGGTATGCGACGCGGCCGGCAAAAGCCGCGGGCACGCCGCCCTCCGCAAGCTGCGCCGCGTCGACGAAATCGTCCGCCGCAAACCCGAGCTTTTCGCGCACGAAGGTCCTCTTCCCCGAATGCGAGCCACCTACCACGAGCATCATAGGAGCATGCCCCCCACCACCAGCATGGCAAGCATCGCGAGCTCGGCCCATTGCAGAAACCATCCGGCCAAATCCCCCGTCACCCCGCCGAAGCGGGACAGGGCAACATGGCGGTACCACGCGAGCACCAAAAGCCCCGCCACCGCCATAAAGGCGCCGACGGCCTGAGCGCACGCGACCATCCCTGCAGCCGAAGCCGCAGCGAAAGCGCAAAGCGGCACGACGATCGCCGCGCGCTTCTTCGCAGGCGAGAGCCCCGCGGCCATGCCGTCCGCCCGCGCGGCAGGCCAGCATTCAACGGCGAGTCCCGAAAGCGCGCGGGAGAACACGAGCGAGCACAGAAGCGCGAGGAACGCCCCCGCCGTAAGCGGCAGCGCGGTGAACAGGGAAAACTGCAGAATAAGGTACACAACAACACCGATAACCCCGAAAGCGCCCGCCCGCGGATCGTGCATGATCTCGAGCTTTCGCTCGCGCGGGGCCCAACTTGCAAGCGCATCGGAGGTGTCGCAGAGCCCGTCTAGGTGGATGCCTCCCGTCACCGCCACAGGCAGCGCCACGAGCACGGCCGCGACGATGGTCGCGGGCACGCCGAGCAGGTTCGCAACGTGTCCCCACGCCGTCATGAGGAACCCTTCCGCAAGGCCCACCAGGGGAAAAGCGGCAAGCGCATGGGTTGACCCGAAATCGGTCCAGGCCGATTTCGGGACGGGGATGCGCGAGAACGTTCCGAACGCCGCGCCGATTGCCTCTGCTATCTTCACCTTGTAGGTCCTTCACCTTTCATCCACACGGGAATCCCGCATACCACTTCGACTGCGCGGTCGGCCAGCGCCGCCACGCCCGCGTTCACGCGCGCGAGCGCGCGCCTCCATGCCTCGGTCCCCTCATCGTAGCGCATCTCATCGGCGAACACGTCGACGGTGACCACCACCGTATACGCAGCGGCCTGAGCGAGCCGTTCGATGCCTCCGAGCACCTCGCGCGCCGCAGCGTCGGGGTCACGTGGGGACAAGCCGCCTTCCGCGAAAAGCTCGTTCGCAACCAGGTTGCCCACGTCCTCCAAAAGAAGCGTGCAGCCGCGCGGAAGCCCGGACACTGCGGCGCCCACGTCACGCGTTCGCTCGAGGGTGGAAAACCCCTTGCCCTCGCGCAGCGCCCGATGGCGCGCGATGCGGCGGGCGCCCTCTTCCCCGAAGGGCTCCATCGTTGCCAGGTACACGCGAGGGCCGTCGTGCCCGAGGCACAGGGACTCGGCGTAGGCGCTCTTGCCGCTCGCGGCGGCGCCGATGACGAGCGTCACCGTCATTTCCCGGCCTCGAAATGCTCGTAAGCAGCCATGCCAGTCGCCGTGAACGTCTTCCCATCCCGGTACACGCGCAGCGCCGAATCCAGAAGGGGGAGATACGCCATGGCGCCCGCGCCCTCGCCCAAGTGCATGCCTGCGTCGAGGGGCGCCTTTATGCCGAGCTCGCGAAGGAGCTCCCGGCTTGCGGGTTCGCTTGATGCGTGGGTGCCCACGAGGTAGCCCAAGGCGTTGGGGCACAGGCGCGCCGCGCACAGGGCCGCCGTGCAGGATATGACCCCGTCGAGGAGCGCCGGCGCCTTCGAGACCGCGGCCCCCAGGTAGAAGCCGCACAACGCAGCGATGTCGAAGCCGCCCACCTTCGAGAGCACGTCGATCGGGTCGGCGGGATCGGGCGAGTTCGCGTCGATAGCGCGCTCGACCACGTCGCGCTTGCGCGCGAGCGAGGCGTCCGAGAGCCCCGCGCCGCGCCCGACAAGGCTCCGCGCGTCCGCCCGGATGAGCACTGCGGCCACCGCCGCCGAGGTGGTCGTGTTGCCGATGCCCATCTCGCCCGCGGCGAGAAGGCGCACGCCGGCGCGGGCAAGCCCGCACGCGACGGCGATTCCGACCTCGATCGCGCGCACGGCCCCATCGCGAGACATAGCGGAGCCGAGAGCGATGTTGCCGCTCCCCCGCCGCACGTTCGCGCGCACCATGCGCGCGTCTTCTATGCCCCGGGCCATACCCACGTCGACGGGCACGACCTCGGCACCCGCGAACGCCGCCATGCGGCAGGCGCTCGCGGCCCCCTCGCACATGTTGCGCGCGACGGCTCGCGTCACATCTTGCCCGCTTTGCGACACGCCTTCGGCAACGACCCCGTTGTCGGAGAAGAATACCGCGAGCGCACGGGGAAACTCGGCCACCTCGGCGCTCCCCTGAGCTGCGGCGATACACGCGACGGCGTCTTCAAAGTCGCCCAATCCCCCCAAGGGGTGCGCGATGGAGTCCCACGCGGCGTACGCGGCGGCACGGGCGCACTCGTCTGCGGGCGCGATCCGGGAAAGCGCGGCTTCGAGCACGGCGCCCGGCGCCGACGAGAACGCGCGCTCGACTTCCTCGCGGATGCAGGCAAGCGCGGTTTCGGTTGCTTCAGCCATGCCGCCTCCTCTCTGCGAACGACGCTGCGGCAGACGCGAACGCGCGCGCAACGTCGGGGTTCGCAGGATAGTACACATGCGGGAAGCCCGCCACCAGGGACGGGGTGGTCGTCATGCACGGCCAGCCCTTGTCGCGCCGGGGCTTCTGCGCCCAAAAGTCGCCGCCCGGGCAGGTGGACTGCCAGTAGTGGAACTCGTGCGCGCGGATGCGTGTGCCGCGCGGCCCGTAGAGCCCGTCGCGTTGGGAAGTAAGCTCCACGTACCCGAAATGGGACAGCCTTCCCCCGTTATCGCTTGCGCCCTCAAGGGCGCCCGCAACAGGCCAGCGCCGCCCCTCGCTATCGGCGATTTCGCGCTGCAGGTACAGAAACCCACCGCATTCGGCGACCGTCGGCATGCCGGATTCCACCGCGCGCCGCACCGCCTCGCGCATCGGCGCGTTCTCGGAGAGCTGCCGCGCATGGAGCTCCGGGTAGCCGCCCCCCAGATAGAGGGCGCTTGTCCCCCGGGGCAACTCGCTATCACACAGGGGGCTGAAAAAGGCCAGCTCGCAACCCAGATCCTCGAGCGCGCGCAGGTTCTCCTCGTAGTAGAACGAGAACGCCTCGTCACGCGCAACGGCGACGATGGGCCGCGCTCCCGCGATCGGCTCCAACCGGTAAGGTTCCTCGCGGATATCGGGTGCCGTCGCCGCTATTTCGAGCAAGCGGTCGACGTCGACGCTCTTTTCCACCAGCTCGGCCATCTTGTCGATGCGCGCGGAGAGCTGCTCGACCTCGTCGGCGGTCACAAGCCCCAGATGCCGGCTTTCGAGCGAGAACGCCTCGTCGGCGGGGATATTCCCCAAAACCGCGACGCCCGTGTGCTTCTCGATCGCAGGCGCCGCGTAGGCGCAGGCAGCGGCGCTCGTCTTGTTCAGCACGACGCCGCGCACGTTCGCACAAGGCAGGAACTCGGCGATGCCGCGGATTACGGCGGCGAGCGATAAAGACGCCCCGCGCCCGTTCACCACTAAAACGACCGGCGTTTCCGTGTCGCGCGAAACCTGATAGCTGCTCGCGTCGGCCACGCCGGGTGCCATGCCGTCATAGAAGCCCATGACCCCCTCGAGCACCGCGACATCCGCGCCCGCGGCGCCGCATGCGAGCAGTGCGCGCAGCGTCGGGGCGTCGGTGAAGAAGCCGTCTAAATTGCCCGAGCGCGCACCCACGACGCGGCGATGAAAGAGCGGGTCAATGTAGTCGGGGCCGCATTTGAAGGCCGCGCATGCAAGGCCGCGGCGCGCGAGCGCGCGCAGGAGCGCGCACGTTACGACCGTCTTGCCGCTCCCGCTCGAGGGCGCAGCGACCATGAAGCGCGGGATGGACGTGCTCACCGGGCGCCGCCTTCCCCACCTGCGGCGCTGCAGTTAGCAAGCGAGACCACCTCAACGGATGGGTTCCCCTCGACAGAGAGGTCCTCCCCGACAGGCGACTCAGCAAGCGCGCCGACTTCGGCAAGCTCCTCGGCATCCGCGCCCGCACCACGCGCGCTGACGAGGAACACGGGGTTTTGCGCCTTCATAAGATGGTGCGAGCCTACAGCCTCGGCACGGGCGGCCGACACCTGGCACGCCTCGAACCCCTTAAAGCGCGAACCCGAGAGGAGCGCGAACGCCTCGGTGAGCGTCTCAACGGTGACGCATGGCACGCACAGGCGAACCTGCGAGTTCTTCTCGAGCGCCGCCTCCACGATGGAGGAAAGCTCGCCCGCGCTCCCGCCGACGAACACGGCGTCGGGGACGGGCAGTTTCGCGAGCGCTTCGGGGGCGACACCGGGGACCGCATGCACGTTGCCGCACCCGAATGCATCCGCGTTCTCTCGGATGAGCCGCACGCCGGTCGCGTTGCGCTCGACCGCCCATACCGACCCCGCTCGCGCGACGAGCGCCGCCTCGATCGAAACGCTCCCCGTGCCGGCGCCGACATCCCACACGGTGTCGGTCGCGGTAAGGCGCAGCTTCGCGAGCGCGACGGCGCGCACCTCCTGCTTGGTCATGGGAACGTCGCCGCGGATGAAGAGCTCGTCGGGAATGCCCGAGGAAGCGTACGGCCAGCGGGAGCTCGCGGCGCGGGATGCGCCCGCAGAGTCCGCCGCGAAAGAAGCCGCCGCGGGCGCAGACGCGCCGGCCGGCGCCTCGGAGGCTGCGCTAGAGCCCGCAGGCGAACCGGCGCAGCCTGCGAACTCGATAAGCATCACGTTCAAGTCGTCGAACATCTGACCTGCGATTTCACTTGCGGTCGCGCAGGTGATGCGCTCGTCGGGGTACGACAGGCGCTCGGCCACCGTCACGCGCGCGTCCCCGAAGCCAGCCTGCACAAGCTCGCCCGAAAGCCGCGAGGGGTCTTCCCCGCCCGACGTGGCGAGGAAGAGCTCACCTGCGCGCTCGGCCTCGGCCACGATGTCGCACGCCACGCCGTGAGCGCTCGCGAAGCGCCAATCCTGCCATGGACGCGCGAGGCGCGCGGCGAGATACGACGCTGAGCTTATGCCGGGAATGACGCGCACGTCCACCTGCGCGTCGCCGGAGAGCGCCTCCACCAGGCGGCGCGCGCCGCTGAACAGCCCCACATCGCCCGTCATCACGACCACGGCGCGCTGCCACGACGCCGCATCGGTGAGCGCGGCGACGATGTCCGCCGTCTTCACGAGCTCGCATCTCACCACGTCGGGCGGCACGTCGATGCTGACAAGCGCGCGATGAGCGCCGATGACCACGTCGGCGATGTCGATCGCGTCGAGCGCCGCGCGCGAGAGCAAGTCGGGGTTTCCGGGCCCCGCCCCGATGATCGTTACCTTTCGCATGGAATCTCCCGATACCCGCGCGGCGTGACCATACGGCCGCCTACGCGCTTCGTGTCCGCGTTGCCGACGAACACGGTGGTGAACATGTCGGCGTCGAACTCCCCCAGCTCGGAGAGCCTGCACATGCCCGACTGCTGCCCCTCGCGCCCGATGTTGCGTACCCAGCCGCAGAGCGTGTCGGGGGCCTTCCATTCGAGCATAATCTTCGCCGCGCGCGAGAGCCTGTCGGCGCGCTTTCTGCTGCGCGGGTTGTACAAACAGATGCAGAAGTCGGCGCTCGCCACGGCGGCGAGCCTGCGCTCGATGACCTCCCACGGCGTGAGCAGGTCGGAGAGCGACACGACCGCGAAGTCGTGGGCAAGCGGGGCGCCGAGCACCGCCGACCCGCTCTGAGCCGCGGTGGCCCCGGCGATAACTTCCACGTCTACATCGGGGTAGTCCTCAGCAAGCTCCAGCACGGGGCTCGCCATGCCGTACACGCCCGCGTCACCGCTGCACACAAGCGCCACGGCTTCTCCGCACTGCGCGCGCGAAAGCGCCAGGCGGCACCGCTCGACCTCGTGCATCATCGGCGTCGCGAGATGCGCCGCGTCGGGCACGGCGGCGAGCGCGAGCTCCACGTATTTCGTATACCCCACAACGATGTCGGCCGCCTCGAGCGCGCGCCGAGCCGCAATCGTCATGCCGTCGGGGCCGCCCGGGCCGATCCCCACCACGAAGAGCTTTCCCATCACCGCTCCTTAAACGAAAGTTCGATAGTTACCTTGGAAAACGCGACGGTCACGCCGCCGTGAGCGAGCTTCGGGAAGATAAGTTTGCCCCCGCCCGCGAGCGCCGCGCGCTCGCACACATTGTCGACCCCCACCGTCGCGCGCACGAAATCAGATGGCGAAACGCTACCTTCGACCTGCGACAACTCCTCTGCGGAATACGTCGCAAGCGGAATCTTGCGCGCGCGGCAGAAGGCGAGCAGACCCTCCTCGTGCGCCTTCACGTCGATCGTCGCCGCCTCGCGCACGGCCGAAGGCGAGATACCCGCCTGCCCGCACGCGAGAAGAAACGCCTCCCCGATCGCTTCGGCGCACGCACCGCGACGGCACCCTATGCCCGCAACGATGCAGGGCACGACAAGGCGAAGCGGCTCGGGCGCAGGCGCCTGCGCCCGCACGCCCGCCGGCTTCCCCGTCTCACCGGCGGGCACGACATCGCCCGTCGTCTCCGCTGCGCGAACGGACGCACCTGCATTCGCGCCAGCGAACGGCGACACGACAATATCGGCCCGAGCGCGGTCGGACGCAATGTCAACCCCCTCAGGCGGCTGTCCCGAAATCGGCATGTCGGAATAGAGCGCCACGCGCCCGCCCGAAAGCAGCCGCGCCGACACTCGCTTGATGGCCTCGGGATTCGAAACGGCGAGCCCCGCACAGCGCGCCCACGTATCCACCGCCCACACGCCGCGGACGTCGGTCGCCGTGGTGATGACGGGGATGGCCCCTGCCGCGCGTGCCACAGTTTGCGCAAGCTCGTTCGCACCGCCCAAATGCCCCGACAAAAGCGGGACGGCAAAGCGCCCCGCCTCGTCGATTGCCACAACCGCGGAATCGCTTGCCTTCGAGGCGACATGCGGCGCGATCGCCCGCACGGCGATGCCCGCCGCGCCCACGAACAGAAGCGCGTCCGACGCTTCCCACGCGAGCGCCGTCCATGCGCGCAGGTCGGCCTTCCCCTCGCCGAACCCGCGCGAAACGGAAACGTCCCAGCCAGGGTCATCTTCACCTGTCTGCGCGCAATCGGAAAGCGCGTGTGCGGTGCGCTCCGCCAACGCATACCCCCTCTCAGTGAACGCTATGCAGGAAACCCTCATCTAGCGCACCACCATCGTCGAGAAGTAACTGCCCCGATCGGGCACATCGTCGAGCGAGCGGTACACGCGCTCGCCCGGAAGCCCACAGTCCTCTACGAGCTCGGCACCGTCGAAGGCGCCCTCCTCGCGAAGGATGCGCTTCGTGTCCGCAAGCGAGCGGCGCGCCTTCATGACCACCTTCGTCCCCGGCCAGCCGATTGCGCGGCGCACGTCGTCGTAGCCGCCGGGCACGATGTGCAGAGGCGACGACATCTCGGGCGTGAGGTCGCGCTCGAGCGCTGCGGCGACCGCGCAGAAGCTCGGCACGCCGGGAATGGCGCGCGCCTCGAACCCGCAGGCGCGCACGTCGGGCGCTATGCGCTGGAAGGTGGCGTAGATGCTCGGGTCCCCCAGGTTCAGCAGCGCGACGTCGCGGACCGCATCCAGGTGCGCGACAAGCTCGCGAACAAGCGAGGCATGCTCGGCCGCGCGGCGCTCGACGTCGCGCGTCATCGAGAATCGCACGGGGATCACCGTCTTGCCTGTAAGGTCGACGGCGCCACGCACGATGTCGAGCGCGACCATGGCCCCGTCCGCCGTCTGCGGTGCGGCGATGACCGGACACGATTCGATTGTGCGGACGGCCTTGATCGTGAGCAGCTCGGGGTCGCCAGGCCCCGTGCCCACCCCGTACAGCACGCCTTTACTCATACGTAGCCCCCAATTCCCCGATAACTGCATCGGCGCCCGACGTGCGGAAAAGCTCTCGGCGCTCGGCGTCGAACACGACCGCGGCGATGTCGCATGCGCCCGCCGCGCGGCGGCGCAACCTGTCCTCGATTGCCACAGCGAGCGAGGCGGACGCAGCGTCCCCCACGCCGGCGGCCTCGATTACCTCGAGCGCCGCCGTGGTCGTGACCGACGACATGATCTCGCGCACGGTCTTCGTGCACGCGCCGGCCAAGGCCGCGTGGGCGGCCAGAATCTCCGCGCGGCAGTCGGCGGTACGCGAATGGGTGTCCATGATGCCGCCCGCGACCTTCACCAGCTTGCCGATGTGTCCCACAAGAAGGACATTGGTAAATCCCTCGCGAACGCAGCAATCAATCGCATCGCCCACGAAGTTGGAGATGAAGACCACCGGCGCACCGTTTAGGTGGAAATGCCCCGAGATGAACTGCGCGCCGTAGTTGCCGGGCGTGAGCACGACTCCGCGCCGCCCCATAGCCGCATGCTGCCGGATCTCGAGCTCGATGCTGTCGCGCAAGGCAGCGAGGCTGCGCGGCTCGACGATGCCCGTCGTGCCCAGGATGGAGATGCCGTCCTCTATCCCCAGGTGCGGGTTGAAGGTCTTTTCGGCAAGGGCAACACCCTCGGGTACCGAAATCGTCACAGCGATATTTCCAGAAAAGCCGTGCGCGGCGCACACCTCGCGCACCGCCGAAGTGATCATCGCGCGCGGCGTCGCGTTGATGGCGGCCGCCCCCACCGGCTGCTCGAGCCCGGGCAACGTCACGCGCCCCACGCCCACGCCGCCATCGACGGAAACTTCCGATTCGCGCGCGGGCACGCCCTTGCTGCCCGCAGCACCCGTGCCCGACCCCGCATGTTCCACGCGCGCGTACACGAGCACGCCGTCGGTCACATCGGCATCGTCGCCTGCGTCCTTTCGCACGGCGCACTGGGCGCACCCCTCGCCGATACATGCGTCGACCACGTTCGCCTCGACGGGCAGCCCGCCGGGGGTGACGATCGACACGCGGCCGACGGGCTTTCGTGACAAGAGCATCTCGCAGGCCGCCTTCGCCGCGAGCGCGGCGCAGCTCCCCGTGGTGTAGCCGCAGCGCAGGCGGGTCGTCCCGGTATATATGTAGTGCTCGAAGGCCACGCTAGCTGCTCGCCTTCCGATACCCCGTGGCAAACGAAGGGTCGTAAAGCTTGCTGCGCTCGTACGACTCCGCCTGCGCGCCGTCGTGCGCAAGCCCGCCGCGAGCTCCGAGCACGCGGCCCACCACCACGAGCGCCGTGCGGTCGATGCCCTCTCGCGCGCCCGCATCGGCGAGCGTGCCCACTGTGCATCGCACCACGCGCTCCTCAGGCCAGGTCGCCTTATACACGAGCGCCGCCGGCTCGTCGGAGCTGCGGCCCGCGGCCAAAAGCTCGGCGGAAAGCTCGGCGAGCATACCCGAGCTCAGGAAGATGACCATAGTCGAGCCGCTTTCCGCCATGGTGCGCATGCCCTCGCCCGCGGGCATGGGGGTGCGCCCGGAAAGCCGCGTGATCACGACCGACTGGCTGATTCCCGGCAGTGTGTATTCCTGGCGAAGCGCCGCCGCGGCACCGCAAAAGCTCGACACGCCGGGCACCACCTCGTAGTCCACGCCGCGCGCGTCGAGCGCGTCCATCTGCTCCTGGATGGCGCCGTACAGGCACGGGTCGCCCGTGTGCAGGCGCACCACTTCCTCGCCCCGCGCATCCGCCACGCACATCACGTCGAGCACTTCCTCCAAGGTCATGTGCGCGCTGTCGTAGACGATGCAGGATTCCTTGCACTCAGCGAGCAGCTCGGGATTCACAAGACTTCCCGCCCAAACGACCACGTCAGCCGCGCGCAGAAGGCGCGCCCCGCGCAGCGTGATAAGGTCGGCGGCGCCCGAGCCTGCGCCAACGATATGAATCATCCGAGCCTTCCCTTCCCGTTTCTCATCGCAACCGTTTACGCCGCCATTCGCGCAGCGGGCAAAACACGGCGCCTGCGGCGGCAATCGGCGCAAATACGCAGGCAGGAGGCGCAATGCCGCCCGCCCTGGCTTTGACACGTTCACAAGTGCCCACTATCATAGTAAAAGTTTCGGCAACGAGCATATGACAATCGGATAAAAGGAAATGACCGGCGTGGCGCCCGCACAGCCCGCGCTGGCTTGCGGAGGGAACCAGGTGGGAATCCTGGGCAAGGGACATTACTGTATAGGACGCGCGGGCGAACCGCCTCGCGCCCCAAGCCAGACTGCTTCGCCTTTTCCTCACGGCATCGCCGTGGCGTTAGCTCCTTGTGAACCCCGAGGGGTGCGCTTTTCTTTCGCTTGTGCCGACAAGCAACTGTCGCCGGGGGACCGGCAAACCGAGGAAAGGAAAAACCATGTCCGACCAGATGTCACGCCGCGGCTTCATGGGCGCCGCAGCAACCGGAGCCGTCGCGCTCGCCGGAGTCGCGCTCGCGGGCTGCTCCAACACCTCCGCGAGTTCCGCGAAATCGAGTGAAAAGGAGAAGGCCGCGAAGCCGGTCATCCTCGTCACGAGCTTCGGCACGAGCTACAACGACTCGCGCCACATCACCATCGGCGCCATCGAAGACGCTATCCGCGAGAAGTACTGGCAGGACTACGACATCCGCCGCGCCTTCACCGCGCAGATCATCATCGACAAGCTGAAGAAGCGCGACGGCATCACGATCGACAACATGACCGAGGCGCTCGACCGCTGCGTGGAAGACGGCGTGAAGGAAATCGTCGTGCAGCCGACGCATCTCATGGGTGGCCTGGAATACACCGACGTGAAAGACGAGCTCGACAAGTACGCCGACAAGTTCGACAAAATCTCGCTCGGCGACCCGCTGCTCACCTCCGACGATGACTACAAGAAGGTGGCCGCAGCCATTAAGGAGAACATGGCGTCCTTCGACGACGGCAAGACGGCGCTGTGCCTCATGGGCCACGGCACCGAAGCCGATTCCAACGCCGACTATGCCCAGATGCAGGAAGTGTTCAAGAACGAGGGCTTGACGCAGTTCTTCGTCGGCACCGTCGAGGCTGAACCGACCTGCGAGGATGTTATCGCCGCCGCGAGCGCCGCAGGCTACAAGAAGGCCGTGCTCGCGCCGTTCATGGTGGTCGCGGGCGACCACGCGAACAACGACATGGCAGACGAGACCGACCCCGACAGCTGGGCTGCGAAGTTCGTGGCCGCCGGCTTCGAAGTGACGTGCCTGCTCCAGGGTCTGGGACAGAACGTCGCGGTCGACGACATCTACGTCTCGCACGTGGACGACGCCATCGCCAAGCTGTAAACTCGCCGCGCACGGGGGCGCCGGTCGCGTCCCCGTGCAACGGGCATGCGCCTTCCCCGACTGACGACGCATGCCCGTTGCATTCGCATCCCGCCCGCCCACCGCACGACGCGGGCGGTCGAAGCGATTGAAAGGAACCCCTCCATGTTGAAGAAAACCCTCGTCTTCGCCCTGTCGGCGGCGCTTTTCGCGTTCTCGCTCGCCGGCTGCGGCGGAAATTCAATCGACAGCGCAAAGGCAAGCGATGCCGATTCCCAGGAAAAGACCGAACAGGCGGCCGATGCGCCCGAGGGCGCAAGCGCTGCCCCCATTACCGCCGACAAAGTGACTGACGGCACCTATCCAATCACCGTAGATTCCAGCTCGAACATGTTCAGGATTGTGGACGCCCAGCTCATCGTGGAAAACGGCTCCATGCACTGCGTGATGACACTTTCCGGCACGGGCTACGGCAAGCTCTTCATGGGCACGGGCGACGAGGCTGCCGCCGCGAGCGAGGCCGACTTCATCCCCTATGTGGAAAACGCGGAAGGCAAGTACACCTACGACGTGCCCGTTGATGCGCTCGACGAGGACACCGCCTGCGCCGCGTGGAGCATTAAAAGGGAGCGGTGGTACGACCGCACGCTCGTATTCGAATCCGCCGGCGTCGATCTGCGCGCCGACGCACTGAAGTAACGCCATGCGGTCGATTCTTCCCAAGGGGGAAAACAGGAAGCGCCGCAGCATCGCGGCGCGCGTAATCGCCTGCGTTCTCGTCGCCCTGCTCGCGCTTCCCTTCGCGGGGTGCAGTGCGAGCCCGAACGCGACCGGTGCCACGGCGGGCTCTCAGGAATACACTGTGAGCGTCTCGCTTTCCGGCGGGTCAGGGCGCGCAAGCATCGCCTCACCCACCACAATTGTGAAGGATGGCGACACCTACACCGCGACCATCACCTGGTCGAGTTCGAACTACGACAAGATGACCGTCGACGGCGTGGACTACGCGCCCGTAAACGACGGCGGCGACTCCACGTTCGAGATACCCGTCACGCTCGACGAGGACATCGCCGTGTCGGCCGAGACCGACGCCATGTCGACGCCGCACACCATCAACTACACGCTCCACTTCGACTCATCCACCATGAAGGAGAAATCGGGCAACGATGCAAGCGGCGGCTCCCCTGCGGGAACGGCTTCAAGCACCGCGGCCGACTTCCACAACGCCGATCTGGGCTGCGGCTGGGAGCCGACGGGGGCGCTTCAGCTTGAATACGCCGAGCACTTCACTGTCGACGAGTTCGAAGGCGGCCTGCGGCTTATCTGCGTTTCGAACGGGGAGCGCTTCCTCGTGGTGCCGCAAGATGCGAAGGTGCCTGATGGGTTGAGCTCCGACATCGCGGTCATAAGGCGCCCCGCCGACAAGGTGTACCTCGTGTCGTCGGCGACGATGTGCCTGGTCGACGCGCTCGATGCGAACGACAATATCTTTATGTCGGGCACGAAGGCCGACGATTGCTCGGTGGCGGGCTTCAAAAGCGCGCTCGAAAGTGGGGCGATCGCCTACGGCGGCAAGTACAGCGCGCCCGACTACGAGCGAATATCGGCCTCGGGCTGCACGCTCGCCATCGAGAACACCATGATCAACCACACGCCCGATGTGAAGGAAAAGCTGCAGAAGCTCGGGCTCGTCGTGCTCACCGAACAGTCGTCGAGCGAGCCCAAAGCACTCGGGCGCGTCGAGTGGATTAAGCTTTTCGGCGTCCTGTTCGACAAGGAAGACGAGGCCGCGCACCTGTTCAACGAGCAGAAGGCCCGCGTCGAGCAAACGTCGGGGCTCGCGTCGTCAGGTAAAACCGTGGCGTATTTCTACATTAACTCGAACGGGGCCGCCGTCACGCGGCGGGCGGGCGACTACGTGGCGCAGATGATCGAGCTTGCAGGCGGCAGCTACGCGCTCGATGACGCGCAGACGGCGTCGGCGTCAGGTTCGTCAGTAACGCTCGAAATGGAGCGCTTCTACGCGACGGCGAAGGATGCCGACATCATCGTTTACAACGGCACCATCGACGAATCGGTTGCCACCTTGAACGACTTCGTAGGCAAAAACGCGCTATTGTCGCAGTTCAAAGCCGTGAAGAACGGCAACGTCTGGGTCACAAGCGCCGACATGTACCAGCAGATGACTTCTACCGCCGACATTATCGACGAGCTGCACGGAGCGTTCACCGGCGATGACGCGAGCGACTTCCATTATCTGAGGAAGCTCGGCTAGCACCATGAGAAGCCGACTTTCCATGACATACGACGAATCGGGGCGCACCGCGCGGTGTCGCGTCGTGACGGCGCTGCTCGCTGTTGCCCTCATCGTGCTCGTCGGGGCCAACCTGTGCATCGGGAGCGTGCTCGTACCCGCAGACCACATCCCCGGCATCCTTTCGGGCGGCGCGGCCAATTCCATGGAAAGCCAGGTCATCTGGGAGATTCGCCTGCCGCGCGTGCTTTCAGCCGTGCTTCTCGGCGGGGCACTTTCACTCTCCGGGTTCCTGCTGCAGACGTTTTTCAACAACCCCATCGCCGACCCGTTCATTTTGGGCGTCTCCTCGGGCGCAAAGTTCGTCGTCGCGCTTACGATGATCGTACTTCTGGGCGCAAACCAGGCCATGCCCTCGCCGGCCATGGTGGCCGCAGCGTTTCTGGGCTCGCTTATCACCATCGGCTTCGTGCTCCTCATTGCACGGCGCATAAGTTCCATGGCCATGCTCATCGTGGCGGGCGTCATGGTGGGATACATCTGCTCGGCGGCGACGAACTTCCTCATCGCCTTCGCCGACGACCAGTCCATCGTGAACCTGCACAACTGGTCTTTGGGTAGCTTCTCGGGTTCGAGCTGGGACGACGTGGCGGTCATCGCGGTCGTGGTGATCACCGTGAGCGCATGCGTATTCGCGATATCGAAGCCCCTTTCCGCCTTCCAGCTGGGAGAAGCCTACGCGAAAAGCGTCGGCGTGAACGTCGCACGCTTCCGCGTGGTGCTCGTCCTTCTAGCGAGCATGCTCTCCGCCTGCGTGACCGCGTTCGCTGGTCCGGTGTCGTTCGTAGGCATCGCGGTTCCGCATCTCGTGAAGCCGGCGCTAAAGTCGTCGAAGCCCATCCGTGTGATTCCCGCGTGCTTCTTGGGAGGCGCCATCTTCTGCGCGGGCTGCGATTTGATCGCGCGCACACTGTTCTCTCCCGTCGAGCTTTCCATCAGCGCCGTCACCGCCATCTTCGGCGCGCCGGTGGTTATCGCGCTCATGTTGAAGAAGCGGGTGAGGTAGATGGGGGAATTCGTGCCGCGGCCCAAAACGCTCGGAGGGGACATTCCATGCTTAGACAGTCCTGAGCTCGCACGAAAGCGCCAGAAGGCACTTTCGGCTCGTGCGGAACTGCGCGCGGAACGTCTCCTCCGAGCGGAGTCGAACCTCGAAGCCCCGGTCGAAACGCAGGCTGACGGAGCGCCGCTTTTCCGCATAAGCGACCTGTCGGCGGGCTACGACAAGAAGGTCGTAGTCGAAGGCGTCGATCTGGAGGTTCGCGCGGGCGACGTCGTGGCGCTCATCGGGCCGAACGGCTCGGGCAAGTCGACCATCTTGAAAACCATCACACGCCATCTGGCACCGCTTGCCGGCGCGGTCGAGCTCGACGGGCGAGAGATTTCCCGATGGAAGACGGCGGAGTTCGCAAGGAACCTTGCCGTTATGCTGACAGATCGCCCCCGGACCGAGCTGCTCACCTGCCGCGATATCGTAGAGGCGGGAAGACATCCCTACACCGGGCGAATGGGCACACTCTCGCCTAACGACCATAGTCGGGTCGACGAGGCCATGAAAACCGCACATGTGGAAGAGCTCGCCGAGTGCGACTTCATGCAGATAAGCGACGGGCAACGCCAGCGCGTCATGCTCGCACGCGCCATCGCGCAGGATCCGCGTGTGCTCGTGCTCGACGAGCCCACGTCGTATCTCGATATCCGCTACCAGATCGACCTGCTGCGAATACTTCGCCACCTTGCGAAATCGCGGAATGTGGCTGTCATCATGTCCATCCACGAACTCGAGCTCGCGCAGAAAAGCGCCGACAAGGTGATTTGCGTGAAGGACGGCCGGGTCTTCCGCGCTGGCGCACCCGAGGACATATTCACGCGCGAGACAATTGGCGAGCTCTACGGTCTTCAACATGGCACCTTCAACGAGCGCTTCGGCAGCGTGGAAATTGGGCGCCCGCACGGCGATGCGCACACATTCGTCATCGCCGGCGCAGGTACAGGGTCGGCTGTGTTTCGCCAGCTCATTCGGCAGGGCAAGGCGTTCTACGCGGGCGTTCTGCACGAAGGGGACATCGACTGCGAGCTCGCGCGCGACCTTGCGACGGAATGCGTGGCCGAGCGCGCCTTCGAGCCGATCGGGGATAAAACCATAGCCCGCGCCAAAGAGCTCCTCGTCCACTGCGCGCGCCTTATCGTGTGCCCCGCCGCCTTCGGCACCATAAACGCCCGCAACGCAGAGCTCGTCGAGTTCGCGCGCTCGCATGGTATCGAGGTCATGCGAGCACGCGAAGGCGCATCGGAGGATTCCCAATTGGAGTGGGAAGGATAGACTGGACTTTCATTTAAGGATCCTCAGGCTATAGCTCCTACGCCGGCGAGGTCTCCAAGGCGCCGGAGAACCTCGTGAACAGGAATTTCCACGCCGACGAACCCAACTAGACCTAATCCAAGCGAGATTCCAAACTCGAAAGACCGCTCAACGTCAGATTATTAGCAACCTCCGAGACACGCTCGATAGGAACCGAACCGTCAGACAGCGCCCACGTGCGATAGATGCCGATGATACCGGACAGCAAAAACGCCAGATAGTAGTCGAACATCTCGTCCTTGAGACCGTGGGGCAGCAGATCGCGCTCGGCAATCTCGTGCTCTAGCGGCGCACGAAGACGAGCCATAAAATCATCGAGCGGAATGTTCTCGATCAGCTGACGATTGAGCACCAAGTTGTTGCAAAGTGCCTCGTTAACGGTTTTAAAGAAGGTCGCCGCCGCGCCCAGGGCGCGCTCGTTGGTGTCACCGTCCATTGAAGCAAGCGTTTTCTCGACCGAGTCGACAATCATCTCCACCACATCGACGGCAATGGCATCGAGCAGGCCGTCAACCGTACCAAAGTGAACGTAAAAGGTCTTGCGGTCGACATTGGCCTCGCGCGCGATGGCACTCACCGTAATGTCTGCCAGCGGCTTTTCCATGAGCAGGCGCTCGAAAGCGGAAAGGATGGCATTGCGGCTGCGAACGATGCGGCGATCAATACGCGGTTTGCTGGTGGCCATGGGCGTGTCCCTTCGATATACGGGCATTCATCAACAGATGAGAGATAATCTACGTAAGAGGATTATCCCCCATACAGCACAAATATGCCCCGCATCATGAAGAACGCACGACTGCCCTACTGCGACTTAGGGTGCTTCTTCTTATTGAGTGCCGACGGAGATACGCGAATACCGTCGCCCGTCTGGCGCACATAGGCTTTATGAGCCGGCTTAGCGGTCCCAGAAGCCTTCTGAGCGTGCTTCTTGGGATCAACGGTAACCGCATTCGTGGGGTGCGGCTTAGTGGGCGCAGAGGGCGTCTGAGACGTGCGGCCGAGTTTGCGCATCACGCGATCCCAGCGCGCATGGATGCTCTCGTTGTGGGCGCTCTTAAGTCCCAGCAGGGGCGCAGCCAAAATGGTCGGCGCAATAAACGTAATGAGGCGCCACAGCAGATAGCCGGCGGTCGAAGCCGACCCAAAGAAATGACCCAAGAACAATGCAAAGCCGCCCTCAGCGCCACCAGTTCCACCGGGCAAGGGAACCGCAGAGCTCAGCAGCTGGACAAAGGCACTCGCGGCCATGACCGAGAAAAAGTCGACTTCGTGGTGGCCAAAGGCAAGCATCAGGAAATACGGCACGAGGTAGAAAAACGCGAGCTGCAACATGGTGATGACCACCGTGAGCAGCATGGACGAAAAGTGGCCGGCTGAAAGCTTGAACTTCTCAGAGAAAGAGTAGATTTCGCCGTCGACAAACGTACGCCAGCCCTCAATCTTGGTGGCCGAGACGCCCATTCGCTCGAGCCAATTGATGATGCAGTGCGCGACGCGCGTGACGGTCTTGGGCATGAGCGCGACGGCAAAGATGCCAAGCAGAATGCAACAGTGACCGCCAAAGCTAAAGACGCACAGCAGCGTCATGTCGCCATAGCGCTCGGCGAAAAACGGCATTCGGGCAAGCAGCAGAATGGCGCCCCAGGCAACGAGGCCAAACTGATACACGATAAAGCGCGTGAACTGCGTGGCACCGGCCTCGCCGACATTTTGGCCTGCCTTGGTCAGGCGGTAGATCTGGGCGGGCGTAGAGCCCATCATCATGGGCGTCAGGTTGCCAAAGAAGATACCGCTCGCCTCGACCGAGATCAGGTCGCGAATGCCGACGGGCGAATTGGGATCGAGCCAGACGGCGATCGCATAGGCGACGATGCCAAAGAACAGGTACAGGAACATGCAAAAGCATGCAGCAACGAGCCACGGCGCCTGAACGCTCGACATGGCAGCCCAGAACTGTCCCATCTGACCGGTCACAATCAGATAAACGATATAGCCAACCAGCACGACGCCGATAAAAATGGCACCGCGGCGTGCACCCTTGTTGTCATCGCCGCCCGAGGCCTCAACCTCGACCTGGGGCTTAGATGTATGCTGAGAGGACTCCGTCATGAGGCTCCTTCTGACCGTCCAAATATCTTGCATATTGTACCCGCAAGGGCCACAAGCAGAACGTAAAGCTATGGGCCAAATGGGAATTGCAGATGGTTTGCTCGGAAATAAAAAACCCGGGCTTCCGTGGGAAGTCCGGGTCTCAGATTCATGGTAGCCCGTACCAGATTCGAACTGGTGATCTCCGCCTTGAGAGGGCGGCGTCCTAAACCGCTAGACGAACGGGCCATAAGCCTCAGCAGAAAAGAAGTGGTAGCCCGTACCAGATTCGAACTGGTGATCTCCGCCTTGAGAGGGCGGCGTCCTAAACCGCTAGACGAACGGGCCACATGACATCTGCACTGCCGTGCTGCGAGGAAATATATTACGGGACAAAAAACATCAGCGCAAGAAGAAATTCCAAATTGCCGAAAAAATTGTCGGCAGGTTATGGAACGCGCAGGTCAACTGGTTAGCTAGTTCAAGTTGAGATGAGCCAGGAGGGCTTCGCGGTTGTTGGGGATGTTGTCCTCGATCACGGCGTCGAGGGCAGCGTTGAGAAGCTGCCCCAGCTCCGGCCCCGGCTTGACGCCGGCGCGGATCAGATCGCCACCATTGATGGCAAGCATCTTGAGTGTATAGGGCTCCCCCGCCTGCAGCAGATCGTGGGCGAGCGTACGCATCTCCTCGATCGTCTCGACGTAATAGAAGCACGAGGGCGCCTTGCCGAGCGTGTCGGCACGCTTAAGGTCCATGAGCTCGTCCATCAGACGCGGCGTATCGACACCCTCGCCCGAAAGCGCGCGCATCATATTGAGCAGGCAGGAGCGCTCGGGGCGCAGCGGCTTGTCATGGTATTTGATCAGCAGGCACACATCGCGCACCAAATCGTGCGAGAGCGCCAGGCGATCCATGATGACACGCGCCTTCTTGGCGCCGAGCTCGGGATGACCGTAGAAGTGGCCGCTGCCGTCGTGATCGACCGTAAAGCACTCGGGTTTGGAAACGTCGTGCAAAAACGCAGCCCACATAAGGCTCGACGAGGGCGCGACGCCGTCGCACAGCGCCAGCTCCCCTGCCACCGTCAGCACGCGGGCGATATGCTCGTAGACGTTAAACGCATGATAGACGCTGCGTTGATCAAACCCGCGAGCGGACGCGAGCTCGGGCACGGCGGCGCAAACAAGCTCGGGGTAGCGCAGCATCGCGTCTCCCCCATGGCCGGTCGAAAGGATACCCTCGAGCTCAATGCCCACACGCTCGCGCGCCACAGCATCGAGCAGCGGCGCGCACTCGGCAAGCGCCTGTTTAGTCTTAGGCTCGATCATAAAATCCAGACGGCAGGCAAAACGCACCGCGCGCAGCATGCGAAGCGCGTCCTCGTTAAAACGACGCTTGGGATCTCCAACGGCGCGGATGAGCTTGCGGTCTAGGTCGCCCTGACCATCGTAGCGGTCGACAAGACCACGCTCGGGATGCCAGGCCATAGCGTTAACGGTAAAGTCACGACGCGCCAGATCGTCCTCAAGCGACGCCGCACGCTCCACACTCTGGGGATGGCGGCCGTCGGTGTAAAAGCCGTCTAGGCGGTAGGTGGTGACCTCAATGCGCTCATCATCGCAAATAGCCGTGATGCCGCCAAATTTTATGCCCGACTCAACCACGGCAATATCAGCCGCTTCGAGCGCCTTTTTGGACTCCTGCCACAGGCCGCTGCAGCACATGTCAACATCGTGGCTGGGGCGTCCCATCAGGGCATCACGTACCCAACCGCCCACGTACCAAGCCTCAAGACCTGCTGCCTCAAGCGCACGCAGGACACGGATAGAGGCATCGGTCGGCTGCGTACCGTTGAGCGAAACATTGCACATGCCTATGGCCTCCTGCGACTATCAAATTGGCTATCGATTGCGTCTGCAAGAAGTCTAGCAAGAAACAGCCTCCACTGCACACGCAAGTCCGATAAACAAAAACGCATCCGTCCTGGTCTAAGACGGATGCGAAATAATTGAACTATTCAGGCAAGGTGCCGGAACTAGCAAACCTGACGAATTGCAATACCCTTCTGATACTCATCGACCTTGGCAAAATCGCCCAGACCCGGGCACTCGACCACGTTGGCGCCGGTGGCCATCGAGAGGCGCAGGGCGTCCTCGACGCGCTCGGGAGCGTCGTGCCACACGGACAGGAAGGCGGCCAGCGAAGAGTCACCGGCGCAAACGGTCGACAGCAGCTTGACCTCAAAGGTACGGTTGGCAAACCAGATGTGCTCGCCGTTGGAGAAGTACGCGCCGGCGCCACCCAGGGTCAACAGCACGTTCTTGGCGCCCTTGGCATGCAGCTCGGCCATGGCAGCCTTGACGGACTCATCGTCGCCGCCGCTCACCTTAATGCCAAAGATGTCGAGCAGCTCGTCGTCGTTAGGCTTAATGAGGAGCGGCTCCATAGCAATGAGGTCGGCCAACTGATGGCTCGAAATATCGAGCACGAACTCGGCGCCCTTTGCCTTAACGCGGCGAAGCACCTCGGCCAGGAAGCCCTCAGAGGTGTTGGGGGGCAGCGAGCCGCTAATGACCAGGCAGGTCATGTCCTCGAGCGAATCGATCAGCTCAAACATCTCCTGCTCGTTGGCCTCGTTGATGGCGGCACCGGCGTTGACCATGTTGTACTCGGTGTCGGGACCGGCATTGAGGAACACGTTGACACGCGTGATGCCGTCGGTCCACACGGGCTTGACGGGAACGCCCAGGGCCTCGGCGCCCTTAACGATGAACTCGCCCGAGAAGCCGGCGAAGAAGCCCAGGATCGTGGTGTCGACGCCGTAGTGGTCGAGCGTAAACGAAACGTTGAGACCCTTGCCGTTGGGGGTGTAGACAGCGTTACGGGTGCGGGTAACGGTGTTGGCGGACAGGCCATCGCAGGAGATGTTGTAGTCAATAGCGGGATTTGCAGTAAGCGTGTAAATCATGAATGTTCCTTTCACGAAGCAACGTGTTAATGAAAGTATATTCCACGCTTCGGCAAAAGGCTACAATAACTCGGTGAACGGTGTGGAACGCGTGAAGCGCGGCTCCGAGGTTCGAGTGGGACAAAAAAACGGCGCCCCGGTCGAAACCGGGACGCCGTATGCGCACGAGTTTGTCGCGTTTCGCTTACTTGCGATCGAGCTTGCGGACAGCAACGCGCTTGCTGTACTCGTCGACGTGACCAAAGTCGCCGATGCCGACGGACTCAGCAACGTTGGCGCCGGTGGCCATAGCGAGCTTCATGGCCTCCTCGACGTTGTCGCGATCCCTGTACCACTTGTGCAGGAACGCAGCGAGGGTGCAGTCGCCGGCGCAGACGGAAGAGACAAGCTTGATGTTGAACTCACGCTTGGCATACCAGATGTCCTCGCCGTTGGAGAAGTAAGCGTCACCGCGGCTACCACGGGTGAGCAGCACGTTCTGGACGCCGGCCTCGTGAGCCAGCTTCATGGCAACGCGGACCTCGTCGTCGGTGTCGACCGGCACGCCGAAGATAGCCTTCATCTCGTGATGGTTCGGCTTAATGAGCAGCGGCTTCTTGTGAGCGAGCTCCTTGAGCTTGTCGGAGGACAGGTCCAGGACGACGTCGGCGCCACGGGCCTGAGCGTGCTCCATGACCTGAGCCAGGAAGTCGGGCGTAGCTTTGGGAGGCACGGAGCCGGAGACGATCAGGCACTCAAGGTCGCCCGCGGTGTCCAGGATGTTGTAGAGCTCCTCCTGATGCTGCGGCGTGATCGGAGCACCGGGGTTCAGGATGCCGTACTCGTGCTGGCCATCGTTGACGTAGGTGTTGATGCGCGTGATACCGTCGGTCCAGACCGGGCGGCAGAGGCAACCCAGGTTCATGACCTCCTCGACGATGAACTTGCCCGTGAAGCCGGCGAAGAAACCGAGCGCGACGGTGTCGACGCCCATCTTCTTAAAGGCGAAGGACACGTCGAGGCCCTTGCCGTTAGCCGTGTAGCTGGCCGAGCCGGTGCGGACGTTCTCGTCGGGCTCGAGCGGAGAGCTCGAAACCGTCATGTCGACAGCCGGGTTAGCGGTTAGCGTGTAGAACATTTACAGTACCCCCTGTATATGTGAGGGCCGCGTGGCCGGCCCATTCCAACCACGCGGTTACCTCTGATACCAAATTAGCGAGCTGCGGACTCGAGCAGTGCCTTGACCTCGGCAGCGGTGTTGCAGGCGAGCGCCTTCTCGGCGAGCTCGTCGCACTCGGCCTTGGTCCACTGGCTGATGGTCTTGCGGGCGCGCAGGATGGACGGAGCGCTCATCGAGAACTCCTCCAGGCCCCAGCTGATCAGCAGCGGCTCGAGCAACGGATCGGCAGCGGCCTCGCCGCACATACCGACCATGATGCCGGCCTTCACGCCGCTCTCGATGATGTTCTTGAGCGAGCGGAGCACGGCGGGATAGTAAACCTGGTACAGGTTGGAGATGGTGTCGTTGCCACGGTCGGCGCACATGGTGTAGCCGATCAGGTCGTTGGTGCCGATGGAGAAGAAGTCGGCGACCTCGGCCAGGCGGTCAGCGAGCAGCGAGGCTGCAGGCGTCTCGACCATGATGCCGACCTCGATGTTCTCGTTGAACTTGCGACCCTCTTCGGTCAGCTCGGTCTTGCACTGCTCGACGAGCTCCTTGACAGCCAAGACTTCCTCGACGCAGGTGACGAGCGGGATCATAATCTTGACGTCACCGAAGGCGCTGGCGCGCAGCAGGGCGCGGAGCTGGACCTTGTACTGGTCGGGGTTGGCCAGGCAGTAACGCACGGCGCGGAAGCCCATGAAGGGGTTCTCTTCCTTGACCATGTGCAGGTACGGAATCTCCTTGTCGCCACCCACATCGAGCGTGCGGATGATGACCGGAGCGCCCTTGAGCGCGCTGGCGACCTTACGGTAGGCGTTGAACTGCTCCTCCTCGGAAGGAAGCTCAGCAGAGTCCATGAACAGGAACTCGGAACGGAACAGGCCGATAGCCTCGGCGTCGTGATCGAGCGCGTTGGGCACGTCATCGGGATTGCCGATGTTGCAGGCAATGATCTTCTTGATGCCGTCGGCAGTCACGGACGGCTTGCCGCGGAAGGCCTCGAGAGCCGCCTTCTCGGCAGCGAAAGCCTCGGCCTTGGCAGTGTAAGCGGCGAGCGTCTCCTCATCGGGATCGGCCTCGACGATACCCTTGCCACCGTCGACGACAACGGTCATGCCGTTGCGCAGTGCGGTGCAGCTGTTGGAAACCGAAAGGACAGCAGGGATCTCGAGGGCGCGCGCAATGATTGCGGAGTGCGACGTGCGGCCACCAGTCTCGGTGACGATACCGGCAACGTGCGCCTTATCGATCGTGGCGGTCATGGACGGCGTGAGGTCGTGCACGACAACGACGGTGTTCTCGGGCAGGACGGAAAGGTCGACGACCTCCTTGCCCAGCAGCTCGGCCAGAATACCGGTGCGGATGTCGGCGATGTCGGCCGCGCGCAGACGGAACATCTCATCGTCCATGGACAGGAACATGTTCTCGAACATGGTCGAGGTGTCCATGAGCGCCTGCTCGGCGCAGGTGCCGCCGTCAATGGCGGCGTTGATGGCGTCGGTCATGCCCGGATCCTGAGCCAGGACAATGTGTCCGCTCATGATCTCGGCCTCGGCCTCGCCCACCGTCTCCTTCATGTGATCGGCCTGAGCCTGGGTCTTCTCGCAGAAGACCGAAAGAGCGGTCTGATAGCGCTCCTTCTCTGCTGCCGAATCAGCAACCTCGTGCGGCTCAAACGTCAAGTCGGGATCGACGGCGACCATGACGGTGCCGATACCGATGCCCTCGGAAGCGTTGACTCCCTGATACATTCCCATTCCTCTCTCCGTGTCATGTGATAAAGCGTTTTGCCATATCCATGACAAAAGAGCGCAGCTACCTTAAGACAGGTCACTGCGCCCCCAAATATGAACTTAGTTGTTCAACATGCGACCCGTTTGAGTTCTACTCGCCAAGACCGCTCTTGATGAGCTCGATGGCAGCAGCCAGAGCCTCGGCCTCGTCGGCGCCGTCGCACTTGACCTCGACCTCGGTGCCGCAGGGGATACCAGCAGCCATGAGGGCCATCGGGGACTTGCCGTTGACCTCCTTCTCGGGGGTGACGACCGTCACGTCACAGGCGTACTTGCCCATGGTGGAGGCGAACAGACCAGCCGGACGCATGTGCAGACCCTGAGGATTAACGAGGGTAGCCTTCTCAGAAACCATAATTGACTCCTTTTTTGTGTTTAACCCCTGTCATGCATGTGGCAGGAGTCAGATTCACGACGTTGTTTATATTAACTCACATCAAACGGTTTTTCATTGTGTTTCGCACGAATTGTTGGACAGATGTCGTTCGCTGTCCGCTCGCCTGCCGGGCGGGGCGGTTAAGTTTGCTGCTCTACAGTCCTGCGCAAGACGGAAAGCACATTAAGTGCTTTCCTTTGCGTGCGGAACTCGCGACAAACTTAACCGCCCCGCCCGGCAGGCGAGCTGCGGGAACATGCTTCCGTCCAAGAAATATCGTGCAAAAGGAATTCTGGCTGAATTATTGTTCGCGTGGGTGATTCACTCGATGAGGGCTATTTATGCCCTGTTGGGTACTAAGGAGTGTCCCGGGGTGCCGGCAGAAAAGGAACGTCCCTGAGTGCCGGGTGGTATGAAAAAAGGCGAGGACCCGTAGGGAGTCCTCGCCTTTGTTACAGGGGGCGATGTTATTCGCGTACTGCGGAATTAGACCAGGCGGGCGTTGATCGTCTTGGCGATCTCGGCGGCGTCGGTGGAACCCTTGACGGTGGCACGGAAGTCCTCGTCCATGAGCGCCTCGGCGACCTTGGACAGGATCTTGAGGTGCGTGGTGCCAGCCTGTGCACCAGGGATGAGCAGGGCGATGCCCACGTTGACGGGAGCGCCGTCCATGGTGTCCCAACCGGTCACGCCGGACTCGTCCTTGACGACGATGACGGCAGCCTCGGTAATGGCGTCGGACTTGGCATGCGGAATGGCGAAGCCCTCCATCATGCCCGTGGTGCCCTCGGCCTCGCGGGCCAGGAAGGCGTTCATCACGGCGTCGGCGTCGTTTGCGATACCGGCCTTGACGGCCTGGTTGGAAACGAAGCTCAGAGCCTCGTCACGAGAAGCGAAGTCCTCGGCGACAAAGACATTCTCGACCTTCACGAAGTCGGCAGCCTCGGCCTTGGGAGCCTCGACGGCAGCGGCCTTGGGGGCCTCAACGGGCTTGGCTGCATGAGCGGCCTTCTGATTCTTCTCAAAGTCGTACTTCTTGAAGGCCACGAACAGGATGCCACCGACAACAGCGCCGATGAGGATCGCGAGGACCCACAGCGGACCGTTCTCGACAACGGGCAGGACCAGGAAGCCACCGTGAGGCGCCGGATCGTGAACGTTGAACATGATGGTCAGGATCGAAGCGATAGAGGAACCGAGCATCATGATGGGCATGACCGGCCAGATGTTCTTGGTCATGAACGGAATGGCGCCCTCGGTGATGTGGGTGCAACCAAGGATGAGGTTGACGACACCGGCGTCGTGATCCTCCTGGCTGAAGTACTTCTTGCCGACAACGACGGCAAAGGTGGTGATCAGCGGCGGAACGATGCAGGCGGCGGAGACGGCAGCCATGAAGTTGGTGCCGAAGTTGTAGGTATCGGTGCCAACGCCAGCAGCCAGCGCCTCGGTGAGCATAGCGGTACCGGTGACGTAAGCAGCCTTGTTGACCGGGCCACCCATGTCAAAGGCACACATGCAGCCGATGGCAAGACCCAGGACAACGGCGCCAGAGGCGGACAGGCCCTTGAGGAAGTCCATCATGGCAGTGTTGATGGCAGCCATGGGGCCGGAGATGCCGAGCATGACCAGACCGACGATGGCGGTCGAGAACAGCGGGTACAGGAAGATAGCCTTGAGGCCGTCCAGGTTCTTGGGCAGACCGGCAAAGACCTTCTCGAGCAGCAGGATGACATAGCCAGCGAGGAAGCCGCCGACGATGCCGCCCAGGAAGCCGAAGCCCACGCCGGCGCCACCGGCGTCGATCATGCCGGTCTCGGCGTTAACAGGCAGGCCCTGAATGGCGATCATACCGGCAACAAAACCAGGGACGAGCGCCGGGCGCTTACCGATGGACTCGGCGATGTAGGCGGAAAGTACCGGAACCATGAGGTTCATGGCGATGCCGCCGATGATCTTGAGCATCGCAGCAAAGCTGTTGTAGTCAGACGCCGTCGAATCGAAGGACGTAATGCCCCACAGGAACGAGACGGCGGTCAGGACACCACCGGCAACGACGAAGACCAGCATATGGCTGACGCCGTTCATAAGGTGCTTGTAGATGACGTGACCGATGGACTCCTTCTCCTCGGCCTCGTCCTCGACATCGGCAGCGGCTGCAACCGTGTTGTCGCCCTTGGCGGCGAGCGCGCGGTCAATCAGCTTACCGGCGGCCTCAACGGACAGGGCCTTGGAAACACCAACGGAAACCATGGGCTTGCCGGCGAAACGCTCAGCCTGGACATCCTTATCGGCTGCGACGACGACGGCCTTGGCACCGGTGATCTCGCTCTTGGTGAGCTCGTTCTCGACACCGACCTGGCCATGGGTCTCGACCTTAATAGTCAGACCTCGCTCGGCAGCTGCCTTCTCCAGTGCCTCCTTCGCCATGAAGGTGTGCGCAATGCCGGTCGGGCAACCGGTGGCGGCGATGATGTCAAACTTAGCCATGTGTCCCTCCTTTTTAAGTTTTGCGCCCGCAGGCGCTCCCCTACACGCGCGTCCTTGCGCGCTTTTCCACAACTGAAAGATACCAACCTACCGTCCGCGTGAGAAGAGACAAGGCGCAATTCTCCGGTGAAAGGTTCTTTCATAACCGTAAACGGTAGGTGAAAGTTTACCATCAACACTTGAAACGGCAAGGTGTATCTTGTAATTGAAAATCCCCCTATACTATGACATTACAAAACGAGTCCGATTTTCATGCCAACCAGGAGCCATCCATGACCGATAGTAGCAAGAGCGCACTTTCCCTCATTAGTACCCATCAGGGATACAGCGAGTCCGAGCAGCGTATTGTCGACTATATATTGGAGCACCAGTCCGAGGCGCCACGCCTCACGGCGGCTCAGCTCTCGCGCGCCGCCGCCACGTCCGAGGCGACCGTTTCGCGCTTCTGCCGCAAGCTTGGCTTTGGCAGCTTCCGCAGCTTTCAGTTTTCGTTGGCGAGGGATTTGGAAAGCCAGCGCAACGAGGGCCTGACTGACGAAGTCTCGCTCGACAATATGGAGCAGAGCCTTAAGAACATCCTGGCTGCCAAGGTGAGCGAGCTTAATGCGACCATCGACGGGATCGACCACGATACGTTGGCGGCTGTTGTGCATGCCCTTAAGCATGCAGGAGTTATTGAGTTTGCGGCTGTGGGCAATACGAACGCGGTCGCGCTCGATGCGACGTTTAAGTTTTCGCAGCTGGGCCTGCGCTGCATGGCGAGCACCATTAGCGAGACATCAATCGGCTTTGCGCTCACGTTGCGCCCGGGTGACGTCATCGTGCTCATCTCAAACTCCGGCAAGTCGCGCCGACTGAATCGCATGGCAAAAGCGGCTCGCGACTGCGGTGCCACCGTAGTCGTCATCAGCAGCGACAGCAAGTCTCCACTCGCGCGCCTGGCAGACTACACTTTTAATACCGTCAACCACGAGGCGCTGCTGACGACGGGTGACTTTGCGTTCTCCAAGATCAGCGCCACGATGATCATCGAAGTTATCTACAACTTCCTGCTGCCCGAGATTGAAGACGCTCGCGAACATATCAGCTACTACGAGGAGCTCATCCAGCCGGACAAGGTCGTTGAGTAAAACGCGTAGTGGGACAAAAATTTCAGTCTATTTTGTCCCACCAACACCGCTGATACGACCTAGCCTCGAACTTCTTCGAGCATCTGCTTTGCGTGGGCCAAGCTTGCCTCGGACTGATCGCCGCTGAGCATGCGGGCGATCTCGGCGGTACGCGCTTCGCCGGTTACCTCGTCCAAATGCGTCTGGGGAACATCGCCCGGCTCCTTGCTGACAACATAATGCTTGTCGGCCATGACGGCGACTTGCGCCAAGTGGGTTACGACAATCACTTGATGCGTAGCGGCAAGATCGGCCAGCACACCAGCAAGAGCACGAGCCGTGGAGCCGCCGACACCGGCATCGACCTCGTCAAATACCAGCGTGTCGACGCCGTCAGCATTACCCAAGACCACTTTGCTCGCCAGCATAACGCGGCTGAGCTCGCCGCCCGACGCAATTCGACGCAGGGGACGCGGCGTCAAGCCGGCACCGCTGCGGTATAGCAGCTCGTAGCTCGAAGGACCAACGGGCGTCCACTCAGCACGGGGAAGATCGCGCGACTCCCAGACGAGCTCGGCGCCGCCCATCTCCAGGCGAGCCATCTGGCGGCCAACCTCGTGGCAGAAGCGCGGGGCCGCCGTATTGCGAGCGCGCTTAAGTGCCTTGGCAGCGGCAAACAACTCGCGCTCAGCGCTCCCGAGTGCCTCACGCGCCTTTTTGATCTGCTCATCGCCATCATCGACCAGGGACAGCAGCTCTTGCGAGCGATCGCGCATGGCAAACACATCGTCCATGGTGGGACCCCACTGACGCAACAAGCCCTTGAGGTCGGAATACCGCTCACGCATGCGAGCGAGCTCGCGCGCGTCGAAGGCGATGCCATCGCGATAGGCACGAAGCTCGTTCGCGCAATCCTCAAGGGAGATACAAGCATCCGAAAGCGCATCGGCAATGTCGCCCAGTTTGCGATCGACGGTAGCCATTCGGGAAAGCTCTGCCACGGCACTGTTCACGGCATCGAGCGCTCCCCCTTCGGCGGCAAGCGATGCATGGGCATCGTTAGCCGTGGCAACCAGTACCTCGGCATGTTCGGAGCGCGGCAGCAGCTCCTCGAGCTCCTCATACTCACCCGGCTTGGGGTCGACCTCGGCGATACGCTCCAGGGCGAAGCGCGCCTCCTCGACGCGACTCCCCTGCGCGCGTGAGGCTTCCTCCACACGGCGAAGCTCCTTGGCGGCGTCACGCGAAGCCTTGAAGCAGGCACGGTAACGGTCGAGTGCCTCGAGCGCCGGGCGCCCTGCCCAGGCATCGACCATCGCAACATGATGCGCCGGATCGAGCAAGCGCTGGTGCTCGTGCTGGCCACACAGATCCATCATCACGCCGACGCGCTCCGAAAGCTCGCGCACACTGGCGATGCGGCCGTCAATCTTCACGCGGCTGCGGCCCTCAGCGGAAAGGCTGCGCTGGACCGTGAAGCCTTCCGTGTCGTGCGGGCCGTCGAACAAGCGCGCCTCGACACTCGCCAGCGCCTCGCCCTCGCGCACCGTCGACGAATCCGCGCGCTCACCCAAAATAAGCTTGAGGGCCGAGAGCAGCGCGGTCTTGCCGGCGCCGGTCTCGCCGGTCAGGACAGTCAGGCCGACACTCGGCACCAGCGTCGCCTCGCGAATGAGTGCAATGTTAGAAACCTGCAGCTCATCGATCATGACGGACTCCGTAGAATACGCGGCTCACCGAGTTATAGAAGCTCTCGGGGCCGTAATCGAGAAGCAGCACATCTCCGGGCCCGCGGCGCACCGCCACGCTCTCAACGGTGCCATCGCAGGTAATAAACTGTCCATCGATAGCGATCGCCGGAACGCTCGGACGATCATCAGACATAAAGATCTCGACGACATCACTCGGCGAAGTCAAGAAGGCACGGGCCTGAATGGTGTGCGGCGCAATGGGTACGCAGACCATGCCCGTGTAATCGGGGCTCACGATGGGGCCACCGGCACTGAGTGCGTAACCCGTAGAACCAGTCGCCGTGGACACGACCACGCCGTCGCCACGCAGTCGATCGATATGGTGGCCCGACACCGTGATGTCAAACTCAACCATATCGGACAGGGGGCCGCGCGTAAGTGCCATATCGTTGAGGGCAAACGTGCGCACGACATCCTTCGTGCCGTCTTCGCGCACGGACACGATATCCGCGGCGATGGTGGCGCGGCGGCTCACGTGCAGCTCGCCGGACAGGGCGTCGCTCACGACCTGCAGAATGTCGCGCTCCTCGGGGCTCGCAGCAGTTAAAAAACCCAGGTGACCATAGGAAAGACCAAGGATAGGAATCTCGCGATGGTTGAGAATGCGGGCAGCGCGCAGCAGCGTACCATCGCCGCCGAGCGTAATGACCAGATCGGAGCCGTCAATATCAGGCGTGCTTTGAATCTTCGATCGCTGGTCGGCAGCCCATGCGACCTCATAGCCCTGGCGCGTCAGCCAAAGCTCGAGCATCAGGCCGCTCTCGACCGCCTCTTGCTTGTAGTAATTGGGAACCAGAAAGACCTTCATAGCGTTGCAGCTTTCTCGCTCAAAACCGATACCTGGGATTGCAGCTCATCGTCGGCGCGCTCCCCGGGGACAAACCTTGTGCCGTACAAGAAAAACTCAACGTTGCCCTTAGCGCCATGGATGGGCGACACGCACACGTCAAGCGGGAACAGGCCCTTGACGGCAAAAAGCTCAATCGCCGCCACGAGCGTATCGCGGCGGACGGCGGGGTCGGTCACGATACCGCCGTCGCCCACCAGCGCAGCCGGCGCCTCAAACTGGGGCTTTACGAGCGTGCAGAACGAACCCGAAGGCTTCAGGCACGCCAGCACGGCGTCGATTATATTCGCGATGCTGGTAAACGAGACATCGCACACAGCCAGGTCGATGGCGCCGGCATAACCAAGCTCAGGCAGCTGCGTCACGTTTGTGCGCTCATGCAGCGTCACGCGATCGTCCTGACGCAGCGACCAATCAAACTGGGCACGGCCCACGTCCACCGAGACAACGGTCGCAGCTCCGCGCTTGAGCAGGCAATCGGTAAAGCCGCCGGTAGAGCAGCCAACATCCAGACAGGCAAGGCCCGTCGGATTGATACCAAACGCATCAAGCGCGCCTTCGAGCTTAAGACCACCGCGGCCAACATAGGGAATGCGCCCCTTCACGTGCAGCGGCAGGCCCGGGATCACCTTAAGGCCCGGCGAAGTCAAACGCTCACCGCCACTCGAGACCAAGCCGGCCATAAGAGTGCGAAGGGCATCCGCGCGATCGGCGCAGATGCCCTGTGAAATCAGTTCGTCATCAAGACGCACGCGTTTCATGAATGCCATCAACCATTCGTATCCGGAGATGCGGCCTAGCTATCCTAGGATTCGTTTGCCGCATCCTCATCGTATTCCTGCTCGAGCTTGTCGGCCTCACGCGGCGTCAGCTCAAACTTATCGACCATGTCGACCGCGCGGGAGCCCAGCTCAATCGCCTCGTCAAACAGATCGAGCGAACGCTCCAAGGAGGTATCCTTGGAGCGAACGGTAGCGATGATCTGATCCAAACGGTCTGAGATCTCGTCAAAGTTGCGGACAGAACCCTCTGGCATGACTACTCCTCGACGGAGTCGGCCTCGACGGCCTCAGCAGCGTCCACATCCTCGGCAAGTACACCGGCGGTAGCCTGAGCGGCAGCGACCTTGGCGGCAGCCTCAGCAGCCTGGGCCTCCTCGCGAGCGCGATCCTCGGCCAGCAGTTCCTGGTACAGGTCCTCGCCCGGCAACTCCTCGCTGCGCGCGATCTTGCCCAGCACGCCGTTGACGAACGACGCGGACTGGTCGGTGCCATAGGCCTTGGCAAGTTCGACGGCCTCGTTGATCACGATAGCGTCCGAGACCTCTTCGTCGGTGAGGAAGCGCATCTCGTAGACGGCGATACGCAGCAGATTGCGGTCGGCGCCGGGCATGCGCATAAGATCCCAGTTCTTGGCGACGGCGCGCAGGGCACAGTCGATGCGATCGATATGCTCGTAGGCACCGCGGCACAGCTCCAGCGCATAGGGGTCGAGGGGGCCCTTCGAGATCAGGAAATCGCCCTCGAGGACGCGCTCGAGCGGGCTGTCCGTGGCCTCGGCCTGGAACAGCAGCTGCAGCGCCTGACTGCGGGCAAGCGTACGCCCGCGATAAACCTTAAGGCTCAAAGGTTACTCCTTGGGGAAAACGAGGCCGTCGATGCAAACGTCAACGCGCTCGACCTCAACGCCCACCTGGGCATCGATGGCAGCGACCACGGCAGCGCGAACGGCCTCGGCGAGTTTCTTGAACGGATAGCCAAAGAACACCACAACGCGCACGGTGAGTGCGAGCTTGTCGCCGACGACCTCGGTCTCGACCGCCGGCTCGGAAGCCGGGGCCTTGGACGAGAGCATCATGGAGACAAGGTTGGTGGCAAGGTCCTTGACGCCAACGGAGGCGATGCCCTCGACATCGGACACGGCGCGCGAGACGATGGCGGTCAGAACATCGGGCGAAATGCCGATGCCGTCAATCTTGATTTCCTGGGGCATGAGTCCTCCTAGAAGAGTTGGTTGCTAGACGCGGGAGACGAACTTGCCGTCGCGGGTGTCAACCTTGATGACCTCGCCCTCGTTGAGGTACATGGGGACCTGGATGACAGCGCCGGTGTCGATCGTGGCCGGCTTGGTGGAACCCTGGACGGTGTCGCCCTTAAAGCCCGGGTCGGTCTGGACGATGGTGGTCTCGATGAACATCGGCGGAGTCACGCCCATGAGCTCATCGTCGGCGAAGAGCAGCTGGCAAATGTCGTTCTCGCGCAGCCACTTGGAGTTCTCCCCCACCATGTCCTCGGGAACGGGAACCTGCTCATAGGATTCGTTGTCCATGAAGATGTAGTCGGTGCCATCGTTGTAGAGGTACTGGAACTCACGGGTGGTGAGCATGACGCTCTCGAACTTGGTGCCGGCGTTGCAGGTGTTCTCGACGACGCGGCCGCTCTTGATGTCGCGGGTCTTGTAGCGCACAAACGCGCCGCCCTTGCCCGGCTTGACATGCTGGAACTCGACGATGGTGTAGACCTTGTCCTTAATGCGGAGACCGAGGCCGTTCTTGAAGTCGGCGGTAGAAATGGTAGGCATAGCGACCTTTCTTGTTATGGGCAGAACGCACAAGCGTCCAAATTACATACGAGCGAAATTATACACTTGCAGACGGCGCCTGCAGCGAGCGCATAAAAAGAGAACGCGGGGCGTCCGAATTGCTCCGGAGGCCCCGCCCCAAACTATCTACCGAAGTAGACTAGCAATCGATGACGTGAAGGTCATGCGGCGTCTTGGTGAAGGGCTCGTAGCCGTTCTCGGTGACCACGCCGTAGTCCTCCAGGCGCACACCGCCCACGCCGGGCAGGTAGACGCCGGGCTCCATGGTGATAACCGAGCCGACCTCGATGATATTCTTGCTGCGGTTGAAGTTGGGCAGCTCGTGGATGTCAATGCCCACGCCGTGGCCCAGACCATGGTTGTAGTAATCGCCATAGCCGGCATCGCCAATGATCTTCTTGGAAAGCTTGAAAATGTCGTTGCCCTCGACGCCCGGATGGATGGCGGCGACGCACTCCTCGTGCGCACGGCGCACGAGCGCGTACAAGTCGAGCTGCTCCTGCGTAGGCTCGCCCATCACGACGGTACGAGTCATGTCGGAGCGGTAGTCGCAATAGCCCGCGCCATAATCCATGAGAACGAAGTCGCCCTTCTCGATCACGCGGTCGCTCGGGACGGCATGCGGGTTGGCGGTGTTGGGGCCGCTCGCCACGATGGAGCCGAAGGCCAGGCTGTCGGCGCCGTTGGCGAACATAAAGTTCTCGAGCTCGTTGCGAACCTGCTTCTCGGTCATACCGGGCTTAATATAGCCGAGCATGTGCTGGAAGGCGGCGTCGGTAATCGACTGCGCATGGCGCATGAGCTCGATCTCCTCGGCGTCCTTGATGGCGCGCATCTTGCGAATGTCGTCATGCATCAGCGGCAGCATGCAGGCGACGGAACGATCCTCAAGGCCACGCTGGATACCCTGGTAGAAGTTGATCTGCATGTCGTCCTCGACAGCGCAGACACGGCACTTGTTAGCCGCGATCTTGCCGGCGACCCAACCGGGGATGGTGCCCTCGTCCATGTCGTAGACCCAGGGGCTGCCGGCGGACGTGTTCTCCTCAAAGCTGTTGAGATAGCGCGAGTCGGTATGGAACAGGCACTGGTCGGCCGTAATAAACGCAGCGTGCGGGAACTCGAAGGTGTAGTCGAAGACGCCCTTCACGCCCGTGAGCCAACGAAGGTTGGCCTCGTCGCGCACGACGATAGCGTCGTAGCCGCGCTCAGCCATCAGGGCACGGACACGCTCGATACGACCGGCAGGACCGGCAGGACCGGCAGCAAACTCAGACATGCAGATTCCTTTCTTGTTGTCTTCATAAAGACGGAACGGGCTCAATCAACGTACGGAATCGCGAGCGATTCGCAACCGATTGGATACCCGCCCCTCAACATGATACGAAAGACGATGGATGTCAATAAATCCTAGAGAAGATCTTTGCGAGAAGCCAAGTATGCGTGAGCATGGCGGTCGAGAACCTCGTCCTCAACGCTCGTTAGACGAATGGCGCCGAGCGCCGCGGGCAGCGGCAACATGCTACGGTTCGAGCGGACAAACTGCTGCCTGCGGAACTCCTCGACATATGCGGCAGGCTCCAGATCGAAGGCGAGCTCCTCGATACCAAAGTCCTCCAGGCAGTCATCGACCTCAAAGACATAATCGATATCGAAGTCGCAGGCATCATGTGCTAGGCGCGCCTCAAAGCGCATGCCCTCGGACAACAGCTGGTAGGCAGGAACCTGCGACGCGGCATCGCCCAAGCAGGCGCGCAGGGTACGCTCCCCCATCTTGCCAAAGTCTAGAGCGTGGCGGGCGCTGGGATTCGTGGCCATCAGTACGTCCTTACGGGCAGTCTGAGACCACTGAACGGCATTGACGAGCGCGACCTCCTCGCCCGCGAGAATCTCGGGAATGGTCTCGGTAAACTGATTCCAGCGGGACTTGCTGCTCGAAAGCATGGTGCCAACAAGTACCGCATAGCCGAGCTTGAGGTCCTCGGGGTCCGCCGCGCGTACAAGGTCGAGGTCACACACGACCAAGCCCGGCTCGGGACGGAACGCGATAGCGGGAAGCGCATGCGCCGACGAGGCGACAAGCGGCTTCATGGTCGTCGCGACCGTGAGCATGGCGTCGAACGTCGTCGGCAGCAAGGCGCACTCGGTGCGACCGCACCACTGATTGGCGCACCAGCAAACAACCGAGCAGGTCGCCGTGTCGCCGACAGCGACAACGAGATCATCGCAGGTAATGCCGTTAGCCGACAGCGCGCCAAAGACGGTATCGGCATCGACCAGCGTAGCACCGGCAGGCGAAACCTCGAGGACGAGCGGCGACACGGCAAAACCGGCGTCAACAAGTGCATGCTCGACAACCTCGCCAAAACGCTCGGATGTGGCGTCGTTCCAAACCACCATCGCACGCTTAGGCTTGCCCACAGCCGAGGCAAACATGCGCGACAGCTCCTCGAACGCCCCCAATCCGACGCGGACATCGACACTGCGGTTTTGGAAATTGATAAGTTGACGGCGAATCATAGCAGTCCACGCTCCAAAAGCATCTCGGCACAAAGGTAGGAAACGTCCTCGAAGGACTTGTTGCGAATATCAAGGGTAATATCGGCCGCCTGGCGATACAGCGGACGGCGATGCTCAAACAAGCGCGCAGCGTGCTCGGGCGAGCGGAAATCGGGCCGGGTATCGGAGCGACGAATCTGGCGCAACGAGTCCTCAAAGTCGCCTTCGAGGTACACGCATGTACCCATCTCGTGCATCAGCTCAATGTTCACCGGCGTCTCGACGATGCCGCCCCCGCACGATACCAGCAGGCTGCGCTCGCTTTGAAGCGAACGGAGTGCCGAGGTCTCGAGCTCGCGAAAACGATCCTCGCCCTCGGTCTCAAATATCTCGGTCACCGACTTGCCGCATCGACGCACAACCAAGCGATCGGTATCGATGAATCGACGCTTGAACATAGTGCCCACATTGCGCGCAAGCGTCGACTTGCCCGCGCCCAAAAAGCCGATAAAGAAGATATGGTCGCAGCCGTGTTTGATGTGCTGAGACATGGCGAAACCTATTCCTCGCAGGGAAGGTCGCGCAGGGCCCGGCGCTCAAAGATACGGAAGATCTGCGTGTACCACAGGTCCTGGGTTGCCTGCGGCTTGACCAGAATAGTGTCAACGCCGGCAAAATTACCGCTCCACACGTCCGTGTACAGCTGATCGCCGATCAGCACCGCCTCGTCTGCCGTGGCGCCGAGGCGCTTAAGACCCGCCTTCAAGGCAAACGGGGCGGGCTTCATGGCGTGGCTAATGGCCTCGAGTCCCAGCTCGCGTGCAGAGCTCATGACCTGGTCGCGATGCCAGTTGTTGGACACCATGCACAGCTTAAAGCCTTTGGCGCGGGCGGCGTCGAGCCAAGCGGAAACCGCAGTGGGAACCTGCTCGGTGTCGCGCGGCACCAGAGTGTTATCGCGATCGAGCAGAATGGCGCGTTTGCCGTCGGCCCACAGGGTATCAAGGTCGATGCGATCGACCGAGGCAACGTATCGTTTGGGGCTAAAAATCCTCATGCTAATTCCAAGACTGTTGATGCTCTTCGTAGGTTTGCGAGAAGTACTCCTCGTCCTGCGTAATGTAGAAATACAGGTCATCGGAGTCGGTCGGCTCAAGCGTGGCCTTGAGTGCCTCGAGCGACGGAGAGCAGATGGGCGTGGGTGGCAGGCCCTCGTGCTTATAGGTGTTATACGGGCTATCGCTCTGCAGGTCGTCGGCGGTAACCTCGCCACCGGTGACATACATCATGGTCGCATCGCTGTTGAGATAGCGCAGACCGTCGAGCTTGCCTGCAAGGCGGTTGTAGAAGACCGAGGCCACGTGCGCACGTTGATCGGCGTTGAGGCCCTCGCGCTCAACGATAGAGGCCAAGTTAACGATGTCGTAGTCGGACATCTCCACACCGTAGCGCTCCTTGATCTTGGCTTCGCAGCTCGCAAAGTCAAGCGACTTGTACTCAGTCTTAAACTGATCGAGCATGGCGCGAATCACGTCATCGGCCGTCGGCGAATCACCCAACGAATAGGTCTTGGGGAACAAGAAACCCTCGAGCGAGTCGTTGGCGGCGCCCTTAAGGAAGCTATAGTCGTCCACGTAGTTGGAGGCCTTGGCCTGGTTGAGGAAGTCTTCCTTAGAGATGCTGTCGTAGGCCTGGGCCACGCGGTCGGCGACTTGATCGACTGTCAGACCCTCAGGGATAGTCAGCGCATTGGAGCCCGCGTTGGGGCCTTCCATGAGCTGCTGAACAACCTTGGTCGCATCCATGAGTGTGGTGAACGAGTAGGTGCCAGGCTTAAGCGACATATCGGCGTTAAGCTTTTTCACCGCCGCGTAGTAATCCTTGGGATTTTCGACGATATGGTTCTCGGAGAGAATCGAGGCGATCGTATCGCCCGAAGCACCGTCGGGAATGGTCACCGTAACTTGCTGGCCAGCAGCGACTTTCGCATCCTCACCGGCAAAGAAGCCCTTAACAGCAGGTACGACAAAGAAAGCGATAGTAGCAAGCGCGATTACGGCCACCACAACGCCGATGATCATAGGAACCGGAGAACTCTTCTTTTGAGCACCGCGACGAGCATGCGTGTTGTAGCTCGAGCGAGTCGCCGGAGCAACGCCATGCGAACCGCGAGCGTGATGCGAATGCAATTGGGGGGCCTGCGTTCGCTGGGTAGGTGCCTGTTGCTTAAAGCGAGCACCGCCTGCAGGCTGAGCCGAACGAGCAGTGGGCTGCTGAGCCGCGTGAGAAGCCGGATACTGAACCGAACGAGCAGAAGGCTGCTGACCCGTCCGTTGAACAGGTTGGGCCGAACGAGAGGAGGACTGCACCGGGCGCGCGGCAGACTGAGCTGCGCGCTGGGTCGGCTGTGCCGGACGCTGGCCAGGCTGGGCAGGGCGCGACGCCGACTGACGTGTACAATTCGGCTGGCGCGGATCGGGAGCGCTAGGCATGCGAAACCTCCTCGTTTTTACGATCAAGCCACGTCTGCAAAAACAGGCTGGCGGCAATCATGTCAATCTTGCCCCTCATCTGCTTTTCGTTGAGGCCCTGCTCGCGCAGGATACGCTTTGCCTCTTGCGAGGACAGGCGCTCGTCCTCAAACTCCAACGGAAGATCGAGCTCGTCGGCAATCTTTTGCGCAACAGCGGCAACGCGCTCGGCCTGGGGACCGGGCTCACCGGCCATGGTCAGGGGACGCCCACTTACCAGGATATCGGGCTCATAGTCCTCAACCAGGTAGCGGAACGTCTTGGCCATACCGGTGACCTCTGCAGCCGGGAGCACCTTGACAGGCATCGCCATCTTGCCATCACGGCTCGAGACGGCGATGCCGATCCTGGTCTCCCCTATGTCCAGCGCAAGCGCGACCACAGCGACTACCTAGATTCTTAGGCGCCGAGCGCGGTCTTAGCGGCCGCGAGGGCATCGGCGATGCCGGCGGCGTTCTTGCCACCGGCCTGGGCCATGTTGGGACGGCCGCCACCGCGACCGTCGACCAGGCCCGCGATCTGCTTGATCACGTTACCGGCGTGGAAACCGGCCTTGACGGCGTCATCGGAGCCGGCGGCGAGCAGGGCCGGGGTGCCCTTCTCGGTCACGCTGGCGACGACGCAGGCGACAGGACCGGCGACCTTCTGGTGCACGGTATCCCAGACGTTGCGCAGGTCGGCAGCCTCAAGGCCCTGGAGCTCAGCGACGACGAGCTTGTAGCCGTCGAGCTCGACGGCGCCCTCGATGGCGCTGGAGATAGCGTCGGAGGAGCCACCGGTCAGCGCCTTCTTGAGCTTGTTGGAAGTCTCGCGCAGCTCGGCCTGCAGGTTCTCCACGCGGGCGGGAACCTCATCCACGCGGCACTTGAGCGCAGCAGCGGCGGCGTCGACGAGCGCCAGACGGTCGGCCATGTAGTCGAGAGCACCCTTAGAGGTCACGGCCTCAATGCGGCGGACGTTGGAGCCCGTAGAGGACTCGGAAATGATCTTGAACAGGCCGATCTCGGCGGTGTTGGCAGCGTGCGTGCCACCGCAGAGCTCACGGGAGAACGGCTGGTCCTCGGCGCCCACGGAGACAACGCGGACGACGTCGCCATACTTCTCGCCAAACAGGGCGACAGCACCGGCGGCCTTGGCCTCGTCAATGCCCATGACGCGGGTCACGACCGGCTTGGAGGCAAAGATCTGCTGGTTGACCAGGTCCTCGACAGCCTTGAGCTGCTCGGAGGACAGGGCCTCGAAGTGCGTGAAGTCAAAGCGCAGGTGCTCAGGCGTCACCAGCGAGCCAGCCTGGGAGACATGCTCGCCCAGGACCTGCTTAAGCGCGGCGTCGAGCAGGTGCGTGGCGGTGTGGTTGCGGCGCAGGAAGCCACGGCGCTCGGCGTCAAGCGTGGCGGTCACAGCGGCACCGACAGTCAGCGTGCCATCGACAACGTGCGCGACGTGGGCATACAGACCGTTGTGGTTCTTGGTGTCGGCAACGGTCAGAACAACGCCCTCGGCGGAAAGCTTGCCGGCATCGCCTTGCTGGCCACCCATCTCGGCATAGAACGGGGTGCGGTCGAGAACGACCTCGACGTCCTCGCCGGCGGCAGCGGACTCGACGGACTCGCCGTTGCGCACGATGGCAACAACCTTGGCGCCATCGATGACGTCGTTGTCATAGCCGTCGAACTCGGTCGCGGCGACCTTGTCGGACAGTTCGACCCACACGTCGTTGAAGCTGCCCCAGGCGTCGCCCTTGGCATTGGCGCGGGCGCGGGCCTTCTGGTCCTCCATGCAGGCGGTGAAGCCGTCCATGTCGACGTCGTGGCCAGCGGTGCCGGCGATCTCGACGGTCAAGTCGATGGGGAAACCAAAGGTGTCGTGCAGCTTAAAGGCAACATCGCCCGGAAGCACAGCGCCCTCGGCAAGCGATGCCAGGACCTCATCCAGGTAGACGCGACCGTTGTCGAGCGTCGTGGAGAAGCGCTCCTCCTCGGAGGCGACGATACCCTTGACGAGCGCGACGTTCTTGAGCAGCTCGGGATAGGCCTCGCCCATCTGAGCGTTGACCTCGTCGATAAACTTGGTCAGGAAGGCGCCCTCGATACCCAGCAGGCGACCGTGGAACACGGCACGGCGGAGCAGGCGGCGAAGAACATACTCGCGACCCTCGTTACCGGGGAGAATGCCGTCCGAGATCATAAAGTCAACGGCACGAGAGTGATCCGCGATGATGCGCAGGGAGCGGCTGGCACCGGAATAATCGTCGGCGTCATAGGTCTTGCCGCTGATCTTCTCGCCCAGCTTGATGAGGTGCTGCATCAGATCGCCGTCGTAGTTAGCGGTCTTGTGCTGCATGATGGCGGCCATGCGCTCCAGACCCATGCCCGTATCGAGGTTGCGGTGCGGCAGCTCCGGCATGGAGCCATCCTCCTGGCGGTCGTACTGGGTAAACACGAGGTTCCAGAACTCAAGGAAGCGATCGCAGTCGCAGCCAGGCTTGCAGTCGGGGCTGCCGCAACCGACCTCCTCGCCCATGTCAAAGTAGATCTCGGAGCACGGACCGCAGGGGCCGGTGGGGCCAGCAGCCCAGAAGTTGTCGTCCTCGCCCAGACGCGAGATGTGATCCTCGGCAACGCCCAGGGAGCGCCACACGTCATGTGTCTCGTCGTCCTCGGTAAAGACGGTGAAGTACAGACGGTCGAGCGGCAGCTTGAACTCCTTGGTGATGAGCTCAAAGGCCCAAGCGCAGGCCTGCTGCTTGGAGACGCCGCCAAAGGAGAAGTCGCCGAGCATCTCAAAGAAGGACAGGTGACGGCCGTCCTCGCCGATGCAGTCGATGTCGTTGGTGCGGACGCACTTCTGGCAGGAGATCGCGCCGATCTCCTTCATGGTCTTCTTGCCCTGGTAGTACTCCTTAAACTGGTTCATGCCGGCATTGGCAAGCAGCAGCGAAGGATCGTCGGGGACGAGGGACGAAGAAGGATAGAGCTTAAGACCGCGCTCCTCAAAGAAGTTGAGGAACTTGGAGCGGATCTCGGCCGTAGTCATTGACGGGTAGTCAGCACTCATAGAGGGAATCTCCTCGGTTTCACATCGAAACAGTTCAAACGTAACGATATTACCATCCCACCGCGCCTGTGCAAAAAAGAGGGCCGCCAAACAGCGACCCTCCAGCGAAAGTGCACGTTATTTAGGTCTGTCAAATACTTTGAAAAAAAATGATTTCGGTAAAATTTCATATAAGAATCGTCCGGAAGGAGCGATCGATGAATAGCAAACGGTTTGTCGTGAATGCACTAACCTCAGTAGCCCTTTTAGCAATCTTCGCTTACTCGAGCTGGTATGTGAACCAGCCGAGATTTGGCTACGCATTGTACGCAGTAACATCTGGCGATAAAGCGTATTACACCCTAAGCGCAATTGACGCCATCTTTTTCTATGTGGCTGGCCCCTTATCAATCGCTTTGATCGCGTTTATTGTTATTTACAACATCAAGAAACGCTAACAGGGCCTATTTGGAATCCGAATCGTCCATGGAGCCGTCGATGCCGGTTTTGGTGTCGTCGTCAGAGCTTGTGTCGTCGTCCTTGGCAAAGGGGTTCTTAAAGAAACCCGTCGCGTCGGGCTGTAGGCCTGAGAGCTTAATCCAGGGATTATCGAGCTCGGGCTTGGGCATTGCCTGGGCCTCGGGAGCGGTCTCGTTGCCGATGAGTTCGGACTCATAGATGAACGTATCGTCTCCGAGCGCGTCGTAGGCGGCGACCGGGTTACCCTCGGTATCGCGATACGGCGTGCCCTTAAACACGGCGCCGTCGTATGCCACGAGCTGACGGCCGGTCTCGTTCTCAAAGTAGTAGACGAAGATGCCCTTGAGGGCCGCGCACAGCGGAATGGCGATAACCATGCCGATGGGACCCATGAGTGCCGAACCGACAACGAGAGCCGTCAGGCTCATAACGGGATGCACCTGCACCGAGCTCTGCATGACCTTAGGCGAAATCACGTTATCGGTGACGTTTTGAGCCACCATGGTCACGACAAGCGTCCATAACGCCAGCATAGGGCTGAACATAAACCCAAGCACCGTGGCGATCGCCGCGCTCACCCAGGGACCGACAACCGGAACCAAGTGCATAATGCCGGTGAAGATGGCCATGAGCGCTGCATATGGATGGCCAATGAGCGTAAAGCCGATAAAGGCGAGGATGCCACCGCAGATGGACGTCACGACCATGCCGCGCATATAGCCGCCAACCGAGCGTGAAAGGATGGCAACCATAAAGCGGTACGAGGTCTCTTTTTCCTGTCCGATGATGGTGCAGACCTCGTGGTGCATGCGGGGATAGTCGCAGGCCAACCAATAGGCAAGTACCAAGCCCAGGAAGATGACGAACAGCTGCGAGGCCGTATTAGTAAAGAGCGGGAATACACCGCGACCGAGCTCGGCAGCGATTTGCGAGACGTACTTGGACGCTACGGTAACCAGCGAAGAAAGATTGTCGTCCAGATACTCCTTGAGCGGCGTGTTATTGAGCGTCTTGGCGTGCGAGAGCATCTCGTTGAGATCGCCACCCGCAACACGAAGCTGCTCGGGCAGGCGGCTCAGGACTTCCATGATTTGACCGAGCAAAATAGGCGATAGGATGCAGACGACGCCGACGAGCACGGCAACAACCACAATGAGTGCGATGAGCGAACCGAGGCCACGTCCGACGCCGTGATGCTCGAGCCAGTTGGTGATCGGAGACATCACAAAAGCGATGATGGAACCGACAGCGAGAAGCTCGATGACCGGTGCCAGGATGCCCATAAGGTTAAAGATGACGGCAGCGATGACAATGCAGCCGACGACACCCCAAATGCGCAGCGTCAGAATGCGGGTATCGCGAAGCGTGCGGTCGATTTGTTGGGGGTGCTCACTCATGAACGAATCATCACTCCGTCGGGGTCGATCTTATCTTGAATCTTCTTAAGGGTACGGCGCAGCAGGCGCGAGACCTGCACCTGCGAGATGCCAAGCTTCTTGGCAATCTCGATCTGGGTCATGCCCTTAACGAAGCGCAGCTCGATAACCTCGCGCTCGCGCGGCGAGAAATCGCGGATGGCTTCCTCGATTACCAGGCGGTCATCGGTAAAGTCGAGCTCGTTGTCGTCGTCGGCATAGCGATCGAGAATCGAAGGCGCATCATCGGAATCGGACGCACCGGGGGCCTCGATGGGCACCGAGGTGTAGGCCGAGGACGACTCCATGGCTTCGAGCACCTCGTCGACGGTCACGTCCAGGTATACGGCGATTTCCTCAACCTTGGGCGAACGCTGCAGCTCGTTGGTGAGCTTATCGGTAGCCTGGTTGACCTTGGCCGAGAGCTCCTGCAGACGACGCGGCACGCGCACACTCCAGCCCTTGTCGCGGAAGTGGCGCTTAATCTCGCCCAAGATGGTGGGCGTGGCAAACGTCGTGAACTCGAGCCCGCGCTCAGGGTCAAAGCGGTCGATAGCCTTGAGCAGGCCCAAATAGCCGACCTGCAAAAGGTCATCGAGCGGCTCGCCGCGGTTCTTAAATTTGTTGGCAAGAAACCTTACCAGATTCATATGGGACATGACGAGCTGCTCGCGGGCATCCGGATCACCGGTCTCCTTATAACGACGAAACAGCTCGCGGGTTTTCTCCTTGTCCCAAGCGGTCTTGCCGCTCCGGGAACGTTCGGTCATATTAGATATCCGCCTTGAGGTCGAGGGAAAGCGTTAGGGGCGCCGCAGTCTTTTCGTAGGAATCGCACACGCTTGCAAGAATGAGCTCGGCATACACAGTAGCCTGGTCATCCTCGTCGACGGTGGCCTGTTCCCCAAAGGTAAAGGTCATGCCGACGTGAGATTCGTCCACATCGAAATTGATCGTGATGTCGTCGCAGTCGACCGCGGTGCACCCAAAGATGAAGGCTTCCTCGGCAGCCATGCGGATATCCTCGATGCGATCGACGGACATAGAGCACAGGGCGCCGACGTTGGCGGCCGTCATGCGCACCAAGCGCGCGAGACGAGGATCACCGGCAACGCTCAGCGTGATGGGGCAGGTTGCTTCGCTACTCATCGCAGGACTCCTCGGAGGTCTCGGCAGGCATATAGGTGTAATACTGAGCAGGCTTGGCTGCGGGCTTCTGAACATCATCGTCGTCAGCAGCGACATCGTCATCGCCAATCAGAACGCGCTCAGTAGGCTGCTCGGCCTCGGCGGCGGCAGCGGCGAGCTTGCGATCGGCGTCGGCTGCAGGAGCCTTCACCTTATTGAAGAGCTTCTGCACGGCGCCAGCAGCAGAATCAGTCACGCTCGATACGGCATTGCTGGCCTCGGCCACGCTGCCCGTGACCTCGGAGATGTCGCGAACGACCGCCTCAACCTCAACGAGGTTAGACGTCAGAGCATCAACGGCAGTCTTGCTCGACTTGAGGAGCGGCTCAACCTGTGCCAGCGCGGGGGTGAGCTCATCGACAGCGCCATCGAGCTTTGCCACCACGGGCTGTGCCTCGGCGAGCGTATTATTGAGGTCGCTCACCGTCTTGTCGAGCGAGTCGACGACGGTGCGGGTCTTGCGCAGCGTGAGCGCGAGCTCGACAACAGCCCACACGCCGGCAACGGCGAGCACCAGCAGGGCGATTTGAATGGGACTCATACAAGCCTCCCGAAGGAATCGAAATACAGACGTTTTTCATGGTACCCCAAAGAAGGGCAAAGTTACCCAAAGGGAATGCGCGAGGCGCCAATGGCCTACTTGGGAGCGTTGCCGCTACGGTCGCGCTCGCTTTGCTCCACTCGCCACTCTTCCCAACCGCGGCCGGCAGGCTGCCAGAACGCGCCGCGCTCCAGCCCCTCGGGCAAATAGCGCTGATCGACCCAGCCTTCGGGATAATCGTGCGGGTACTTGTATACACCGTACTCGTCGCTGCCGGGACGGTGACGATCGCGCAGGTAGCTGGGCACCTCGCGAAGACCACTGCTGTGGATATCGGCCAGCGCCGCATCGATCGAGGCCTCACACGCGTTGGACTTAGGCGCCAGGCACACATAGAGCGCAGCCTGAGCCAGGTTGATGCGACACTCGGGATAGCCAATGACCTCAGCAGATTTAAATGCGGCATGTGCCACCAAAAGCGCCTGCGGGTCGGCGTTGCCAACATCCTCGGAAGCCTGAATCATAATGCGGCGAGCGATAAACTTGGGATCCTCCCCCGCATCGATCATGCGCGCAAGCCAATAAATGGTGGCATCGGGATCGCTGCCTCGCATGGACTTGATGAACGCGCTAATAATGTCGTAGTGCATATCACCGTTTTTGTCATACGAAAACCCACGACGCGGATTGGCGATCTTCACATCGTCGACCGTGATGGGATACCGCTCCCCCGCCGCCGGAGCCGGCGTCCCCTCGGTATCGGGACGCGTGACGGCAATCTCGCTCGCCAACTCAAGCGTCGTCAGGGCCGAGCGTGCATCACCCGCTGCCAGCGTGCAAATGGTCTTGACCGTATCATCATCGGCCGAGAATTTGCCGTTCAGGCCCTGAGGCGCCTCGAGCGCACGCTCGATAAGCATGGCGATATCCTCGTCCTTTAAATGCTCAAGCTCCACGACTCGACCACGTGAGAGCAGCGCCGAGTTGACCTCGAAGTACGGATTCTCCGTCGTAGCGCCAATCATAATGACGGTACGGTTCTCAACTGCATGCAGCAGGGCATCCTGCTGCGACTTAGAGAAGCGGTGAATCTCATCGATGAATAGAATGGTGCGGCGGTCGTACGTATTCAGGCGCGTCTTGGCCTCATCGATCACGCGGCGCAAGTCCTTTACGGTGCCCGTCACGGCGCTGACCTCGACAAACTCGCTCTTGGTATGGTTGGCGATAATGTGGGCCAGCGTCGTCTTACCCGTACCGGCCGGCCCGTACAGAATCACGCTCGAAAGCACGTCGTGCTCGATCGCGGCACGCAACCATGAGCCCTTACCGACGGCCTTTTGCTGGCCCACATAATCGTCGAGCGAATTGGGGCGCATGCGCACCGCAAGCGGCGCATTCTGAAAGGAACGCTCGCGCGTCGAAGCAGAAAAAAGGTCGTCCATAGCCATCCCGTGCATCAATCAAAAACGTTTTCCACAAACAGTATACCGAATAAATACGAACTACCGTTCGTTAATATAGGTGCGGTGCGGAAACTCCAGACCAGGGAATAGCTTGCTCGTCAGCTCGCAGAAATAGCCGTCCGTCATGCTCGCGATGTAATCCGCCACCGCTTGATCCTTGTCGTCCTGCCAAGCATAGATGCGGCCATAATAGGAAAGCTGCTGCTCAATACGCGAAATGTGGTGCTTAAAGATGTAGGAGGACTCGTCACCCTCGTTTATATCCTGCAGGCAACGGTCGTAGAGCTTTTCGAAGGCCTCGCGCAGTTCCGCTTCGGAGTCGCCTTCGATACCGCCCTTGCTATAAATCTTCTCGTAGTTCTCGCGCTTGGCTCGACGGATCTCCTCAAACAGGTCCTCGCTCATCTCGATACGCGGTTTGCCGTAGCTATGCTCAACGATATCGATGGAAGCGTGCGTGAGAATCCAGCTGTTATAGGCGCCGCCCCGACCATCGTCAAAAGTGTCGGGCGACAGCAGGCCCGCCGCAATGGCGTCCTGACGATCACGACCGACGTAGGCGAGGATATCCGAGATACGCACCACACAGCCCTCGAGCGTCATGGGACGCAGGTGCTCAATCGCGCTATAGCCTGTGGCAATGCATTCCTCGACGGTTCGGTCGAACTGGTCAAAGGAACCCATGTCCGAAAGCTCAAAAACACGCTGTTCGTACTCGCCGTTATGGCATAGCACGCCGTCGAGCGTCTGGAGTGACACGTTGCGGCCGTACAGCGCGTCGAGCACGCGGACCGACTGCACGTTATGGAAAAAATAACGCCCCGTACGCTCATGATAGATATCGTTGAGGAAGCACTCGCCGGCATGGCCGAAAGGCGTGTGTCCCAAGTCGTGGCCCAGGCCAATCGCCTCGATCAGATCGCAATTGAGCCCCAGGGCGCGACCGATATCGCGCGCAATGCGGGAGACAAGCTGCACGTGCAAACCGCGGCGTGACAGATCGTCATTGCTACGGAAGCTAAAGACCTGCGTTTTGCCTGCATAACGGGTGTACGCCGGAAGATGAAGTATCTTTTCGGTATCGCGCATAAACGCCGGACGCATAAGCGTGCCTTTGTCGGAGGCGCGATCAATACGACGAATGACCTGATCGTCGTTGCAACGATACGGGTTAACATAGCCCGAAGCACGATCGGTGGCAATGCGCTCGAAAAGTTCGGGCGACAACGCCGAGGGAATACGGTCCATGCGCGCCTTAATGACGGCCGTTTCTTGATTAGTTGCCATGGCATGCTCCTTAAGAAGGATGCGCAATCGGTTACAAAGTGCAGCCCACAACCTCGATTATGGCAAAAATCGGCACCAAAAACGGGAGCAACGGCAGGGAGCGCGATTTTGTGATGAGGCAGGAGAGGGCAAGGACCAGGAGCGCGACGGCAAATGCCACGATGCCACCCATAGGGTCGAGCGTGCAAAGCGCGAAAAGTGCCTTAGCATCTCCCATGCCGATGCCCGGGGTTTGGCGAAGACGACGCCAGAGGGACTCAGTCAGCACGAGAGCAAGATACACGATGACAGCAAGACCCGCGTGGTCAAGCGCTGTGTTCAAACCGAGATCGAACCAAACACCCGCTAACGCCACCACCGCACACGCGCCGGCAAGCGAATTCGGGAACCGCCGATCACGAGCATCGATAACGGCGCCAGCAATAGCAAACAACCAAAACGGGATATAGACCATCGAACGCCTCCTTGAGTTACATCGCAAAAACAAAAACCACCACAAAGGTGCCCGTCCCCTTTGTGGTGGTTTTAGTGGTGATTATTTGGCGCCTTGCATGACCTCGTCAAGGGTGACGTTGACGGCGTGCTGCGTCGGCACCCAGTCGACCTTCAGGAACAGCGCAGCCACCGTGATGGGGATATAGCTGAACATAAAGATCGGGAAGGTAAACAGGTTAGTCACCAGGCGCCACTTTTGCGCGCAGTGAATATGCTTGTACTCAAAGATAGTCGTGAGCAGCGCCAGGATGAAGAAAGTCTGATACATCATGGCGAACGTCATGATAAGCGAGGCGGCACAAGCCTGCATCTCGACTTCGGTAGCTAAGAAGCCGTGCGAGAGTCCACCCACGATGAGGAACGTCGCGTTGGCGAGCATGGAAATCAGGGACAGAAGCATGCCCGGAGCGATGGTCATAAACATGTCGTAGGCGGCAAAGCGATGATAGCGGAAGGTCGATTTGACCAGGTGCTTACCGTAGGTAAAGAACACCTGGTAGAAGCCCTTGGTCCAGCGCATGCGCTGTTTCCAGGACGCCTTAAACGTCACGGGCTGTTCGTCAAAGAACTCCGCCGGCGCATAACCGATGCGAATGCCGTGAATGGCACAGAACGTAGTGAACTGGATGTCCTCGGTCAGCGTGTGGAACTGCCAGCCGTGCATGCCCTCAATAACACTGGCGGAGATAAGGTAGCCCGAGCCCGAGACGGCACAAGACGTCTTACAGATGTTGCGCGCGTTGTTGAGGAAGCGGGCCTCACGCAGATACCAGGTGGCGTTGGCAGACGAAATCCACGAGCTGCCGAAGTTCTTGGAGTTACGATAGCTCGTAACCACATGGAAGCCCTGGTCAAAGGCATCATTCATCTTGGAGACGTAATCGCGGGAGATAACGTTGTCGGCATCGAAGATAAAGTAGCCCTCAAACGTGTCGGGATACTCGTTGAGAATGCGATCGAAACCAAAGTCCATGACCCAGCTCTTACCCTTGCGGGCCAGGTCGTTGCGCTCATAAACGATGGCGCCTGCCTCGCGCGCGAGCTGCGCCGTATTATCGGTGCAGGCATCGGCGACCACGAAGACCTCGATAAGCTCGGACGGATAATCCTGGTCCTTGATGGAGCGAACGAGGTTGGCGATCACGGCCTCCTCGTTATGCGCCGCGATAAAGAAGGCATAGCGGTGGAGTTTTTTGGCCTTGGGAGGCGCGACCTCGCCACGAAGAGCGCCAATGACAAAGAAGACCACCTGGTACAGAAAGCAGACCGTGAGTAGCGTAACCACAATCTGATTAAAGATCACGATGGGCGTGTTAGTTTGTAAAAAGGCGAGCATGCAGGCTCCCGAGAACGCGTTACGTAAACAACCGTATATCTTACCGTAGGCTAACCGAGTTCAAGAAACCACCTAATACTGGTTAGGGTTCGAGCAGACCGAGCTGCGGAACGATTTCGTCGCCGGCGGCAGTGCGGCCGAGCGAGCGCGGGGCTAGGTCATCCAGAACGGCGGCGAGATCCCACGGCAGCTCATCACGGCACTCAATGCGCTCCCCCGTCACGGGATGATCGAACGCCACACGCCAGGAATGGAGGAATTGCCTGGTCAAACCCTGGTCGGCACGCACATCGCACTTACCGTAGAGCGGATCGCCCACGCAGGCGTGGTTGATATGGCGCATGTGCACGCGAATCTGATGCGTGCGACCCGTAAACAGGTGGCACTCGACGAGCGTATAGCCATCGTCAAAACGCGTGGAATCGAAGCGCTCGAGGACCCTAAAGGTCGTAATGGCCTGGCGCGCGAAAGGATCGTCCGAAACCGCCATCTTGACACGGTCGCGCGTAGAACGGGCAATGCCGGTGTTGATCGTGCCCTCGTCCATGGCAATGTGGCCGTGGACGAGCGTAATGTAGCGGCGGTCGAGCGTGCGCGTGCGGATGAGATTCTGGAGCGCGCGCTGGGTGTCGTCGTCTTTTGCCGCGAGCATAAGGCCCGAGGTGTCACGATCCAGGCGATGCACGATGCCGGGGCGGTCCTCGCCCTGCACGGTGCCCAGATGGTCAATGCCACAGTGATAGACCAAGGCGTTCGCAAGGGTGCCGCTCTCGTGGCCATGGGCGGGATGGCACACCAGACCGCGCTGCTTGGAGAGCACGATGAGGTAGTCGTCCTCGTAGCGGATATCGAGGGGAATGGCCTCGGGAATCACATCGGTGGGATCGTGCGGCTCGGGCAAATCGACCGAAATACGGTCGCCGGAGCGCACGGCATACTTTTTTGACAGGCATGTCTCGCCGTTGACGGCAACGGCACCGCCCTCGATCAGATGCGCGCAGGCAGAGCGCGTAGGGCAGCCGTCATTAGCGCCCAGATAGGCGTCAAGACGCTGACCAGCGGCATCGTCGGCAACAAGGATATGGATGTCGGCCATTAGCGCTCGCTCCTTTCGCGAATCTTGCGGGCACGCTCCCCACGCTGCTGGGCCTTGCGCTTAGCGCGGGCCTCGTCACGGGCGTTGAGTTCGGCGGTCGCGTCGACCTCACGGGCCGCAGGACTCAAGAACATGTAGCCGATGAGGGCAAGCACCACACCGACCGTAATGCCGACATCGGCCACATTGAAGACGGGGAAGTCGATGAAGGTGGTGGCAATAAAATCGGTCACAAAGCCAAAAGCCAGACGGTCGATCGCATTGCCAATGGCGCCGCCCACGACCATAGCCATGCCCACAACCTCAAAGCGAGCAAGCTGGGGCGCGCGAAGCAAGTACACCGCGATCGCAACGATAACGACAAACGCCAGCACGGCAAACGCGAGGCCATGTCCCTCGCCCATGCTAAAGGCAGCACCGATGTTACGCACGAAAAGGAAGTCGATCACACCGGGGATAATAGTCACATGCAGAGCATCGCCGACGGCACGAACCGCAAGCTTGGTCAGCTGGTCAACAAGCAGCACGGCCAACGCCACGCTACCAGCAACACCCAACCGCCAACGCAAAGGCGGCGTCATATCCGCAGAACGACCCAAATCAATCCCCTACCCTCAAAAGCTCAAATTACGCTTAGTGCAAGTAACCATCTTATATTGCCACACGCAGAACGCACGACATATCCACCAACGCAAGCTAAATAACCAGCTAAAAACGAAAGCGGCATTCCGAAAAACAGAATGCCGCTTTTATTCAACGGGGCAAATGAGCGGAAGGCGTCCAAATTCTCCCTATAACTAAAATGCCGAGTTACCGTGCCTTAAAGGGCTTCCGCACACCTCTTGCAAATATGCGCGTGGCCGTTGTACTCGCCGACGGTGGTGCGGTAGTTCCAGCAACGGTCGCAGCACTCGCCCTCGGCAGCCTCGATGGCAACGGAGAGCTCCTCGCCCTGGGTCAGCTCAACATCGGAGACGATGTAGAACTCGGCGAGGTCGACGGCCTTGTCGCCGGTCAGCAGCGCATACATCTCGGCGGGAACGACCGCCTTGACACGGACCTGCTGGCTCTTGGTGAAGGTGCCGACGGAGCGGGCATCCTCAAGGGCCTTGGTCACGGCGCCACGGAGCTCGAGCGAAGCCTCGAGCACGCCCTCAAACTCATTGGCCTCGTCGATCGTGATGGGCGACTTGTACCAATCGAGCAGCGCGGCGTACTTCTGATGATCGACGCAGCCGGCGGGCGCATAGGCCATGGCCTCATCGACGGTGTAGGACAGAATCGGCTGCAGATCGCGCATGAGCATCGAGAAGAGCTCGGCGAGCACGGTCTGGGCGCTGCGGCGTTCGAGCGAGCCGGGCTTTTCGCAGTACAGACGGTCCTTCAGGGCGTCGAGATACACGTTGGAGAGCTCGGTAACCACGAAGTCGTAAAGCGCACGGTAAGCGCGCGGGAACTCGTAGCAAGAGTAAGCGTCGTCGACCTCGGCCTGGACCTGGGTCAGACGGGCAACCATGAGCTTGTCGAGCGGCAGCAGGTCGGCAAAAGCGACGCCGTCGGTCTCGGGCTCAAACTGGCCCTCGAGCTCGGAAAGCAGGAAGCGCAGCGTGTTGCGGAAGCGACGGTAGGCATCGGACGTACGAGCGAGAATCTCGTGGTCGATGGAGACGTCGGAGCTAGTATCGACGGAGGCGACCCACAGGCGGATGATGTCGGCGCCCATCTCGTCACAGACTTTGTTGGGGTCGATGACGTTACCGAGCGACTTGGACATCTTGCGACCCTGGCCGTCGAGCGTGAAGCCCTGCGAGACGACCGCCTTGTACGGAGCGTGACCGTTGGCGCCCACCGAGGTGAGCAGCGAGCTCTGGAACCAACCGCGGTGCTGGTCGGAGCCCTCGAGATACACGTCCGCCGGATACTCCAGCTCGGGGCGATACTCGCAGACGGCCTTCCAGGAGACGCCGGAGTCCCACCACACGTCGAGGATGTCCTTATCAGCCTTGAGGTGATGGCCGCCGCACTTGGGGCAGACGCAGGCCTCGCCCAGGTAGCTCTCGGGAGCGTCAGTGAACCAGGCGTCGGAGCCCTTCTCGTGGAAGAGCTTGATGACGGCGTCGAGCGTGGCGTCGTTCATGACCTTCTCGCCGCAGTCGGCGCATGTGTAACTGGGAATAGGCACGCCCCAGTTGCGCTGACGGCTGATGCACCAGTCGGGACGCTGCTCGACCATGGCACCGATGCGGTTGGCCGCGTGGGCCGGATACCACTTGACGTTCTCACGGACCTCCTTGCCAGCCTGCTCGCGCAAACCGGTCTTGTCCATCGAGACAAACCACTGGTCGGTAGCACGGAAGAGCACAGGGTGCTTGCAGCGCCAGCAGTGCGGATAGCTGTGCGTGATCTTCTTCTCGAGGACCAGGGTGCCGCGCTCGCGCAGGAACTCGATGATGTGCGGGTTGGCCTCATCGGTGTCCATACCGCTGAAGGGGCCACCGGTACCAAACTCCTCGCCGGTGTAGAACTTACCGTCGTCATCGACCGGCATGCAGATGTCGGTGATGCCCTCCTTGAGGCAGGCGAAGTAGTCGTCGACGCCGTGGCCGGGCGAGTTGTGGACGATACCGGTACCGTCATCGACACCGACGTAATCGGCCAGCAGCGCCACGCCCTCAACGCCGTCAAAGATCGGCTGCTTGTAGTGGATGTGGTGGAAGGTCTCGGCAGGAACCACGTAGGGCTTGCCGTCGACCATGACCGGGGTGTACTCCCAGCCAAACTCCTCGCAGCACTTGGGCGCCAGGTCTTCGAGCATGACCTCGGCACGGCCCTCGTGTTCAACGGCGACGTAGGCGGCACCGGGCTTGAGGGAAACGGCCTGGTCGGACGGGATGGTCCACGGCGTAGTCGTCCAGATGATGAAGTCGACCGGGCCGTCGAAGTTCTCGAGGCCGGCAGGCTTGGAGGTCATCTCAAAGCGCACGAAGATGGACGGGCTCGTCTCGTCGGAGTACTCGATCTCGGCCTCGGCCAGCGCAGTGTGGCAGTGCTTGCACCAGTGAACCGGCTTGTGGCCGCGATAGATCATGCCCTTATCGAACATCGCCTTGAAAACCTCGATGTCGGCGGCGTCATGCTGGTGATAGAGCGTCAGGTAGGGGTTGTCCCAGTCGCCGAGCACGCCCAAGCGACGGAAACCGGCCTTCTGCAGCTCGATGTTCTCGACAGCGAACTTGTTGCAGAGCTCGCGGATCTTAGCCGTGGAGGTCTGGTTGAACTTCTCGGTGCCGAGCTTCTCCTCGACCTTGTGCTCGATCGGCTGACCATGGCAGTCCCAACCGGGGACGTAGGGAACCTCATAGCCCTGCATCATCCAGTAGCGGTTGATCATGTCCTTGGAGATCTTATTCATGGCGTGGCCGATGTGGATCGGACCGTTGGCGTACGGAGGGCCGTCGTGCAGCACGAACTTCTTGTGACCCTCGTTCTTCTTCAGAACCTGCTCGTAGACCTTGTTGTCCTGCCAGTCCTTGAGTCGCTTGGACTCGGACTTGGAAAGACCGGCACGCATGGGAAAACCGGTCTTGGGCAGATTCATCGTCTGCTTGTACTCGTTTGCCACGGTACCCCTTTCATGTCGTGGGCGCGCACGCCCTCTGGGCACCAAAAAAGCGCCCGTCCCTACAAGCTGGGACGAAGCGCCACAAACAGGCTGCACGCCCGCAAAAGCTCTTCGCTTAACCACCCAGCTTAGATGCCCTCGCCCGCGTATTCGCGCGCTCGCATCCGTTACTCGGCTGGTCTGTATCGACGACCATCTCGGCGATGTCTACTAAGACGAACCTACGCGGCACGTCCGTTGGGACCGCAGCTCCGGGGTGATTTTCATCGGTCGCATGCACGGGTTCTCAGCGCTCCCCGCTCTCTGTAGCATGCGGACGGCCGACTACTCGTCCCCATCAACGCTTATGCGCTGTATGGTAGCACGGTCAACGCCGGCGAAAAACCCTCAACATCGGTTTCATACTTTAGAAACTTCTCGCGGTCGCAAGCACTCACTTGGAGCAAAATACCTGAAAGCACTTTATCGAACGAAAGAAGGCCGCTATGCGCACGCTTGGAATGAGCGACTACACCGTCGGCGAGGACTGCTTTGACGAGCTGCCCGCCGCACTGGCAGAGTACGGAGCGACCAAGGTCGCCATCATTGGCGGCAAGCGAGCCCTGGCTGCGGCGCTGCCGGGTATCGCGGCGGCGCTGGCAGGCACCGATGTCGAGATTCTGGAGACGCGCGTCTACGGCACCAACAGTACGCGCACCAATATCGCCAAGGTCGTGAACTCCCCCGCCTGCCAAGAGGCCGACGTGCTCATCGCATGCGGTGGCGGCAAGGCGCTCGACACCGTCAAAACGGCGGCCATCGAGCTCAAGAAGATCGTCTTTACGGTACCGACGATTTGCTCCAATTGCTCGGCCGCGACCGCCATTGCCGTTGTCTACAACGACGACGGCTCGCTCGAGGGCTATTCGTACCCCAACCGCCCCGCGCACATTTTCATCAACCCCAAGATCATCGCCGAGGCACCGGCGGAATACTTCTGGGCCGGCGTGGGCGATGCCTTGTCCAAGCAGCCCGAGGTCGAGTACGCCACGAGCGCCGGTAACCTGGAGCACACCGCCGGGCTTGGCCTGGCGCTCGCACACACCTGCTCCGAGCCGCTGTTTACCTATGGCGTGCGGGGTCTTGAGGACGTCCGCCAGGACCTATCCTCCGAGGCCGTCAAGCAAATCGCGCTCGATATCGTGGTCAACACAGGCTATGTCTCCAACCTGACCAACCAAAACGATTACTACTACAACTCGAGCGTGGCGCATGCGTTCTACAACGCCACGTGCAGCATTCCGCGCGAGGGCACCTACCTGCACGGCGAGGTCGTGAGCCTGGGTGTGCTCGTGCTTTTTGCCTACACGGGCGACACCGAGAACCTTGAGCGCTACGCCGCCTTTAACAAGCAGATGGGGCTGCCCGTAACGCTTGAGCAGGTCGGGCTTTCCGTGGCCGATATCCCCGCCCTGTGTGAATACGCGCACGCCACCAACGAATGGAAGCAGGGAAACCCCGAGCCCTTCACCGACGAAAAGTTCGCCGCCGCCATCAAGGCCGCCAACGCCTACGGCCACACGCTCTAGGCCCAGCCCAAAACCACCACAAAGGGGACAGGCACCTTTTGTGGTGGTTTTTTATTGCTCCACCATTCAGTTCGTACTCGAACCCGGTTCTTTACGAGAAAGGGTTCGGATACGTTTTTTGTTTATCGGAAATTCTACGGAAGGACTACTCGGAACGGTAAACAGGAACGAACAAAGGCAGGGTATCATCGTGGTGATGGTATCCTGCCTTTTGTTTTGCGGGATCAAGGTCGCTTTGTGCGAACTTGATCGCCACTTATATGGCGCATTGATGGCAATTGCTTCGTACGTACATACCGGGAGCCTGTACACCCCTGGCAAGGCGTAACACACTAGACTTTGTTCCAAAGTCCGTGTGCTAAGAGGGCAGGCCCCTTAGAATTCCTGTGGAGTGTGTACGCACGTACGCTGGAAAACGGCAAAATTTCGCTATATCAGGGCGTTCTTCCATTGGAGAGTATGGTATACACGGCTTAGTTCAACAAATTAGAATTTATATATAAAGGAGAATAGTGATGAAACTGTTTTTATGTTCTCACTTTTCAAGTGTAGGAAGTCTGATAAAGGAAGAAATTGAAAATAAAAAAGTCG
>CAJMQJ010000003.1 GCA_905215525.1 uncultured bacterium
GAAGCCCTCGCCGCACGAAGTGCGCAGCGAGGGCTTCTTGCATGTCCGAGGACGTTTTGGGAGGTAGCCCAAACAGCCCCAGCGATCCTGCGGGAGTTAAACCCCTTTAGAACTTGTTGTGGAAGGTACGCGAAATGACCTCGTCCTGCTGCTCCTTGGTGAGCGTGTGGAAGTTCACGGCGTAGCCGGAAACGCGAATGGTCAGCTGCGGGTACTTCTCGGGGTGAGCCTGAGCGTCGAGCAGCGTCTCACGGTTGAAGACGTTGATGTTCAGGTGGTGGCCACCCTTCTCGGCGTAAGCGTCGAGCATGTGGACCAGGTTATCGGCCTGAGTCTCGGAAACTTCAGAAACCTTCATAATGTGTCTCCTTCGATTGATAGGCGCCGGCCGAAACCGGCGCGCTAATCAGTAATCGTTATTGTTAGTATAGCACTAACAATAGTTACTCGCCCAGCTGATCAAGGTCGATATCGCCAAAGAACACCTGGTCCTCCTTGCCGAGCGCACCCGGGATGATGGAGAAGGTGTTGGAGATGCCGTCCTGAGCATCGCGGAACGGGAGCTTGGAAACCGAAGACAGCGAAGCGATGGCGCCGTGGCTATCGCGCTTGTGCATGGGGTTAGCACCCGGGGCGAACGGCTGGCCAGCCTTGCGGCCGTCGGGGGTGGAGCCGGTCTTCTTGCCGTACACGACGTTGGAGGTGATGGTCAGAACCGAGGTCGTGGGCACGGAGTTGCGGTAGGTGTCGTTCATGCGGATGTACTCCATGAACTGGTGCACAACGTCGTGAGCGATCTGGTCGACGCGGTCGTCGTCGTTACCGTACTTGGGGAACTCGCCCTCGGTCTCGAAGTCGACAATGATGCCGTTCTCGTCGCGGACGGGGTGGACCTTGGCGTACTTGATGGCGGACAGGGAGTCAGCCACGACGGAAAGGCCAGCAATGCCCGTAGCGAACCAGCGGTGCACGTGCTTGTCGTGCAGAGCCATCTGGATGCGCTCGTAGCAATACTTGTCGTGCATGTAGTGGATGATGTTCAGCGAGTTGACGTACACGCCAGCGAGCCACTTCATCATGTCGTTGTACTTGGCCACAACGTCGTCGTAATCGAGCGTATCGCCCTCGACGGCGCGATACTTGGGGCCGACCTGCTTCTTGGAGACCTCGTCAACACCGCCGTTGAGTGCGTACAGCAGGCACTTGGCCAGGTTGGCGCGGGCGCCGAAGAACTGCATCTCCTTGCCGATGCGCATGGAGGACACGCAGCAGGCAATGCCGTAGTCGTCGCCGTGGTAGACGCGCATGAGGTCGTCGTTCTCGTACTGAATCGAGGAGCTGGCGACAGAAGTCTTGGCGCAGAACTTCTTGAAGTTCTCGGGCAGACGGGTCGACCACAGAACGGTCATGTTGGGCTCGGGGCTGGTGCCCATGTTCTCGAGCGTGTGCAGGTAGCGGTAGCTCATCTTGGTAACGAGCGTACGGCCGTCAACACCCATACCGCCGATGGACTCGGTGACCCACTGCGGATCGCCGGTAAACAGGGCCTGGTACTCGGGGGTACGGGCAAACTTGACCATGCGGAGCTTCATGATGAAGTGATCCACGAACTCCTGGATCTGCTCCTCGGTGAAGGTACCGTTGGCAAGGTCGCGCTCAGCGTAGATGTCGATGAACGTGGAGGTACGGCCGATGGACATAGCGGCGCCGTTCTGCTCCTTAACGGAGGCGAGGTAGGCGAAGTACATCCACTGGATGGCCTCCTGCGTGTTGGTAGCAGGGTTGGAAATGTCGAAACCATAGGTCTCGGCCATCATCTTGAGCTCGCCGAGGGCGCGGATCTGCTCCTGCAGCTCCTCACGGTCGCGGATGTTGTCGGCGGTCATGACCGTCGGGGTGGAAGCCTTCTGGGCCTCCTTGTCCTTGATCAGGTAGTCGACACCGTACAGGGCGACACGACGGTAGTCGCCGATGATGCGGCCGCGGCCATAGCCATCGGGCAGGCCGGTGATGATGTGGGCCGAGCGGCAGGCGCGCATCTCGGGGGTGTAAACATCGAAGACGCCAGCGTTGTGGGTCTTGCGCTCGAAGGTGTAGCGCTCGACAACGTTCTCGTCGACCTTATAGCCGTGCTGGCTGGCAGCCTGGCAAGCGATGCGGATGCCACCGTTGACGTGCAGCGCGCGCTTGAGCGGCTTGTCAGTCTGGAGACCGACGATGGTCTCCTTCTCGCGGTGGGCGTTATCGATGTAGCCAGCGGGGTGGCTCACGATACCCGTAACGGTCTTGGTGTCCATATCGAGGACACCGCCCTGCTCGCGCTCCTTAAGCAGCAGGTCGAGAACCTCGCCCCACAGCTCCTTGGTACGCTCGGTCGGGCCGGCGAGGAACGACTCGTCGCCCTCGTAGGGGGTGTAGTTCTTCTGGATGAAGTCTCGGACGTCAACTTCTCCCGTCCAGATGCCTTCCTTGAAGCCTTCCCATGCCTCCTGCATTGTGTAACCACGCTCCTAGTTACGTGTAATGCGGCGCTCTCTCACACCGCTGCTTATTGAATTCTTGAATGTTAGACCTGCATGACCGGCTTCATTCGCCTTCCGTCGCGCGTTAGCGCAGGGAAAAACGTTTATTCACCTTGGTCTTGCAACCCTAAACCCAAGATTTCACCCGTTAGTGAAGGATAACATAGCCACCCCCTTCATCAGGGCTGTTATATGTTCCTTTTTTTGTGTCATTAGAGCGTTTTCAACAAATCCGCAGGAAACGCGCCCGCCATCATCTACCGTTCACCGAATTATTTGATATTTCCCCTTGCCTTTATACGTCCTTCACTCTAGCTGTTATGCCAGCTTTAGCAGGGTAAAGTACCCACCGATAGATTTTTGGGACATGCCTAGAAATCTACTTTTTCGCCGCGACGGAGGCGGTGGCATGAAATGCCCACGAAGGTAGATTTCTAGGCATGTCCCAAAAATCTACTGTATGAGGTGTGCATACAGGGGTATCATCTTTCACCAAAAATAGTTTCTAGTGTTAGGGGTTTTCGGTGGAAGATACCGATTTCCATGAGCTTGGGCGTCAGCTCTTTACCGAGTTTGGCAGCATGCACCAGCACGTTTCGCGTTTTGTCGACCAGGCGATGAGCGGCGAGATGGCCGTCATGCGCGCCCTCATGCTCGCCGGCGGTTCGCTTACGCCGAGCGAACTCGCCGATCGCGCTTGGGTCTCGAGCGCCCGTATCGCCAACATCCTGCGCGCCCTCGAGGGCAAGGGCTGGGTCGAGCGCGAGCACTCAAAAACCGACCGTCGTCGCGTACACGTCACGGTGACCGACAAAGGCCGACAAGACCTCGAAATCAAACGTCGGGAATTCGAGGACCGCACCGCGGCCTTTCTCGAGCAGCTCGGCGAAACGGATACCCAAGAGATGGTGCGCCTTCTAAGGCGTGCCAACGAAATTATCGACCGCAACCAAGAAAGGAGAGATGCCGAGTGAGGATTCTCAAGCTCTTTAAAAAGCATGTCCTGGCGCTGCTCACGGCTATCGTACTTATCGTAATCAGTTGCAATGCCGACCTAGCGCTGCCTACGTATATGAGTGACATCGTCGATGTGGGCGTGCAGCAAGGCGGCATCGCCTCACCCGTGCCCGACACCATTCGCGCCGAATCGCTCGATGACCTCAAGCTCTTTATGGGCGCCAAGGACGCCAAAGCTGTGGATGCCGTGTTTAGCAAGGCGGACAACAACGGCATTCGAACGTACAAGGGCACCGAGGAGGAGCGCGCCGACGGCGGCAAGATTGCCGACATCATGAGCCTGCCCGAGACCGTCGTCCTTTCGCTCAACCAAGGCATCGACGCCAGCTCCATGGGCGACATGATGGGCGCGTCCAGCGAAAAAGACAACAGCGACGCCCAAGCCATGCCCACGCCCGAGCAAATGGCAGCGATGACGCCCGACCAGCTCGCCGAGATGCGGCAAAAGGCCGCAGCGGCGCAGAATATGCAAAAGCAGATTGATGCCGACGACGGCAAGATCACCATGAAGAGCCTGCGTCTAGGCGTTGAAGGCGGCCTAATCGACCAGGGCAAGCTCGTCGAGGGCGCCAACGGTATGGCGGACAAAATGGGCTCCATGTCGGGCTCCATCGTGACCCAACGCGCCGTGAGCTATGTGCAGGACGAGTACAAGGCGCAGGGTATCGACCCCGCCGACGTGCAGAACGCCTACCTGGGCCGCATGGCGACCACGATGTTTGGTCTGTGTCTGGTGTCGCTGGTCGCCACCATCCTGACCGGTGCCGTGGCTTCGCGCACCGCCTGCTCCATCGCCCGCGACCTGCGCCGCGAGACCTTCAACAAGGTTATGCACTTCTCGCCGGCCGAGGTGGGCAAGTTTAGCCAGGCCTCGCTCATCACCCGCTGCACCAACGACATTCAGCAGATTCAGATGGCCGCGACCCTGTTTATCCGCATGTGCCTGATGGCCCCCGTCATGGGCGTCGTCGCCGTCATGCGCGTCCTGGCCAACCACACCGGCCTGGAGTGGACCATCGCCGTGGCCATCATCGCGGTCTCGGCCGTCGTCGGCGTGCTCATGGGCCTCACCATGCCAAAGTTCAAAAAGATGCAGAGCTTTGTGGACCGCGTGAACCTCACCGCCCGCGAGCTGCTCGACGGTCTTATGCCCATCCGCTCGTTCAACCGCGAGGAGCATGAGCTCGAGCGTTTTGACAAGGCATCACTCGACCTGATGACCACGCAGCTCTACACCAACCGCGCCATGAGTTTTATGATGCCGCTCATGATGCTCGTCATGAACTGCATCACCGTGCTTATCGTCTGGTTTGGCGCGCAGGGCGTCTCGGACGGCGTGATGCAGGTCGGCAACATGATGGCGTTTATCTCCTATACCATGCAGATCGTCATGGCGTTTATGATCCTCACCATGGTTTCGGTTATCCTGCCCCGTGCCGAGGTCGCAGCCGAGCGCGTGGAAGAGGTCATCACCTGTCCCACGAGCATCAACGATCCCGCCTCGCCCAAACTGCCCGCGGCCAGCGCGCCGCGCGGTGAGCTCGCCTTCCACGACGTGAGCTTCCAGTATCCCGATGCCCGCGCCGATGTCATCAGCGGCGTGAACTTCACCACGCACGCCGGCCAGATGCTCGGCGTCATTGGCTCCACGGGCTCGGGCAAGTCCACGCTTGTGCAGTTGATTCCGCGCCTGTACGACGTCACGGGCGGCAGTATTTCGCTCGACGGCATCGACGTGCGCGATATGACCCTTTCTGAGCTGCGCCGCCGCATTGGCTATATCCCGCAGCAGGGACGCCTGTTCTCGGGCACCGTCGAGAGCAACCTCAAGTTTGCCGGCGACATGGTGAGCGATGATGACATGCGCCAGGCGGCACGCATCGCCCAGGCCGAGGACTTTATCGCCGAGCGCGAGGGCGGCTACGACTCCCCCATCAGCCAGGGCGGCTCCAATGTCTCGGGCGGTCAGCGCCAGCGTCTGGCCATCGCCCGCGCCCTGGCCAAGAAACCCGAAGTCGTGGTGTTCGATGACTCGTTTAGCGCCCTCGACTACAAGACCGATGCTCGCTTGCGCGAGGAGCTTGCCAAAAACGTTACCGACGCCGCGCTCGTGGTCGTGGCCCAGCGCATCGCGACCATCATGCACGCCGACCAGATTATCGTGCTCGACGACGGCCACGTGGTGGGCACCGGTACGCACGAGGAGCTGCTGCACAACTGCCCGGCGTACCTGGAGATCGCACAGTCGCAGCTTTCCGCCGAGGAGTTGGGGCTTACCCAAGAAGAGATTGAAGCCGTCATGGAAGGAGGCGAGCGCTAATGGCAGACGAGACCAAGACTCAGATTCCTAAGCCCACCCGCCGGCGCGGTCCCATGGGCCGCATGGGTGGCATGGGCCGCGGCGAAAAGGCCAAGGACTTTAAGGGCACCATGAGGCAGCTACTCGGCTATATCGGCCAGCACAAGATTGCCGTGTTTGCCGCCGTCGCCTTTGCCGTGTGCTCGGTCATCTTTAACATTGTGGGACCCAAGGTGCTCGGCCAGGTTACGACCAAACTGTTCGAAGGCCTGGTCTCCAAGGTCAACGGTACCGGCGATGTCGACTTTGCCTGGATCGCCAAGACGCTCGGCTTTTTGCTCTGTCTGTATCTGGCAAGCTCTGTCTGCAGCCTCATCCAAGGCTGGCTTATGACCGGCGTCACGCAAAAGATTTGCTACCGCATGCGCAAGGAGATCGCCGCCAAGATTGCCGTTGTGCCGATGAGCTACTTCAACGGCCACAGCAAGGGCGACGTGCTCAGCCGCATCACCAACGACGTCGATACGCTGGGTCAGTCACTCAACCAGAGCGTGACGCAGCTCATCACGTCGGTGACGCAGATTATCGGCGTGCTCGTCATGATGCTTTCGATCAGCCTGCCGCTCACCGGCGTCGTCGTGGTCACGCTGCCCGTCGCCGCCGTGATCATGGCCGTGATGATTCACTTCTCGCAGCCGTACTTCCGCGAGCAGCAACAGGTCCTGGGCACCGTCAACGGCATTATCGAGGAGGACTTTGCCGGCCAGAACGTTATTCAGGTGTTCGACCGCGCCGAGGCCTCGATCGAGGAGTTCGACAGGGAGAACGACCGCCTCTTTATTAGTGGCTGGCGCTCGCAGTTCCTGTCGGGCCTGATGATGCCGCTTATGAGCCTGGTGGGCAACATGGGCTACGTGGGCGTCGTCGTGGTAGGCGCGCAGCTCGCGCTGACCGGCAATGCCACGCCCGGCGACATTCAGAGCTTTATCCAGTACGTTCGCAACTTTACGCAGCCGGTGCAGCAGCTGGGCAACGTGAGCAACACGATGCAGTCGATGGCCGCTGCCACCGAGCGCGTCTTTGAGTTCCTCGCCGCGCCCGAGGAGGAGCAGAAGGCCGACGCCCAGATTCCCGAGAAGCGCCCCGGCCACGTTGAGTTCGACCACGTCAAGTTTGGCTACACGCCCGACAAGACCATCATCCACGACTTTAGCTGCGAGGCGCAGCCCGGCCAAACCATTGCCATCGTCGGCCCCACCGGCGCCGGCAAGACCACGCTCATTAAGCTGCTGCAGCGCTTTTACGACGTGGACGGCGGTTCGCTGCGCGTCGAAGGCGTCGACGTGCGCGACTGGGACCGCGCGGCGCTGCGCGGCGAGTTTGCCATGGTGCTGCAGGACACCTGGCTGTTTAACGGCACCATCCGCGAGAACATCCGCTACGGACGCCCCGATGCGACCGACGCCGAGGTCGAGGCCGCCGCACGCGCCGCACGCTGCGACCACTTTATCCATACGCTCGCCGGCGGCTACGACTTTATGATCAATGAGGAGGGCACCAACCTCTCACAGGGCCAGCGCCAACTCGTGACCATCGCCCGCGCCATTTTGGCCGACCGTCCGGCGCTGATTTTGGACGAGGCGACTTCCAACGTCGATACCCGTACCGAGGAGCTTATTCAACGCGCCATGGATGCGCTGATGCAGGGCCGCACGAGCTTTGTCATCGCGCATCGCCTGTCCACGATCCGCAACGCCGACGTGATCTTGGTGATTCGCGACGGCGACATCGTCGAGAAGGGCACGCACGACGAGCTGCTCGCCCAAGGCGGCTTCTACGCCGACCTGTACAATTCGCAGTTCGACGAAGCGGCGTAAATTCTGCCGCAGGGAACGAATAACGCCCGAGAACGGGGGCGCAGGACAGCCTGCGCCCCCGTTTTTTGTTCTGCGGCCCTCGAACCGCCTCCCCTGGGACCTGATTGACGCCCTCCCTCAAGGCCCCGTGGACAAAAAATGGCAAATATGAGTACTGTCACCTTTTTAGTAACAGCCAAAACTGCCCCAAACGACCTCATTGCGGCCTAGATATGCCTTCAAATTGATCAAAATGCCCGGTAGCATGCTTCTGTGTGCCAACGTTAATGAACATATTTACTGTTGTGTCTATTATCTTGTAAGATCGATATGATACTACGCTAGCAACAGTACTCATATTTGCCATTTTTTGTCCACAGGGTATGCCGCAGAAGATCCAACTTGCTCCAGCGTGCCGTACGTTGGCCCTCCCCTTCCGGCGAGCGCCGACATTTCCCCAGATAAAACCGACCAAAATAAACCTGTCCCTTTTCGGCAGGTTTCACTTGCACTTTAGCGTGCGACAGCGGATAATGCCGAGCATTCGAGAATTCGCCAATTGTTGCCGTTAATTGATAAAGGAGGCCCCATATGGCCATGGAATTCAAGCGCAGGCTGCCGATCCCCATGGAGATCCGCGAGGAAATGCCGCTTTCCGCCGAGCTTACCGCCAAAAAGCAGGCATTCGACGCCGAGGTCGCCAAGGTCTTTACCGGCGAGGACGCACGCAAGGTGCTCATCATCGGCCCGTGCTCTGCCGACCGCGAGGACTCGGTGCTTGAGTACATGAACCGACTGGCCAAGGTCGCCGAAGAGGTCAAGGACAAGCTCATCATCATTCCGCGTGTCTACACCAACAAGCCGCGCACCAAGGGCACCGGCTACAAGGGGCTGCTGCACAACCCCGACCCCGAGGCGCCCGATGACCTGCTTGAAGGCGTTAAGGCCATCCGCCACATGCACCTGCGCGTCATCGAGGAGACTGGCTTCTTTACCGCCGACGAGATGCTCTACCCGTCCAACTACCAGTACCTCGTCGACCTGCTGAGCTACGTCGCCGTGGGCGCGCGCTCGGTCGAGAACCAGGAGCATCGTCTGGTGTCGAGCGGCATTTCGGTGCCTGTGGGCATGAAAAACCCCACCGCCGGTTCCACCACCGTTATGCTCAACTCCATCTACGCCGCCCAGGCACATCAGAGCTTTATCTTCCGCAACTGGGAGGTCGAGTGCGACGGCAACCCGCTCGCGCACGCCGTTATGCGTGGCTACATCGGTCTCGACGGTCGCACCTACCCCAATTACCACTACGAGCACCTGGAGCGCCTGGCCGAGCGCTACACCGAGCATGCCGGTTACGCCAACCCGGCGGCGGTCATCGACTGCAACCACGACAACTCGGGCAAGCGCCCGCTGGAGCAGTACCGCATTTGCAAGGAGGTGCTCGACAGCTGCCGCCGCAACGAGTCCATCTCCAAGCTGGTCAAGGGCTTTATGATCGAGTCTTACCTTGAGGACGGCAACCAGCCGGTCGATGGCGGCGTCTTTGGTAAGTCGATCACCGACCCGTGCCTGGGCTGGGAAAAGACCGACTACCTCATCCACGAGATCGCGGAGCGGGTTTAGTTACGCGGGCCGCATTTGGACAATCTGACGTTCAACTTCAAGGGCGCGACCAGAAGGTCAGCGCCCTTTCGTTTCACGTCACCTTGTCTCAAATGCGGCCCGCTCGCTGTCCGTCCTCTACCTGCGGCGTTGTCTTGCTCCGGATGCGGCAGTTAGGGACGTTCCTTTTCTGCCGGCAGTCTGGGATGTTCCTTGGGGTAGTCATTGGGGACGTTCTTTAATGACCGGTCGTTTAAGAACGTCCCCAACGACTACCCAGAATGAGAGTGGATAATCTCCCGTTTTTGGCCTATACCAGCGCTAAAAGTGGGAGATTATCCACTCTCATCGAGCAAGTGTCCGAAATTCCGCCCTCATTCCTTCTTAGGACCCTCCGTCCCCGAGGATTCGAGGCTCGTCTGCCGAATGGTTGATGCGGCAACGATGTCGCCATGTCACACTCATAGGTGGCCTGACCCAACCTGGAAGGAGCCTCCATGAGCCTTGACAACGTAACCCTGCGCGCCGCCACGCTCGATGACCTGGCCGGCATCGCCGCCATCTACAACCAGCTGTGGTGCAACACGCTGCGCAACCGCGGCGACATCGAAGCTGCCGATTTCTGCGCGCGCTTTAACATCGCCATGCAGCTGCAGCGCTCCCCCATCGCACTCGTCGCCGAGACCGAGGGCCGCATTATCGCCGCCTGCTGCATCGGCATCTTCGAGGACGGCAAGCCGCGCACCAATCCCACGTGGGAGCCCTGCTATAACGAGATGTTTGCCCAGGCAACCGAGATGGCAAAGACCGCCGATGCCAAGCTCGAGGGCTCGCTCTTTGGAGACAGCCGCGAAAAGGCCACAGCGGATCGCTTTGCCGCCACAGGCAACGAATATGCCCAGGGTCAACTCAACTTGATTATCATTATGCCTGAATGGCAGGGCAAGGGACTCGGCCGCAAGCTCATCGACCTTGCGCGCGCCGAACTCGCCAAAGCCGGGTGCACCAAATTCTTCCTGATGAGCGACTGCAACTCCGACTGGCAGTTCTACGAGCACCTCAACATGAAGCGCATCTTGGAGGATCACAGCCAGGACACCGGCGACGGATTTATCGTCTATATGTACGGAGGCGACACGCAGGATTAACTTGCATGTCGCCTCACGGGCTTTCTACAAGACGGCCCAAACCATCAACCAAGACGAGTCAACAAGGCGCGCTCTCCTCGGCAGCAAGGGCATTCGTGCTGTAACGAGTGGTGGAGATGGCCACGCTTGCACACAACTGTCTCGGATAGATAGCGGTCGAGCAGGCGCGCCCATGTGCGTGCGTCAAGACGCTCCTCCGCCCTGCCATACAGCGATCGACGGAGTGCCTCGCCCATAAGGCCGCTAAAATCATCGAGCTCAAGAGCGTACTTTGGGACAACGTATCCGACCAACGTCCCCACAAACGGGCTGTGCCCATTACACACGCAGCTGTTTATCAATGGTGCAGGCGGAATGTCATCGTCGTCCAGGTCAAATATGTCCAAGTCCAGCTCACCAGAAGCGTATGGGTGTATTCCGCGGTTAAGCATCTTAAAGATATGGACCGCGAGTCCAAAGTCATCCGTCTGTGGCGTAAACACGGGGGCATTCGTGGACGCTGCCAAGCTCTCGAAATCGCTGATGCCGGCTATCTCCATGAGTTGAAGCACCTCGGGGGCAATATAGCCGGGAGCGGCGCACGCAGTCCTATGTGTCACATCCGAAAGCGTAAAGCTATACGAGCGCCTTGATGGTATCCATGCCCGCATGCGCCGAAGCCTCGCAACCCTTCTGCCCGTTGAGCACGCACTCGAGCAGCGTATCGTATGCGCGCTGGGCTTCGGGGGCCAGGTACGCCCTGTTAAACATGCCCTCGGGTCGCACGTTTCCCTTCGAGTCGATCATATAAGGCCCCAATCTGTTTGGTTTCCCCAGATTGTGTGCCCGCACACCCAAGCCGCACGGCCCGCCGTTCAGCTGAAACCACCACACAAAAAGTCCGCCGACCATTGAAGTCGGCGGACTTTCGCGTGCGGACAATCAAGCACTGTTCACCATGGAACTGCTATTTACAGCGCGCCTTGGGCTGCTGCTGGGTGATGCAGTGGATGTTGCCGCCACCATAGATGACCTCGCGCGTCATGATGCCGATGACCTCGCGATCCGGATAGGCGGCTTGGATATTCTTGAGTGCCTGGGCATCGTTGGGGTCGCCAAACTGTGGCACCAGCACCGCCCCGTTGATGGGCAAGAAGTTGAGGTAGCTGGGCTCAAAGGCGTCCTCGGGAGTACGCGGCAGCACACCCTCGACCGGATCGATGGTCGATGCCTCCTCCTCGGTCATATATACCGAGGTCGCAGGCATAATCACCTTGTGGATCTTGAGCTTGCGGCCACGGGCATCCGTCGTCTCGGAAAGCGTCTTATACGCCTCTTGGCACTCCTTGTAGAACTTATGGTTGGGATCATCGGTCCACATGCAGCAGACCTCGCCGGGCGCACTAAAGCATGCGACGTCGTCCACGTGCCCGTTGGTCTCAAACGGGTCGATGCCATCCTTGATCCAAATGACCTTCTCGATGCCCAGGTACTCGGCAAGCTTCTCCTCGATCTGCTCCTTGGTGTACTGGGGGTTGCGGTCCTCATTGAGCAGGCACATCTCGGTGGTCACCACGGTGCCCTGGCCGTCGCAGTTAAACGAGCCACCCTCGAGGATATAATCCTCGGGACGATAGCGGTTAACCTGCTCGAGCTGTGCCACCTGCAAGCCGATACTCGCATCCTTGTCCCACGGGAAATACAGACCGTCGATAAAGCCGCCATACGCGTTAAAGTGGAAGTGCGAGAGTGCCACGTCGCCCTTGTCGTTGACAAGAAACGCCGGGCCGGGGTCGCGGATCCAGGAGTCGTTGTACTCCATATGAATCACGCGCACGTTCTCAACGCCATCGAAAATCTCGCACACCGCAGGGAAATCCTCGGCATTGACACCAACGGTGATGGGCTGGAAGCGTGCAACGGTCTTAATAATCTCGGTAAAGACCTTTTGCGCCGGCTTGGCACCACAGCGCCACACATCCGAGCGATGCGGCCACAAAATCCAGGTGCGCTCCTGCTCTTCGTACTCGCCGGGCATGTAGAATCCGTCCTTCTTTGGCGTAGACTCGCTCTCGTAAATGGTCTTCATTTCAAGCTCCTAAATCTCGGTGCTTTTGCTTGACGAGACCATGATGCGGCCGCACCGAGATGTTCTCAATGGTCCCTCGAGCCCCTTTCAGCGACCGACGGTATACCATTCGCTGACCTAAAGTTCTATTCAGGCCGAGAACATGACATACTGGGTTCCACAATGGAAAGGATGCCCTATGCCCCCATGCAATAAACAGCAGACTATTGAGTTGGACAGTACGACCTGGACTGCTCTCAACGAGCTCGCGCTTGCAATCCACGCATCACACGGTGTCGATAAGCTGCAAAAGGAGACCCTCGAGGGAACGACAGGGCTCGTGCCCCATCGGATCGCCATGTTCGACCTGATCGAGGCGGCGGGCAGTGATGCCCCACGCTACGTCCACCCCGCAAGCAGCGGAATGGACGACCGCGCACTGAGCGACTACTACAACTGCTACGCCGCGATGGACTATACAACATGGAGCTTTGACTTACATAAGGTCGGCGTCTACCGCGACCTCGACCTCGTCGACGTCGAGCGACGCGATGCCACGCCCATCTATCGCAAATGGATGGAACCGCAGGGCGTCTACTTTGGCTGTACGGCCACGCTCGCGCACAACGACAGCCCGCTAGGAAGCATCACCCTGTTTCGTGAACGCACGGCCGGAGACTTCACCGACACCGAGCTCGCAATCCTGCTCGAAGTCGCTCGGCACGCGAGCCTCGCGCTCGCCAACCTCTATCCTCGGGGCATTAAACTCACCCAGATAGAAGACACAAACCAGCTAAATGCTTTCATTACAGAACACAATATCCAACCGCGCGAAGCCGAAGTCATGCGGCTCATGCTCGACGGCAAAACGAACAAACAGATGGCAAACGAGCTATTCATAAGCGAGTCAACCGTCAAGAAGCATGTCAACGCCATCTATCGCAAGCTCGGCGTCAGCAACCGCCTGGGCCTCATGACTGCCACGCAAAACATCCCGCGATAAAAAAGGGCGCCCTCCATGCAGAGAACGCCCTTTGATTTCGCCATTTGAATTAGTGTCGGCTCTGGCTCAAAGAGTAGACAGGTTTATTTTGGCAGGTTTTATCTGGGCAAACGCCAACCGCCGTGAGGAGAGCTGCTTGCCCTTGCGGCGGCCTTCTCGCCGAAAAACCAAGTGAGTAGACCTTTTGCAGGAGGCCGAGCACACTCCAAAACGCCACAGCTCTGACCTGCGGTTTTATTTAGCGTTTGTCGCGGTGTGCTCGACAGATCCAAAAAAGCCTACTCACTTGCATCTGAGGCGCACCGGATCGGCAAAAAACCGCCGCGAAAGGGGTCCGATCCTCTTCGCGGCAGTTGTTAATACGCCGAACTTGTTATCGCAAAAGCCAATCACGCGCCGAGACCACGCTACAGTCTTTCGACTCATACGTTGAATCCACGCGGGCCACAACATAGCGCGCATCTTTTGCAATGTCGATCTCATCGCATACAGCCTGTAAATGGCGGGCGTACTTATCGTGATACGTTCTGGATGATTTTATTTCGATAGCCTTGGGACTCCCTGAGTTTGTGCAGTCGAGCAAATCGATTTCTCGCTTGCCGTCGTCCCTATAGAAATACAACTCGGGATTCTCGCCCACGTTGAGATGGCTCTTCGCCGTTTCGGAAACGATGAGGTTTTCGAAAACTGCCCCCAGATAAGAGCTCTCCAAAAGTTGCTCCAGTGATCCAATTTTGAGCAAGTAGCAGAGCAGCCCCGTGTCGTAAAAATAAAGCTTGGGCGTTTTAGTCAAACGTTTCCTGGCATTTGCATAATAGGGCTGCAGTGAAAACGTCAGGTAGCTCTGCTCCAGAATAGACAACCAGCTTTTAATGGTCGATACGTTCACACCCGTATCTCGAGAAAGCGAAGATATATTAATGAGAGCACCGGCGCTCTGGGCAATTATGGACAGAAACTTATGAAACTCCGCTTTATTGCGCACGTCAAGCAAGCCCACAACATCGCGCTCAACATAGGTATCAATATAGCTGGGGAAATAAACCGAGGACGGCATTCCGGCGGAACGCAGGCGAGGGTATCCCCCTTCGAGCGCAAACAAATCCACTTCCAACTGCCCCTGCTGGCCCCTCTCCGCTTCTCGAAACGAAAATGGCAGCAATTTTAAGATCCCGACTCGCCCGGCAAGAGACTGGCCGATGCTTTTCATCATCAAAAAGTTTTGCGATCCCGTAAGGATGTATTGACCGGCGTCTCCCCGCTCATCCGAAACAACCTGAATCATCGAGAACAAATCCGGGGCGTATTGCGCCTCGTCGATGATGAGTCCGCCCTTTCGGTTGCGGATAAAACTCACCGGATCCTCCAAGGCCGCGCGCCTCGTTTGGGGGTCCTCAAGCGTAACATAGGAATAGTCGGGAAAGGCATGCCGAACCAGCGTAGACTTACCGCTCTGCCTAGGCCCCGTCAACGACACAACAGGAAACCAACCCGCCATGCGAATGAGCAACTCATGCAAATCCCTGTTAATGTACTCGGCCATATCAACGCCCCTTATAACGCTGTTACCATAATCGTATAGTATCATTTGCCATAATCTTGCAGTAGCGTTTTCCATAATCTTGTAGTAGTGTTTTCCACAATCTTTTAGTAGCCCAGTTCAAAAACGTTATTTATAGAGCCGAAATCTCAGACCCTAAATAACAATAGCCACCACAATGGGAACTGTCCCCATTGTGGTGGCTTGCAGGCGAGTTGACTTATTCGACTATCGCGGGCCGGCCGTGTCCGAGTCTAGAGCGTGGCAAGTCGCTTGGATTCGCGGACGGCGAGGGCGATGGAGATAAGACCAGTGATGGCGTCAGCCGCCACCAAGGCAAACCAGACACCCTGAACGCCCATCATGTTGCCAAGCAGGTACATAAGCGGCACGGAGCAGATCACGTAGCGGAGCAGACCGGTGAACGTGGCGATACCCACCTTCTCAACCGCCTGGAAGTACATCGACATGGTCATGGCAAGATAGCCCAGGGCCACGGCCAGGATAACGATGCGCGTGGCGTTGGCGGCAACCTCGACGAGCGCCGGGTCGCTACCAGCAAAAAAGGCGCAGACCGGCGTTGCGGCCACCCATAGCACAGCAGACACCGCAGCAAGCGTCACGACCTGGTACTTAAGCGTGCAGGAGAGCGTTTCCTTGAGGCGCGCCCACGCCTTGGCGCCGGCGTTGAAGGCGGCAATGGGCTGCAGGCCGTACGAGAAGCACTGGGCGACCATCATGGTAATGTAGAGGATGTAGCCGTTGATCACACCAAAGGCCGCGATGTAGAGCGAACCCATGTCGCCGCCGAGCTGGCCAAGCAACGAGTTGGCAACGGTGTTGAAGATGAACGTGGCAGCTTGCACCAAAAAGAACGGGAAACCAATCTTGATGATCTGGCCGCAGATGGCCATGTCGAGTTTGAGGTCGGCGGCGCTGATCTGGAGCTGCGACTTCTTACCGCCGATGAACCAGAAGATACCGATGGCCCAGATACCGATGGAAAGACCGTAGTACACGCCAGCTCCCATAACGCCAAGCTTGAGCACAAACGTGGAAAGCGCAAGCCAGCAGATAGCGACGATGGCAGACACGGTCATGAGGTTGGCCTGGATCTGAACCTTCTCGTCCACACGCATGACGGCGGTGACCATCTGACCAATGACCGTGAGCGGCAGCAGCACGGAGAAGGTGCGCACGCCGGCAACGGTATCGGCCATGATGTCGGGCGTGGCGCCGAAGAATGCGCAGATGGGCTCGGTAAACACAGCCATCACCACAGCAAGCAGCACACTCACAATCGTGGTAAGCCAAAAACCCTGGCTAAACGCCTTGCTGGCGCCCTTAATGTCGCCGGCACCCAAAAGGTTGCCCACCACGGCGGGCACGCCGGTGCCAAACAGGTTGCCAAAGGCCAGGTTAATGTACTCGACCGACATGATGATCGAAACACAGGCCAGGCCGTGTGCACCCAGGCCCCAACCCATCACGAGGCCCTCAAGGACCACCATGATAATCTGGGCGAGCATACCCTGGCCGGTGATGATGGTGTACTTGCGCACCAGGCCGGGAATCGGCTGCGAGGCAAGCTCACGCTCCTCCTCAACAGCGGCGGTCGTTTCTTCTGCCATTGTTCTCCCCTTTCCATGAGAGATTGATGAATGGATGCATGAATGGATGGGCGGCACGCACAGGCTGCGGCACCGCCCAGCGATGCAGCAGCCCCGCTAGGCCTCGTAGACCACCTTGCCGGCAATCATCGTGAGAGACGCCGTGGCCTCGAGGACCTCAGCCGGTTCGCAGTCAAAGAGGTTACGGTCGAGCACACAGATATCAGCCTGTTTGCCGCATGCGAGCGTACCGATGCGATCCTCGGCATGCATGGCGTAGGCGCTGCCGTAGGTGTAGGCGCGCAGGGCCTCGGCCATGGTGATGCGCTCCTGCGGGAACCACCCTTCTGGGTTGGAGCCGTCCTCGAGCATGCGGAAGACCGCGCCGTACACCTCCTCCATGGGCTCCAAGCCCACAACGGGGAAGTCACTGCCCAGGTGCACCACGGCACCGCTGGCAAGCAGGCTATGCAGGGGCCACGAAAGCGCAGCACGCTCGGGGCCCACGGCATCGTCCTTGGCAAGGTCAGCCATATCGAGCAGCATGTGCCACGGCTGCATACCAGGGCATATACCCAGCTCGGCATAGCGCGGCAGATCCTCGGGCTGAACCGTCTCGTTGTGCTCCATGGAGTGGCGGCAACCCCGCTTACCATGCAAGCGCTCGCCCTCCTCAAAGCAATCAAGCACAAAACGCACCGAGCGATCGCCGATCGTATGGACGCGCGTGTCAACGCCCCATTCCTGCGCCCTGACAATGGCGGCACGGATGCGCTCTGGATCCTCCGCGGGCTCACCGCAGGTATCGGGCGCGTTGGAATAGGGTTCAAGCATCCAAGCGGTGTGGTCGGAGCACACGCCATCAAGAAACTGCTTAAAGCCGTGCCACTCGACCTGCGTACCCGAGAAGGCGTATTTCTCCTTGATCTGCTCGAGCGTTAAGGACTCGTTTTCGAACAGATCGGTGTACAGGAACACGCGCAGTGGCAAGTCGCCCTTGGCATTAAGACCTGCCAACACCGCATACGGGTTTTCCATGCTCACAAACGTAGGATTGACCATGCCGACCGTAGTGATTCCCAGGGCATTGGCGCGCCGGGCGGTTTTTGCAAACGACGCGTCAACAACCTCGGGCGCTGGGTCGTAGACCTCGTCCATAAAGAAGACGCCGGCGTTGTTGGAAAACACGCCCGTCAGATTGCCCTCGGCATCCTTAAGGATCTTGCCGCCTGCGGGATCGGGCGTCTGCGAAGTTACTCCCACCTTGTTGATGGCGCAGGTATTGGCACTAAAGGTATGCAGGTCAACCTGCTGCAGAAAGACCGGGCGGTCCGAGATGTACTCATCGATCATCGCGGCTGTGGGCATCTCGGGGACATCCCACTGGAACTGGATAATCTGGCAGCCCAGAATCCACTCGTTATCGGGATGGTCGGCCGCAAACGCCACGACACGTTCCATCGCCATCTCAAAACTGGTGCAGTCGATGAGGTTGACGGCAAAATCGGGGTCGGTCATAAACGCGCCCTGGGCAAAATGCGTGTGCGAGTCGATCAGGCCGGGCATGACGAGCTGGTCGCCAAAGTCGCGCACCTCGGTATCGGGACCGATAAACGGTGCCAGGTGAGCATCGTCACCGCAGGCAACAATCTTATCACCGCGCACGGCAACGCCGCCCTTAAACGGCTCGAGCCCATCGCCGGTAAAGACGGCGTTGCTCTTGATAACTACATCAGCCTTGTCCATGTGAGCCTCCTCAGGCATCTTTGGTTGCAACGCGGACGCACCGCCCGCGTGGGCACTCGGTTGGGAGCGTAGCGCTCCCGCATCGGCGCGTGCCTACAAGCCGTGCTCGGACGTCTGTCCCACGTCCGCGGCTTCGCGCTACACCCATTGATACACAGGGGCAAATCCGTGCCAAGGCCAGGGATCGCAAACGGTCAGTTTAAGCAGGTTTACACGCTTTACCTGCAGGTTTATTGTCTGAGATTATTACCGCGTCATTACGCCCAACGGCGTGCCCGCCCACACGGCAAGACCCGCATGCAAGGAAGAATAGGACTAGGAACGCCAAAAGGCATCTATGAGGTCATCTCGGTTGGAGACACCGCTTTTAACGTAGATGCGATGCAAGTGCGCCTTGACAGTGCCAGGGCTGATGACCAACTCGCTGGCGATGTTTTGGGCGTCGTTGCCCTTCAGCACCAGCGTGAGCACCTCCTGCTCGCGCCGCGACAGCTTATGGGCATCGGCATAGATCACAACGCGTGATGCTAGATCGTCCCCAGAGCGTGCGCTCTCGGCCGCCACGTCCTCATCGGCACGCGGATGACGGGCATACACGCGCAGGATATGGCTAAACTGGCAAAAGAGTTGGACCGCGCATGCCATGAGCAGCACGTTTTCGGAGATATTGCGCTCGGACAGATACCACAAAAAGAGGCTGATGACGGGGTTTTGAGAGTCGGGGCGACAGAGCAAAATCATGTAGGTGTCCTCGGCGATTACGCAAAACGCAAGAACGAGTGCCACCTTCCAAAAGAGCTTTGAGCGGTCGAGGTCGAGTTTCTCAACACGCGTGGCCCTGTGCCGGTAATGCCAGGCGGCATAGGCAAGACATCCTACATTGCCCAGGTCACGCGTGAGCCAAAAGAGATACTGCTGCATCTCTCCGGCAGCACCGCTGCGAGGCACCAGCACCAATTGCAAGATTGAAAACGGCACGATAGCAAGTCCGAGCATGCGCGACGTCGGCCTTTTGCGCAAGCGCGCAAACATCCACAGTACCACGCAGGCATAGATGGCAATACCGAGCACGCAGCGCAGCAAGGGGTGCTGCAACGGCTCGCTAAAGGTAACAGCGTAGTCGTATTTGAGCCGATTGTACTCGTCAAAAAAAATGACCGACATATCGAGCATGTAGAGCAAAAAGCCCGCCGCGGCCACCAGGCTGTCGCGACGGCGCGTCATGAGCCAAACCACCAATGCCACGGCACTGGTCACCAGAGCCACACCCATGATAATCGTGGTGTAGATATAGAACGCGAAACTCATGCCCGCCTCCCCTGTCTAGATGCCGTGAGGATGTTGACAGATTCTTTGCCGCAAGATTAGACTCACCGATTAAACGTACTGTATCGTTTAGATAAACAAGCTGTGTCTCACCGATGAAAGGAGATGCCATGGCGCCTATCGCACCGCTCAAAATACTCGTTGCCCCTGCCGCCAAGGCCATCGTCCACCTGTGCGACTCACTTACCTACAATGACGTCCCCTGTGTCGTCGAAGAGCGTTCGGACAGCTGCCCCTATCTGGGCCACGTCCCCTTCTTTGCGCCTAAGCTCGTTTCCGATCCCGAGCACCGCGAACAGTAATCCAAGATGCACCAAGCGCTGCGCAACTCGCGGCGCTTACTGTTTTGGTGCAAAGTAACCTGACCCCCGTGCACCAACGCCGGGATTGTCGACGCTTCGGCCGCGGCGCGATATGAGGCGCGAAACCTCGCCCAATAACAGGCCAATCACTACGCCCGCGAGAATCGGCAACTTTGCCATCTCGGCAGGTGAGCTGTTGAGCGGCACAATCGTAGCAACAATCGAAAGCACGAGCTCCACCACGGGAATCGCAAGCGCTACCGCAAGCACCTTGCCCTCGAAGGGCGCGCGGAACACACGTGGGCGGTCGTCGTATTTACGCAGGCGCCAAAACGCCGGGAACATCGGGATATAGCTCATGAGCAGAAAGACAACGTTCATCGAGAAGAAGACCCAAAAGACGTCGGAACCTTCGCCCAGCGGAATCTGAAGTAGCAGCACCAAGCTGGCAAAACATCCGTTAATGATTGCCGAGCCATTGGGCATGCCGGTCTTCTTGGACACCAGCGCAAAGGGACGCGGCATATTGCCATGACGCGCGGCATAGCTCGCCACGTTGTTAACGCCAAAGCTCCAGCAGATCATGTTGGCGAACAGCGTCACCAAAAAGGCCACGCCCACGACCATCGTCAGCGGATGGCTGCGCCCCAACATGGCGGCGACCGCGTCCACAATGCCCGAATCGAGCGAAAGCTGCTCGGTGGGAACCGCGGCTCCAATGCCGATGCCGCAGATAATGTAGATTGCCGCAATGGCAACGCCACCAGCGATAACCGCCTTGGGGATATCGCGCGATGGGTTTTTCATCGTGCTGGCAAAGGTCGCGACCACTTCGAAGCCCATAAAGTTGAACAGGATGATCGATAGGTACGTCAACGAATTGGTGTCGCCCAAATCTGGAATGGAGGTCTTAAACGACATATCGTTTGCAAAGCCGTTATTGCAGGCAAACCAGATGCCGACGATTCCCACTACGGCGGTAATGAGCACCTTGATGACGGCGCCGCCGTCCATGACCCAATCGGCCTCGGACACCGGGTGCATCGCCATGACCGTGACGCCCCACACAAAGGCAAGTTCGATGGCAATTCGAACCCCGAGCGAAAACTCGATGCCCCATACCGCATTGATGACACTGGGGAACATACAGGCAATACTTGCCACCCACAGTGGAAAGTTGACCCAGTAGCACCAGGAGCAACGGGCGCCCCAACGGTCGCCCAAGCCCAGGCGAACCCAATCGTACAGGCCGCCCTCGGAATCGAACGCCGTACCGAGCTCGGCCACCACCAGGCCATAGGGAAGCAAAAACGTAATGATGAGGAAGATCCACCAGAAGAACTGCACGTTACCCATGGCAGATGCCGGAGCAGCCGCCTCAATGGTAAACACGACGCAGATAACCGAGAGGATGACCTCGAACAGGGAGAACTTTTTACCTGCCACGGCACGCTCCCCCTACAGCAAAAAGGATGGCATCTGTACCGAAGGCGCAGCCCAAGGTAGGGTTGCAGGCCGCGTCACCGGTGCAGGTGCCATCCCAAAGAGAAGAGAGGATGCAATTGTTGGACCAACGCTCGCGGAACAGGCGCGTGTAGACAACGATACGCTGGTACATAGATACTCCGATCAAAACGGTCGCGCTCGCAACCGGAAACTATCAGCAATTGAATACGCGTCTGACCTGGGAAATTCAAGCGAACAATTGGCCTAACCCGCAATAAATCCCAGATCAGACGCGTATTCAATCAAAGAAAAAGGGCACTCCGATGTGGAGGCAACGGAGTGCCCAAAGAAAACCCAACCGACCAAGACATCGGGCAAGCCGACCATCAATGCCCCAAGATGGTTCGATTCGCCGATTGTCCGATTGATCGGCTGGGTTTTCGAGGTGCCCCAGGTCGCCGCGAAAGAGGAGCGAAGCGTACTTTGGTACGCGAGCGACGGTTTGAGCGGCGAGATGGGGTGCCTCGGAAAGTCAGACGTTTACTCGGCGTGCTCAGGTGCGCCAGATTGGCGCGAACGAGGAGCGTAGCGTACTGACGCTACGTAAGCGACGAGTGAACGCCAAGGTGGCGTGCCTGAGTTACGCCGAGGGCTCCTGCTGCGTAATGCAGTGGATATTGCCGCCACCGAAGACGACCTGCTCGGACTGAACGCCGACGCACTTGTAGACACCCTCGCCCCAGACCTCGTCGTAGATCTTCTGGAGCGTGTCGACGGCCAGCTGGTCGTTCTCGTCGCCGTACTGCGGGACGATAACGCCGTGGTTGGTCACGAGGTAGTTCATGTAGGACGCGATCAGCGGCTCGTCGGGGACGCGCGGCTCGGCGTTCTCGTCGGCGTCGATGGTGTCGCAGGAAGCCTGGTCCATGAACAGCGGGTTCACGGGCATGCAGAGCTTGTAGACCTTCATCTTGCGGCCCTTGGCGTCGACGGCGTTGGAGAGGGTCTCGTAGGCAGCGTGGCACTGCTCGTAGAACGGATACTCGGGATCGTCGGTCCAAATGCAGGCCATGACGCCCGGCGCGATGAACGTGGCGACGTCGTCGATGTGGCCGTTGGTCTCCTCGGGGTCGATGCCCTCCTTGACCCAGATGACCTTCTCAACACCCAGGTAATCCTTGAGGTGCTCGTCCATGTAGGCGCGAAGCTCCTCGCTCCAGGGCTCAAACTTCTTGCGGTACTTGGGCCAGATGGACTCGGGATCCTCTTCCTCCTCCAGAACCGCAGAGCAGGTGCGGCCCGGGGAAAGCAGGCACTGGTCGGTCACGACAAGGGTGCCCTCGCCGTCGACGGTGATGGAGCCGCCCTCGAGGATCATGTCGTCGGGACGATAGCGGCGGCAGCCGGAGAGCTCAGCCATCTTGAGGGCGATCTGCTCGTCCTTGTCCCACGGGAAGTACAGGCCGTCGACGAGGCCGCCGTAGGCGTTGAAGTGCCAGTGGTTGGCGCGCTTCTCGCCCTTGCCGTTGATGACGTAGGTGGCGGCAGTGTCGCGGAACCAGGCGTCGTCGGTGGTCATCTCGATGACGGTGACGTTCTCGTCGTTCTCGAAGACGGCCTTGCAGTTGGCGTAGTCGACCTGGTTGGCGCACATATAGACCGGGGTGAACTCGGAGATGGCGCGGGCGATGGCGGCATACTGCTTCTGGGCCGGCTTGGCGCCGTGGGCCCAGGTGTCGGTGCGGTGGGGCCAGCCCATCCACACGCGATCCTGCGGGGCGAACTCGGCGGGCATGAAGAAGCCGTCGGCCTTGGGGGTGGACTCGGACTCGGTGATCGTACGCATAAGATTTCCTCCAAATCGAACGATCGCTTGCTGCGGGCGGGTTACCCGCAGCCTAAAACCAAGAGATGGTAGGCGCCCGTTCCCCGGCAAAGGTCGGGGCGCCCGGTGCCGGTTTTCACGGAATCGCACCGGCAAGCGACGACGTAACCAAGTGCGCGGAGACAAAACGCACGAAGGATACGGAAGAGAGATTGGGGTGGGCGGTGGTTACCGGAGCTATCGCTCACACCCACCCCGGGGGAATGGTTAGCAAACCTGTCGCTTGGACACGCCTCCGAAGAGGCTAGAGTGCCCGGAGTCGGGAGCGACAAGCCCGACGAAGCGCGCGTTGGTACACGAGGAGGGTTGGAGCCCCAGAACCGGGTGCTCTAGTTCTCCTCGGCCTCGGCGGCCTCCTCAGCGAGACGCTGGGCTGCGAGCTCAGGGGTCAGACCCTTGTACTCGGTCTCGCGGCCCTTAGCGCTGACGACGCGGACGACCTCGCCGATGAGCACGAGCACGATGAAGATAACGATCATCGGGACCTTGTCGCCAATTTCAGCAGCGGAGAACGGGATCAGCGTGGCAACGATGGCAAGAACCAGCTCGATGCAGGGGATGGCCAGCATGACCTTCATCATGGCGCCCTTAAACGGGAACGTGAAGATGCGCTCACGGTTGGGGTCGTTCTTACGAAGGTTGAGGAACGCCGGGAACATCGGGATGTAGGTCAACAGCAGGAAGACGACAGAGGTGCCAAAGAGCATCCAGAAGACACCGTTGGAGATGGCGTCGATGGGAACGAGCTGCAGGCACAGCACCAGGGAGGCAACGACAGCGTTGACCAGGTTGGCGCCGTTGGGCATGTCGTCATCCGAGATCATCGAGGCGAAGACCTTGGGCATGTTGCCGTGCTCGGCAGCGTAGCGAGCAACGGAGTTAACGCCGAAGGACCAAGCGGCCATGTTGGCGAACAGGGTGATCAGGAAGGCGATGCAGATGACCTTAAAGATCATGGAGTCGCCCACCATGGTCTGGACTGCGACGATCATGCCGTAGTCGGGATCGATGGAGTCGGCCGGCACGGCGGCGCCGATGCCAAAGCCAGCGAACAGGTAGATCACGGCGATGGACAGGCCGCCGACGATGATGGCCTTGGGGATATCGCGAGCGGGATCGGCCATGTCGTCGGTCATGGTGCAGATGACCTCGAAGCCCATGAAGTTAAAGATGATGATCGACAGGTAACCGAGAGCGTTGGTGTTGGTGAGCTCGGGCAGGAAGGTGGCAGCGGACATGTCGTTCGCAAAACCGTTCTCCATGGCATACCAAATGCCCAAAGCGCCAACGATAACGGCGACGGCGACCTTGATGATGGCGCCACCGTTAAGGACCCACTCGGAGTCGGCCGCCTTGGAGCGGCCCATGAGATAGACGATCCACACAAAGGCAAGATCGATACCCATCTTGGCGATCAAGTTGAACTCGACGCCAAAGACCATGCCCAAAATGTCGGGGAACATGGTAGCCAGCGAGGCGATCCACAGCGGGTAGTTGACCCAGTAGTAGTACGAGATGCGGGCGCCCCATTTGTCGCCCAGGCCATCGCGTACCCAGTCGTAAATGCCGCCCTCGCCGTCATAGGTGGTACCGAGCTCGGCAACAACCATGCCGTAGGGAAGCAGGAAGGTCAGGATCAGGAAGATCCACCAGAAGAACTGCTGGTTGCCAATGGCAGCAGCAGGAGCGGCGGCCTCGCAAACGAAGACGACGCAGATGATGGTCGAAATGACCGTCAAAAAGGAAAGCTTTTTCTTTCCGTCGCTCATGATGAGCTCCTTCGCTCAGTCTTGGACAGATCCGAGGCCCAAGGTACTAAGGCAATTGCCTGAGCCTCGGTGAGCGGGCGACAGGAGACGAGCATCCGCCGCCCGCAAACGTGCGTTTAGCAGGCTTAAGGCTTAGAGCTGCTCGAGAGCCTCGAGAGCGGCGTGAAGCTCGGCCTTGGCGGAGTACTCGACACCCTCGTCGTTGAGCGGGGTGCGCTTGCCCAGGGCAGCGAGGAGAGCACGGATGGAGTGCTTGCGGTTCTCGGCCTCGACCCAGCACAGGGAGCGCTCGGGATCGTCCATAACCTCGTCGACGACTTCCTCGTTGCGAGTGGCCGGCAGGCAGTGCATGAACTTGGAGTTGGGGCCGGCGAAGTTCATCATGTCCATGGTGACCTGATACTTGGGGTAGAACACGTCCATGTAGTTCTCGCCCGAGACCTCCTCGTCGTACAGGCCATACCACACGTCGGTGTAGATGAAGTCGGCGCCCTTGATGCACTCGATGTCGTCGGAGATGACGACGGAGCCGCCGGAGACCTTGCAGTTCTCCTCGGCGATGGCCATCATCTGCTTGCCGAACTCGGCGCGCTCCTCAACGGTGCCAACGTGCAGGCCGCCGTCGGGGATCTGGTGGCCCTTGGGTCCAAACTGGACAAACTTCATGCCGACCTTGGAGGCGATGAACATGAGGGAGACGCAGACCTGGGTGGCGTCGCCGATGAAGGCCAGGGTGCAGTCCTCGATCTTCTTGCCCTCGGGGAGGTTCTCGAGCATGGTCATGAGGTCGCCCATCTCCTGCGTGGGATGGTTGAACTCGGACATGCCATTGATGACGGGCACGGCGGAACCCTTGGCGAGGCCGACGACGTCCTTGTGACGGTCAACGCGAGCCATCATGATGTCGAGCAGGTCGCCCATGACGCGAGCGGTGTCGCCCAGGGACTCGTGGCCACCGAGCTGAATGGTGCCAGGGCCATAGAACTGAGCGTGGCCGCCGAGGTCGCACATGGCGGTCTCGAAGGAAAGACGGGTGCGGGTGGAAACCTGCTGGAAGATCATGCCAAGGCTCTGGTTGCGGAGCAGGTGCGGATAATAGCCGTCAACCTTGATGGCCTTCTTCATTGCCAGGCCAAGATCCTCGATAGCCAGGATCTGCTCTTTGGTGAAGTCGTTGGTGTCGATGAAATCCTTAGGCAGCGCCATGTCGATTCCTTTCCGCCGGTCGTGCCGACTATTGCTATGAGGCGCTCGAACATCACGCCTCGTGTTGACAAGACCATCATTCACCCGTATGCAATTTTTACCTAGTTTATTCGGGATTAAAGACCGTTCACGGAGTTACATCCCCTCTAAACCAATATAAACCCGCAGGTAGCCAGCTTGCAGGGGGTTTACTATCTAGAACCGCGAACGGTATACGGCTATGCTGTATCTCGGCGCCTAATCCGCAATGGAACGAAGGGTTGAGACGTCTATATCCCACAAGGTATACAGGGCTCGGCCATAGATGAAATGAGATGGGACGGTGGCAGATGAACACCCTGATGTTCTTCTATACCCTAGCGATACTCGTGATCTGTATTGTGACGGCAGTGCTTTCGCTTGCCGCCTATGCCTCGTCTCGTCGACGCTTCTTTATCTATGGCAGCGGCGTTTTTATTTGCTATGCCATCGAGATGACCGAGATCTTCTTTTTTGAATACACGTTGCAAAACCAGAGTTTTCCAGCCAGCGACTATTACTCAATTACCATGCCTGTGTTGCGGACCCTTGTGGCGACCGCTTCACAAGCTTTTATCTGGCTCATTGCCATGGACTTGCTCGACAAACATTCAAAAAAGCAGTTTGTTATTCCCGTCGCAACGTTCTTCCTGAGCGAGCTGCTGATCATTGTCGCTGTCCCCTACGGCCCCATACATCAATGGCTCTACTACACGATGCGTCAGGTATTCCTTGTATTTGTGGGACTGTATATCTTTTGGACGGCGCATAAAAGCACGCAGGTCGAGCTTAAGGCGCGCGTCAACAATCAACGAAAGCACCTCATTATCGGCGCCATTCTGGTCGGGTGCATCGTTGCCGAGGATTTCTACAACATCCTTGTTGTTCCCATGAGCCTGGCACCCTCTTGGCTGCAGCTGTACCTGTCCGAGCGCAACTTTAGCGAGAACATCTTTGCGCGCTACTTTGCGATTCTGCTGATCATCTATGCCTATCACGTGCTTTCGATTCGCATGCAGGAGGCGCCCGAGGAAAAGAACGTCAGCGATCTTGATCGACACATCGAAGAGCAGATGCCCTTCTATCGCAACGCCTACAAGCTCTCCAACCGCGAAACCGAAGTCATGCGTCTGGTTGTGTTGGGCAAATCGAACCAAGAGATCGCTGACGAGCTCTTCCTTGCCGTGGGTACCGTCAAGACCCACATCCACAACATCCTGGTCAAAACCGAGCAGCAAAACCGTACGACCCTGATCCTCCACTTTTGGAAACGATAACCTACCAAAAAGGGACAGGTTTATTTTGGCAGGTTTTATCTGGGCAAATGCCAAAACCGCCGCGAGGGAGCTACTTTCCCTCGCGGCGGTTTTCTAGCAGTAAAACCAAGTGAGTAGGCTTTTGGCGGGATCCGAGCACGCCCCAAAACGCCACAGCCCTGACCTGCGGTTTTGTTGAGCGTTTGTCGCAATGTGCTCGGCAGATCCAAAAAAGTCTACTCACTTAGTTTTGAGATGCATCAGGCGGGCAAAAAACCGCCGCGAAGGGGGCCCGGCTTCCTTCGCGGCGTTTGTTCGCTGTGGTTATGCGGCGGTTTTGCCCGCTCGCTACTCGCTGTAGCGGGTGGCGATGGCGGCTCGCACCATGCCGGTACTCATGAGGTACGTTACCAGGAAGTAGCCGCCGTAGGCTGCCAAGAAAATCGCACAGGTAAGGCCCACCGTGCCGCCGATGCTCATGTTGCCAAACGTGCTCACCAGCTCGATGATCACCTTGAGCGCCACAAAGGAGTGCGCCAGACCCACTGCCAGCGGGAACAGGAAGAACACCGCTTGCTGCGCCATCACCGAATGGCGAATCTGGCGGTCGTCACAGCCGATCTGCGCCAGCACGCGATAGCTGCGGCTTCCGTCGGCCACATTGGAGAGCTGCTGGATCGACAGAATTGCCGCACATGCAACGACCAGTACAAAGCCAATATAGATGGCTAGATAGCTAATCATGCCGTTCATCTGCGCCGCCTGCGTATAGATCTCGGAGCGTGTCACGAAGACTCCCCACGACCCCGGCTCCTTGCCGTCAACGAGCAGATTGTCGAGCATGGTGTATTTAATGCTCTCGTCTGCCTTGGTCACATCCATCCCCTGCTTGTAGTTAACGAGCAGATTACTGGAATACGGCTGCAGGTTAAGCTGGGACAGCAGCTCGTCGGCTACGACCACGGTACCGGGATTGCTGCCGAGTGCCGAGTTGGCGATGGCAGCCGTGTCCTCGTCCGACTTATCGGTTGCGGGCTTGAGCGTATGTCCGCCCAAGGTGAGGGTATGGCCCCCAGCCATGTACTTAGTGTACAGGTCGCCCAACTCGCCGCCCATATCACACGTAAGCACGTACTGGTCGCGGCCAATGCTCACCGGCTCCTCGCCCATCATCTGGCGCAGCTTGTTGTACTGGCTCGCCGGCGTCACAAACAGGCCCATATCATCGGCATTGCTACCCTCGAGCACCTTGGGGAGCTTTTCGCCCATGGCCTTGCACATCTCGCCTGCAGCTACCGAGGGACCCGAGCCGCCAAGCGGGTAACTCAGATACGAATCGATCTGCACATGCTCACCGGCAACATCGGCGATATTGACCTTTTTGCCGGTCTCGTCGTTGTTGTCCGCCGACTTGCGCTCGCCATGCCATGCAGCGTACAAATCGACCGTTGCATCGGCCAGCACCATGCGATCGGCCTCAGACGGATTGACATACTCCTTGTAGTAGTCGAGCGTTTCGGGCGTGTAATAGACATACGTCTGAGACACGTCAACAGGGTTATAGCGCTCCAGGTTTTCGTTCATCACGTTGGCGATCGACATACCGCACGTCACCGAGGTGATGGCCAAAAACAGGATCATCGCGATGACGCCCATCGAAAAGCACACCGTATTGACCTTGGCCGCAAGCTGGCGTACGGTAAACATATTGAGGCCGCGCCAATAGACGCTGCGCAGGCCCTGCAGCAGCTTGATAAGCATGCCCGAAAGGCCCCAGAACAGGGCAAAGGTACCCACCGTAACCATGGCCGTGGTGATACCAAACTGGTTCATGGCCTCCTGCAGCTTGGTATCGGTCGCGGTGAGCGGGAACCCGTCGCGCAGCAGACGGTAATAGGCCACGCCCACAAGCACCGCGCCCACAGCAAAGATGGCAATCGCGATCCAGGGGTTGCGTGTCTTGATACTCTCGTTGCGACTCTCGGCACCCATAAGCTCGATGAGTTTGGTACGACGCACGGCGCGAAGGTTCAGCAGCAGCGTGAGCACAAACATTACGAGCATGCAGGCAAGGGTCAGGTTGAACGCATGCACCGAGAAGAAGAAGTGGAAATTGGCGATCTGCGTCTTAAAGAGCGAGGCCGTAAAGAACGTCATGAGCTGGGAAAGCCCCACGCCCAGCACAATGCCGGCGACAAAGGCGCCGACCGAAACGATCACCGTCTCGAGCGCCATGATCGTGGCGACGCGCCCGCGCCCCATGCCGAGCACCTGGTACAGGCCAAACTCCTTCTTGCGGCGTTTCATGATGAAGTTATTGGCATACACCATCAAAAAGGCCATGACACCGGCCAAAAAGTACGTCAGGTAGCCGAGCATGCTGCCCATAACCTGCGCCAAGCCCTCTTCATCGATGCCGGCAATGTCGACCTGCATCGAGACGGTGTTAAAGGCATAGAAGACGGTGACGCCCAGGGTGAGCGTCAAAAGGTAGACGAGGTAGTCGCGGCCGGCGCGGCGGACGTTGCCCCAAGCGAGTTTACAGAGCATCGGAGCCCTCACCGCCCATCATGGCAACGACCTCCATAATGCGGTCGAAGAACTCCCGGCGGTCGGTGTCGCCGCGGCGCAGCTCGGTGAAGATCTTGCCGTCGCGGATAAACAGCACGCGGCTCGTGTAACTTGCAGCAAAGCTATCGTGCGTGACCATGAGAACGGTGGCGCGCAGGCGGCGATTCAGGGCCTCCAGGCTCTCGAGCAGCAGGCGGGCGCTTTTGGAGTCGAGGGCGCCGGTGGGCTCGTCGGCCATAATCATAGTGGGGTCGGTGACGAGCGCGCGAGCCGCGGCAACGCGCTGCTGCTGACCACCGGACATCTGGTAGGGGTACTTGTCGAGTACCTGGCTAATAGACAGACGCGCGGCCACATCCTGCACGCGGGTCGAAATTTCGGCCGAGCTTGTGCGGGCGATGGTGAGCGGCAGGGCGATGTTCTCGCGTGCCGTGAGCGTATCGAGTAGGTTGGAGTCCTGGAAGATAAAGCCCAGCTCCTCGCGGCGGAACTGCGAAAGCTTGGCCTGCTTCATGCGCGTCACGTCCTGGCCGTTGATGCGGATGGTGCCACTCGTGGCGCTATCGATGGTCGACACGCAGTTGAGCAACGTCGACTTGCCCGAGCCCGAGGCGCCCATGATGCCGACGAATTCGCCGCGGTTGACGGTAAAGCTGACATCGTTGAGCGCGCGGGTCACGTTGCCCAGTGCTCCATATACCTTTTCGAGATGCGCGACCTCCAGTACCGGGGTCGCCGTTTGCGTGGTTTGCATACCGAGTCCTTTCTTGCGATTAGTCTACGGCATCTATAGTCGCAAGGAGCCGAGTCGGCTACCATCGATATGGCTTACGCTTGCCTTACCGTTGCGTAAGGTAAGCGTAGTCTGCCATGTGTTGATGTTGAGAGAGGGCTCCTGTTGAAGACTGTTCATGTTGCCGCTGGGATCATTCGCAAGGAAGGATCTGACGAGCTGCTTGCCGTGCAGCGCGGCTACGGCAACATGCAGGGACTATGGGAGTTCCCGGGCGGCAAACTTCTGCGCGGCGAGACACCCGAAGACGCCGTGCGCCGCGAGCTTATGGAAGAGCTACAGGTAAAAGTCACCAACCTGCGTGATTTCTACACCGTTGAGTATGACTACCCCGATTTTCATCTCTCCATGGAGTGTTACTACTGCTCGCTCGCCGATGAATCCGATGAGCCCCAGAAACACGACCGCCAGCTTGATATCCGCTGGATTCCACGCACCTCGCTTGCCACGGTGGAATGGATGCCCGCCGACAAGGGGCTCATTGATGCTCTGATTGAGTTAAAGGAAGATCGGCTTGAGGCAAGCTCCGCCGATGACGCCGCGCCCAACACAACCGACAAACCCGCCACCAAACCCAAGCGCGCACCTAAACGCCGCAGCAAAAAGCGTCCCAAGCCCGGTCTGCTCGACGGCATCGATACCTCGGACCTCTCCGCTGACGAGCGCGAACTGGTCCGCCGTCGCGCCGCCATCAAAAAGTCCATGAAGGGCAACAAGCGCGCCAACACCAAGCCCGAGCTGCTCGTACGTCAGCGCCTACGGGCCGCGGGCCTTACGGGCTATCGTTTGGAATGGAAGGTACCCGGCAAGCCCGACATCGCCTTCCCCGGCCGCAAGATCGCCATCTTCGTCAACGGTTGCTTTTGGCACCGCTGCCCCAAGTGCAACCCAAGCCAGCCCAAGCGCAACGTTGAGTTTTGGGAGGCAAAGTTCCGTCGCAACGTCGAGCGCGACCGTGCTGCTGTGGCAGCGCTCACTCAAATGGGCTGGACGCCCATAACCATCTGGGAATGCGAACTCAAAAAAGACCGCATCGACGCCACGATGGAAAAGGTCATCGAGCAGGTGCGCGCCACAGAGCCGCAGCGCTAACAGCGAGCATTCACGCGCTACGCACGTCCGCGCCACATCCACGTCACAAACCTTAGAAAGCCCTTAAGCTCAAAACCTTTCAAGAGTGTTACTCGATACCTCTGACCTGCAGTTTCATCGTAACACCAAACCAGGTTAAGCCTTTCTTTAGCGCTTCTTTGCGGCAGCCGCGGCATAATGTAGCCAGCGCACGGGACCTAGCAGCAGACCCCGTGCGCAACCTTTTGGTGGACATCGAGGAGGCCGCATAAGCATGCATTCTTCCAATGACGCAACACAGCAGTCATCCCTAAAACATGCAGACCTTTTCTCCTTCCCCCCGACACAGAGAAACGGCCTCCTCGACTCCCCCACCACAAAAACCAAGCGCTCAGCCGATCAGAGCCTCAACTTGCGAGCATCCTTCGAAAAGCTCCAAGCATCCCTAGACAAGGCGTTCCCCGAACAGGCAAGAGCAATCTAAGCCCATCGCGCTTTATACTGATGCCATGCGAAACATGGATCACATAGAATTGCACCGCGGAGGACGCGAGGAAGCGTTTCCCGAGACCGCCGAAGACTGGCCCTATATTGCCGAACGCGCAGAATTCGCTCGCTATCCGGGCAATTCCGTCCCCTGGCACTGGCATTCCGAAGTTGAGCTTTTCTACATGGAGCAGGGAGCGATTGACTATCGAACGCGCGCGGCTCATGAGCACGTACGCTTTGAGGAAGGGTCCGCCGGCTTTATCAACGGCGGCGTTTTGCACAGCACGCTGCAATCACCCAATTCGGCGCCAGCCATTCAAATGCTGCATATCTTTCAGCCGTCGATGCTCGGTGATCCCGCGGGACGTCTCCAAAAGCGCTACATCAACCCATTGCTTCAATGTCGAGGCGTCGATGTGCTCAAATGGTCGCCCACCAATCCCGACGATATGCCCTTTATCGATTTGCTGAAGAGCTCCTTTAGCCACGACCTTCAACGGCCGCAAAACGAGATGGCGCTTCGAAATAGTTTGTCAGAGCTCTGGATTCAGATTAACGCCAAGACCGAACCGCTCTTTTCTTCCGACGGCGCCTCTTGGATGACCAGCCGCGACGTACAGTTCAAGGCAATCCTGGACTTTATCCGCGCAAACTATGCAGCCGCTATAGATGTGCCCCAGATGGCATCTGCAGCCGGCGTAAGCGAAAGAGAGTGTTACCGCATTATCGAAACTTGTGCAGGAACGACCCCGGCGGCATATCTACGCGCATACCGCATAAACCGTGCTTGCGAACTTTTGGCACACACCACGCGAACGGTACAGACAGTCGCGCGCCAATGCGGATTTATAACAGCAAGCCATCTTGGCCAGGTATTTAAAGAGCAAATGGGGTGCACTCCTTCGAGCTATCGAGCAGCAAGGCAGAATCTCGATAGCACCAGGCAGAAATCCCGCTAGCCCTTCTTCTGTCACTGCATCAAACTTGCAGGCAAACAACAGAGAGGAGCAATCATATGAAGCACTTTGACCATATCGTATTTGACGTTGATGGGACATTGGCAGATACAGAAGAAAGCGTTCTGTCATCGCTTGTTCAGATTGTCCAAGAAGAGACCAGCAAAACGCTTCCCCGACACGAGCTTGACTTTGCCCTCGGCATACCCGGCAAGGATGCCCTTGAGAAACTTGGGATCTACTCGCAGGCAACGTTGGATCGCTGGTGCCAAGTTGCCGCCAGCTTTAAAAGCACCATCAGCGTGTTTCCAGGTTTGCTTGAAGTCATCGCAACACTCGCCGATAGCGGCTGCAAACTTGGCATCGTCTCCTCACGTGCGCGCGACGAATACGCAAAAGAAATTGCACCCCTTGGTTTCGATAAGTATTTTGAGCACATCATCCTTGTCGAAGACACAACCGAGCATAAACCCGCACCCGCACCCATGCTCGAATATCTCCGGCGTACGGGCGCGAATCCTGGCAACGTCGTCTACGTTGGCGACACCGTCTACGACGAACAATGCGCAACTTCGGCAGGGGTCAGTTTTGCCCGAGCAGCATGGGGATCACACCAAGATATCCCAAACGCCACCTACAACCTCAAAACCCCCAACGACCTACTAACCCTAACAACCAAATGACCCACGCGTCCCACCCTTTCAGCCCCAACACCACAAGGGCGATTGAGCAGGACGGTTTGGGCGGGTCCCCGTACTTAGTTTCCAAAATCATTCCGCAGCGCGAAGGCTTCTTATTATTTTCCGCCCAACGCCACAAGGGCGACGACCTCGAGTAGGTCAACCTGGGAGGGACGAGGGCTTAGTTCCCCAATCTTTCCGCAGGGGGCAAAAAGCCTCGCCGCACGAAGTGCGCAGCGAGGCTTTTTGCATGCCCGAGGACGATTGGGGAACTAAGCCCTCGTCCCTCCCCGGGATATGTAGCGAGTCGGAGTACCCTTGCTGTTACTCTGCTTTGCCCACAGAGTTGAGGTTGGTCATGCGGATCTTAACCAGCTCGGTGATCTCGCGCATACCCTCCTTGGCCGGCTTCTTGGGATCGAAGCAGGCGGGGTTCTCGGCCATGTAGGCCATGAAACCCTTGGTGTAGGCCTGACGCAGCTCGGTAGCGTAGTTAACCTTGCAGATGCCGTTCTTCACAGCCTCGGCAACCTGCTCATCGGGCACACCGGAGGTGCCGTGCAGAACCAGCGGCACGTCGACGGCGTCGCGGATGGCCTTGACCACGGACTGCTCGATGTGCGGATCGCTCGTGTACACACCGTGGCTGGTGCCAACGCCAATTGCGAGGGAGGTGCAGCCGGTACGCTCAACGAACTCCTTGGCCTCGGCAGGATCGGTGTAGGGGCTCTCGCCCTCAACCGCGGGACCGTCGTCCTCCTTGCCGCCAACCTTACCGAGCTCGGCCTCGACGGGCACGCCCATGGCGCGGCCAGCATCGGCGACGGACTTGGTCAGGGCGATGTTGTCCTCGAAGGACTCGTGCGAACCGTCGATCATAACGGAGGTATAGCCAGTGCGGAAAGCCTGCATGCAGCGGTCATAGCCATCGCCGTGATCGAGGTGCAGAGCGACGGGCACGGAAGCGCGCTCGGCGGCAGCCTTGACCATGCCGTAGAAGTAATCCAGACCAGCGGTCTTGATGGTGCCCGGGGTGGTCTGCATGATGACGGGGGACTTGGTCTCCTCGGCAGCGGCCAGAACGGCCATAACAAACTCGAGGTTCTCGACGTTGAACGCGCCAACAGCGTAGTGGCCGGCCTGAGCGTCCTTGAGCATCTTTTCGGTGGTAACAAGTGCCATGAGCGTTTGCTCCTCTCCCTCGCCCGCATCTGGACATCGGGCGTAGTTGTTCACAAGGCGTTTTACCTTGCGTTTTGCTACGACCATTGTATGAAATTCAGCGGCTTTGCACGTGCGAGATATTGTCATCGCGCGAGGTTCAACCTTCATTTTTGAAAAGCAAACGGAAGGGATCGAACCCGAGCGCGCGTGTTCGATATTGAGTTTTGAGCCTTGATCGTCTTTCTTTTATAGAAAAGATAAGTAATCGAAAGGTATTTTCTTACTCAAAAAGAAAATGAACGAAAATAGAGTCAACACAATTCCTGCAAATTTCAGACGATGATGGAGCAGATATGGCCCACGCAACAACCCGAGCTTTCGCCGACGAGCGTCGTTCCGCCATCATGGAGATGCTCGATCATAATGCCTCGGTGCAGGTAGCAGAAATCGCCCAGACCTTTGGCGTGTCCTCCGTCACCGCCCGAGCCGACCTGGACGCGCTCGCCGAAGCAGGCAAGCTGCGCCGCACGCATGGCGGTGCCGTATCGCTCCACAAACGCCTGACCGTTTCCACGCAGGATCGCCGCATCAATGTCAACGTCGCCGCCAAGCAGGCCATCGCGCAAAGCGCCATTGAACTCGTCGGCAATGGTGACACTCTGCTCGTCGACTCGGGCACCACAGCGCTCGAGTTCGTCCGGCTCCTCGACCAGCGCGATGGCATCACCGTCATCACGGCCGACATTACCATTGCCGATTACATCGACGAGAGCATGCCCTTAGTCGATGTCGTCATGCTGGGCGGGGCACTGCGCAAAGGCCATCGCTATCTGTACGGCCCACTTACCATGCAGGCGCTCCAAATGGTCCACGCCGATCTTGCCGTCATGTGCCCTGGCGCTTTTGTTCCCGGCTGCGGCTTTACGACCGACTTTCCGCAGATGGCCGAGACCAAAGCGGCTATGGTCGGTGCCGCTCGTCAAAGTGTCGCCCTCATGGACGCCAGTAAGGTCAACGGACGTGGCATGTACCGCTTTGCCGAGCTGACCGACGTCAACGCCATCGTAATGGACCGTGACCCCGATCACGCCGTCGCCATCTCAATCGCCGAGATCGCCGACGACACCCGCCCAAATCTCGTCATCGCCGGCGCTTAAACAAAAACCACCACAAAGGTCTCCTTTGTGGTGGTTGAGCATCAGAAGTGAATGTGTCGCTACTTGGACAGCTCGTCGGCGAGAACCTCGATCTGAGCGCGCGAGGCGTCGTTGAGCGAACCCAGGACGGTCACCTTATTCTGCGTCAGCGTGATGTCTTTCATACCCTCGAGCTCCTTGGTCATAACCTTAGCGGCGGCAGGTGCCCAGGAACCGGCCTCGACGAGCGCCACGGTGCGGTTCTGGTAGGCATGCTCGGCGAGCGTGTGGATGAAGGTGCTCATAAACGGGAAGATCTCGCCCTGATAGGTGATGGAGGCGAGCACCAGACGGTCATAGCGGAACGCGTCCTCAACGGCCTCGGCCATGTCGTCGCGAGCCAGGTCAAAGACGGAAACCTTCTGGCCGCGAGCCTCAAGCGCAGATGCAAGCTCCTCAACGGCAGCCTTCAGATGGCCGTAGACGCTCGCGTAGGCAATGGTGATGCCCTCGTCCTCGGGCTGATAGCTCGACCAGGTGTTGTAGGTGTCGAGGTAGTAGCCCAGGTTCTCGGTCAGCACGGGGCCGTGGAGCGGGCAGATGATCTGGATGTCCAGATCAGCGGCCTTCTTGAGCACGGCCTGCACGAACTTGCCGAACTTACCAACGATGCCAAAGTAGTAGCGGCGAGCCTCGCAAGCCCAACCCTCGGGATCCTCGATGTCGTTAGCGCCAAACTTGCCAAAGCCGTCGGCACTAAAGAGCACCTTGTCGGTAGACTCGTAGGAGAAGATCACCTCGGGCCAGTGAACGTTGGGGGCGCCGACAAACGTTAGGCTGTGACCGCCCAGATCGAGCACGTCGCCCTCTTTGACGACCATCTTGCGCTCGGGGTAGTCGGTGCCAAAGTAGTTGACCATCATGCGGAAGGCGCCCATGCTGGCCACAATCTGTGCCTGGGGATAGCGCTCCATAAAGGCGGCGATGCCGGCGGAGTGATCGGGCTCCATATGGTGAACGACCAGGTAATCGGGCGTGCGACCGTCGAGCACGGCTTCGATGTTACCGAGCCACTCGTCGACAAAACCGCCGTCGACTGAATCGGCGACAGCAATCTTTTCGCCCAAGATAACGTAGCTGTTGTATGCCATACCGTTCTCGGACACATCGTACTGGCCCTCGAACAGGTCAATGTCGTGATCGTCGACGCCAACGTAGCGGATATCCTTGGTGATCTCCATCAGGCAAAGCCTCCTAGATAGACAAAAGAACCCGTCTATCATAACACTCGGTAGTATCCCAGCTGTTATCTGCCGGCATCCATACCGATTGTTATTGAAATACGATAAATCGCCGTTTACCTGCGCAAACTATGAGCGTGGTATCGCCGTGCTATGTCGAATAATGAGCTGACCGGGAATACGAATGGCAACGGTTTTGCCCGCCGTACCCGCCTCGGGAACCGCATGCTCGAATACCTCGCGCCCGCGCTGATGTAGATCGAATCGCACGGTCGTGAGCTCGTTATGCGCGACAAAATCATCGAGCGAGTCATCGACGCCTACCACGCTCACGTCCTCAGGCACGCGCAGACCGCTATCACGCAGCGCGGCAATCGCGCCATTTGCCATCTGATCGTTTGCCGCATAGATCGCCGTCATGGTGCGATCGTGCTCGGCCAGGTACCCGCCGGCCTCGTAGCCGCTGTTGGCAGACCAGTCGCCCTCGAGCGGCTCTGCCGGCTCGATGTGTTTACGCTCGAGCGCATCCTGCCAACCGGCTCGACGAAATTGCTCGTCGACCGAGAACGACGGGCCGCCAATATAGCGAATCTGTTCGTGCCCCAGCTCAAACAGATGGTCCATAAGCAACAGCGAGCAGCCGTAATGGTCGGAATCGACTGTGGTCACGCGCGGATGCGCATACATGGTAACGATGACCGTGCCAATGCCCGGCAGTGGATCAAACGTCTCAAAATCGGGCGCCATGCGGCTCATGCCGATGATGATGCCGTCCACCGGCAATGCGGCCATACGACGCGTTGCCTCGGCAAGCGAGAACTCCTCGGTCTTGGACATCTCGACCAGCGTGATGGCGCAATTACGCTCGCGAGCAGCGCTGGCGATGCCGTCGATCATCGTAAGGTTGCCAAACTTGGTGACATCGTTGACGCACAGGCCGACCGAATGGTAACGGCCGTCGCGCAGCGAGCGACCGGCATAACTCGGACGAAAGCCAAGCTCTTGCATAGCGGCCTGCACGCGCTGGCGCGTCTGTTCGTTAACGTTGGGCAAGCCGTTGGCGACGCGCGAAACCGTCTGCTGCGAAACGCCAGCAGCGCGGGCGACGTCGGCCATGGAGACCGGACGCGAACTGGTATCGTTGGACGGGCGCCTTGCCACAGGATCACCTTCACCCTTGAGAGATCTGAATAGCGTGAATGCCGGCCCGGGCAGAAATACATCCCGCGCCGAGGCCCGCTATCGTCGGACGCATGTTAACGTACTCTACTTTTTCTATCTGCATCTCTTCTGCTTTATAAGTCCATACGGCAGTACCGTTCACGGCTGAATTTCTACCGATTACCAGATTCTCAAAAAGTGATAAGTGTTGTGTTATGAGTACGTTAACATAGCCCGTAACGTGCGGCATCGTAGATGCTGAGTTTATGCCGCTTCAGATTGTTAACGTACTCACTACGACGGAAAACTCGTCAGTATGCGCCAAGGAAAGGACCCTCATGACCACCCCCGACGAAAAGACACTCGCCACACTCACCAAGCTGTTTGAGGAGGAGTTTGGCCCCATCGGCGACCGCCAGGTGCTCTACGTGCACGCGCCCGGCCGTTCCGAGATCAGCGGCAACCACACCGACCACGAGGGTGGCCACGTTATCGCCGGCTCGCTCGATGTCGCCGTTGACGGCATCGCCGTGGCAACCGATTCCAACAAGGTCCGCGTTGCCGACGAGGGCTATCCCACGTTTGAGATCACGCTCGACACGCTGGATGTTCAGGAGTCCGAGAAGGGCACGTCCGCAAGCCTCGTGCGCGGTATGGCCCACGAAATCGCTGCTCTGGGCGTTGAGCCCCAAGGCTTCGACTTTGCCTTTACCTGCTCCGTCCCCTCGGGTGGCGGCCTTTCTAGCTCCGCCGCTGTCGAGGCGGCTTACGGCCGCGCCATGGAGACGCTCTGGGGCGCGCCCGCCATTGAGCCCGTCACGCTCGCCCAGATGAGCCAGCGCACCGAGAACAACTATTACGGCAAGCCCTGCGGTCTTATGGATCAGGCGGCTGTGTGCCTGGGCGGCCTCGCCTACATGGACTTTGAGGATCAGGCTCGACCTAAGACCCAGAAGCTCGAGCTCAACTTTGAGGATCACGGCTATGCGCTCGTGCTCGTTAAGGTCGGCGCCGACCACGTGGCGGCTACCGACGACTACGCCGCCGTTCCGCGCGAGATGCAGGACGTCGCCGCCGAGTTTGGCAAGGCACGCCTGTGCGAGGTCGACGTTGCCGACTTTGACGCCAAGCTCCCCGAGCTGCGCGCCAAGCTGGGCGACCGCGCCTGCCTGCGCGCCGTTCATTACTGGTACGAGAACGGCCTGGTCGATAAGCGCTGGGCGGCCCTCAACGCCGGCGACATTGATCGGTTCCTGGTCCTGACACGTGAGTCCGGTGCCAGTTCTGCCATGTACCTGCAGAATGTCGTCGCCAAGCTGGGTTCCGAGCAGCCTTCCATGTATGCCCTGGCACTGGCCGAGCACGTGCTCGACGGCCGCGGCGCCGTGCGTATCCACGGCGGCGGCTTTGGCGGCACCATCCAGGCCTTCGTGCCGCTCGACCTCGTCGACACCCTCATTGCCAAGATGAACGACTGGCTGGGCGAGGACTCTGCCCGCCACTACGCGATTTCTGACAAGGGGGCTTACGCGGCATGGCTGTAATGACTGATGTGCGCGAAGCTGCGCAGAGCCTGATCGAATACGCCATCCATCGGTCTATGGTCGGCCAGGACGATCGCATCTGGGCCTACAACACTATTCTGGAGTGCATTGGTGCCACGGGTCCGGCGCTCGACATGGCCTGGGCGCTCCAGGTTGAGAAACTCTCGCTCTTGCACCCCAATACCCTGCCCGACTTTGATCTTGAAGGCACGCTTGCCGCGCTTTCCGAGGCCGCCGTTACCAACGGTGCCGCCGAGGACACGGCGTCAGGCCGCGACCGCATCGCCATGCGCATCATGGGTGCGCTCATGCCGAGGCCTTCGGTTGTAAACGAGGAGTTCAACGGACGCATGGGCGTCAACGAGCCCCGCGCCGCAACCGACTGGTTCTACGGCCTGTGCTGCGACGCCGGCTACGTGCGCCGCGCCGCCATCGCGCGCAACATCAAATGGAGCACCCCCACCAACTGGGGCGATCTTGAGATCACCATCAACCTGTCCAAGCCCGAGAAGGACCCGCGCGATATCGCCGCGGCAGGTGCCGCCAAGAACACGGGCGAGAAGTATCCCGCCTGCCAGCTCTGCATCGAAAACGAGGGCTATCCCGGACGCTCCGCCGCAGCCGACGGCGGCGCTCACCCCGCTCGCCAAAACCTGCGCATTATCCCCATCCAGCTCAACGGCGAGCGCTGGGGTTTCCAGTACAGCCCGTACGCGTACTTTAACGAGCACTGCATTGCCATGAGCTCCGAGCATCGTCCGATGCACGTCGACCGCAAGAGCCTGACCTGCCTGCTCGACTTTGTGGACCTGTTCCCGCATTACTTCATCGGCTCCAACGCCGACCTGCCTATCGTGGGCGGCTCGATTCTGTCGCACGACCACTTCCAGGGCGGCGCGCACGAGTTCCCCATGATGCATGCCGCCGAGGTCTCGCAGTTTAGCGTGCCCGGTTTTGGCCAGGTCACCGGCACTGTGCTGCAGTGGCCGCTCTCGGTGCTGCGCCTGCGCTCGCATGACCGCGCTCAGCTGCTCGACGCTGCCGAGAAGATTATCCTCGCCTGGCGCGAGTGGACCGACGAGTCTGTGGGCGTTATCGCGCACACGGCCGACGGCGTAGCGCACAACACCGTGACGCCCGTCATCCGCCGCGTCGACTCCCGCGGCAATGCCGGCGGCGAGATCTACGAGGCCTACCTGGCGCTTCGTTGCAACATCACGACCGACGAGCACCCGCTGGGCGTGTTCCACCCGCATGCCGAGTTTCACCATATTAAGAAGGAGAACATCGGCCTGATCGAGGTCATGGGCCTGGCCATTTTGCCGCCGCGTCTGGTTCCCGAGCTCGGCGCTGTCCGCGAGCACCTGCTGGCGGCCAAAGCCGATACCAGCTACGACCTTGCCGGCGCGCTCGAGGGCGACGACCTCTGCCGTAGCCATGCCGCGTGGGCCGAGGATGTCTATGCCCGCCGCGCCGACGAGCTTACGGCGGATAGCGCCATCGGCATCCTGCACGAGGAAGTCGGCGTAGTGTTTGGCCACGTGCTCGACAACGCCGGCGTCTTTAAGTGGGACGAAGCCGGCCGCGCCGCCCAGCAGCGCTTTATCGACTCACTGTAATGATCCCTTGGGGACGGAGGAAAACGGACTATTTCGTCTTCAAGACAACGGCGCCCGCCGGCAACATCGCCGACGGGCGCCGTTTTTGAGTGTAGCCATTGGGGACGTTCTTAAACGACTAGTCAAACAAGAACGTCCCCAACGATTAATGACTCGAGCGTGGAAAATCTCCCACTTTGAGCTCGTATGGGCACCAAAAGCGGGAGATTATCCACGCTCATTCTATTAGGAGTCGCAACCGCTACAACTCTACGACCTCAACGTTGTTGTAGATCTCGTCCCAGCGGTCCATGACCAGGTGGCCGGTCTTGGGATCCATGGCGTTAAGCTTGCCGCAGGTATTGGCGGTCTTGAGCACCGTGACGTCGTCGGCACCAGCAGCAATGGCATGCGCAAAGCCGGCGATGGTCGAGTCGCCGGAACCCGTCGCATTCACAGCCGCAATCGCGGGCGTCTTGGCGCGGAACGCGCGACCCTCATGGAAGCCCACCGAACCGGCAGCGCCCATCGAAACGACAACCCAGGGGATACCGGCAAAACGGTCATCGGCGGCAAGCGCCTCGCGTAGGGCATCGACATCTTCGGTCGTAAAGGACGTACCCAGCAGGCCGTTAATCTCGGTCAGGTTGGGCTTTACGAGCTCAGGCTTAGCGTCGGACTCCAGCGCGGCCTCCAGCGATGCACCCGAGGTGTCGAGCAGCACCTTGGCGCCCGCCTCCTCGGCGATCTTGACGAGCTCAGCATAGTAGCCAGCATCGACGCCACGCGGCAGCGAGCCCGAAAGCGTCACAACGTCCGCCTTCGCTGCAAGCTCGGCGAACTTGGCCGTAAAGGCCTCGAGCTCGGCGGGAGCGATCTGCGGGCCGCTCTCCAGCAGCTCGGTCTGATTACCCTCGTGCAGAATATTCAGGCAAATGCGCGTCTCACCGGCGATGGGCACAAAGTCGTTCTTGACGCCGTCGGCATCCATAAGCTCGGCCATATAGGCACCCATGTGGCCGCCGAGCAAACCGGTCGCGAGCACATCGTCGCCCAACTGCAGCAGAACACGGCTCACGTTGAGGCCCTTGCCGCCAGCGGTCTTTTCGGGCGTCACACGGTTAACGTCGTCGATGATCAGCTTGTCGAGCTGATAGCATGTATCGATCGACGGGTTCATGGTAACGGTCAGAATCATGTTGAACTCCTGTTCCGGGGCGGCATGACCCGCCCCAAACATACGATAGCTCGTTAAAGGATCTCGATCTCAAAGCCGCGGGTAACGGTCTCCCCCGGCTTGGCCACCAGGCAGCCACGCTTGTGCTCCAGAATATCGTCCTCGTCGGAGCAGGTGGACAGGCCGCCCCACGGTTCCACGGCCACAAAGTCGCCCTCGGGCTTGCTCCACACAATCAGGTACGGCATATCGGGGAACGTCAGGCGCACGCCCTTGTCCTCGGTCTTCTTGGTCAGCGTAACCACGCGGCTCTCGAGCACGTCGAAGATGGTCTCCGCGAAGTCGAAGAGTTCGTGGGTCAGCGGCAGGTTCTGGCCGATCATGGGGTTCTTGCTGCGATGCTCAACATCAATCAGGCCCGTCGAGGGAACGGCAGTACAGAGCTCGGCGGCCTCGCGTTGCTCAAAACGGAGCTCGTAGTCGTCATAGGACTCGCCCTCGTCAAGCGGGCACTTAAAGCCAGGGTGACCGCCCACAAAGAACGGCATGTCCTCGGTGCCCTCATTGGTCACCTCGTACGACACGGCCACCTTTGCCGCATCGATCGTGTAACGAGCAACGATCTTAAACGGATACGGGTACTGCTCGAGCAGCTCGGCATGGTCGGCAGAGCTTAGGCTCAGTGCAACCATGTTGTCGCTCTGTTCCTCGAGCTTCCACTCCTGTTTGCGCGCAAAGCCGTGGCGGGCGAGCCTAACCTCGCGGCCGCCCATGGTCATTGCGTGACCGTCGCGAAGGCCGCCGCAGATCGGGAAACAAATGGGTGCCTGGCCCGACCAGACCGCCGGGTCACCCTGCCACAGGTACTCACAGCCGTTGGCCGCAATAGAAGTGAACGATCCGCCAGCCGTGCTCAGTGCTACGCGGATAGAACCGTTATCAAGAACAAACTCCATAGGAGCCTTCCCTTTCTTACGACAGCCCGCCAAGTCAGTGGGGCTGATAGAAAACCGGCCCGCGCCCCCTCACAGAAACGCGAGCCGTCAATTGAAAAGCTACAGAATGCCGGGTACCGCCAAAACGAAGCACTCAAGCCAAGCAAGCAAACGTGTTATCGGAGCAGCTAGCCGTACCAGAACGCTTCCCAACAACAGCGGTAACCCTGCTGGTACCCCCTACGTCAGCGAGCGGCGCTCAGGTGCCCCAGGTCGCCGCGAAAGAGGAGCGACGCGTACTTCATGTACGCGAGCGACGGTTTGAGCGGCGAGATGGGGTGCCTGAGCGCCGCGCAGCGTCGACCCGTTACGCGGTTTGGCAAAACCGCGTAACCTCCTTAGTCGTGGTATTCGCCGCGGTCCCACTTCTCGAGGAACTCGTCAAAGAAGTGCGGGTCAGCCTGAGCCTCGGCGTCGGCCTTATTGCAAGCGTCAATCTTGGCGATCAGGGCGTCGTGCTCGGGAGTCTTCTCGTAGGGCTCCTCCAGGAAGGCAAGCATAATGTCGGCCATCAGGAACTCACCGGTGATCTTACCGCCAAAGCCCACGATGTTGGCGTTGAGCTCGCGACGGGCATACAGGGCAGAGGTCATGTCGCGAACCAGGGCGCAGCGAGCGCCGGGAACCTTGTTGACGGCGTTGGTGATGCCGATGCCGGTGCCGCACAGGGCCACGCCAAAGTCGGCCTTGCCGCTGGCAACAGCCTCGCCCACGGCCTTACCGTAGATGGGATAGTGCGTACGGGTGTGGCTGTAGGTGCCACAGTCGAGCACCTTGTAGCCAGCCTGCTCCAGGCGGTCGGCCAGATAGATCTTCTCGTCCGTAACGATATGGTCGCAACCGATTGCGATGGTCTTCTTCATCAGAACGTCCTTTCGTCTGAATTCACAAGTTGAGGTAGAAGTTCGAGTTCTCGGTGGCTCTCGTTAGGCCATCTTGTTGAGCATGTCGACACGGATCTGGTGACGGCCGCCGGCGTACTGGGCGCGCAGGAACTCGCGGGCGATCTTCTTGGCGACCTCGGTGCCCACAACGCCCGGGCCCATGGTGACCATGCGCGAACCGTTGTGCTCGCGGGTCATGTAAGCGGAACGCTCGTCGGAAATGTTGGCGACGACCATGCCCTTGATCTTGACGGCGGCCATATAGGAGCCGACGCCGTACTTATCGAATGCGAAGCCCTGGGAATCCTTGTGCTCCAGCAGGTCCTTGGCAACGGCGGTCGCGGAATCGACAAAGTCCGCGGCAGGGGTCTCGGAATAGTCGACGACCTCGTGACCGTCGGCGATGAGCATCTCCTTGATGGACTCCTTCATCGACATACCGTCGGCATCGGAAGCGATTACAACCCTCATGACATCCTCCTTGAGAGATACGCAGGTGCGTAGTTTCTGTTTGGAAGTGTTGAATCGCGTTCAGGTCCGGGCATCTGAATGTGCGGTTCTTCACTGTTCATGTTTATTTGAACACATTCAAACATTTACTGCAATAACTATTTGTTTATCTTTGTTCTTTTTTGAACAAATACCGTTCGCGGATGATTGGTGACCGTTTGAGCCCGGCGCAGACGTAGCGACCATGTGTTCAACAAACAAAAGGGCGGCCGAGAACGTGTCTCGGCCGCCCTTCTTACGGTTGATCTTCCAAAGTTCGCTTTGCCGCCTACTCAGACTGCCCACTCTTCTTGGCATGTTTGGACGGAGCGCTCAAGAAACGGCCCGTCAAATAGTTCGCCGGGCCAGAGATATCGATCCCCAGTAGCGTGTGTCCCAGCCACAGAAACGCCGCGAGCACCAGCAGCGGGATAACGCACGAGGTCACGATCATCACGATGACGCCTTCGATCAGATCGGTCACCTGCCGCACGATCTCGTCGGTCATCTGCTTGGCACCACTGGTTACCGACGTGACCAGGCTCGAGGCCCCGTCAGTCAACTGCTCGAGCACGTTTTTGGACTCCGTGGCCTCGGCCTTTTTCTTGCTTGCTTTGGAGTTATCGCTATCTGCCGCACTCGCAGCGTCCGCTGCCTTTTGCTCAGCTTGCTCAATACTTACGCGATACGTTTCATCGACCTTCTGCGACACCCATACGCTCGCGGGCACAAGCGCCATGCCGATTACGGCAACCACCAACACGCGCGTCGCCACACGGCGCAGGACGGCGCTCGTGCTCCAGCGCCCGTGGAAGCCAAGCGACACCGCAAAGAGCACCAACGCAAACGGGATTAAGATGCCTAGGCCAACCGACCACAAAATAGTCAGCAGATATTTCTCGAGATAGAGCACGGCAAGCACGATGCCCAAGTTGCCTGAAAGCTGCGCGAGCTGCTCGGCAACCGGCGTTCCCGTATCACCCGGCAGCGCGGTAATGCCCGCAGATAGCGCCACGCACGAGGTCGTGAGCGCCAGTACGTTACCTTTCTTTTGATCGATGACCTCGATGGTGGAGTCCCAAGTCTTGGTATCGGCAAAATGCGGACGAGCTACAAAGCCCGACAGCAGCGCCAGCACCACGAGCGCAACGATAAAGCCAATCTGCAGCTTTTTGTTTGCGCACACGACATCGGACAGGCTGGGCTGCAGCTCGGTTACCGTCGTATGCTCGGTTATCTGGACAGGACGCCCATGAGCCATCTCATACGCGTCTCTTTTTTGAATTGATCCGTTGTCCGGCATTTGGATACCTCCTCATTCCGGCCTGTATTGCGGTGGAAAGTATACCCACCCATCGAAAAACCGAACGGCAGGAGGCGCAACAAGCTGCTGTATGATCCGCCCGCCATGAAATGGGCCCATCTACTACGTTTAACCGCCCATCCCCGACCATGCCACAAAGCGAAAAAACAAAACCGCAGGTAGAAGTCCTGCGATTTTTCATGAAACGCGGGTGTGTTCGAGGGTATCGGGTTAAACGTAGTAGATGAGCCAGTTTCGTGGCGAGCGCTGCCAACCGATCCTCCGGGGACGGGAAAAGCGGGTCATTTGGGGCTGTCGGCCCCTATTTCGCCGCAACCTAGATAGGTGGGATACAAAAAACCCTGCCGCGGATAGCGGCAGGGTTTTTGGAAGGGGACGAGGTTGTGAGGGTTCGTTAGGCGAGCTTGGCCTCGAGCTCAGCGATGCGCTTGTAGGCATCGATGGTAAAGCGGGTCTGCTTCTCCAAGATCATGGTGGTCATGAGGGTGTCCTGAGCGTGGGCCATGATGAAGGTCATCTCCATCTCGCCGCCGCCGGCCTCCTGCGAAAGCAGCTTGGTCTGCGTGTCGTGGGCGCCAATGAGTGCATCGCTCGCATCCTTGTGCAGCTGTTCGGCCTTCTCAAAATCACCCTCGCGAGCAGCATCGAGCGCTGCAAGCAGATCAGTCTGGGCGTCACCCGCGTATGCGACGATCTCGAATCCAACCATCGAGATTTCTTCTTTGGTTGCCATATTGCGTTCCTTTCACATATGAACCAATGGAGAGCATCGCGTCCGGGCATACGCGCTGCGCTGTGTATGGCAGGAACATTAACATTCAAACAAAAAAGAACAGCGCAAAACGTAATTTCGAGCTATGAACGGTTGCTTTTCGCCCGTGAACGGTTTTTAAACCAATCTGAACATTCTCGAACACAATTAGCGGCAACCCAAACAGGTCCGCACCCTAGCGTACATCGCGCACCGTATCGCCCTCGACGAGCACACCCGGAAACAGCATGTGCTCCACACCGGGTGCAGCGCCCTCGGCGCCGGCAATCTTGTCGACCGCCCACATGCCGACGCGCTTGTTGTCAAAGCGCACCGTAGTCAGGCGACGATCGGGCACGATATCGCCCAAACTATCGTCAACACCCACCACGCTTACGTCCTCGGGCACGCGCCTTCCGCACGACTCGAGCCCGCGAATGCAGCCGTAGGCCATGGCATCGTTGGAAGCATAAATGGCCGTACAGGTCGGATCGTCCGCCAGAGCCTGACCGGCAGCATACCCGCTCCGTGCCGTCCAATCGCCACGGACGAGTCGCGGCGGCTCAATACCATGCGCGCGCAATGTCTCACGCCAGCCCTCCTCGCGTTGCATGCCCGAAAGCGAGCGCTCGGGGCACGAGATAAAGTGCACGGTCCTGTGCCCCTGCCCCAGCAAGTACTCGACCACCTGGCGCGAGCAATCGAACTGGTCGTTATCGACCGTCGAGCACAGCGGGTGCTCCAGCATGGTAACGAGCACCGTCTGCATACCGGGCAGCGGCTCAAAGGTGCCAAAATCCGCCGGCATGCGGTTCATGATCACAACCATGCCGTCCACCGGAAGCGCACTCATGCGCGTTGATGCGCTCTCGAGGGTATAGGGGTGTCCATCTACTTTAGTAAGGGTGATGGCATAGCCGTGTTTGTCGGCTGCGGCGGCAAAGCCCTCCATACGGTCGAGGTTGCCGGTACCGGTAATGTTGAACATGGCGACGCCGACCGTCTTGAACTTGCCGCGACGCAGCGACCGGCCGGCAAAGTTTGGACGATAGCCAAGCTCGCGCATGGCGGCGCGCACGCGCTCCTTGGTCTCGGGGCGCACGCTGGGCGAATCATGCACGGTGCGCGAGACCGTCTGCTCCGAGACGCCCGCGAGACGTGCCACGTCTTTGACGGATACCGATTTTTTAACAGCGGCCATAGGTCGATCTTTCTATGTCAACGATGCCATTGGTGGCACCCTACGCAGTCAAATGAAACGTCTTTAAGTATATCTAACGCCTCCTCCGCCATACGCTCACCACCCAAAACCTACCGTTCACCGACATTTTTGCTTCCCCGAACGGCTTTTGTAGTCCAAATGTTAACGTTGCCATTGTGCAAACACAGAGCCACCGGGCGGCTCAAACGTTTACGCATAAGGAATCGACGGTTCGCAGGCACAGGAACCATCAGTTCGCGTCTTTTTTTGTGTCGCAAAATGGCAACGTCAACATTTTGGCAACCAAACGCCAAAAGCTACCATCGTTGCTAACCCACCGACTCTTAGGAGCATTGCATGGAGCAACTCATCGCCATCATCGAAAAGGGCCAACCCTTTTTCAACGCGATCGCCCGCAACAAGTACCTCAAGGCGATCCGCGACGGCTTTATCTCCGTCATCCCCATCATCATCTTCTCGTCCATCTTCTGCCTGGTAGCCTCGGTCCCCAACATCTGGGGTTTCTACTGGCCCGATGACATCAACAACGCCCTGTGGAAGTGTTACAACTACTCCATGGGCATCCTGGCCATCGCCTGCGCCGCCACCACGGCCAAGCACTTCGCCGACGCCCAGAACCGTGATCTGCCCAAGAACAACCAGATCAACTTTATCTCGTGCATGTGCGCGGCCATCATCGGCTTCTTGCTCCTTTCGAGCGACACGATCGCCACGGACGCCGCCAGCGGCTTCAACACCACCTATCTTGGTTCCAAGGGCCTGCTGACTGCCTTCATCGCTGCGTTTGTGACCGGCATCATCTACAAGTTCTTCATTAAGCGCAACATCACCGTCAAGATGCCCGAGCAGGTTCCGCCCAACATTTCGCAGACCTTTAAGGACATCATCCCCTTCTCCGTCTGCATCACCGTCTTTTGGGTCTTTGACATCGTCTTCCGCGCTGCCTTTGGCTTCTGCTTTGCCCAGGGCGTCATCCAGGTGTTCCAGCCCCTGTTCACCGCCGCCGACGGCTACATCGGCCTCGCTGTGATCTACGGTGCCATGAGCCTCTTCTGGTTCGTCGGCGTCCACGGCCCCTCGATCGTCGAGCCCGCCATCGCCGCCGCCCTCGTTGCCAACATGACCGACAACCTGGCTGCGTTCCAGGCTGGCCAGCACGCTTCCGCTGTCCTGACCCAGGGTGCCCAGTACTTCGTCGTCTGCATGGGCGGCACCGGCGCCACGCTCGTCCTGGTCTTTATGTTCTGCTTCCTGGCCAAGTCTCAGGAGATGCGCGCCGTCGGTAAGGCAGCCATCGTCCCCGTGTGCTTTGCCGTCAACGAGCCGCTGCTGTTCGCCGCGCCTATCGTGCTCAACCCCGTCTTCTTTGTCCCGTTTGTTTTTGCCCCGATCGCCAACATCTGGATCCTCAAGATCTTTATCGACTTCTTGGGCATGAACGGCTTTATGTACACCCTGCCCTGGACCGTCCCCGGCCCCATCGGCACCATCATGGGCTTGGGCTTCCAGCCGCTCGCCTTTGTGATGCTCGCCCTCATCCTGGTCGTCGACTTTGTCCTGTACTACCCGTTCTTCCGTGCCTATGACGCCCAGAAGTGCGCCGAGGAGGCCGAGATCTCCCAGGAGGAGCTCGCCGCCAAGAACGCCGAGAAGGCCGCCAAGCTCAACGATGCCTTCCAGGGCAAGGCTGACGCCAAGAGCGTTGCCGCCGGCGCTGCTGCCGAGGCCGTGAAGGTCGACTCCCCTGCCGCTTCTGCAGCACCCGCTGCCGAGGCAACGACCGCCAGCGACCTCAACGGCAAGCGCGTGCTCGTGCTCTGCCAGGGCGGCGGTACCTCGGGCCTGCTCGCCAACGCACTGGCCAAGGCTGCCAAGGAGCGCGGCATCAATCTTGAGACCGCTGCCGAGGCCTATGGCAACCACGTCGACATGCTCCCCGACTTTGACCTGGTCGTCCTGGCCCCGCAGGCCGCAAGCTACCTGGCCGACCTGCAGAAAGACTGCGAGCGCGTGGGCAACAAATGCGTCGCCTGCCGCGGTAAGCAGTACATTGAGCTCTCCCAGAACGGCGACAAGTCTCTCGCCTTCGTCTCCGAGCAGCTTTCGAAGTAAGTAACGCTCAGGGCCAGCCGACCATCCAAGACCGGCTGGCCCTTCGATTTAGACGATTGGATCATCATGTCCGTTAATCCTGCTAGCGTCACCAATCCGCCTGCGCAGTTTCCCGAGGACTTTGTCTTTGGCGGCGCCACTGCTGCCTACCAGGTAGAGGGCGAGACCCGCACTCACGGTAAGGGCAAGGTTGCCTGGGACGACTTTCTGGAAGCCCAAGGCCGTTTCTCCCCCGATCCCGCTTCGGACTTCTACAACCAGTACCCCGTCGATCTGGAGCTGTGCGAGGAGTTTGACATCAACGGCATTCGCCTCTCCATTGCCTGGAGCCGCATCTTCCCCAACGGCACCGGCGAAATCAACCCCGAGGGCGTCCAGTTCTACCACGATCTCTTCGCCGAGTGCCATAAGCACCATGTTGAGCCGTTCGTCACGCTGCATCACTTTGACACGCCGCTTCCCCTCTTTGAGAAGGGCGACTTCCTCAACCGCGAGACCATCGATGCCTTTGTGGACTTTGCCACCTTCTGCTTTAAGGAGTACGCTGACCAGGTGACCTACTGGTTCACCTTTAACGAGATCTGGGCCGACGCCTCCAACACCTACATCGAGGGTACCTTCCCCGGCGGCGTCAAAGCTCATCTGGCCGAGGCCTTCCAGTGCGAGCACAACATGATGCTCGCCCACGCCAAGGCCGTGCTGGCCTTCCACAACGGCGGTTTTAAGGGCAAGATCGGCGTCATTCAATCGCTGGAGTTTAAGTACCCACTCAACGAGAACGACCCCGCCGACATCAAGGCCGCCAACAACGAGCACGTGCTGCAGAACCAGTTTCTGCTCGACGCTACCTTCCGCGGCGACTACGCGCCCGACACCCTCGAGTGCGCCAACCGCCTGGCCGCCATCTCGGGCGGCACCATCGAAATCCTGGACGAGGATCTGGAAATCATGCGCGAGGCCGCGCTCTACAACGACTACCTGGGTGTCAACAACTACCAGTGCCGTTTCCTCAAGGCTTACGACGGCGAGAACGACCTGCACCACAACGGTACGGGCGAGAAGGGCACCGGCCGCTGGCGCGTCAAGGGCATTGGCGAGCACGTGAACAAGCCCGGCATCCCCACCACCGACTGGGACTGGATCATCTATCCCGAGGGTCTGTTCGATCTGCTCGTCTACATTAAGCAGCGCTACCCCAACTACAAGCAGATCTTCATCACCGAGAACGGCATGGGCTACAAGGACCCCTACAAGGACGGTTTTGTGGACGACCAGCCGCGCATCGACTACATCGAGCAGCACCTGCGCTGGCTGCTCAAGGCCATGGAGGTGGGCGTCAACGTGGGCGGCTACTTCCTGTGGAGCCTGCAGGATCAGTTCTCCTGGACCAATGGCTACAACAAGCGTTACGGCTTCTTCTACGTTGACTTTGAAACCCAGAAGCGCACGCCCAAGGCAAGCGCCTACTGGTACAAGCACGTGGCGCAGACCCGTCGTCTGGACTAAAGACTAGCGGGGTTGCCTGCCCACATAACCTGTCCCCATTTCTCAGCCGGGGGCGGCACGTCACAAGGCGCGCCGCCCCCGGCCTTTGTGTTTGAGCGGGTCGGCAACCATTTGTCTCGATCTGTAACATCTAGCTGGTTATTTCACCCTTAACTGTTACAGATCGAGACAAATGGAATAAGCAGCGCCGAATTGTCTCGATCTGTAACACTAAACCCAGTTTTGGGCGTCTAGTTGTTACAGATCGAGATGAATGCACGGGGCAGTTCTCTCAATCTAAATCTGTAACAACTAGCGAGTTATTTCGCTCCTACCTGTTACAGATGGAGACAAACGGAATAGGCCGAGCCAAAAGATCTCAATCTGTAACATCTAGCAGGAATTTTCGGTCATAACTGTTACAGATTAAGATGAATGAGCCGAGCACGTCTACGCCCGCAGGTCCTTTACGCTGGAACGCTCGACCAACACGCCCGAGACGAGCGTACGGCTTCTGGAGCTCGGGGCTTCCAGGCCTGCGACGACCTCGTTAAGCGCACGGATGCCCAGTTCGCGGTGACGGAACTTTACCGACGTCAAAATCGAGTTGGGCATCGTCTTGTAAAGCTCGTCATCAAAGCCAATCACGGACACATCGTCGGGCACGTTCAGCCCCTTGTCGCGCAAGGCCATCATCACGCCATTCGCCATGCAGTCGTTGGCGGCCAGGACTGCCGTGCAGTCGGGTTTATCGGCAAGCACGAGACCCGCGGCATACCCGCTATCCGCATTCCAATCGCCCCGCAGAGGCTCGGGCGGCTCAATGCCGCGCGCCTCGAGCGCCGCACGCCAGCCTTTCATACGACATTGGCTCGACAGTGACTCTTTTTTACCAGAAACGAAGTACACGTTCTTGTGCCCGTGATTCAAGAAGTACTCGCACGCCATGCGCGCGCCGCTCTCTTGGTCGTCACTGACGGTGGAGCAGGTAGGATGCTCCATCGGCGTAATAATCACCGTCTTGAGGTCTTTCGGCGCCTCAAAGGTATCAAAGTCATCGACCATCTGACGCAGGTTGAAGATCATGCCATCAACAGGCAGCTGCGACATCCTGCGCGCCGCATCGGCAAGGGTCATCTTCTCCCCCGCCCGCTTTTTGATCATCGTGAGCGCAAAGCCTCGCTCTTCGGCGGCATCGGCAATACCGTCAATCATGTCCACGGCACCGCCCGACAAGTGAAACAGCACCACGCCGATGCACCCGTAACGGCCCAACTTGAGCGAACGCGCGGCGAAGTTGGTTCGAAACCCGAGCGCCTCCATTGCCGAATGGACCTTATCGCGTGTCGACTCTCGCACGCTATCGGGCTCGTTGATCACGCGCGACACCGTCTTGAGAGAAACGCCTGCGGCAACTGCTACATCGTTCATTGAGACATTTTTCTTGTCCATCGTTGCCACTGCTTCTCCACTCGGTTCTCTATCACTTGTTTTTTGCGTTCTAGCATACACTACCTGCCCGACTGACAAATCAGCCGTTTATCGGACAATATCGACCGTTCACCCGTAAATCCTTGTTGCTCTTCCAAAAATGTCTTACGTTGTCATTAACGAAATGACAACGTTGTCATTTCGCAATGCCTTCCTTAAGCAGGAAGGTTTCCGGGCAGTCCTGACCATCCATCGACGACCAGTTCCATCCACATGCATCGCGCATCGAGCAGCAAAGGAGCTCTATGGACGCCATCGTAAAGATGCTCGAAAAGCATCAACCGTTCTTTGAGAAGATCTCGAGGAACATCTACCTCCAGGCCATTAAGGACGGATTCCTCGGGTGCATGCCCATCGTCCTCACCTCTTCGATCTTCCTGCTAATTGCCACCCTTCCTGGCGTAGTTGGCATCACGCTGCCCCAGCCGCTCATCGACTGGTGCAACAAGCTGTACAACTTCACCATGGGCGTCATGGGCATCATGGTTGCCGGCACCACTGCCAAGAACTTTACGGCCTCCATGAACCGTCGCATGCCCGCCGGCAAGGTGCTCAACGACGGCTCCACCATGGTGGCCGCCCAGTGCAGCATGCTGCTGCTCGCCGTTACGCAATTCACCACCAAGCTCAACGGCTCCGAACTTTCGGTCTTCGACTGCACCAGCATGGGTACGCGCGGTCTGTTCTCGGCCTATATCGCCGCGTTCATTACCGTGTGGGTCTATAAGTTCTGCGTCTCGCGCGATCTGACCATTAAGCTGCCCAAGGAGGTCCCGGGCGCCATCGCTCAGAACTTCCGCGACATCATCCCCTTTGGCGGCGCCGTCATCATCTGCGGCATCATCGATGTCGTCGTGCGCAACCTCATGGGCGTTCCGTTCTCCGAGCTGCTTATCAAACTGCTCTCCCCGCTCTTTACCGCCGCAGAAACCTATCCTGGCCTTATCCTTATCCAGGCAGCCACCGCGTTCTTCTGGTTCATCGGCGTCCACGGCCCCTCGATCGTCCAGCCGGGCATCGACCCCATCCGTCTTGCCAACCAGGCCGAGAACCTGCAGGTTCTGCTGGCAGGCGGTCACCCCGCCCACTCCCTCACCTTTAACATGTCGCTCGTGGGTGAGTTCGGCGGCACCGGCGCCACATTCATCGTGCCGCTTCTGCTGATTCTCTTTATGAAGTCCAAGCAGCTCAAAGCCGTCGGTAAGGCCTCGATTGTTCCTGTTGCCTTCGCCGTCAACGAACCGCTGCTCTTTGGCGCCCCGATGATCCTTAACCCCTACATGCTCATCCCCTTTGTTGCCGCCGGTTGCGTCAACGTGAGTGTTGCCAAGTTCTTTATCGATAACGTGGGCATGAACGGCTTCTCCTTCGTGGTGCCTTGGGCCACCCCTGCCCCCATCGGCATCTTCATCACCACGAACTTCCAGCTTATCGCCCTGGTGTTTGTCGCGATCATCATCTTGCTGGACGCCATCGTCTACCTGCCGTTCTTGAAGGCATACGATAAGCTGCTCTGCGACCAGGAGGCCGAGCGCGCCGCTGAGCTGGGTCTCGAGTCCGACGGTGCCGCTTCCATCGCTGTCAACGCCTCTGCGCCCGCTGTCGAGCAGGCCACCGCTTCCGTCGAGACGACTGTTGCCGCCGCCGACAGCAAGCCTGTCGCCGATCAGCCCGAGCCCGAGCCCGCTGCCGATGCATCCACCAAGATGGATGTCGATGGCCTGAAGGTCCTCGTCCTGTGCGCCGGCGCCGGCACCTCTGCCATGCTCGCCAACGCCATCAAGGAAGGTGCCGCACAGACCGGAGAGAACATCGCTTCCTCTGCCGGCGCTTATGGCCAGCACACTGCCATCATGGATCAGTACGACGTTATCGTGCTTGCCCCGCAGGTTCGTAGCTACTACAACGACATGAAAGCCGACACCGATCGTCTGGGCATTAAGCTGCTCGCTCCCCGCGGTAAGGAATATATCGACCTTACCCGCGACCCCGCTGGCGCCATCAAGTGGCTCCGCGAGAACCTCGACTAGTTTCCTGCCTCTGTTGGTGCCCGGACCCCCCAGTTCGGGCACCTCTCCCTATTCGTATCCCACAGAAAGGATGACTCATGACCAACCCCATGCAGTTCCCCGACGGCTTTGTGTTTGGCGGCGCCACCGCCGCTTACCAGGTTGAGGGCGAGACCCGCACGCACGGCAAAGGCAAAGTGCCCTGGGACGATTTTTTGGCTGCCCAGGGTCGCTTCTCCCCCGACCCCGCAAGCGATTTCTACAACAAGTATCCGGTCGATATCGACTTGTGCCAGCGCTTCGGCATCAACGGCATTCGCGTCTCCATTGCTTGGAGCCGTATCTTCCCCAACGGCACCGGTGAGATTAACCCCGAGGGCGTCGCCTTCTATCACGAGCTTTTTGCCACCTGCAACAAAGCCGGCGTTATCCCCTATGTCACGCTCGACCACTTCGATACGCCCGAGGCCTTCTACCAGGACAGCGGCGAGGGATTCCTGACGCGCACGACCATCGATGCCTACGTCGAGTACGCCAAGTTCTGCTTTGCCGAGTTCACCGAGGTCAAGCACTGGTTTACCTTTAACGAGATTCCCGCGACCGCCGAGGGCAGCTTTATCGTCGGCAACTGGCCGCACGGCGAGAAGTACCGCCTGGACAAGGCTTTCCAGCTCATGCACAACATGATGGTGGCCCACGCCAAGGCTGTCGTCGCCTTCCATGAGGGCGGCTTTGAGGGCGAGATTGGCATTGTCCAGAACCTGGAGCCCAAGTACCCCCTCGACCCCAACAACGCCGCTGACTGCGAGGCGGCTCGCATGGCCGACGTCATCAACAACCGCTGGGTGCTCGACGCCACCTTCCGCGGCCACTATGCAGCCGACACCATGGAGGCTGCGACCAAGCTGGCCCATATCGCCGGCGGCGAGCTCGACGTCCGCGACGAGGACATCGCCGCGCTGACCGCCGCGCTCCCCTACAACGATTGCCTGGGCGTCAACACCTACAAGTGCCAGTTCCTGCGTGCCGCCGAGGGCGAAAACGACATCAACCACAATGGCACCGGCGACAAGGGCTCCTCGCGCTGGTTCCTCAAGGGCGTGGGCGAGTCATGCGTGCGCGAAGGCGTACCCACCACCGATTGGGACTGGATTATCTATCCCGAGGGCCTCTACGACCTGCTGCTCCGCATTAAGAACGATTACCCCAACTACAAGAAGATCTACATCACCGAGAACGGCATGGGCTATAAGGACGACTTCGAGGACGGCTTTATCGACGACGCCCCTCGCATCGACTACATGCGTCAGCATCTCGCATGGATCCTCAAGGCGATCGACGGCGGCGTGAACGTCGACGGCTACTTTGTGTGGTCACTGCAGGACCAGTTCTCCTGGACCAACGGCTATAACAAGCGCTATGGCCTGTTCTACATCGACTTTGAGACCCAGAAGCGCTATCCCAAGGCAAGCGCGTACTGGTACAAGAACGTCGCGAAGACCGGCCTGCTCATGGCCTAGCTTTTGCCGCATACCCCCTGTCGGCCGCATGCGAATCCCTCCACGGGTTCGCATGCGGCCTTTTTGTTTTGAGCGGCCCGAACTTGAAGATCTCGATCTGTAACATTTGGCCGAGTTTTTTGGTCCCAACTGTTACAGATCGAGATAATCGGAATATCCGGGCATAAAAATCTTGCTCTGTAACATCTAACCCGGTTTTCTACTCCCAACTGTTACAGATTGAGATAATTCGACGACGCCGACGTTTTAATATACCGTGGTACAATTGTGTCCCAACACAAAGGAGGTACCCATGTCAGCTTGTGTGCCCGTCCGAGATATGAAGGACACTGCTGCATTCACCACGCTTGTTGAGTCTGAGCGCGACGTCACCGTAACTAAGAACGGCTACGAGGCCATGCACTGCATCAGCAGCGACCAGTATCGCCTCATGCAAGAAGAAATCGCCAAGGCAAAACTGCTGTCTCGTATGATGTTGGCAGAAGACGAAATATCGCAAGGCGACTACAGCGACTACGAATCCTTCGCGGCTTCGATACGAGACAAATATGACCTATAACGTCGTAATCCTCAAAAGCGCGCGATATGAGTACGAGAGTATTGTCGGATACCTTGCTCAAATCCTCAAGAATCCGCGTGCAGCAGGCAATTTTGTCGCTGAGTTTGAATATCAGCTTGACCTGCTTCGCGAGCAGCCGCTTTTACGTCCCCTCTCGCACATGCAAGAGCTGGCGGCACGTAATTACCGATCGTTTCCCGTCAACAACTACGTGTGTCTTTACAAGTTTGAGCGCGATACGATCTATGTCGCCCACGTCTTTCACCAGTCACAGGACTACGCCCGCCTGGTCTAGCACGGCGGCACTCGCTAGCAAATGACCTGCGTGTGTTCTTCGATGGCGGCGCGATCATCGTCGGCAATATCCGGCTCAGCTTGCATTCATTATCACAATAAACCCCCAACGATACACGGTCCTGCGGTTCAATGAGCCACAGGACCGCATGCCGTCGATCAGATAAAGATCGTCATATACAGAGGTAGATATATCCTATGCCCTTCAGTCCTGAGCTGTTTTGGGTGAAGAACTATCTCCTCTCCGACTCGTCGTTCGAATCTTCTGCCGAAATCGTCAAGCGAGATTGTTGAATACGATTTGGAGGATTTAACTTCAACAGGAGTGACCCGCGGTTTTCCAGCCGCGTCTTCAAAGCCGCGCGAAACAAGAAAATCAATTTCACGCGTTCTGGGCCGACTCCCCTCCGTTTTGGAAGGCTCCTGCCAGCTGTAATAAAAAAGCGAATGCCCCAAACTCTTAAGCTGCTGCGCCACGATGTTCTCGATTAGCATTCCTTTATTAATTGAAATTCTTCCAAATTGAATGTCTCTATGGACGTCCATAAGGTCCGGACCATCATCAAACGCCAAGCTCACGAGCAATCCCGTGTCCGCCATATAGCATTTAAGCGAAGACGCGTCTTCGTGCAAGCGGTAACCCACGCTCGGATCACTGCACAAAAAGCAACGGTTAATTAGTCGCGCATCCTCAAGCCAAATTAACGCCGACTCATATGTCTCAAAACGGGACCCCTTCTCCAGGCTGTCAAATTTAAACCGTTTGTTTGCCGCAGATAATTGACCCGGAATGTCATCATAAACCGCCCGCGCACGCCTAGCGTCCGAACCTCCAAACTTGGCAATGTCCTCCCTGTACAGTGCGATAATCTGCCGTTTGACCCTGTCGCATCCTCTAAAATCATTCTCTGCCACAAAGGAGTCGACCGACTGAGGCATGCCGCCGACAAGCATATACTCATCAAACAATCTCATACACGTCGCATGAACACTGTCCGGAAGCGCGGTCCGAGATTCGCGCGCTTTACGGATCTCTTCTGCATAAAGATCTTTTCCGGTCGCCCAAAGATACTCCTCAAAATCGAGGGGCTCGAGAGGGATTCTTTCTTCCTCTGACGGTATGACAATGCTATCGACATTCTTTTTGATGGAGACAAGAGAGCCTGTCTCGATGTAATCAAATCTGCCGTCTTCTACAAGATGCTTTATGTATTCGCGCGCGATGGGAAACCGCTGCACTTCATCAAAAATGACCAGCGACTCTCTCGGTTCGAGGGCCTTACCATACTGCAGCTGAAGCATGCGTAAAAAAAGATCGACATCTTCACGATGGTTCAGAAATATATCGAGCGTGGCTTTGCTAGCAGCCGAAAAGTCAATGTACAGATAATCCTTGTATTCATTTTGCGCGAAGCACTTGACGAGCGTCGTTTTGCCAACGCGTTTTGCACCCTCAATAAGCACCGCAGTGCGCCCTTGCGAGCGTTCTTTCCACTCCTGCAGACGATCATATGCCTTCCGTTTAAACATAATCTCACCTCAGCTTAATTTACGTGCTAGTTTACAAAAATACCGACCTTCAGATATATCTAATAATACAAAAATACCGAACTTTAAATGAGCTTATAGCTACAAAAATACCGACCATTGCAATGGTTGAAGCATACAATATCCCCCGCAGCAGCAGCTAGCAGATGACCTGCGTGTGCTCCTCGATGGCGGCGCGGTCCTCGTCGGTAATATCCGGCTCGCACACCACGGCATCCAAATTGTCCAGGCGGCAGAACGTGTAGAAGTCGCGCTTGCCGATTTTGCTGGAATCAGCAATCAGATAACGCGAGTCTGCCTTGCTAAAGGCGAGCTGCTGGATACGGCCCTCGTCCATGTTGGACGTGGATACGTCACCGTCCAAGATACCGTTGGCGCCGATAAACGCCGCATCGATGCCCAGTGCACGTAGGGTATCCTCGGCCGTCGGCCCCACAAAAGCGGCAGTGCGGCGGCGGTACATACCGCCCACGAGGCACAGCTCGCAGTCCTCGCGCTCCTCGAGCAGGTTGAACACCGAAAGCGAATTGGTCACGATACGCAGGCGAAACGCCGGCAGCATCGAGGCCATCTGCTCAACCGTGGTGCCCGTGCCCAAAAAGATGGTCGAGCCCTCCTCGATAAGCTCCACAGCACGGCGCGCAATCTGCAGCTTTTCCTCGGCATGCTTAGTGCGCTTTTCGCTGTGCGAATACTCATGGCGCAACATAGCGTGGGGACGGCCCCGTGCACTGCGGGCTCCGCCGTGCACGCGCTCGATCTCGCCTAGGCTCGCAAGTTCTTCGAGGTCGCGGCGAATCGTCATGTCCGAAACGCCCAGCGCATCCGAAATCTCTTTGACCGAGACCGTGCCCTGCTCCTCGAGCAGCTGACGAACCTTATCCTGTCGCTCTGCCTTAATCACGATGAATCCTCGCCGTTCTTTGCGCGCATATTATTCAAACAGTAACGAACAAATTGTATCAGACTCGTACGCGTCAAAAATGAACGCCCGAACAGCTCCAATCATCACTTTTTTGAGAAAAATACCCCCTGCTTTAGTGGGGTGTAGTGATAATCTCGCCTGTTCGCGCTACAGTTTGTCCGAAATACCTCGATGTTAGGAACCAAATGATCACTTCCGAGCTTTTCGGCACCGCGCCGTGCGGTACCCCCGTTCATCGTTACACCCTCAACGGGCCCGAGATCTACGTTCGCATTATGGACTATGGCGCCACCGTGCTGGGTATCGATGTGCCCGACATTCCCGGCAACGTGCGCGATGTGGTGCTGGGCTTCGATAAGCTCGAGGATTACTTTGACAACCCCGCCTGCTTTGGCGCGACCATCGGCCCCGTGGCAAACCGCACCGCGGGCGCCACGATCGCCATCGACGGCACGGACTGGCATATGCCCGCCAACGAGGGCGCCAACAACCTGCACAGCGACCTTGAGCACGGCCTGCACAAACGTGTGTGGGATGTTGAGCTCGACGAGGTCCATAACGCCGTGCGCATGACCACCTCGCTTAAGGATGGCGAGCTGGGCCTGCCCGGCAACCGAACCTTTACGGCCGTGTTTACCGTTACGCGCACCGGCGTCTTCCGCATCGATTATGGCTGCGAGAGCGACCGCGCCACCTACGTGTCCATGACCAACCACACGTACTTTAACCTTGCAGGCCATAACGCCGGCATGGACTGCGAACATTTCTTTGTCGCCAACGCCGCCCACTACCTGCCCATTAACGAGCAGAACATCCCCACCGGCGAGATTGCTCCGGTCGAGGGAACACCGTTTGACTTTCGCGAGCTTCGCCCCGTCGCACCCGGCATGGAGGCCGACGACCCGCAGATCAAGCAGGCCCGTGGCTACGATCACTGCCTGTGCATCGATGGCTATCAGTACGGCCGCAACCTGCGCCGCGCGATGCACGTCGAGGAGATGTGGACCGGTCGTGAGATGGACTACTACACCACTGCCCCGGGCGTGCAGCTCTACACCGGCAACTGGCTGGGCGACGAGCACGCCAAGGACGATGCCAACTATGGCTGGGGCGCCGGCTTTGCCCTCGAGGCCGAGATGTACCCCGACACGCCGCACCAGCCTCTGTTCCCGCAGGGCATTGTGGGCCCGGGCCATCCCTACAGCAATGTGATCGAATACCACTTTATGAGGCACTAAGCCCGCAACGCGACATATCGCACAGCAGCGCCCGCCGGCACCACCGCCAGCGGGCGCTTTTTCATCTTTTAGGCTCGTTTTTTCTGTGACTGTATGAGTGACATATCAAAACTATGCCCATTTACTACGTTTAGCCCGGGATGCTCGACCATGCACCGGTTTTTGTTACATTTGTGAGCAGTATACCTGCGGTTTTGTTTTTCTCAAATTCGACATGCTCGGCGATAGCCGACCAAACGTAGTAAATGGGCATAGTTTTTGACAGGCGGCATCGCGCGCATCCCTCGCAAGGGCAAAATGATCCGTTTTCCTCCGTCCCCAAGGGATCAGTTGAACAGATTGCCAATGGGGTCGGGGGCGGAACTGGGGAGATAACGGATTTCTAGCTCTATGCCGAGCTTTTGCAACTCTTTGAAGGCGGCGATGTCCGTATCGCCTACGGCAATGGCAGGCGTTGCAGAGCGCTTGCCCTCCCTCGCCCGCATATGGCCGATGCTGATCTTGGTTATTGGCACACCGCCCTTAACCAGCGCGAGTGCATCCGTGGGCGACGCCACCATGATGAGAATCCATTGGCGCGGCGTTGCGGTATAAATGATGTCGATGGTCCTTTGCACCGAGAAAAACCGCGTCCAAACGCCTTCTGGCGCCGCCACCCTCATGGGTGCCCATTGGCGCGAATCCGCCGCGATCTCATCGTTGACGATTAAGACAAGATTGGAACCCACGGCTTCGTTCCACAGCTCAACGTCTTGCCCGTAAATGAAACGGTCATCGATACGCGTGAGAAGGATCTTGGGTTGAGCCATGGCTGCCCCATTCTGTTTGAGACCCATACGAGCGGGACGTCGGCCACCAACTCAACAGCAGGTCAAGTACCAAATGGGCACTGCAGACATCACGCCTCTAATATTAGTGCATTTAAAGTGAGAAAAGCCGTCAGAACACTTGCGCGGATGTGCGATGTCCCGTATCATAGACAGCCGTTGGCGCCTCAGTTGCGTCATCACATGGCCGCCAGCGTAGCTCAGTTGGTAGAGCACCGCTCTCGTAAAGCGGGGGTCACCGGTTCGAGCCCGGTCGCTGGCTCCATTGCTCAAGATAGCCGCCTTCGGGCGGCTTTTTTGTTGCCGATTTTGAGTGCGTGCGCGCCAATCCAAGCATCGCCACGTCAACAGCGGCCCACTCGGTGGACTTCGGGTTTAATGCTTAGGGGCGGGGATTTACCAAAGTGAAATCTTAATGAAAAGAAACCCAGCTGCAACAATTGCCATGGTGAGGGCTCGAATTGGCCATATAGATCTAAAATAGTCACGATATACAAATGTCGAGAGACGTTGGGGATATAGATGAAAAGAACTAAGGGTTTTCTTTTGTTGGTATTGATGCTGCTCGGACTGTTCTGCCTGAGTGGCCCTTCTTGGGCCAAGGCTGTCTGTCCTGAAGGTGAGCCTCAGCAGTCTTATACGGGCAGTCTGCTGATAACTGCTAAGGAGGGCGATGCCGACTCTCAGTCTTGGGTAAATCCCCTTGCCACTTTTGAGGGGGACGGCGGAACGGTCAAGCTTGACCACATTGGTAGCGGGATTTTGAGGTGGCAAGTTCTTCCGGACAAAATTGCGAACGATCCCTTCTCTTTTGCTGGAACGATATATCTATACAAGGTTGTGAGCGGAAAACAAAAATACGTCGATTGCTATCCGACAAACGGGTCTGGAATTGCATTCACCGGCATTTCGGGGCAGATTGATACACATGTACGAAAGGGAACCTATGTGGTGCGTTGGGTTGGAGCTGCTGCAGGCCCGATATGGATTGCGGTCTTGCGCCCCGATGTCCAAATAGGTTTCTCTCTCTAGACGGGAAGTTGCTCATGAACGCCATATACGACGGGGATGACTGGGTCGATCATTATACTTGGCGCCTGGTCGGCTCGAACGACAATGGGGATGTGGTGTTTGATGGACTATGTCCAAAGCATCTCCATCCTTTTGTCTCGTCGTTAATTGAGAGTTCCGCTCGTGTTGCCCCCTACAGCTCGGCATCGCTTCATGATACGGACGTTTTGAAGACCATAAGGGAATCAATTGACGAGGGCACGATGAGCGGCCCGCTGTTTTCTCGGCTTGTGGGGCTAGATGAGATTGGCTCGAAACGACTGCTTGCGGGCGAAAAAGTGGAACTCACTTATCGGTCGATGATTTCAATCCTGCGGCTAGCCGATGTTCTTCGCAAATAAATGAGGCTTCCCTATTCAAAACAGAAAACCCCGCCAAACGTGATTTCCCTAGGGAAAACCCGTTTGGCGGGGTCCTAGCGTGATTTCCCTAGGGGAATCACGCCATCAGACGAACAGCTCAGCCGAGCAGCTCGCTACTCCTCCCAGTAGGCGTCGGCAAGCAACTTAAAGCAGATCTTCTTGACCGGCTGTGCGCCATCGCCCGGGAACTCGAGCGTGGGCATGTGGGGCTCGCCGGCAACGAACAGCGCGAATTTGTCGTCGGCAAGATCGCCGGCGATCGAGGCGTCGGAATCGACCAGATCATAGTCGTCCTTCTCGTCAAACTCCTGGACCAGCGTCAGGCTGCCCGTAGCGACCTTGAAGGCCTCGCGACCCTCGACGTCGATCTGCAGGTCGTGATAGCGCTGATGCGTCTCATAGTGAGCCTCAGCCTCGGGACGCGTCGTGGGAGACATGACGTTCGCAAAGACCTTCTCACCCAAAATCGGATGGCTGCCGACCTCGAGCTGTGCCGGGTCGTTCTCCTCGAGCCAGTCGATCAGCACGTCGAGGCCCTTGAGCATTCCGCGGTATTCCTCGATATCGCCCAATGCACCGTAAATCATCTAAATCCCCTCTCGGATCGTTTATTTGGCAGCTACTCGGTAAATGCATTACCGACGCTGTTGCCACCCACATACGTCTCGACCAGGGTAAGGTCGGGATTGAACACGACAGCATCGGCGTCGCGCCCCGGCATAATGCTACCGCACTTGCCGTCAACTCTAACCACAAGCAAGCAACCGATGCCGGGGGCGGCGCACAAGCTCCTACAGCTCGGTCACGACAACGCCGTTGTAAACCTCGTCCCAACGATCCATAACCAAGTGGCCAGTCATGGGATCCATGGCATTGAGCTTGCCGCAGGTGTTGGCGGTACGCAGCACCGTCTCGTCATCCGCGCCAGCAGCAATCGCATGCGCGAAGCCGGCAATGGTCGAATCGCCAGAGCCCGTAGCGTTAACGGCGGGGATATCGGGGGTCTTGGCGCGGAATGCACGGCCATTATGGAAGCCCACGGAGCCGGCAGCGCCCATGGACACGACGACCCAGGGGATATCGGAGAAGCGGGCATCAGAGGCGAGCGCGGCGCGGAGCTCGTCCACATCGTCGGTGGTAAAGCTCGTGCCCAGAAGGCCGTTAATCTCGGTCAGGTTAGGCTTGACCAGCTCGGGCTTAATTTCGGACTTAAGGGCGGCCTCGAGCGAAGCACCCGAGGTATCGAGCAGCACCTTGGCGCCGGCGTTCTCGGCAATACCCGTGATCTTGGCGTAGTAGCCTGCCTCGACACCACGGGGCAGCGAACCCGAGATGGTAACGACAGCGGCCTTGCTCGCAAGCTCGGCGAACTTGGCGGTAAAGGCATCGAGCTCCTCGGGGGCAATCGTCGGGCCGCTCTCGAGTAGCTCGGTCTGGTTGCCGGCGTGGAGGATGTTAAGGCAAATGCGAGTCTCGCCCTTGATGGGTACAAAATCATTCTTAATGCCGTTGGCATCCATGAGCTCGGCCATGTAGGCGCCCATGTGGCCGCCGAGTAGACCGGTTGCCACAACGTCGTCGCCCAGCTGACCCAGTACACGGGCCACGTTGAGACCCTTGCCGCCGGCGGTCTTTTCGGGCGTCACACGGTTAACGTCGTCGATAATGAGCTCATCGAGCTGATAGCGTGTATCGACGGACGGGTTCATCGTAACGGTGAGGATCATTTTTAGCTCCTTATCTCGCAGGCTCCTTGTGCCTCGCGATACGAGTCGACAAAACGGAATTACAGAATCTCAATCGTGAACGAGCGAACGACGGTCTCCTTGGGCTTGGCGACAAGGCAGCCACGCTTATGCTCAAGCACGTCGTCCTCATCGGAGCAGGTCGAAAGGCCGCCCCAAGGCTCAACTGCCACAAAATCACCCTCGGGCTTGCTCCACACAATGAGATATGGGAAGCCCTCAAAGCTCAGGCGGACGCCCTTGTCCTCGCCCTTTTTGGAAAGCGTGACCTGGCGGCTCTCGAGCACGTCAAAGATGGTCTCCGCAAAATCGAAGAGCTCGTGCGACAGGGGCAGCGTCTTTCCCACCATGGGGTTCTTGGAGCGCTTGTCCACGTCAATCAAGCCAGTCGAAGGGACAGCGGTGCAAAGCTCTGCAGCCTCTTCTTTCTCAAAGCGCAACTCGTAGTCCGTATAGGCCTCGCCCTCATCGAGCGGGCACCTAAAGCCGGGATGCCCACCGATAAAGAACGGCATGTCCTCGGTGCCCTCGTTGGTAACCTCATAGGAGACACGCACGGCGGCGTCCTCGAGCGTATAGCGGGCGACGAGCCTAAACGGATACGGATAATCGCTCAGCAGCGCGGCGTTATCCTCCGAAGCCAGGCACATAGCCAACTCGTTCTCGCCTTGGCTCAGCAGCTTCCATTCCTGCTTGCGCGCAAAGCCGTGGCGAGCGAGCTTTACATGATGCCCGGCAAACGTCATGGCGCTGTTGTCGCGCAAGCCTCCGCAAATCGGGAAGCAAATCGGCGCCTGGCCGGACCACACGGTGGGATCACCCTGCCACAAGTACTCGCGACCTCCGGCCTCAATCGAGGTAAACGAGCCACCAGCCGTGGAAACCTTAATAGAAATCGAATCGTTGGAGAGAGCGTATTCCATTACCCATCCTTTCGAACAACTGCTTTATTTCACGCAAGCGCCCGTTTCAATCCTAACCATAGAACAAACCCGCACGCTCATCGATGCGTCCGGTATCCCGGCCATGTAACGGGGTACCATACAGACATTGATGCAATTACAGCTGAAAGGCCTTCTTATGCGAACCATCATTCTTTATGCCTCACGCCACCACGGCAATACGAAAAAGCTCGTGGACGCCATCGTCGAGGCGCACCCCGAAATCGATACCCTCGATGTGAAAACGCTCGGCAAAAACGAGTATCCCAACCTGCACGAATACCATCTGATTGGTGTCGCCACGGGCATCTATTACTCCGAGATCGACAAGGACATGGCACGCGTGCTCACTAACGTGTTGCAGCCGCAGGACAAGGTGTTTGGCCTTATGACCTACGGTGGCAAAAACAAGTGGTACGGCAAGGATATCGATGGCATCTGCCGCATGAGGCAGGCCATCTTTATGGGTGTCTACGGCTGCCCCGGCTTTGATACGTGGGGGCCGTTCAAACTCACCGGCGGTGTCCAAAAGGGGCACCCGACCGCTGAGGAAATTAAGGGTGCCGTCGACTTCTTCGACAAGATCGAAGACGAGTATGGAGACATCATCGTCGAAGAGTACGCCAAGCGCGAGAAGCGCCTAGCATACGAGAAGGAGCATCCTGCAGGAGGCCTGGTGGCCGGCGTTAAGCGCACGGCAAAGAAAATCGCTAGCAAGCTGTAACTGTAAAGGTGCTTTTGAGCGTTTAACCCGTACGGCGGGTCCGAGCAGATTCGGGCCCGCCGTCTTTTTCTTTCGTTACTCGGTAAAGGCGTTGCCGACGCTCTGGCCGCCAACATACGTCTCGACGAGGGTGAGCTCATGGTCGAACACGACAAAGTCGGCGTCGCGACCCGGCATGATGCTGCCGCACTTATCCTCGATGTGCGCGGAGCGTGCCGGCACCTCGGTTGCCATGCGAATGGCGATATCGGCGCTGGCGATGCCCCAGTCGACGATGTTCTTGACGCCCTGGGCAAGCGTGAGCACCGAACCGGCAATGCTCTTGCCATCGGCGAGCCAGCACAGGTTGTCCTTCATGATGACGTCCATGCCGCCGCTGGTGTAGCTGCCCTCGGGCATGCCGCCGCAGCCCAGGCAGTCGGTGATGAGTACCGTGTGCTGCCAGCCCTTGGCCTGCAGCAGCGCCTTGATGGCGGCAGGGTTTACGTGCTTGCCGTCACAGATGATCTCGGCGTAGGTCTCGGACGTGGACATAGCAGCACCCACGACACCGGGCTCACGGTGATGCAGCCCGCGCTGGCCGTTATAGGTATGCGTAAAGCAGCTGGCACCGGCGTTGATGGCGGCGATGCACTCATCGTAGGTGGCGTCGGAGTGACCGATGCTGGTCACCACACCCTTGGCGTTCAGAGCAGCCGCATAAGCAGCGGCACCGTCGCGCTCGGCCGCCATGGCGCTCTTAACGATGCGACCGCCCGCAGCCTCCTGCCACTGATCAAAGACCTCCTCGGAGGGATCGATAAGATAAGCGGGGTTCTGCGCGCCCACGTGCTTCATGGTAAAGAAGGGGCCCTCCAGGTAGATGCCCTGAATGCGAGCACCGCAGAAGTCGGGGCCGCGACCCTCGTCCGCCTGAGCGATGGCGGCGCAGGCGTCCTTGATCTGCTCGACGCCATCGGTGAACGTCGTGGGTAGCCAGCTGGTGGTACCGCGACGGGCGAGCTCAGTCGAGCTGATATCGATACCCTCGGGGTCGTTATCGGTAGTTGAGTGGTTGTAGAAGCCATGGATGTGGGTATCGACCATACCCGGTGCGATCCACGATCCCGTGTAGTCCTTGATCTCGCAAGAGGGCTCGTCGGCCTGCCAGGCGCCAAAGACGCCATCCTCGACCATAAGATAGCCGCCCAGCTGCGGACCTGCCGGCAAGAAGAACTTGTCAGCCTTAATTGCGTACGTGCTCATATGCACTCCTTGCTTCTAAAGCAGTTGACTGTGGTGATGCTTATACCCGGTCCAAGTGAAAACAAAAAGCGCCCGCCCGCCGTTATGAGCGGACGGGCGCCCTTACAGGGGGGACGCGATTAAGCGGTGAAGGGGTGAATCGTCACGCCCTTAACCACGCGGTTGACCGTGCCGGTGGGGCTCGGCGTATCGGGCGTGTTGCCCACGCGCACGGAGTTGAGCAGGCTGATGGCCTGGGCAAACATCACGAACGGCAGGGCAAGGTAGCCCTCGGGGAGTGCCTCATAGCCCTTAAAGGTGAAGGACTCGCCCTCGTAGACGATAGCGCCATCCTGCTGAACGGCAACGGTGTGCTGAGCGATCTCGTCGCCACCGATCTCGTTGAGGATGTCGATATCGTACTGACGGGTGTAGGCATCGTTGTTGACGAACACGAACACGAGGGTCTTGTCGTCGACGAAGGACTTGGGTCCGTGACGATAACCCATGGAGGTGTCGTAGGAAGTGGCAACCAGGCCATGAGCAAGCTCGAGGATCTTGAGCTGGCTCTCCTGGGCAAGGCCACCGAAGGAGCCGGAACCCAAGTAGGTCACGCGGTTGAAGTCGCCAGCCAGGTAATCGGCAACCTCGGACTCGCGAGCGATGACCTCCTCGCCCATCTTGGCGATGGTCTCGACCCACTCGGCCTTCTGCTCGTCGGAAGCCTCGTCAAAGATGAGGGTAGAGAGCAGGGTCATGCAGGTGTAGGAACCGGTCATGGCGAAGCCCTTGTCGTTGGCGCGCGGGATGAGCAGCGTCAGCGCATTGGGATCATCGGCGGACTCGACGGCGAGCTTGCCCTCGGGCGCGCAGGTGATGTTGAGGAACTTGACGTTGTGGACGAGCTCCTTGGCAACGGCAACGGCGGCAAGGCTCTCGGGGCTGTTGCCAGAGCGGGCAAAGGAAACCACGAGCGTGGGATCCTCGGCGCGCAGGAAATCGCGCGGAGCGCTCACGATGTCTGTCGTGGCGATGGGCTTAAAGTCGTAGAGATCAGTGTTGCCAGCGTGACGCAGGTACGGGGCGCAGGTATCGCCAACGTAGTCGGACGTACCGGCACCGGTGAAGACAACGGACAGACGGCCCTCGCCCATAGCACGAGCCTCGGCCAGGAAGGCCTCGATGGCCTCCTTGTTCTCGCGATAGATGTTGAGCGTATCACGCCAAAGCTCGGGCTGCTGAGCAATCTCGGCCGTGGTGATCTGGGCGCCGAGCTCGGTGAGCTCCTCGACACTCTTCTCGAACATTTCTAATACCTCTCTCTAGAAGTAATCCTCTGACGTGCAATTATACACTTCGGTTGGTTATCTGGTAGTAACCAGTTAAATGCAAAGAATCACCATATGGAAACGATGCGGACACTAGTTGCTACGCTGGTGGTAAACCTTGTATTTAAACTGATCGGCACGAGCAACCGAGAGTGTATACTCCACAACCTCGTTTGACTCGTTATACGTAGTCCTGACCAAATCGAGCACAGGCGAGCCCTCGACAATTCCCAAAAGGTGGGCGTCGGTGGGACGGGCTATGCTCGCATAGAACTCCTCTTCAGCCACGCGTATCTTTTGCTGAAAGTCCTGCTCAATCACATCGTAAAGCGGCTTGCGCTCCAGCAGCGGTCGCTTTAGGGACAGAAATTGACGAACCGGTAGATAGCTGCGTTCGACCATCATGGGCATGTTGTCGGCAGAACGAAGGCGCTTAAGCTTAAAAATGCGATCACCGATACGCAATCCCATATGCTCGGCCAGATTCTTATCGGCCTCCATCTCGCAAAACTCGAGAATCGTGGTCTCGGGTTCTCGACCCATCGCGCGCATCTGCTCGGTAAAGCTGTAGGACTGCATAAGATTGGTTGCTTTTGCCGAACGGTCGGTCACAAAGGTACCGCGACCGTGCTGCCGAACCACCAGTCCTAAACGCTCCAGTTCCTGCAGAGCCAAGCGTACCGTAGTGCGCGAGAGACCATAGCGCTCCGAAAGTTCGCGCTCGGAAGGAATCATGTCACCGGCGCGATATTCATGGTCAATCTTTTCGGTCAGAATATCGACCAGCTGATCGTACAGCGGCTGCCTACGCGCTCCGATCGCCATCCTATCCTCCCTTTTGCTCGAATTCGGCTAACTACCTAGGGTGTTAAGCATTATCGTTCTGCAACACCCGACTCATCAAGAAAACAAAAGCCGCGCGCTCTTTCGAGCACGCGGCTTTTAACATACACATGGCTTAAGGGGTCGGGGTGTGAGCCGCGCAGGGACACACCCCTCAAGCTAGAGCCTTACCAGATGCTCGGCCAGAGACCAAGCGGGCCAGCGCCCAGGATGCCCAGGACGAAGAGCAGCAGAATGCCCTTGGTCGGGGTCCAGCTGTGCTTAGCGAACATGTAGTAAAGCAGCAGCGTAAGCATAAGCGGGACGAGCTTCGGGACGATGGTGTTGAGGGTGTCGGCAACAGAGAAGTTGACCGGATCCTCGGTGACGGTGCCGTAGGTAACGGACTCCATGCCGTTGCCCAGATCGGTGACGCCGCACTCGACAGCGTTGCCGTCGGCATCGGAAGCGGTGAGGGCGTTGCCGTCCTCATCGGTCATGGCGATGGTACCGGCCTCAGCGGTCTCGGTATCGATGCCCTCCATACCGGTGAAGTTCTCGGCCTCCTTCTCGGAGACGATCACGGTAGTAGCGGAGAGGCCACGGGTGGTGCCGTTGGGGATCTGGAGGTTGATCTGGGTGCCACCCATGGTGACGACCAGGCAACCGACGACGAAGACGCCCATAATGGAAGCGGCACGCGTGAAGGCCTGCATGTTGGCAGTCAGAGCGTCAATAGCGCTGGTGCCAAGCTTGTAGGACCAGTTCATGAGCCAGAAGCGCAGAGCGAACTGGACGACGTTGAAGATCACCAGGAAGATGATCGGCGCAGCGGCGTTGCCGTTGATGGCCATGTTGGAGGTGATGCCGGCCGTGATAGGCACGAGCGTCAGCCAGAACAGGGCGTCACCGATACCACCGAGCGGGCCCATTGCGGCGACGCGGACGGCGCGGATCGTGGGGATGTCAACCTTGTTCTGCTCGAGCGAAAGCACGATACCCATAACAAAGGTGACGAGGAACGGGTGGGTGTTGAAGAACTCCAGGTTGTGGCTCATGGAAGCCGCGAGGTCGTTCTTGTTGGTGTGGATCTTCTCCAGACCGGGGATGATGGAGTAAAGCCAGCCAGCGGCCTGCATGCGCTCGTAGTTGAACGATGCCTGCAGGAAGCAGGAGCGCCAAGCCATCTTGTTGAGGGTCTTCTGGTCGAGCTGCGGAGCAGGAGTGAGATCCTCGTAGTGCTCCGGGATCACATACTCATTAGATGCCATCTTCGAAGTCACCTCCGTCAGAAACAGCTGCACCCTTCAGCTCGGTCTGCTGCTGGAAGTCCCAGAAAGCGATGCCGAAGCCGATGAGAGCGAGGATGAGCAGGGCAGGGGTTGCCAGAGAATCGTTGGCAACGGTGATGAGCGCGAGGCCAAAGCCCATGAGGAAGAAGCCCCACATATCGCGGTTCATCATAACCTTGAGCAGGACGGCGAAGCCGACGAAGCGCATCATGCCGCCTGCAGCGGACAGACCGGTCTGCAGCCAAGTCGGGATGGCGGAAGCGATGGTCTGACCGATGGTAGCGCCAGCGATGAAGAACAGGGTGACGACGACAGCGAAGATCAGGCCGAGCAGAGCCATGGCGAAGTAGTTCAGACGCTCGATGCCCTTGGTGTCAGCGTTATGAGCCATGTTGTCCGCGGAGGACATGAGGGGCGACATAAGCGTGAAGACCAGGGTAACGCCGAGCTGACCAAGCAGAGCGAACGGAATGGCAAGGCCGACTGCCGCGTTGGGCTCGAGGCCCGTAGCGATAGCGAGAATGGCTGCCATGATGCCGCCGATGACGGCGTTAGGCGGCTGAGCGCCTCCGATCGGCATGTTGCCGATCGTCATGAGCTGATAGGTACCACCCACGAGAAGACCGGTGTTGAGGTCGCCAAGGATAAGACCGATGACGGCGCCGGTGACGATGGGCTGATAGAGAGACTCGAGGAAGTTGAACTGGTCGATTGCCGCGACGAACGTGACGATGAAGACCAGAGCGACCTGGATGATCGAGTATTCCATCTTGCTCCTCCTTTCAAAATGTATGTACGCACTTTGGATATCACGTACAGAACGTCAGGGTTTCAATCCTGACAACGTGGATCACGAGGATTACGAGAAGAGCTTGCTCGTGTCCTCAACAGGCGTGCTCGGAACGCGCCTGATCTCCAACTCCACCCCCAATTCCTGCAGCTCTTTAAACGCAGCGACATCCTCGTCGTTAACTGCGACGGAGGTGGCGACTTGGCGCTTTCCTTCCGACATGTGCATGTTGCCGATGTTTACCTTCTTTATAGGCACACCGCCCTTGACGAGCGTAAGCACGTCTTCCGGTGTTTCGGCCACGATGAAGATCTTCTGGCGCGGGCTCGCCTTGCCAATGACGTCGATGGTCTTCTGCAGGGAGAAGAAACGCGTAGCGACGCCGGCGGGAGCGGCCATCTTCATGAGGTTCTGGCGCATGGTGTTGGTCGACACATCGTCGTTGGCGACGAGGATGAGGTTGGAGCCCAGGGTGGAGTTCCACTGGGTAGCGACCTGACCATGGACCAGTCGGTTATCGATGCGGGTAAGAAGAATGTTGGGTTCTGCCATGTTGATCAGCTTCCTTTCGTTATTTGCTGACGACAGTTACTTGATCTCCTGAATCGCGTAACGCGAAACATCTACGACGGCACCGGATCGGACTTTGATCTGGACCTTTTCGCCTTCGATGCCCTTGACGGTTCCGTAGATACCGCCGGCGAAAAGAACCTCCTGACCCGGCTTGAGCTCGGTGTGCAGCTCCTTGAAGTACTTCTGCTTCTTCTTCATGTTGATTTGCGACCAGATGGTGTAAATCAAGCCCATGATGACAAGCAGGCCTAAAAGGGCGACCGAGGAGCTCAGGACGTTGGCTCCGAAATCGGCCATTAGATGCCGTCCTCGTCGCCGAAGATATCCTCTTCGTCGGAGCCGGCAACGGATGCGACCGTCTGGGCGGTGACGCCCGTCTGACCAACGGTCACGGCCTGCTCGCCAAGCTCGGCGAGCGTGGCGTTACCGCGGAGGAACAGAAGCTCAATAACCATGGGAAGGTTGGTGCCAGTCAGAACCTCGACGTTGTCGACATCCTGGGCAATCATCATCGACTGATTGAACGGAGTACCACCGAGCAGGTCGGTAAAGACGAGCACGCCATCGCACTCCTCGCGCATGGCGGTAATAGCGGCGCGGAGATCCTCACCGTAGGAAGCAGCCTGGTCGCCCTCAAAAGGAACGACGGTAAAAGCGGGCTGATCGCCGGCAACCATAGCGATAGCACTTGCAAGGCCGGGTGCGAACTGTCCATGACCGGTAAGAATAAAGCCAACCATTCAAATTTCCCTTCCGAAGGTGTGTACGATCTGAGTCCGATAATTTTCGGAAGCCAGCGGGCGCTCGCCCTTAAAGCTTCTTAGAAAGCGTTCTTTGAAGACCAGTGGTTTCTAAACTGGTAGTAACCACGTGACGTGTTGTTGTCACTATATCACCCCAGAAGAGGTCGCTTTCGCTGATTCATACAGTAAAACGTTTTTGCACCGTTCACGGTGATAAATCGACCGTTTACCGCTCATTAACACTTCTACCTGCAGTTTTGAAACCGTTTCGAAATGCTTTGGCAATCGATCACAACTATTTTCGTGTCTAAACAACACAGGGTGGCTAAATATAGCGTGTAGAAAAAGTGCAGGTCATTGTGAAGATTTGTGAATTGGTCTTTTTGACTTAATACCAGTTAGAACCAGTTTAGAAATTATCGGTGAACGGTAGTTTTCGACCGTTCACCGGAGAATTTCAATCGTTTGCAGCCTTTTTCCTAGATGAATTGGGGAGACTCGATGAAGCACTTGCGCGGTTGCAGGGTATTTCAATACTCGTCCATCCCCCGCGTTCCAAACTCCCATTCCCTGAATATGCCATAGCTCTCGCTATTCGTCTCACAAACATTACTTACTCTAATCTGTAATTGTTTATCGTTTATCATTAAGTATGATATAAGATACAAGTATCATCCAAGACATTGGTTGGAGGAGCTATGATCCGCTGGAACGTATCCAAATCGAATGAAGCCATCGACCGTGAACAGGCAATAGCCAAACTGAGGAAGCTCACTCGCTACTGCAAATGGGGCACAATCTGCACCATCGTGGCGCTCGCTCTGGCACTCCTCGCAGTCATTGCAATCGAAGATCTAGTCATATTGCCTAGCCTCTCCCAAGGGTTCTGTCTCCAATCCGTAGAGCTTGAGGCTAGCGAAGGGCCAATTCTCGCTCTCGTCGGCACCAATGAACAGACTCCTCTTATGCTTGTCGCGCACGACGGTCATACTGCCATAGGGAGCGCCATGATGGCATGCCTCGCGCTTGCCATCGCGCTAAGCGCATACAGGTTTTTCTCCGCCATTGAAAAGGCGGGCAGGCCCTTTGACCTCGAATGCATCCGCATACTACGTCAAATAGGACATTTGTTCCTTATCGGCGGCGCTGCCGTGAAACTTTTTGGTGCCATAGTCACAGGGCTGATACTCTCAGGATTTGGCGGTAGCTTTACGGATGCGCTTGGCGGGCAGCATCTCGACCTCTCTATGCTCTTTGCAGGCCTAATTATTAGCCTGATTGCCAGCATCTTCCAGTACGGGTGTATCCTGCAAAAACAAGATGACGAGTTGCTCTAGGGGGAATCCATGATTATTCTGCGGCTCGACCGCATGCTTGCCGAACGCAAGATTTCATCCAAAGAGCTTGCGGAACGCGTGGGTATCTCCCAGGTCAATATGTCGCGCATCAAGACGGGCAAGGTTTCTGCCGTGCGCTTTTCAACTCTTGACGCGATATGCCGGGCACTCGACTGCCAACCGGGCGATGTACTGGAATATATGCCTGACGATGAAGCCGATAACCTCTTTGGACTTAAAGATTAATAGACATAATTTAGCCACCAGCGCCTAAACGCAATAAGCCCGCTAGAACGACATCCGTTCTAGCGGGCTTAATTAGGTGTTTAGGCTACGCGCTCGGCGGCTTGGGCAGCCCTTACGCAAACAGGCCGTAGATGCTGATGTTGGCCTTGGCGTAGAGGCCGTTAGCATACTCGGTCCACTTGGAGCTGGCGCTCGAGGCCTGCGAAGAGTACTGCTGGTAGGCGGTGTAATAGGCGGTCATGGCCTGCTTATAGGTTGCGCTATCGGCCGTAAAGGCATCGTCGGCGAGCGCCTTAGCGTAGGTGCTGTCGGCGTCCTTCCAAGTGCCCTTCTCGCTATCCCACTCGTCGCCGGCAAGGTTGATGATGTAGTCGGCGTAGTCCTTGCTCGCGGTCTCCTCGTTGCCGTCAGCAGGCTCGGTCGGGGCGGTCGGCATGCTTGCGGAGCTGTCGCCGACCTTCTCCTTGTAGAGCTTCTGCAGCGTCGCGGACTGACGGACGATCTGCTTGGCCTGGTCCTTGGACACGCCGTACTGCGTGGCCATGGTCTTGTAGTCGGAGGTGCCGATGGAATCCTCGGCGTACTGCTTCATTTCCTTGGAAGAAACGGTAATGCCCTCGTCCTCGGCAGCGTCCAGCAGGATCTTGTTGCGCACGTAGGACAGGATAACGTCGGCAGACGGAGCGGTGTAGTTGCCATCGCTATCCTTGACGGTGTCGAGGCTGTACTGGCTCTCGATAGCCTCGCGCGCGGTGATATCGCTCTTCTTGCCGTTGTAGCTATAGCTTGCCACGGTCGAATCGAGCTGGTCCTCGGTCAGGGTCGACGAGCCGACACCCTTGCCGCCAAAGCCGCCATTGCCAATAAAGAAGCCGACCACCGCAGCAATCACGATGGCGACCACAAAGGCGGCAATCATCGTCTTCTTGTGCTTAGATGCATGGTCGTCCACATCGGAGTCGTCCGCATCCTGTTCCTCGGGCATGAGGTTCTCGTCGGCGGCGTCCGCGGCGATCTTTGCCTCCAGGCGAGCGTCCTCTTCCTCGGCGGTCGTGCCGGCAGCAATGTGCTCGGCAGACGTACCGGCGACCAGGTCGATCTTCTCGTCCTCATCACCATTGGGGCCTTCGCCGCGCTCGATGATCTGGATGCCGTCGATCTCGTCCTTCTCGTCCTTCTTTTGAATCAGACCCATAGTCAGTTACTCCTTGTTAGGAAACATAGTCCGCAATAGAATACGCCCGACAGAGCGCCGGGCGTATTGATTCTCAGGTTATACGCAAACACTTAAGTACTATTTTGGCGTTTGCAGTCTGCATGCCTTAGGCCAGGTGCGCGATAACGGCATCGGCAAAGGCCTGCGTGCCCACAGCGCCCTCAACGGAGCCGGTCTGGGCACGACGAACGTCGCCGGTGACCTGCTCACCCTCGTCGAGCGTGGCAGAAACGGCGGCGCGAATACGATTGGCGGCGTCGTTCTCGCCCAGGTGGTCAAGCATCATCGCAGCAGAGAGGATCTCGGCCGTGGGGTTGGCGATATCCTGACCGGCGATATCGGGCGCGGAGCCGTGCGTTGCCTCGAAAATGGCGCAATCGGCACCGATGTTGGAGCCGGGGGCCATACCCAGGCCGCCCACCAGGCCGGCGCACAGGTCGCTCACGATGTCGCCGTACAGGTTGGGCAGCACCAGGACATCGAAGTCGTTGGGGTTCTGGACCAGGCCCATGCAGGTGGCGTCGACGATCTTGTCGTTGAACTCGATATCGGGATAGTTGGCGGCCACCTCGCGTGCCACGCGCAGGAACAGGCCGTCGGTCGCTTTCATGATGTTGGCCTTGTGCACGGCCGTCACCTTTTTGCGGCCGCAGCGGCGGGCATACTCAAAGGCGTACTCCACAATGCGGCGACTCTTGGCGATGGAGATGGGCTTGATCGAGATGGCGGAATCAGCGGCGAAGGTCTTTTGGCCCGAACGCTCAACGAGCTGCGAGAGCTCCTCGACCTCGGCAGCACCCTCATCGAACTCGATGCCGGCGTAGAGGTCCTCGGTGTTCTCGCGCACGATAACCAGGTCGACGTCGCGGAAGCGCGAGCCGTCGCCCGGCTGCGACAGGCAGGGGCGCACGCAGGCGTACAGGTCGAAGTGCTTGCGCAGGGCGACGTTAACGCTGCGGAAGCCCGTGCCGACCGGCGTGGTGATGGGGCCCTTGATGGCAACCTTGGTCTCGGCGACCGCATCGAGCACATGTTGGGGCAGCGGCGTGCCAAACTCGTCCATGACGCCGGCACCGGCCTCCTGGACGTTCCAGTTGATCTGGACACCGGTGGCCTCGACCACGCGGCGCATGGCCTGCGTAATCTCGGGACCGATGCCGTCACCGGGAATCAGGACTACATCGTGCGCCATAATCTGTTACTCCTCGTCTTCGGCGTCGTCAGATTTTTTAACGCTAGCACGCTTCTTCTTTTTGGAGAGATCCAGGCCAAAACGTTTAACAAGCATTTCGCAAATCTCGCTCGAACGCGCCTTGAGATAGCTGCCCTTGCCGTTCTCGGCATCGAACTTAAGGCGCAGCGCAAGCTTCTCGGCAACCTCGGCGTCGATCTCGCCCTGGCAAAACTCGTACAGGCAACCGAGCATATCGCGATACTCAAGGTCGCCGTGGTAGCACTGGATGGCCTCGTCCAGGATGGGCCAAGCCTCGCGCGAACGCTCGACACTCGTGGCGCCCCACACGCACAGCAGGCGGAAGGCGGCATAGCGCAGCGTGGAGGAGATCTCGTCGAACAGTGCGGTCTCGGCGCCCTCAAAGGCATCGCCCAACTGCTCGGGGCAGGTGGTGGCGAGCGCCGTCAGGGCATCGAGGGCCTCCCAGCGGGTCTGCGCCTCGGGGCGGTCGAGCGCCTCGATCAGCGCGGGTACGCAGGGCACGACGCGCTGCGGATCGCGCTCGGCAAGCAGGTGCAGCACGCGGGCGGCAAACTGGCGGATGCGGCGCGTGGGGCAGCCGAGCTCCTGGACCAGGCGGTCGACGGCGTTCTCGTTCTCCTCTGCCAGCTGGAGCTGTGCCAGCTCCTCGTCGGTGAGCTGTTCGTCTTTATTTTCTGCCATAGTTACCTCTTCTTACTATTTCTTAGCATGCTTGCCAGCACCCTTGCTGTCATCGGTGACCGAGATGAGCTGTCGGTCGGCCGCGCCATTGCGACGTGCACGGCGGCGTTCCTCGGCATCGCCCGCGTCGGCGGCGGCGCGGTGAGCCTTGTTGACGTTAAAGACCTCGTCGTGCTTGCGCCACGGGCCGACGGACTCGCCAAAGCTCATCTTAAGGCCGGCGATAAAGCCGCCGAGCCAGCCGATCGGCGCAAACTGCACCAGCGGGAACAGCGAGAACACCCAGGTCAGCAGGACGACTGCCGCCGCTCCCGCAAAGTTGGCGATCCAGTAGTCGCGCTTGGTGATGACGCGCTTTTCGCACGCCCACTGGCCGCACAGAAAGCCGATGTATATCGCAAAGAGAAAGAGCACCAGCGCAAGCACCACGAACGTCCAGCTCATGGGCGCTACTCCCCGTGATGGTGGCCGCAGCAGCACTCGTGACCGTCGTCATGGGCATGGCCGCCGCAGCACTCGTGGTCCTCGCCGTGGTGGTGTCCGCAACCGCACTCGTGGTCGTCACCATGCTCGCCGCAACCGCAGCCTTCCTCGTGAGCACCGTGTTCCTCGGGACGATACTTCGACCAGTCCAGACCGGCGGCGATGGCGTCGGCCTCCTCCTTATAGAGGACCGTGATGGCCTGGGTGCCCAGCTTGGCACCACCGATGGCGTCGAGCATGTCGTAGAGCGTAAAGGCCACGTCGGCGCCGGGCAGCGCAAGCTCGCGGTCGTCGGCATAGGCGAGCGCCAAGCGCAGGTCCTTAATGAAATGCTCGACCATAAAGCCGGGCTTGTAGTCGCCGTCGAGCGCCTTGGGGGCCAGACTCTCCATAGCGCCGGACTTGCCGGTACCGCCCAGGATCATCTGGCGGGTCTTCTCCAGATCAAGGCCGCTCAGCTCGGCAAATGCCATGGCGTCTGCCATGCCGACCATGCAGGCGCCCAGCGACACCTGGTTGGCGAGCTTGGCAGCCTGACCCTTGCCGGCGCCATCGAAGCAGCAGATGTTGGCCGCAAAGGTGGCAAGGATATCGCGGACCGGCGCGATGTCGTTCTCAGTTGCGCCCACGATAGCCGTGAGCGTGCCGGCAATAGCACCCGACTCGCCACCGGTGACGGGGCAGTCAAACGCCATGCGGCCAGAAACCTGGGCGGCCTCGGCAATGTCACGGGCGAGCTCGGGCGAGCTCGTGGTGAGATCGATCAGCACCGCGCCGGGCTTGGTGCAGGCCAGCAGGCCGTCGCCCGCCAGGTAGAGCTCCTCGACCTCGGAGGGATAGCCCACCATGGTAAAGACGACATCGGCGTTAGCCACGGCATCGGCCGGCGTATCGGCCCAAACGGCACCGCGCTCGATAAGCGCGACGGCCTTGGACTTGGTACGGTTGTTGACCGTGACGGGATAGCCGGCATCCAGGATGTGGCCGGCGATGGGGGCACCCATGATTCCGGTGCCGATGAATGCGACAGAGAGCTTGTTTGCCATGAAGCCTTTCCTTTTGGGTTGGGTGTTATTACCAGGTTGAATACTCGGTGCCAGCGTTTGGGCTGTGAGTTGGGATCGATTACGGCCGCGTTACTTGCCTACTGACCGCGCACGCGGCGGGCGATGCGGTCGGAAAGCGACGCCTTGTCGGCGCGGTTCTTACCCCAAAACGCGCAGGCCACCATGCCGGGGCCCACGTGCGAGCCGATGGTAGGACCGACGGAGCTGCGAATGATCGTGACGTCGGCGCAACCCTCCTCCTTGCGGATGGCGGCTTCGAGCCAGTCGCCGTCCTTTTCGGCATCGGCCGTCATAATGGCGATGGGCATGGTGCGATCGGGCACATAGTTCTCGCGGAACGACTTGAGGATGGACTTGAGCGCCTTCTTGCGACCGCGGTTGACGCCGATCAGCGACAGCGAGCCGGCCAGGTCGTAGGAGAGCTCGGGCTTGACGTCGAGCTTTGCCGTGAGCTGCGCCGCCGCGGGCGGAATGCGGCCGCCGGCAGCCAGCGCATCGAAGCTCTCGAGCGTAAAGTAACCGTGCACGTAGGTCTTGGCCTCGTTTGCCCAATCGACCAGCTGCTTAGCAGTCAGTCCCGCCGAGCGCTGGCGCACGGCCTCGAGCGCCAGGAGCTCGCCGGTCGCGCAGGGCAGAGCGTTGTCGACCACGTACAGCTCAAAGTTGGGATACTCGGCGCGCACGGCGTCCGCCGCCTGGCACGCGGAGTTGTAGCTCGACGACAGCGCCGAGGTAAAGCACAGGTAGACCGTGGGCGTACCCTCTTTGGCGCACTCGGTAAAGAACTCGATATAGCGACCGAGCGACACAGCCGAGGTGGACACGCGGGCACCGGCGCGCATGCGGTCGTAGAACTCCTTGGGTGTGATGCTCGACCAGATGTCATCCGTGCGCTCCTCGCCATCGATAATGAAGGGGAAACCCAAGATATCGACATCGAGGTTCGCGGCGACCTCGGGGCTAAAGTCGCAGCAGGTATCGACGACGATGCGGCAACGGCCCGAATGACCGGCGGATGCGGCCTTGTCCATCAAAGCGACTCCTTACGTAAAAAGGCGGCCACCCGCATGGGATGGCCGCCAACCGTTAACTCATGCAAGTTAACGTATTTTACTCGTCAAGTGTTTCGATGCGGGGCTTGATGATGCCATATCCACCATTCTTACGGTGATACACCACATTGATGAGACCGGTCGTCGCGTTCTCGAACACGTAGAAGTCGTGGCCCAGCAGATCGGTCTGCACCAGCGCCTGCTCCTCAGTCATCGGGGTGACGTCGATAACCTTCTCGCGGACGAGCAGGTCGTCCTCCTCCTCGGGCAGCAGCAGGTCGGCCAGATCCTCGACGCGCTCGACCGGCGCGACATCCGCGGCGCTGGCACCGCCCTGGCGGTTGTCCACGACCTTGGTCTTGAACTTACGCAGCTGGCGGGTGACCTTATCGGCGGAGAGGTCGATGGCGGCGTACATATCTGCACCGTGCTCGGCAACGCGAATCACCGAACCGCGGGCACGAACCGTAACCTCGACGATTGCCGGGTTGGGGTTCGAGGGGTTCTTCTCATAGCGAAGTACAACGTCGACCGTCATGGGCTCGATATCGAAAACCTTGAGCGCCTCGCCGATCTTCTCATCCACATGCGCACGCAGAGCATCGGTTACCGTCGTCTTGCGTCCAGAAACCTTGATATCCATACGTGGCTCCAATCTGCCTCGGGGACTTACTGTACTGGCTATGTACCCATTGCCGTGCATTTAATCACGCGGATTCCCAAAGACCCGAATAACGATTGCTTGATACCGCATACCGAAGTCTCGCACTTTTCTGTGGCAAAGTGCGCTATAGGAGGGAGCCGGCGACTTTGTATTTGGTCCCGAAAATTGGCTTTGACCTGCTGGTTTTATAGAGATGAAAAAGCCGGGCTCCCCTATTGGGGAAGCCCGGCAGTGCGTGTTGAAACCGTGAAGAGGCATCTCTCCTAGCGCATAGGAGACGCCACCCCTAGCAATAACTAGCTATTAAGCTTGTTAATGTCGTCGTCGGTGATGGTGTCTTCCTGGCTGGACGATTTGTCTTCGGAGGGTGCGGTCTCATTGTTGGAATCGGAGGATTCGCTGCCGGAGGATGTGGTCTCGCTGGACTCAGAGTCGCCCGGCTGCACGTTAGCGCCCGAAACCGTCTTAGTGGTGAGGTCGTAGGGCATCGTGCCGTACCAGACGCAGTGGACCGCCTCGAGCGTGCCGTCGGCCGTAATACCGTCGAGGGCATCGCTCACGGCACGACACAGTTCGTCATTGGACGAAAGGCCTGCAACACCAAGCGTCGAGGGCGCCTCGAGCGCACCGACATAGGAGATCTCGCTCATCAGGCGCGCAAGGTAACCGCCAGCCGTGGAGTCGCAGATCACATAGTCGACCTCGCCGGACTCGAGCGCCTCAAAGCACTCGTTGATGTTGGAGTAGGTCTTTTGGTTGGCGGTGATGCTCTGCTTAGCAAGCGCCTCCTGCGAGGCCGAGGACATCTGGATACCCAGAGTAGACGTGTTAAGGGTATCGGTGGAAACGCTCAGCGACCCACCATCGCTGGTTTTACCGAACACGGAAGCGGCATCGTACAGGCAGGTGCCGAGCGAGCTAACGTCCCCATCCGTGGAGTTGATCTCGCCGATAAAGATATCAGCCTTTTTGTCACCGAGCGCGGAACCTGCCGAGGACGCATCGACAAAGGCGACCTTAAGGCCCATGCGGCTTGCGAGGGCGCGGGCAGCGTCGACTGCATACCCCGTGAGCTCGCCGTCAGCGCCCTGCATGGCCTGCGGCGCATCGGAGGTATCGAGGGCAACCGTCAGGGTACCGGGGGTGACCAGGGCATCATCCGACACCGCGGGCGTGACGGTCTCGTACTCGATCTGGTCGATCGTGGGAGTCGTGAACGTAGACAGCGGGTTGAACGCGCATCCGCTCAGGCCCAAAACGGCGATGACCGCTGCGGTCCCAGCACCTAACCGAGCCGCGTGCATCAAGCTGCCCCTCACCATGTCCACTACCCTGCCTTCTGTGTCGTATACGATCCGTGCGTTGCGCGGAATATCAGATTGTTCCCACCAGCTGACCTGGTATTTGACCCCACACTTGCGCACCGGGGTGTTTGCTCGGGAGGCCGCAGCCACCTTCACGACTGGCCCGCTCGCCCGCGAGGCGGTATTGCCCCAAAGAAAGTAGAACGGACGGTGCGGCTTACATCTAGGACGCGCCATGATCGCGCCGCGCGCACGCGGTCGCTTACGTGGATCCCTTTGACCGCGTCTGTCTTGGACTAGGACGGGCATTTCGTCCGTCCGCAACCACAGCCTGGTAGGAACGTAGCGCATTATAGCTAAGTTCAAGCTATAGTTTAAGGTTAGGGGCGTCATTCGCATCGCGAGTACAGATTTCGCAGGTCGGAGTGGGCTATTCGTGCCCCTGTGAAGCCCGGAGCTCCCCCTATGGGGAGCTCCGGGGCACCCTTCCTAGGGTGCTGTGGCCAAAAAATGGCAAATATGAGTACTGCTACCAATTTAGTAGCAGCGTATTTCCGCCCCACGAGCCCTTTTTGAGTTCCGCACAGCCCGCTTGGCGCCAAGATATTCCACATTCGTTTATTATCTCTTCGCTGAATCCAGTTTTCCGCCCAAGTTTCTTTATTTTTGCTGTCACTAATCTAGTAACAGTACTCATATTTGCCGTTTTTTGCACATGGCATATAAACAGACCCCCTATAAAGCCATAGTTTTACGCCGGCTTGAGCCCAAAGCACGCTCGGAGCGTATTCAGCAGAGCATCTTGCCTCTTTCGACGAGCCTCTACACGATTCTGATATCGTTTACCCATGCGCTGGTGGATGCGCCATGCGAGCGCTTCCATCGCTTCCATGTCGCAGAGCATTTCGTTGTTGACCGTCGCGACCTCGATTCCCATAGTAATCAAGCCCGTGTTGCGTTTTTCATCATGGATACGTCCCCTCCGGGAGGAATGGCCCAGCTCACCGTTGTATTCCAGGTCAAACCGGGCTGCTTCCTGATGGGCATCGCAAACCGCATACGGCATCCCCGAGATCGCCTGCGCTCGGTCGTTGAACTCGATCTTGTGGTCGGTCTTAAAGGGACCGCAGGCAAATCCGCCATAGGAAAACGGAAGCGAAAACATGGCAAGCATGATGCATTCCATGGGTGAGCGCAGGTTTTCCGACAGAAAGGGGCACAGCCGCCGCAGCTGCTTGGCCGCGCTCCCCTTGCATGCCGCAAGGTAATCTGCCAGGCGATCGGGCGTCAGCACTGGCTCTACCTCAAAGTAGCCCACATCTGACGGCTGGTCCTTATCCTTTGCAAGCCTGTTCACGGTAGGCGAGCTGTAGGGAGGCAGATACAGCCCGCGATCGCTCAGCGAAATCTTGGAGCACAGCTCCTGGGCCAGGGCAAATGCCTGGATACAGCCGACTTCGCGCGCAACGGCGGCACAGAGGGCCTCGGGAGACAAGCTGTACACCCCCGGCTCCACCTCCAAAATCGAGGCGTCCGGCAGGCCTGTAGAACAAACGGACCAGCTTGCACCAGGCATGCGGCGACGCTGCTTCGCCGACCCCACCAGCAGGCACAAGTCTTCTTGGACATCGCCACTCACGGCCCCGATCCGCACCAAATCGGGAAGATAGATGTCCTCGGCCGAGGGAGACGATGTATGCAGCACACGGCGCTCTTCATCGGGATCGAGGTCTCTCCAGCTGATGTAACCCATTTGTCGGCGCTCGGCGCGCATCATGCGCAGCGCTGAGGCACCGGTCAGGACTACGGAGGCCGCCAGTTGCTCGCTTGTCAGCTCGATGCGCCGCGCTAGCTTCACTGCCACAAAACCACCCCCTACCAAACGCGTGCGATAGCGAGGCCATCGACTGCTGCGGCGCCGGCACGCTTGAGCTCCGCCGAGGCTGCTGCCATGGTCGCGCCCGTGGTAATGACATCATCGATGAGCAGCAGACGGCGGCCGCGCACATCCTCGACCGTCTCGTACATGCCCCGGGCATGCTCCCGGCGCTCATCGCGACCGAGCTCTCGCTGGTCACCATGACCGTATTTAACCAGGGCGTCCAGCAACGGGACACCCGAAAGATCGCAAAACGGGCGCGCAATTGCTTCCATATGGTCGAATCCACGCCGCCGAAACGCTGCCGCAGTCGCGGGCACAAATACCACTGCGTCGGCGCCGGACAGCACACTGCCGTAGCGATCGGGGGCTGCCACCTGGGCATGCAAGGCAGTGTCGTAGAGTAGCTCCGCCAGATACGGTGCCAGACGTCGCTCGCCCGCATCCTTGTACGCTTTAATGATGCGCGGCAGCGGATGTGCATAGACGGCACACGCCAGACAGCGATCGAGCGCCTCGGCCATTGCCGAAGACGCGCCCTCGACCGAGCACTCGGTACACAGCAAATCCCCAAACGGGGCACCACATCGGATGCAGCTATGGCACGGGTCGATGAGCGCAAACGAGGCCAGACAATCCTGGCAGATCAGCGCACCGGAGCGCTCGCAGCCGGCACATCGTGTTGGCGACAATGCCTCGAGCGCCTCGCGTGCCACCCGCTCGGCAAACGGTAGCAATTCGTCCGCAAACGGTAGGGCGTCGGCACCCTGCAAGCGAGTCAATACATTCAAATGTCTCTTCATGACACAACCCTCCCTACGCGAAGGCGGAGGGAGGGTTGTCGGTGTAGAGCCATGATACCCAGAGGTGCTAGGGCCAGGCGGGTTACATCTGCTTACGGACGTTATTCGCCGGTAGGCGGTTGCGGTGCGGACGAGGTGTGGGTCGAGCCCTCGCCACCGTCCTGACGCGGCTTACGGGAGCGACGGCGACGGCGACGCTTTTGACCCTGGTCAGTCGAGCCCTCGCCACCGCGATCCTCACGCGGTTCGCGCTCGTCGCGAGTACCGCCGCGCGAAGCCTTGGCGGCAGCTCCTCCGCCATCGCCGGGGCGACGGCGCGTGACCTTGACTTCGCCATCCGAAACCTGATCGGCCACAGAAGGAACCGAGGGCTTCTGCTGCGTGCCCGAGGAATGGCGACGACGCGGACGTGGCGCGCGCTCCTCCTCGCCACGCGGTTTGCCGCCCTTGTCGGCAGGCGCATCGGAACCCGAGCCACCCTTGGGAGCGGCACCGGCCTCGCGAGCGGCTGCGGCGCGGAAGGCGTCCTCGCGCTCCTCGCTCGACAGGTGACGGCGACGACGGCGCGTGGGGTTCATGCCACCGCCGCGGTTTTGCTGCTGGGGCTGCTGAGCCTCACGCTCGCGGGAGGAGTTCTTGCCTGCGGGAGCGGCCTCGCCGGCATCGCCCGAACCCGCGCGCTTGCGGCGGCGACGACCACCGGCTGCCTCCTCGGCCTCGGGTGCCTCGGCCTTACCACGGCCCTTTCCGCGGCCGCGGCCCTCGCCCTGGCCCTGACCGGCGCGAGCATCGGATTCAGCATCGCGACGACGGCGCTTGGGCATCGAAGTGCCGGCCAGACGGTCGGCGCTCGACAGGCCATCGCCCACGTCGACGCCGTTCTCGCGATCGAGCTCCATGAGCGCCAGGCGCATCTCGGGCGACTCGATACGCTCGAGCACGTCACGCGTCACGCAGTCGGGGCGGCAGTTGCAGCCCTGCTCGGCGGCCTTCTTTTTGCAGCCCTCCGAGCACGTCATATCGGCCAGATTGACCTTAAAGACTTTGCCGTTCTCCAGGCGTAGCACCAGCTGCTCACGCGGCGTGTCATATTCCTGGATACGCGCCTTGCCGAGCGGCGTATCGATGAGCGTCTTCTTTTTGGGCGCACGGCTCTTAAAGTCCTTGTAGGCCTCGAACTCATAGCGCAGGCAGCACATCAGGCGGCCGCAAACGCCGCTGATCTTGGACGAGTTGAGCGGTAGGTCCTGCTCTTTTGCCATGCGAATCGAGACGGGCTCAAACTGTCCGCCAAAGCGCGTGCAGCAGAGCTCCTGTCCGCACTGGGCATAGCCGCCTACCAGGCGGGTCTCATCACGCACGCCGATCTGGCGCATGTCGACGCGAATGTGCAGCGTCGAGGACAGGTCCTTGACGAGCTGACGAAAATCGACGCGCTCCTCGGCCGCAAAGTAGAACACGGCCTTCTCGCCGCCAAACAGGTACTCGACGCCGACCGGCTTCATCTCGAGGTCGAGCTCCTTGACCAGGCGGCGGAAGTCGACCATGGCCTCGTCGCCCTGGATGGCCAGGTCGTCGGCAAGCTGCAGGTCGATGTCGCTCGCCACGCGCAGCACGGGCTTGAGCGGCTGACCGATCTCGTCTTGCGGCACCTCGAAGGGATCGGCCGTGACCAGGCCGATCTCGGTTCCGCGCTCGGTGGAGCAAATGGCATAATCGGCCTCGAGGATATCCAAATCCTGCGGATCGAACCACAGGTCGCGCGAGGCGTAGGTAAACTTAACGGGTACGACTAACGGCATTTCAGTGCCTTCCTGATATCGAACAGCATGACCTCGATGGCCAGCTGGGGAGTAACGTTTCTGGCAATGTTGCGCTCGGCGGTCGCGACTGCCTCGAGCGCCCGCGTGGCACCCGCAACATTGGTCGCGGCGGCAAGCCGCCCGATCGTGTCGCGCACGTCCTCGTTCACTACGTCGGCTGCCTCGTCCTGAAGCGTCAGCAGCACGTCGCGCATAAGCGTCCGCGCGCTCGCCAGCGCTTCCATGATACCCGAACGCTCGCGCGCGTTGAGTTCGCGCTTGTTGCGGTCCTCAAGCTGCTTCAATGCTCCACGCGACAGGTAATCGGCGTTTTGCTCGAGCACCTTTTCCTGCGTGGACTTGACCTCGGCGAGCGGCGCCTTAACGGCGACGATGAGCGACTTGGCGCGGCTGAGCACATCGGCCTCGTCGGCGGCGATGAGCGAATCGATGGCACGGACCATCTGGCGGCGAGCATCCTGGCGCTCGGCGCTCTTGAGGAACTCGATGCCACGCGTGGGGCTTCCCGCTACGGCGACGGCTATGCGGCAACGCGCAGGGTCCTGACCGGTGGCGCGACTCACGGCACGCGCGGCCACGGCGGGCGACACCAGCCGAAACGGCACGCACTGGCAGCGGCTCACGATGGTGGGCAACATCACGTCTGCCGAGGTGCCCAGCAAGATGAACATGACGCCCTCGGGCGGCTCCTCGAGTGTTTTGAGCAGCGCGTTAGCGGTGTTGGCGCGCAGCTGCTCGGCACGGTCGATGATGTAGACCTTGGCCTTGGCACGGATGGGCGCCAGGGGCACGTCGTCGAGTAGTTCGCGGGTCTGGGCGATGAGGTAGCCCGTGGCGCTCTCGGGCGTGTAATAGTGCACGTCGGGATGCGTATGGCGCGCGACGCGCACGCAGCTGTCGCATGCGCCGCAGCCATCCTGCTCGCACAGGAAGGCTTGGGCGAGCGCCCACGCGGCGTCGAGCTTGCCCGCGCCGGGCGCGCCCAAAAACAGGTAGGCGTGCGATGCGCGACCGCTGGCGACGGCGTTGGTCAAAAAGTCGCGCACGCGCTCTTGGGTATCGAGCTTGGCGAGCAAGCTTGTCTGCGCGGGGGCCATGCTACTCGGCCTCCTGGGCAAGCGCGGCGGCGACGGCGTCCTGGGAAATATCGAGGCCGTAGGCGCGAACCTGCTCGACCGTCTTCTCGAAGACTTCCTCGATGGTCGCGGTGGCGTCGATGAGCTTTACGCGGTTTGGCTCCTCGGCGGCAATTGCGCAAAAGCCCTGGTAGACACGCTCTTGGAATGCCAAGCCCTTTGCCTCCATGCGATCTGCCGCACCACGGGCTGCCATGCGCAGCGCCGCCTGCTCGGGCGTGATGTGATAGACGAGCGTGAGCGCCGGATGCGTCCCCGCAACGGCCAGGTTGTTGGCATCGCGCACTATCTGGCGGTCAAGGCCGTCGGCAAATGCCTGATAGCAGGTCGTGGAATCGTAGAAGCGATCGCACAGAACCACCTTGCCGGCTGCGAGCGCGGGAGCGATGACCTCGTGCACCAGCTGGGCACGCGCAGCCTCGTAGAGCAGCAGCTCGCAGGTATCGCCCATTGCCGTGTTGGCGGGGTCGAGCAGCAGGGCGCGAATCTTTTCGCTGATGGCGGTGCCGCCCGGCTCGCGCAGAGTTACGACCTGATAGCCAGCGAGGTCGAGCGCGCGGGCCAGCAGGCGCGCCTGCGTGGACTTGCCGGCGCCGTCGACGCCCTCGAGCGTAATGAAGCTATGTTGAGCGGGCTCAAAAGCCATGGGCGCAGCCCCTTCCTACAAGGCGCGTAAATGCGAGTTATAGCAACCAAGCCATGATACCCCAGTGCCCGGCGCGTCCCCAATGGCTAAAGGTGCCTTTCCAAAGTTGCGGTGAAATAGGGACTGATTGAAGCTCTGAGACCGCCAAACAGTCCCTATTTCACCGCAACTTATGATGGGGAATTTTGGACGCTGGGTATAATCGTCGTATTGCATTGAAATGTGGCGAAAGGAGTGGCAATGTCTCGGTATTGCGCCTCGTGCGGCAAACTTCTTGCAGATGATGCCAAGTTCTGCACCTCGTGCGGTGCACCCGTTGAACAAACAACCGCGAGCGATAGCCAGCCCGCTTTTGAGCAGACCGGTTCCCTCGACACGCCGCAAGCCAAGGCGGACGACCCCCTCGCCTATCGCCCCGACCCCGCCGCAGGCCCTGCGGCCGTCGAGACCACGCAGCGCATACCCGTCGCGAGCGGCTCGCCCCAACAGCAGCCGGCTCCCGCATACGCGCCCGCTTCGCCACAGACCCCCGCTCCCAAAAAGAGCGGCACCGGGCCGCTTATCGCCGTTATCGTTGTGCTGGTGGCGATCATCATCGCCCTGGTCGTTTTCTTTGTGATCAAGCCTTTCGACAACGCCGCCACGCAGACGACTGCCGAGGTAGCTAAGCTGCACCATGACGTCGACGACGATGACCTAAAGCCTCTCGGCGATCCCAACAGCCTGTACGACGATGATGACGATGACGACGAGGATGGCGGCGAAGCAACGCTCTCCGAGCAGAACCTCTACCGCCGACTGAGCGAATACTACGACCCGCTCGAAGACCTCGACAACTACGTCCGTGGCTGCGCACAGAACTTCAACGGCAGCTATCTGGAAGAAGATCGCACCACCCGTCAAAATCTCGCCGACGTCGCCGAGCGCACGGAAGACACCATCGAGCAGTACTACGATATCGTCGAGGACCTGGACGTCCCGACGAGCTCCAAGAACTACAGCTCTTGGAAGGACATCGTTGCCCTGTACGACGACCTAGATCACCGCATCGACGCAATCTGTGATGCCTGGGAGATCAGCCTGAAATACGCCAATCCTGCGGACCACAAGAATGAGATCGTGGCGCCGCTGTCGCGCGACAACGTGGCGGGCACCAATGACAATAAGTACCGCCTAGACTTTGAGGAGCGCTATCCCGACGCCAAACCCGTCGAAGTGAACTAGTCGCATGCGACGTTCTCAAACGACTAGTCATTAAAGAACGTCCCCAATGACTGCCTAGAAAATGAGCGAGGATCGCGGGATCCTCGCTCATTTTTGTTTTGGTCAATGTTTCGGCTGCGCTGTTACTTGTCGGCGGCTGCTTTCTTGGCAGTCGACTTCTTCGCGGTCGTCTTCTTGGCGGCAGTGGCTTTCTTAGCCGTCGTCTTCTTGGCCGCCGTCGTCTTCTTCGCCGTGCTCGCCTTGGTCGCAGTCTTGCGGCCGCGGGCGGGCTTCTTCTCCTTGGTCGGGCAGTCCATGTTGACGCAGATACGCCACGGACCGCGCGCCGTGTTGACCACCACGATGGGAGCACCGCACTCGGGGCAGGTCTCACCCGTCGCCTCGAGCTTACCGCGCGCCGGCAGAGGATAGCTCACGCCGCAGTCATCGTAGTTGGTGCAGCGGATAAAGCGCTTGCCGCTCTTCTCGCTCTTGTGCGCGATCAGGTCGCCATGGCGTCCGGCCTCGGCGCACACCTTGCACTCGCCCACCTTAAGGTCAGGCTCGTAGTTGGTGGGGCACGTGGGGTTCACGCAAATCTCGAAGGCCTTCTGGCGGAACGGCTGGCACTTAATGCGCGGCGCGCCGCACTCGGGGCACACGGCTGCCTCGCCCTCGAGCGGGCTTACCTTGACGCCGCTCGGCACCGGATAGGTCACATCGCAGTCGGGCCAACCCATGCAGCCGATAAAGCTGCCACGGGTCTTGGCGCTCGTCTTCATAACCAGGTCCTTGCCGCACTTGGGGCAAGCGCCCACGCGTGCATCGGCCGTGACGGCGTCGCTGATGGCGTCGCCCAGCTCCTGCGTGTGCTTGAGCAGCTCGTCGAGCACGCCGGCCAGCAGCGCGCGCGAGTGCGTCACGACATGCTCTTCGGTATCCTCGCCGCGCTCGACGCGGGTCATATCGCCATCAAGCTCGCTGGTCATATCGGGACTCGTGATGCGCGGGGCAAATTGCGTCAGCGCGTCGATGATGGCGATGCCCAGCTGGCTCGGCTCAACGGGATCATTTTTGAGATAGCGCACGGCATACAGGCGCTCGATGATGCTCGCACGCGTGGACTTGGTACCCAGGCCGCGCTTTTCCATCTCCTGCACGAGCTTGCCCTGGCTGTAGCGCGCGGGCGGCTCGGTCTGCTTGGCCTCGAGCTTAATGTCGAACACGTCGACCGTATCGCCCTGCTCCAGCGGCGGCATCTGCTCATCGCGCTTAAGGCCGTACGGATAGACCTCGCGGAAGCCCGGGGTCACGAGCACGTCGCCCGAAGCCACGAACGGCTCGCCGTTCACATCGAGCTCGAGCTTGGTGTTCTCGATGGTCGCAGGACCCATGAGCGTCGCCAGGAAGCGACGGGCGATGAGATCGTAGAGCTTGCGCTGGCCGCCGTCGAGCGTGGACGGATCGCCCTCGCCCGTGGGATAGATGGGCGGGTGGTCGGTGGTCTCGACCTTGCCGCGCGTGGGCTTCATGGGACCGGCGAGCACCTTTTTGCACACGGGCGCCAGCGCCGGGTTAATCTTTGCCAGGTCGCTCACCACGGCGCCCAGATCGAGCGTCGCAGGGTACACGGTGTTGTCGACACGCGGATAGCTGATGAGGCCCGCCATGTAGAGGGACTCGGCGATGCGCATGGTACGTGCAGGTGAGATGCCCTCGGCCGCGGCGGCAGCCTGCAGCGAGGTCGTCGCAAACGGCGTGGGCGGCTGCTGCTTGCGGGAGCGCTTGGTCACCGCGGCGACGGTTGCCGTCGTAGCGCCGTCGACGTGGCCGTACGCCGTCTCGGCAGCATCTTTGTCGGTAAAACGTGTCGTCTTGTGCGCAATCTTAAAGCGGTCATCCTCGGCAGCACCCTGAGCGGCACCCATGCCGCGAATCTGCCAATAGTCCTCGGGCACAAACGCCATGCGCTCGCGCTCGCGCTCGACCACCAAGGCAAGCGTCGGCGTCTGCACGCGGCCGGCGGAGCGCACGTTGCCAAAGCCGCCAAACTTGGCGAGCGTCAGGTAGCGCGTGAGCACCGCACCCCAAATGAGGTCGATGTGCTGGCGGCTCTCGCCGGCGTCGGCCAGATTCTGGTCGAGCGAGACAAGATTATCGAAGGCCTGCGTAATCTCGGCCTTGGTAAACGAAGAATACTGGGCGCGGGCGACCGGCAAGTCGGGCGCAACCTCGCGCACCTTGTTGAGGGCGTCCGAACCGATCAGTTCGCCCTCGCGGTCGAAGTCCGTGGCGATAATGACGCTGTCGGACTTCTTGGCAAGGTTCTTGAGCGAGCGGATGAGCTCCTTCTCGGCCGGCAGCTTAATGACGGGCGCCCAGGTGAGGTAAGGCAGGCTCTCGAGCTTCCAGCCCTTGATGGAGATACCATCGGCAAGAAACGGCTTGCGCTTGGTGTCGTAGGGCGGACGAGCCAGGCCATCGGGCATGTCGGCCGGCAGCATCTCGCCGTCCTCGGTCACCGAATACCAACCCAGCTTTTTATCGAACAGCACGCTGTCGCAAAAATCGGGCGCAAGGATGTGACCGGCAAGGCCGATCGTCACGCACTCCTCGCCCTTCCACTCAAAACGGTAGATGGCGGTGTTGTACACCTTGTCCTTTTTGGGCTTGCCCGTGGACAGACGCTCGGCAATCTGACGCGCGGCGTCGTTTTTCTCGGCGATGATGAGCTTCAAAAGAGGCTCCTATCTCGTATCTCTGCGGCTACGCCCGCCCGTATGGCGGCCGACTTACGCCCTTGCTTGCTCAATCTGCCCGATGAGCCAATCGCACCAGGCATCCATGCCCTCGCCCTTGCGCGCGCTCACGGCAAACCGCGGCGCCTGCGGATTGAGGTCATCGAGTGTCTTAGTATACCTATCCATGTCAAAATCGAAAGCCGGGGCCACGTCGACCTTGTTGAGCAGCTGCGCGCCGACGTGCTGGAAGATGCCCGGATACTTGATGGGCTTGTCGTCGCCCTCGGGCACCGAGAGAATCATGATGGACAGGTTCTCGCCCAGGTCAAAGTCGACCGGGCAGACCAGGTTACCCACGTTTTCGATAAAGATGACGTCGATGTTCTCCAGACCCACAGCCTGGTCGAAGGCATCGACAGCCTCCATGATCATGTTGCCCTCGAGGTGGCACAGACCGCCCGTGTTGATCTGGATGGCGGGCATGCCGGCTTCCTTCATGGTGATGGCGTCGACATCCGAGGCGATATCGCCCTCGATGACGGCACAGCGTAGGCCGGCCTTGTCACGCAGGCGCTCGTTGGTGCCCAGAATCGTGGTGGTCTTACCCGAGCCGGGGCTCGACAGCACATTGATCACGAAGGTGCCTGCCTCATTAAATCGCTGACGCAGCTGATCTGCCAGGCGCTCGTTGCGCGACAGGATCGGCGACGCGATATCAATCGTTTTCTCGGCCATACTTAGCGCTCCTTACTTTGGCCCCTTTATACCCCATCATTAGATGGCTAGCGGGCTAATCGTCGGGGGTTTCGATTTCGATACTTGCGATATCGAGCTCGCGGCCGTGCAGCAGGCGCACGTTGGCGCCGCCACACTGGGGGCAGCGACAATGGAAACGGTCGTGCTCAAAGACCTCGCCGCAGTCCAGGCACTCGCTTTGTGGATGGACCTCCTCCACGGCAAGCTCGCAGCCGCGCGTGAGCGGGTCCTCATCGCGAAACGTCTCCCACGCAAAGTCGAGTGTCTCGCGCACGACCTCGGTCATATCCCCGATACGAAGCGTTACCAAAACGGCGCGCGAGGCCCCCGCCCCACGCGCCGCGCGAATCACTGTATCGAGTATGCCGTTGACAATGCCAACCTCGTGCATACCGATTTACTCCTCGTCGTCCTCGTCGTCCGAGAACAGGTCCAGACGGCTCACGAACAGGCCCTCCTTGCCCTCGCGCGCGGTGATGACCACGCGAGCGATGGCGAGCGAAATCTCGTAGAGCGAGAGCAGGGCGCCATACATGAGACCCAGCGTAACGGGCGAGCCGTCGGGCGTAATCACAGCCGAACCCACGAGCAGGCCTACGTACACGTAGCGCCAGGCGCTGCGGAAGGCCGCATAGGACACGATGTGGAAAACAGACAGGTAGAAGATGATGAGCGGCAGCTCAAACGCCACACCAAAGCCGATCATAAAGAGCAGCTCCATGTTGACGTAGTTCTCCAGGTCGGGCAGCGCCGTGGCGACGGCCGAGGTCTCGCCGATGAGCCACTCAAAGCCTGCCGGGATAATGATGAAGTAGCAGAAGATGGCACCCAGGAAGAACAGCACCGTCGAGGCGAGCACCGTGGGCACGACCCATTTGCGCTCGTTGGGACGCAGTGCCGGCAGGAAAAATGCCAGAATCTGCCAGATGATCATGGGCGTGCACATGACCACGGCCATCTTGATGGCCAGCGAGAAGCGCAGTCCAAAGCCGCCGAGCGTGGTGGTGATGTAGAACTTACCGTCCGGCACAAAGGAGCGGATGGGGTCTTCCAGGATGTCGAGCACCACGGGCGTGGCGAAATACAGCACGATGGCGGCGGCAAACACCGACACGACCACGATGGTCAGGCGGCGACGGAGCTCGCCCAGGTGATCGAAGAGCGGCATGCGCGCAGGTCCGATAGGCATTACTCATCGCCTCCCTTCGGGGCGTCGGCGGCAGCGGCGTCGTCCTCGGCCTCGAGCTCGCGAGCGAGCTGGTCGACGACGGCCTTGCGCTTGCGGGGACGACGGGCGTAGAGGTCAGCCGTCGTGGGCTCTGCCGGCTCGGGCTCGGGCTCTGCAGCAGGCTCGGGCTCGACGGCAGGCTCGGCGGCAGCGGCAGGCTCGGCCTCGGCACCCTCGGCCTCGGACTCCTCAGCAGCACCCTCGCCCTCGGCGGCAGCCTCGCTTGCGGCCTTCTCGGCGGCAAGACGGGCGCGGCGCTCGGCAAAGGTCTCCTTCTTTGCTGGCGCAGCCGTCTCGGCGGCATCCTCGTCCGCATCGGAATCGTCGTCGGTCGCAGCGGCCTTCTTGGGCTTGACCGGCGCCGACGCGGCCTCGCTTACCGGATCGATGATCTCGGACTGAACAACGGCCGTCATCTTTTCCTGCGTCTCGCGGAACTGACGGATGGCGCGGCCGATCGTGCGGCCCATCTGCGGGAGCTTATCCGGGCCAAACAGCAAAAAGCCGAAGACCACGATGATTGCCAGCTCACCTTCTCCAATACCAAACACACATACCTCCAAGGCTCGATGTGAGTCGAGCCCGCACCGCGCCATTCGGCCGGAACTCGTCTATTCATTCGGTCAAGTATAGCGCCCGGACGCCAAAACGTCCGAGCGCATCACAAACATATGCCAAACGGCACACCCCTTTTGGGGCGGGGCCTATGCCGCCGTGATCGAGATCTCCTGGTCCACGCCCAGCAGCTGAACCACGCGCATCACCGCAGGCTGCACGTTGGCGCAGCTAAAGCGCTTACCATGATCGGCTGCGTGGTGCGCGGCGCCCACAAGAACGCCAATGCCCGTCGAGTCGATATAGCTCACCTGGGCAAAGTCGAGCTCAACGGCCTCGGTGGGCTGCTCGAGCGCCAAGTCGATGGCATTACGCAGACTGTCGGCGTTAGAGATATCGATCTCGCCGGTTACCTTAATGGTGTAGAGCTCCGGCGTGGGGTTGGTGGAAATACCCAAATCCATGTAAACGCTCCTTTGCGAATCGAAAGTGCTGATAGTAATGGGTGCGTACTTGCGGGGCCATACGCGCTAGGCGCGCTCGGCACGCGCAAGCTCGGCAGCGACGAGCTTGACGGCCAGCACCAGCACATCGAGCGCGGCCTCCAGGTCCTCGACCGTGGGATAGCTCGGCGCGATGCGGATGTTGGTGTCGCGCGGGTCCTTGCCATAGGGCCAGGTAGCACCTGCCGGCGTGAGCTTGACGCCCAGGTCGGCGCAAAGCGCGGCGACCTTCTGGGCCGAGCCCTCGGGACCATCGAAGCTCACAAAGTAGCCGCCGCGGGGATGCGTCCAGGTGGCACAACCCGTGTCGCCCAAGCCCTCGGTGAGCTTGCGCTCGACGGACTCAAAGCGCGGGCGCAGGAACTCGGCATGCTTTTTCATGTGCTCCTTGACCGCCTCGATGGTGGGGAGGAAACGCACGTGACGCAGCTGGTTGAGTTTGTCGGCGCTGATCAGGCCGGCCTTGAGGCGCTTGGAGAACTCGGCGATGACCGCGGGGCTCGCACCGATAAAGCCGATGCCGGCACCCGGGAAGGTGATCTTGGACGTCGAGGCAAAGGCCACCACGCGGTCCTCGGTGCCCGCCGCGCGGGCAAGATCGAAGATGTTGGCGAGCTCGTCGGTCTCGTCGTACAGGTCGTGCACGCAGTAGGCGTTGTCCCAGAAGATGCGGAAATCGGGCGCGGCCGTGGGCATCTCGACCAGGCGACGCACGGTGTCCTCGCTAAATGTGATGCCCGTGGGGTTGGAATACTTGGGCACGCACCAGATGCCCTTGATGGAGTCGTCGGTGGCAACCAGGCGCTCAACCTCGGCCATGTCGGGGCCGTTGTCGGTCATCGCGACGGGGACGTTCTCGATGCCCAAGTCGGCGGTGATGCCAAAGTGGCGATCGTAGCCGGGAACGGGGCACAGGAACTTGACCTTCTTGCCGTCGTGCGCGGCCTCGTAGGCGTCCCAGGGCTCGCTGCCGCACGAGCCACAGCGCCAGAACATGCCGGCGATGTCATGCTCGATCAAAAGGCTCGACGAACCCAGCACGAGTGTCTGCTCGGCGGGGCAGCCCAGGAACTCCCCTGCCAACTTGCGTGCCGAAGGAATACCCTCGAAGCAGCCGTAGTTGGAGCAGTCGACGCTGCCGTCGTGCAGATCGGCATCGGCATTGAGGATATCGAGCATGGGGCGCGAGATGTCCACCTGGGAGGGCGACGGCTTGCCGCGGGCCATATCGAGCGCCAGACCCTTGGCCTTGACCTCGGCGACCTCGGCCTTGAGCGCCTCGATGGCGGCATCGAGTTCGGTGGTTTCCATCTTCTGGTAGATCGTCTGCATGGGTGCGACCTTTCGCGAAGCGGGACGTTGCAGTTCGTCTAAGTATAGACCGCCACCGCCGCAACGTTATGAAGCCGTGATAGATTAAGTCCATCGCAATAAATTACGAATCGCCGCGCATGCCGGCGTGGGGCGCCCAAGGAGGCACTATGGAGTACGGATTGTTCCAGGCCGAGGAATTCGGTGACCTGCAGCGCCTGGTCGACGGACTGTTTTACGACCGCCACGCCATCGACCGGCTTGACCTAATCGTGCAGGCCGAGATCTTGGACCTGGCACCCGATCTCATGGAAATCGTCAACCTGCTACCGCCCGGCTATTACGACCGCCAGTCGCTGTGTGACCAGCTTAACTCGGCCCTAGCCGCCCACGGCTGGGGCGCCGTCTACGGAACGGTGGAATAAGCCTCGAGGCCGGCGATTTGGCCCGCTTCCCGACCTTGGCGAGGCTTGTTTTAGGGCTTGTGGCCAAAAAAGGGCAAATATGAGTACTGTTACCTTTTTAGTAGCAGCGATTCTTGGTCGAAATCGGCAAAACTCGACTTGAAACTTCCTAATCACCGTCAGCTAGCGCCAAATTGGAAGTCGATGGTCACTCATTAACGTACAGTTCTTATAACTTTGTTCATTATTTTCCGCACCTAAAATGATACGCCGTTTGTGACAGTACTCACAAACGGCGTTTTTTGACCACTGGCGTGTCTGGCAGGCGGCAAGCACCGCCCGAATCCGCATTTTGAACGCGCCCGAATCGGTTCTGGAGCCGGTTTTCGCGCTCTTACTCGTCTTTGGGCGCGGGGTGCTTGCAGATCACACTCATGTAGATCATGCCCAGCACGGCCGCGGTGACAGAGCCGGCAAGAATGGCGGCCTTTGCGGCCAAGACCTCAAACTGGGCCGTCGGGAAGGCGAGGCCGCTGATGAGGATCGACATGGTAAAGCCGATACCGCCCAAAATGCCCACACCGGCGATCATGTGCCAGTTGACATTATGCGGCAACTCGGAAATCTTGAGTTTAACCAGGGCAAACGTCATGCCAAAGATACCGATCGGCTTGCCCAGCAGCATGCCAAAGTACACGCCGAGCGTCACCGGGTCGGTGAGCAGCGTGCTCATGTCCACGCCCACCAGGCGAACCTGCGCGTTCACGAACGCAAAGATCGGCAGGATCACGAAGTTGACCGGCGTGGAGATCAGACGCTCCATGCGGATGAGCGGCGGGGTCACGCGGTGCATGACGCGCTCGACCTTGGTGGTCGAGACGGTAAAGTCATGCTGGCCCAGGATGTGCGCCTCGTCGTCGTAGCGATCATCGAGCAGCGGCAGGCACTCGCCCAGCCAATCGGTGAGGCTATCGAGCTTGACACCGCACTTGGCCGGGATGGTAAAGGCCAAGATGACGCCAGCAAGCGTAGCGTGCACGCCGCTCTTGAACATGCAAAACCACAACAGCAGACCCAGTACCGAATACGGGGCAAGGCGGTAGTGCTGCGTCTTGTTGAGCCACACGAGCGCGCAGGTCACAAGCGCGGCGGCGCCCAACCAAAACGGATTGGGGCTCTGACCGTAGAAGATGGCGATGGCGGCGATGGAGATGAGGTCGTCGGCGACGGCGAGCGTCGAGAAGAACACGCGCACGCCGTTGGGCACGCGATTGCCCAAAAGCGACAGCACGCCCAGCGCAAAGGCAATATCGGTTGCCATGGGGATGGCCCAACCGTTGCGGGCGCCGGCATGGTTAAAGATCAGGTAGATGCAGGCGGGAACGACAACGCCGCCCACGGCCGCCAGCATGGGAAGCATGGCCTGACGCGGATTCTTGAGCTCACCGACCGTCATCTCGTACTTAAGCTCGATGCCCACCAACAAAAAGAAAATCGCCATGAGGAAGTCGTTGACGAAAAGCTCAACGGTGAGACCGGCCGTAAGGTTGCCCAGACCCACATACAGCGGGGTCTCCAAAAAGTGATGGATGGCCTCGTAGGCATCGGTATTGGCGCAAATGACGGCGGCGATGGCGGCGAAGACCATGACGGTGGCGGAAATCGTACCGTTCTCGGCGATGCGCTCCCAGATGTCGTGACGTTCAAAGCGCTTGCGCTCACGAACGTTGAACAGCTGCTCAGTTGCTGCCATGGGCGGCTCCTTTCACGGGAAAGCTCCCGTCTTAAAAAAGCACGGCCCGCCCAAGTGGCGACGCCGCGCTCTAACGTATTACGCTTGCATCTAGCCTACCCTGCACGACAAGCACGCAGGCGTGGCCGAAAAGCGGAACCACAGGTTGAACATTATTTGCTCAACGGCACGGGCACGCCTGTCCAAGAGACGACGCGGCGCCGTGCACAAAAAACGACCGGAGCGCGGGACGTCCGCGATCCGGTCGTGGCGTTTGGTCAACTAAACCTAGCAGGCGGCCATGATGGGGGCAGCGACCTGCTTCTTACGGGAGAGGACACCCGGCATCCAGACGCCGTCGTGCTCGTCGGCAATGCCCAGGCCCTTCTGAGCGGCCTCGGTCTCGCCCTCGAGCAGGACCTGCGAGCCCTCCTCCATGATGTCGGTGATGCACAGGACAATGCCATCGGCACCCTTCTCGGCGGCGTAGGCACGCATGGCCTCGCGAATCTCGTCGATCATGCCGAGAGCACGACTCTTGTCGACGGTCTCGTACTGGCCGATGAGCAGCTTCTTGCCGGCGGGCTCGAACATCTTGATGTCGTTGCCGACCATCTCGGCTGCGGTGAAGGAGCCGGACGGACGGGTGAGGAAGACCTCCATGCCAAACTTGACCGGGTCGACACCCACCTGCTCGCCGAGCTTGGCGGCGACAGCGCGGTCGACATCGGTGGTGGTGGGACTCTTGAGCATGAGCGTGTCGGTCATCATGGCCGAGAGCAGCAGCTTGGCCTGGACGTCGGAAAGCTCAATGCCGAGCACGCCGGCGAGCTTGGTGACGATGGTGCAGCTGGAACCCCAGGGCAGGCAGATGTAGTGCAGCGGGCCGGCGGTCTCGAAATCGCCGATGCGGTGATGATCGACGACGCCAAAGACCGTGGCGTCCTTAAGGCCGGCGACAGACTGGGCGGACTCGTTGTGGTCGGTGAGGACGACGAGCTGGCCGGCCTCGACGGACTCGATCACGCGGGGCTCGGCAATGCCGGCGTCGGCAAGCAGCTTGGCGGACTCGGCCGGAAGCTGACCAAGGGCGCAGGCCTCGTAGGTGTTGCCGGCATACTCAACCTGGTTGAGCAGCTGGGACAGGACGACGGCGCTCATGATGGCGTCGTTATCGGGGTTCTGGTGACCAAAGACAAGAACGTTTGCCATGGATATCCTCCACTTGATATGTGTACTTGGACGTAGCTATGGTAGCACGCTGACGCCGAACCTTATGAGACGGAAGGGTCGCGGCACAATTTGGGGCAAGCGCTGAGGCGAGGTCAGGGACGAAGCCTGTCCCCCTTTCACCACCTGCCCCCGCACCAGCTATTTACCGGCGGCGCGCAGGGCTACGTAAGCGGCACCGATGATGCCGGCGTCGTTGCCGAGCGAAGCGACCTTAATGGGCGTCTCGCGCGAGGCGGAGAGCGCGTACTGCTTAAAGTGCTCGCGGACCTTGTCGAGGTAGACATCGGCCGAAGCGGAAGCACCGCCGCCGATCAGGAACATCTCGGGATCGACCACGTTGGCAATAAGCGCCAGGGCGCGGCCGAGATAGTCGGCCATGGTATCGGCAGCTGCCAGCGCGAGCTTGTCACCCTCGCGGCAGGCCTGGAACACGTCCTTGGAATCAGAAGGCCCGGTGAGCTCGATGGGCTCGACGCCCGCCTTCTTGCACTCGGCAAGGTAGTTACTCACCACGCCGGTGGCGCTGGAATACTGCTCCAGATGGCCATGGCCGCCACAGCCGCAGGTGCGCTCCTCTTCGGGGTTCAGGCACATGTGGCCAATCTCGCCGCCGGCACCCACAACGCCCGATACCACGTCGCCGTTAACGATAACGCCACCGCCCACGCCGGTACCGATGGTGACCATCACCACGTTCTGTACGCCCTTGGCAGAGCCGAGCCAGGCCTCGCCCATGGCAGCGGCGTTGGCATCGTTTTCGTACTTAACGACCGCGTCGGGGCAGTGCTCCTGGATGGCAATCCTCAGTTCAGGCAGGTTGATAGCAATGTTGGCCTTGACCTTGGCATCGCCCGAAGCCGGGATGGGGCACGGAACGGCCAGACCAATGCCCGCCACAAAGGCGCGCGGAATCTGTGCCTTGGCGATCACCTGATCGATAGCCTCGGTCACCGCGGCAAAGCCCGCGGCGTCAACGATAGGAGGCGTGGGCACGCTGGCCTTGGCAAGCAGGTTGCCGTCCTCGTCGAACAGGCCTTCCTTAACCGAAGTGCCGCCAACGTCGATGCCGATGTAGTACTGCTTAGGTTCCATGGGAGCCCACCTTTCTCGTTTAAACATTGCCTGTATGGTACCGCTCCCCAGGCAAAAACCTGTCAAAAAGGGACAGGTTTGTTTTGGCAGGTTTTATCTGGGAAAACGCAAGGCATGAGATTCGGTTCGCTGGGCGGCAAAACGGCCCAACCCCATCTTCGAGCCGATCAATTTGCTCAATACCACATTATTCGAATGCATATTCATTTAGAGCGCTCTAGTTGATATAGAAAAGCGTTTTTTGATTATATCTTTCTCGAACTTTTCAAAAACGCAATAGGGATGCTTAGGCGTGAACTATACTTTCGTTTGTACTCAATCAAGCCGGAAAGGAGGTTCCATGATTCCCAAATACGAGGCAATAGCTGCAGATATCCGTCGAAGCATCGAGGACGGCGCTCTAAAGCCGGGCGACAAGCTGCCCACCGTCGTTGAGTTCTGCGAGCTCTATAGCGTTTCCAAAATCACCGTCAAACGAGCTATTGAGCAGATTACCGATGAAGGTCTTGTTACCAGCCGGCGCGGATCGGGCACCTACGTTAAGGACACGGCGGGGCTTCCCGGCCAGGCGTTTTTCCAGGGCAAGAACGATCGCTCCCAGGGCTTTTCGTATGAGCACCGCGGGGAGAAGGTGACCTCGGTGGTCTACGATTTCTCGATTGTCAATCCGCCAGCAGACGTCGCTGCCCAGCTGGGAATTGCCGAGGACGACTTTGCCTATCACATCGTGCGCGTGCGCCAGGTCGACGAGAAGCCCATCGTTATCGAGTACACCTACATGCCCCTCGAGCTGATTCCGGGCCTTAAAAAGAAAGACCTGTATGGATCGGTCTACAGCTTCATCCGCAAGCAATGCGGGCTGAAGATTTCGAGCTTCCACCGCACCATTCGCGCCGTAGCGGCAACCGAGGAAGAGGCTGAGCGCCTGAACACCAAACCCGGCTCTCCCCTGCTCGAGCTCAACCAGATTGGCTTTTTGGATAGCGGCACCGCCTTTGAGCATTCGATCTCGCGCAACGTTGGTGACCGCTTTGAGCTGCACAACGTAACGTTGGCATAGGTTTTTGTAGTCATGCGGGCGCTCGTTACGGCTCGTTTAGAGTGGGCGGCCGCGCAACACCATGGGGGTATGAACATGTCCGATTTGATTAAACTGACGCCGATCTTTCACGAGAAGATCTGGGGCGGCCGCCAGCTCGAAACCGTATTTGGTTATGACATTCCCGAGGGTCCCATCGGCGAGTGCTGGGCCATCTCGGCACACCCCAACGGCGACTGCCAGATCGCTGAGGGCCCGTACGCCGGTCACACGCTGTCATGGCTGTGGGCCGAGCACCGCGAGCTCTTTGGCAACTGCGAGGGCAAGGAGTTCCCGCTGCTCATTAAGATTCTGGACGCCAAGGACGACCTTTCGATCCAGATCCATCCCAATGACGAGTACGCCGCCGAGCACGAGAACGGCAGCCTGGGCAAAACCGAGTGCTGGTATGTACTGGACTGCGAGCCCGGCGCCACGATCATCGTCGGACAGCGCGCGCACGACCGCGCCGAGGCCGCGCGTATGATCGAGGACGGCCGCTGGGACGACATGCTCAACGTGCTGCCGATTCACAAGGGCGACTTTTTCCAGATTGATTCCGGTACCGTCCACGCCATCAAGACCGGCACGCTCATTTTGGAGACGCAGCAGTCGAGCGACGTGACGTATCGCCTGTACGACTACGACCGTCCCGGCACCGACGGCAAACTGCGTCCCCTGCACATTGAGCAGAGCCTCGACTGCATCGACTTTGATGCTCAGGCTCCGACCGACGGCACGGTGACCGCGCCCGAGGTCGACGGCGTGACCGAGCTCGAGTCTAACTCCTGCTACACCGTCGATCGCGTGCGTGTCAACGGCAGCAAGACCTTGGAGCAGCGCTGGCCCTTCATGTGCCTGTCGGTCATTGACGGCGAAGGCACCGTCTGCGGCGAGCCCGTTCACAAGGGCAGCCACCTGCTGGCCCCGAGCACCGTCAGCGACATTGACCTCGAAGGCAAGATGGAACTGATCATCAGCCACCTCTAGGTCGCAACAACAACCAAAACAAAACAAGGGGCTCCCCCGTTCATCAACGGAGGAGCCCCTACTCGTATCTATATATCAGCCCACCCGGCTCTCCAGACCAAATAGCGAACGAGCAAAGCGACGTTCGCAAGCAACGTTATCTAAGGACCTGGGCGGGCGTATGGGGCAACATCGATCGCGAGTTCCGCACGCAAAGGAGAGCACTTAATGTGCTCTCCGTCTTGCGCAGGACTGCCCGAGCAGGCGACCAAAGCCTCCGGCGCGCCCGCCTAGCCGGATGTACGGGTTTTCCAGGTGCGGCAGATCGGCCTGAAAGAGGAGGGCATAGACCTTGAGGTCATGCCCGACGATTGAAGGCCGAGGTGCCGTGCCTGGGAAAGCCGCCTAGGTCAGTTTCACTATAGGCGCAAAGCCCTTCATAAGCTTTTTGGTCTGGCCGGTTTTTTCGAATTGAACCTCGATCATGTCTCCGGCGACCGAGATCACGGTACCGGTGCCAAAGGTCTTGTGGCTCACGGTATCGCCCGCGGCAAAGTCCTGCGACGCGCTGGCGCGATCGACCTTGCGCTCCACCGTCGGCGACACCTTGGACGACGGCTTTTTGGCTCGCGGCGCGCCCGAGCCAAAGGTCGAGGCAACGCGGCCGGCGTCAGGCGAAACCCCACGATGGCGCTCGGTCCCATAGCTGCTGCCGCCAAAGAAGTCGTCAAAGCTCGACCCGCCGCGCGAGCCGGAGCCGCCGGTCGAGCGCGTATGCGAACCGAACACCTTGCCGCCATACATATCCGAGCCCATGCCCGAGCCAAAGGTGCCGTGACGGTCGCCGCGCTTCTCCCAGCCCGTGCCCTCAAAACCGGCAGAACCGATACCGCTAAACTCGATATCCTCAAACGGAATCTCGTTGAGGAAGCGAGAGCGCGGGTTGGCAGAGGTCGAGCCGTAGGTGCGACGCGTGGCCGCATAGGTCAGGAACAGGCGCTTACGGGCACGCGTGATGGCAACGTAGGCCAGGCGACGCTCCTCCTCGAGCTTGCCCGGGTCATCGCTGCCGCCAAAGTCGTGCACGTGCGGGAAGATACCCTCCTCCATGCCGGCCACGAACACCGCCGGGAACTCCAGGCCCTTGGCGGAGTGGATGGTCATCATGGTAATGGCATGCGTCTCGCCGGCCAGGGAATCCAGGTCGGAGCGCAGGGCCAGCCACTCCATGAGTGCCGGCAGTGCCTTACAGGTGAGCGGACCGTAGGTGCGCTCGATCTCGTCGGCATGCACGGCGCCCGCCGGTAGCTCTGTTGGCGCGGCATACGCGTTGCCCGCGATGGCGGCGGCCAGGGCATCCTGCGGCGAGAGCGCCGGGGCGGCTAGGCTATCGAGCGGATTGGAGCCCGCGGCGTCACGAGCGCCGACAAGTGCCTCAAACGAGGATGCCGGAGCGGACGGCCCCGGCTCGGACGCGGGCGCACTCACCACGACGGACTCGGACTCGGCGACGGACGGCACGTCGGCAACACCGGCCGCGCGCAGCTCTTCTAGACTCTCGAGCGTACCCTCGATATCCTCGTGCGTCTCCTCAAATTCGGCGGCGACGCCCAGGAATTCCTGGATGTTCTCGGCGCGGCTCTCGGACTCCATGGTGCCCTCGGCGCGAAACGCCTGCAGCAGGCCCGTCTTATCGACAATCATCTCGACGACGTCCTTGAGCTCGCCGTCCATGCGGCGGCCCTCGCGCACCAGCGCCACAAAACTCGACAGGCCGTTGCGCACCTTGGCACTAAACATGCCCGTCTCGGCTGTTGCGATCTCGCAGGCCTGGAAGAACGAGCAGCGGTTGTCGCGCGCCAGCTGCTCGATCTTTTGGATCGAGGTGGAGCCGATGCCGCGGCGCGGCGTGTTGATGACGCGCTTGACGCTCATCTCGTCGGCCGGGTTCACGATCATCTTGAGATAGGCCATGACGTCGCGAATCTCGGCGCGGTCGAAGAATCGCGTGCCGCCGACGATCTTGTAGGGCACGCCCGCGCGCAGGAACATATCTTCGAGGATACGCGACTGGGCGTTGGTGCGGTAGAACACGGCGATATCGTCGTAGCTCGTACCCTTGGCATGCAGCTTTTCGATCTCGCCGGCAATCCAGCGACCTTCGTCGCGCTCGTCGCTTGCCTGGAAAGCCTGAATCTTCTCGCCATCGCCCTCGGCCGTAAACAGGCGCTTGTCCTTGCGCTGCGAGTTGTGGCGAACAACGGCATTGGCGGCGCTCAGGATGTGACCCGTGGAGCGATAGTTCTGCTCCAACTTGACGGTCTTGCAGTTTTTAAAGTCCTGCTCAAAGTCCAGGATGTTGGTGATGTCGGCGCCACGCCAGCTATAAATGGACTGGTCGTCGTCGCCCACGACCATGAGGTTTTGGTACTTGGCGGCCAGCAGGTTGGCGATTTCGTACTGGACGTGGTTGGTGTCCTGATATTCGTCGACGCTAATGTAGCGGAAGCGCTCTTGGTACTTGTCGAGCACCTCGGGGCGGGTGCGCAGTAGCTCGAGCGTGCGCACGAGCAGGTCGTCGAAGTCCATCGCGTTGGCGGCGCGCAGGCGGCGCTCCAGCTCCAGGTAGACTTGCGCGGCCTTTTTGTCGTTGGGGCTATCGGCGCTCTTGAGCATGTCCTCGGGCCCGATCATGGCGTTTTTAGCAGAGCTGATCTTGCTGCGGATCATGTTGATGGGGAACTGCTTTTGCTCGATGCCGAGCGCCTGCATAATGTCGCGCACCATGCGCTTTGAGTCGTCGTCATCGTAGATGGTGAATTGACCGGTATAGCCCAGCAGGTCGGCGTCCTCGCGCAGCATGCGCACGCACATGGCATGGAAGGTGCACACCCACATGCCACGGGTGCCGCTTGGGATGAGTGCCGCCAGACGCTCGCGCATCTCGGCCGCAGCCTTGTTGGTAAACGTGATGGCAAGAACCTGCCAAGGCTTAACACCCAGGTCGCCGAGCATATGTGCGATGCGGAAGGTCAAGACGCGGGTCTTGCCCGAGCCGGCGCCGGCGAGCACCAGCAACGGGCCCTCGGTGGACAGGACCGCCTCGCGCTGGGCGGGATTAAGGCTGTCGATGTCGACGAGCGGCTTGGCGGGCTTGGGCGCCGGCGCGGGAGCGTCGTAGATGTCGAGCGGAACGAGCTCGGGCTCCGGCGCAGCGGGGGCGGTGTACGCATCGAGCGGCACGGGTTCCGGCGCAGGCGGCACGGGTACCGCAGTGTTCTTTTCCCAGGGCAGGGGCTGGGTCATGGGCGACTCCTCATCTGACGGACGGCGCGCCTGCGGGCAGCGCCATAGTTTGAGCCGTACCAGTATACCGAGCCGCGCGGACACCGACGCAAATCACACCACGACTCCGTGCGCGATCGTCAGGCCCGCCCCGGCAGATTTGGTGTAATGGGGTCAGGTTAATCTGCACCACCGGAGGGATAGAATATCTACCGCTCCTACCCACCCCACATCGCAGGAGGGCCGTTGTGAAACACAAGGTGCTCTATTACATGGTCGACGGCTCGACCGAAGCTGGTCAAGCGGTGCTCGACACAATCGAAGGCGGCGACCAAATTGATCTGGTTGGCTGCGCGCACAAGCCCAATGTCTGCCCCACCGCCGAGCAGTTGGTCGGCTGCGAGGGCTTTGTCGGCGAGTTCGGTCCCATCGACGATGCGTGTGCCGACGACATGGCCGCCGTGGGGATACGCATCGTTTCGAATATGTCCATCGGCGTGAACCACGTTGCTGTCGACCGCTTGGCCTCACACGGCATCACCGTCACCAACTGCCCCGGATACTGCTCGGAAGACGTCGCTCAGCATACTATTGCCTTGATGCTTGACCTGATGAGACAGGTTACGTTTCTCAACTGCGACGTGCGGACTGGCGTTTGGAATCCACTGGGCGGGTATACCATGCACCGCACGCAGGGCCGCACGTTGGGGCTCGTCTTTTTTGGCAGCATCGCGCGTGCCGTGGTGCCTATCGCGCAGGCACTCGGCATGAAGGTGCTGGTGTGGGCGCCAACCAAGAGCGCAGAAGAGCTTGCCGCCGCCGGTTGTATCAAAGCGCAAACGCTCGACGAATTGCTTGGGGCCTCCGATATCGTCAGCCTTCATTGCCCGTTGATTCCGGAGACCGAAACGCTAATTGGCAAGCGCGAACTTGCGCGTATGAAACCAACGGCATTTTTGATTAACACGGCCCGGGGACCCATTGTGGACGAAAATGCCCTAGTCGCCGCGCTGGACGAGGGTATTGCCAGCAGTGGCACGCGCGGCATTTGCGGCGCTGCGCTCGACGTGCTCGCCGACGAGACCGCGCCCAACCAGGCCTTGATCGCCCACCCGCGCTGCATCGTCACACCCCACTGCGCCTACAGCACGCAGGAGGCCTACAACACCGTTCGTCATATGTCGCTTCAGGCCGTAGTGAACAAGCTCGTCTTTAACCGCAAGCCCCAGCATACCGTGGCCTGAATGCGGCAAAGGGACAGTCCCTTTACCGCATTCGGCATTGTCCTCAAACCGCCACCAACATTTTTCGAGTTGTGCGGCCTTTTCCGCTGGCCCCACGCAAGGGTTGCTGAAATAACTTGAGTGCCTTTGTCCTATTTTGGAAATATTCTCGCGAATTTACGCATATAACTCACAGTAGCAAACACTACTGTGAATGCTGATGGTACCAAAATGGCGTTTTTTGTCAGCTAGAGACCTCCGAGAGGCCGCACAACTCGATTTTTGTTGGCGACCAGGAAGGACAGTCGACTCATTCGCCCAGATCACCATCTCCCACTGCGATTGGTGAAAAGGGCTCAGGCTATTCCAAACCAAGTTGGTGCAAAATTACCTGACCCCTTTTACCCAGCCCCTTGACAAAGGGGGCGGCATAGACCTTTTGGTCATGCCACCCCCTTTGAATGACAAGTTGTCGCCCTGACCGCCGCGCAGCGTCGACTAAGTTAGAGGCCGAGCATCGGCTCCAGGACAAAGAAGTACGCAAGCACCACGATGCCCAGGATGATGCGGTAAACACCGAAGCACTTGAAGTCGTGACGGCGGACGAAGCCCATGAGCCACTTAATGGCGATGAGCGAAACCACAAAGGCCACAACGCAGCCCACGCCCAGGATAGCGACCTCGTTGGCGCCGAACGTACCGCCCTTGATGAAATACTTGACCAGCTTGAGCGCACTCGCGCCAAACATGACAGGGATGGCCAGGAAGAACGTAAACTTGGACGCCACCGAACGCGTGCAGCCCAAAAGCAGGCCGCCGATGATGGTAGAACCGGAGCGAGACGTACCAGGCACCAGCGAAAGCACCTGGAAGCAGCCGATACCCAGCGCAGTCTTCCAGCTTAGATCCTCGAGCGTGGCGATGGAACCAAAGTCCAGATTCTCGTCATCGTCCTCATCCTCAGCGGTAGCCGTGGCGGGCGCCGCAAAATGCGCACCGGCGGGACGTCCACCCGACACCACAGCACGCGAACCAAACGAACCGGCAACGGCCATTTCCTCGCGCTTGTTTGCGCGCCAGTTCTCGATCACGATAAACAGCACGCCGTACACAATGAGCGCCAGCGCCACGACGGGAGCATTGTAGAAATGCTCCTCCATCCAGTCGTTGAGCGGCAGGCCGATCGCCGCCGCAGGAATGCAACCGAGCACAATCTTGCCCCACAGCACCCAGGTGTCGCGACGGCCCTCCTTGCCCTTGCTGGGCGAGAACGGATTGAGTTCATGGAAGAACAGCACGCAGACGGCCAGAATGGCGCCGAGCTGAATCACGACCAGGAACATATTCCAGAACGTCTCGCTCACGTTCATCTTGACGAACTCGTCCACCAAGATCATGTGACCCGTCGACGAAACGGGCAGCCATTCGGTGATGCCCTCGACCAGGCCCATGAAGGCAGATTTTAGAAGCTCGATAATATCCAAAGGGACCCCCTCGTTAGACACCCGCCGGTAGATGTTCTGCGGACGATGCGGGCGATGTCCCATTATCAACCGTTGGCGGTGCGACCGCGCCTACCCTTACCAAAAAACTCGCCCGTTCACAGAATTGCGAGCAGTTAAACCGAAATCCTTGGGTATAACTGCAACAAGATAAAGTGTCCGGCGGCCAACGCGCCCGCGCCCGCCCGATGCACGAGCCCCGCGCCCGTGCGATAGACCAAGGAGGAAACCATGAACGAGGGCTACACCAAGGTATTTGTTTCACTCGACGGTACTGAGCAGCAGGATTTTGTGCTCGCACGCGCCATCAAGGTCGCCGCGAACAACGGCGCCAAGCTGATTATCGGCCACGTTATCGATTCCACGGCGCTCGAGAGCGCCGGTTCCTATCCGGTCGATCTGGTCAACGGCCTAGAGGAGGCATTTAAGAACTCCATCGCCAAGCAGCTCGAAGAGGCCAAGGCCAATCCCGACATTCCCGAGGTCGAAGTCATGATTCGCGCCGGCCGCATTCGCGAGACGCTCAAGGACGAGATGCTCGACGTGGTTAAGCCCGACCTGGTGCTCTGCGGCGCCCGCGGCCTGTCCTCGATCAAGTATGCGCTGCTGGGTTCAATTTCGACGTTCCTGCTGCGCAACACCGACTGCGACATCTTGGTCGTGAAGTAGGTTCCTTCCCGCCGGCGCAAGGCCTGCGGGGTTATCACGCCGACGTCCTCGCCGCTTCGCGGCTGCGGGATGTCGGCTTTGATAACCCCTCCCGGCCTTGCGCCTTCGTCACCGTACTTCAGCGAGTTGGCTGATAAAAGATGGCGTGCCGCCCCATTTGGGGCGGCACGTTTTTGTTTGGGCGGGCGTCTGCCGTGTGCGTTACTCAAAGTATTGGAACTTGTTGGTTGAGAAAGCGAACGTTACGACGAAGCCTTCGCCGGGCTCGGATGCCGCGGTGACGTCGATGCCCATCTTGGAGCACAGGCGCGCCACCAGGTAGAGGCCAATACCCGTTGCGCGCTTGGTGGTGCGGCCGTTGTCGCCGGTAAAGCCCTTCTCGAACACGCGCGGCAGGTCTGCCGCACACACGCCGCAGCCGTTGTCCGCGACAGTAAGCTCGATGCGCTCGCTCGCCAGGCCCTCGTCCAGCAACGCACCCGAAAACACAATCTTTGCGCCGTCCTCGCGCGCATATTTAATGCTGTTCTGAATGAGCTGGCCCAGAATAAACTCGAGCCACTTCTCGTCGGTAAAGACCTCGAAGTCGAGGTTCTCGCACACCGGGGCCACATGCGCCGCGATGAGCTCGCGGGCGTTGGCTTTAATCGCACCCGTCACCAAGGTCTTAAGGTCCCAGCGACGAATCAGGTAGTCGCGCTCCACGACTTCCGAGCGCGCATAGTACAGCGCCTGGTCGATATAGCGCTCCACGCGGGCAAGCTCGCGACCCAGGTCATCCACACGCGACAGATCGTCTTCGCTGCCGTCCAGGTTTTCCAAAATCAGATGGGCTGCTGCCAGGGGCAGCTTGGCCTCGTGGACCCAGCTCTCGATATAGTCGCGGTAGTCATCGGTCTGGCGCCGGCCTTCCGCCACCTCATCGCATGCCGCCTTGCCCACCCGGCGCAAGACCTCGTACTCGAGCTCGCCCTCAGCATAGGTCGGGCATTGCACCATCTCCTGCACCCATGCGGGACTCTCGAGCTCCTCGGCCGCACGCTCCAGCTGGCGCAGAAAACGACGACGGCGCGCGTACTCGATCACGATGCCGAGCATACCAAAGATAAAGGACACACCGACCGCCACGACCACGATAGAAACGGGTGCGCCGGCGACCGTCAGCACAAAGCAGCTCAGCAGCACGCCGCACGTCCACACGGCGACGGGAAGCAGCGCATCTTTAAAGAACTTGCCAAACGACATAGCCGGCCCCTAGACCGAATAGCCCTGGCCGCGGTGCGTTGTCAAATACCCCTTGATGCCGATTTTTTCGAGCGTGGTGCGCAGGCGGTTGATGTTGACGGTGAGCGTATTGTCGTCCACGAAGGCGTCGGAGTCCCACAGGTCCTGCATAATGGCCGAGCGCGAAACGATCTTGCCCGCGCGGCTCAGAAGCAGCGAGAGGATACGCAGCTCGTTTTTGGTGAGCTCGGTGCTGGTGCCCGTTTGTGTGTTGGTGACCATGGAGCGTGCGAGGTCGAGCTCCAGTCCCTTGTGGACGAGCGTACTGCGCTCGCCCGCCGTCGCGGTGCGACGCAGTAGTGCGTTGATGCGCGCCACGAGCACACGGGCGCTGTAGGGCTTGGGAACAAAGTCGTCCGCGCCGAGCGTCATGGCCATGACCTCGTCGATCTCGGTCGTGCGCGACGTGAGGACGATGATGGGGACCTCGGATTCGCGACGGACCTCGTGGCAGGCGTGCTGGCCGTCTTTGACGGGAAGCGTCAGGTCGAGCAGCACAAGGTCGGGAGCGGCAGCGAGAATATCGCGCGAGACGTGCTCGAACGATTCGCAGGCCTCGACCCCAAAACCGGCACGAGCAAGGATGTCAGCAAGCTCGCGACGAATGGGCTCGTCGTCCTCAACGATATAGATCAGCGCCATGGATTCCGCTCCCCTCCTGGTTGTCTTACAGCCATTATTACCGCAAAGCCGCCGGTACGCGCCTCGCGCGGCGCCAAGGTGACAGAACTGTTCGCGAACGAAAGCGTTCGGCTCGCCCCTCGCTCGCGGCGGGCGCGGGGATTACATGATTATAAAATCCCCGTCCCAGAAAAATCATTTAGCGGCGGGCGCGGAGCTTTTCGTAGCCTTCGGCGAAGAAGGCGACCGTGGCGGCGTCGGCCTCGGCGGCATCCGTCTCGGCGGCAGGCACCACGCCGTGCTCGTCGCTCACCAGGAACAGCGCGCCCTTGAGCTGTGCGGGAATGTCCACGCGCGTGACCGGGATGCCCTTGGTCTGGGCCAGCTGCTCAATGAGCGTCGCCGTGCCGCACAGGCACTCGTCCGCCGGCGCCACAAAGGCAAGTTCACCGTCGTTGACGGCAGCGAGCAGCTCGGGCGCCACGCCGGTCTCGTCGGCCTCGGAGCGGGCCTCGGCAGAACGGGCACGCAGCGCCTTGGCCGACGTATCGGCTAGCGGCTCGTACTCCCCCACCGTCATGGCAGCGTTGCCGTTGATGTCGATCACCAGCATGAGTACGCCGTCGCGCGCAGTGTAATCGCCCTCGGCAAGCGACCACTCAACGTGCTGCTTGGCCCAGCTGAGCATGTTGTGGGTAAGCGGCTCGCCCTGCACCAAGCGCTCGGACAGCGCGCGGATGTGACGGTTGAGCATGGGCACCTTTTTGTTGGACATGCGCCAACGGCAGACAAGCGCGGGCTTGTCGAGCGTAAACTTCTCGACCGACTCCTGATTGGCGCAAAAGTCCTCGTACGCACGCTGATCCTCGGCATTGCCAAACAGCTCGGCATCATCAATCTGGGGCATGGTCATACCTTTCGTGTTAGTCATTCCGTCCTCTTATACCAAAAAGACGGCCCTCCAAACGGAGCGGCCGTCTTTTGCAGAGATTATTTTGAAGATATGGCCCGGCAATCAATCAGCTTAATGGGATAGAACAACATCCCATTAAGGGTTTTCCAAGTGCCCGAGATTGCCCCGAAAGAGGAGCGCCGCGTACTAAATGTACGCAAGCGACGGTTTGAGGGGCAAGGTCGAGTGCTTGGGAAAGCCCTAGTGCCTAAAATGTCTGGCTCCTGTGAAGACCATTGCGATGCCATGCTCGTTGCAGGCCTGGATGCTCTCGTCGTCGCGCTTGGAGCCGCCGGGCTGGATGATGCAGGTCACGCCGTGTGCGGCAAGCACGTCGACGTTGTCGCGGAACGGGAAGAACGCGTCGCTTGCGCAGGCAAAGCCGCCCTTTTCCACGTCCTCGCGCTCGCAGAAGTCCTCGGCACGCTCGCAGGCCAGCAACGCGGAATCCACGCGGTTGGGCTGACCGGGGCCCATACCAATGCCGGCCTTGCCCTTGGAGACCAGGATGGCGTTGGACTTAACGCCCTTGCAAACCTTCCAGGCAAACTCAAGCTCGGCCATCTCGGCGTCGGTGGGCTTGCGGTCGGTGGGGAACGTAAAGGTCGCGGGATCCTCGGTCACGTGGTCAACTTCCTGCACCAGCATGCCGCCGTCGATGGAGCGCAGCTCCACCTGGGCGCCGTGGTCCACGCCGCCGGTAGCCAGCACGCGCAGGTTGGGACGCTTAGCCATGCGTTCGAGTGCCTCATCGGTGTAGCTCGGGGCGATGATGACCTCGACGAACTGCTTGTTCCGATCGGCAAAGTGCTCAACCAGCTCAAAGGGAACCTCGCGGTTGCAGGCGATGATGCCGCCGAAGGCGCTCTTGGGATCGCAGGCGAAGGCGCGGTCGTAAGCGGACGTAATGTCCTCGGCAACGGCGGAGCCGCAGGGGTTCTGGTGCTTGAGGATCACGCAGGCAGGCTCGTCGAACTCGCGGACCAGGTTCCAAGCGGCATCGGCATCCAGATAGTTATTGTAGCTGAGCGGCTTGCCCTGGATCTGCTCGGAGCCCACGAGCGGAAACTGCGAGCTCGCGGTGTTCTCGCAACCCTCGGCAAAGCGGTAGACCGTAGCCTTCTGCTGAGGATTCTCGCCATAGCGCAGGTCGTCGACCTTCTCCAGCGAAATCTCGAGCTTGGCAGAGGTATCCGCCACGTCACTTGCCTGGGCGGCAAGCCAACGGGAGATAGCCGTGTCGTAGGCGGCGGTGGTCTGGTAGACCTTCACCTGCAGGCGACGACGGGTGGAAAGCGTGGTGCAACCGCCGGTCTCGTGCATCTCGGCCAGGACGGCGTCGTAGTCGGCCGGATCGGAGATGACGGTAACGCTCGTGGCGTTCTTGGCAGCAGAGCGCAGCATGGAGGGACCGCCGATGTCGATGTGCTCGATGGCATCCGCGAAGGTGACCTCGGGGTTGGCAACGGTCTTCTCGAACTCGTACAGGTTGACGACGACCAGGTCGATCAGCTTAATGCCGTGCTGAGCGGCCTCCTGCATGTGCTGCTCGGAATCGCGGCGGGCCAGCAGCGCGCCGTGAACCTTGGGGTGCAGGGTCTTAACGCGGCCGTCCATCATCTCGGGATAGCCCGTGAACTCCTCGATGGGGGTTACGGGAACGCCCGCGTCCTCGATGGCACGAGCCGTGCCGCCCGTAGAGATGATCTCGACGCCAAAGTCATCGACCAGCGTCCGTGCGAAATCGACGACGCCCGTCTTATCGGTAACCGAGATCAACGCGCGTGCGATCTTCACATCAGATCCCATGCAGTCCTCCTGTCTGGTACGCCGCCGTGCTCTGTGAGTCGGTGATACGTCGATCTGCAGCGCTCGCGCAGCGGCATTGAAAATACTGATTTAATGTAGCGCATCGAGCGCGTCGATGCACCCCGCAACGGTCGCATGTGCAGAAAAAGCTTGCGAGCGGAGGGCATGGGCGCAGCACCGGGCGCGGTGAGTTCATGGAACACAGGGGCACCATAATTAGATGCCAATGGCGTGGTAGAACTGTGCTCGATATGCATCCGCAAAAGAAAGAGGCACTATGGTCTCGCGGGTTCTCTACCGACCGTTTGACACCGAAGACTTCGACGCCATCGCGCTGATTCTGCAGCAGCTTTGGCATAACAATTCGGATAACGATGAGTACAACCGCCTTGAGGCCGCGTGCGACCTTGCCTACTGCCTTTCGTCGTCGACGTTTTCGCAGGTTGCGGTGATTGACGGTCAGGCGCGTGGCATTTCGCTCGCGCGTGCGGGACAGAGCTCCGGCGCCACCGTTAAGGAACATTGGATGGATACCGAACGCGCGCTGCTATCGCAGATGCGTGAGCTGGAGCCCGATGCCTGCGCCGAGTATCTCTCGTTTGTACGCGCAACCATCCGAACCAACAACCGTCTGCTCGAGAGCAGCCCGTTGCCGCACGACAACGAGGTCACGCTGCTTGCCGTGGATCGCGATGTCCATGGCCTGGGCGTTGGCACGGTTCTGCTCGATGCCGCAGTCTCGCACCTGTCCTCGCTTGGAGCGACGAGGGCGCACCTGTACACCGACTCCAACTGCTCATGGAAGTTCTACGAGTTGCACGGCTTTAAGCGCACGGCCACGCACCGCGCCAACCGCGAAGAGCGCCGCCACGCCATGCCGCGCGAAAGCTTCCTCTACGAACTCGATCTAACAGCCTAGCCCAAGCAGCCACACCTAGTCATTTAAGAACGTCCCCAATGACTGATCCCCAACAACTAGTCATTTAAGTCTGTCCCTAATGAGTGGCCTAGGGGGTTTGTAGATAGCCGTGGTCAAAATACATCAAATATGAGTACTGTTACCTTTTTAGTAGCAGCGATTCGGGGCATTTTTGATGCTTATAGGCATGACGACCAGCTGCACGAGCTGACGTAACTCCCCAAATGTTCAATAAAATGGGCTCCTAACGAGAAGTACTCTCATTAGGAGCCCATTATTATGTGCAAACATATGTGACCAACGCAGCAACAGTACTCATATTTGGCATTTTTTGTCCACTGCCCCTTGCGCGAAGGTCCTCAGCGGAAAGTTTGACCCGTTTCGATGCACAAAAATGGGATGAATCTTCCCTGGCAACCGCCCAGAAAGATCCACCCCAAAGCAAGCGCTCGCTAGAACGTTCCGCCGCCGCCTCCGCCGACGCCGCCACCGCCGCCACCGGAAAAGCCGCCGCCGCTGCCGCCGCTCGAGCTATCGGAACTCGAAGCCAGCTCGCGGATGGTCTCGTGGTACACATCGTTGAACGAATCGAGCGGGGACTCGTTGCCGTAGTGATGGTAATACCACCAGTAGCAGGGGTAGTTGTCGTAGAAATCGTCGCTGTTGCGCAGGTCCGCAGGCACGGCCTCGGCCAGCTGTCGCAGCACTTCTTTCGAAACGCCCAGGGCAACGCCCATCACCAGCAGTTTGTTCCACAAGATCAGGTCGCTGGGAATGGCCTCCTTCAGGCGCGTAAAGTCCTCAAGCCAATGCTTGAGCGCCTTGCAGCGAGCCGCCACCTCGGCGCCCTCCGGCGTGTAGCGGCGGAAGGTGCAGCTCAGGACAAAGCCCACGATCGTGACGGGGATCGAGATCATAGCGGCACCGACGTTGGCGTCCGCAAAGTCGGTATAGATCAGAGAGCCCAGAATGCCAAAGACGATGATGATACCGATAACCAAGCCGGCAACCAGGGCGATGGTGCCGTCCGATGCAATAAGCTCGCGCGCCTCCAGCTTGCCCTTAACTGCGCTCTGATAGTCCTCGAGCTTGTCGCCAACAGATGTGGTGCGCTCGCTAGCGTACTCCTCCAGCTCGCTAAACGTGCGCGAACGGACTCCGTCCTTATCGGGCTTAACGCCGGCGAAGAAGACCTTGAGCACATCGCGATCGATACCGTCCTTCTTGGCAGCCTTCCAGGCCTCGTCGGTCACTGTGATGCGATACGTCTGCTCCTCTTTTTCGCGACGGAGCAGACCCTTCTTCTTGGTCTCGGTCGCTTCTTCCAGCTTGATCACGCGGTCGTCGGTGAGCTTCATAAGCGTGGCGATATATGCCTGATCGGGCACGTCGTTCCAGCTCATGAGAGCTGCAAGCACAGCGGGATGGTCGGCCGAGGGCACATCGCGGAAGTACTCGTCCTGGAAGAGCGGCTTGGGCTTGGGCCTGCGCAGCTTAAGCATCACGATCACACCGGTATAGGCAACCGCCACGACAACACACACCACGGCAATCGCGCCGGCAACCGCACGCGCGTGCTCACGGCGAGCGTTGGCCTCGTCGGCCCATTCCTTCTCTTCGCTCAGGATCGTCGACATGCGCTTTTCGCCCGAGACGGCAAGCTGCGGCACCCAGTCGCTGGGGAAGGCGATGCGTGCCTCGGCGAATTCGCCCTCATGCACGCAGGGAATGGTATAGGTGACCATGGGCTCGTCCGCATCGAGCGACACGTCGCCCGTCAGTGGGCCGTGGCCCCATGCGCGGAAGTTATCGCCCTTGACGGCAGCCGTCCCGGCAGCGGCATTTGCAAAGTAGACTTCCATCTCGACGTCATCGGAGTCCGCAGACCAGCCGTCACCCACAAATTTCCAGTAGAGCTCGGCGGTATCGGCCCAGTTCATAACCGCACCGGTCATGGAATAACTCACGTAGTAGATTGCGCTGTCGCCGCTCTCGTGAGGGCTGAACACCTTAATCTTTACGCCGTCGTCGGACTGTTCCACCGTGTAAACGCCGTCGTCGCCTTTATTTGCGCTGTCGACCTTGTTAAACGCAGTGTCGTCTTCCTCGACGCTCAGCACATTAACGACCACCGAGCCGCCTTGCTGGTTAGAGCCTGTATTGATATCCCAATACACGCCGTTAATGTCATCGTCGAAATCGAACTGGCGTCCCTCGACAACGGTCAGCGAGCCATCGGCCTCAACCGTGGCACCGATATAGGTTTGGCTCATGGAGTAGCCGTCGGCGTGCGCGACGGCAGGCAGCAGCAACAACGCAAGCGCGACGAGTGCGCAGACGGAAGCGAACCGCGCAAACAGGCGGCGCTGCCGACAGGGCTGGGCAACGGGGGCGTTCATAGGCACATCCTTTGTCTGTGGTACCAGTAGCGTCATTGTCCCACGTTTGCGGGTTCATGTGACGAACATCTAGGTCAGCGGAGCGTCAAACGGGACGAAAGTCACGCCCGCCGCCGGCACCTGGGGACGTTCCTTATCTGCCGGCAATCTGGGACACTCCTTGGCATAGCCCGCTCCGGCAATAGATACCACTTCATAGCTCCATCACAGGTGTAGCGGCTTTGTGTGGGCGCGGCATGCGCTGATTGAGCCGCCAGTTGAGGGGCATAAAGCAGTTGAGCGAAAACGGTTTGCCCCTTTGCCGTCCGCTTGAGGATCATGTCCCCCTTTTCCGCGGAAACCCCGGCAGTTGCGAAGAGCTGCCGGGGTTTCTGTCGTTTGAGGGCTAGATTGATTGACGACGATTAAGGCGCCGAGCCGGTGGTCCGGCACGCGCAACGTGTGGCCTCAGCAACTTGCAGGCCACGGCAGCGTCTCCCCCACCGCGCCCCGCGCTATACTCGTCCGCATGGACATCAACGCACGCAACATAGCAACAACCGCCGCCGACGCGCCAACGACGCCGGCCGCTCCCGCGCCCGTCGTGGGCCGCTTTGCCCCGTCGCCCTCGGGCCGTATGCACCTGGGCAACGTGTTCAGCTGCCTGTGCGCATGGCTTTCGGCCCGCAGCCAGGGCGGCAGCATCGTGTTACGCATTGAGGACCTGGACGATCGCTGCAAGCGCCCGGAACTTGCCGCCCAATTGATTGACGACCTGGCCTGGCTGGGGCTGGAGTGGGACGAAGGCCCCTACTACCAGCACGACCGCCTAGACCTGTACGAGAGCGCCTTGCGCCGGCTGAAAGACGCCGGCCTCACCTATCCCTGCTTTTGCACACGCGCCGAGCTCCACGCCGCGAGTGCACCGCACGCGAGCGACGGCACGCCCATCTACCGTGGCGCCTGCCGAAGTCTTTCGGCCGAGGAGGTGGCCCGCCGCAGCGCCCTGCGCGCCCCGGCCACACGTCTGCGCGTGCCCACCGTCGACGACCTCGCAGACGACGTGATCGAATTTGTGGACCGCACGTATGGTGCCCAATGCGAGGCGCTCGCCACCGAGTGCGGCGACTTTTTGGTACGCCGCAGCGACGGCGTGTTTGCCTATCAGCTGGCCGTGGTGGTCGATGACGCCGCCATGGGTGTTACCGAGATCGTACGCGGATGCGACCTGCTTGGCTCCACGCCGCGCCAGATCTATCTGCAGCATCTGCTGGGACTGCCCACGCCGCACTACGCGCACATCCCGCTGCTCATGTCGCCGGACGGCCGCCGCCTTTCCAAGCGCGATCGCGATCTGGACCTGGGCGAGCTCCGCGCCCGCTTTAGCACACCCGAGGCACTGCTGGGCTGGCTCGCCGGGCAAACGGGCATCGCGCCGGACACCACGCCGCGCTCTGCTGAGCAACTGATCGAGCACTTTAGCTGGGGTGCTATCCGCGCACACCGGGAAAACATCACCATAACGGCTGAATAGCCAAATACGCCCCGCCCCTACGCAACATCCCAAGGCTGGAGCTCGTCGCCCAGGCGAACGATGCAGTCGTAGAGCACGGTATGGCGCTCGGTCGGGTTGGCATCCCGATGGAAATGCCCGTAGTACCAGCGCTTGTAGTCCAAGCGGTCTTCCAACTCGTCAAAAAATGCCGTAAGTCGATCGACGGCGGGGCAATTCCAGCCGGGCGCCGGATAGAGCGTGGGCGAAAGCATGCGCGTAGAGCAGGTGTGGGTGACCACGTAGTCGACCTTCCAGCCCACGCTGTCGAGCTTCGTCCGTGCCTCCTCAAAGTTGCGCTCGTCCGGCAGCTCCTGTGGCCACCAGCTGGAATACGGAATGCGGTATTCCTTGTCCACGCTCGTGGCACCGCCCATAGTAAAGATCGTTGAGCCGTCGAGCTCAAAAATCTCGCCACGCGTCAGGCGCCGTATGGGAGAGGTGTCCGACAGGCGCTGTGTCAGCCCACCGTGCCACAGCTCCATGGGACGCTCCGCCCAATGGTCGAAGCGCTCGTGGTTACCGTCGACAAACAGCACGGTATAGGGCCGCGACTCCAGCCAGGCGATGTCGGCGCACTCCTCGGCAGAGAAATCCCACGGAAGGCCAAAGTCGCCCGCGATGATGAGATAGTCGTCGCTCGTCAGACTATCCCCAAGCTCCCAGTCGCGCAGCTTTTGCATGTCGAGGCCGCCGTGAATATCGCCCGTCACATAGACCGTCATCGGATCACCACTTCCCTCTTATAGGCTTCGAGATCGCGCTCGACCTGTTCATCGTCCGTAACGTTGACCCACCACGGCCACTTAACGCACTGCACCAGCTCGTCTACCTGCGCAAACCATAACTTGAGCTCATCCAAACTTACCGGGGCGTAACCGTTGGCGTCCACGCCCACGTCATAGCGCAGCAGCCCCTGCCGAAGGTTGAACTTGTTATACGCGCCGCCGCAGCTATGGATATGCCCGTGCAGATGCCAGCTGCCGTGCGACATGCCCTGCCAGTCGACCATGGGATAGTGGCTCAGCACGATTTTCTGCCGATCGATTTTGAGCACGCAAATGGGCGGCTCGACGATAAAAGCATCCGCTACGGCAGGCTGCGTCCAGTCTTTGTCGTGGTTGCCGGGTAGCAGGTGGACGTGCTTACATACGATGCTTTTACGCAACTCGTAGGCCTCTTGGACCGTCATCTTAAAGCTGAAGTCGCCCAAAATGTAAAGCTCGTCGTCCGCAGCGACTTTGCTATTAATGCTCGCGACCATGGCGTCGTTCATCTGCGCAACATTCGACCAAGGCCTGTCGGCGAGACGCAGCATGTTCTCGTGTCCAAAGTGTGTATCGCTGGTAAACCAGATCACGGGGACCTCCTAACGCTGCGGGGCATCCATCCCTTAGGGCTTACCCTTCGTTCTTCCATCCAAACGGGTCAAACACCCAAAAAGCTAGATCGAGCACGCCGCCGGTCATCATGGCGCCGGCAAGAGCCATGCAAACGTGTAGAGAGCTGGCGCTTCGAAGCACGTCAAATGGCCCCAAAACAGCCAGCAGCGCGACCGCTGCACCGGCAAGGCACAGCGTGAGACACGGCCCCGCGTCCTTGACGCATTTCTTTGCGAGATGCTTGGTGTTGTCACTCATCGATTTCGAGCTCCTTAGAGGGTCGTTGTTCAGGTACGTGCCGTCGCGGCAGAGCAGGACGGCAGGTTAAGTGTCCCACGCCACGCGGACACAGCTGAAAGCCCTCGCTCAAATAACAGCGCGCCGCAGGATTCGTATCACCTGCGGCGCGCCGAAAATGGTCCGCTTTCCTCCATCCCCAACGGATCAGCTGAGTTGGTGCCGCCCGACGGAAAGGAAGAAGCCGGCGGCGTCACGAGCTGTGGCAATGTCGCTAGGCATAGGAAACAGACGCGCTCCAAACGCACTAAGCCCCAAGCCTACCCATTAAGAAATCGACTGCAGAAACGATTTTGATGCCGTCGATGTCGGTCGGATGGCTCCCCTGACGAACGACGACGATCTTCTCGTAACCGCCGGTAATCTTCTCGAGCGACCTGAGCTCAAATGGACGCAGCTCGCGCTTACGCGTCGCCTCCTCGTCAATCGACTCTGTGACCTGAATAAACTTACGATCCGAGCCGTCGCCTATCGCAACAAATTCGATTTCGGCATCTCGAAGATGACCCGTGAAGACCTGGTATCCGTCATAGACAAGGCGATTGTAAACGGCATTTTCGAGAACACGTCCGCTGTCGCTGCCGCGATACCCATCCAAGAAGGCTCGAAGTCCCAGATCCTCAATGTAAAACTTGCCGCCGGTCTTCAAAATGTCCCGACCCTTAATATCAAATCGGCGCGCGTGCGAAAAGATATAGGTCTCCTCAAGGGCGGACACACAAGTGTCCACGACGCCGTGCGAGGATTTCGCCCCGTTCTCTGCCAGCGTTCCAACGATCTTATTAATTGATGTCGGGTTTGAAATGTTATCAGCCAAGTAGGAAGTGACGCGGTCGAGCACACTCCTGCTCGTCACCGACCGTCTACCCCGACGCGCCTCGCGAGCCAAAATGTCGCGCCCGACGATTGTTTGGTACGTGCTCCAGATATAGTCCTTCATTTCCTGCTCCGGCAGCTTTGAAGCAGCGAGAAACGGCAGGCCTCCAAACGTCAGATATCGGTCAAGAAGATCGTCGAGTGCAACAATATCCTCCCGACCAAAAACAGCGAGCCTATTCGTGACGTCAGTCGGACCAAGAAAGTCGACATATTCCGAAAAAGCGAGCGGGTGCATCCGAATCTCGACATACCTGCCCGAGATTAAGGTCGCGATCTCTGACGAGAGGAGAAAAGCATTCGAACCCGTAACATATATATCGCAGTCCCGGTCGACACGAAGTGCGTTAATCGCCTTCTCCCATCCGGCAACCTCCTGAAGCTCGTCGAAGAAGAGATAGCACCTCTTGCCCGCAGGCATTAGGCCGTCCACGTGGCGGTAAAGCTCTCGCCAATCACGCACGCCCTCCAGCTCAAATGACTCCATCTTAAAGGTCAAAAGACATTCGGATGGAACGCCGTTATCCTCCAGATGTTTGCGCATCATGTCCAGAAGCGTCGATTTGCCACAACGGCGCATACCCGTTACGACCTTGATGACATCCGTGTCACGGAAGGCGATTAACTTCTCGAGATATCGATTTCTGGGAACCATCCGTTTATCCATCGCTCGCCCCAATCTGCAAGTTTTTCTCACAGAATGACAAGAACTTGCGAATTTTGCAAGTTCTTGTCACGTAGCAACAAGAACCTGCAGAATTACATCAGAGCCATTATAAGTCGGGCTCAGTCAAAGCAGCGTCAAGGCGCAGAACAATGGTATGAGGCGAATCGTTCAAGAGTGCGTTGAACAATTTCATTCCCGCATTTTTGGAATGCCCATAAGATGCCCGTTTGACAGGAAGCGATCTGGGCCATCTTTGAGCAGAAACTCAAATGCTGGCGCGCCGCCTGCACTTATCGAGTTTCCCGCAACTGCTATAAATAGAAAGTTTATTTACATAGCGAGACACTCCTGGACGTTTGACTTTCATCCTGGTAGCCTGGATATCTAGAAGTTTCTGTTTGGAGAGGGTTAGCAGTGATTCCCGTTATTGACTTATTCGCGGGCCCGGGAGGCCTTGGGGAAGGCTTCTCATCACTTCGAGACGCTGAGAACAAGCCCGTGTTCCAAACAATCATGTCCATTGAACGTGACAAGCAGGCTCATCAGACCCTGAGGCTTCGTTCATATCTGCGCAAAATTGCAGAACCGGACGGAACATTGCCGAGAGTTTATCTCAGATACATGAAAAAGCATGACAATGAGACCTTCGACCAACTTATCCGCTACCGCCCAAAAGAATGGCAGGCTGCTTGCGAAGAAGCTTTATGCGACGAGCTCGTCGATGGAGACGACCGCTTGGTTAAACTCGGCGCCGAACGCGTGACAAGATGGTTTGAAGACCGTGATAGGGGTCCGCTAGTCCTTATTGGCGGACCTCCGTGCCAAGCATATTCGTTGGTGGGCAGATCGCGGCGCAAGCATGACATTACATTCGAAGAGGACCCGAAGCACACCCTCTACCGTTGCTACCTCTCGTTTATCAACGAGCTAAAGCCGGATGTCTTCGTTATGGAAAACGTCAAAGGACTTCTTTCTGCAAAGCACGAGGGCCATGGCGTTTTTAACCGCATATGCAAAGATATGGAAGAGGCGGGATACACTATCCATTCCCTCGTCACTGATGACCCCCATAATCCAAAAGATTACGTTGTCAAAGCCGAACAGTATGGAATCCCCCAGATGCGCCACAGGGTCATTCTCCTTGGTATTAAAAATGACACCGGAATCGAACCGAGCACGCTAACCAAAAAGCATGTTTGCACTCTTGGGTCAGCCCTTCGTGGGCTGCCTAAACTGCGAAGCGGATTCTCTGAACGCAACGAAAACTGGCGCGATATGAACTGGGCAGAGTACATAAACTCAGCGGCAAAAGAGTTGAAAGACAATGGCGAATGCAACGATCTTACAGACATCCTTGATAGGGTAATTTCACGCTACGCGCCAAAGTTAACCGCAAAGCACAAAGTTGATCCCGTCCACAATCGATATGAAGAATGGTATAGAGGAAGGCTCGGAAATAGCAAGGTCCTCACAAATCATGAGTCTCGCTCTCACTTGGCGAGCGATCTTGACCGTTATCTCTTTTGTGCGGCATATGCAGAAAAATACGGTACGCCCGCACGCCTTGAAGAATTCCCCGAGTCATTGCTTCCCAATCATAAGAACGTCCAGGCAGCAAAAACGACTGGTAACTATAAATTCAACGACCGTTTTCGTGTGCAAGTATGGGGAAGACCCTCTACGACCATCACCTCGCATATCGCCAAGGACGGACACTATTACATCCATCCGGATCCGTCGCAATGCAGGAGCCTTACCGTGAGAGAGGCCGCAAGACTTCAAACCTTCCCAGATGACTATCTGTTCGAAGGCAACAGAACGTCTCAGTACACTCAGGTGGGTAACGCGGTGCCGCCGCTACTTGCCCAGCAGATAGCGGCGGTAGTCGCAAAGGCACTTGGAAAAGAAGCCCACGGGTTTTACGAGAATCTTACAGACGATACTGACTGCTCTTAACACGGTAAGGACAGCCGACTCTGTGCAGCCGCTTCATCATGTTAATAAGTACAACGGACTGGCTCTCGGAGGGCACTTTGTTTGGCAAGGCACATGCATACTGCAAAATACCCCGTTCCTTCTCAGTTCCCTCGCCCTCTGCAAGGCACCAGTTAAGAACATTTTGCCAAAATCCGCTTCCCATCTCGCAAACCGCCGTCTGAGCTTCAATCCCATTCAGCGTTTTCTGGTTACGGGAGCCCTCTCGCTGAATGTCTTTCTCCTCATCGAGGTCAATAAGCTCGCCAAGCCACTCTTTGTCCCAATCAACCTTTTTTAACTTGATAGCCTCCCAGCATTTCTGTTGTTTTGCCCATTCAGAAATGTTTCGATAGCCCGTCGCGGGATGCATCAATACATCATGCGCAGCGTCAGATGCTTGCCCAAGCGCCCTCTCAAACGCTGGCGACAACGATTGTTGATTCCAAATGCCAAGAAAGTTAACGGCTTTTCCTAAAGCGGAAACTGCATTTGAAAGCACTCCCACCGCAAGGACTACATGCTGCGAGCGATAGCTGCCGGTTTCCCACCAATCACGCGCCTGCACAATCTTGCCTGTGCGATCGAATATAATTTTCTTGGCAATCAAATATTTGAAATAAGTCTCATTGAACTGACTCTCATCCTTATCCCAGGAGTCTTTAATTAGCCGAGCAAATTCAGAGAAGTTCTTCTGGGCACCGCGATTGACCAAGTAGGCCTTATTCGTCCAGACCATGAGATATTTTGCCAAATCCGTTTTCGTAAAAGTCTGCGTTTTAGGAAACTCAGCAACAAATTTACGCTTCTGCGCAGGCGTAAGATAAGCTTGCTTATCTCGATATGAGCCTCTTGCCCGCTCGTAGAACCATTTGGTTTGCGTGAAGCTATCTGCCCGCATGGGAGCAAGTATCCTTTGCGAGAACTCTTCGATCCTCACGTGATAAGGGTGGTTTGCAAAGAAGTCGGCTGAAGAAACCTTATTCTGGCTGTTTGCATATTCAGAGATCCTAGGCACCAGTTCGAGAGCCTCTTCCGGGCTGACAACACTAAGCTTCATTTGGACAAACACGCGGTCCAAACTTTTACCAGCCTTATATGCGGCATAAACCGATGCGGTTGTCTGGCCACCGTTAACTATCTGCAGGTTTTCTAGACGGTCAATTAAAAGCCCGTCTTCCCCGCTCTCCGTTGTAACGCTCTCTGCGGTCGCCGTGATACCGTTATTGAACGAGAAGAAAAGCTCGGGCTCATTCTCGAGAGTACGCTTTATACCCTTGTTGACATTGCTTCTCGCCTGAAGAAATACACGGACGTTTTGCTCAAGAAGTCGCGCTCCCCAACGATCGTAGATGCGCGCCAAATCGACACCCGGTATCGCAGCAAGGTAAACCTTGTTCTTGTCTTTCGGAGAGCTTGCGAGAAGGGCCCGAATCGGACCCGTCGGCAATTCGTTAAAGTCAATGAGCAGTCTCTCCCGCTCACGACCCGATTCAATAAGATTACCTATCCGTTCAAGATCCCAGACGTTGTAAACAACCTCTTTGCCAAGGACACTCCCCGTCTCTTTACCCGAAACCCTTTGGCTAAGTTTTTTGTTTGAAAGAAGATACAGATTAACTCGCTCGATTTCGTTCCAGCGAGCGTGAATTAAATCGGCGAGCCCAAACCCCGGATCCGTCGGCTCAAGAGATTCCCTAAATTGAGAATCCAATGCTTTGGTTACGAATTTCTCAAGCCGCCGAAAATCTGCCTCCATTTCAGAATTCGTTAATGTCAGCAAGCCAGTATCTTGGTTGAAGTCGAGGACAATGAGGCCAAGGACTTTTCTGCTTGACTCAAAAGGATCGCCACAGTAGCCATCAACCCTTATTCCAGTTCTCTGACAGAAGGCGGGGATGGCCTCATCGAATTCTCCCGCATCGCAAAGATAATCAGTGATGAGGTCAAAGAACGCATCGTTCTTATAGACTCCCTCTGAGTCCGCCTTATTCTTGACCTCTTGAAACAGTTCCTCCTGAAACGAAGTGGAATCTGTCATCTAATTCACCTCAATGCTTGGGTAATTGCGCTCTGATCAACTTCGTAATCAGAGCAGTAGCCAAGGTCGATTTTATATGTAACAGCCTTAACTCCAGGCGGACACGAACTGGAAACGATTCGCGGAAATCCATCCTTAACTTCATATGTTTCAGTTACGCCCTCGCTCCACAAGGTGTGGGAATAATCGTCTTCCGGAAAATACCCGGCATCCGACAGCTTCTCCTGAAAGTGCGCCAAATCCAATGGGCTGTCGAAGAGCATTTGAACATCGTTGACGACATCGGTAAGGCTGAATGCCGCTTTATCTTCATCCGTAGCGCTGTTCAACTCAACGACATATAAGAAGAGCCTTTCACTTTCGTTGGTGTTCAATTGCTCTTCTGACGATATTCCAATTTCCGAATTCGACGACCCTCGTTTGCTTTTCACCTCGACGAAAATCTGCCCGTAACCGAAATCGCGCTTAGAGCGTTCTGGCCCTGTCCAGCCACTCAAGGCATTCGACGGCTCGTAAATGGCAGCGGAAACCCGTTTAAGAAAAAGCAGCTCGCCGATAAGCCCTTTTTGTTGCTCGGCTGTGAGGGGACCACGCCCGGGCCTGAGAAACGAAGCCCATTTCTCGAGCCTCATGAAGGTCATCTTCCTCATCGCAACGGTGGGGGCTTTCTGCACCGAGTCGGCAATATCAAGACATAAGCGGAGAAATTGGGCTTTCATTTCCTGGTCTTGGAGCTCAAGCAGTATGGAGCGCTCCGATTCAATGTCTCGAATAGAGATGTTCTTAAACTTGGGAGGCTCCGGTGCCCCCGTCTCGCTGCTGTCATATTCGACAAGAAAAGCAGGGTGATTAGAGCGCCCCTTTGCCCAATAAATCCTTTTTGCATCGGGATTGACATCGGGTGCGACCATTCTCGTGTTGTAGTCGCCCCTTCCACGCGATCTAGGCAGCTCTTCCCACGGATTATCGCTAGTCGTCTTCATAATCATCATCGCTATCTTCGGGTTCCGGCATCATGTTCTCCAGTGCCACAGAATTAAAAACGTAAGTGACTGGTCGCGTTTGCTTATCGGTGTGCGGAAAACTGATGCTCCAGCCGAAAACGCATTCCTGAGCATCCCAGCTCTTCCACCAGGAAGGAGCTTCTTTTCCGGCCTCCTTCTTTTCTTTAATTTTGATTTCTCCAAATCGCATGCAAATCGGATGCAAAACCAGCAATGGCCGCCTCCTTATTTGACGATAATAGAGATCAGAACAGTTTTTCGCCTTGTCGCCGCTATGGTCTGCAGCATATCGTTCTTCCGCCATTTTCCTTTCTTCCGCACTTAAGCCAGCGGCCTCAACTCCACGACTGGATAAACGATGTTTCTCTCCGACAACAACGACATCATTGTTCGAAGCGCTACCGGGATATCTTTGCTCCATGCTGACCGTTCCATCAACAGGCAAATCGATTGGATCATTTGATCGAGAGCCATGTGCCAAGAGAACGTCCCATTCCTTCAGCTCGCCATCAAGCAGCCGTTCGTTGACGTAGCTTAGGATTGGAGCTTTTTGAGACTTTGGCGAAAGGCCATCTTCATTTTCATAGGCTTCTAGAAAAGCGGTAACAAACTTGACCGGAACCCCCTTATAAAGATATCTATAAGAGCCCCCGTCTTTGAAGTCCGCATACCCCTTTATTGCGCTAAGAAGGTCCCTGCATGCCGCCTCGTTATCGGCAACTATCTCCGCGTCCCTGTCAAATGCAATCGTTTCAACGAATCCCTCGTTTAAATCGATGGGGGCCTTTTCCTTTTGCCCGGCACCCATCTTATTTCTCGCGGTAACGGTCAGGGCATCAGGGCTCTGGCGTATTTTCAAAACGTAATTCTTTGGAGTGCGCTTAACTTGGCGCATGCTCCTTAGTTGATCGAACAGATTCTCCGTCGAATCGGCAACGTATTTGTACCAGCCCGCCGCCTCGTCGGTCATCCATACACGACAAAGATCCTCATACTGAGGCCTATATCCAAACCAACGAGCCATCTGCATCAGCGCATCATATGCTCTGGCGTTTCGCGAATAGTAAGAGACCGTTAACCCTTCAAGGGTTAAACCACGAGAAAGCCTATATCCGCCAACCGCGATAACTCGCTCGTTCCTGTTCTCATAGTCCAGAGCATCTCCTGAGTCTGTATTGATGCTCAGAACATGATAATCCGGGTCGTAGAGACGTGGCTGTATTTCGCTCCAGCCAAAACCGCAGCCTGCATATTCCAGCTCCCAAGTAGCTTTCAAATCCTTTAGGTGCGGAGAAGCCTCAAGCGCCTCCTCCGGGTTTAAGGCCCCATAGGATTTCGCCGCCGTATTCAGGTCGTTAAGGTAATCCTCAACTAGATTCCGCATGCAATTCTGCGGTTTCTTATAGGGAGATACATTGACCATCATCGTTGAATGGAAATTAGTGCCAAAACGAAGTGTCTTTATCGTCGTCGCCAATACAAAAGTACGAATTGCCGCCTTTAGACTAAGGGGAAGCATAAAGGGCTCAAAGCTACTTTTATGTTTTGCAGGAAGGACATCGTCCGCATCGTCAATGAAACGCAAGTGCTTGTGAGTAGGCTCGTCGTAATCTCCGAATACCTTTTTGGCACCGAAGTAGTCAGAGGACTCCTCAAGCGTATAAATAAAGTTGCTCGGGAAAAGGTCCTTGCCATACTCATCGCTGTCAACGCTAGGGTCGATCAAAACGTTAGCAAATGGCGTAGCAGTGTAGCCAACATAGCAGGCCTTATTGAATAGGTTAAGCAGGTTTCTTATCTGCCCATTGATTTTGGTCGGTTCATTCTCTCGCTTTTCGAGCTTGTATTTTCCGTTAATCGAAGCATTATCCGCTTCATCGTCAATGAGCAACAGAGGTTGATCCTGGCTATTGCTGGCATCCAGCCATTCAATTACCTGCTGGAGAGACTTACTATTCTTCTTAACAACAAACAAAAAAGGTTCGTTTGTTTGCGTCGGCTGGATGCACCTTAAAGCCTTAGCTCGTTCTGTACTAAAGTCTGCTTCTCTCGAGGTACAGGCAATTGGTCGTCGGGCTTGACTCCCCTTGCCAACGCCAACCGGTTCGACTGTGCTGTTCTCAATGTTAAAACCTGTAAAACCATCTTCAAGACGAGCTTGCGTCTGATTTCGCAGGACATTATGCACGCCGGCCATGACGATAATGATTCGATATCCCGCGTCGGCGGCGCGGGATATCAGCCCAATATAATTTGCAGTTTTTCCCGATTGAACGGATGCGACTACGAGGCCGCGTCTTGTAAAAGAGCCGCACTCTAAAGGATCGGCCATTAAGTCAAGGATGTTGCGACTGTCCCTATCTATCGACTTAACCGCGGCGGGCGCCCATTTCTTATCGCGCACCAAGTATCGCCTATAGCGATTCCAGTAGAACCATTCGATCGAGTCTTCTGCTTCACTCAACCAGGGATGGCTATCCTCATCCTTAAACTCAAAGCCAAGCTTTTTCTTAATCGTAAGCTCGCTACAATACTTCTCAACAAGCCTACGGACGATATCATCCTTGTCGCATTGTTTAGATACAGGGAAAATTCCGGCGAATGCAGTGTAGAACTGCGAATAGGTATCCGCAACATCCGCCTCTTCGGGAACGCCGTCATCGTTCTCTAGTTTATCTCTGGCGGAGTTGTCAATGTAATTGATGAACTGCTCTAGTGTGGCGTCCATTTAGCACTCCTCGATTCCCAAAATGGCAAGTACTTCATTCCAACGTGTGGCGAACAAGTCAACTGACCTCATAGTGGAGAGGATGTCATCCTCATCCTTCCCCATTTGTTTTAATGAGCCAAAGAAAGTGAGAACAGCATTACAAAAGTCATCGTCTTTCATCTCCTCAAAGCAAACTGACCCTTCGTTGTTCGACAGTTCGTAAAAAAGAGATTCCGTTGGGAATGACGATTCGACCAGCGAAAGAACAGTCTTGAAAGCAGCCCTCTGATCATCATCAAGAGATGAATTGAAGCTATCAAGAATTGGGTTTTTGCGATTAATGCAATAAAGGGTCTTGTCTCCAGTTTTTATCGCATTCCAAGCCGGATATACCTCAGGCCTCGTTAACCTAGCGCCGCGACGACGATAAACTCTTTTTGAAGGCGCACCAATATGAGCAATCAATTGTTTGATACTCGCCCTTACTTCTTCCGGAAGCTGAGCGGACACTTTCTTAACGTCAATTTTCCATGCTTCATCTTGGTTAACATCAATATCAATCTTCACGCGGCACAACTGGGTGAGAGCGGTTTTCTTGGCAATCCCAAACCAAGTTCCATGCAGTATCAAGCGCTTCGCGCGATAGAGAAAGACTCCCTGATTCTTTAAGTAACCGCCAGGAAGAGCAAACTTTTCATACTCTGCATCTGAAGCATAATTTGACCTATGCGGAAGAGTAAACGCCTGCATCGTAACGCCGGGACAAACATTTTCGACAGGCGATGGTTGCGTCGCCTGATTGCTAACATTAAATGGATCGATGGGGTCAAGCGTGCGATTATTCACATTGACCTTAATGCGCTTGAGCCCACGTTCTCCCGCTAAGTAACGATGAAATACAAGAGAGAGGTAATCTTGAGCCTCACTTATAATTCTGTCGTAATTGGCTTTTCCGGATCCATTTACCCCGGTTAGACGATCAAGTTTTTCCCATAGAACAAGCGTACCCGTCTCGTTCATCTCTCCAATAAACGGAATGGAGTCCGTTCTTTTCTGTTCCAAAACTGTCCATTTGTTTTCACTGGCAACAAGATCGAGATCCCACGTGAAGGCATTCACTTCACCGTTTTTCTTTGACACAACCGTCAGCCTTCTGCATTGTGAAAATGAAGCGGTTTTTAACCCGAGACCAAAACGCCCGAGATCGTTCAAATTCCGCTTGCACCTCGGATCAGTGCTACCGAGCCTCATGGCATGCATTAACTCATCTCTGCCAAGCCCCTCACCGTCATCAATGATTGCAATTCTGAAGTCATCAGAAGGAATAGCAAGGATTGAGATATTCCTTGCCCTCGCGGTAATAGAATTGTCAACAATATCAGCTAGTGCACTATTAAACGAATACCCAATATCTCTTAGGCTTTCAATTAAAATCCTCGGTTCGGGCTCAAGCTGCATCGATTCCATCCAAAGCCAATCTTACTAGCATCATAATCGATAAGTATAGCAGCGGCCATTAATCAATTATCACTTACCGGCACCCAAATCATGCGAACGGTAGCGCTACCGGCAATAACGTGACAGTCGCAGCACGATTATTCACGTTTCGGCGCTCATTTAAAACTGCCTTGCGGCATTCCTAACAGCCATCTTCAATGCGGCAGGCGTTTTGTACTTCACCATGTCCTCTGTTTCACATTACCCGTTCAGTACCATCAGCAAAGGCATCATCAGTCCGCGCCGCTTGGCGGTTTTAGAGTTCTCCTTTACGAATTCTTTCAGCCGCTGTATATCGAGCCCTCGCCCAAGCGCATCGTTATAGGCATCGATAATTAATGAGGGGTCCTCGCAATCGAGGCAAAGATCGACAAGCGTGCGCTCGGGCTTGGTTACCGGCAGGCCGTCGAGCCAAACGATATCCCGCTCGGCAATCTCGCGCTTTACAAAAGAAAGGGAATCGTTTCTCGTATTGATGCGCATGGGCGCGGTCATCCTGTAGGGGGGACAGATGGAAATCGCCCATTTGCTGCAGGTTCGCCGCAGTCGTACCGCTCACGGCGATGCCATCCCACTGGCGTTTTCTCTCCCACGCGCACAGGGAGGGATTGGTGAGCTTCCAAAGAGCGTTGAGCTCGTCGGTGTCTCGGCGCTGCGCGCCCGACATCCGGTAGGCACCGTGGCATATCCGCTCAAGACGCCCCACGCGGCATGAGTGCGCCAGCGCATCTCGAGAAATGTCCATGCGAGCCGCCTGAGCCGTGGTGAACACGCCCTCGCTCTCGGAAAGCTCGCTTATCGCCGTTATGTTGCTAAAGTACTTCATGTTGCATTTGTAGGATATTTTCATACTTTTGCAACGTGATTTGCATAACGCACAGGCGCAGTGCCTTGCTTAATCTGTTCCTGCCGCAGCGCTGTCGTTGAGAGGCCATCATTTTCCTCCCCTGGGACCATGCTGGCACCCCTAGCCGCTACGACCGCAGGCATGCCTATAATGAGACATGTTTCCTGATGAGAAAGGAATCCAGATATGGACGAAGCCAAGCTCGCCGATTTGAACCACATCCAGGACTTTTTCAACCGTGTCGATAGCGTGCGCAACAGTGCATCCCCGACCAAAAAGTTTCATATCGATCATCCAATAGGAATAGGCGTCAAGAACTTCATTGGATGGTGCAACGATTCCTGCGAGATCGGTTCCGAAAGCAGTAATAGCGCAGACGATGCCGAGACGTTGGGCGAAGCCATAGTCGCTCTGAATCAGCTTGACAACAGTGAGCTCGCTGCAATGGAAGCCGCTCTCAGGGAAGACGTATGGGGCGATTGGTGTGGAACCGAATGGAGACAAGCGAAGCAGGCAAAAAGACTCGGACCGACAATTAACATAATGAAAAATCACCCGGAAAACGCGGCCTTCTATCTTGTGCTCAGACACCGCACCGATAAGCAAAAGCATTACCGCTTTTATTTTGACGACGATACAATTGCAGAAGTCGATGCCTTCAAGCCCTTTACCGACAGCGCGCATGACAATTTAAATCAGCAATGGCATATGCTCATCTCCGTGCTCGCATACCTCGATGTCGCTCACGCTTTAAGCAGTGATCAGCACGAATACCATTGCCTGTATCAACATTTTAAATCGCGGGACATGGGCGATTTAAGTGCATTGCATCTACAGTTATTGTGTTCCCCTAACCAGCCTGAAAACAGGCGCATCAAGCTACAGCTTGTTAAACCGAAGACGGCCCCAAAGCCCTGGACAATAACATATCGCTCGGAAGCGATGAATGGTTGGCTTAAGGAAGCACTGCGTAGGTTGGCAGACAAATAATCGCCCGTCAACCTACTCCAGCCCTTGCCCGCTGTACTTCCCTGTCTCTGAGTCGTAGTTCAGCACGACGACCTCACCGTGCTGAACTACGTTCCCGTCAATGTAGAAATGGCTGGCTCCGTCATACCAGATACCGCGGTAGCCTGCGATGCCCGAAGCCGCTTCGGTATTGATGTGCCCGGCGATAACATCCAGGTAGAACTTACGCCCCACGTAATCGGGCGGCATCATGGTAAACGACTCGGCAGACGTGCCCATCTTCCAATACTCCCCGGCATCCTCTTCAATACCGGCGTGCACAAAAACCTGGCCGAAGGGGCTCTCGTAAAAATAAGGGAGCTTGCGGACCCACGCGATGATGTCCGCATGCTCGGCCTTCATGCTCTCGACCGTAAAGGCGTACGCTTCCTCGAACTCCCTGAGCCTCAACAGATGCTTAACGTGCTTGAATGCCTCGGCATCTAAGAAGCTCTTAGCCGTTGCCAGATTGCTGTCGGCAAGTATCCATGCCTGCGTGAAATTGGGATCGTTCACCTCGTCAATGTACTCAAGGAACATCCCCTCATGGTTGCCACGCAGTGCCACGACGCGATCGCCGTAACGTTTTTGCAGGTCCATGATGAGCTCAAAGACGCCAAGCGAATCGGGGCCTCGATCGCAGTAATCGCCAAGTAAGACCAGCTTGAAGTCCTGGGCATCGAGGTCGATGGTGGATAGCGATGCCTTAAAGGCGTCCAAACACCCGTGAATGTCACTCATAGCGTAGATATGCACCTATGACCCCCTGTTTGCGTCGGGACCCCGCTCGTTTGCGCCATACGGCACGGCGACCCCTCTGATTTCGCGGGCGGCAGGCAACTTTGCCCCGTCACGCCCTTAACGTTGGTAATAAGTATATCTCGCCGTGCGGACACAAATTTACCCTTACGCCCCGGGCGCCCGGCCCGCACTTGCCTCAAAGACTGCCTGTGCCCACACCACCCAAAAACTCATCCAGCATTAATCTTGGCTCAAGAATCGCTTAATCTATAACCTGCACTATAGAGTTCGACCAAGGGCGGGGCGGCGCCGCGCGACGCAGGCCGCCGAACGCAACGCTCGCGCCCGGGCAGATCGCCCGACGTCGCGCCCATCGAACGAAAGGACAGGTCATGGACGACCTCGAAAAAGTTGAAACCATCCGCACCAAGTGCAACGTGAGCTACACCGATGCCAAGGCCGCGCTCGACGCCGCCGACGGCAACGTTCTGGATGCCATCATTTGGCTTGAGTCGCAGGGCAAGACCCAGACCACATCGGCGCATGCCACCACCGAGTCCGCACCAGTCGATGAGCCCTCTGCCGAGATGGTCGCCGCGCAGGCCGCCTACGAAAAGTCGAGCGAAAAGACCGACTTCTCCAAGAAGATGGACAGCGTGTGGGAGTACCTCAAAAAGCTCTTCCGCCTGAGCCTGGACACCAAGTTTATCGCCACGCGCCGCGATGCGATCATCCTCAACATTCCCATCCTGATCCCCATCATCGCCTTGTTTGCCTGGGGCGCCACGATATGGTTGATGCTGCTTGGCCTGTTCTTTGGCATGCGCTACCGCATCGACAGCGACGGCGATGTGCCCGGCAGTATCAACAACCTTATGAATCACGCCGCCGACGCCGCAGACGACATCAAGCAAAATCTCAACGACGACAAGTAATCGCAGACGGGGGCACGTATGGCACGAATCCTGATTGTAGAGGACGAGGAGAAAATCGCCCGCTTTGTGACGCTCGAGCTGGAGCACGAGGGTTACCAGGTAGAGCACGCCGCCGACGGCCGCACCGCCGTGGACCTGGCGCTGGAGCGCGACTACGATCTGATTCTGCTCGACGTACTGTTGCCGCAGCTCAACGGTATGGAAGTGCTGCGGCGCATCCGCAAGCACAAGGATGTGCCGGTGATTATGGTCACCGCGCGCGATGCCGTGATGGACAAGGTGGCTGGGCTCGATGCCGGCGCCGACGATTACCTGACCAAGCCGTTTGCGATTGAGGAGCTGTTCGCACGGATCCGCGTGGCGTTGAAGCGCTCGGAGGCCATGCGGGCGGCTTCGGGCGTAGCTGGCGTCGGCGCCGGAGCGGGCATGGCGGGCGTCGCGGGCGAGAAGGCCACCGCGATGCCCCCGGCCAGTGACATGGCCCAGACCCCTGCCTCGCCCTCCCCTGCCACACTCACCGTGGGATCGGTTGCGCTCGACCCCGACCGCCGCGAAGTCACGGTCGGCGGCTCGCCCATCGCGCTCACGGCCCGCGAGTTCGACGTCCTCGCCCTGCTTATGGCGCACGCCGGCACCGTGCTCACGCGCGAGCGCATCGCGCATGAGGCGCTAGGCTACGACTACGTGGGCGATACCAACAACGTCGATGTGCACATCGCACATTTGCGCGCCAAGATCGAAGACGCTGGCGGCGCCCGCATCATCCAGACCGTGCGCGGGGTGGGCTATGTCTGCCGCGCATAACGCCGAGGCCAAGCGCGTCACCTCCATCGCCCGCGCCATCAACTGGGGCTATATGTGGCGCCGCTTGATGAGCTACGTCTGGCTCGATCTGTTGCTGATGGTGATTGCGGCGGCGATCCTCGTCTATGGATACAACCAGACGCTGCCCGACAGCGCGTTTACCGCAGGCTGGATTCCCGGCGCCACCGTTCACGGCATGTCGCTGACGCCCGCACGCGGCTGGGACCTGACAACGCTCACCTATACCGTCGAGTTTGCGCGTACCACCAAGACCTTCCCCCTCGCGCAGGACCTCGTCGCGCTATGGCCTCTCTACCTTGTCGTTATGGGTTGGCAGGTCATCAGCGTGCTCAACATGCTCGGCGGCGCCCGCCGCGTGCGCCGCACCATGGCGCCGCTCAACGACCTTGCCTTGCGCGTGGACGAGCTCGGCCGTATGCAGCTCTCCGGCGGCAAGATGGAAACGCTGGAACAGGCCATCGAGCGCGCAAGCGTCGACTCGCCGAGCGTCACCACCGGCGACGCCGACCTGGCAAGCATCGAGGTCGCACTCAACCGCCTGCTGCGCCAGATGCAAGAGGCCAAGCTGCAGCAGATGCGCTTTGTCAACGATGCGAGCCACGAGCTGCGCACGCCCATCGCGGTGATTCAGGGCTACGTGAACATGCTCGACCGCTGGGGCAAAGACGACCCGGACGTGCTGGCAGAATCCATCACCTCGCTCAAAGCCGAAAGCGAGCATATGCAGGAGCTCGTGGAACAGCTGCTGTTTTTGGCACGCGGCGATGCCGGTCGCACCGTGCTGCGGCGCGCGAATACCAACCTGGCTGCACTGGTCGGCGAGGTTTGCGAAGAATCACAGATGATCGATGCCGGGCACACGTATCGACTGGCCTTTGACGCTGCGCTTGTCAGCGACTCGCGCTGCGATGCGTCCGTCGATGTGGCGCTTGTAAAGCAGGCTCTTCGCGTGATCGTGCAGAATGCCGCCAAGTACTCGGATGCGGGAACGCCCATCTCGTTTGGCGTAGCGCCGGATGCGGGCATGGGCACGATCGACATAAGCGTTGAGGACGAGGGTATCGGCATGAACCAGGAATCCGCAGCTCACGCGTTCGAGCGGTTCTACCGCGCCGACAACGCGCGCGATGCCGGCGCGCAGGGCTCGGGTCTGGGGCTTGCCATTGCCAAGTGGATCGTCGATAGCCATGGCGGTGTCATCGGTGTGACCTCGGTCGAAGGGGTCGGCAGCCGCTTTACGATTCGCCTGCCACGGTAGGGATGCCCCCTCGTGGATCGAGGTCTAATACTTTTCCCGAGAAGTGAACGACCATATTCGGACCCCCGAAGCATCCGCATTTTTCGGCCGCAAAATCGCAGGATTCCAGCATCGAAACTGCAGGAAACGATGCCCTTAAAGTGTCGATGCTTCGGGGGGGGGGCTGATTTGTCTCGTTCACTTCTCGGAAAAGTATTAGACTTCGGTTTTTTGACCGTTGCAAAAGTCGATCCCTCGGCATAAATAAAGGGATAAGGCCATACGGCCCTATCCCTTTTTGCTAACTAAAGCAGCTCGTGCGCTACTCGCGGCACAGGTGCACGGCGAAGCCGGCGAACTCGCGCTTAAAGTACACGAGCTTGGTGCTACCGTCGGGCAGCAGCGCGCGCGACTCCTCGTTGACCTCGAGCCCGCGCTCGGCAAACCACTTCTCGGCCGCATCGATGTCGTTGACGGCAAAGCCAATGTGGCCCTTGGTGCCACGACCGTTCTGCTTCATAACCTCGACCAGCGAATCGTTAAAGTACGAAACCGGGGTCTCGATAACGGGCAGGCCCATCATCGTCGAGAACAGCTCCGCGATCTCCAAGGCGTCTGCCGGGTCGGCAGCGTTAATGCCCACATGGGCAACGCGCATACCAAAGAGCTCTACCGGATTGGCGTTCTGCTCACTCATGCAGGCAGCGCCTACTGAGCCATGACGTCAAGAACGGCCTTCTCGGCGGCAACGCGGTTCATGCCGGTCATGAAGGGCACGCCGCTCACGTACGGGCAGGTGAGGCCCTCGGGGGCAACGGTGGTGGCGATCAGCAGGTCGGCGCCCTCGTCGCAAGCGTCCTTGGCCTCGGAGATGGCGCACTGCACGATCTCATACTTGTCGGCGTAACCGTTGGCGTCGAGCAGGGTGGCGACCTTCTGGGCAACGAGCGTGGAAGTAGCAGCGCCAGCACCGCAAGCCAAAACGATTTTCTTCATAGGTAATGTCTCCCTTCATGGTTTACTTTAGGTAAGTGTACCGCAGCGAGCGATGGCACTCGGCCTCGATGAGCTTTTATGCCAGTTTGCTTGCGCGCTGCGTATAATACATCCAGTACGTGTTGTCATACCGCTCGCTTTATGAGCGACTAAGGACCCTAATATGCCCGATTCCCGCACACTCTGGACCGCCGTCGTTATCATCTGTATCGCCGTGTCGGTGTTCTTTAGCATCAAAAAACGCACCACGTTTAAGCGCCTGCAGCAGTTGATGGCTGCCAAACAGTGGGACGAGTTCGATCGTTTGCTCGACGGCAAACTCACCAGCATGCTGTACCCGCGCTACAACCGCGACTACCTGCGCCTGAACTCCTATCTGTTGCGCGAGGACCACGAACACGCCAACGAGATGTTCGACCTGTTGCTGGGACTCAACCTGCCCAAGATGCAGCGCGTCGACCTGGTCATTAAGGCCTTTAACTACTACGTTGGCCAGGAGGACCGCAAAAAGTCCAAGGAGTTGCTGCACGAGATCAAGGGCTTTGAGGGCGGTCAGGCCGAGGCAGTCACACACGAATGCCAGCTGATGTACGACACGATGATCCTCAAGCGCCACAACGACATTCCCGAGCTGGAGCGCATGCTCGAAGAGGCCGGTGACGACAAGGTCAAGAGCTGCCGCCTGGAATACCTGCTGGCCCTGCAGTACAAGAACAAGGGCGACGAGGCCAAGTTTGCCGAGTACTTGGAAAAGTCGGGCCAGCACTCGATGGCTGTCAACGCGTAACGGGCGGCTTGTGCTAGACTTCTAGTCTCACGGGGGCGTGGCGGAATTGGCATACGCAGGAGACTTAAAATCTCTCGCCGCAAGGATTGTGGGTTCGAGTCCCACCGCCCCTACCATTTGGCTTTTACGGGCCCGTGCCCCATGGGGATGCGGGCTTGTTTCTTTTGGACGCCGGTGGGGCTCGAACCCGCGAGGGGGCGAGCGTCAAGCGGACGCGCAGCGTCCGTAGCGAGCCGGCGAGGGCGCCGACAGGCGGCCGAAGCCGGTGCGCATTTGCGCAGCAAATGCGCAGACGTCCCACCGCCCCTACCACGTATTGTCTACGAGCCCGTGTCCCCACGGGATGCGGGCTCGTTTCTTTTAGGTGCCGTCAACTGCAGAGCAGCTCATTTGGGACAGAGCTTTTTTGACTACTTTTAAAGGGTGCTCAGGCTCGGGGTCCAGGCGATGGTGGGGGTCGCGCCGTCGAGAACCTCGTTGATGGTGGTGGCCATGCCAGCGAGGAGGCTGTTCTCGCTTACGGTGAGCATGTCGTAGCCGCCGGCTCGCATGAGCTCGCGAATCACCACGGCGCCGGCCAGAATCACGCCCGCGCGTTTGGGCTGTACACCCGGTAGCGCGGCGATACCCTCCACATCCAGCGCGGACATACGCTCGATGGCAGCCAAAACCTGCTCCATCGAAAGCTCGCGCAGGTGCACAAAGCTCGAATCATACGGCTCCAGCTCGTGAACGAGTGCCACGAGCGTGGTGACGGTGCCGCCCACCGCAACGAGGCGTTCGGCGCGCTCAAAGTCGCTGGGCAGGCCTTCAAAATAGGCGGCAAACTGCTCGCCTGCCCACGCGGCAGCGGCAGCAAGCTCGCCATCCGCGGGCGGCAACGCGGAGAAAAAGCGCTCCGTCACGCGGCGACAACCGATGTCCAGCGAGCGCGTTCCCTCCAGCGCAAAGACGCCGCGCTCCGGCGCGTACACGCCAGTCGCGAGCTCCGTGGATCCGCCGCCCGAATCGGCAACAATGATGCGCTCGCCGGCAAAGTCGTGCGCCACGCCGAAAAACGTCAGGCGCGCCTCGACCTCGCCCGGAATCACCTGTGGCTCAAGCCCCAGATCGCGCAGGCCGTCCAACAGCAGCGCGGCATTGGACGCATCGCGCGCGGCACTCGTACACGTGGTGCAGACGCACACGGCCCCAAAGGCACGGGCCTCGTCCACAAACATGTGACACGCAGCGAGCACACGCTCGACAGCCGCCTTGCAAAAGCGCCCCGTCGTGTCCACGCCCTCGCCCAGGTCGGTAATCTCGGTATGCTTGGACGATTCCACAATCGCTCCGCCCTCGACCTGGGCCAACACCAGTCGCGACGACACCGTTCCCAGGTCGATCGCGGCTACCTTATAGCGTTTGCAATTTGTCATTGCGGGCTCCCCTCCGGGCGCTATTTGCCGTTGGACACGACCGTCTGACCCTCGACGCCGTTAAACCCAAACAGCATGTCGAGCGCCTGGATGTACCACGGCGCGTCCTTGCCGACTTCTTCGATTTCCTTGGCCACTTCGCTGGCCTTCTTGGCGTTTGAGGACTTTTTGCTCGACGACGAGTCCGAATCGTCGTCCAAACCTAGCACGTCAATCTTCTTCTCGCCGGGCATCACCAGGCCCAGGTCCTCGGACGCCGCGTCCTTGATACCCTCCTCCGAGAGCAGCTTGTCGACGCTTTTTTGCAGCTCATCATTGTATTGCTGGCGAATCTCGACCTGCTTGGCCAAGATATCGCTCGAACGCTTTGCCACGTACAGATCGCGCACGGGGAAATACAGGCTCACGAGCACCAGCGCCACCACGATACCGATAAACAGCGGACGCAGAGGGCCATGCGTAAAGTCATAGATCGCCTTGACAACCGCGTTATCGTTGGCGTAATGCATAAAGTCCGAGCCCGAAAGACGGTTCGAGGGCCTACTCGATTTGTCGTGTGCTTGAGTCGAGGGACGCGACGCATGCGACGAACGTGCCGGGCGCACCGGTCCATCTGCCAAGGTATTTGATTGAGCATTGGGGCGCGAGGTACTTGCCGGGCGCTGCGTGGAGCGGTCGGCGCCGGCATAAGCGGACCCACCGAGCTGCACCGTGCGCGCACGGCGAGGCGACGGCTCGCGCGAACCGGCGGAATAGTACCTGTTGTCGTAAATCTGATCCATGTGCGCCTTGTGCGGTTGAGGTTTGTTTGCGCTAAGTATTCTAGTTATAGCACGAGCGCGCGCACCACCTTCGGCAGCCTTTGCTCGACATAAAAAAGGCGCTGAGCCATATGGCCCAGCGCCCAATGGTGCTCAACAGCGCCCGGCTGGAGCAAGGCGAATCCGAGTCTTCCCCGCCCCCGCGAGCTCCGCGTGCCTAGCGAATGTTGTAGAACGCGGCCTTGCCGGCGTAGTGCGCGCTGCCCTCAAGCTCGTCCTCGATGCGGATGAGCTGGTTGTACTTGGCGATACGGTCGCTGCGGCACGGGGCGCCCGACTTGATCTGGCCGGCGTTGACGCCCACGACCAGGTCGGCGATCGTGGAGTCCTCGGTCTCGCCGGAGCGGTGGCTCACGATGCAGGCGTAACCGGCCTCCTTGGCGGTCTCGATGGCCTCGAGCGACTCGGTGAGCGTACCGATCTGGTTGACCTTGACCAGAATCGCGTTGGCGGCGCCCAGCTCAATGCCCTTCTTAAGGCGCTCGGTGTTGGTGACAAACAGGTCGTCGCCCACCAGCTGCACCTTGTTGCCAATGCGACGGGTAAGCTCAACCCAGCCGTCCCAATCCTCCTCGGCCATGCCGTCTTCAATGGAGATGATGGGGTAGGTATCGACGAGCTTCTCCCAGTAATCGACCATCTGGGCGCTCGTATACTCAACACCCTCGCCCTTGAGCTCGTACATGCCGGTCTCGGCGTTGTAGAACTCGGTCGAGGCCGGATCCATGGCGTACATGAAGTCGACGCCAGGCTTAAAGCCGGCCTTCTCCACGGCCTTGGTGATGTACTCGAACGGCTCGGCATTGGTCTTGAGGTTGGGGGCAAAGCCACCCTCGTCGCCCACGCCGCCGCCAAGGCCCGCCTCGTGCAGCACGCCCTTGAGGGTGTGGTAGACCTCGGCACACCAACGCAGACCCTCGGCAAAGCTCGGGGCGCCCACCGGCATGATCATGAACTCCTGGAAGTCGACGTTATTGTCGGCATGCACGCCGCCGTTGAGGATGTTCATCATGGGCGTGGGCAGCAGATGAGCGTTGACGCCGCCCAGGTACTGGTACAGCGACAGGCCCGCCGACTCGGCAGCGGCGCGGGCAACGGCCAGCGACACGCCCAGGATGGCGTTGGCACCGAGCTTGGTCTTGTTGGGGGTACCGTCCGCGGCGATCAGCGCGGCATCGACGGCGCGCTGGTCGAAGGCGTCGAGGCCCACGACGGCGTTAGCGCACTCGTTGTTGACGTGCTCGACGGCCTGCGAAACGCCCTTGCCCAGGTAGCGGCCCTTGTCGCCATCGCGCAGTTCGCAGGCCTCAAAGGCGCCGGTCGAAGCACCCGAAGGCACCATTGCGCGGCCAAAGCTGCCGTCCTCGAGCACGACCTCGACCTCGACGGTGGGATTGCCGCGGCTGTCGAGCACCTCACGACCGTAGACGTCCAAAATATCGCTCATGTTGTCTCCCTCTCACTTGGAAACATAGTGGATGCAAGCGACCGGCTGACCGTGCACCGTCGGTGCGCCTCCGTAAGTTAGCCATGTCGCACTTTTTGCATTATGCCCTAAGTTAACCGAGGGATACACTTGATTTTCGAAAAATTTAGCGGGAACGATGAGGCGTGTCAGCCCCTCGTTCCCGCAGTCTTACTCCTCCGCCTTTGCGGCATCCCACAGGTCGTTAAGGCCGTGGGTCGAAAGCTCGGCAAGATCCACGTGGGCGTCAGCCGCCATCTGCTCCATCGCAGCCCAGCGGCGGCGGAACTTGGCCGTGCTCGCGCGCAGGGCACTCTCGGCGTCAATCCCCTCTTTGCGCGCAACGTTGACTAGGGCAAAGAGCAGGTCGCCAAACTCCATCTCGCGCTCGGGCGAGCCGGGCTCCTCGGCCTCAAACTCGGCACGCTCCTCGGCGACCTCGTCCCACACATCCTGGACCGTCTCCCACTCAAAGCCCACGGCCGCCGCCTTGCGCGACACCTTCTGAGCTTGCATCAGCGCCGGCAGGTGCGTGGGCACGCCGTCGAGCAGGCCTTCGGGCGCAGCCTCGTCCGCCGCCACAGCCTTGTCCTTGGCAGCCTTCTCGGCAAGCTTGACCTCGTCCCAAATCTTGAGCACCTCGTCGGAGCTGTCAGCATCCGCATCGCCAAAGACGTGCGGATGGCGACGGATGAGCTTGGCGTCGATATCGTGCGCCACGTCGGTCAGCGTAAACTCTCCGGCGTCCGCCGCGATCTGCGCATGCAGTACGACCTGCATGAGCACGTCGCCCAGCTCCTCGCGCAGATGCGTGGCATCGTCGGCCTCGATGCAGTCGAGCGCCTCATAGGCCTCCTCGATCATATTTTTGCCAATGCTGCGGTGCGTCTGCTCGCGGTCCCACGGGCAGCCGTCGGGCTGACGCAGGCGCCAGATGGTCTGCACCAGATGCTGCAGCTCGGCCGACGCGTCTACCAGCGTGGACAGGTCGCGCGAACCCTCGGCATTTTGCTGAGCCATATGCTCGGCCATGGTTAGTCCTCCCCCATGATCACATGGCGGAACGCGCCGCCCTCGTAGACGCCGTAGCTATGTGTGCCGTCCTTGGGGATGCTCACGCTGCCGGGATTGAAGAGCCACAGACCCGGGTGCGCGGCGCTTTCCTCGTTAACCTTGATGTGCGTATGGCCGTAGACGAGCGCGGAGCCCTCGGGCAGCGCGGGCGCGTGGTCAACGCTGTTATGCATGCCGGCGCCAAAGACGTGGCCGTGCGTCAGGAACAGTTCACGTCCGGTCTCGTCGAATAGTGTGGCGTAGTCAGCCATGACGGGGAAGTCGAGGACCATCTGGTCGACCTCGGCGTCGCAGTTGCCGCGCACCGCGATGATGCGGTCGGGCAGGGCGTTGAGCAGCGGAATCACGCGTTTGGGGGCGTAGTCGCGCGGCAGGTCGTTACGCGGGCCGTGGTAGAGCAGGTCGCCCAGCAGCACAATGCGGTCGGGCTGTTCGGATTCGATGGCAGTGCAGAGGCGCTCGGCCCAGTATGCCGAGCCATGGATGTCTGAAGCGATGAGGTATTTCATGGGGAGTCCTTTCGGTGGGGTTAATTGGATTGGCGCGGCGCGTCACTCGCCCGCATCACTCAAATCGCAACGCCGCGGCTTGGGCCGCTTGCATCACGCGTTGGAGCGGCACGTTGTGCTCGCGGGCAAGGCGAGCACAGTCCTCGTACTCGGGCGCCGCACGCTCACTGCCGTCGGGCAGGGTGGCTACTTTGACGGCCACCTCGCCCCAAGGCGTCGCTACCTGCTCAAAACGACGCGGCAGGCAGACGCGTTCCATCACCTGGCGACGAACGGCGTTGGTCGTGGTTTCCAAAAAGATAATCGTCTGCAGGCGTTCGATATCCTCATGCGAGCAAATCACCTGCAACTGCCATCCGGGGCGGCCCTTTTTGCAGTAGAGGGGCAGCCAGTGCACCTCGCGGGCGCCGGCCTCGCGCAGGCGGTCGGCGGCGTAGGCGAGCACCTCGGGCGACGCGTCATCGATGTCGCACTCCAGCTTGACGATAGTTTCGGGCGCATCGGTCTCGCGGGACAGCGGAGATGTACTTCCACGTTGCATACGGTCCGAATCCTTTCCGCACGGGCTCGTTTTATTCACCCAAACGCTAGCACATCGGACGTGGCACAGGCGTGACTTTCGTCCGTCGCCGCCCTCACCCCTATCCAAACGTGTACGTCAGCCTCCAAACATGTCATTTTTTGTCGGTTTTGGAGGCTGACGTACACGTTTTGGAGCGAGGCCGCACACGATCAGAATTGCGCCCGCACTCCGTCCACCACAAAGTTCGCCGCACTCAACAATTTTGGACTTTCTACGCAGTTCATCGACCAAAAATTACCCTCGGCATACTTACCCGCTGCACGATGTTACTCTAGTTGCATTTGGCTAACTAAGCGGCTGCCGAGGACCCCGCCCGGCACCGTTACGGCATAGGAGGTTTCATGTTCGAGAAGCGGCTCTTCTCCCTGGTTCCGCAGGCAACGCCCTACATTATGGCAAGCGTCCTGTTTAAGTGGATCGCGCTCATGGCAAACATCACGGTGATGTGGGTGCTTGCGCGCATCTTGGGCGGCATCGTCACGGACGGCCTTTCCGCCGCGCTCGCCGTCGATGCCCTCGCACAGGCGGCCCTGCCGCTCGCCGCCGCCATCATCGTGCGCGCCGCCTCCATCTACCTGGCCCAACGCGCCGGCGACAAGGCCGCGTTCGAGGCCGTCCGCCGCGTGCGCTCGTTCGTCTACGACAAGCTCACCGCACTCGGCCCCTCCTACACCGAGACCGTCCCCACCGCCGAGGCCGTCCAGACCAGCGTCGAGGGCGCCACGCAACTCCAGGTGTACTTTGGCGGCTACCTGCCGCAGCTCTTCTTTGCCGGCTTGGCACCCATCACGCTGTTTGTACTGCTCGTGGGCCAGGCGGATCTTCCCGCCGCGCTGCTGCTCGCCTGCGTTCCGATCATCCCCGTCTCCATTATGATGGTCATGCGCAACGCCAAAAAGATCGGTGCCGAGTACTGGGGCAGCTATGTCGATCTTGGCGGCATGTTCCTGGAGGCCGTGCAGGGTCTCACCACCCTTAAGGTCTACCAGGCCGATCGAAGCTGGCACGAGCGCATCAACGCCGAGTCCGAGCGTTTCCGCACAGCGACCATGCACCTGCTGGTGATGCAGCTGCGCTCCATTTGCGTTATGGACCTGGTCGTCTATATGGGCGCCGTGCTCGGCATTATCGTGGCCGCACTGCAGCTCGCCACGGGCAAGATCGGCTTTGAGGCTGCCTTCCTCATCGTCTTTCTGTCACAGGAGTTCTTTTTGCCTATGCGCCGCCTGGGATCGCTGTTCCACACGGCCATGAACGGCATGGCCGCCTCGCGCCGCATGTTTGGCATTTTGGATACGCCCGAGCCCGAGCGCGGCGATGTTGAGCTTGATGGTCGCGGCGATATCGAGCTCGCGGGCGTGAGCTATGCATACGGCGACCGCACGGTGCTGGACAGCGCCAGCGCGACCATTGCGCACGGCTCGCTCGTGGCACTCGTGGGCGAAAGCGGCGGCGGCAAGTCCACGCTCGCGGGGATTATCGCGGGCCGCAAGGGTGCCTACCGTGGCAGCGTTCGCATTGGCGGCGTCGAGCTGCGCGATGCCACGGCCGCCTCACTCATGCGTGCCGTCACCCTGGTGCCCACCAACGGCTACCTGTTTGCCGGCACCCTGCGCGACAACCTGCTGCTCGCCCAGCCCAACGCCACCGACGCCGAGCTTTTGCGCGCGCTCGGCCGCACGCGCGTGGCGGCCTTTGTGCAGGCCAACGGCGGGCTCGACATGGTGATTAACGAGGGCGGCACCAACCTTTCGGGTGGCCAGCGCCAGCGCGTGAGCATGGCACGCGCCCTGCTGCACGACTCGCCGATCTATGTGTTTGACGAGGCTACGAGCAATGTGGACGCTGCGAGCGAAGCCGCGATCGGCGAGGTCATCGCATCGCTTGCCGGCGAGCACACTGTAATTGTGGTGGCACACCGCCTGTCGACGATCGTGGACGCCGACCAGATTCTGGTGCTGGAACGCGGTCGCATTGCCGAGCGCGGGACTCACGGCGAGCTCTTGGCAATCGCGGGCGCCTATGCGCGCATGTGGAACAGCCAGGAGCAGCTCTCGGCATATGCGTATGCGGAGGGTGATGCCGAGGATGCCGGCGCGGTTGAGGCTGTTGACGGCAGCACCGCCCGTACCGATGGCCTCAACGGTGCCGGCTCGTCTTCCGCTGCCGCGGTGCCTGACTCCGGCCGCGCCCGTCGCTCGGCGCCGTCCATCATGTGGCGCATGATAGGGCTCGTCCGACCGCTTGCCGGCTGGCTTGTGCTAGCCGTCGCGCTGGGCAGCATTGGCATGCTCACCGCCGCGTTCGTGCCGGCCTTTGGCGCCCTTGGCCTTATGGCCGCGCTGGGCCGCAACGCCTTGGGGCTTGGTCTTATCGTCACATGCGCGGCCTGTGCCGCCTGCGGCATCGCGCGCGGGCCGCTCCACTACGGCGAGCAGCTCTGCAACCATTACATCGCATTCCGTCTGCTCGCACACATTCGCGACCTGGTGTTTGGCGCCCTGCGCCAGCTCGCCCCCGCCAAGCTCGAGGGCCGCGGCAAGGGCGAGCTCGTGAGCCTGGTCACCTCGGATATCGAGCTGCTCGAGGTCTTCTACGCGCACACCATCTCGCCCATTGCCATAGCTCTGGTCTGCACCGTTGTGTTTGAGGGCTTTTTGCTGGCTGTGAGCCCCGAGCTCGCGGGCATCGCGCTCGTGGCCTACGCGGTCCTGGGCGTGCTGCTGCCCCTGACCTCGGCCAAGGCATGCGGCACCACCGGCCGCCAGAGCCGCGAGGGCGCCGGTAAGCTGGGCGCCTTTGTACTCGACAGTCTGCGCGGCGCGGGCGAGACCATCCAGTTTGCCGGTGGCACCGATCGCAGCCGTGCCCTGGGCAAGCTGACCGAGCAAGTCGGCGCCGTGGACGCGCGCCTCAAGCGCCGCCAGGCGGTCAGCGAGGCCGTAGCCGATGCGCTTATTCTTGTGGCTAATCTGGTGATGCTCGGGCGTGCGCTGCAGCTGGTGGCTGCGGGAACGATTGACTTTGCCGCAGCGTTTGTCGCCGTCTTTACCTTTGTGTCGTCGTTTGGCTCGGTGATGGCCGTGAGCCGCCTGGGCGCCTCACTGCAGGAGACGCTCGCCTCGGGCGCACGCGTGCTCGATTTGCTCGACGAGCAGCCCCAGTGCGCCGAGGTCGCCGATGGACAGAACGTTGAGTTTGCCGGCGCCGCAGCCGAGCATGTGAGCTTTAGCTATGTGGGCGGCGTGGACGCGGGCGGTGCGGGCGCCACAGAGCAGGTCGCGAACGACACCGCTGCGAGTCTCATCCTCGACGACGTGACCTGCACCTTTGCGCCCGGTACCATGACCTGCATCATGGGGCGCTCGGGTTCGGGCAAGTCGACGCTGCTTAAGCTGCTCATGCGCTTTTGGGACCCCGCAGCCGGCACCATCACGGTGAGCGGCGTCGATGCCCGCCACATCAACACGGCGAGCCTGCGCAGCCACGAGGCCTATATGACCCAGGACACGCATCTGTTCTGCGGCACCGTACGCGAGAACCTGCTGGTCGCGCACGCCAACGCCACCGATGCCGAGCTGCTCGACGCTTGCCGCTCCGCCTCACTCACCACGCTCATCGACCGTCTGCCGCAGGGACTCGACACGCCCGTTGCCGAGCTGGGCGACTCGCTTTCGGGCGGCGAGCGCCAGCGCATCGGCCTTGCGCGCATCTTCCTCAACGACGCACCCTTCATCTTGCTCGACGAACCCACCAGCGCGCTCGATGCTCTCAACGAGGCGTCCGTGATGCAGGCAATCGACGAGCTCAAGCGCCGCGGCAAGACCATTGTGCTCGTGAGCCACCGTGCCAGCACCTGCGCGTTTGCCGATTTCTCGCTTTCGGTCGAGCACGGGAGGCTGAGCTAATGGCGCGCCCAGTCGACACACCGGAGCTAGCACGCAAACGTGAGCGTGAGGCCCAAATGGTGTCGCAGATGATTGCGCTGTGGTGTCGTGGGCATCATGGCGGCGGGCATGTGGTCGAACAGGCTGGCGGCGATGAGTCCGTGCGCGTGAAACTCGGCCTTCGAACCATTACGCTCTGCCCCGAATGCGCCGAGCTGCAGAAATACGCCATCGCGCGCATTGAGCACTGCCCGCACATGGGCACCAAGACATTTTGCTCGGCATGTCCTTCGCATTGTTACCGGCCTGCCATGCGCGAGAAGATCCGCGAGGTTATGCGTTGGTCGGGACCGCGTATGATCCGCTATCGCCCCATCACCGCCGTGAGACACGCGATGGTAACAGTGCAGGCCAAACGCGCGGCGGCACGAAGCAAGTAGTCGCCGGCGCCGGCACGCGCCGCCCCGCCTTTCCACTCGATTTCGGCACCCGGCGTGCGCGGCGTGTTGAGAGCTGCACCATTACAATGGAGCGGATTCACCAAATGCAAAGGAGTCGCCATGCCCGCCTGCCCGCTGGTCGATTGCCATACTCATACCTCGTTCTCGGACGGGCACGCCTCGTTCGAGGACAACGTCCGTGCCGCTGCTGCCGCCGGCTGCCGCGTCATGGTCTCGACCGACCACCTTACCCTGCCCGCCAGTATGGATGCTAACTGCGAGGTGCAGGTCGTCGAGGGCGACTTGCCGGCACATCGTTTGGCCTTTGAGGACGCCCGCAAACTCGCCGCGCAGATTGCGCCGGAGCTCACCTTTATCTACGGTTTTGAATGCGATTGGTATGAGGGCTGCGAGCCCTTGGTAGAGCACTGGTCCCAGGGCGCCGTCGTACGTCTGGGCAGCGTGCACTGGATTGGCAACCCGGGCGATATTGCGGCAGGCGCCGCGGGCACGGCAGGGACAGAGGACGTCGCGCGCCCCGATACACCCGATTCCCTTTGCGGTTGGATCGACGACGATACCAACTTGCATGTTTGGGAAAACTTAGGCGTGCGCGGCGTGTGGGAGTGCTACGTCGACGACTGGTGCCGTGCTTGCGAAAGCTCACTCAACTTTGACGCGATGGCCCATCCCGACCTGGTCATGCGCTTTTCGAAGGACGGCTTTGCACCCGACTTTGACCCCGCGCCGTTTTGGGAGCAGATGGCCGAATGCGCCCACGATACGGGTCGCCGCGTTGAGGTCTCGACCGCCGCACCGCGCAAGGGGCTCGACGATTACTACCCCGCGACCGGGCTGTTGCGCCGCTTCGCCCATGCCGAGGTGCCCATCACCTTTGGCTCGGACGCGCACCGCGCCTGCGACATCTGCTGGAACATCCGCGAGACCCAGGCCCACGCCTACGACTGCGGCTACCGGGCCTTCGATATCCCCCACCCCACCGGCGAATGGGAATCCACGCCCCTCGCCTAACTAGTCGTTTAAGAACGTCCCCAATGACTAGTGGCGGCGGGCGTTGAGTTCGCCGGCCAGTTCGTCGAGGGTGATGCCGTAGCGCTCGAGCGTCACGAGCAGGTGGTAGATCAGGTCGCCGGCCTCGTAGCGGATGTGATCGTGGTCGTTATCCTTGCAGGCCATGATCACCTCGCTCGCCTCCTCGGCAAGCTTCTTGAGAAGCTCGTCCTCGACGTCGGTCAGCAGACGCGCGGTATAGCTCTCCTGCGGCGATGCGTCGCGACGACCGTGAATCACCTCGGCCAGTCCCGTCAGCGTCTCACCGATGTTTCCCGGCTGCACGTTAGCTGTTCTGACTCCCATGGTTATTTCCTCTCGTTACTGCAGCGTAAAGTAATTACCGGTCTCATCGAACCGAGGCTTTGCGCCCTTTTTCTCAAAGAACTCAACGATGACGGCATGGGCCTCATCGAGCCTTTCCTTCTCGGCCTCGAGCCAAAGCGACTGCGCCCCGCAGGCATCGGTCAGGTGCACGCGGCACGGCACGCCCACGCGGAGGAGCTCGGCGTTGCAGTCAGCGACTTCGAACGGCGTCACGACCTTCATCGTGTTTCCCCCTTTACGTGCTTAAAGAAGCAGGTACGGTTGCCGGTATGGCAGGCAGGACCCGGCGAGTCAACCTTGACCAGCAGCGTATCGCTATCGCAGTCGGCCCAGAGCTCCTTGACCTCCTGCATGTTGCCACTCGTCGCGCCCTTGTTCCAGAGCTCCTGGCGGCTGCGGCTCCAAAACCACGTGGTGCCGGTCTTGAGCGTCAGTCCCACCGACTCCTCGTTCATCCAAGCAACCATAAGCACCTCACCGGTGTCATGCTGCTGAACCACACAAGGAATCAGCCCGCGGGCGTCGTATTTAAGCTCGGTAGCATTTATTACCTCAGTCATCATTTCTCCCAAGTAACAAACGAAATCCCACAGGTCGGCGAGGGTTGTCCAGGTGCCGCAGGTTGCCGCGAAAGAGGAGCGACGCGTACTTTGGTACGCGAGCGACGGTTTGAGCGGCAAGATGCGGTGCCTGGGCAAGCCGCAGCACTAGAAGTCCAGCCTCACAGGGATGCCTTGGCTGGCCATATACTCCTTCACCTGGCGAATGCTGAAAGTTCCAAAGTGAAAGACGCTGGCCGCCAGCACGGCATCGGCCTCGCCCTCGATCACGCCCTCGGCGAAATGCTCGAGCGTGCCCACGCCGCCGCTCGCGATGACGGGGATTGGCACCGCGCGCGCCACGGCGCGGGTGAGCGCCAGGTCAAAGCCGGCCTTGGTGCCGTCGCGGTCCATGCTGGTCAGCAGAATCTCGCCGGCGCCGCGGCGAGCCGCCTCCTCGGCCCACGCCACCGCGTCGATACCCGTGGCATTGCGGCCTCCCGCGATAAAGACCTCCCACTTGTCGGCATCCGGCTGACCGGGCAGGCCCACGCGCTTGGCATCAATCGCCACGACCACGGCCTGGCTGCCAAACGCCGCGGCGGCCTGGCTGATCAACGACGGATCGCGCACGGCGGCAGAGTTAAGCGACACCTTGTCGGCACCGGCAGCCACCATGGTTCGCATGCCCGCCAAGTCGCGGAAACCGCCGCCCACGGTATAGGGAATAGCGAGCTCCTCGGCCGCGTGCGCCGCCATCTCGATGGTCGTCGCGCGGTTGTCGCTCGTCGCGGTAATGTCCAGGAAGACGACCTCGTCTGCACCCTCGCGGTCGTAGGCGCGCGCCAGCTCCACCGGGTCGCCAGCATCGCGCAGGCTCACAAAGTTGACGCCCTTGACCACGCGGCCGTCCTTAACATCCAGGCAGGGAATGACGCGTTTGGTAAGCATGGGCTACTCCTCCCCTCGCGCGGCGGCCAACGCCTGTACCAGCGTAAAGTTGCCCTCGTAGAGCGCGCGACCGGTGATGGCGCCCTCAATAGCGCCCTCGCCCACCGCGGTCAGTGCGCGGATATCGTCGAGCGTCGAGATGCCGCCCGAAGCCACGACGGGAAAGCCCGCGACCTCGGCCACATGGCGATACGCCGCCACGTCGATGCCCGTCTGCATGCCATCGCGCGCGATGTCGGTATACACCAGATGCTTAAAGCCCAGCTCGGTGAGCTGCGCCACGGCGTCGTCGAGCGCCACACCTGCGCCGTCGCGCCAACCATTCACCTTGACCTGGCCGTCACGGGCGGCAATGTCTGCCACCAGTAACTCGCCAAAGCCTTGCGCCGCCACCTCGGCAAATCCCGGCTCGGTCACGAGCACCGTGCCTAGCGCGATGCGACGCGCGCCGTAGCCGGCCAGCTCGTCGATGCGCGCGAGCGAACGAACGCCGCCGCCCACGTCCGCGGACAGACCGTCGACGCCGCAGATGGCCTTAATCGCTGCCGAGTTGGCAGCGCACGCGTCCTCGTCCTCGCCAAAGGCAGCGGACAGGTCGACGACGTGCACCCAGCTCGCGCCCTGCTCGGCAAAGGAGCGGGCAACGGCCACGGGGTCGTCAGAATACACCTTACAGCGGCTCCGGTCGCCGCGCTCCAGGCGCACGACCTTGCCGCCGATCAAATCGATTGCGGGAAACAGAATCATCGGCCGGCCCCCTCGACGATGCTCACGAAGTTCTTAAGGATGCGCTGACCCAGCGCAGAGGATTTCTCGGGATGGAACTGGCAGCCCCACACGTTGCCGTGGCGCACGATGCACGGGAAGCTCCGTGTATAGTGCGTGCGCGCCAACACATCGGCGGCATCGACGTCGTCGGCCACCGCGTAGCTGTGAGTGAAATACATGTTGGCGCCCTCGGCAAAACCGGCAAGCAACGGATCGGCCGCACCGGCGGGCGTCATGCGCACCTGGTCCCAGCCCACGTGCGGGACCTTCAGACGGCTCGACTCCAGGTGCGTGCACGAGCCACGCATGATGCCCAGGCCATCGACCCAGGGACCACCGGCCTGCTCGGGGGTGCCGCCATCCGCGGCCACGCCCTCGTCCGCAGGCACGCCCTCGTTGCCGCGCTCAAAAAAGAGCTGAAGACCCAGGCAGATGCCGAGCAGCGGAGTTCCGGCGACAACGGCACCGAGCACCGCGTCCGCCTCGCCGCTCTGGCGCATAAAGGCGATCGCGTCATAGAACGCGCCCACACCCGGGATGACCAGGCCGTCGGCGTCGCGGATCTGCTCCGGATCATCCGACGTACAGGCGGCGGCACCGGCGCGCGCAAGCCCGCGCACGACGCTCGACAAGTTGCCCTTGTGGTAGTCGACCACCACGATCTTCGGTTCGCCCACGCGACCCCTCCTCCTCGTCTTGTCCAAAACCACCACAAAGGGGACAGGCACCTTCGTAGTGGTTTTACCTTTGTAGCGGTTACAGCGAGCCCTTGGTGCTGGGGATGCCCTGCACGCGGGGATCGAGCTCGCAGGCGTGGCGCATCGTGCGGCCCACGGCCTTAAAGGCGGCCTCGATAATGTGATGCGAGTTACCGCCCGCCAGTTCGCGAACGTGCAGCGTGAGCTTGGCATCGCGCGCGAAGGCGTAGAAGAACTCGACGGCCAGCTCGGTATCAAAGCTGCCCACGCGCTCGGTGGGCACGGGCAGCTCGCAGTAGGCCTGCCCGCGGCCCGAAATATCAACAGCAGCCATCACAAGCGTCTCGTCCATGGCGATCGCCGCGTCGGCAAAGCGCGTAATGCCCGCCTTGTCGCCCAGCGCCTGACAAAACGCCTCGCCCAGCACAATACCCGTGTCCTCGACGGTGTGATGCGCATCGACCTCGACGTCGCCCACTGCGTGCACCGTCAGATCGAACAGACCATGGCGGCCAAAAGCGTTGAGCATGTGGTCGAAAAACGGCACGCCGGTCGAGATATCGCACGCACCGGTTCCATCCAGGTCGAGCTTGACGACAATATCGGTCTCCCCCGTCTTACGGGTTACCTCGGCATAACGGCCCATCTACATCTCCTCCTTCACCAGCGCGGCAAACGCAGCCAGCACCTCATCGTTTTCCTGTGGGGTGCCCACGGTAATGCGCAGGCAGTCCGCGAGCCCCGGCGCGTAGCTAAAGTCGCGCACCAAAATTGAATACTCGTCGCGCAGGCGCTCGCGCAGGCGCGTGGCATGCGGCGTACGCACGAGCACAAAGTTCGCCGCGCTCGGCCATGCCTCCACGGGCATGCCCTCGGCAGCCATCGCGCGCAGAGCGGCCAGCTCGCGCTCGCGCTCGGATGCGACCTGCGCCACCACGGGCGTGTAGGCATCACGGGCACGCACGCAGGCAAGTGCTGCCGCCTGGCTCAGCACGTTGACCGAATAGATCTGGCGAATCGCCGCGAACACGTCGATGACCTCGGGCGCCGCGATCACATAGCCCAGACGCGTTCCGGCGGCGCCAAACGCCTTGGACAGCGTATGTAGAATCACCAGGTTGGGATGCTCGCTGATAAGCCCCTGCGCCGTGGTGGCCGCGCCAAACGAATCGTCGGCAAACTCCACGTAGGCCTCGTCGACCATCACCATGCCGGGGCAGGCATCGCACAGGGCCGCGACAAAGTCGAGCGGAGCAACGTCACCCGTGGGATTGTTGGGCGAGGTCACGATTGCCAGGTTGCACTCCGGCGCCGCCGCGAGCACAGCCGCCTGGTCGAGCTCAAAGGTCGCCGGGTCGCGCCACACATCGCGCACTTCAGTCTGGCACAGAGACGCAAAGAACGCATACTCGCTAAAGCACGGCGGGCAGTTGAGCAGGGTCCTCCCCGCGCCGCCAAACGCCAGCAGGCAGTTATAGAGCAGCTCGTCACCGCCGTTGCCCACGCAGATATTCTCGCGCGTCACGCCATGCCAAGCGGCAAGCTCGTCGCGCAGGTCACAGGACATGGGATCGGGGTAGCGGTTGAGCGGCGTGGCAGCCAGGGCCGCGTCGATCGCCTCGCGCACGCCGGCCGGCACGGGGTAGGTGTTCTCGTTTGCCGAAAGGTTGATGCGCGTGGGCGTAAAGTTGGGATCGTAGGGCTCGATGCCTGCCAGATAGGGCTGGACGAGCTCCTTCATGCGCGGCGTGAGTTCGGCCATATTAGGCCTCCTTGCCGGTCGGGCCAACGCCATCTGCGCCCGCAGCCGCCAGGTCAACGCCCTCGGCAACCGTCGCCACGGCGTCGCCCGGCCAGGCAACCTTGGTCAAGTCGGCCGCGGCGAGCGACTCGGCGCTCACGGCATCCTCGCCCTGCTCCAACACGCGGCGACGCAGTGCGGCCGAAAGCGCGTGCGCCCACAGGCCCTCGGCCTCGGCCAAACGCTGCGTAGCGGGAGCGTCCGAGAGTAGGCCCTCGGGCGTATAGCAAATGACACTCGAGCGCTTAACGAACTCTTCGACCGAAAGCGGGTTGGAGAACATGGCCGTGCCGCCGGTCGGCAGCGTGTGGTTGGGGCCGGCAACATAATCGCCGAGCGGCTCGGAGCTCCAAGCGCCCACAAAGATGGCGCCGGCGTTGCGAATGCCGCCGAGCAGGCCCATCGCGTCCTTGCAGTGCAGCTCAAGGTGCTCGGGCGCCACGGTGTTCACGGCCTCGACGGCGGCAGCCATGTCGGCGGCCACCACGATGGCGCCTTCGTTATCGAGCGAAGCGCGTGTGATCTCGGCGCGCGGCGACTGCGCCACCAGGATGTCGATGCCCGCCTCGACCTCGCGCGCAAACTGCTCGTCGCAGGTCACCAGATAGCAAGCCGCCAGCGGATCGTGCTCGGCCTGGGCCATCAGGTCGGCCGCGACTACCATGGGCTTGGCCGTGGCATCGGCCAGCACGCAGACCTCGGAGGGACCGGCGACCATGTCGATGCCCACATCGCCCGAGACAATCTGCTTGGCAGCGGCGACAAAGGCGTTGCCCGGGCCGGTGATTTTATCGACACGCGGAATTGTCTCGGTACCGTACGCCAGCGCGGCCACGGCCTGAGCGCCGCCCACCATATAGATTTCGTCCACGCCGCCGAGCTTTGCCGCGGCAAGCGTGTAAGGGCTGATCAGGCCGTCTTTTTGCGGCGGGGTCACCATGACCACGCGCTTGACGCCGGCCACCTTGGCGGGAATGGCATTCATGAGCACCGTGGAGGGATACTGCGCGCGGCCGCCCGGCACATAGATGCCGGCCGCCGCGAGCGAGGTCACCTTAACGCCGAGCATCGTGCCGTCCGGGCGTGTGGTAAACCAGCTCTGCTCGACCTCGCGCTGGTGGAACTCACGAATCTGGCGTGCAGCCTTTTCGAGCGCCACGACAAAAGCGGGATCGAGGCCTTCGAGCGCGGCATCGATCTGTTCCTGAGGCAGGCGGAAGCCCTGCAGCTCAACACCGTCAAAACGCTGACAGTAATCACGCACCGCGGCATCGCCGTTGGCACGCACGTTGGCCACGATATCGCGGGCGGCGTCGATGATGTTTTGCGGCAGCACGCCCTTGCGGTTGAGCTGGTTGGTAACGAGGCGCTCACCGGGAGCAAGCTTGATGGTCTTCATTTCGGTATCCCCTATCGGTCGAGGTTGTGTTCGAAAAACGAGAGACCGGGCGGCGGCGCCAGTCGGCCCGCAGCCCGGACGTTGGGGCGCCCGTGCGTGCTCGCGCTATTGTGCCGAGCCCGCAACGGGCTCAAAATGCTTGTCCTTAACAGCCGCGGCCAGGCGATCGGCCAGATTGCGCACGCGCTGATCCAAGCGAGCGGCACCCGGGTTGACGAAGTAGCGGGCCGTGCAGTCCATGATGCGGCCGGTGATGACCAGGTCGTTATCGCGCAGTGTGGCGCCCGTGGCGGTAATATCCACGATGCGATCGGTCATGCCGACAATGGGGCCCAGCTCGATGTTGCCGTGCAGCGAGACGATGTCGGCGTTCACGCCGCGCTCGGCATACCAGGCACTCGCGATGCGCGGATACTTGGTGGCCACGCGAAGCGACCCACGGCGGGCATAGTTGCGCTCGGCCTGGCCGGCGCGCCACGCGGGCTCCGCCTCGATAAAGGTGCACAGGCCGTAGCCCAGATCGACCAGCTGCAGCAGGTTGAGGTCTGCCTCGATAAGCGAGTCCCAGCCGCAGATGCCACAGTCGGCACCGCCGCAGCCCACAAAAGCGGGCGCGTCGCTGGGACGCACGATGACAAATTCGATATCGCCGACCGTGCCCTCGCCGGCACGTGTGTCGCGACCACGCACGATCAGGTGACGGCCGGGATCGCGCAGCTCAGAGACGTCCAAGCCCGCGGCCTCGAGCACATCGAGCGTATCGGCCTTGAGCGAGCCCTTGGGCACGGCGATACGCAGCGGACCCTCGGCGCCACGGCCCACGGCATGGTCACCATCGGAAGCAGCGTCCTCGGCCGAGGTGCGCGCGGCTTCCAGACGCTCGAGCGAAAAGGCAAAGCCCGCCGCCGGCACCTCGATGCCGTCGCCGAACGCACCGGTAAAGATGGAGTCGTAGCGACCGCCCGAGCCCACCGGATCGGGCAGGCCACCGGCATAGGCCTTAAAAACCAGGCCCGTGTAGTAATCAAAAGAGTTCATGATGGAGAAATCGAAGGACAGCACCTGGGCGTCCTCGGGAGCCAGACCATCAACCAGGGCACGCATCTCGCGCGTCAGCGGCGCGACGATGCCCGCCGCCGCCAGCAGCGCGTCGACGCGGTCGAATACCTCGGCGCCGCCGTGCAAGCGCGGCAGCTCGCTAATGGCGGCCTTGACGGCCTCGGGCTCGGCGCTTGCCGCCACACGGGCATCGAGGCCCACAAAGTCGTTGGCGTGCACGCAACGCAATGCCTCGGCAGCCAGTTCGCGATCCTCACAGGCCGCGAGCAGTTCCTTAAACGGACGCACGCTGCCCGCGATAATGCGCGCATCGGGCAGCGCCAGCTTGCGCATAGCCTCCGCCACCAGCGAGACGATCTCGACATCGCCCGCGACATCGCCCGCACCGATAAGCTCAAAGCCCAGCTGCGTAAACTGACGCGAGCCACCGGCATTGCGCTGGCACTCGCGAACCACCGGCGCCTCATAGCGCAGGCGCAGGGGCAGGTCGGCCGCGCGCATGCGGGTCGAGACCAGACGCACGATCGGCAATGTGTTGTCGGGACGGACCACCAGCAGACGGCCATCATCGTCAAAAAGCTTAAACGGCGTGTCCGCGATGCGGCCGCCTTCCTCGAGTGAACCCTTGTCCTCGAGCAGCGGCGTTTCGACCGGAAGGTAATGATGCTCCCTGAAGCAGCCCTTCACCGTCAGCGCAATCTCCTCGCGCGCCTGAGCCTCCTCGGGCAATATGTCCCGGAATCCCCACGGTGTGGCCGTCATCTGGTGAGCCTCCTCATGCTGTGTTTCATATAGAGCAGAAGACCGGCATAGCTCCGCCGGTCTTCTGGGTACTTTAGCATACTAGAGTGCTTGCGGGGAAAATCGTCTCTCTCGGCTCACAGCGTATTCATTTGGAAACATTGGAACGGATTGCCCGCGGCCCGCCTCTACAGCGAAGGGCATCGACAGTCCATCCGAAAAAACGTCCGAGCTCCCGCTCGCTCAGCGGAAGAGTTTACAGACGAGGGCCGGGGAGGCGTGCTTTGTTTTGAGAAGTGGGCTCCGCGAACTTCTCAAAACAAAGCACGCCTCCCCGGCCCCGGCAATGTAATTTTTGCTGACCAAAGGAAGATGCGCAGCCCCAAGGCCGCAACAGCAAAGTCACCATTACATTAAAAAAATATCAGCCCCCGCATATCGAAACGGTCGAGAGGGCCTTGCCCGGCTGGGCGGCCTTGCTCCGGGAAGTTCGCGAAGCCCACTTCCCGGAGCAAGGCCGCCCAGCCGGGCAAGGCCCCAGCGCGAGACCGTCCCGAATGCCTACCCGCACAGTGTGGCTACGAGTGGGATGGTCAAAATGGAGCAGATGATCGACAAAAACGTGCACTGCATCATGGGGCGTGCATCCTTGCCGTATTGTAGGCAGTACAGCGTACCGTTGCTGCCCACCGGCATTGCCATCTCGAGCACAAGCGTCGCGATAAACATGGGCGTCATGCCGGGCCACAAGCGCGCGACGGCAAGACATGCCACCGGCACGACAACCAGGCGAAACGCCACGGCGACATAGGCGCGCCAGTTGGTAAGCATCTCGAGCGGACGGTACTTGGCGATAGACGATCCCATGAGCAACAATGCCGCTGGAGTGGTCATGGTGCCAACAATGGAAATCGAGTCGCCCAACACGCCCCAATCGGTCCATCCGGTTAGCACGATCCCAAGCACAACAGCACTTGCAATGAGACCAGGACTCTTGCAGCAGGCGGCAATATTGCGCATCTGCTTTTTAAGGCCGCCATCCATTCCGCTAAATAACATGGCACCGACGGTAAACATAAGAAGGTTTAGGGGGATAAGCGCAATCGATGCATACAACAGTGCTTGTTTTCCCAACACCGCCGAAATAACCGGAAAACCGATAAACCCGGCATTACCGAAAAGCACGGCGAAGCGATACGAGCATTCTGTCCCTTTGGGAACGCGAAGAGCAGCGGTGACAGCAAACGCGATAACGGTCGCCACCACATACATCACAAAGGACAGACCCATGAGCGAAAACGTCTCGGCAATGCTCGGAAGCTTCACATCATCGCCCAGCGCTGACGAAAGCACCAAGCACGGTAGCGCCACCTGCAACAGCAGATGCGACAGCTCGCGCTCGAACTCCGCTTTCATAAACCCCAGCTTGGCGATACACCACCCCAACAAAATAGGCAGCGAAACCGTCAACATCTGAAGCGCCACACTCGTAAAGCTCATGCTTCCCCCTTATCTGTTCCACGAGGGCCGGGGCGCCTGTCTTGTTTTGAGAAGTGGGCTTCGCGAACTTCTCAAAACAAGACAGGCGCCCCGGCCCCAGCAATGTAATCTTGGCTGACCAAAGTTAGATGCACGGTCTTCAAGGAAGTAGCAGCCGTGTCCCCATTACATAAAAAATAATCAGCCCCCGCATATCGAAACGGTCGAGAGGGCCGCCTCCGGGCTGGTGCCCTTCCTCGGAGAAGTTCGCGAAGCCCACTTCTCCGAGGAAGGGCACCAGCCCGGAGGCGGCCCCAGCGCGAGACCGTCCCGGATGCCTACCTACTCGTTGTCGCCTGCGGTCATCTGCGTTGCGGAGAGCGCGCCGTCGGCTGCTGTTGCGGCTGCGGCGTCGGGCCAGACCCAGTCGGTGAAGGCCGGGTGGTCGTAGCCCTCATCGCACGCGAACTCAAAGGCCTCGGTGCGGAATGCCTCCCACTTATCAATCTGCTCGGCAAACTTATCGGCGTCGACCATGCGCAGCACGTCGGCGGCCAGTGTCCAGCGGTCCATGTTGTTCAGGCGCAGCATGTCGAACGGCGTTGTCGTGGAGCCTTTCTCCTCGTAGCCGTGGACGCGGAAGGCATCGTGGCCGGGGCGGTTCCAGATCAGGCGGCGAATCGTGCCGGCATAGGCGTGGAACGCGAAGAGGACGGGCTTCTCGCCGCAGCCGAACAGCTCAGCCCAGCGCTCGTCGCTGAGAGCCTGGTCGTTCTCGCAGACGTTCTGGATCTTGAGCAGATCGACCACGTTGACGAACCATACCTTGATGCCCAGCTCGCGCAGCATGTCGGTTGCAGCCAGAGCCTCGAGCGTCGGCACGTCGCCGCAGGTGGCGACCACGACATCGGCCTCGGCGAGCGAATCGGCGGTCGATGCCCACTCCCAGGTCGCAACGCCCTCGGCGAGCTCCGCCTTGGCCTCGTCGACCGTCTGGAAGGTCGGAGCAGGCTGCTTGCCGCAGAAGATGGCGTTGACGCAGTCGGTGGACTGGTAGACGCGCTCGGCAACGGCAAGGGCCATGTTGGCGTCGGCCGGATAGTAGGCATTCACGATGTGCGTGTCGTTGGCCTTGTTGAGCAGCAGGTCGATAAAGCCGGGGTCCTGGTGCGAGAAGCCGTTGTGGTCCTGACGCCAGACGTGGCTCGACAGCAAAATGTTAAGGCCGCTGATGGGGGCACGCCACGGAATCTCGCGCTTGGTAGCCTCGAGCCACTTGCAGTGCTGGTTGACCATGGAGTCGACCACATGGACAAAGCTCTCGTAGGAGCTCCACACGCCGGAGCGGCCGGTGAGCACGTAGGCCTCGAGGAAGCCCTCGCACTGGTGCTCGGACAGCTGCTCGACGACCTTACCGGAGCCTGCCAGCAGCTCGTCGTTGGCCTCGTCCTCGTAGAAGCCGGCGTCCCACTGCTTCTTGGTCACCTTGTAGGCAGCCTGCAGACGGTTGGACGCGGTCTCGTCGGGACCAAAGATGCGGAAGTCATCCATGTTATTGGCCAGAACGTCGGCAGTGTACTCACCAAAGACGCGGGCGGCCTCGGTAGAGCCCCAGCCATGACCCTTAGTTGCGACGGGGACCTCGTGGGCATGAATATCGGGCAGCTCGAGCTCGCGGCGCACCTTACCGCCGTTCGCGTTGGGGTTGGCGCCGATGCGCAGCTCGCCGGTCGGCATAAAGGCCGTCACCTCGGGGCGCACCTGGCCCTCGGGCGTAAAGAGCTCCTCGGGCTTGTAGGAACGCAGCCACTCGCGCAGCACGCGGAAGTGCTCGTGGGTGTCCTTGGCACTCGCCAGCGGCACCTGATGCGCGCGCCAGGAGTCCTCGGTCTTCTTGCCGTCGATCTGCTTGGGGCAGGTCCAGCCCTTGGGCGTGCGGAACACAATCATGGGGTAGGCCGGGCGGACCACGGTCTCGCCTGCGGCGGCCTGGGCCTGCGCGGTTGCCTTGATGTCACAGATCTCATCGAAGACCTGCTCAAACAGGGCAGCGAAACGCGCATGAATGCTTGCGTGGCTCTCGTCGTCAAAGCCGGCGACAAAGAAGTGCGGCTTATAGCCCATGCCCTCAAAGAACTTGGTGAGCTCTTCGTCGGACACGCGGGCGAGGATGGTGGGGTTGGCGATCTTGTAGCCGTTGAGGTGCAGGATCGGCAAAACGATACCGTCGGTTGCCGCGTTCACGAGCTTGTTGGATTGCCAAGAGGTCGCGAGCGGGCCGGTCTCGGACTCGCCGTCGCCCACCACGGCCACGGCCAACAGGCTCGGGTTGTCCATGACGGCACCGTAAGCGTGGCTGAGCGTGTAGCCGAGCTCGCCGCCCTCGTGGATGGAACCGGGCGTCTCGGGCGCAAAGTGGCTCGGGATGCCGCCGGGATAAGAGAACTGGCGGAAGAACCTCTGCAGGCCTGCCTCGTCATTGGTGATGTCGGGGCGAATCTCGCGGTAGGTGCCGTCGAGCAGCGACTGAGCAGTACCGGCGGGGCCACCGTGACCAGGGCCCATCAAGAAGATAGCATTCTGGTTGTGGTCGGCGATCAGTCGATTGACGTGACCGAACAGGAAGTTGATGCCGGGCGTGGTGCCCCAGTGGCCAACCAGGCGGTGCTTAACGTCCGGACGACCGAAGTCGCGCACCTCACCGGTTTTCTCGTCGACAAAGTCGGGGCGCATTAGCGGGTTAGAGCGAAGGTAGATCTGACCGACGGACAGATAGTTCGATGCGCGCCAATACAGGTCGACGCCCTCGAGCTCGGAAGCCGGCACCTCGTGGCCCAGCTTTTGCCACGGCGTCCCCAGTGTTTTAGCCATTGTTTATGTCCCTTCGCTGTGCGGTCACCCTCCAATACGGCAACCTTTCGTTGGGACCAGTATATTTGCTAAAACGTTTTATCATGGTGAAAAAACGTTTTACCACCCTTATCAATCCCATCGATTAGCAAAACGCGACATTCACCTGCGACGTTGATTGTCACAGGTGCTCCACATTCGGTCTCTGCAAATTGGTAAACGTTTTTAGTTGTGTTTAGTAAGCTCGAGCACGCTGTCCTTAACGATAAGCTCCGGCTCCAGAACGACCTCTTCGGCACGCCTGCCGCCCCTACCGGCAAGACGCTTGGACATGCAGCCAAAAGCATGCTCCGCAAGGACACCAGGGTCCTGCTCAATCGCGGTCAGTGCCGGCTCAAAGAGAACGTCGGCCGCCGAGTTGTCATAGCTCACCACCGAGATATCGCCCGGGATGCTCTTCCCCATCTCGTGCAAGCGCTTGAGCAAACCGAGGGCAATGTTATCCGAGCTTGCGAACACGGCAGTGGCGTCAGTTGCGAGCACTGCCTCCGAGGCCTCGTATGCGCTCGGAATGTAGTACTCGCTCTCAAACTCCAAACGCGCGTCGATCGGCAGGCCAACCTCGCGCAGCGCGCGCTCATAGCCGGCAAGTCGCTTGCGACCCGTATTGGAACGGCGGGCATTAACCAGGCAGGCAATACGGCGGTGGCCTTGCTCGATCAGATAGCGGGTGGCCATATAGCCGCCCATCTCGTGGTCGAACATCACCTTGTCGCACTCGAGCCCCTCAATGGCACGGTCGACCATTACGGCCGGGATGGTCAGGTGGCTGACCTCTTCGCGCAGGGCGCGGTCATCGGAGAACTCGTCACCCACCACCAGGAAGACGCCATCAACGCCGCGCGTCACCAGCTGGCGCAGCAGCTCCAGATCGTCATCGGCGCTTCCGCCCGAGCTGGTAATGAAGAGCGCATAGCCGTCCTCGCGGCAGCGCTTTTCCAGGCTACCGGCGAGCGAGGCAAAAAAGCGGCTCTCGATGTTAGGGACGATAAGGCCCAGCGTGCGCGACTCGCGCATGACCAGGCTGCGCGCAATCTGGTTGGGAACATAGTGGTTGCGCGCCGCGACCTCTTTGATGAGCTTGCGGTTTTCTTCCGAGATGCGACAGGGCCGATTATTGAGAACAAGCGAGACCGACGAGGGGGAAAGCCCCACCTCCTGGGCGATCTGCTTGAGGGTGACTTTGTTGGCCATCTCGCTCCTTCCGGGTTTACGCGCAATCTCTTGAAAGTATAGCGACTACCCCTCTACCTCGGTGATAAACACTTTACCAATCCGGTGGACGGCTGTTTTATCGCCGCCAGCGCACCAAATCCGTCCGGGTGGGGTATATTGCAATCGATTGATGACAACGACCACCAAAAGGCGGATATTCGTATGCACGAGAACGATTTTTTTAACGAGGACCTGCTGTGCGCGCTCGCTGGCGTTGCCGGCGAGGACAACGTGCTGATGAGCGAGCCCATGCGCGAGCACACCACGTTTAAGATCGGCGGTCCGGCCGACGTCTTTGTCACGCCCGATACTGAGCAGGGCCTCGTCGCCACGCTCGATACCTGCTATCGCTGCAATCTACCACTCACCATCGTGGGCAACGGCTCCGACTTGCTCGTCGGCGACAAGGGCATCCGCGGCGTCGTCGTAGCGCTGGGCGAGGGCCTCTCCGACATTACGGTCGACGGCACGCACGTCACGGCGGCAGCCGGCGCGCTGCTCTCGGACGTAGCGGCAGCGGCAGCCGAGGCTAGTCTTACCGGCATGGAGCCCATCTCGGGCATTCCCGGATCGGTCGGCGGCGCCTGCTACATGAACGCCGGTGCCTACGGCGCCTGCATGGCCGATGTGCTGGAGTCCGTGCGCGTCTACAAACCTGCTCGCCAGCTCGACGACGGCACCCGCGGCAGCGGCAATATCATTGAGTTCGATGTCGATGAGCTCAACCTGGGCTATCGCAAGAGCCGCATCGCCGACGACGGCTTTATCGTGCTCTCGGCCACCTTCAATCTCGCCCCGGGCAACGCCGCGATGATCAAGGCCGACATGGACGACTACCGCCAACGCCGCGAGGACAAGCAGCCGCTCGACATGCCGAGCGCCGGCTCCACCTTCAAGCGTCCCGAGGGCTATTTTGCCGGCAAGCTCATCATGGACGCCGGCCTGCGCGGCCACGCCATCGGCGGCGCCCAGGTGAGCGAGAAACACTGCGGCTTCATCGTCAACACCGACCACGCCACCGCCGCCGACGTCGACGAACTCATCCGCCACATCCAAACAACCGTCAAAGACCAATTCGACGTAGACCTCGAACCCGAAGTCCACCGAGTCGGCGAATTCCTCTAAAAAAGAAGGCCCCGAAAGGGGCCTTCACTTTCTTTTATTCAGACAACCAATCCGGTGCGTAGCGCCCCGAACCCGAGAGGGCCGCGTGCCCGCCCGCAATATATTTGATTGATCGCGAGTTCCGCACGCAAAGAAGGCCACTTAATGTGGCCTTCGTCTTGCGCAGGACTGCCCGAGCAGGCAATCAAATATATTGCGGGCGGGCACGCGGCCCAGTCGGCTTTACGACAGCGCAATACCGCCAAGCCAGCCCCAACGCACGCCAGAGCCAGTACCATAAAAGCTAATGAACGAATCAAGCGACTTAGACGTAATGGCGCCCTCGTTGCTCATTACGATGCCGCCGCCAACGTAGATACCCACATGACCGTAGATAAGGCCCGGAGCACCCGTGCCGCTGTGCGAGGAATCGGCCACGATCATGCCCACCTGCAGCGCCGAGCGGTCGGAGCTATAGCACCAGGCGTTGAACATGTCACACGCGTTGCCGCCAAAATAGCCCACGCCGGCATTGCGGAATACGTTGGTAACCCAAGCGGCGCACCAGTTCAGGCCAGGCGAAGGGGTGGAGTAGCATGCGTTGACGACGGCCTGCTGCTTGCCCGAGCCGGCATTCTGTTGCGGAGTTCCGGGCGCATACGATCCGCCACCCGAGCTTGAACCACCCGAGTAGGAATTGTTCTTGTTTGCGGCAGCCGCGGCAGCGGCGGCCTTCCTAGCGGCCTCCTCGGCCTGGGCGGCAGCGAGAATCTCGGAATCACGCTGAGCCATGAGTTCCTTGACGTCGTCGGAAAGACCGTTCAGCACGGTCTGGACCTCCTGCTGCTTGGCCTGCATGTCCTGCATCTGAGCAGTCTGCTGGTCCTTGAGCTTCTCCAGGTCGGCCTTTTGTGATTCGAGCTCGGTCTTCTGTGCGTCGAGCTCAGCCTGAATCGTCTGGATATCCTCGATGGCATCGCGGTCGCTCTTGTTGATCTTCTCAACGTAATGCGCGTTGGCGACGAGTTCCTCAAACGAGCCAGAGGCCAGCAGCAGCGACAGGATGTTCGTACCGCCGGACTTGTAGCTGGCGGCCACGCGATCGGAAAGGTCGTTGCGCTTCTTCTTGAGCTCGGCCTTCTTTTCATCGATCTGGGCCTGCGTGTCGTCAATCTTGCCCTGGACATTCTCGATGTCGTTGAGGGTCTGGGCATTCTTGTTGGCGAGCGCCGCGTACTCATTGGCAATGCTGTCGAGCTGAGCCTGGACCTCGTCGAGCTGGGCCTGGGCGGCATTCAGTTTGTCGGTGGTTTCTTGACTGGCCTCAGCCGCATGGGCGCGGGCGGGCAGGCCAAAAAGAACAGCCGCAGAAGCGGCGCCGAAAAGAGCCTTAAGGGCAGTGCGGCGCGAAAGCTCCTGCGTAAAGATGGAATCGTTGTTTGGTGACATATGTACTCCGTTACATGCTTATTTATATGTCGCTCAACTCAAACATATTAACGCACATCGCGCTTGTCCCAACTATTTCCACGAACGGCTGGAAAAGCATGGTCAGCGGCTCGCAAATACGTCCCACACCAAAGGTAAGGATTATGCAAATAACACCCTATGAGTACGTTAACATCAATCCTCTGGTTTTCCTGCCCCGCGTGTTTTGGGCGCCCCCAGCTGCGCTATACTCCCCTCAAGAAGTGTTCCTGATTCGATAGGAGACTACATGTCCAAAGCACTCGACCCCAAAGACACCTGCGTCCTCGTTACCGGCGGCGCCGGCTTTATCGGCTCGCACACCGTCGTTCAGCTGCTCGAGGGTGGCTACCAGGTTGTCGTCGTCGATGACCTCTCCAACTCCAGCGCCGTTGCCATCGACCGCGTCAAGACCATCGTGGGCGACGAGGCCGCCAAGAACCTCACCTTCTACGAGGCCAACGTGCTCGACCGCGATGCGATGAACAAGATCTTCGATACCCACCAGATCGACCGCGTCATCCACTTCGCCGGCTTTAAGGCCGTTGGCGAGTCGGTGAGCAAGCCCGTCGAGTACTACCACAACAATATCGAGAACACCCTGGTGCTCATCGATGTCATGCGCAACCACGGCTGTAAGTCCATCATCTTCTCGAGCTCTTCGACCGTCTACGGCGATCCGGACAATCCGCCCGTCACCGAGGAAGACCCCAAGAAGCCCGCGACCAACCCCTATGGTTGGACCAAGTGGATGATTGAGCAGATCCTCATGGACGTCCACACCGCCGACCCCGAGTGGGACGTCGTGCTGCTCCGTTATTTCAATCCCATCGGTGCCCATCCGTCGGGCCTGATCGGCGAGGACCCCAAGGGCATCCCCAACAACCTGGTGCCCTACGTCGCCCAGGTCGCCGTCGGTAAGCTCGAGGCCGTTCAGGTCTTTGGCAACGACTACCCCACCCCCGACGGCACCGGCGTGCGCGACTACATCCACGTGTGCGACCTGGCATCCGGTCACGTTGCCGCCCTCAACTGGATGAACGGCAAGACCGGCGTCGAGATCTTTAACCTGGGCACCGGCACCGGCACCTCGGTACTCGAGGTCGTCGCCGCCTTCTCCAAGGCCTGCGGCAAGGAGCTGCCCTACGTGATTCGCGAGCGCCGTGCCGGCGATATCGCCGCCAACTGGTGCGATGCCTCCAAGGCCGAACGCATGATGGGCTGGAAGGCCCAGTACGACATCGCGGACATGTGCCGCGACAGCTGGAATTGGCAGAGCCATAACCCCAACGGCTTCGCCGACGCCGAGTAGCCACTCCCCCGTGCTAGGTTTTGTGGCATGCCTCAAAACCTAGCACGCGACATGCTCGGCACATGCCGCTTCCTGCATGGGTAGATTTCTAGACATGTCCCAAAAATCTACTGGCCCCGGCCTCCAATGTGAGGTCGGGGCTTTTTAGGAACTCGTTCTCGAGCTCGAGCTCGCGCATGCACTTGCGGCCGCCGCGACCGGGTGGTTGGTCAGCTCCTTCTTCCTGACCGTCACCCATCTTCCCAGGGTCTTCTCGTTGATGCCGAGGTCGGCTGCCACTTGGGCGATGGGCTTCCCCGACGCGGCGGCGAAGTCTGCGGCCTCGGCGCGGTACCCCGCTGTGTAGGAGGGCCCGTCTGCCATGACTGACACTCCTTTCTTTTTGGCGCTGAAACGATTATCGCCGCTCAACGCCATTCCTCTAAGTCAAGTGTCCTTGAATACGATACAGTTCAAATGGACGAGGAGAATCTGGCGCTCCTCTCGATGAGCCCGGAGAGGTCCCTGGTCGTCACCTTCCCCCGCGCGAACGCGAAGCGGACGGCGGCGAGCCATGTCCTCACCGCGCGTTCCATTTAGGGAGTCCTCGAGAAGTCGATCTCTCTGTGCGATAATCGAGCTATTGAGTCTCGCGAGTTTAGAGCTGGTGATATGCATTGAAAATCAAGATGAAAAACATCGGCAGGGTCGCTGAGGCCGATATCGAGATTAATGGTATTGCCGTGATCGCCGGGGAGAACGGGACGGGGAAAAGCACGGTTGGAAAAGCGCTTTATGCGGCCTTCAACAGCATGTCCGATTCGGAGAACAAAATCGACCGCATGAGGCGCAATAGTGTTGAGCGCGCCATCAGGAAGGCATATGTGGGAAGCCCTCTCGACTCCACGTCTCGCCACAGGCGAACTGCTGGAAGAATGAATAGTTTCATCGACAGGGTTTTTTCGGGCGAGTGCACGAGGGACGAGCTTATTGATGAGATAAAGGAGTATTACGGGGAGGAGATCTCCCGTGAGATCGAATCCGATTTCACGAATGGCGTAGCAGGAGTTGCCGATCAGATTATCGAGATCATGGATATCTCCGATGATGAGGTATTTCGTGCGATTGCGACAAACAGGTTCCGAAGCGAGTTCAACGGCCAGATCAATTCGGTTTTCGGCGAAGAGCCCGGGAAGGTCGAACTCCAGATAAAGGACGCATCTACGGTTTTCTCGGTTGCAAGTGACGAGGTGGCGGAGGTGCACGATAGGAGGGTTTTGCGATTCAGGGCGCATTATCTGGACGACCCGTTCCTGATCGATTCTCTCGGAGGACCCTACGGCCCCGCTTTTCGGTTCAAGCCCCTCCTTGGACACCAGGAGGAGCTGCGGCAAGATTTGATTCAGGCGACCATCCGTAACGATGACAGCGAGTCCTCGCTGTTCGAAGAGATCGCGAAGGAGCGACACCTGAAGGTTCTCATGGACAAGGTTTCCTCCTTATGTCCGGGGCATTTCGAGAGGAGCGAAAGTCGCGGTCACCTTACGTATCTCGAAGAGGGCTTCGCTCGGGGGTTGGAGCCTGGGAACCTTTCTGCTGGCTTGAAGACGTTCGCCATCATGAAGGTGCTCTTGAAGTCCGGCGCGCTAGATGCCGGAGGGACTATTATCCTCGATGAACCCGAGATTCATCTTCATCCTGCATGGCAGCTGGCCTTCGCCGAGATAATCGTGCTGCTCCAGAAAGAGCTCGGGATGCACGTCTTAATGAGCACCCATAGTCCATATTTCCTGAATGCGATCGAAGTGTATTCTAAGAAGCACGCTGTTGATGGATTGTGCTCATATTATCTTGCGGAGACCTGCACTGATGGACGCTCTCGCTTTGCCGATATAACCGGCTCGACTGAGGTCGCCTACGAGAAGCTGGCGGCTCCTTTTGATACGCTTGAGAGGGAGGAGTACGGCCTTGAGTAGCGACCTGTGCGCCTCCTGCCCTCATCCGAACTCTCCCGCGGTGCCAGATGGCAGCGATGGTTGCTCCCGTTGCAGGACCTGTATCCTAAGGGACTGCACGTCGACCATCTCCAAAACATCCAGAGACGGGAGCGTCTCTCTTGTGGATGACGATTTGCCTGTTGTCAATTTTGACTCTGTTAAAGAATGCTACTGCAAGAAGGTCAATAGGTGGATGCAACTCCCGCGCTCCGCCGATGCGCTGTATTGCGATCGGGAAACGTTATATCTAGTCGAATTTAAAAACGGCAGTCTGAAGGAGACGCTGGGGAAGAGGCTCAATCCCAAGGATGACGAAGAGCTTGGTATCAATCTTGGCCAAAGGGACGCCCTCATCGAGAAGTGCAAGGACAGCGTTTTGATCTGCTCGGACCTGTGGGGAAAGAGGACGAGATGGTTTCGCGAGCACTGCGTCTTTGTTTTGGTATACAACGAGGACAAGAACAAGACCGCGTTGAAGCGGGTTGCCAGCTCGATTAGGAAAAAAGCGCGTTTTGGGCTTCCTGACAAATTGAAAGGTTTTTGCGTGAAGGATGTCTTGACGCTAACCGAAAAGGAGTTTTCGACATCGCTCCTTTCAACTTGGCGAGACGCAGAAGAAATCGCGGAGGTCGACGCGTAGGAGACCGAAAAGCATCCGGTGGCTATTTGCTCCCGATATCGATCGTTCGTCTGCAGTCGGTTTTCTTTCCGCTGCGCCCGCCAGTTTGCGATGAGTCGCGCACCGTGTGAAGCTCAACACGGATGAAATACAAATATAATCCCCCCTTGCACTGTGTTGATAAATATTGCTCGTCGAACTCATCTGAACTGGGCTTTCTTGCATAGAACTGCCTGAACCTGAGCGTTTTCGGGTATCGCATTGCCCGATCGAGCACCATCGCGACCTTCTCAAGCTTGTCCTCGGGCGGACTCATAGCCACAGCCCCGCATGTCGTCCCGGTTGGAGCCGGGATGAGCCCTCAGGAAGCACTGCATGAAGTAGCGCATCCGGTTCACGGGCCCCAGCGGGTTCTGGCCGTCGGGAACGCCCTTGAGCAGCTTCGCGTTGTAGTGCTGGCTCTTCAGTGACAGATTGTTGACGGGAGCCGTGTGGCGCCCGGCTCCATGTCGTGGATGAGCGTGGAGCCGGGCGCCACACGGCTCCCAAACGTCGCCAAGGTCTTCGCCCTGCTTGTCTTGCCAAGGCCCTCCCGGATGAAGATTGAATTGCCTGGCTCATCGCAGCCGAGCGCGACACGGCCTCTACCCGAGACCATCATCTCTACACATAGCCCATCATTCGACAAGAACGCGCAGTTTGTCCTGCATAGGCGCATGGTGTCCCCCTCCGCCGCAAGAGGTGAGCAAAAGAGAGGCTCCCCTCGCCACTACCGGACAAAGGGACCTCTCTGGGGAAACACGCTATAAAACCTTCTTGCCGGGCGGTCGAGTACAGCACCGACGGCGTACCCGTGGAGACCTACCCAGAGCCCACGCCATTTCAAGTTTCTTGGTCTTCAACGCCACAATCCGATAATCATCCAGCCGTCGAAATGACCTCGTCACAGGCGGCAAGCATCTCCTCGTCATGAGTGACAACGATTACAATATGGTCTCTCTTAATTTCATGAAGCAATTTGATCAGCGCGCCTCGACTCTTCGCATCAAGTGCTGAGGTCGGTTCATCAAAAAGCATAACGTCCGGCGATTTCAACAGCTGTCTCACAATTGCAATCTTTTGCTTCTCGCCGCCGGACACCCCTCCTTTCCCGCCGTCAAGCATCGCCGTTGCCCCGTTCTCCACAGAAGCAACCATTTCGTCTAGCCCCAATATGACAAGCATCCGATTCAGCTTATCCATCTCGTAATCATCAGAAAGCAGCGTAAGATTATCGAGAATCGTCCCCTCAACGATAGGGGGTTCTTGCTCCGTAATGCTGACTCGACACCGCCGCAATGCATATCGATCGATGCAACGCTGTGACACCCCGTTGTAGCGAACGGCCCCTTCTGTGTCATCTGGATATAGCCCCAATATCACTGACAGCAGCGAGCTCTTCCCCGAACCATTCGGCCCCGAGATTCCATATAGCCGACCCCTGGAAAACGCGAGCCCCTCAATGCTTAACGCGACCCTTTCCGCCCCTGGATAACGTAGCTTGATGTTCTCTAGACGGATTTCCTCAATCGGACCAAGCGCCAATTTGCCATTCGCTTCCACCGGGACATCCCAAATTCTTTTCAGCCGCTCATAGCATACGCGATTAGTCTGGTAATCCCTTCCCCAGCCCAACAAATACTGTACCGCTGAGCTTAAGTTCGAATAATATCCAACAGCAGTCACGAGAAAACCAGGCAACAGTCTCCCGCCCATCACTTCAACCGCGCCCACAGCAAGAAGACATCCTTGAGCGGCGGAAGCGACCAACGCGTTGCCAAAGGTAAATCTAGACCCTACTTCCTGATTTGCTCTCATCGTTGGATAGAGCCCATTAAAAGCTTCGACCAGTACAGCGCGGGACCTATCGAACAAAGCATGTTTGCGGATGAAATCAACTTTCTCCAACTGATCTTGTAGACAGGAAAAAAACCTCGCGCTCTGCTCTTGTACGTCAAAACTTCTCTCAAACAGCCTTGCGCGTGAAACCGCATAAAAAGCGGCACTCGCTGCCGCAAGAACAAGGCAGACCACACTCAACTTGATATTCAGGCTACCGAGAACAAACAGGGCGGACAAAAGGGTGATAACGTTGCTTGAAACCCCCACAACCGAGTTGATTACGAAGATGACAAGGTCATTAGCGTCGTGATTGATTTGCTGGTTATAATACGACGCGTTGAAGCCCTCGAAGAATGCCTGGGGAAGGTGCTTCACGTGCTCAAGCGTATCCGCATTTAAGCCGAACCCCGCATGCGACTGAAGGTTGATGTACAGCATCTCTGAGCAATACACTAGTCCCGCTCGAACCGCTTGGACCGCAACCAAAATAAGGCAACAAACGAGAACGGCGGCAAGATCGGCGCTGGCCGGCATCGCCAATCGGTTTACCACTATGCCGGTAAGAAAGGGACCCGCAAGCGCAAGCAGCCCGACCAAAACTGTTACGACAAGATAGGCGTAGAATCGACCGCCCAGTATATATTTTCTACAGAGATTAAGCATCAGCCTCATTTTGCCCCGCACCCCGTTTTGCCGTATTCATCATCTGGGAGAGCAGCATTTTTTGCTCGGCATCATACCGGAAGGAAACGCAACGTTTCCCCTCACCGTTTAAGGCGTGGTTGGGGCACCCTCCCATGCACATGGGAAAAGCAAAGCACTCTTGGCATTCCGGGTCATCCGGCTCATATGCCATCCAGTTAATCATGTTCTTGCTCAACATTGGCGGCTCGAAAATAGTTCCGACCCTCCGCTCCTTCATTCCAATGTCATCCCAGCACTTATACAAATCTCCGACGGGATCAACCACGTACGAGTTGATTCCAACGGCGCAACATATCCCGAAATTCGTCCCACCAAAAGGTTGAACTTTGAAGCCCCGCGCAATTGCCCTTTTATAAAACTCAGTCTCCTCATACGAGAACTCTTTTACAGTAAAGCAGTGGCTGTCGTTCGCACATACCTGATTGATATCGTCAACAGGGGCTAAATAGAAGTGAACCTTATTCATCAGGCCATTTAGCTCGAGATAATCCAATAGCTCTTGAGCGGCCTCGATGTTGGTCTTGTCGACGTTGCTCCTTATCGAAATATCGATGATGTCGGCACACTCTTTGACGTTCTTGAGAATACGTTCGTATGTAGGGCTTCCGTCGTGAAGAATCCTTCTCGAATCGTGATCCGACTTCGATCCATCTATAGTCACTTGCGCGCTCGTCACACCACATGCCGCGAGCCTCCTTGCAACATCAGGCGTCAGCAGATAGCCATTTGTCACTATCGATGCGGAATATTCACACGTTGGCCCCACGACATCTTTCAGATCCGACGTAATCCGTTCGATCATCTTCATTCCGAGCAGAGGCTCGCCGCCGTACCATCCAACTGAGAGACTTGCGATACCAGGATAGTAATCTTTCACGAACTTGGAGAGCTGTGTCAAAACCTCCTCGCCCATCGTCGTGTACGCCTGTCCCTTTTCATAGCAGTAGGGACAGCAAAAGTTGCAAGCCATCGTTGGCGCAATGGTAAGGGACAGAGCAGTATTCGCAAAGCGCGCGGCGCGACTTTGCAACCTGATCTCCCCAAGCTCGTCCCTCTCCTCATTGACTAGGATGCCTCCCCTTATCAGCTCCGCGACAAGATCATCGGCATCCCGAACGTCCCCTTCTTGAATCCTTTTGAATTTCTGCGCGTTTCCGGATTTAACGACAGGATGCCGCCGGTTCGCGCATTCATGATAAGAAGACTTCCGTTATGTTCATGCACCACATTAAATTGCGACAGTTTCACTTCGCACCATCTCCATTTCCAACCAAATCCATATCGACCCTCAGACGCTGCGCATACGCCAGCGCACTACCTTCTTCGATAAAAACTGCACGAAAGCAGCAATAGACATGCGAGCGACACGATGACCGCATGGCCGCATGCAGCCATCAGGACCGTCCCGCCGGCAGCCCCGCACGCCCTCATCCAATAAGCCATGTGAACCGGGGGTAAAACGGTTGGGAAACTCATCGCGATAACAAGGCCCGCGAACGTTGCGACCAGCAAGGCTCCCGACACAAGAGATCTGATCCTGAACACCTCATATGCAACCGCAACCATCAGCGTATAAGCGGCGTCTATAACGATATTCGACAGGAGTGCCGAGGTCACATTACCAACCGTAAGGCTGTCTAGACCGCTTCCGGAGCACACGGCAAAGACCGCAGCGACACCGAGAGTAAACACGATGTAGGGGCACAGCGTATACACTTCGCAAGCCAATGTCTTTGCCGCAAACAGCTGCCAGCTGCGGAAGCCCCGAGCAATCGAAACTCCCCTTGCCGACACGCTCGTCGCATCACCGAATAGCGTCCCCGCCACAACAACAGAGACGATTGGGAAGAACACCGTATGCGCCATGGAGACGACACTTAGCCAGGAAGAGATACCCGTTGGCCCAACCCCTATCGAGAAAAGATAGCCCGGATCGGCGGAAAAGCCAAAGAACTGGCCCTCTCCCCCTGCGGAGACCCATGCGCCGGACCCGGCAAACACATAAATCCCCGCGATGCCCAAATACATCAGCGCTATTATCACGGCGAGTTTCATTCTCCTTGCGCGGAACAGTTCCGCCCTGACCGACATCCCAAGATTCATCGAACCGCCGTCCTTACAAATAGCGAGACGAGCGCAACTCCAACCGACACAAGCACAGTGCCGCCCGCATACAGCAAAACCTGAATTACACCAACATTCTGCATACTCAGGGAACACAGGTTCATCAGGTAATACACGGGCGAGAGCATGAGCAGCAAGCTGGGCTGACCGCTTCCGTATGTACTTGGGAACCACACCATCACAAATGTCGAAACCGCTATTGCAACGACGCTGCTCGCCACCACACTCCTCGTGAGCAAATACAGGGCGAAGGTAGCGGCGTACATCGAAATGAGCAGCAGCGCGATCATCAGCGCAATCGATACAAATTGGGCAAACCCTGAGCACGAGGCCCCAACGTCCCATTGGGCCATCTTGGTTAAATACAGCGCAGTCGTAGAAAGAAGATACACGGCACCGACCAGAGTGCAGTTCACCAACAGCTTCGTGATCACAATCGCCGCCTGCGACACCCCTCGCGATCTCGATACGGCGTAAGCCACGGATTCAAAGTCTCTCGACGTAGCGTAAACCGCGTAGAGAATCGTCACCGGAATCCAGACCACTGTAGACGCAAAAGACGTCCGGGCAACAGAGCCCAAAACGTCCCCTGCATCCACTAGGTTTCCAATAAAACCTATAGCCCCTCCAAGCGTATACGGGTCATCACCGGCGACCATGATCAGCACCTCAGACGAAGTCGCAGCCGCAACCACATACAGCACAGCCGCAAGCGCAATCATCAGAGCGGTCGCCGGGTGCCTGGCGAGCAACCATACCTCGCTCCGAAAAGCTGAGATGAACTCGCGTTTCATCACAGCTCGCTCTCTCGACCGATGAGCTCCGAATAAAACTCCTCAAGGCTCTTCCTATGAGAATACGCCTCCGCAACCCTCACACCTGCGGTCGAGAGCGCTTCGATTGCAATGCCCCGCCCTTCCTTTTTCTCCTCATAGCGCATAAGGACGCTGCCGTCCGGCAGAAAAGAATGTGAGGTCTCATCTCCGAGAACCGATCTCGTTCGCTCCAGATCGTCCACATGCAACACGAAACCACCGCGGCATGACTTTTCCAGCTGAGGTGCGGTCATCCTTCGAATGAGGCGACCATGACTTATGAAGAGGTAATCAGTTGCCAGCTTGTGCATCTCCTCAAGATTGTGGCTGGATACGAGAATCGTTTTACCTTGATCTTTGTTAAGATGCGTAAGGATTTTTCTTACTTCGACTATCCCCATCGGATCCAGGCCGTTTGTCGGCTCGTCCAGGATCAACAGCTCCGGATCGCCCAGCAACGCTATGGCCAGATCGAGACGCCTCCTCATTCCCATTGAGAAGTTCTTCACTTTCTTCCCGCCGGCCTCCCCCAAACCGACGGTTGATAACACACCGTCGATGGAACGATCGGTGGGAAGCCCCCACTCAATACAGCGAACGACCAAGTTGTCTCGCGCGGTCAGATTAGGATACGAAGCATTGAGGTCGGGCATATAACCCAGCCTTTCCCTGCAGCTCCGTATTTCACGTCTCCCGGTTTGCCCAAACATCGAGATCGTTCCTGACGATGGCTCCGAAAGCCCCGTGATCAATCGAATTAACGTGCTCTTGCCGGCACCATTCTCCCCAATGAGTGCACACAGCTCGCCTTCCATTAAAGAGAACGAGACTGATTTAACCGCTTCAAACCCGCCATATCTCTTGGATATGGCACGCAATTCAACTGGGACTTCCCGCATGGACGACATCCTCCCCGTCAATAAAAAGGGACGACATGGCAATTGTGCGGGGTTATAGGTAACGTCGGTTCGCCCCCCATATTGCAATGCCACATCGCCCCTCAGGCGCTGCTGGCCAAAATATCTTTGAACAGTCTGTGCACGCCGTACGGCGTGCACTATCCGCTAAAAGCGGATAGTGCACTCCTGTGAAGAACACTTGGTGCTGCAGCTGCCGTGCGCGTAAAAGAAGCAATTGCTGCACATGGGCTCAGCCCCGGCTGACGGCTCGGTAATCCATTCCATTTCATTCCCCTCCTTTCGCGGTAGAAAGCCAGTTCATCTCTGCCCCCTAGAAACGGAACGTGCAGGACTGATTGGGGCACCTCTTCGTGCATCCCCCGTGCGCGTAGAAGAAGCAGTTGCCGCACGCGGGTGCAACGCCTTCCTCCGGCTCGTTAATCCAATCCATCTCTCCCTCCTTTCCTTGCATACCGAATTGATAATGTTATTCTAATTCGATATGTATCATATTTCAATATAAGCTTATTTATATATTACACAAGGTAAGCACCCCCCTGCATCCAGCACAGGAAATGACTCTCTCGTTCCCCAGTGACGCGGCGAGAAATACGGGCCACTGCAGGACGTTGAATGAACAGCCCGTGAAAACCGTTGTTTTCACGGGCTGCACCTGCTCAATACTTTTTTATTCTCCAGCCTCAGTCGTCTCTAAGATCGACCACGTAAACATGATCTGACTCCAGGACCGGGTCATCACCCGTCGCGGTCGCCCTGCTCAGCGCGTTGCGGGCGCGCCGCGTCGCCAGTTCCTCAAGTTCTCTTTCGTTGACGCGCTTAATAAGATCGCCAGGCTGGCAATCAAGCTCTACGCAAATATCCAGCAATGTCTTTAACCTAATTGCCTTCACCTTGCCATTTCGTATTTTTGAGATACTTGCCGGTGTGTGCCCGGTCGCCCGAATGATATCCGTACTCGTCTTTCCGCGTCGAAGCAATAAGCTTTCAAGCTCAATAATCAGATAGTCCATGCCGCCCCTCACACCAAATCCTCGGTCTGGTCTTGAAGCAGAGCTCCGTAGCGCCATATCGCAGAAATCGAGAAGCAGCAAACGGCCCCCAGCACAGCACCAATATCTATGGGCAGGGCCAGGTTTTCAAACATCGAATAGGCGTTCCCCAGCAAGTCGAAGGGGCCAATCACTATCGAAAGAAACCCCGGAGAAAACAAGAGGTCACCTATTGCCGCTGCAACAAACAGCCACCCGATAATCGAGATTCTTCGAGCATGCGAAAGGGTAAAGGGCGATTCGCCATGAGCCATGTCCATGCTGATTCCCCGCAGGGTCCATGTGGCCCCTCCGGAAATCAGAAGATACATCAAAGGAACCACTACGGAAACCGTCTTTGATGGATCATATAGGTTTCCTTGAGCAGCCATAAGCCCAATGGAAATAACCACCACCACCGAACAGCAACACACCGCTATAAACAGCGCCGTAAACAGAATCCCAAGCCTTCTTCCGAGAGTCATCATCTTCTGGATGGACTTATCGATCTTCTGGGCGCTATTCACCACAGCTCCTCCTAAAGCAATCAGAGGTCTTCTTACTTACTGTTTTTCCTACATTGTAACGAACTCGATAAGAAGAGGGTCGCTTCACGCCGCGCAATCCCGAACTCCAAGCGTTTCTCATCAGCATTGCCCATCTTTCGAGTCGAAATTCAAATCCAGTTTCTTATCGCATGCTGAAATCAACCCGAACTGGATGTGACTGGAAAACAGCGCGCTGCGTCGGTCGCGCTTTCCCGAGCGACTCTGGCACAACAGACGATATGAGTTGAACATTGGGGCCTCTCCCCTTGCAGCTCTCTCGTGGGTCGGGCGACAATGGTCGTACCATCAACCGCGGCCGCGCGCTGCGGGCCCTCGGCCTCGGCTGCGTCGTCGGGGCGGTCCCGAAGATGCACCGGCCCGCGGCCGACCGCGGCCGCAAGAACGACCGCCGCGACGCCGAGTGGCTGGCACGCATGCTGGCGCGCCGCAACGTCGTCGAGGTGTGGGTCCCCGACGAGCGCCCTCGAGGACGCGCGCGACGACCTGCAACACGCCAAGCAGCGGATGTCGAAGTTCCTGCTGCGCCACGGCCTCGTCTTCGACGAGACGACGCCGGCCGGCAGGCGCAGGGGCGCCTGGACGGGGGCCTACTGGGACTGGACGGAGTCCCTCTCCTTCGACGAGCCCGACGACGCCGCGGCCTACGAGCACTACATGGACGGAAATGACCTGGTAGAGAACCCTCGCACCGTCTACGTCGCAGGGGACGTAGACGAACTCGTCGAGCACGAGCAGCCTCGCGGGCGACACGTCGTTCAACAGTTTCGACAGCGTTCCCTTGCGCTTCGCGTTGCCGAGCTCGAGAACCAGCTGCGCGGTCTGCCAGAACCTGACCGACATGTCCGCGGCGACCGCGCGCATCGTGAGGGCGACTGCCATGCGCGTCTTGCCGCGCCTGGACTTACCGAAGAAGACGAGGTCTTCGCGCGATTGTTTGTGTCAACGGCCAACTGAATGTGAACCCTTCTTGCATTGTTGCAACCTGGCTGGCAGCCGGTCTTTAATGACGACGACCATTGTCGCCCGACCCACAAAAGAGCCGCAAGGGGAGGAGCTCCCAATGTTCAACTCATATCGTCTATGGCGCACTACCATTCACCGAAAGTCGGCAACTTTTTCATTCTCTCTATACATGTTTAAACAACATGTTCTACAATAGGGACAATAGCAATGGAAACTCGGGACGAGCCGTCTATCCATCTACGGCGCAGCCCCTTATTCAAAAGGACGGTGAGTGCATCCATGGAGCGTGCAAGCGGCGTTCTGATGCCCGTTTCGTCATTGCCCGGACCTTACGGTATCGGCGGCTTTGGCTGGAACGCCTATGACTTTGTCGATTTCCTCGCCTCGTGCAAACAACATTACTGGCAGATTCTCCCCCTTACGACAACGAGCTATGGCGACTCGCCCTATCAGTCGTTCTCGGCCCGTGCGGGCAACCCCAATTTCATCGACTTTGCCGAGCTTATCGAGGCCGGCTATCTGGAGCAGTGCGATATCGACGGCGTGTACCTGGGCTCCGACCCCAGCAATGTCGACTATGGTGCCATCTTTGGTGGCCGTCGTCAGATTCTCGACCGCGCCGCCGAGCGCTTTGCCGCCGACAAGCCGGCCGACTTCGACGACTTTGTCCAAGCAAACGAAGACTGGCTCATCCCCTACTGCGAGTTCATGACCGTCAAGGAGGAGTGCGGTCTCAAGGCCTTTTGGGAGTGGCCCGCAGAGCTCCGTACCCGCGGCGAGGCTTCTGCCAAGGTCTGCGCCGCCCATCCCGCGCGCATGCTCTACCACCAGATGACGCAGTACTTCTTCAATCGTCAGTGGAGCCGCCTCAAGGCCTATGCCAACGAGCGCGATATCCTCATCATCGGCGACCTGCCCATCTATGTCTCGCGCGACTCCGTCGAGATGTGGGCCACGCCCGAGCTCTTTAAGATCGACGCCGCCGGTAATCCTGTGAGTGTCGCCGGCACGCCGCCCGACCAGTTCTCGGCCACCGGCCAGTACTGGGGCAATCCCATCTACGACTGGGACGCCATGGAAGCCGACGGTTTCTCCTGGTGGGAGGGCCGTATCCGCGCCGCCCTCGACATGTACGATGTCATCCGCCTGGATCACTTCCGCGGCTTCGAGGCCTATTGGGAGGTGCCGTTCTCCTCACCCGATTCGTCCTACGGTTCGTGGACGCAGGGCCCCGGCCTCAAGTTCTTCAAGACGCTCGAGGAAAAGCTCGGCACGCTGCCCATCATCGCCGAAGACCTGGGCTTCCTCACCCCCGGCGTCATCGACATGCGCGACAACTCGGGCTTCCCCGGCATGAAGATCTTGCAGTTCGCCTTTGAGGGCACCAACTCGTACTACCTGCCGCACAACTACATTGCCAACACCGTCGCCTATGTGGGCACACACGACAACGAGACGGCGCGCGGTTGGTTTGAGGGAACGGCCACCCCGCGTCAGCGCGAGCAGGCGGCCCTGTACACCCACCAGCAGGCAGGCGAGCCCATGGCCGATGCACTCAACCGCGCCATCGCCGCCAGCGTAAGCGATACCTGCATCTACACCATGCAGGACCTGCTCAACCTGGGCAACGAGGCGCGCATCAACACTCCCGCCACCATGGGCGGCAACTGGACCTGGCGCATGCTCGATGGCGCCATCACCCGCGAGCTCGAGCACAAGCTCACCGGCTGGACCGAGACCTACTTCCGCATCCCGTCGGAAGACGAAATTGAGCTTCCCCAATAGGAGCCACCGCGCCCGACCCCACCCCATCGTGCGGACGCGTCCGTTTTCCCCGCGCGAGGCCACTCCAATCCCTCGCGCGGGCTTCTTTTGAATTTCTGACATGTAATCAACCCATCACAGGAGGAAACATGCCCCGTATCAATCTTGCGGATCTTGCCGAGCAGTCCTTTGGCACCTCGCTCGAGCAGCTCGATGACCGTCGTATTTATAAGCTGCTGGCCAAGCTCGTGCAGGAGCGCTCTGCCGCCTGTCCTCTCAACAACGGCAAGAAAAAGCTCTACTACATCTCTGCCGAGTTTTTGATCGGCAAGCTGCTCATCAACAATATGATCGACCTTGGCATCTATGACGAGGTTAAGGACCAGCTCACCGCCGCGGGCCACGACCTCAACAAGATCGAGGAGTTCGAGGTCGAACCGTCGCTCGGCAACGGCGGCCTGGGCCGTCTGGCCGCATGCTTCCTGGATTCCATCGCCACGCTGGGCTTGACCGGCGATGGCGTGGGCCTCAACTACCATTACGGCCTGTTCCGCCAGCGCTTTGTCGACAACCAGCAGAAGGCCGTCCCCGACGAGTGGCTCGGTGAGCAGGACATCCTAGTCGACGACGACCGCTCCTACACCGTCGAGTTCGGTGATTTTGCCGTTACTTCCAAGCTCGTCAACATCGATGTACCCGGTTATGGCCAGCCCACCAAGAACCGCCTACGCCTGTTCGACCTGGCAAGTGTCGACGACGGCCTGGTCCCCGGCAGCTCCATCGACTTCGACAAGACCGAGATCGCCAAGAACCTCACCTTGTTCCTCTATCCGGATGATTCCGACGAGCAGGGCCGCCTGCTTCGCATCTACCAGGAATACTTCATGGTGAGCAACGCCGCCCAGCTCCTGATCGACGAGGCCATCGAGCGCGGCAGCAACTTGCACGACCTGGCCGACTACGCCGTAGTCCAGATCAATGACACGCACCCCACCATGGTCATTCCCGAGCTCATTCGCCTGCTCACCACCGAGCACGACATCGAGTTTGACGAGGCCGTGACCATCGTACGGTCCATGGTCGCCTACACTAACCACACGATTCTTGCCGAGGCCCTCGAGAAGTGGCCGCTCGCCAGCCTGCAAAAGGTCTCCCCTGCCATCGCCGACATTATCGTCAAGCTCGATGAGATCGCCAAGGCCGAGCACGACGACCCACGCGTCGCCATCATCGACGAATACGACACCGTCCACATGGCCCACATGGACATCCACTTTGGCTTCTCCATCAACGGCGTCGCCGCGCTGCACACCAAGATCCTGGAGGATACCGAGCTTCATCCGTTCTACGAGATCTACCCCGAGAAGTTCTCCAACAAGACCAACGGCATCACCTTCCGCCGTTGGATCCATGGCGCCAACCCCGCGCTCGCCAGCCTGCTCGACGATGTGATCGGCACCGATTGGCGCAGCACCGGCGACCTGAGTAAGCTTGCCGAGTTCGTTGACGACAAAGATGTTCTTGAGCGCCTGGCCGCCACCAAGGCCGAGGCCAAGGCCATCATGCGCCAGTTCATGGCGCTCGAGCAGGGCGTGACCATTCCCTCCAACGCCATCATCGACGTCCAGGTCAAGCGCATCCACGAGTACAAGCGCCAGCAGATGCTCGCGCTCTACATCATCTGGAAGTACCTCGATATCAAGAACGGCAACAGACCTAAGCATCCCGTCACCATCATCTTTGGCGGCAAGGCGGCCCCTGCCTACACTATCGCCCAAGACATCATTCACCTGATCCTGACGCTGTCCCAGTGGATTGCAAACGACCCCGACGTGGCTCCCTACCTGCAGGTTGTCATGATCGAGAACTACAACGTCACCGCTGCCGAGCGCGTGATCCCCGCTGCTGACATCTCCGAGCAGATCAGCCTGGCCTCCAAGGAGGCGAGCGGCACCTCCAACATGAAGTTCATGCTCAACGGCGCTTTGACCCTGTGCACGCTCGACGGTGCCAACGTGGAGATTGCCGAGCTTGTCGGCGACGAGAACATCTATACCTTTGGCGCCTCGTCCAAGCAGGTCGAGCAGCTCTACGCCGACGGCACCTATGACGCCGGCGCGCTCTACCGCAAGCCCGGCATCAAGCTGCTGGTGGACTTCATCACCAACCCCGCCTTTATGGCGACCGGCAACGCCGAGCGCCTGCAGCGCCTGCACGACGACATCATGGGCAAGGACTGGTTTATGGCTCTACTCGACATTGAGGAGTACATCCAGACCAAGGAGCGCGTGCTGGCCGACTACGAGGACCAGGACGCTTGGATGCGCAAGGCGCTGATCAACATCGCCAACGCCGGCACCTTCTCGTCCGACCGCACGATCTCCCAGTACAACGACGAGATCTGGCACCTGAGCTAATTCGGTTTCATCGCCCATCCTCTTGAAAACGGAGCCACGGCAACGCGGCTCCGTTTTTTGTGCTCGCACGTTACCCTGTGATCCGACTCGGCCAAACAATCTCGATCCATAACAACTACTCAACCAAAACGGTCCCAGCTGTTACAGATTGAGACATACCGGCCCCTCCCCTTGGGTTTATCTCAATCTGTAACATCTAGCAGGTGAAATTCGCCTTTGGTGTTACAGATTTAGATGAAATGGTTAGCTCAGCGGAACCGTCTCGATCTGTAACATCTAACGTCCGAAATCGGCCCTATCCGTTACAGATCGAGACAAACGACCGGTCAGGCAGTCCCAACACAAAGAAAGGCTCCCCTCTCGCCCAGTGGACGGGAGGGGAGCCTTATATGTGACCGCGGCAAAAGGATGGCAATACCGCAGTCGCCCAAAGGAAGGGCCTGGTTGCACCGGGCCTAGATAAGGTTCTTGCCAGAGACCTTATCGAAGAGGTGGGTCGCGTTCTTCTCAAACTTGAACCAGATGGGGTCGCCCGCCTTGAGCGCACCCTTGGCCTCGAGGTCGACAACGGGAATGATCAGGACGAACTGGCCATCGGGAGCGGTCACGTGGACATGCTCGGTCGAACCCATGAGCTCGGTCACCTCGACGGTACCCTGGAGCGCGCCCTCCTCGTCCTTGTCGGCAAGCAGAATCTGCTCGGGACGCACGCCGGCCGTGATCTCCTTCACGTCGCCGCCGTCCCAGTTGAGAGCAAGCTGAGCGCAGGTCTCGGGGGCGAGCGCCACGTTCATATCCTCGGTCTTGACGGTAAAGCCGTTGCCCGAGCGCACCAGCTGGGCATCGAAGAAGTTCATCTGCGGCACGCCGATAAAGCCGGCGACGAAGATGTTCGCGGGATGGTTGAAGACCTCCTGCGGGGTGGCGATCTGCTGGACGACGCCGTCCTTCATGACCACGATACGGTCACCGAGGGTCATGGCCTCGGTCTGGTCATGAGTGACGTAGATGAACGTGCCCTTGATCTCGTGGCGCAGCTTGATGAGCTCGGCACGCATCTGGTTACGCAGCTTGGCGTCCAGGTTGGACAGCGGCTCGTCCATCAGGAAGACCTTAGGATCACGCACGATGGCGCGGCCGATGGCGACGCGCTGACGCTGACCGCCGGAGAGCGCCTTAGGCTTACGGTCGAGGTACTCGGTAATACCCAGGATCTCGGCAGCGGAGCGAACCTTACGGTCGATCTCGTCCTTGGGGACCTTCTTGAGCTCGAGCGTAAACGCCATGTTCTCGTACACCGTCATATTGGGGTACAGAGCATAGCTCTGGAACACCATGGCGATGTCGCGGTCCTTGGGAGCGACGTCGTTGACGCGCTTGCCATCGATGAGCACATCGCCCGAGGTGATGTCCTCCAGGCCGGCGACCATGCGCATCGTCGTGGACTTACCACAGCCAGAAGGGCCAACGAGGACGATAAACTCCTGGTCATGCACGGTGAGGTTAAAGTCCTCCACCGCGAGCACGCCGTCCTCGGTAACCTTGAGGTTGTGCTTCTTCTCCTCGGTCTTCTTCTTTTTGCCAAAGAAGCCCTTCTTTTTGGACTCGTTGTTGGGATACACCTTCTGAACATGTTTGAGAACGATCTCGGCCATGTCTCTACCTTTCGATACGCGGCGCCACGCTGAGGGGCGCCGCCAAAACTTGCAAAACAGTTACGGCATCAGCCCTTGACGGCACCTGCCACAACGCCGTCAATGATGTACTTCTGGCAGAAGATGTACATGATGACGATGGGGATGACGACCATCATGATGCATGCCATCATGGGGCCGAGCTCGACGTGGCCATAGCCGCCACGGAAGTACTGGATCAAGATAGGAATGGTCTTGTACTTGGTGGAGTCGAGCGTAAGGTAGGGCAGCAGATAGTCGTTCCAGACCCACATGGTCTCAAGGATGCCGACCGAAAGATAGGTGGGCTTCATAATGGGAAGGACGATCTTAAAGAACACCTGGACCGGGTTGCAGCCGTCGATCATGGCCGCTTCCTCAATCTCGAGCGGGATGTTCTTGACGAAGCCGGCGAACATAAAGACCGCGAGGCCCGCGCCAAAACCAAGGTAGATGAAGCAGATGTTAAACGGCGTGTTAAAGCCGATGCGGTCCGCGAGGTTGGACAGCGTGAACATGAGCATCTGGAACGGTACGACCATCGAGAAGACGAACAGGTAATAGAAGAAGTTCGAGATCTTGCTGTTGACGCGCACCACGTACCAAGCGCACATGGAGCAGCACACCAGAATCAGCACGACCGACGTGACCGTGATGATGAGCGAGTACATAAACGCCGAGGCAAAGCCCTGCTCGTTCAGAGCGTGCACGTAGTTTGCGAGGCCGTTGAACGTCTCGGGCGTGAGCAGATCGAACGCCGTGGTGGTGCTGATTGCGGTCGCTTTCTTAAAGGAATTGAGCGCAATCATGAACACGGGGTAGATCCATGCGAGCGACAGAATCGTAAAGAAGATCGAGAGCGCGCGGTTGATAGCCTTATCGCGTTTCATTACTGCTGCACCTCCTTGGACCTCGTGGCCTTAAGCTGGATCATAGAAATAGCGACAACCAGGATGCAGAAGATAACTGCCTTGGCCTGACCGATGCCCTGCCATGCGATGCCAGCACGCGAATAGAACGTGTTGTAGATGTTCAGGGCGAGCATCTCGGTGGAGTGCGCCGGGGCGCCACCGGTAAGGGCGAGGTTCTGGTCGAACAGCTTAAAGCCGTTGGTGATGGACAGGAACAGGCAGATGGTGATGGTCGGCATCAGGTTGGGGATCTTAACCTTCCAAAACGTCTGCCATGCCGTAGCGCCATCGACCTTGGCGGCCTCGATGTAGTCAGACGGGATGGACTGCAGACCGGCGATGTAGATGATCATCATGTAGCCGACCTGCTGCCACAGGGTCAGGATGATAAGGCCCCAGAAGCCAGCAGCAGAGTTAAGGGCGATGAGCTGGGCGCCCACGTTGGAGAGCAGGCAGTTGATCAGAATCTGCCAAATGTAGCCCAGCACGATGCCGCCGATCAGGTTAGGCATAAAGAAGATCGTACGGAAGATGTTGGTGCCCTTGAGCGCTTTGCGGGTGAGCGCCTGCGCGATGGCCAGCGCGATCACGTTGATGAGCACCGTCGACAGGAAGGCAAACGCCACGGTAAAGAAGAACGACGTGGAGAACTGCGGATCGGACAGCGCGCGCACGTAGTTCTCGATACCGACAAAGTGCGCGTTATTGATGGTAATAAACTGGCAGAACGAGAGATAGAAACCCTGGATAAAGGGAATCACGAACCCGATCATAAACGCCAGGCACGTGGGCAGCATAAAGAGCGGCCACCAGCGCTTGAGTGCTTTGCCCATAGAAGGGTCCTTTCAATATGCAGGGGGCGGGCAAACCTACGTCTGCCCGCCCCCTGTCGCTAATCAGATAGCTTGGGCAGCAACTGCTTACTCGGAAGCAGCCTTCTCGGTCTTCCAGCCATCGACGAAGGCGTTCTTGACGCCGTCCCACTTGGTGTTGTCGGCAGCATAAGCGATGAGAGCCTGCTTGAGGTTCTTCTTCCACTCCTCGGAGGGGATGTAAACGAAGTCCCAAGCGACGGTCTTCTTGCCGTCCTTGGCCATAGCAACGGCCTGCTGCGAGAAGACGTTGGTGGTCTCCTTAGCGCTCTTGAACGGGGCGGTCAGACCCATCTTGTCAGCGATGATGCTGGTGGCGGTGTCAGAAGTGACGCACCAATACATGAAGTCCTCGGTGGCCTTCTGGGCATCCTCGGAAGCCTGGGAGCTGACGCACCAGTAGTTCTCGCCGCCGGAGCACAGGCCCTGGTTCTCCTCGCCGTCGACGCCGATGTAGATCGGCAGCATGCCGAGCTGGTCGTCGGTCATACCGGCCTTGGTGAGGTCGGCGTAGGCCCAAGAGCCGTTCTGGTAGAAGACGGCCTTGCCGGTTGCGAACTCGTTGGTGGCGTCGTCACCGGTCTTGGAGGCGAGCTGCGAAGGATCGCAGGTGGAGTCGGTGATATACAGGTCGAAGATCTGCTTAAAGTTGTCGAGATACTCGCCCTTGATCTCGTCGTCCTCCTGATTGTGCTCCTTCTCGAACTCGTAGTAGAGCGGGAGGTTGGCGAGGTGCGTGGTGTAGCGCCAGCTGGAGGAGTCATCCATGCCGGCGGAAGTGAAGGCACCGTCAACGCCGAGCTCGTCCTTGCGGGCCTGGATGTCATCGGCGCAAGCCTTCAGCTTGTCGAAGGAGTTGATGTCCTCGGCCTTGTAGCCGGCCTTCTCGAGGAGCTCCTTGTTGTAGATGATGCCGTAGCTCTCCTGAACCCAGTCGATACCCAGATCCTTGCCGTCGGACTGCAGCGCCAGGGAGTCGTCGATGAGCTCGCCGCGGAGCTTGGTGTCGGAAAGATCGGCGCAGTAGTCCTTCCAGTTCTTAAGGCCGGTGGGGCCGTTGACCTGGAACAGCGTCGGAGCGGAGCTCTTGGACATCTCGGACTTGAGCTTCTCCTCGTAGGTGTTGGAGGCGGCGGTCACGATCTTGACCTCGACGCCCTTCTCCTTCTTGTACGCCTTGGCGATCTCCTTCCACTCCTTGTCGACCTCAGGCTTAAATTGGAGGAAGTAGACCTCGGCAGCGTCACCAGAAGCAGAGGAGCCGGAGCCGGCAGAACCACCACAGCCCACGAGACCCAGACCAAGAACCGCAGCCGCGGAGCCAGCGAAGCCCAGGAACTGCCTTCTGCTCATTTCGTTCTTCATTACAATCCACCCTTTCACACCGTGGCGGCACCCTTTGCCGCCGCCTTCGGAGATTGGCTCGGGGACTTTGCCCCTTTTGCTGATTTGTACAATACGCTATTTGGCTAGTTGTTTGAACAAGTATTACTAGAGCGGTAGAAAAACTTCGGTGAACGGTAATTTCAACTTGATACTTGACAAGTTTTGTATAAACAATTATTTGTTATCGAATGCAGAGAAAACGCCCGGTCAAGCCGATGCATCGTCGGTTTGACCGGGCGTTTTCTCTTTGAGGACATGAGTCTCGTCAGGCTGCGAGCTAGCCGGCTATCGCTTGGAGTTGACGCGGTAGTGGAAGATCTCGGGATGCGTGCGGGCATGCGTGACCTCGAACAAGATGCCGTCCGAGGTGTACGACTGGCTCTCCATAACGGCGACGCAGTTGTACTTGCCAAGGTCCAAGTAGCTGCAGTCCTCATCGTTGGCAAGCTCGACGCTCACCGTACGGCGGCTCGCCATCACTTTGACGCCACGCTTGTGCTCCAGATAGTCGTAGATAGAGCTTGCCGCAATCTCGGGGGTCAGGCCCTTGGCGATCGACTCCAAAAAGTAGCCGTGGTCCACCTGGCGCGCGCTGCCGTTGAGGCTTCGGACACGCACGACGCGAATCAGCTCCTCGCCCACCTTAAAGCCAAGGCGGCGCGACAGTTGCTCAGTGCAAATCAAATGTTCAAAAGACTTGACCTCGGTCGATGCGACGGCATTGTTGCGTTTTGCGAACTCGCCAAACGACTCAACCTCTTCGAGTGCGCCCAGCATGTCGGTTTCGCCCTTAAGCCAAATAACGCGCACGCCCTTGCCGTGTATAGGCTGCACAAACATCTGGTCGGCCAGCATGCTCAAGGCGCGTCGAACGGTATTGCGCGTGCAGCCAAACTCCGCGGTCAGCTCGGCTTCGGTTGGCAGCATCTCCTGAAACGCATAGGTCCCGTTAATGATGCGCGAACGGATCTCGCGGTAGATTCCTTCGTAAATCGCTTTTGGCATAACTTCACCTCTAATGAATATGTATGGCTAGGCACGATAGCATTTCTTAAAGTTGTTTAAACCGATTATCGGTAAAGTACGGATTATTTACCGTCGACGGTTCCCCCGAAACCCAAATCGGACCGAATCAAAACCGTCAATGCGGCAAGCAGCCAGTCCTCTACAATGAGTTCATTGTTTAAACGTTCTTGCTCGCACAGCATGTTGCATCCGGAAGGCATATTATGCTGCAGAAAATCCAACGCTTTGGCGGGGCAATGTTCGCGCCCGCCATGCTGTTTTCTATATCAGGCCTCATGGTCGGCATCTCCGCCCTCGCCACGACCGTAGACATCGTCGGTGACCTCGCCGTATACGGAACCCCTTGGTACGTTTTCTGGACCATCATCCAGCGCGGCTCGTGGACGGTCTTTAAACGTCTCCCGCTCCTTTTTGCCGTAGCGCTGCCTATCGGTCTTGCCCAAAAGCAACCGGCACGCTGCTGCCTCGAGGCACTCGTGGCCTATTTTGCCTATTGCTTCTTTTTGAGCGAGATCATTAAGCTGAGCGGAGACAACCTTGGGCTTAAGTACCCATCATCTTTGACCCCCGCCAGCGGTATCACCGTCATCGACGGCATCAAGACGCTCGACACCGGCATTATCGGCCCGCTGGCGGTATCGGCAACCGTCGTCGCCATCCATGACCGCTTCTACGATGCCAAGGTTCCCGATTGGCTCGGCACCTTCTCGGGTTCCTCGCTGGTCTACCTCATCAGCTTTTTTGCCGTGTTTGCCCTTGCCGCCATCTCGGCCGCCATCGTGCCCTTCGCATACGCCGTGACCGAAACGCTGCGCCACGCACTTGCGGGCGTCGGCCCCTTCGGCGTGGGCATCTTTGTGTTTTTGGAGCGAGCACTCGAGCCCATGGGGCTGCACCACCTGCTCTATATGCCCATCTATTACGACAATCTGGTCATTCACGACGGTATTTACGCCACGTGGACCAACCTGCTCCCCATTCTCTCCCATAGCACGCGCCCTTTAAATGAACTTGCGCCCTGGGCAGGTTTTACCGCCACCGGCTGGGGCAAGCTCTTTGGCCTTCCCGCCATCGCGGCAGCATTCTATTTCACCGCCAAACCCGAACGCCGCGCCGGCCTTAAGGTCATCCTTTTGCCCGCCATCGTCGCCTCGGTGGTCTGCGGTGTCACCGAGCCGCTCGAGTTTCTCTTTATGTTCACCTATCCTGGACTCTTTTTGCTCTACGCCGTCCTATCCTCCTGCCTTGCCATGACCATGAACTTCTTTGGCATCGTCGGCATCTTCTCGGGCGGTCTCATGGAAATGACGGCCTTCAACTTCATCCCACTCATGCGAATGCATGCCGGCTCCTACCTTTTGGCGCTCGGTATCGGTCTTGCCTTTAGCCTCATCTTTTTTGTTAGTTTTCGAGCACTCATCTTGGTCTATGACCTTAAGACGCCGGGCCGCGAGGATCATGTCTCCAATCGCGCGGCAATCGATCGTTTAACGGGAAGCGGCTTTGCCAAAGAGCAATCTCCCAATGGCGAGGTCAGTATTCAATCCGATCAAGATCACGTCCTCGCCGAGCGGGTAATTCAGCTTTTAGGTGGCGTTGGCAATATCGTGGGCGCAACCAACTGCGCCACGCGCCTGCGCGTCGAGGTCGCAGACCCTTCCATCGTTGCAGATAATGCGTCGTTTGTCGCGGTGGGCGCCAAGGGCCTCATCATTACGGGCAAGACCGCCCAGGTGATTATTGGCATCTCCGTTCCCCGCGTTAAAGAGCATTTTGACCAGATCATGGGCCTCGAGCCGGGATTTGTGCCCACCACCTCGGCCTCCCCTGCCGCCAGCGCAGCCCATAAGCGCGGCGATATCTGCTTCTTCGATATCGACGGAACACTCGCCTGGCAAGACCCTCGAGTGGCACAAGAGCTTCCCGAGAGCGAGCGAGACCTCTCCCCCTATCCCAATGAAGCGGTCTCGCAAGCCATCCGTGATTTTGTCGCCAAGGGCAATATGGCGTTTATCTGCACAGGGCGCACGCTGAGCTGCATCCATCCAAAGCTGCTCGAGCTGCCCTGGACCGGCATCGTCTGCCTCGCGGGTGGCTATGTCGAACTTGAGGGACACGTGATTCGCGATTTGGCGATGACGCCCGGCATGCTGCAGCGCCTTGCTCCCATTCTTGAGCAATCGGACGAAGTGATTCGTTTTGAGGGACTCAATGGCGTCGTTCGCATGAGTGCCGATGCGCCCGACGCCCCGGGATACGCCCGCACCGTGGGCGATGCAATTACGCAGCTGCAACATTACAGCGCCTACAAGATCTTAATGTCCACGTCGCTTGCCAGCCGCATCGCTCAGGATCAAGCGTTTGAGCCGCTGCTCTGCTTTAACGAGCTCGAGCTCGAAGTGACCGAGATTTCGCCTCGCGAATGCACCAAGCGCGAGGGTATCCAGTCCGTACTCGACGCCCTCGATCCCCACCACGGAACCGTATACGGCATCGGCGACGCCAGCAATGACGTCTCGCTGATGAACGCCGTCGATGTCGGTATCGCCATGGGCAATGCGCCGGACTTCCTCAAGGAAAAGGCCGACTATGTCACCGACAGCATCGACCACGACGGCGTCGTCACCGCGCTCGAACACTTTGGGCTTATCTAGCCAAGCCCCTACCGCACTTGCGGCCGCATGGACCAATCGTCTTCAACCGCCGCGCTCGACGCCCTAATGTGGCAATATGTTGTCTGCATAATGCAACGATGCAACCTATCAAAGAATGCGAGAACCCGTGTCCAGTCCGTTTACCAGCTTTTTAGCCCAGCACTTTGACCAGATTAACGACTATCTGGCCACGTTCTTTGACGGACAGGCGACTTCCGCCGATATCGAGCGCTACCTGTATACCCCGCTCTCGGCATTTACGGCAAACGCTGGCAAGCGCCACCGCCCGCTCATCTGCATGCTCGCCGCCACTGCGGTAGGCGGCAGCTTTGAGAGCGCCCGCAGCGCAGCGGCGGCCATCGAGCACTTTCAGTCGGGCGCACTCATCCACGACGACATCGCCGACAACGGGCAGATTCGTCGCGGCAAGCCCTGCATGCACCTTACCGAGGGCACCGGTCTTGCCATCAACTGCGGTGACCTGGCGCTCACCATGGTCACCAAGACGGTTCTCGACGACCCCACACTCAACGCAGACGTGAAGCTTCACGTGCTCCACGAGCTTACCGAGATGATCGTCCGTACCATCGAGGGCCAAGCGCTCGACCTGGGCTGGGTCCGCGACGAGCGCTTTGACATTTCGGTCGACGATTATCTGGACATGGCGACGCACAAGACCGCGTACTACAGCGGAGCGACGCCGCTTGCCGCCGGAGCCATTATCGGCGGCGGCAGCGAAGAGCAGATTGAGGCACTGCGCGCCTTTGGGCTGCACACGGGCCTTGCCTTCCAGATTCAAGACGACCTGCTCAACTTGATCGGCACCAAGGAGGCCGCCAACAAGGACTTCCGCACCGATATCACCGAGGGCAAGCGCACCCTCGTTGCCGTGCATGCCCTGTCAGACGAGCGCTATCACGACGAGATCGAGGCAATCCTTTCCTCGGGCACCGAGGACCCTGCGCAGCTCGCACGCGCCGTGGAGATCTTCCAGGAGACCGGCTCCATCGATTACGCCCACACCTATGCGCTCGACCTGACCGCTAAGGCCAAGGCCGCTATCGAAGGCGTCGAGCTCGACCCGCATGCGTGCGAGCTCTTCCTCTCAATGGCAGATTTCTTTGTGGAGCGTCTTAACTAGCGGGGGTCATAAAACCTGTGGGCAGCGAGTTTGGGTACAAGTTGCTACACTATTGAGTGCATGTTTATAAATTGTCTCGCGTTGTCTATCCGACACACGCTCAAAATAGTACGAATGGTACGCCGAAAGGGGTTCGTTCATGGAACCTATTACCACAGGCATGCAGGGAGCAGCCGTCGAGGACGTCCAGTCCCGCCTTCTGCAGCTCGGCTATACAATCGATGACGCCGAGGTTGTCGACAAGCGCTTTGGCACCACCACCGAGCAGGCCGTCAGCACCTTCAGGCTCGACAGCGGCCTTGCTGCCGGTCATGCCGTCGATATCCCCTGTTGGAGCGCCCTGGTCGACGCCTCGTATAAGCTGGGCGACCGCACCCTGTATCTTCGCATGCCCAATTTCCATGGCGCCGATGTGCAGGCCCTGCAGCGCGCTCTCAACGTTTTGGGCTTTGCCTGTGGCGAAGACGACGGCTACTTTGGTCCGCATACCGAGGCCGCCCTGCAGCAGTTCCAGGAAAATGTCGGCCTGTTTGCCGACGGCATGGCCTTCCAGGACACCTACGCCTACATCAACCGCCTGCACCATGTGTGGGAGGGCAAGCCCTCGGTCACCGAAGCCGAGTCCCGCATCGGTTTTGCTCGCGCCGCCAACGTGCTCGAGCGCTTCCAGATCGCCGTTATCGGTGAGGACCCCATCGCACGCAGCGTTGCTTCGCGCATGTGGAACATCGCCACGGCAACGACCGACAACAGCGGCATGATGCTCTGCGACTCCGAGGTCCCAACCGACGTTGACCTGGTGCTCGAGATCGCAAGCGACGAGCTGCCCGCCGACGCCGCGCCACGCGCCACGATTGCCCTCGCCGAGTGCCACAACCTGGCCCAGCGCATCCGCACCGCCAATGTCGCCGTGCAGCAGAAGCCGGCTCGCATTCGCATTGAGCTCACGGGCATGACGCGCTACAACGGCACCTTCACGGCCAGCGACGCGCAGACGCTCGCCGTACGCCTACTCGATGGCGTTTGCGATGCCCTCGCAGATTAGGTAAACTAGACGAGTTGCTTTTGGGCAACACCACACATTGGGACGTAGTTCAACGGTAGAACTCCGGTTTTTGGTGCCGGCTGTTGGGGGTTCGAATCCCTCCGTCCCAGCCATTAAAACTGAGCGCCCTAAGCCCATAACGGCCCAGGGCGCTTTCTTGTGGGCAAGCGGAGGAATTCGAGCCCGCAAGGGTGCGGAGCTGAGGAAACGCGAAGCGTTTTCCAGCGCAGCACGCAAGGAGCGAAGCGACGCAGCGGGGCGCGGCCGCCGACCAGGCGGACGCGGAATCCCTCCGTCCCACACCAGCCAAGAGCCCCTCACGTCAAGCAAATCGAGCCAACGCCGCCAAGCGGAGGGATTCGAACCCGCAAGGGAGCGAAGCGACGCAGCGGGGCGCGGCCGCCGCAGGCAGACGCGGTGCCGGCACCTGGGGGCGCTCCTAAGTGCCGGCATTATAGGAACGTCCCCAAGTGCCGGCTCGGGACTATTTTCGAGGACCCTCCGAAGGACTGTGGCCAAAAAACGGCAAATATGAGTACTGTTACCGTTGTAGCTACATTATTTTCGTTAATAAAAGAAGATCTTAATGAGATTTATTCGCATCAAGGTCTTCCTTTAATGAACACTTGAGGAGATACGGCAGCTTATCTGCTCGATCGACACGTCAAATCACCTTAAATGTGGTCAAAATTACTGCTACTAAAAGAGTATCAGTACTCATATTTGATGTTTTTTGGCCACGGCTCTTTATAGACACCCTGCACAGCGACGGTGGTAGATTTCGGAACGTGTCCGTCAGCCCCGTTCCGAAAAGCGAGCCGCATGCAACGGCCAAGCCACGACAGGCCCCGGGAGAGCGGGGACACCGGCTTAGGTTTATCGCGAGTTCCGCACGAACAGGAGGCCACTTAATGTGGCCTCCGTCGTGAGCAGGACTGTAGAGCAGGAAACCTAAGCCGGTGTCCCCGCTCTCCCGGGGCCGGCGGAATTTAGTTGTTAAGCATGCGGTCGAAGCTTCCCGAGTCGCCATCCCGATAGTCGGCGGTCATCAGAATCTCCTGCGGAATGCGCCCGCCCTCGCGCAGCACATTGCGGAACTGCACGCGCGTGACCATGGGCAGATCCTTGATCGTCGCCGCCAAGTTCTGCGGCACGCCCTGGTTGGCAGCCGCGGGCTCGCACTCGCCGCCGGCCTTCACGCGACGCTTATGCTCGGCGAGCATGGCGCGGTACATGCCGGCATGCAGGCGAATCTCAACCACATTGGCATTGCGAGCCTGCTCGACGATGCGCGCGCCCTCGCGGTCGATATCGCCCACGTAGTAGACGTAGTTAAAGCGATAGCCGATCTCAGCCAGATAATCGTCCAGGGCATGCGAGACGCTCGCCTTGCATCCGCCGCCAAAAATCACGCCGCCCACCTTGATGCCAAAGAGCTTGGCGTGCTTGCGGCCACGCAGCAGCCTGACGATCTCGTCGTAGGTGTCCAGGTTCTCGACCATAATGAACGGCTTATCGGCGCCCAGCGTAAAGAAACCCGTAAAGTGAACGGGGCGGTTGGGGGCGACCTTAATCGCCTGCATGCTGATGCCCTTTTCGGTCATACGCCGAATTAGGCGCTCGCCGTGCTTGCCGTCAAAGGCCTTCTCATCGTTAAAAATCTGGTAGGCACGCTGGCGGCGCGAGGCAACCGGCGTATCGGCACCTCGGTTTTGCTCGATCCAAGCCTGGATGATTGCGATTTCCTCGGCAATCTTGCGGTTGGACATCTCGTTGTGCTGAGTGCGCTGCGGCGCCTTTTTGCCGTCCTTGCCCTCGACCTTAACAATTTGAGTCTGCTGCTCCTTGATCTTAGAGAGCGCCGTAGGCGTAGGGACAACTTTGAGCAGCTGCCTGCCCAAAACGCGGGCAAGGGCAAACGCCGATACCTCGCCGTGGACGGCCGACTCGGGCTGCTGGGTAGCACTATCAGCCGCGGCAGGCTCAGCCTGTGCATGAGGCTTACGCTTGGAATCTGCCCGGGTATTACGTTCCTGCTTGGGCGCAGACGAGCGCTTTTGCGGACGATCGGACTTGGCCTCCTTCGCCGGCTGGCGCTTGACCTGATCCACCGGAGTCTCGGCCTTCTCATCTCCGTTTTGTGTCGCTGTCTTCTCGGCCGCGGCCTCGGCATTTGAGCCACGACCGCCGCGGTGACGACGACGGCGGGGCTTGCCTGAGGCGCTCTCCCCAGCCTGCTTATCAGCGGTCTGTTGAGCTTTGACCTCAGTGTCAGCCGCAGGCTGCGACTCGGAAGGTTGCTGCTCGCGAGCCGCCGGCTCAACGGTTTTCTCGGTTTGTTCGGCCTTCTCGGCCTGAGCGGTCGAAGCCGGCTCGCCCTTCTCCTGACGCCTTACGGGATACGCGCGCCTCGCAAAACCACGCCCGGGACGGCATGAACCCGGAGCCTTCTTGGCAGACTCCTCAACATCGTCTGCAGCCTCGGAAGGCTCTTCAACCTCATGCGCGACATCCTGCTGCGCAGCCTTAAAGTGGGCACCACGGCGACGCTGGGGCTCCTGGGCCTCCACGGGCTTTTGCTCCTTCGCGGGCCTCTGCGAATCGGCAGCAACCTCGTTCTCAACAGCCTCGGCATCCGTCTCACCCTTTCGAGCAACGGCGCGACGGAAGCGCTCCTGCTGGGCGCGACGCTGCGCATCGCGCTTGCCACCCCCGCCAAAACCGCCGCGCCCTGCCTTGGCCGTAAAGGCACGCACGACGTTCTCATCGAGCAACTCATCGGTATCAACATGCTCACGCGGAGCAACTTCTTCCACAGCAGGCACGTCAGCGGAATCCTCGACGACAAAATCTTCGACGGACTCGGCAGGCTGCTCCTGGGCATCGCGGATCTCGACATTGATGGTATAGAACGCCGGGCGCCCGTTAATGCCGCTGCCCTCGATCTTGGTCACGATATTTGCCGCGATAAGCTCATCGCGCATCGCCTTGGTATCGCATTCCTTATCGACGGAGCGGAAAATCTGCGCCAGCGCGCTCGACTTAATCTTGAGCGCCTTGCGGCAGAGCAGGTCGTAGGCAACCAGCTTGGCGCGCTCGGCAGAAAGCGACGTCTGGCTGCTCAGACGCTCAGCCAAAGCATCGACATTGTTTTGATTATCGGAATATACCGTCTTGGCCACGGGGCCCCTTTCATATGCACACATATACGTCCATATGGTACAACGCACGAGCCTATCCACGCAAAACATCTGCGAGAACGCCCTTGCACCACCTGTTATCACAAGAAAAAAGACCGGGTCCGCTTGATTGCGGACCCGGTCTTTCCGAGTCAAATAGATGGGAGATTCAACCCGTCCGACCGACTAGGCCTTAGCGGCCTCGGCGTCGGCAGGAGCCTCAGCGGCAGCGGTGCGACCGTACTCGGCCTTGCCCATCTCGGACCACTCGGGCTCCTCGTCGGGCATGGAGCCGGCCTCCTTGCCGAAGAACTCCTTGAGACAGTTGACGGCAACGATGAGGCCCAGGACCATCAGCAGGACGGCGAAAACGAGCTGCAGGCCCTTGGTGGCGGCGACGGAGACGGCGGCCGTGGTGGCGGTAGCCGGGATGGTGCCGAAGAAGCCGTAAGCCTGGACAGCGGTCATGCAGCCCATGGCGCTCTGGACCAGCGAGGTGAAGGTGCAGCAGAGCAGGAAGGCGACGGGCACGTAGAGCATCCAGCCCTTGCGGCCGGTGCACTTGCAGAACACGGCGAGGGTGATCATGGTCATGCCGCCGAGCAGCTGGTTGGAAGCACCAAAGAGCGGCCAGATGTTGGCATAGCCGCCAAAGGCGAGGGCGAGACCGGGAAGCAGGGTGACGACCGTGGCGAACCAGGGGTTGCCGAGAACCTTCATGTAGCCGGCCTTGGACTCGATGGCCAGGGCGTCGTTGGTCTGGGCAAAGAACTCGGAGAACGAGGTGCGGGCGATGCGGGCGACGGCATCGAGCGAGGTCAGGGCCAGAGCGGAGACGTTCATGGTCATGAAGACGGTAGCGAGCGTGCCGTCAACACCGAAGGCCTGCATACCGCGGGAGATACCAGCGGCGAAGATCTGGAACGGGGTGGAAGCGACGCCGGCGTTGAGGGCACCAGTGCCGGCGGTGTTCATATCGGAGAACATGATGCCGGCGACGATGATGGCAAGGATGCCGACGAAGGACTCGACGATCATGGCGCCATAACCGACCTTGACGGCGTCCTGCTCCTTCTCGACCTGCTTGGAGGAGGTACCAGAAGAAACGAGGCTGTGAAAGCCGGAGAGGGCACCGCAGGCAACGGAAACAAACAGGACCGGGAACATCATGCCAGAAGCGCTGGAGAAGCCGGTAAAGGCCGGAGCGGTGATGGTGGCCTGGCCGTTAACACCCAGGACGACGATACCGAGGACAGCGCAGGCGATCATGACGATCATCATGATGGAAGTGAGGTAGTCGCGAGGGGTCTTGAGCATCTGGATGGGCATGGCGCCAGCAAAGACCAGGTAGACCATGACGACGGCGAACCACTGGAACTTATCCAGGTAGACCGGGAACTGCATACCGACGGCGAACATGAGAACCATGAGGACCACGCCGGTGACGAACTCGGTAGCACCGGTGAGGTTGAACTTCTTCTGGGCCCAACCAAAGGCGATAGCGACGAAGGTGAACAGGATGGAGATGGTACCAGCGCAGCCGGCGGCATAGGACTTGGTGAAGTCGATGGCACCGGTAGCAGCACCAGAAGCGTCAACGGCCGGGGTGAACATGAACGTCTTGCAGACCATGTCGGTGAAGGCGGCGATGACGATGATGCAGAACAGCCAGCAGAACAGCAGGAACAGGCGACGGCCGGTCTTGCCGATGTACTTCTCGATGAGCTGAGCGAGCGACTTGCCGTTGTTCTTCATCGAAGCGTACAGAGCACCAAAGTCGTGGACGGCGCCAAAGAAGATGCCGCCGACGAGGACCCAGAGCACGACGGGCAGCCAGCCAAAGGCCATGGCGACGATCGTACCCGTGACAGGGCCAGCACCGCAGATCGAGCTGAACTGGTGCGAGAACGCGGTAAAGGCGGAGACGGGCGAGAAGCTCTTGCCGTCCTTCATGCGCTTGGCCGGCGTGAGGGCCTCTTTGTCAACGCCCCACTTGTTGGCCAGCCAGCGGCCGTAGCCCAGATAGCCGCAGGCGAGCACCGCCGCGGCCACAACCATGAGCAAAACTCCGTTCATTACATTTCCTCCTCTAAAAAGAACTTCCTAGACATAAAAAATGAGGGCCGTCGGTTGCGCTCGACGGCCCTCATCTTCATCAGCCGCCCGTTATCGTACGGGCTAGCTGTATGTGCTAACCCGCATCAGATAATTACTACGCTGATAATGTTTAGCTGATGCGTGAACATGTCTAAAAAATCCTCTTCAATCATGATGCGAACGATCCGTGCGTGTTCACATCCCCCAGTGGTTGAAAAAGGAGTATGAAACTTTAGTTACCTAAAGTCAACGCAAATTTGTAATGAATTTTCAACTATTTTTGAATTTCTCGGTATAAAACGCCATTGACCTCGGACTTTACCCAACAAAAGTTTTTGCATGAGAGATGCCCCTCGGGAGCGGGCGGGCGTATACAAGGTTTCCTGCTCTACAGTCCTGCTCGCACGGAGAGCACATTAAGTGCTCTCCGGCTCGTGCGGAACTCGCGATAAACCTTGTATACGCCCGCCCGCTCCCGAGGGGCTCCCATCCCAAATGCGGAGCAAAGCTCCGCATGCCATCTTTTCTTTCAGCTAAAGCACGCCGGAAATTCGACGCTGGCTTGTTAACCTTGCTGGACGTTGTCGACGCCGATCCAGCTCAGAAGCTATATCGATACAGAAAGGTCCCCGGCGCTGCCCGGGCGCCAACGGCCGCATATGAACTTTATCGCGAGTTCCGCACGAACAGGAGGCCACTTAATGTGGCCTCCGTCGTGAGCAGGACTGTAGAGCAGGAAAGTTCATATGCGGCCGTTGGCGCCCGGGCAGCGCCGGGGATCGCACCTTTGCGGCTACAGCGTCATGTTCGGATCGGCATCGACGTCGAACGGCGAGATTTCTCCTCGGTCGAATTTACGGCGAGCAACCTCTGCGATCATGGCGGCGTTGTCGGTGCACGCCGAAAGCGGTGGCACCGTTACGCGGATCCCCTGACGCCCGAGCTTCTTGATCATCATCTCGCGCAGATGCGGATTAGCCGAGACACCACCGCCGATGCAATACTCCTTGCACCCGGTGGCGTGCAGGGCGTTTTTGGCCTTCTTGTACTGCACGTCAAAGACCGCCGCCTCAAACGAGGCCGCTAGGTCGGGCAGGTGAATCGTGCGCCCGGCCTTGGTCTCCTGCTCGATGTAGAGCGTCACCGCCGTCTTGAGGCCCGAAAGCGAGAAGCGATAGTCCCCCCTGCTGTTAAGCGCGCGAGGAAAATCGATCGCGCGGGGATTGCCCGTCTCGGCCAGCTTGGAGATGATGGGGCCACCGGGATAGCCCAGACCCAACGCCTTGGCTACCTTGTCGAAGGCCTCGCCCACAGCATCGTCGAGTGTCTCACCAAGTACCTCGTAGTCGCCCCATGCCTTCACGTGCACGAGCATGGTGTGCCCGCCCGAGACAAGCGTAAAGATAAACGGGGGCTTGAGGTCGGGCTGCGCCAACAGGTTGGCAAACAGGTGGCCCTCCAGATGATTGACGCACACGAGCGGCTTGCCGGCAGCATACGCAAAGCCCTTGGCAAAGGCGACGCCCACCACCAGGGCGCCCACCAGGCCCGGACCCTGTGTCACGCCCACAGCGGCAAGCTCACTTGGTGTAATGGCTCCGCCCGTAAGGCCCAGCGACGCTGCGGCGTCCTCGAGTGCCGCATCCACGACACTCACAATCACCTCGACGTGCTTGCGCGAGGCGATCTCGGGCACCACGCCGCCAAAGCGTGCATGAAAATCAATCTGCGTCGACACCTGGTTGGCCAGCATATTGCCATCCGCATCGATAATCGCCACCGCCGTCTCGTCGCAGGAGCTCTCGATAGCGAGCACTAGGCGGCGACGCTCAATCTCGACACGTTCCTCGGCAGAGCGCCCAGGCGCAGGCAGCGGCCATACGCGCTGCTCTGCCGCCGTCGGCTCGGGCGAAGCATTGTCGACCGGAAGCACCAGGGGCAGCGGAGCCGTCATGACGATGGCATCCTTGCCGGCACCATAGTAGCCGCGGCGCCGTCCTGCCTCGGTAAAGCCCAGAGCGTTATAAAGCGCGATCGCTCCCTCGTTGTCGTCCTCGACCTCGAGCGAAGCCGTGGTGCAGCCGAGCATCTGGGCATCATAGCTCACATGTGACAGCAGCTTGCGGGCAATGCCCTCACGGCGATGTGCCGGGTCGACGGCGACATCCAGAATCTGCACATCACCGTCCACGACCATACCGCCGGCAAGGCCCAGCAGCTTGCCGTCGTCGTGTGCCACCCACCAACTACGCGGCGCAGCGACGTCCTCGCCCAGTTCGGACAGGAACATGCCCGGCGTCCATGCCTTGTGTCCGGCACCTTCAAAGCAGGCTGCCTCTAGCGCGCTCGCGCCCTCGGCATCCGCCGCGCCCATGGGACGGAACTGCAGATGACGACCGGCGAGCTCATCGGCAACGCCCGTAATTTCGCTCTGTGCACTCTCAGCAAGACCAAGACGCTTGCGCTCATTTTCCTCGGCATCCGAAAGGCGCGTGTAAATCGGCAGGACGCGAGCCGGATCGCCGTCACCCGCAGCGTGCGCGAGCAGCAAGCCCTCGCCCGAAGGCCACCACAGGTCGCGCTCCACGCAGCGGGCGGTCTCGTCCTCACCCAGCAGCTTGCCATAGCGCACGAGACCGTCACCGGTCAGCTGAACCTGGTCCCAGTCCGCTGCTCGGCGCCACTCATCGAGCGCCACGGCGGCCTTGACCACGTGTTCGCGCTCAAATTGACGCTCGGGACCCTCATCGACCAGCATATACAGCGCCGGATATACCTCACCGCGCATAGCATCGGCCAAGATACCAAGCTTGCCGCGCACGCCAGCCTTCCACGCCGTCCAAGCGCAAGCGTCGAGCGTCGACACGCCCAGCAGCGGAACATTGGCACCACGCGCGAGGCCCTTGGCAGTGGAGATGCCGATGCGCACACCCGTAAAGGACCCCGGGCCGCGGCCGACCACATAGCAACCAACATCGCTGCGATCCAGACCGGCTTGAGCCAGCACGCCATCAACGGTATTCACGAGCTCAACGTTGGCGTGACGGCGACACATGTGGTCGCCACTCACGAGCTTCGTCTCACCCGTCTGCCCATCAATCCAGCTTGCCGCGCAGGCAAGCATGTCGGTCGAGGTATCGAGCGCCACCACCAGCGCGTTGTCGTTATGCAAGCTCATCTTGTACAGCCTTATCAATCAAATGGGAAAGCTCCATTGCGCGGTCACCGTGCGCCTCGAGCGTTATCGTTCGCACATCGCTGTCGCCCTCATCACGCCTGAGCGTCACCGAAAGATACTCATCCGTCAGCTCGTCCTGGAATTGTTCGCCCCATTCCAGCAGGCAAGCACCCTCATAGCCCAGCACATCGAAAATGCCCGTATCCTCGAGCTCGTAGGCATGCTCCAGGCGGTATAGATCAAAGTGAAACAGCGGAATACGACCTTGATCGTGAACGGCCATGAGCGCAAACGTAGGACTCGTAACCATATGCCCATCGCCCAGCCCGCGCGAGACGCCCTTGGTAAAGTGAGTTTTGCCCACTCCCAGGCCACCGGTCAGGATGAGCACATCTCCGTCCTCAAGGCACGGTGCAATTAGCTCGCCAAAGTACTCCGTATCGGCAGCGCAAGTCGTTTTGTAAGTACCTACCCCCAGGCGCTCCAGGGACATATATGCTCCTTATTATTCCGAGGCGTCCTCTGGTGCGGGATGTCGCCCCAGATAGTCGCCCAGCATCTTAAAGTCTTCCTCCAGCAGCTCCTGCCACGCTGGATTGCGTAGCGCTGCTGCCGGATGGAAAGTGGGCATCACCACAAAGTGCCCCATCTGATGGAACCTGCCGCGCAGCTTGGTAATGCCGATCTCGGTCTTGAGCACAAAGTGCGTTGCGGGGTTGCCGAGCGTCACGATGATATCGGGCCAGATGCTTCGAATCTGCTCGCGCAAAAACGGCGAGCAAGCCAGCACTTCCTCGGGACGCGGATTGCGGTTTCCCGGCGGGCGGCACTTAAGCACGTTGGCAATGTAGACGTCTTCGCGTTTGAGCCCCGCCAGCGACAAAATGCCGTTGAGGTCCTCGCCTGCCGCCCCCACAAAGGGCTCGCCCTGCAAATCCTCATTACGGCCCGGCGCCTCGCCAATAAACATCACGCGAGCGCGGGGGTTTCCCACGCCAAACACGATGTTGTGGCGCGACTGGTAAAGCTGGCAAAGGTGACAATCGCCCAGAACGGCCTCGATCTCCTCGAGTGCGACCTCACGCGGCGCCTGATGGCTATGGCCGGGAATGTGCATGACGCCCATAGCGACTCCTACACGTAGACCTTGTCGAGACGCATACCAAAGCCGCAAGCGACCTCGTAGTTAATCGTGCCGCGTAGGCGCGCCATCTCGTCCATGGTAATCTCGGCATCTCCATCGCGGCCGACAATGATCATCTCGTCACCATACTCGGCCTCGGGAATCTCATGCGCCGGGTTGGACTGAATGGCGACCATAAACTGGTCCATGCAGATATTGCCCACCTGACGCACACGCTCGCCGCGATACAGCACGTCCATACGATTGGAAAGCGTACGCGAAAGGCCATCGGCATAACCGATCGGAAGGGTGCAGATCTGAACGCGCGTGCGCGGTACGCGGTAGGTAAAGCCGTAGCCCACGCCCTCGCCCATCGCAGGGTGTGCCACGCGCGTCACACGCGCGTGGACGCTCATGACGGGATCAAGCTGCATCACGCGACCACTCAGCTCACATGGCTGCAGACCATACAAACCGATGCCGGCACGAATCATGTCAAAGTGCATTGAAGAATCGAGCATCGAGGATGGCGTATTGGCACAATGCACGATACCGCATTCAAAACCTGCGTCCTTAATGGCCTGAACGGCCTCGGTAAAACGCTGGCACTGCAGCTTGTAGTCCCAGCCCGAAGGTTCATCGGCCGTGGCGAAGTGCGTAAATACGCCGTCGCACTGAATACCGCGATGGAAATTTATACCGCGGACAAAGTCGAGCACCTGCGTGTAGTGAACGCCGATACGATTCATGCCCGTCTCGATGGCAAGATGGTACTTGCCCACTTTGCCCGCCGCGACGGCACATTCTCCATACGCAAGAGCAAAGTCAGACGTATAGACCGAGGGCATGATATCAAACTCGAGCAACGTCGGAATGGCCTCGATAGGCGGCTCGCTTAGGATGAGGATGGGTTTCGTAATCCCGCCCTGTCGGAGCTCAACGCCCTCGTTAACCGTCGCCACGGCAAACATGTCGGCACCGGCCGAATACATGATCTTGGCGCACTCAACAGCTCCATGACCATAAGCATCGGCCTTGACCACGCAGCACAGGCGCTGACGTGGATTCAGCAAGTTCTTATAGGCCCTCGTGTTGCGACGGAGCGCCCCGCGGTCGATCTCGACCCAGGACCAGCGCGTCAAATCGGCTTTATTCATGATTAGTCATCCGACCCTTCGTCCATGATTCCCAGATCTTCGAGCGCATCCTTTGCCGCCAGCTCCATGGCAGGACCGATCAAGTCGATAAGATCGGTCGCGATAACGCTCTTCTCACCATACTCCGTCGCCGCAGCAAAACCGGCGTAGCTGTGAAGTGCGACGGCGTACGAATACAGCAGCTCCCAACGATCCATCTCGTCGCGCATGGTGGCAAGCGTGCCGGCCAAAATACCCGCGAGAACATCACCAGAACCGGCAGTTGCCAGAGAAGCCGGACCCGAGAGTGGCAGCAGCACGCGCTCAACGCCACAGATAGCCGTCGTCGGCCCCTTGGCTATGACCACCAGATTGTCGGAGCCTGCAGCCCAGACAACCTTCTGCGCGGCCGCAATCGCGGTACCAAGGTCGTTCACCTCGTCACCGGCAACCAGGCGCGAAAGCTCACGATAGTGCGGCGTCATAACCAACGGCTGCTCGCGGCGATACATCTCGGGGTTACTATCAATACCGTCAATGGCAATCTTAGCAAGGCAGTTGAGTGCATCGGCGTCCAAAATTAGCGGTACATCAAGCTCGAGCAAGCCCGAAACCACCTGCATAGCGCCGGCAGACGTCGTCATACCGGGACCGCACAGCACGCAGCTGTACTTCTTTGCGATCTCGCACACCGTCATGCGCGCAGCGGCGCCAAAGGAGCCGCGGGAATCAGACGGAATAGCAAAGACCGGAATCGAAGGAAGTGCCATGCGAATGAGATTGGCGCAGGCGTCAGGAGCCGCGACTGCCACGTAACCAGCACCCGCGCGAGCTGCAGACTTGGCCGCCATAATGGCAGCACCAGGATATTGCGCCGATCCGGCGACAATAAGCACAGAGCCACGGGAATACTTATCGATATTCGATGGTAGCGGAGCAAAGTAATCAACTAAGTCACCGGGCTCGACAATCTCGGCGGCGTGGTCAACATCATCGATGACTTCGTCAAGACGGTCGTAAAGATTGCCGCAGATCAAATCGCCAGCATACTCAGGGCCATCAGCGCTATACAGACCAATCTTGGGCGCAATCATCGTCACCGTGCGCTCGGCACGAATGCAGTCGTCATCAACAACGCCCGTCTCGGCATTCAGGCCCGAGGGGACATCAATGGATACGACACAATCGGCGCATTCATTGACCGTAGGAATCCAAATGGAGAACGGCGCACGCAGATTCCCGTGGAAACCGGTACCAAAAATGGCATCGACAACAACATCCGCCTTATCGATCAAAACCTCGAGTTCGTCACGCGAGGGACCGACGCAAACGTGCACATCGCGGCCGGCAGTTCGACGAGCAACATGACGTGCCAAAGCAGCAGGAATCTCATCCGGCTCAACCGGAGAAACGATATCCACGTCCACACCCTTATGGCTCAGGATATCGGCGGCAACCCAACCGTCGCCGCCATTATTACCAAAACCGACCAAAACGAGAACCCGATCGGGATTGAGCTTCAAGACCTCGTTAGCGGCAAACTCACCCGCTAGCTCCATAAGCTCGGCCTTCGAAGTCCCTTCGCGTTCGATGATATCCTCGAGACGAACGACTTCTTCGGTACTCAAAACCGGTTTCATCTATGCTCCTAGCGTATCTTGCGAAGCATCGCCCAGGTGCTCCGTCAATGCTGAATTCTGCAGCTGCTCGAGCTCATCTAATACAGAGCGAGCCTCTTTAAATGTCTGCGCAACGCGTTTCTTGGTGCTCACCTTTTCATCTTTTGGCTTAGGCCGAGCATCTTCGGTAATCGCGATGGCATTCGCAACGGCCAAGTCTCCCGTAAGCGTAATGGAAAGAGCGACCTCAACAACGCCCAGTTCTTGAGCGATCTCGAGAGCACGGCCCGAAAGCAGCGCCTTCGGTTTGCCGAGTTTATCACGCGTTACCGAAACATCCTTGCGACCCACGCCTTGACTAAAACCCGTGCCGAGAGCTTTAAGCACCGCCTCGCGCGAAGCAAAGCGGCTCGCATAGTGAGCAGCGGGACGCGATGATGCATCGCAATACGCACGCTCTTCTTCGGTAAACACACGCCGAGCAAACGACGGCGTCTTTTCAAGAATTGATTTCATGCGGGAAATCTCGACGATATCAACGCCGATACCAGCTTCAGCCATGTTCACCTCCATATCGCACAGACTAAGTTATTGTAGCCCGTTCGCAGAAGATGCGACAAACGAGGGTTATAAAACACAGCTACTATGTGAGACAAATTGCCCGAGATACAAAAAAGGGGGAGGCCGCGAGGCCTCCCCCTTCTTCAAGTCATCCGACGGCTCG